>NZ_KE138674.1:0-1608 GCF_000408325.1 Escherichia sp. KTE52
TACTATGATCCGGATGTCGGGCGGTTCATAGTAACGGATCCGATAG
The DNA here is from genome assembly GCF_000408325.1 of Escherichia sp. KTE52. NCBI lineage: Bacteria > Pseudomonadati > Pseudomonadota > Gammaproteobacteria > Enterobacterales > Enterobacteriaceae > Escherichia > Escherichia sp. KTE52. The sequence continues at coordinate 47 of NZ_KE138674.1, forward strand.
GGCTGGCGGGTGGGATAAATCTCTATGCCTATGCGCCGAATCCAGTAAACCACATTGATCCTCTTGGGCTATCTTGTGGAAAGGTTGGTAACGTTGAATATCGTAATTTTGAGCGTTCTCCGGGAATGTTTTCTCGGTTATTAAAGAATAAACGTGACTTTGATTATGTTGCCAGATATAACATTTCAAGATATAAAGCCACATTGAGAAAAAATAATTCGGATGGTTTTGGTAATATTAGCCATTATTTCGATGGTGTAGATGCAAAAGGAAATAAAGTCGTTATTGAGGTGGCAAATACAGGACATAAATCTTCAAGTGGTGGTTTTGAGCCTCCACACATTAAAATTCAAATAAAAAACGCTGATAACAAGGTGATACATAATGCCAAATATTTTTTGGAAGATGATATATATAGAATTACAGGTAAATAAATGAAAAATATTAGAGAATTAAATAATGCAGAATTCTCCGCGATTATTAACAATGCTTTACCATTCTTACATATTAATCCTATAAGCGAAGCTGTTTGTATTCATGCAGAAGCTTATAAAAGTGGTGTTGATGTTAACTATATCCGTTGCAACGTTGACTGGGAGGGGTTTTCTTCTTTAACTGAAGCGTTAGAAACGTTATACTATGAATTATTTAAAGGTGGTATTCCATCAGGAGAATTGTTGTTTTTTTACCCGTTTAATAGAACAAAGAAAGGGAATTATGGTGTCATCTTAAAATCATCTCAGCTATTAGATTTTTTAATAAAAGAGCATTTGAAGATTTATCCTGAATGTTTTAATGTAGAAATGTGTAGCTTCGGTTTTTATTTTATAGATCACGAAATATTTTACGGCATGGAGCATCCTGATTTTTTATATAGTTTCTGTGTAAGATAATTAATAAAGTGAGGAGTATATTTCTCTTTCTTAATCGCCGGGAAAGGCAGATTAAATCTGGACTGACCCCATAAAGTTGGACAGTTCATGTTAAGCGGCTTTCAGGGTCTGGGTTCGGTATTCTACCGGACTCAGGCCTTTTAATTTCAGGCTGATCCGCTCGTTGTTATAATAATGGATATAGTCCTCTATCGCCTTCCTCAGTTCATTCAGATCGCTGAACCTGTTCAGATAAAAACACTCCGATTTCAGTGTGCCGAAGAAGTTCTCCATCACTGCGTTATCCAGGCAGTTCCCCTTGCGCGACATGCTTTGTGTTATTCCATGAGCCTTTAACTTTGCCTGATAGCCTGCCATTCGATATTGCCAGCCCTGATCCGTGTGCAGCAACGGTGCATCCTCCGGTCCGAGAACTGAGAATGCATCGTGCAGCATCGTATTCACCATCTCCATCACCGGCCTTTCCGACAGGCTGTAGGAGATAATTTCCCGCCAGGGAAAGATCACGTAACGCTGCTTTTTTGCACTAAATAATTCGCACTAAATGTTCAATAATTGAGATATTCCTTATTACCTAAAGCTGTTTTTCATTGCTTATACATGATCAAATACTCCTTACATAATTAAGGAGAACAAAATGGAACTTAAAAAATTGATGGAACATATTTC
>NZ_KE138675.1:0-1616 GCF_000408325.1 Escherichia sp. KTE52
GGACAGTACCTCGACAGGGAAACGGGGCTGCACTACAATCTGCACCGTTACTATGATCCGGATGTCGGGCGGTTCATAGTAACGGATCCGATAGGCTTAAGGGGCGGGCTAAACTTATATGCTTATGCGCCTAATCCAGTAAGTTGGATCGATCCTCTGGGTTTGAGTTGTTTGAAACCTGAAAATGGATATTTGAGGGGTAAAGCTCATGGTATAAAATGGACGCAAAATGACGCTCTAAAAAGAGCGGAAGATCAAGCCAGAAAAACAGGTAGGGCACCACTACCTCAAGGTAAATGGGGAAGTAAAAGAGATTTAAAATATGCAGGCGAAAAAGCAGCTACATTACAGCCAGGGGAAATGAAAGATTTTCCAATAAATTCAGATCATTCGTCAGTTGTATTTAATCCTGATGGAACAATTGATATCCCAGATAAAATTCGCGTTCGTAATAATGGCGATGGTACTTTTCACGGATTCCCAATAAACTCGAAAACCGCTGAGCCTATATATACTGATTAAATTTAAGACCTTTTTATTCTTGTTGAACGGGTGTTGGAGGTAATATGTTTTCAATAGAAGTATTAGATGACTTTGTATTGGGAGAAAAGGATGAGGAGGATATAAGTGTATCTGAAGCAATCGAATCTATATATGTTGAATATACGCATGATATTGTTTTAAATTGGAATGAACACATTACGCGCTTAGATCGGAAAGGTGATATTAGTGAAATGTATAATGACATTATTCGAATGTTAAACGCCTTAACGGACAGGAATAAAAATTTTTTTTCAGTTTCATTTTTATCAAGTACTTTTACAGCTATATGGGATTTTGTCATAGATGCTAATATGTTAAATATTAAAGCAAAGTGGATTACAGTTTCATTTTTAGATGATAGTAGTGGTGATAGTGATAATTTGTATTCATTGAATATACCTATTGATATTTTTATCAGTGAGTGGAATAAATTACTGCTAATATTAAGGAATGATCTTGTCAAATGTGGATACAATGAATCACTCGAAGGGTTTTCATATCTAAAAAATTTAAGTGATTTTAAAATACCCGACAGGCACGGTATGGGAAACTGTCCGTGATGATGAACGCAAAGAAGAAAAGTACCTAAAGGTGGAGTTGGAGTATGGATACGATCTGCTAGGGCGACGGACGGGGAAACGGCTGTACCGGTGGCATGATGAGGGCGAAGCGGAACCGGCCCCGGAAAGGGGGCGTTTTTTCTGGGACGGGATGCGGCTGTGCGGTGAAGACAGCCCGGGTAAGGTCATAGAGGTTCAGCGGTGACAGCTATGAGCCGCTGGCCAGAGGGGATCGTTTTACCCTGCAGGTGATTAAACCGCAGGACACGCGCCCGCCGAAAACCACGGTATATTACTACCACACGGTGCTGAACGCCTGCCGGAAGCAATGACCAGTCAGGGAAAGATCACGTAACGCTGTTTTTTTGTACTAAATGATTCGCACTAAATGTTCAATAATTAAGATATTCCTTATTATCTAAAGCTGTTTTTCATTGCTTATACATGATCAAATACTCCTTACATAATTAAGGAGAACAAAATGGAACTTAAAAAATTGATGGAACATATTTC
>NZ_KE138676.1:0-25484 GCF_000408325.1 Escherichia sp. KTE52
TCATCGCAATTGATGGAAAAACGCTCCGGCACTCTTATGACAAGAGTCGCCGCAAGGGAGCGATTCATGTCATTAGTGCGTTCTCAACAATGCACAGTCTGGTCATCGGACAGATCAAGACGGATGAGAAATCCAATGAGATCACAGCTATCCCTGAACTTCTTAACATGTTGGATATTAAAGGAAAAATTATCACAACTGATGCGATGGGGTGCCAGAAAGATATTGCAGAGAAGATACAAAAACAGGGAGGTGATTATTTATTCGCTGTAAAAGGAAATCAGGGACGGCTTAATAAAGCCTTTGAGGAAAAATTTCCACTGAAAGAATTAAATAATCCAGAGCATGACAGTTACGCAATTAGTGAAAAGAGTCACGGCAGAGAAGAACTCCGTCTTCACATTGTTTGCGATGTCCCTGATGAACTTATTAATTTCACGTTTGAATGGAAAGAGCTGAAGAAATTATGCGTGGCAGTCTCCTTTCGGTCAATAATAGCAGAGCAAAAGAAAGAGCCAGAAATGACGGTCAGATATTATATCAGTTCTGCTGATTTAACCGCAGAGAAGTTCGCCACAGCGATCCGAAATCACTGGCACGTGGAGAATAAGCTGCACTGGCGTCTGGACGTGGTAATGAATGAAGACGACTGCAAAATAAGAAGAGGAAATGCAGCAGAATTATTTTCAGGGATACGGCACATCGCTATTAATATTTTGACGAATGATAAGGTATTCAAGGCAGGGTTAAGACGTAAGATGCGAAAAGCAGCTATGGACAGAAACTATCTGGCGTCAGTCCTTGCGGGGAGCGGACTTTCGTAATTTCGCCCTGGGGGCAAGGTGTGGGGAAATCGACATTCCCTCATCTGAATATAAATATTAATGGTGAGAAAGGGCATATTTTCCTGAGAGATAAAATTATTAATCGAGGGCAATGGGATGACTTTGAAAAATTTTTCGAGTGATAATAAATTACTATTATCGCTTTGTGCTGAAGCAACCTTAAATCATTGGTCTTTTGAGGGACAAGAGCTTAGCGTTAATCTCACAACTTATGATGATGATGAGTTGATTATTATTATCGAGACTGATACTGTTCATTCATCACCTCTTTTCACTAATAACCATTTAAATATTTGTAGAATTGTAATACAAGATATGCATGAAGTATTGGATTCTCAAAATGGGTACTATATTCCACCAAAGGACTTTAGCAAATTAATGAAGTTTTCTAGTAAAAATTACTCATTGTATTATGGCAGAAAGAATATTATGAGATATAACTTGGCTTTCATAGGGAGCGAGAATTTTCTAAGTTGTCCGCTAACCTCTTTAGATAGTTCTATTAAATGGGAAATTAGATAATCAGTTAAATAAAGCCGAGAAAGCTCCTAAAATCTTCCCGGCTTTTTATTATTTAATTCTCGTTTAGCACACTAAACGCCCCATCACACATTCCTACAACAGGATTAACTCCACAAATCTCATTTCCCATCGTCTACACTTACTCCTGTAAACCGTTCAGGAGCAGTAATGGATCACCAACTATTAGATGACAGCCCCCTTATCCGCATTTTTGCTTTGCATGCGTTACACAATCTCAAAGAGCGAGGCTTAACGCGCGGGGCGCTTCTCGATTATCACAGCCGCTATAAACTCGTCTTTCTGGCTCATTCCCAGCCTGAGTACCGCAAACTTGGCCCGTTTGTGGCTGATATTCACCGGTGGCAAAATCTGGATGACTATTACAACGAATATCGCCAACGCGTAATTGTTTTGCTTTCTCACCCCGCCAACCCGCGCGATCACACCAACGTTTTGATGCACGTTCAGGGTTATTTTCGCCCGTACCTTGATTCTACAGAACGCCAGCAACTGGCTGCGCTTATCGACAGTTATCGCCGTGGCGAGCAGCCTCTTCTTGCGCCGCTGATGCGTATCAAACACTATATGGCGCTTTATCCTAACGCCTGGCTTTCAGGGCAGCGTTATTTCGAACTTTGGCCGCGTATTTTTAACTTGCGCTATGCAGGAGTTTTATGACCACCCATCTGGTCTGGTTCCGCCAGGATTTACGTCTGCACGATAATCTGGCGCTGGCGGCTGCCTGTCGCAATCCGTCTGCACGCGTGCTGGCGCTGTATATTGCTACACCTCGTCAGTGGGCGACGCATAATATGTCGCCGCGTCAGGCTGAATTTATCAATGCTCAACTTAATACACTGCAAATCATGCTGGCGGAAAAAGGCATTCCCTTGTTGTTTCATGAAGTGGATGATTTTGCCGCCAGCGTTGAAATGGTTAAACAGGTGTGTGAGGAAAACCGCGTAACCCATCTGTTTTATAACTATCAGTACGAGGTGAACGAGCGAGCGCGGGATGCCCTGGTTGAGAAAACGTTGCATAACGTGGTGTGTGAAGGATTTGACGGCAGCGTGATCCTGCCACCGGGCGCGGTGATGACCGGCAATCATGAGATGTACAAAGTTTTTACTCCGTTTAAAAATGCCTGGCTGAAACGGCTGCGGGAAGGGATACCGGAGTGCGTCGCTGCACCAAAAGTTCGTAGTAGCGGATCGATAGCGCCCCCGTCATCCATTACGCTGAATTATCCCCGTCAGTCTTTCGACACAGCGCATTTTCCGGTGGAAGAAAAAACGGCGATTGCACAATTACGCCAGTTTTGCCAGAGCGGTGCCGGAGAGTATGAGCAACAAAGAAATTTTCCGGCAGTGGAAGGCACCAGCCGTTTGTCCGCCAGCCTGGCCACGGGAGGATTATCGCCTCGTCAGTGTTTGCATCGCCTGCTGGCAGAGCAACCGCAGGCACTGGAGGGCGGGGCGGGTAGCGTCTGGCTTAATGAGCTGATCTGGCGCGAGTTCTACCGCCATCTGATGACGTATCACCCCTCGCTGTGTAAACATCGCCCGTTTATTGCCTGGACCGATCGCGTCCAGTGGCAGAGTAACCCCGCGCATTTAAAGGCCTGGCAGGGAGGCAAGACCGGCTATCCGATTGTTGATGCTGCCATGCGCCAGCTTAATGGCACTGGCTGGATGCATAACCGTCTGCGGATGATTACTGCCAGTTTTCTGGTGAAAGATTTGTTGATCGACTGGCGCGAAGGCGAGCGATATTTTATGTCGCAACTGATTGATGGTGATTTGGCTGCCAATAACGGCGGCTGGCAATGGGCGGCTTCTACCGGAACTGATGCCGCGCCGTATTTCCGTATCTTTAACCCGACAACTCAGGGCGAGAAATTTGACCGCGAAGGTGAGTTTATCCGCCAGTGGTTACCGGAACTGCGCGATGTGCCGGGGAAATTGGTGCATGAGCCGTGGAAATGGGCGGAGAAAGCAGGCGTGAAGCTGGATTATCCGCAACCGATTGTTGATCACAAAGAAGCGAGAGTACGAACGTTGGCAGCGTATGAGGCTGCGAGGAAGTGGAAATAACAGACGCGTCAGGCAATCGTGCCCGGATGCCGGATGCCGGATGCGGCGTGAACGCCTTATCCGGCCTACTAAATAGTGCAAAATCAATATATTGCAGGGGACTCCAGGCCTGATAAGACGCGTCAGCGTCGCATCAGGCACCGGTGTTGACTTATTAAGACTCCAGCGCCAGCGCACGGTTTCTGAACTTAAGCGCCTGGTACAGCCAAATCATCAGTACCAGCCCCACACAAGCCAGCGCACCCCAGGTGATTTGATCGAACACTTCAATATATGCATTGATGGAGTAGTTGATCGCCCCGGAAGCATCAAACGAAGCTTGCGATGTCTGATCGGCAATGACCCCTGCCAGATAGTTGGCAATCGCGCCAGAAAGCAGCATATAAATGCCGGTTAATACACCGGTCACGCCGGGGATTTCAATGCGTGTAATTTGCGACATGGCAACCGGGTCGATAAACAGTTCGGCAAAGCCCATCACCGCCAGCCCCAGCACCATCAGTGGCAGAGAAGAGTGACCATACATTGCAGACCAGCGGGCACTTAAGGCCAGAATGCAGAATCCGGCACTCATCAGGCCGAGGCCAAGTGCAAATTTCCCCCAGATGCGCACGGTACGATTACCCGCGACACTCTCTTTTACGACCCACGCCAGGAACACACCGCACAGCATCACGGCAAAGGCATTAATCGACTGGAACATGGCGGTCGGAACGGTGTAACCAAAAATATCGCGGTTAACGAAACGGTCGATATAAAGGCTGATTGAACTGCCGCCCTGCTGTGCAAAGGCCCAGAACAACATGCTGAAGAAGGTAAGAGTGACAATCAGCCCCAGCTCTTTACGCTGTTTCTGGTTTTCTGCTTTGCGATAAATTTTTGCCAGCACGCCAAGACCAATGATAGTGGCGACAATTAAGGCGTAAACCGACCACTCTTTCCAGAACAATACGGTAATCAGTGCAGGCGTTGCGACCAGCAGAACCAGCAGCCATCCCCAGTTTGGCAGGAGAACGTTTTTCGCACACAGCACCTCTTTGTTAACGCCGCGGGTATGAGCGAAATGACGATTGCCACATAAGAAGATAACCAGCCCGGCGATCATCCCAACCGCAGCCAGGCCAAAGCCCATTGCCCAACTGTACTCTTGCTGGGCATAACCGCAGGCGATAGGTGCGATAATAGAACCCACGTTACCCGCCGCATACATCAGCGAGAAACCGCCATCACGACGTGGATCGGTTGGCTCGTAGAGTTCACCTAGCAGGCAACTGACGTTAGATTTAAACAGGCCATAGCCGCAGACGATAATCGCCAGCGAGAGATAAAGGAATGTCGGGTGGATTTCGCTGGCACCCAGCACCAGATGCCCGATCGCCATCAACAACGCCCCCAACATCACTGCCATGCGGTTGCCGAGAACCTTATCCGCGAGGAAACCGCCAAGGATCGGCGTGACATACACCAGCGAACAGTAGGCGCTGAATAACGCGTAAGCGTGAGTATCGTTGTATTTCAGTTGGTTAGTGAGATAGAGAATCAGCAGGGCACGCATGCCGTAGAAGCTAAAATATTCCCAGATTTGTAGCGCGACAACGTAGTAGATAGCGCGCGGCTGTGATGCGTGTTTATTCATAATAATTCCGCGGTTGGATGCGACACCACGTAATAGTTGCGTGGCGTGCGTGTGTTTCTTTAAAGTTAAAACCTTGAAACAGATCTGATTATTTATGCAATATGCTGTCTGTTTGCATAAATATACATGAACTATGGCGTGGCGAGATAAACAATTTGCGTCTTTTGGCGGTGTGTTTGTTTCTTAATATGTCAAAAGATTGGCTATCGACGAACAGGCGAGGTAACGCTATGTTAACGGTGTAGCTATCAGAATACAGAAGGCGCGAAGATGAAAAACACCGAACTGGAACAACTGATTAACGAGAAACTGAACAGCGCGGCGATAAGTGATTACGCGCCGAATGGCTTGCAAGTGGAAGGCCAGGAGACGGTGCAAAAAATTGTTACCGGCGTCACCGCCAGCCAGGCGCTGCTCGATGAAGCTGTGCGTCTTGAGGCTGATGCGGTGATCGTGCATCACGGCTACTTCTGGAAAGGCGAATCGCCGGTGATTCGCGGCATGAAGCGTAACCGTTTGAAAACCTTGCTGGCGAATGACATCAACCTGTATGGCTGGCATCTGCCGTTGGATGCGCATCCGGAACTGGGCAATAACGCGCAGTTAGCGGCATTGTTGGGGATTACGGTAATGGGTGAGATCGAACCACTTGTGCCGTGGGGTGAACTGACGATGCCGGTGCCGGGGCTGGAACTTGCCTCGTGGATTGAAGCGCGTCTGGGACGCAAGCCGTTGTGGTGTGGCGACAACGGCCCGGAGGTGGTACAGCGCGTCGCCTGGTGCACGGGGGGCGGGCAAAGTTTTATCGATAGCGCCGCGCGTTGTGGCGTGGATGCTTTTATTACTGGCGAAGTTTCTGAACAAACCATTCATTCTGCCCGCGAGCAGGGATTGCATTTTTATGCTGCGGGGCACCATGCTACTGAACGCGGTGGTATTCGCGCGTTAAGCGAGTGGTTGAATGAAAATACCGATCTTGATGTGACCTTTATTGATATTCCTAATCCTGCATAACGAATAATCAGAGGGATCGAAAGTGCAACGAGCGCGTTGTTATCTGTTAGGCGAAACGGCGGTAGTGCTGGAGCTGGAGCCGCCAGTGACGTTGGCAAGCCAGAAACGTATCTGGCGACTGGCCCAGCGTCTGGTGGATATGCCGAATGTGGTTGAAGCCATTCCCGGCATGAACAATATCACGGTGATTTTACGTAATCCGGAGTCGCTGGCGCTGGATGCTATAGAGCGTTTGCAACGCTGGTGGGAGGAGAGTGAGGCACTGGAGCCAGAGTCACGCTTTATCGAAATCCCGGTGGTTTATGGTGGCGCAGGCGGGCCGGATTTGTCGGTGGTTGCGGCGCATTGTGGGTTGAGCGAAAAACAGGTTGTTGAATTGCACTCCTCCGTGGAATACGTGGTCTGGTTTTTAGGTTTTCAACCGGGCTTCCCGTATCTCGGGAGTTTGCCGGAACAACTAAACACGCCACGACGCGCAGAACCGCGCTTGCTTGTTCCGGCGGGGTCTGTCGGGATCGGTGGATCGCAAACGGGTGTTTATCCGGTGGCAACGCCGGGCGGTTGGCAGTTGATTGGTCATACCTCGCTCAGTTTGTTTGACCCGACCCGTGACGAGCCTATCTTATTACGTCCTGGAGACAGCGTGCGCTTTGTGCCGCAGAAGGAGGGAGTATGCTGAAGATTATTCGCGCGGGGATGTACACCACTGTTCAGGATGGCGGTCGTCACGGCTTTCGCCAGTCGGGTATCAGCCACTGTGGAGCGCTGGATTTGCCTGCGCTGCGCATTGCTAACCTGCTGGTGGGTAATGATGCTAACGCTCCGGCACTGGAAATCACGCTCGGTCAGTTAACGGTTGAATTTGAACGCGACGGCTGGTTTGCCCTGACAGGCGCGGGTTGCGAAGCTCGGTTGGATGATAACGCCGTCTGGACGGGCTGGCGTTTGCCGATGAAAGCAGGTCAGCGTTTAACGCTTAAACGCCCACAACATGGTGTACGCAGCTATCTGGCCGTGGCGGGCGGTATTGATGTTCCGCCAGTGATGGGATCATGCAGTACCGATCTCAAAGTAGGGATTGGCGGGCTGGAAGGGCGCTTACTGAAGGATGGAGACCGACTCCCCATCGGCAAAGCGAAGCGTGATTTTATGGAAGCGCAAGGCGTTAAACAGTTGCTGTGGGGTAACCGGATTCGCGCCTTACCGGGGCCGGAATACCATGAGTTCGATCGCGCCTCGCAGGATGCATTCTGGCGTTCGCCCTGGCAGCTTAGCCCGCAAAGTAACCGGATGGGCTATCGCTTACAGGGGCAAATCTTAAAGCGTAATACATCCCGCGAGTTGTTATCTCACGGCTTGCTGCCGGGCGTGGTGCAGGTGCCGCATAACGGTCAGCCGATTGTGTTGATGAATGATGCACAGACGACCGGCGGTTATCCGCGCATTGCCTGTATCATTGAGGCCGATATGTACCATCTGGCGCAAATTCCACTCGGACAGCCGATTCATTTTGTCCAGTGTTCACTGGAAGAGGCACTAAAAGCGCGGCAGGATCAGCAACGTTATTTCGAACAATTAGCGTGGCGGCTGCACAATGAAAATTGACCTGAACGCCGATCTGGGTGAAGGCTGCGCCAGTGACGCTGAGCTATTAACGCTGGTTTCCTCAGTCAATATTGCCTGTGGATTTCATGCAGGCGACGCGCAAACTATGCAGGCTTGCGTGCGTGAAGCAATAAAAAATAGTGTAGCGATTGGCGCGCACCCGAGTTTCCCCGACAGGGAAAACTTTGGACGCAGCGCCATGCAACTGCCGCCGGAAATGGTTTACGCCCAGACGTTGTATCAGATTGGCGCGCTGGCGGCGATTGCCCGTGGTGAAGGTGGTGTGATGCGTCACGTCAAACCCCATGGCATGCTGTACAACCAGGCGGCGAGAGACGCACAACTGGCAGACGCCATCGCCAGAGCGGTTTACGCTTGCGATCCGGCATTGATTCTCGTTGGACTGGCAGGAAGCGAACTGATTCGTGCAGGCAAGCGATATGGCCTGACAACGCGTGAGGAAGTGTTTGCCGATCGTGGATATCAGGCTGACGGCTCGCTGGTGTCGCGAAGCCAGCCAGGCGCGTTGATTGAAGATGAAGAACAGGCGTTGGGGCAAACGCTGGAGATGGTGCAACACGGCAGAGTGAAGAGTATCACTGGCGAATGGGCGACGGTAACAGTACAGACAGTCTGTTTGCATGGCGACGGTGAGCATGCACTGGCATTCGCCCGCCGGCTACGATCTGCATTTGCCGAAAAAGGGATTATGGTTGCAGCATAATCCCGTTGAATAAAGAACGAAAAAAGGAAATCACCATGCCTGAAGGCCCGGAGATCCGCCGTGCAGCGGATAACCTGGAGGCGGCGATCAAAGGCAAACCACTGACCGATGTCTGGTTTGCCTTCCCGCAGTTAAAAACTTATCAATCACAACTTATTGGTCAACACGTCACCCATGTGGAAACGCGCGGAAAAGCGTTGCTGACCCATTTCTCCGGCGGGTTAACGCTTTATAGCCATAACCAACTCTACGGTGTCTGGCGAGTGGTTGATACCGGCGAAGAGCCGCAGACCACGCGGGTGTTGCGGGTAAAACTGCAAACGGCCGACAAAACCATTCTGCTTTATAGCGCCTCGGATATTGAGATGTTGACGCCGGAACAATTGACTACGCATCCGTTCTTACAACGGGTCGGCCCCGATGTGCTCGACCCGAATCTGACGCCGGAAGGGGTGAAAGAACGGTTATTGTCGCTGCGCTTTCGTAACCGTCAGTTTGCCGGATTACTGCTCGATCAGGCGTTTCTGGCGGGGCTGGGCAACTATCTGCGGGTGGAGATCCTTTGGCAGGTTGGGTTGACCGGAAATCATAAAGCGAAAGAACTTAACGCGACACAACTGGATGCGCTGTCGCACGCGCTACTGGATATCCCGCGCCTCTCGTACAAAACGCGTGGTCAGGTTGATGAGAATAAACATCACGGGGCGCTGTTCAGCTTTAAGGTTTTTCATCGTGATGGTGAGAAGTGCGAACGGTGTGGCAGCATCATTGAAAAAACCACGCTATCTTCGCGCCCGTTTTACTGGTGCCCTGGCTGCCAGCACTAGGCAGAACGTTTCGGCGCATAGGTTGAAATAAACCGCGCAATGGCTGGCCCCGTCAGCAAAATACTGAACAGGCGCAGGGTTTGCATCGCCATGATGAGCGCCATATCGGCATTGCTCCCTGCGGCGATGACCGCTACCGTATCAAGCCCGCCAGGGCTGGTGGCGAGGTAGGCGGTCATAAAATCAATATGCATAAACCAGGTCAGCCCCCACGCCATACCGGCACAAATAGCCAGCAGTGCAAAAATCGACAACAGGATTTGCGGCAGTGGGCGTAATGCCCGCAGTAAGATTTGCTTATCGAAACCCAGCCCAATCCGCCAGCCAATCGCCATATATGCTATCGCCAGCAGCCATTCCGGTAACTCAATCGTGATGAACTCGCCAGACTGGAGCACCGCACCCGCCAGCATCGGGATGAGCATCGTGCCGGAAGGAAGACGCAACAGGCATCCCGCCGTGCCAGTAATGGCCGCGAGCAAGACGGTAAACAGGAGATTTATGCTGACGGGCGGGAACCAGACTATTTGCTGATTCATCGCTTCAGCGTTATCGCCCAGCATCATTCGCGCTACCAGAACCGCCGCGCCCGCGACAAACAGAACTCGCAGATACTGCATAAACGCCACCAGGCGAATATCTGCGCCGTAATCTTGTGCCATAGCAACCATTGCCGCCGCACCGCCAGGGGAAGAACCCCTGGCACCGGTATTTCCGGGCAGTGAGCTATAGCGCACCAATAACCAGCCCACGATGGCGCTGGAAAGCAACGTTACCAGCAAAATAGTTAACACAATCGGCCAGTTAACGGCCAGAGTGGTGAGAATAGAACCGGTGAGGTTTTGCGCAATCATGCAGCCAAGAATGGCTTGCGCGGCGAGAAAAGCGGAGCGGGGGAGTTGCAGGGTCACTCCGCGCATACTGAAGATGATCCCGGCGAGCATCGGTCCGAGCAATAGCGCCGCCGGGAGATGTACCGCGAGGAAGCCAATAGAAAGGAGAAGTGACAACACACATAACATTCCCCACTGCAAGACTGGCATCCTTCGTATCCTCGTTATTTTATCTTTGGTGTATCGATACAGCATAAAGAAAGCCGGACCTGGAAAAAATAACGGCAATCAAGGAAAAGGGGAAAATCAGCAATTATCTGAATAAGATGCCCTGTACTGGCAAAGGGCATTAGTCTCATCAGTTGTAGTTAATTTTAAAAAGCACCACCGTGTCGAATGGCCCAGCCTCGATGGGAGTGCCTGGCGTGGACGAAAGTTCAGCCGTATAGTTTTTTTCGTAGATCAACATGTCGCTGGTGAAATCGGCATACTCGCTGTATTTGTTGAAGGTGTAGGGCGAGTCGTTTTCATCCAGTAACCGCAGCTTAAGTCCGTTGCCAATGAGTAATGCTTTATCGTCTTCAACTAACGTTTCTTCTGTATAAAACGAGGAGCTAACCTTAAATCCGTCGGTGCATTGATCATTTTGTGATTTGGTCGTTTTAATACCGAACGTTTTTGTCATGTTATGCCGCCGGATATCCAGCACATTAAATTTACCGAAATCAATCACCTGATTGGCTGGGGTAATAGAAAAATTCACGCTGCAATCCAGCACGCGAATGTTTTCCAGACCGATAATATGATATTTCAGGTTTCTGGCGGTGGGATCTTCGTTAACACTGCCCGCGCCATCAAATTGCACCACGATGTAGTCGCTGAGAGTACTTTGATAATCATGAGGCGGCATGGTGCGGACTTTGACGTAAAGTCGCATACGTGCAATAAAAGTCCGTGATTTATGAATATTTGTCGGCTCACCGGAGCAAAGTTTGTTTTGCCAGCCCATCGCAATGATCTGTTCCGGGGTGTAAATATCAATTTTCTTACTATCGATACACTGATTCGTGTCGATGCGGCTTTGCCCCAGACTGGCGTCATAGTCCACACCTTCATAGGTTACGCCTAATTGATAATAGGGGTCCTGCACGCCTGGGTACGGGTTTACCCAAGCAAAAACATGCTCACTCTCAAAGTTGCCGTTAGTATTGTTGTCGCAATAGACGGGAATTCTAATATCATCAGACTCCCAGATTTTATCGCCGGGTTTGGCATTACCCGGTACAGCAAACGGCTGAATATTTTCTGATTTTTCTACCTGACCACCCGATGCACCAAAATAACAGTCCAGCGCCAGCGCAGACCTCAGCGGCAGAAATAGCAGACAAATAACAAGTAATAATCCTTTGCCAGCACTCATTTCTTCGCCTCCACTGGCTGTAAACGACACGGCCCGTTACAGTCCAGGGTGGTCATTCGCAATGCGCCGTAATCATCCATGTAGCCGAGGTAAAATTGACTGCCGTTATAGCTTCCCGTATGAGTGGTTACCGAGCCGAAAGGTGCGACCATAGTGGTTTTGAAACCGGGGAGTACCCCTTTTTCATTTTGCCCCAGGTAGGCGATAGTCAGATAATAAGCGGTAGGATTTTTCAGTGTCAGTTGGTTGCTCTGTTGGCTAACCTGTAACTGCAGCTCTACATGTTCACCTGTTTTCTTGCGTAACGTTGCAGGTCGCCAGAACAATTTGATACGACTTTGGATAGCGATCTGAAGTACCGCATGATCGCTGCTTTTATCCGGGGCTGGAGGAATTTCGCGCATGTTATAGTAGAACAGCGTTTCGCGATCGCCGGGCAATTTTGGAGTTGATGCTTGTTTTACAATCCGCACTTGCGATGTTGCTTTCGGTTCCAGACGTTGAATCGGTGGCAGGGCGACCAGAAGATCGTCGCTTTTCTCCCCTTTTTCATTTTCTATCCAGGAATAAGCAAGATAAGGCAGTTTGTCACTCTGGTTTTCTATTCGCAGGCTGGTGGCTTTATCATTGGCGTTAAACACAATGCGTGTGCGATCAGGTTGCACTGCAGCGTAGCTACCCAGGCTGACGGTTAACAGAATCAGTGGCAGTCCTTTAATAAATGTCATTCGCTTTTCCTTAATTAATGACAAGGTAAAATCAGGCGTTTTGTTGTGTCTTCCAGACGTTCTGGTAGATGAATAATGCAACTTTGTTTGTCACCCCAGATCACGGTAAATTGTTGATTTTCAGCAACACCGCTTAACCAGGCATGACCTTCTTCGCCAACCATACCCACGCTGATACCGCTGTCATCCTGCCGGATATCGGCACCGAGAGGTGGGAAATGGCCGTTGGCGGTGCGAATGATGGTGTTAACGTCTTTACCGGAACGGGATGCCAGCGATTTGTAACCAATCGCGCCTTCAATCCACGTTTCTTTGATGACATTTTCTGCTACCGTCACGCCGTCAGGTAAATCATTCATGTTGACTGCCACGGTGGACGGCTGGTAACTGGAAATTAGCGGTATCACGGCGATACCAAAATGATTGGTATAATCGAGTTGGCCCTGAACCGGGATATCTGCCACACCATCGGTGCTGATCATCAACCGTGGTTCATTGGTGGAGCTGCGGCGATGGAACGCTGCACCATATTGGGTTGCGGTGAAAGAACCGCTCCAGCTAGTGCTGACAGAGCTGTAATCATTGGCGGCATAGGTGCCAGAAAGATCCCATTCGCCCGCCGAACTCAGATGTTGATAGTTGCCGCTCAACTGTGCGCCATCATCCGGGCGATCGGATTGCATTCCTGCAGACATGCCCCAGCTATTACGTTCATCCAGCGTATCATTCAATGACATGCGGTGTGTGGTGCTGCTGCTACTGTTTTGCATGTCATAACCGATTCGACCACCGTTACCAATGGGTAATGAAATCGACAAGTAAATCTGGTTGTCGCGATCTTTGTCTTCGTAGTGGGTCGTATTGAACGACGTTGAGATTGAGATATCTTTCCAGTCACCAATATCAACATTAAAGCCCGCCGTGATGTTGGCAGTCGTGGAGGCATCTGCGTTCCACCAGGTCTGATGTAAGAGGTTGGCGTACAGGTTGAGATTCAGCGGGATAATCGGTTGGCCTACGGATAAGCTGATTGTCTGTTTTTCATCTTGCGCATCGTTGTCGTTGTATTTGTGATCCAGATAGTTGGCGTAGCTGTGAAAATGACGATCTGAGAAGCGATAAGCGGCGAGCGAAATCGTGCTGTTTGTGGCATCTACTTGTTTGCTGTAATTAAAGCGATAGCTTAAGCCCCGCTCGTCCTGCTGGTTGTCAAAATGGCTACTGGCCCAGGTGACATCAAACGACAGCGCGCCAAGCCAGAGCATATTTTGCCCGATACCCAATGCGGCAGAATGGTAGTCATCACCAGAAATCAGCAGGCCGCCGTACAGCGAGGTATTTGAGAGCATCCCCCAGGAAACTTCATTGCTAAAAAAGGTTTCATTTTCAGTTTGATGTGACATGGAGGGTCGTGGCTGGCCTGCGGCCAGTTTATAGCGAGCCTGCCCCTGGCGCGTCAGGAAGGGCGTTGATGCTGCCGACACCTGGAAATTATTCACACGACCATCTTCCTCTGTCACTTTAACATCTAACGTACCCTGGACGGACTGATTAAGGTCATCAATGATAAACGGGCCTGGCGGGACTTTTTTCTGGTAAATAACGCGGCCTGATTGACTGATAGTCACCGTGGCATTGGTTTGTGCTATACCGCTAATTTGTGGGGCGTAGCCGCGCAGTTCCCACGGTAACATCCGATCGTCACTCGCCAGTGCCGCGCCGGTATAAGAAAAGCCATCGAAAATATTGGAACTGAAATCCGTTTCACCGAGGGTTAATTTTGAACCTAATTGCGGTAATGGGCGAAAAAGATAAGTGCGTGATATTTCGCCTGACTGTTCATGGTTATCATCGCTATCGGTCTGATTCAACTGGTAATCACTGCGTAAGCGCCATGCCCCTGCGTTAATTCCGACTGTTCCGTAGGCGTTCAGGTTAGTGCTGCTGCTGCCATCCTGTGGGCGGTAGCTGCTGGCAAACAGGTTGTAATCCATCAGGATCCCGGCGACACCTTCTTTCCATGTGGAGGGGGGCATCCAGTTTTCTGAATGCCACGCCAGCCAGGCTTGCGGAATAGTGATATTCAGTTGCTGATTGGTCTGATCAAAATTGAAGAGCATTTCAGGTCGGGAGCTAAAATCGACGCACTGATTTATCAGTGGTAACGACTGACGGACTTCAGGTTTTAAGCCAAATTTATCGACCAGTAATTCATTGATGCACGGAATGGTTTTGTCACCATTTTTTTGCCAGTTAATTTTTTGCCCATTACTGATTTGGTTATTATTTGCTGCAATGCTAACAAAATATTCACCGGGAACAATGACACCTTTTTCCTTTAATAATGAAATATCAATGCGGTCGCGCATTGATTTATCGAGGACATTCAGGTTGAATTCGACCGCCACTGCGGAAGGCATCGCCATGACCAGACAGGATACAAAAGAGAGTCGATAAATATTCACGGTGTCCATACCTGATAAATATTTGAAGAAAGGCGGCGATGACGCCGCCAAAATAATACTTATTTATAATCCAGCACGTAGGTCGCGTTAGCCGTAACTGCGCCTGGAGTTACTGGTGTAACCTGATCAATTTGTTCCATCCAGGCAAAGAAATTCAGCGTTTGCTCGCTGGACGTCGGTGCCAGGTCGATGTCCGGAGAAGCTGTGCCTAAAATGATATTACTTTGATCCTTATTCATTAAACGCACACCGACACCGGTGGCTTCTCCAGTGTTGGTATTGTTGAGTATCGGGTCTGCACCGGTGGTTTTCGCTGAGCTGTCAAAGGTGACCGCGACTTTAGAAATCTTGCCACCGGAACCGTTATTAGAGTTTTCCAGATCGCAATTGACTAAGCGTAGGTCGACAGCAACGACATCGCTGTGATGTGACTGATTAATGTGGCTGGTGGTCACCTGGCCGAGTTCAACTTCTTTATCGATATCATCCTGATGGATTTCACACGGTGCTTCAATAACTTCACCTTTAAAGTGAATTTCACCGGAACCTTCATCAGCAGCATGAACAGGTGCTGTGAACAACAGAGATACAGCCAGTGCAGCTAATGTTTTTTGTCCTTTAAACATAACTGAGTCCTTTAAATAAAGAGATAGAGTATTGCGTGACAAGAATATCTGAGCTGGCAATTGAATATGTTTTGTTTTATTTAACAATATTAAAAATCTTGTTATGTAATAGGACCATTAATTGATTATGTAAATTTATTGTTTTATGTGATGAAGGTAGGGCGCATTTGGATATGCATAATTTTCATTGGGTTAATGATGCTACCGGCGGGGAAGTATGAAATTAAACTTATCATTCTGCTCAGAATATGAGTTATCACATTTTTTAACCCTATTTATGGATATTTGTACTCGATTTAATTTTTACAGTTTTTTGTGTTTAGGCATATAAAAATTAACCCGCCATATAGAGGACGGGTTAAAAGAATTTACTGCGCAGTAATCAAAGACTAGCGTTTGATATCGCTTTTAAAATCGCGTTTTTCGTAACCAGTATACAGTTGGCGTGGACGGGCGATTTTCATGCCTTCGTTATGCATTTCGCTCCAGTGAGCAATCCAGCCGACAGTACGCGCCATGGCGAAGATCACGGTGAACATAGAAGACGGAATACCCATCGCTTTCAGAATGATACCGGAGTAGAAATCTACGTTCGGGTACAGTTTCTTCTCGATAAAGTACGGGTCATTCAGCGCGATGTTTTCCAGCTCCATAGCCACTTCCAGCAGCTCATCTTTGCTGCCCAGCTCTTTCAGCACTTCGTGGCAGGTTTCACGCATTACTGTGGCGCGTGGGTCGTAGTTTTTATACACGCGGTGACCGAAGCCCATCAGGCGGAAAGAGTCATTTTTATCTTTCGCACGACGCATAAATTCCGGAATGTGTTTCACCGAGCTGATTTCTTCCAGCATTTTCAGCGCAGCTTCGTTAGCACCACCGTGAGCCGGTCCCCACAGAGAGGCGATACCTGCTGCGATACAGGCGAACGGGTTCGCACCCGAAGAGCCAGCAGTACGCACGGTAGAGGTCGACGCGTTCTGTTCATGGTCTGCGTGCAGGATCAGAATACGATCCATCGCGCGTTCCAGAATCGGATTGACTTCATACGGTTCGCACGGTGTGGAGAACATCATGTGCAGGAAGTTACCGGCGTAGGAGAGGTCATTGCGTGGGTAAACAAATGGCTGACCAATGGAATACTTGTAGCACATTGCTGCCATGGTCGGCATTTTCGACAGCAGACGGAACGCCGCGATTTCACGATGACGCGGATTGTTAACATCCAGTGAGTCGTGATAAAACGCCGCCAGAGCGCCGGTAATACCGCACATGACCGCCATCGGATGAGAGTCGCGGCGGAAGGCGTGGAACAGACGAGTAATCTGTTCGTGGATCATGGTATGGCGGGTAACCGTAGTTTTAAATTCGTCATACTGTTTCTGGGTCGGTTTTTCACCATTCAGCAGAATGTAACAGACTTCCAGGTAGTTAGAATCGGTCGCCAGTTGATCGATCGGGAAACCGCGGTGCAACAAAATACCTTCATCACCATCAATAAAAGTAATTTTAGATTCGCAGGATGCGGTTGAAGTGAAGCCTGGGTCAAAGGTGAATACACCTTTTGAGCCGAGAGTACGGATATCAATAACATCTTGACCCAGTGTGCCTTTCAGCACATCCAGTTCAACAGCTGTATCCCCGTTGAGGGTGAGTTTTGCTTTTGTATCAGCCATTTAAGGTCTCCTTAGCGCCTTATTGCGTAAGACTGCCGGAACTTAAATTTGCCTTCGCACATCAACCTGGCTTTACCCGATTGTTATTTGGCTCGCCGCTCTGCGAAAGAGGGGAAAACCTGGGTACAGAGCTCTGGGCGCTTGCAGGTAAAGTATTCATTGATGACGAATAAACGGCGAATCAAGCACTTAGCAATCCGAATTATTAAACCTGTCTATCACTAATAACTGTCATGGATGGATTGGTCAATACTTCCACACTGTTACATAAGTTAATCTTAGGTGAAATAGTGACCCCATAACTTTTACGCATTATATGCTTTTCCTGATGATGTTTGTAACAACTTTGTTTAATGATTGTCAAACTAGATGATTAAAAATTAAATAAATGTTTTTATCGTGACTCAGATCACTGTTCTGGATAAAACCAGACAAACCATATGTAGGTTAATTGTAATGATTTTGTGAACGGCCTATACTGCCGCCAGGTCTCCGGAACACCCTGCAATCCCGAGCCACCCAGCGTTGTAACGTGTCGTTTTCGCATCTGGAAGCAGTGTTTTGCATGACGCGCAGTTATAGAAAGGACGCTGTCTGACCCGCAAGCAGACCGGAGGAAGGAAATCCCGACGTCTCCTGGTAACAGAAAGTTATCCTCTGTACCCGTAGTCCCCAGGGAATAATAAGAACAGCATGTGGGCGTTATTCATGATAAGAAATGTGAAAAAACAAAGACCTGTTAATCTGGACCTACAGACCATCCGGTTCCCCATCACGGCGATAGCGTCCATTCTTCATCGCGTTTCCGGTGTGATCACGTTTGTTGCAGTGGGCATCCTGCTGTGGCTTCTGGGTTCCAGTCTCTCTTCCCCCGAAGGTTTCGAACAAGCTTCCGCCATTATGGGCAGCTTCTTCGTCAAATTTATCATGTGGGGCATCCTTACCGCTCTGGCATATCACGTCGTCGTAGGTATTCGCCACATGATGATGGATTTTGGCTATCTGGAAGAAACATTCGAAGCGGGTAAACGCTCCGCCAAAATCTCCTTTGTTATCACTGTCGTGCTTTCACTTCTTGCAGGAGTCCTCGTATGGTAAGCAACGCCTCCGCATTAGGACGCAATGGCGTACATGATTTCATCCTCGTTCGCGCCACCGCTATCGTCCTGACGCTCTACATCATTTATATGGTTGGTTTTTTCGCTACCAGTAGCGAGCTGACATATGAAGTCTGGATCGGTTTCTTTGCCTCTGCGTTCACCAAAGTGTTTACCCTGCTGGCGCTGTTTTCCATCTTGATTCATGCCTGGATCGGCATGTGGCAGGTGTTGACCGACTACGTTAAACCGCTGGCCTTGCGTCTGATGCTGCAACTGGTAATTGTTGTTGCGCTGGTGGTTTACGTGATTTATGGATTCGTTGTGGTGTGGGGTGTGTGATGAAATTGCCAGTCAGAGAATTTGATGCAGTTGTGATTGGTGCCGGTGGCGCAGGTATGCGCGCGGCGCTGCAAATTTCCCAGAGCGGCCAGACCTGTGCGCTGCTTTCCAAAGTCTTCCCGACCCGTTCCCATACTGTTTCTGCGCAAGGCGGCATTACCGTTGCGCTGGGTAATACCCATGAAGATAACTGGGAATGGCATATGTACGACACCGTCAAAGGGTCGGACTATATCGGTGACCAGGACGCGATTGAATATATGTGTAAAACCGGGCCGGAAGCGATTCTGGAACTGGAACATATGGGCCTGCCGTTCTCGCGCCTTGATGATGGTCGTATTTATCAGCGTCCATTTGGCGGCCAGTCGAAAAACTTCGGCGGTGAGCAGGCGGCACGTACTGCGGCGGCGGCTGACCGTACCGGTCATGCACTGTTGCACACGCTTTACCAACAGAACCTGAAAAATCACACCACGATTTTCTCCGAGTGGTATGCGCTGGATCTGGTGAAAAACCAGGATGGCGCGGTGGTCGGTTGTACCGCACTGTGCATCGAAACTGGTGAAGTGGTTTACTTTAAAGCTCGCGCGACAGTGCTGGCGACTGGCGGGGCAGGGCGTATTTATCAGTCCACCACTAACGCCCACATTAATACCGGCGACGGCGTTGGCATGGCTATCCGTGCTGGCGTACCAGTGCAGGATATGGAAATGTGGCAGTTCCACCCGACCGGCATTGCGGGTGCGGGTGTGCTGGTGACTGAAGGTTGTCGTGGTGAAGGCGGTTATCTGCTGAACAAACATGGCGAACGCTTTATGGAGCGTTATGCACCGAACGCCAAAGACCTGGCGGGGCGTGATGTGGTGGCGCGTTCCATCATGATCGAAATCCGTGAAGGTCGCGGCTGTGATGGTCCGTGGGGGCCACACGCAAAACTGAAACTCGACCACCTGGGTAAAGAAGTTCTTGAATCCCGTCTGCCGGGTATCCTTGAACTCTCCCGAACCTTTGCTCACGTCGATCCGGTGAAAGAACCGATTCCGGTTATCCCAACCTGCCACTACATGATGGGCGGTATTCCGACCAAAGTGACTGGTCAGGCGCTGAGCGTGAACGAGAAAGGCGAAGATGTGGTGATTCCAGGGCTGTTTGCGGTGGGCGAAATTGCCTGTGTATCGGTACACGGCGCTAACCGTCTTGGCGGTAACTCTCTGCTGGATCTGGTGGTATTTGGACGAGCGGCGGGTCTGCATCTGCAAGAATCTATCAGTGAACAGGGTGCACTGCGCGATGCCAGCGAGTCTGATGTTGAAGCCTCTCTGGAACGCATGAATCGCTGGAACAACAACCGTAACGGTGAAGATCCGGTGGCGATTCGCAAAGCACTGCAAGAATGTATGCAGCATAACTTCTCGGTATTCCGGGAAGGTGATGCGATGGCGAAAGGCCTTGAGCAGTTGAAAGTGATCCGCGAGCGGCTGAAAAATGCTCGTCTGGATGACACCTCCAGTGAGTTCAACACTCAGCGCGTTGAGTGCCTGGAACTGGATAACCTGATGGAAACGGCTTATGCAACGGCTGTTTCTGCTAATTTCCGTACCGAAAGCCGTGGCGCGCATAGCCGCTTCGACTTCCCGGATCGTGATGATGAAAACTGGCTGTGCCACTCCCTGTATCTGCCAGAGTCGGAATCCATGACGCGACGTAGCGTCAACATGGAACCGAAACTGCGCCCGGCATTCCCGCCGAAGATTCGTACTTACTAATGCGGAGACAGGAAAATGAGACTCGAGTTTTCAATTTATCGCTATAACCCGGATGTTGATGATGCTCCGCGTATGCAGGATTACACCCTGGAAGCGGAAGAAGGTCGCGACATGATGCTGCTGGATGCGCTTATTCAGCTCAAAGAGAAAGATTCCAGCCTGTCGTTCCGCCGCTCCTGCCGTGAAGGGGTGTGCGGTTCTGACGGTCTGAACATGAACGGCAAAAATGGTCTGGCTTGTATAACCCCAATTTCGGCACTCAACCAGCCGGGCAAGAAGATTGTGATTCGCCCGCTGCCTGGTTTACCGGTGATCCGCGATTTGGTGGTAGACATGGGACAATTCTATGCCCAATATGAGAAAATTAAGCCTTACTTGTTGAATAATGGACAAAATCTACCAGCTCGTGAGCATTTACAAATGCCAGAGCAACGTGAAAAACTCGACGGGCTGTATGAATGTATTCTCTGCGCATGTTGTTCAACCTCTTGTCCGTCTTTCTGGTGGAACCCCGATAAGTTTATCGGTCCGGCAGGCTTGTTAGCGGCGTATCGTTTCCTTATCGATAGCCGTGATACCGAGACTGACAGCCGCCTTGACGGTTTGAGCGATGCATTCAGTGTATTCCGCTGTCACAGCATCATGAACTGCGTCAGTGTCTGTCCAAAAGGGCTGAACCCGACGCGCGCCATCGGCCATATCAAGTCGATGTTGTTGCAACGCAATGCGTAAACCTCAGGCCTGATAAGATGCGCAAGCGTCGCATCAGGCAACCAGAGCCGGATGCGGCGTGAACGCCTTATCCGGCCTACAAAAGAAATGCAGGAAATCTTTAAAAACTGCCCCTGACACTAAGACAGTTTTTAAAGGTTCCTTAGCGGACGCAGAAAATACGACAAGTCCGCAACAAGTGAACCCCGGCACGCACATCATTGTGCGTGGTAGTATCCACGGCGAAAATACTCGTCATATTTCACGTTGCATGTGCGTTGGTTGCGCTTGCTTACCCCGGTCACTTACTGAGTGTAAGCTCCCGGGGATTCACAAGCTGACCAACTTCCTGAAACGTGAACTATTTAGAGTATTAAGTAAGCATAAAAAAGATGCTTAAGGGATCACGATGCAGAACAGCGCTTTGAAAGCCTGGTTGGACTCTTCTTACCTCTCTGGCGCAAACCAGAGCTGGATAGAACAGCTCTATGAAGACTTCTTAACCGATCCTGACTCGGTTGACGCTAACTGGCGTTCGACGTTCCAGCAGTTACCTGGTACGGGAGTCAAACCGGATCAATTCCACTCTCAAACGCGTGAATATTTCCGCCGCCTGGCGAAAGATGCTTCACGTTACTCTTCAACGATCTCCGACCCTGACACCAATGTGAAGCAGGTTAAAGTCCTGCAGCTCATTAACGCATACCGCTTCCGTGGTCACCAGCATGCGAATCTCGATCCGCTGGGACTGTGGCAGCAAGATAAAGTGGCCGATCTGGATCCGTCTTTCCACGATCTGACCGAAGCAGACTTCCAGGAGACCTTCAACGTCGGTTCATTTGCCAGCGGCAAAGAAACCATGAAACTCGGCGAGCTGCTGGAAGCTCTCAAGCAAACCTACTGCGGCCCGATTGGTGCCGAGTATATGCACATTACCAGCACCGAAGAAAAACGCTGGATCCAACAGCGTATCGAGTCTGGTCGCGCGACGTTCAATAGCGAAGAGAAAAAACGCTTCTTAAGCGAACTGACCGCCGCTGAAGGCCTTGAACGTTACCTCGGCGCAAAATTCCCTGGCGCAAAACGCTTCTCGCTGGAAGGCGGTGACGCGTTAATCCCGATGCTTAAAGAGATGATCCGCCATGCAGGCAACAGCGGCACCCGTGAAGTGGTTCTCGGTATGGCGCACCGTGGTCGTCTGAACGTGCTGGTGAACGTGCTGGGTAAAAAACCGCAAGACTTGTTCGATGAGTTTGCCGGTAAACATAAAGAACACCTCGGCACGGGCGACGTGAAATACCACATGGGCTTCTCGTCTGACTTCCAGACCGATGGCGGCCTGGTACACCTGGCGCTGGCGTTTAACCCGTCTCACCTTGAGATTGTAAGCCCGGTGGTTATCGGTTCTGTTCGTGCCCGTCTGGACAGACTTGATGAGCCGAGCAGCAACAAAGTGCTGCCAATCACCATCCACGGTGATGCCGCAGTGACCGGACAGGGCGTAGTTCAGGAAACCCTGAACATGTCGAAAGCGCGTGGTTATGAAGTTGGCGGTACGGTGCGTATCGTTATCAACAACCAGGTGGGCTTCACTACCTCTAACCCGCTGGATGCCCGTTCTACGCCGTACTGTACTGATATTGGTAAGATGGTACAGGCACCGATTTTCCACGTTAATGCGGATGATCCGGAAGCGGTTGCCTTTGTTACCCGTCTGGCGCTCGATTTCCGTAACACCTTCAAACGTGATGTTTTCATCGACCTGGTATGCTACCGCCGTCACGGCCACAACGAAGCCGACGAGCCGAGTGCAACCCAGCCGCTGATGTATCAGAAAATCAAAAAACATCCGACGCCGCGCAAAATCTACGCGGACAAGCTGGAGCAGGAAAAAGTGGCGACGCTGGAAGATGCCACCGAGATGGTTAACCTGTACCGCGATGCGCTGGATGCGGGCGATTGCGTAGTGGCTGAGTGGCGTCCGATGAACATGCACTCTTTCACCTGGTCGCCGTATCTCAACCACGAATGGGATGAAGAATACCCGAACAAGGTTGAGATGAAGCGTTTGCAGGAACTGGCAAAACGTATCAGCACGGTGCCAGAAGCCATTGAGATGCAGTCTCGCGTTGCCAAGATTTATGGTGATCGCCAGGCGATGGCGGCCGGTGAAAAACTGTTTGACTGGGGCGGCGCGGAAAACCTTGCTTACGCCACGCTGGTTGATGAAGGTATTCCGGTTCGTCTGTCTGGTGAAGACTCCGGTCGCGGAACCTTCTTCCACCGTCACGCAGTGATTCACAACCAGTCCAACGGCTCCACTTATACGCCGCTGCAACATATTCATAACGGTCAGGGCGCGTTCCGCGTCTGGGACTCCGTACTGTCTGAAGAAGCAGTGCTGGCATTTGAATACGGTTATGCCACCGCAGAACCGCGGACGTTGACCATCTGGGAAGCACAGTTCGGTGACTTTGCCAACGGTGCCCAGGTCGTTATTGACCAGTTCATCTCCTCCGGCGAACAGAAATGGGGCCGTATGTGTGGTCTGGTGATGCTGCTGCCGCACGGTTACGAAGGGCAGGGGCCGGAGCACTCCTCCGCGCGTCTGGAACGTTATCTGCAACTTTGCGCCGAGCAAAACATGCAGGTTTGCGTACCGTCTACTCCGGCACAGGTTTACCACATGCTGCGTCGCCAGGCGCTGCGCGGGATGCGTCGTCCGCTGGTGGTCATGTCACCGAAATCGCTGCTGCGTCATCCGCTGGCGGTTTCCAGCCTCGAAGAGCTGGCGAACGGCACCTTCCTGCCAGCCATCGGTGAAATCGACGAGCTTGATCCGAAGGGCGTGAAGCGCGTAGTGATGTGTTCTGGTAAGGTTTATTACGACCTGCTTGAACAACGCCGTAAGAACAATCAACAAGATGTCGCCATCGTGCGTATCGAGCAACTCTACCCGTTCCCGCATAAAGCGATGCAGGAAGTGTTGCAGCAGTTTGCTCACGTCAAGGATTTTGTCTGGTGCCAGGAAGAGCCGCTCAACCAGGGCGCATGGTACTGCAGCCAGCATCATTTCCGTGAAGTGATTCCGTTTGGGGCTTCTCTGCGTTATGCAGGCCGCCCGGCCTCCGCCTCTCCGGCGGTAGGATATATGTCCGTTCACCAGAAACAGCAACAAGATCTGGTTAATGACGCGCTGAACGTCGAATAAATAAAGGATACAAAATGAGTAGCGTAGATATTCTGGTCCCTGACCTGCCTGAATCCGTAGCTGATGCCACCGTCGCAACCTGGCATAAAAAACCCGGCGACGCAGTCGTACGTGATGAAGTGCTGGTGGAAATCGAAACTGACAAAGTGGTACTGGAAGTACCGGCATCAGCAGACGGCATTCTGGATGCGGTTCTGGAAGATGAAGGTACAACCGTAACGTCTCGTCAGATCCTCGGCCGCCTGCGTGAAGGCAATAGCGCGGGTAAAGAAACCAGCGCTAAATCTGAAGAGAAAGCGTCCACGCCTGCGCAACGTCAGCAGGCGTCTCTGGAAGAGCAAAACAACGACGCGTTAAGCCCGGCGATCCGTCGCCTGCTGGCTGAACACAATCTCGATGCCAGCGCTATTAAAGGCACCGGTGTTGGCGGTCGTCTGACCCGTGAAGATGTGGAAAAACATCTGGCGAAAGCCCCGGCGAAAGATGCAACTCCGGCAGCAACTGCTCCGGCGGCTCAACCAGCACTGGCTGCTCGTAGCGAAAAACGTGTACCGATGACTCGTCTGCGTAAGCGCGTGGCAGAGCGTCTGTTGGAAGCGAAAAACTCCACCGCTATGCTGACCACGTTCAACGAAGTCAACATGAAGCCGATTATGGATCTGCGTAAGCAGTATGGTGAAGCGTTTGAAAAACGCCACGGCATCCGTCTGGGCTTTATGTCCTTCTATGTGAAAGCGGTTGTTGAAGCGCTGAAACGTTACCCGGAAGTGAACGCATCTATTGATGGCGATGATGTGGTTTACCACAACTATTTCGACGTTAGCATGGCAGTTTCTACGCCGCGCGGTCTGGTAACGCCGGTTCTGCGTGATGTCGATACCCTCGGCATGGCTGACATTGAGAAGAAAATCAAAGAGCTGGCTGTGAAAGGCCGTGACGGCAAGCTGACGGTTGAAGATCTGACCGGTGGTAACTTTACCATCACCAACGGTGGTGTGTTCGGTTCCCTGATGTCTACGCCTATCATCAACCCGCCGCAGAGCGCAATTTTGGGCATGCACGCTATTAAAGATCGTCCGATGGCGGTGAATGGTCAGGTTGAGATCCTGCCGATGATGTACCTGGCGCTGTCCTACGATCACCGCCTGATCGATGGTCGCGAATCCGTGGGTTTCCTGGTGACAATCAAAGAGTTGCTGGAAGATCCGACGCGTCTGCTGCTGGACGTGTAGTAGTTTAAGCCTCACCTGCACTGTAGACTGGATAAGGCGTTATCGCCGCATCCGATGAATGATGCCTGATGCGACGCTTAACGCGTTTTATCAGGCCTACGGGTGACTCCGATG
>NZ_KE138676.1:25843-56668 GCF_000408325.1 Escherichia sp. KTE52
GGGTGACTCCGATGTAGGTCGGATAAGGCGCTCGCGCTGCATCCGACAAGCGATGCCTGATGCGACGCTTAACGCGTTTTATCAGGCCTACGGGTGACTCTGATGTAGGTCGGATAAGGCGCTCGCGCCGCATCCGACAATATCCGGAAGCGATACGTCACATTCGGTCTACGGTTTAAAAGATAACGATTACTAAAGGATGGACAGAATACATGAACTTACATGAATATCAGGCAAAACAACTTTTTGCCCGCTATGGCTTACCAGCACCGGTGGGTTATGCCTGTACTACTCCGCGCGAAGCAGAAGAAGCCGCTTCAAAAATCGGTGCCGGTCCGTGGGTAGTGAAATGTCAGGTTCACGCTGGTGGCCGCGGTAAAGCGGGCGGTGTGAAAGTGGTAAACAGCAAAGAAGACATCCGTGCTTTTGCAGAAAACTGGCTGGGCAAGCGTCTGGTAACGTATCAAACAGACGCCAATGGACAACCGGTTAACCAGATTCTGGTTGAAGCGGCGACCGATATCGCGAAAGAGCTGTATCTTGGTGCCGTTGTTGACCGTAGCTCCCGCCGCGTGGTCTTTATGGCCTCCACTGAAGGTGGCGTGGAAATCGAAAAAGTGGCGGAAGAAACCCCGCACCTGATCCACAAAGTTGCGCTTGATCCGCTGACCGGCCCGATGCCGTATCAGGGACGCGAGCTGGCGTTCAAACTGGGTCTGGAAGGTAAACTGGTTCAACAGTTCACCAAAATTTTCATGGGCCTGGCGACCATTTTCCTGGAACGGGATTTGGCGCTGATCGAAATCAACCCGTTGGTTATCACCAAACAGGGCGATCTTATCTGCCTCGACGGCAAACTGGGCGCTGATGGTAACGCACTGTTCCGCCAGCCTGATCTGCGCGAAATGCGCGACCAGTCGCAGGAAGATCCGCGTGAAGCGCAGGCTGCACAGTGGGAACTGAACTACGTAGCGCTGGACGGCAACATCGGTTGTATGGTTAACGGCGCAGGCCTGGCGATGGGCACGATGGACATCGTTAAACTGCACGGCGGTGAACCGGCTAACTTCCTCGATGTTGGCGGTGGTGCAACCAAAGAACGCGTGACCGAAGCATTCAAAATCATCCTCTCTGACGAAAAAGTAAAAGCCGTTCTGGTTAACATCTTTGGCGGTATCGTTCGTTGCGACCTGATTGCTGACGGTATCATCGGCGCGGTAGCAGAAGTGGGTGTTAACGTCCCGGTTGTCGTACGTCTGGAAGGTAACAACGCCGAACTCGGCGCGAAGAAACTGGCTGACAGCGGCCTGAATATTATTGCAGCAAAAGGTCTGACGGATGCAGCTCAGCAGGTTGTTGCCGCAGTGGAGGGGAAATAATGTCCATTTTAATTGATAAAAACACCAAGGTTATCTGCCAGGGCTTTACCGGTAGCCAGGGGACTTTCCACTCTGAACAGGCCATTGCATACGGCACTAAAATGGTGGGCGGCGTAACTCCAGGTAAAGGCGGCACTACCCACCTTGGCCTGCCAGTGTTCAACACCGTGCGTGAAGCAGTAGCTGCCACTGGTGCCACTGCTTCTGTTATCTACGTACCAGCACCGTTCTGCAAAGACTCCATTCTGGAAGCCATCGACGCAGGCATTAAGCTTATCATCACCATCACTGAGGGCATCCCGACGCTGGATATGCTGACCGTGAAAGTGAAACTGGACGAAGCGGGCGTGCGCATGATTGGCCCGAACTGCCCGGGCGTAATCACTCCGGGTGAGTGTAAAATCGGTATCCAGCCGGGCCACATCCATCGCCCTGGTAAAGTGGGTATCGTTTCCCGTTCCGGTACGCTGACTTATGAAGCAGTTAAACAGACCACGGATTACGGTTTCGGTCAGTCTACCTGTGTCGGTATCGGCGGCGATCCGATCCCTGGCTCTAACTTTATCGACATTCTCGAAATGTTCGAAAAAGATCCGCAGACCGAAGCGATCGTGATGATCGGTGAGATCGGCGGTAGCGCCGAAGAAGAAGCGGCTGCGTACATCAAAGAGCACGTCACCAAGCCAGTTGTGGGTTACATTGCCGGTGTGACTGCGCCGAAAGGCAAACGTATGGGTCACGCAGGTGCAATCATTTCCGGTGGTAAAGGGACTGCGGATGAGAAATTTGCTGCCCTGGAAGCCGCAGGCGTGAAAACCGTTCGCAGCCTGGCTGACATCGGTGAAGCACTGAAAACTGTTCTGAAATAAATATCTGTAATAAGAAATAGCCCTCGCCGCGTCCCTCTACAGGAATGGCGAAGGGCTGTCGGTTTCGACATGGTTGGCCATCTTATGATGGCCTTTTTTATGCCTTAAACGTTAACCACGGTCGAAATCTGACTGCTGGTTGAATCAATCCTGTCTCCTGCGGGGCTTCGATAAGTGAATCAATATCGCTATAAGCTACCACCGCTTTTTCTTGATGCCATTTTGTTGAAAATGAAAAATTATATTCTCCAGGGTTCATATTTTAAAATTTTATATGTTTGCCAGCTTTTTTAGTTAGGGTTTGTTATTTTAAGGATGATAAGAATAGAATATGTATTAATGATAACAAGACATGCTCTTATGCTTGAAAATTAATGGTTGTTTTTAAATGTCGCTATATATCAATGTATTATTTTCTTGATACAACGCTGGTTTTTCGGCTATTACGTTAATGATTAGCTGTCGTGAATACGTTTTTGCGAATAATTAAATTACAGACATCTTGCAATCTCATCATATTCATATGTTCAAATGAGAAAATATTTTGCCAACAATATCACTTTTTCCAAAAGTTAAATTAAGCATATTGAATTCGCATACAAAGCGTTGGCAATTTTTTGAATTTATATTCACGGTGAATATGCTATAGAAATTAAATTCACTAAATGAATTAATAATACGAAATTATAAACAGGAATTATATAAGCCGTTTCTGTATTCATTCGCTCATCTTTCTGGGCGATTACAGCATTTAATTTTATCCAGTAACAGGAGAAGATTCATGAGTAAGCCTTCAGATCCTCGTATTGATACCAGCCGCGTCATCCATGCGCCACAAGGTACTCAACTGCATTGCAAAAACTGGCAGATCGAAGCTGCCTATCGGATGTTGCAGAACAACCTTGATCCAGACGTGGCTGAAAATCCGCAACATCTGGTGGTGTACGGCGGTATTGGCCGCGCGGCACGTAACTGGGAGTGTTTCGACCAGATTCTGGAATCCCTGAAAAATCTGGAACCCGATGAGTCGCTGCTGGTTCAGTCCGGTAAACCCGTTGGTGTATTTAAAACCCATACTGACGCGCCACGTGTGTTGATCGCCAACTCTAACCTGGTGCCGCAATGGGCCAACTGGGATCACTTCAACGAACTCGATCGCAAAGGTCTGTTCATGTATGGACAGATGACCGCCGGTTCGTGGATCTACATTGGTAGCCAGGGCATTGTGCAGGGAACGTTTGAAACCTTTGTTGAGGCGGGGCGTCAGCACTACAACAATTCGCTAAGCGGAAAGTGGATCCTGACTGCGGGTCTGGGTGGCATGGGGGGAGCACAACCGCTGGCGGCGACTCTGGCAGGGGCATGTTCATTAAATATTGAGTGTCAGCAAAGTAGCATCGACTTCCGTCTGCGTACCCGTTATGTCGATAAACAGGCGAAAGATCTCGATGATGCACTGGCGCTGATTAAATACCACACCGAGCGCAAAGACGCCGTTTCTATCGCGCTACTGGGCAATGCGGCAGAAATTGTTCCTGAACTGGTGAAACGTGCACGTCAGGGGGCGATCAAACCGGATCTGGTCACTGACCAGACGTCTGCCCACGATCTGATTAACGGCTATTTGCCGATGGGGTGGAGCGTAGAACAATGGCGTGCGGCACAACAAGATCCGCAACAACACGCCAGGCTGCAAAAAGACGCCGCACAAAGTTGTGTGGCGCATGTCCAGGGGATGCTGGACTTCCAGGCGATGGGTATTCCGGTTGTCGATTATGGCAACAATATCCGTCAGGTAGCCTTCAATGAAGGTCTGCAAAATGCCTTTGATTTCCCGGGCTTTGTCCCTGCTTATATTCGCCCAATGTTCTGTGAAGGCAAAGGCCCGTTCCGTTGGGTAGCGCTGTCTGGTGACCCGGAAGATATCTATAAGACTGATGCCAAAATTAAAGAGCTGTTCCCCAATAACGTGCTGACGCACCGCTGGCTGGATATGGCGCGCGAGCGTATTGCTTTCCAGGGCTTGCCTTCACGAATTTGCTGGCTGGGGCTTGGCGAGCGTCACCTGGCGGGGCTGGCATTCAATGAAATGGTACGCAACGGTGAATTAAAAGCGCCGATTGTGATTGGTCGCGATCATCTTGATACCGGCTCTGTCGCCAGCCCGAACCGCGAAACCGAAAGTATGCTCGATGGCAGTGACGCGGTATCTGACTGGCCGTTGCTCAATGGTCTGCTCAACACGGCGGGCGGGGCAACGTGGGTGTCTCTGCATCATGGCGGCGGCGTTGGGATGGGATATTCCCAGCACGCCGGGATGGTCATTGTTGCTGATGGTAGCGAAGAAGCTGAAAAACGCCTGGCGCGTGTGCTGGTTAATGACTGTGCGTCAGGCGTTATGCGTCACGCTGATGCCGGTTATGAAGCCGCTATTGAATGTGCCAAAAATTATGGTCTGAAATTGCCGATGATTCGCTAAATATTAACGCTGTTATTTAATATTTGCGCTAATACAGGCGGAAAGTAATCCGCCTGTATAACAATAATTATCAAAAAATATTCATTACATCGTCGAAAGAAATATCTCTCGACCCTCTTTTGCTGTTTCAAAAAATGACCTCTCATTTTGCAGGAGACTTTTTCATGGAATCAAGCAGCCCTATCCGCAGTAAAAAACCGGTTTTAGAATCAAATACTATTAACGCCGTTCCTGAGTCCGCTCGCCATGGCGCGCCCTCCAGCCAGTTTACTTTGTGGCTAAGTGCTAACTTACAAATTACCGCCGTGGTGGACGGCGCGTTAGCGATTATTTTTGGCTCTGAAGCCATGTCAGCAATTATTGGTTTATTAATCGGTAATATTATCGGCGGTGCGGTTATGGCGTTGCACTCGTCACAGGGCGCAAAGCTGGGATTACCACAGATGATCTCCAGTCGTATTCGCTTTGGTGTCAAAGGGGCGGCGCTACCGTTACTGATGGTGATTATTATGTATCTCGGATTTGCCGCGACGGGTACGGTATTATCCGGTCAGGCGATTAACCGGATATTTGGTTTTGAGTCAGCATCGACCGGAATTATTATTTTCGGTATGCTTACCGCGATGATCGCATTGGTCGGTTATAAACTTATTCACGTCGTTGGCCGTGTTGCAGGGATATTAAGTATTCTGGGGTTTATTTACCTGGCCACTCAACTTAGCGGTCACTACGATGTGGCTGCGGCATTTGGTCAAAAACCTTTTAGTTTTTCTATATTTTTATTAACGATAGCCCTCTCTGCAGGATGGCAACTAACGTTTGCACCATACGCCTCTGATTATTCCCGCTATTTACCGGCTGATACCCCTGCAAAATCTATCTTCTTTGCCACCTTTTTGGGAACCACGCTCGGCGCGCAATGTGCCATGACCTTTGGCGTTCTTGTTGCTGCTTGCGGTGCTAACTTCCTGAAAGATCAGGTCGGTTTTATGGGCGAGTTAGCCGGGCCAACGTTTGCCATTCTGATTTATACGGTGATTGTTTGCGGCAAACTGACGGTTAACTGTTTGAATGCCTACGGCGGCTTTATGTCGATTCTGGCGACCGTCAGCGCCTTTAACAATCGCAGCCAGGTTTCACAGCGTGTTCGCGCTGCCTACGTTGTAGGTTTCGTGCTGTTGTCGATGGTCGTCGCGCTGGCGGCAAGCGCAGACTTTTTGAATAATTTCAAAAACTTCGTTCTGCTGCTGTTGACGGTATTTGTGCCGTGGAGCGCTATCAATCTCATCGACTACTACTTCATCTCACAAGGTAAAACCGATATTCCGGCACTTTATACACCGGAGGGACGCTATGGCGCGTATAACAAAACCGCGTTGGTTTGCTACGGAATTGGTGTGCTGGTGCAGATCCCCTTCCTGAATCAAAAACTGTATCAGGGGCCCATTTCTGTACTGATGGACGGGGCGGATATTTCCTGGATTATCGGTTTGTTAATGACTGCCGTTATCTATTACCCGTGGGCGAAACGCACCACCAGTGTCCCTGCCCAGACTATTTATCCCGAGTCGTAATATGGATGTGATGCTGATATCTGCACTGGATAAGCCTCTGCAATCGTGGCGTAACGGCGGAGGTTTTACCCGACAACTGCTTGCCTGGCCTGATGATGAAAACTGGTTGTTGCGCATCAGTATGGCGAATGTCAGTCAGGACGGTCCTTTTTCGGCGTGGCCAGGCGTGGTACGTGGTCTCGCGATCCTCGATGGGGAAGGGGTGAAACTGACGTTTGTCGATTCGATCATCAACCTGCAACGTCACGATCCCGCCTTAATTTTCCCAGGTGAAGCGATGCCGGATTGCCAGTTGCTGGGCGGGACTGTTCGCGATCTCAATGTCATGGCGCGGGAAGCTGATGTGGGGATGTTGCGGGTGCAAAGTGCCGTTGACTGGCTCCCTCCGTCACTCGCGCAAGCGGGGCTGTTCACGTTGTGTGACGGGGAGTGGATAAGCGGCGAGAAGAGGACGTTTGTAGCTACGAATACGCTGTTATGGCTGGCTCAGCCTGATGGCAAGCCCTGGCGTTTCGAACCACAGCAAAAAGTTTCTGCCGATGAACTGGCAGGCTGGTGGCTTTATTATTTACGAGGGGAAAAATCCTTATGAGTGCATTAACGCTCTGGCGAAATATCACGCTGGCGACGCTTTCCGCTAACGATTGGGGAGTGATTGAAAACGGTGCATTAATCAGCCGTGGCGACACTATTGTCTGGTTTGGCAAAGCGACGCAGATCCCTCGCGAACTGACGGCGGACATTACAGAGGAACACGACCTGCAGGGTAAGTTGCTGACGCCTGGCCTGGTGGATTGCCATACGCATCTGGTGTATGGCGGCCAGCGGGCGAATGAGTTTGAGATGCGGCTGCAAGGTGTGGCTTATGAAGATATTGCGAGAGCGGGCGGCGGGATCTTATCTACCGTCAATGCCACGCGGGCTGCCAGCGAAACGCAACTGTTTGAACTGGCGGCGCAGCGACTACAAAACTGGTTGCGTGAAGGCGTCAGTACGCTGGAAATAAAATCCGGTTATGGCTTGACGCTGGAAGATGAAGCGCGCTGTTTGCGCGTCATTCGCCGCTTACAGGAATCTACCGGGTTACGTATTCAGTCTACTTTTCTTGGGGCGCACAGTTTACCGCCAGAGTTTGCCGGACGCAGTGATGATTACATTACAGCGCTTTGCGACTGGATGGGCGTCCTGCATGGACAGGGGCTGATTGATGCAGTTGATGCTTTTTGTGAAAACATCGCCTTTAGCCCAGACCAGGTACGGCGCGTTTTCAGTAAAGCGCAACACTATGGAGTGCCGGTAAAACTCCATGCCGAACAGCTTTCTGACCAGCAAGGTGCGGCGCTGGCGGCGGCGTTTTCTGCGCTGTCCTGCGATCATCTGGAATACCTTAGCGAATCGGGGATCGTTGCCATGAAAGCGGCCGGAACGGTGGCGGTTCTGCTCCCCGGGGCCTATTACTTCCTGCGCGAAACCCATCTACCGCCGATTGCCGCTTTGCGGGTAGCGGGCGTGCCAATTGCCATCTCCACGGACCATAACCCCGGAACGTCTCCCAATATGTCATTGCCATTGATGATCAATATGGCCTGTACGCTGTTCCGCATGACACCGCTGGAAGCCGTTCAGGGCGTTACGCGTAATGCGGCAAAGGCACTTGGACTTATTGATCGGGGGGAACTTGCGCCGGGGTTACGGGCGGATATGGCGGTCTGGGATCTAAATCATCCACGTGAACTGGCCTATTGGTTTGGGCACCAGCCTTGTCAGGGGCTGATTGTCGGTGGAAAAAGGAGTTGGTAATGAAGCAAACATTTTTGCCGTGGAGTGGGCGTGTTGACTCGCAGGAAACCGGCGTCAGCACTCGCTGGCATCAGCATGTGCAACCGTTTAGTGAACAAAGCCTTGGAGGCTGTACGCTGATAGGTTTTGCCGTTGATGACGGCGTACAACGTAACGGTGGGCGAACGGGCGCAGCAGGTGGGCCGGGTGCATTACGCAGCATATTGGGCAATATGCCGGTGCTCAATGAAGACGCTATTTTTGATATGGGCGATGTGCAAAGTGAGGAACAGGCGCTGGAATCCGCACAAAACTGTCTGGCGACAAACGTTGCCACGGTCATTGCGCGTAACAGTTTTCCGCTGGTTCTGGGCGGTGGTCATGAAGTGGCGTGGGGAACATTTCAGGGGATTATGCAGTCGCGCCCTGATATCCAGCGACTGCTGATTATCAACCTTGACGCGCATTTTGATTTACGGATGGCTGAAAAGGCCAATTCAGGTACGCCATTTCGCCAGATGCAGGAGTGGAACACGCAGCATGGCAAACCATTTAGTTATCGCGTGCTGGGAATAAGCCGTTTTGCCAATACTCAGGCGTTATTTGATCGCGCTGATAGCCTCGGCGTGCGTTATTGGCTGGACGAATCTCTGCAATTTGAAAGCGATTTGCATGAGGTTATTAATGCGCTCTCGGCAGATATTCAGGCGTGTGACGCTATTTATTTAACGATTTGTCTCGATGTCCTACCGGGGTATCAGGCTCCCGGCGTTTCTGCGCCATCACCGTTAGGCGTGCCGTTAAATATTACTGAAGCCATTGTGAATTTAATCGCCGGTAGCGAGAAGTTGATTGCTGCGGATATTGCCGAACTTAACCCGGAACTGGATCGCGATAATTTGACTGCGAAAGTTGCCGCTCGCCTGGTGACCAGCATTGTTCGGCGGGGGAAAAAGATAAGACAAATTAAGACGTTGTCGCAGTAACCCGTTGTTAAACTCATCATGATAAGGAAACACAATGAAAGGATTGATACGAAGAGTCACTGTCACCGTTGTGCTCTGGAGCGTTTGCTCCATCGCGATGGCAAAATCAACCATTACGCTGGATGGCGAACATCTCTCAATTGACCAGGCCTGGTCAATTGCGTTAGGTGATAACGACGTCAAAATCGCGCCGAAAGCCATGGATCGAATGGAAAAAAGTTATGATTTGGTGATGACCGCCGC
Organism: Escherichia sp. KTE52; assembly: GCF_000408325.1. Lineage (NCBI taxonomy): Bacteria > Pseudomonadati > Pseudomonadota > Gammaproteobacteria > Enterobacterales > Enterobacteriaceae > Escherichia > Escherichia sp. KTE52. The sequence goes on from NZ_KE138676.1 coordinate 35,153, forward strand.
GCATTCTGGAACACCTGTTTACGGTTTAACCGTGGGCGTGGGGCTAAATAAAGATCAGCCCATATTTGATGCCAAAGGAAATTTAACGCCAGAGGTGATTGACGCGTCGAAAAAATTTAATGCTGCCGCGCTGCGCGCCCATTCTGCAGGCGTCGGCTCAATGTTACCGGATTATCTTGCTCGTCTCTCAATGGTATTACGTTTAAATACCATGCTGCATGGGCAAACCGGAGCGCAGCCTTATATTGCCGAACTGTATGCTGAATTTATTAATCGCGGCGTTACACCTTTAATTCCGGCGCGTGGAAGCATTGGCGCAGCAGATATTATGCTCGCATCACACGTTGGCCTGGTGATGATGGGGGAATGGAAAGCGCGGGTTAATGGCGTGGAAATGAGTGGTGGCGATGCGCTGGCGAAAGTGGGGCTTAAACCACTGGTGCCGCAGGGTAAAGATATGCTGGCGATTTTGTCGAACAACAGCGTTGGCACGGCGTATGCGATTGAAGCGGTACGGTCGGCACGCCAGTTGCTGAATGTCAGCCCGGTGGTTTTCGCTATGAGTCTGGAAGCGTTGAATGGTAACGTCGCGCCGGTACTGCCGCAGTCGATCGGCGTGCGTCCTTTCCCGCAGTTGGCTGATTCCGCGAAAGAGATCCGCGATGCGTTAATCGGTTCTTATTTATGGCATAAGGATGACAAACGCGCATTGCAGGATCCGTTATCGTTCAGAACAACGGTGTATACCCTTTCTGAGTCGGTACGTGCGCTACATGACGCAGAAGATATCATTACCGTGCAGATCAACAGTTCTGACGATAACCCGGCAACTGTGCTGAATGCTGATAAGGCGTACCAGGATTCCAGCCAGGTCGCGCAATATTTTGTTAAAGATGGCGCAATCAGCGGCGGGATTTTCCCGACGGCAAACTTCGAATCGTTACCTGTTGCGCTTGCCACCCAGCGTCTGACCGTGGCGTTAGTGCATGTTTCGCATAACAGTATGCGTCGCTCGCTGCACCTGGAAGATGATCACTTTACGGGTTTAACGCGCTTCCTGTCGGCACCCGGTAATAAAGGTCACGGCTTCGGTTCGCTGCATATTCCTTTTGTCGCGCTGCATGCAGAAAATGTTGATCTCGCCAATCCTGTTTCTTTCGATATTCAACCGGTTGCCGGAGGCATTGAAGATACCGGTGCCAATAACGACCATGCAGCCAGAAGACTGAAACAGGTGGTTGATAATTTGAACATTATTTATGGCATTGAATTGATGCATTCCGCGCAGGCAATCGATTTGCGGTTGCAAGCCGATCCACAACTGGCATTAGGTAAATCAACAAAAGCGATGTTTACCGCCTACAGAAAAGTCGTGCCATTTGTCGAGCAGGATCGCATCTTTACTCCGGATATTGCAGCATCGCAAAAATTCTTAGAAGGATATGCGATAAATCAAAAATAAAATCGGTGTTGGTTGTTTATCATAATATCCATAGATATGATAATTATCAGTTTAATAGTTTTTCTTAATATTGATTATAATAATCCGAAGGGCGTTTTGCTTTTCGGATTATTATTGCCTCATTAAGGTAATTGCCATACCGAACGTGCTGGGTTATAAATATCAATCATGATACTTATAAATTATTTATTGCTGCTTTGGTTACCATTACTTAGTAATAAGTAATGTATTTTTGATAGTTTAAACTATTTTTAAGGGACGGCATTATGAGAGGAAAAATACCCAAAACGGAATTGCTGGTGACTTTTGAGGTAGTCGCACGTCATGAAAGTTATACCAGAGCAGCAGAGGAGTTGGCGTTAACCCAAAGTGCAGTATTCAGACAAGTTAGCGCACTGGAAGAGTTTTTACATATATCATTATTTGCGCATTCTAAAAAAAGAATATTCCTTAATGATGCCGGTAAATATTATCTGGGAATTGTTAAAGAAACATTGAATAAACTGGAACGTGACACAAATACAATCATGACCTGGCAACCCACGGTTCAGGTTATTGAGCTTGCTGTCAATCCTACCTTCAGCACGCACTGGTTGATCCCCAATTTACGTGAGTTCAATAAATTGTATCCCGATATTATTGTCAATATCCACTCATTAGCCAATAACGGGGATTTTCTTAATCGGGAATACGATGCTGTCATTATGCGCGAAAATTTTTGCGCCCCCTGGTCGAAGGTAGAATATCTCTTTGAGGAAGAGATTCTGCCAGTATGCAACGGCAGTTTGCTTTCACTGCCCGATCAAAAGCTGTCCGTTGCAGAACTACTTAGTGAGCTACCTCTTCTGCATCAGAGCACCCGTATTACTGGCTGGGAAGAGTGGTTTGCGCTATCGGGCGTTAGCAGTCCGCTGGTCAATAATGGGCCGCGTTTCGATTTGCTTTCGATGCTGATTGCCGCCGTGCGCTCTAATCTCGGCGTGGCATTGCTGCCGCGGTTCGCTATCCAACACGATTTAGATAGTGGTGATATGGTGATCCCGTGCGATGTGCCCATTCTTACCGGTAATCGCTTCATTATGACGTGGCGGGAAGAGAAGGCTGAATATCCGCACTTGCAGCTCTTTCGTGAGTGGTTGCTGGCAAAATCGGTGGTGCCGGAGGAGATGTAAACCTACGCCTGGCGAAATGCCAGGCGCAGATATTAACCGTCGAGACCTGGTTGTGCCTGATGGGGCAATTTTGCAGTGAGGCGTTCACCTCTTCAGTATCCAGAAAATGGTAAGCCAGCATAAAGATCAGCTCACCCTGCACGACTAAAGCGTAACATTCACTTTCATTAATGCCCCGCAGGGCAACTGGCACAGCGGTGTTGCTGCTCAAACTGGCTAAAGAAATTATTGCCTTTATCATCCACCAGAATGAATGCGGGCAGATTTTCAACTTCCATCATCCACACGGCTTCCATGCCCAGCTCCGGGTATTCCAGACAGCGAAGGCTTTTGACATATTCTTGCGCCAGTAACGCCGCCGCACCGCCAATACTTCCCAGATTAAAGCCGCCATGTTTGTGACAGGCATCGGTGACCTGCTGGCTGCGGTTGCCTTTCGACAACATGACCAGACTGCCGCCCGCTGCCTGAAAGGTATCGACATAACCGTCCATTCGACCGCCAGTGGTTGGCCCCAATGAACCGCAGGCCATGTTTTCTGGTGTTTTCGCCGGCCCTGCGTAATAGACAACATGATGTTTCAGGTAATCCGGCATCGGTTCACCGTTATCCAGTCGCTCTTTAATTTTTGCGTGGGCGATATCGCGCGCCACCACGATTGGCCCACTTAACGACACGCGGGTGCCGACTGGTAACGTGGCGAGATCTTGCATCACGTCACGCAATGGACGATTCAGATCGAGATGCATATGATGCGTGCGATTTTCTTCCCGCATTGATACAGGAATATATTGCCCCGGATTATGTTCGAGTTTTTCCAGCCAGATACCGTGTTTGTTAATTTTGGCCTTAATATTGCGATCGGCGGAACAGGAGAGCGCCATGGCAATTGGGCAGGAGCCGCCGTGGCGTGGCAGACGAATAACACGAATATCATGAGCGAAATATTTGCCACCAAACTGAGCACCAATACCAAATTGCTGGCTGGCGTCGAGCAATGTTTTTTCCAGTTCAACATCGCGGAATGCTTGTCCCTGCTCGTTTCCGCTGGTGGGCAGATTATCGTAGTATTTCGTTGAAGCCAGTTTGGCGACTTTTAACGCCTGATCGGCAGAAAGTCCTCCGACGACAAAGGCGATATGGTAGGGCGGACAGGCGGCGGTGCCCAGCGATTTCATTTTTTCAATTAAAAATGCGGTCAGTTTTTCCGGTTGCAGGAGAGATTTTGTTTCCTGATAAAGCGCGGCTTTATTGGCGGAGCCTCCCCCTTTATTAACACACAGAAAATGGTATTCGTCGCCGGGTACGGCGCTGATATCAATCTGCGCCGGGAGATTGGTTTGGGTATTCATCTCGGTATACATATCCAGTGGCGCATTTTGCGAAAAACGCAGATTATTTTCCTGGAAAGTGCTGTAAATACCTTTGCTCAGGGCTTCAGCATCATTGCACCCGGTCCAGATATGTTGTCCCTTGCTGGCAACAATCGTTGCTGTGCCTGTGTCCTGACAGTTGGGTAATATTCCCTTTGCCGAGACCTCTGCATTTCGCAGTAACTGCAAGGCCACGTATTTGTCATTACTGCTGGCTTGCGGATCGTTAAGAATGCTGGCGACCTGTTGCAAATGAGCAGAGCGTAAGAAAAAAGAGGCTTCATAAAATGCCTGTCGGGCAAGCAACGTTAACGCGTCAGGGGCGACTTTTATTACGTCTTCACCGTCTAACTTCGTTACCATAATATGTTGATCGCTAATTAATTTATATTCTGTACCGTCTTTATCTTGCAAAAACGGATCCTGCCAGACGAATGGTTTAGACATGATCTCTTCTCTCGTTGTGGTTATTTTTACCGAATGCTAAGACAGGCCATTTTTCCAGCAGGAGCTGGATGTTTATATCACGTTGTCATTCGGTATTTACTTAAGCATTTTTTGTTTAATTACGTGTGATTTTTAGAGGGATGTAGTTCACCCGTTATTTAAGATGTGATAATACCAGCATGCTTCGCAATTTATTTTATTGATATATTTAGATAAATGTACCTGTCATGAATAAATATGTGCAGGTACATTTATGAGGTTGATAATCTAAACAATATTAATTATTAAATATCAAAATGAATACTTAATAAAGGTGCGTGTTGCTGTGCACCATAAACATCACTATCACCCACATTTCCGGAGATAATATCTCGTGGCATGACGATTTTTACTGCATTAGAAGGATCAAACCAGACAATACGATGAATAAATTCAGGTTCAACATGATATAAGCCAGCCACCAGTTCTGGGGTTAATTGCCCAGATGATTTAACTCGCTCATAGTTTTCTTTCGTTTTAAATAAAATATCTAAAACCAGTTCATAGGGTCCGGCGTTTTTGGAGCGGATCACCTGCGCCAGTGAACGAATTGACTGTTTCATGCCTGAACTCCTTCCGGCGTCACCTGTTCGATGTGGAAATCAAAACGCAGTGCGTCGTTGGCTTCAATCAGGTGATAGATCGAGAACTCATATACCGGCCCAGCCTGTACATCTGAGGGCGAGAACGGGAAGGCGAGGTTACCTGCGGTAGCGATGCGATTTTCATAGCCATAGTGCAGCATGGTTGAACGCACCAGCGAGCAAACGCTATTGGCAATCTCCTGAGTTGGCGCGACGACATCCAGCAGGATCCCCAGTTCGTGTCCGGCAGTTTGCGTGGGTTCATGAGCACCCATGACGCCATTTTTTCCGTACAGGTGGAATGTAATGCGGATGCTGTCATCGTCCAGCGAAAGGTTACTCGCTACGCTTGCTTTCACTTCTTCGATAATTTTGTCGATCCCGGCAATCATAATAGGATCGCGGGTCCCGGCAATGGTCAGGCAGCGGAAGCCAACCCGACGGGCGCCTTCCAGTTTCAGGGCATACGGCGTTTCTTCATGTTTTGAACCGCTGACATACACTTCGCCATCATTGACCGCTTTAAATGTACAGCTCTTCAGATTCAGTACGCCGCCAGGTCCAGGCAGGAAGTACGGATCAGATTTCTCATACAACGTATGCGCGGCGGCGGACGTTTCGGTAAATTTACGCTGTGGATTAAATGTCTTCAGCGTAAAGCCGTTGTCGTCAATGATACCCATTGCACAGTCTGAACCGGAGCCAGGCGTTGCGGCAATGGCCGCGCACTCAAGGATTTTCCCGCAGTGCAGCGCCAGCCCTTCGTCAAACCCCTGCATGATAGGCAGTGCGGCAAAGCAGGCCGGGTCGTAAGCGCGCCCACCCAGAACCACCTGAGCGCCTGCTTTCAGCGCCCGCTGGAAAGGCTCGATCCCCATTTGCGCCACAATGTAGGTACTTTCGTCGATTGCTTCATGGGTTAATGCCGGGACAAAATCCAGCGCCGTGATTTTGCCATTATCCAGCGCTTCGTGGACGAGTGCTTTGTCGACGTCAGCAGGAATCAGCGCCATCGAGAACGAGAGTTTTTCTTCTTGCGCAATTTCATGAATAATTTCACGGCACCACTCCAGATGTGGGGCCGCGCCGGAGCCGCCTGCCGTACCGATTACCACCGGAATGTTGTTCTTCACGCCAGCGGTTATCATGTAACGCAGGTCGCGTTTGACGCCCGCCCGGTCGGTAAAGGCTTTACCCGCCCCCAGGTAATGGGGACCTGGGTCAGATGAACCGGCGTCAACGGCGATCAGATCCGGTGATTCTTCCATCGCCTTATTAAAACTTTCTTCCGGGAAACCATAACCAAGAATGGCTGTTGGCGATAACACTTTGAATTTACGAGCCATCTGTTATCCCTTAGCCTGCAACAGTGCGATAGTACGATTCATTTCGTTGAAGACGATGTTGAGGCCTTCGTCGAAACCCATCCCTGGCTTGACCAGCATACGCATTGGGCGTGCGGCCAGCGCAACGTGCACACAGGTGCGGGCGCTGATCTCTGTTTCGTTGCAGGTGCCGCCCTGGTAGGCTTCCATCCCGTGTTTGTTGCAATACAACACTGCGTCAACGATGTTATGAACACCGCCAAGATCCGGCGTTTTAATTTGCACCATATGACAACTGCCTGCATCGGTGAAATCAACGATATCCTGGTAGGTGTTACACCACTCGTCAGCGACAATTTTCACGCCGGAACCGAGGCGCGTCAGCTCTTTGGTGATGGCGGTTAACAAGCGAATTTGATCAGGTTTATTACCGGCATCGACAGGACCTTCAATGTACAGTGGCAAACCTTGTGCTTCGTCTTCCAGACTGGCGATGTATTGGGCGCAGCGCACCGGATCCATATCGAAGATCAGACCGATAGTGCCGTAAACGTCAATGTGCAGGGTAGGGCGATAGCGTGCGCTGGTGCGTTTGCCCAAAATGCGATCCGCCAGCCAACGGATATATTCGCGTAGTTTTTCACCTTTATAGCCCAGCTTCTCTTCAACGTTATTAATCAATGCATGTGGCAGGACATCGACGCCTTTAAGGATCATTTTATCCACAGCGATGTAACGGTCGTCACCGCTTTGACCAAATAACGGAATGGATTCCGCTACGCAGGGTAATTGCCATTCGGCACAAACGACCTCGGTTTTCAGGCGACCGGTTGCCAGCGCGGTGGCGTCAAGTAATGCCTGCGATAAACCATAACGCACGGCAGTGTGCAGCAGGTTGCCGTCAATACGCAGTTTGTCGAAGAAACGGGCATTCGGCAGGAATGCGTCCACATCGCGACCTTCCAGCAAAGGTTTGATATGCGTGTTGAGGAACGGAATAAAGTGTTCAGCAAGGAATAGTGGATCGCGGCCACCAGCTCCGGAGTATTGAACAGCAGCACAGTCACCGACGGCGACGGCACCGTTTTCCAGAATCAACTGAACTGAAACGCACTCCCCGGCCTGGCGCACAGCGCTAAAACCGGGCGTTACTGGCTCCCCGGTATAAAAAAAGCCGTCATGACCCGCTCCGTTTTTTATCGCCTGCTGGTCGTCGAAATAGAACGATGAGTAACCAGCGGTGAAAAGGGCCTGTTTTATTTTCATTATGGTCTTCCTATTAATTTGCTGTGGGATACGGCATTGATGTCATCTACAACCATCTGGAATGTCGGTTGGCGTCCTTCAACGCGTGCGCGTTCGGCAACGTAATCGTGGTGGAGGTCAAGAATCTCTTTTGGCAGAGGAACGGCTCCGGCTTCAAGTACGCGGATAGCCCCGGTGTTGTCACGAACCGGAAGAAGTTTGCCCGCGTTGCAGGCGGCTGGCGCAAAGGGTACATCCAGTACACCCGCTTCAAAAGCCAGCACTGTACCGCGCGCGATATCACCATTGCCCAGTTCGAACACTTTATTCAGGACGGCACGAACTTCACTTTTAATCAGCTCAATTTCCAGTTCAACCACAGGGCATGGCGGGAATTTTTGATCGCTGACCATATTGAGCATTTGACGGGAGGCTTTCAGCCCCTGCACGTTGGCGGCGGCGGTAGGTATACCCCATGCTTCATGTGGGCTTTTGGTGATAACTTTAGTTGCGCCCGACATGCCTGCTACCGCCGCGCCCCAGGAGATAATGGCGAACGCTTTCGATTCGTCTTCCGGAAAACCGCCCATCCACTGGTGGAACACCGTACTTAACTCGTAGTCCGTATAACCATTGTTTTGGAAGTATTCGTGCGCGAGTTCACGTAGAGACCGGATCGCCGCAATATCTTGTGTCAGGCAGCCGACCTGGCCATAACCAACAGTGATAGATTTTACGCCTTGTTCCAACGCCAACAGGCCCTCGATAATCGCAACAGAGTGCGAGATAAATGGCGGGATCAGCGTTCCAGTCAGTGGGCCAAATGGTTCGCGGTTGATACGAATGCCATGTTCTTCATACAACCCCATTAAGCGGTCGCAGTACTGCCAGTCGCGGATAGATTTTTCCAGCGTTACACGTTTGGCATACGGAATATTGTAGGAAATGCCGCCGCCTTCATAACTGGTGAAGCCACTGGCCATTGAGATTTCAGCCAGCAGGCGCGCATCTGGCGTGCCGTGGCGGATCTGTAACGGTTTTTGCAGGGTTTCGGTCAGACGGCGGCACGCTGCGACACCGTGGTTAACCACCGGTAAACCGTTCAGTTTAGATGTTCCGGCTTCGATGGACTTCTTAATGCCCACCGCCGCTTCTTCGTAACGATTCAGACGGGTGTAGGCATCAATGGTGCTCGGCAGCAGATCGCACTCTTCTTGTAGTGTTTTCAGTAGTTCAATGTGTTCGTCCATCAGCGCCACGCCAGCGCGCGGCTGGCTAAGTGTTTTACCTTCCAGGTCTGCTTTCAGCAGGGCAAGGGAGAAGCGTTTATGTTCAGGAATGGTTTGTTGGTATTTAACGCCATCTTCGAATTTTTCAACGTCCTTGCCAGTTTCCCAGGTTTTCAGTACCTGTTGCCGCTCGGCCATGAATTCGTCATGGGTTAATTTCTTGTTTCGAAGTTCCATTGGTTGCTGCCTTAATTGTTATAGGGTTAAGCATTGAATACTGGTGAGCGCAGCGGCTTGCGGGTCTACTCTGGCGACGTTTGCCAGCAGTGGAAATAGCCCCTGTGAATCACGGTAATATTCAAATTGAGTCGGTAAGAGAATGCGTTTGCCGTCGTCGTTTAACTCGCGGTACTTCAGCCAGTGATGAATATCAAACTGGCTGGCGCGCGACAGCCATCCACCGGAGCCGATGACTTTGTGCACGGTGGTAAGGTCGCGTCCCATTTGTAAATCAACATTACCGACGCAGGTGCAGACTTCTTTTTTGGTGCCCGCATGACGTTCTGTGGCGTAACCCACGCACAGCCCGGCCAGCACAGCATCGAAATATTTTTCTTCTGTGTTAGCGGGTAAGTATTCGGGATGAGCGGCCAAATGACGAAGGTAATGATAAAAAGCCTCCTGCTGCACGGGTTGCTGAGCAAAGATCATATTGACTAAGTCTTTTGCGTTTTCACCAACCACCGCCGCCGAGACGCGCATCCCCAGATCGCCTTCTACGGTTCGTTTTATGAATGGTTCTGGTACGCCGTGCAAAACGGTATCTGGCGCGAGATGATTAATGCAGGCGGAATAGACGTCGGTGGTTGCGCCGCCCATGTCGAGAAGAATGAACTCTTTCCAGTGACTATTTACATTGCTGATGGCCTTTACCAACTCATAGACCGTCCACGGTGTCGGCATCGGTTCTTCGCCCGTTTCATCAACAATGACATCCAGTCCTTTTCCTTTAACAATACGTTTGAGAAAAATGTCGCAGATGGCCTGACGCGCGGCCAAAGGGGTTGGATGGTCAAGGTCAGGCAGGACGTTATCGACGATAGTCAGCTCTTTATGCCCAAGGATGGCTTGCACTTCATCCTGAATATCCCTGTTTCCGGCATAAATAATGGCGCAGTCGAGTTTTGATTCTGCCAGCACGCGGGCGTTATTCAGTCCGTAACTTTCTTCACCGCCGTCGGTGCCGCCGGTGAACAACAGGATGTCTGGCGGTGTCTCTTCCAGCGCCTGAATATCACGGCGGTTCAGCTTGTAGGCGTAATATTGCGTGATTTTAGCGCCAGCAGAGTGAGCGGTTACTTTCGCAGTTTCCAGGGTGATAGAAGGCACTAACCCCATTGCAGCGACCGCCAGTCCCCCTTTGGCTGAGGAGGAATACTTCAATGCAACCTCACCGCAGTTTAACAGGGGGAGGGCATTATCTACGTTTAACACCTGGTTCAGGCTGGAGAAAAAACCTTCCGCCAGATGGTGCGTGGTGGTTGGAGTCAGAACGTGGTTAACCAACGTTAACGCGTCCCCCTCCCGAGTGAAGAGGGCTGCTTTGGTCCACGTCGATCCAATATCGACAGAGACAATTTGCATCAGATTGCCTCTTCGAGAATGTGTATTTCTACGCCATGACGTTGGTTGATATCGTTGGTCATCAGTTGGCAGACATCTTCTAAGTCATGGCTGGGTGCGAAGACGCGATCAAAACCCATTTCTTTGAATTTGATTTCCACGTCAGCGAAGTCATGTTTACCCACCACCAGGTTACCGCCCACATAAAGCAGAATGTCACCCAGCCCGCGCTCGATGCAGCGTTCACGCATGCCCAGACAGTCGATATCGCCATGACCATAGATAGAGGAAACCACAATCGCGTTAGCGCCAGTTTCAATGGCGGCATCAATATATTCGTCCTGGCTGACCATAACGCCCAGATTAATGACCCTGAAGTCATGGGTGGTAAAAACACGATCCAGAACTTTATTGCCTACTGCATGGCAGTCAGCGCCAATAACGCCAATCACAAGTGTTGCTTTCTTCATGGGTAATCCTTTGTAAGACAGAGAGTAAAATAAGTTACACACGTTGTATTTATGGCCATACATAACGGCACATGCTTAATATCACTGGAGTTTCTTTGCCCAGTCATTAGGATGCAATTGATCTATTTTCAAAATATCTTTCGTAAAATGCTTGTTTATAATGTGTGTTTAAATAGGTGAGAAAATTCAATGCGTTGCGATGCCTTGCGCCATTGATTTTAATTTTTTTTAAATTCTATTGATCTAATATGTTGATATAATTGTGATCAACATCTAATTTGCATTTTGGGCACACTTTTAACCCTTATAAAGGCAATTAAAAAAGTTTGATGTATGTATCCAATACTATTCGCTTCTGGCTTAACGCAGAATTGTAAAAATAATGTTGTAAGTAACAAGTAGTTAATATCCTGCACAGGTTTATGCCATTCGTTGGAGCTAATCAACTTTACGCCATAGGAGTATTTTTTAGAGGCAGGGTAACGTATTGTTCGAAGGAATCTGGAGTTTTATAACACTCACTTACAATCCCACTTCGTTGTTTCGTGTTACTGTTAAATGAATAACAATATTCTATATATAACAGCCTGCGGTAGACTTACTTGCTGAATTACCTGCTATTTTTCTTAATTGTTAATTGCTGAATTAATCGTAGAGGACAAGAGCGGGAAAATACCTATACCCTATAATTTCGCTTAAAAAATTTTCGTCCCGCCTGACTATACCCAATACATCTATTCCTATAAGTGATTATTACCAGAGAAACAATAAAATAATGGACTCATAGGAATGTGCTCATAAAGACAACAATCGATTAACTTTGATAAAAATATGTTATGTAAAATGGCAACAAATTGGCTACTCTAACTAATTAGTATTATAAAAAGTCGATAAAGCAGCTCTGTTAAATAAAATACTGTTTTTTTATCTATATCTCTCCATTGCGATAATAATTATGCATTTATGGTTTACAATATGTTAACAACAAAATTACCAACAATCTCTAATTCACACATAATTAACATATCTGATTGATTTTGATATAAATCAATTTTTAATTCTTGAAAAAAATCTGCAAAACACGATAAATTGTCGTAGATCAAATTGGTGAGATGGTGACAATTTCGCTATAAATTGATCACTGTCGAAAAATGCAAATTTGTTCAATAAAAACCTGTTTATTGTAAGGATTTTGCGGCGTAATATAATTGCGGGATCAATTTGGTTTATTCATTAACATGTTTGTAACTTTTTATCATTGTCTTTTCCTCTTTTGATGAAATGGCAACGATAGGGGCGAGCAAATAATTTTGTATTGGGGCATGCGTGTGACCCTTTCTAACGGGGTTCACTCTCGGAGTCTTCATGCGATGAGCAAGGAGTCATGATGTTAGATATAGTCGAACTGTCGCGCTTACAGTTTGCCTTGACCGCGATGTACCACTTCCTTTTTGTGCCACTGACGCTCGGTATGGCGTTCCTGCTGGCCATCATGGAAACGGTCTACGTCCTTTCCGGCAAACAGATTTATAAAGATATGACAAAGTTCTGGGGCAAGTTGTTTGGTATCAACTTTGCTCTGGGTGTGGCAACCGGTTTAACCATGGAGTTCCAGTTCGGGACTAACTGGTCTTATTATTCTCACTATGTAGGGGATATCTTCGGTGCGCCGCTGGCAATCGAAGGTCTGATGGCCTTCTTCCTCGAATCCACCTTTGTAGGTCTGTTCTTCTTCGGTTGGGATCGTCTGGGTAAAGTTCAGCATATGTGTGTCACCTGGCTGGTGGCGCTCGGTTCAAACCTGTCTGCACTGTGGATTCTGGTTGCGAACGGCTGGATGCAAAACCCAATCGCGTCCGATTTCAATTTCGAAACTATGCGTATGGAGATGGTGAGCTTCTCCGAGCTGGTGCTTAACCCGGTTGCTCAGGTGAAATTCGTTCACACTGTTGCGTCTGGTTATGTGACTGGCGCGATGTTCATCCTCGGTATCAGCGCATGGTATATGCTGAAAGGCCGTGACTTCGCCTTCGCAAAACGCTCCTTTGCTATCGCTGCAAGCTTCGGTATGGCTGCTGTTCTGTCCGTTATTGTTCTGGGTGATGAATCCGGTTACGAAATGGGTGACGTGCAGAAAACCAAACTGGCTGCTATTGAAGCCGAGTGGGAAACTCAACCTGCGCCTGCTGCCTTTACTCTGTTCGGTATTCCTGATCAGGAAGAGCAGACGAACAAATTTGCAATCCAGATCCCTTATGCGCTGGGTATCATCGCTACACGTTCTGTGGATACGCCGGTTATCGGCCTGAAAGAGCTGATGGTGCAGCACGAAGAACGTATCCGTAACGGGATGAAAGCGTACTCTCTGCTTGAGCAACTGCGTTCTGGTTCTACCGACCAGGCTGTACGCGATCAGTTCAATAGCATGAAGAAAGATCTCGGTTATGGTCTGCTGCTGAAACGCTATACGCCGAATGTGGCGGATGCGACTGAAGCGCAGATTCAACAGGCAACCAAAGACTCTATTCCACGTGTAGCACCGCTGTACTTCGCGTTCCGCATCATGGTGGCGTGTGGCTTCCTGCTGCTGGCAATTATCGCGCTCTCCTTCTGGAGCGTAATCCGCAACCGTATCGGTGAGAAAAAATGGCTGCTGCGCGCCGCGCTGTACGGTATTCCGCTGCCGTGGATCGCTGTAGAAGCGGGCTGGTTTGTTGCCGAATATGGTCGTCAACCGTGGGCTATCGGTGAGGTGCTGCCTACCGCAGTGGCGAACTCGTCGCTGACTGCAGGCGATCTCATCTTCTCTATGGTTCTGATTTGCGGCCTGTATACCCTGTTCCTGGTGGCAGAAATGTTCTTAATGTTCAAGTTTGCACGCCTCGGCCCAAGCAGCCTGAAAACCGGTCGCTATCACTTTGAGCAGTCTTCCACGACTACTCAGCCGGCACGCTAAGACAGGAGTCGTCAAATGATCGATTATGAAGTATTGCGTTTTATCTGGTGGCTGCTGGTTGGCATTCTGCTGATTGGTTTTGCAGTCACTGACGGTTTCGACATGGGGGTGGGCATGCTCACCCGTTTCCTCGGTCGTAACGACACCGAGCGTCGAATTATGATTAACTCCATCGCCCCACACTGGGACGGTAACCAGGTTTGGCTGATCACTGCAGGCGGCGCATTATTTGCTGCCTGGCCGATGGTCTATGCCGCTGCGTTTTCCGGCTTCTATGTCGCGATGATCCTCGTGCTGGCATCTTTGTTCTTCCGTCCGGTCGGTTTTGATTACCGTTCCAAGATTGAAGAAACCCGCTGGCGTAACATGTGGGACTGGGGCATCTTCATTGGTAGCTTCGTTCCGCCGCTGGTGATTGGCGTGGCGTTCGGTAACCTGTTGCAGGGTGTACCGTTCAATGTTGATGAATATCTCCGTCTGTACTACACCGGTAACTTCTTCCAACTGCTCAATCCGTTCGGCCTGTTGGCTGGTGTGGTAAGCGTCGGGATGATCATCACTCAGGGTGCAACCTATCTGCAAATGCGCACCGTTGGTGAACTGCACCTGCGTACCCGTGCAACGGCTCAGGTGGCGGCGCTGGTAACGCTGGTGTGCTTCGCACTGGCTGGCGTATGGGTGATGTACGGTATCGACGGTTATGTTGTGAAGTCGACAATGGACCATTACGCAGCATCTAACCCGCTGAATAAAGAAGTGGTTCGTGAAGCTGGTGCATGGCTGGTGAACTTCAACAACACGCCAATTCTGTGGGCTATTCCGGCTCTGGGGGTAGTTCTACCACTGCTGACTATCCTGACTGCGCGTATGGATAAAGCCGCGTGGGCGTTTGTGTTCTCTTCTCTGACACTGGCCTGCATCATTCTGACTGCGGGTATTGCAATGTTCCCGTTTGTAATGCCGTCCAGCACCATGATGAATGCAAGTCTGACAATGTGGGATGCAACTTCCAGCCAACTGACGCTTAACGTCATGACCTGGGTTGCGGTGGTTCTGGTGCCGATCATTCTGCTCTACACCGCCTGGTGTTACTGGAAAATGTTCGGACGTATCACCAAAGAAGATATTGAACGTAACACCCACTCTCTGTACTAAGTAAGGAGCTAAAAATGTGGTATTTCGCATGGATTCTGGGAACGCTTCTTGCCTGTTCATTTGGGGTAATTACCGCGCTGGCGCTTGAGCACGTCGAATCAGGCAAAGCCGGTCAAGAAGACAGTTGATGAGTAAGATTATCGCAACCTTGTATGCGGTAATGGACAAGCGCCCTATGAGGGCGCTTTCCTTCGTGATGGCGCTTCTGTTAGCAGGATGTATGTTTTGGGACCCATCACGTTTTGCCGCGAAGACCAGTGAGCTGGAAATCTGGCATGGATTATTGCTGATGTGGGCCGTCTGCGCAGGCGTTATTCACGGCGTGGGGTTTCGTCCGCAGAAGGTTCTTTGGAAAGGGATTTTTTGCCCATTGCTTGCTGATCTTGTTCTCATTGTAGGGCTGATTTTCTTCTTCTTTTAAATCAGAATTCTCTTTAAAAATTTATGGGCCGTTGAGGGTCCATAAATTTTTACGCTCCCTTAACTTACCCTCATTCCCAAACCTCAATCGCACGCGTATAGTAGCAGCGTTTAAAAGTTCTAACTTTTGTTGCATTACCGGGATGTAAAGTGAATACAACGCTGTTTCGATGGCCGGTTCGTGTCTATTATGAAGATACTGATGCCGGTGGTGTGGTGTACCATGCCAGTTACATCGCTTTTTATGAAAGAGCACGCACAGAGATGCTGCGCCACCATCACTTTAGCCAACAGGCACTGATGGCTGAACGTGTTGCCTTCGTGGTGCGTAAAATGACGGTGGAATATTACGCACCTGCACGGCTCGACGATATGCTCGAAATACAGACTGAAATAACATCAATGCGTGGCACCTCTTTGGTTTTCACGCAACGTATTGTCAACGCCGAGAATACTCTGCTGAATGAAGCCGAGGTTCTGATTGTTTGCGTTGACCCACTCAAAATGAAGCCTCGTGCGCTTCCTAAGTCTATTGTCGCGGAGTTTAAGCAGTGACTGACATGAATATCCTTGATTTGTTCCTGAAGGCTAGCCTTCTGGTTAAACTTATCATGTTGATTTTGATTGGTTTTTCAATCGCATCCTGGGCCATTATTATCCAGCGGACCCGTATTCTTAACGCTGCAGCGCGTGAAGCCGAAGCGTTTGAAGATAAATTCTGGTCTGGAATCGAACTTTCTCGCCTCTATCAGGAGAGCCAGGGAAAACGAGATAATCTCACTGGGTCGGAACAAATCTTTTACAGCGGGTTCAAAGAATTTGTGCGCCTGCATCGTGCCAACAGCCATGCGCCAGAAGCAGTGGTGGAAGGGGCTGCACGTGCGATGCGTATCTCTATGAATCGTGAGCTGGAAAATCTGGAAACACACATTCCGTTTCTCGGTACGGTGGCTTCTATCAGCCCGTATATCGGTTTGTTTGGTACAGTCTGGGGGATCATGCACGCTTTTATTGCCCTTGGTGCGGTAAAGCAGGCAACACTGCAAATGGTGGCTCCCGGTATCGCAGAAGCGTTGATTGCCACGGCAATCGGTCTGTTCGCCGCTATTCCGGCGGTTATGGCTTACAACCGTCTTAACCAACGCGTAAACAAACTGGAACTGAATTACGATAACTTTATGGAAGAGTTTACTGCGATTCTGCACCGCCAGGCGTTTACCGTTAGCGAGAGCAACAAGGGGTAAGCCATGGCCAGAGCGCGTGGACGAGGTCGTCGCGATCTCAAGTCCGAAATCAACATCGTACCGTTGCTGGATGTACTGCTGGTGCTGTTGCTGATCTTTATGGCGACAGCACCCATCATTACCCAGAGTGTGGAGGTCGATCTGCCAGACGCTACTGAATCGCAGGCAGTGAGTAGTAACGATAATCCGCCAGTGATAGTTGAAGTATCTGGTATTGGTCAGTACACCGTGGTGGTTGAGAAAGATCGCCTGGAGCGTTTACCTCCAGAGCAGGTGGTGGCAGAAATCTCCAGCCGTTTCAAGGCTAATCCGAAAACGGTCTTTCTGATCGGTGGCGCAAAAGATGTGCCTTACGATGAAATAATTAAAGCGCTGAACTTGTTACACAGTGCGGGTGTGAAATCGGTTGGTTTAATGACGCAGCCTATCTAAGCATCTGCGTTTCCCTTGCTTGAAAGAGAGCGGGTAACAGGCGAACAGTTTTTGGGAACCGAGAGTGTCAAAGGCAACCGAACAAAACGACAAGCTCAAACGGGCGATAATTATTTCAGCAGTGCTGCATGTCATCTTATTTGCGGCGCTGATCTGGAGTTCGTTCGATGAGAATATAGAAGCTTCAGCCGGAGGTGGCGGTGGTTCGTCTATCGACGCCGTAATGGTTGATTCAGGTGCGGTAGTTGAGCAGTACAAACGCATGCAAAGCCAGGAGTCAAGCGCGAAGCGTTCCGAAGAGCAGCGCAAGATTAAGGAACAGCAGGCAGCCGAAGAACTCCGTGAAAAGCAAGCGGCTGAACAGGAACGCCTGAAGCAACTTGAGAAAGAGCGGTTAGCTGCTCAGGAACAGAAAAAGCAGGCTGAAGACGCCGCCAAACAGGCTGAGTTAAAGCAGAAGCAAGCGGAAGAAGCGGCAGCGAAAGCTGCGGCAGATGCTAAAGCGAAGGCCGAAGCGGATGCCAAAGCAGCAGCCGAAGCGGCGAAGAAAGCGGCTGCGGATGCGAAGAAAAAAGCGGAAGCAGAAGCTGCCAAAGCCGCAGCCGAAGCGCAGAAGAAAGCTGAGGCTGAAGCCGCCAAAGCTGCTGCGGCACTGAAGAAGAAAGCCGAAGCTGCAGAAGCCGCCGCTGCTGAAGCAAGAAAGAAAGCAGCGGCTGAAGCTGCTGAAAAAGCGAAGGCTGAAGCTGAGAAGAAAGCGGCTGCTGAAAAAGCGAAGGCTGAAGCTGAGAAGAAAGCGGCTGCTGAAAAGGCTGCGGCTGATAAGAAAGCAGCGGCAGAGAAAGCTGCAGCAGAGAAAGCCGCAGCCGAGAAGAAAGCAGCAGCGGCAAAAGCGGCTGCTGAAAAAGCCGCTGCAGCTAAAGCGGCCGCAGAGGCAGATGATATCTTCGGTGAGCTAAGCTCTGGTAAGAATGCACCGAAAACCGGTGGTGGGGCGAAAGGGAACAATGCTTCGCCTGCCGGGAGTGGTAATACTAAAAACAATGGCGCATCAGGTGCAGATATCAATAACTATGCCGGGCAGATTAAATCTGCTATCGAAAGTAAGTTTTATGACGCATCGTCTTATGCAGGCAAAACCTGTACGCTGCGCATAAAACTGGCACCAGATGGCATGTTACTGGATATCAAACCTGAAGGTGGCGATCCCGCACTTTGTCAGGCTGCATTAGCAGCAGCTAAACTTGCGAAGATCCCGAAACCACCAAGCCAGGCAGTATATGAAGTGTTCAAAAACGCACCATTGGACTTCAAGCCGTAATCGCGATGTTGGCCGTCACGGCGGTTAATATCAGACATCGGTTGTCGCGGGGTTCTGGTAGTTTTGTGTATTTGAGTTTGTTAACATTCTGCTAAATTATCGTGGACTATCTGTCCGGATAAGGGAGATATGATGAAGCAGGCATTACGAGTAGCATTTGGTTTTCTCATACTGTGGGCGTCAGTTCTGCACGCTGAAGTCCGCATTGTGATCGACAGTGGTGTAGATTCCGGTCGTCCTATTGGTGTCGTTCCTTTCCAGTGGGCAGGGCCTGGTGCGGCACCTGAAGATATTGGCGGCATCGTTGCTGCTGACTTGCGTAACAGCGGTAAATTTAACCCGTTAGATCGCGCTCGTCTGCCACAGCAGCCGGGTAGCGCGCAGGAAGTTCAACCCGCAGCATGGTCTGCACTGGGTATTGACGCTGTGGTTGTAGGTCAGGTCACTCCGAACCCGGACGGCTCTTACAATGTTGCTTATCAGCTAGTTGATACCGGTGGTGCTCCGGGTACTGTACTTGCTCAGAACTCATATAAAGTTAACAAGCAATGGCTGCGTTATGCTGGCCATACCGCCAGTGACGAAGTGTTTGAAAAACTGACCGGCATTAAGGGTGCGTTCCGTACTCGTATTGCCTACGTTGTTCAGACCAACGGTGGTCAGTTCCCGTACGAATTGCGCGTATCTGACTACGATGGCTACAACCAGTTTGTGGTTCACCGCTCTCCTCAGCCGCTGATGTCTCCGGCGTGGTCACCAGACGGTTCTAAACTGGCATATGTCACCTTCGAAAGCGGTCGTTCCGCGCTGGTTATCCAGACGCTGGCAAATGGCGCTGTGCGTCAGGTGGCTTCATTCCCGCGTCACAACGGTGCGCCAGCGTTCTCACCGGATGGCAGCAAACTGGCGTTTGCCCTGTCTAAAACGGGTAGCCTGAACCTGTACGTAATGGATTTAGCTTCTGGTCAGATTCGTCAGGTGACTGATGGCCGTAGCAACAACACTGAACCGACCTGGTTCCCGGACAGCCAGAACCTGGCATTTACTTCTGACCAGGCAGGTCGTCCGCAGGTTTATAAAGTGAATATCAACGGCGGTGCGCCACAACGTATTACCTGGGAAGGTTCGCAGAACCAGGATGCGGATGTCAGCAGCGACGGTAAATTTATGGTAATGGTCAGCTCCAATGGTGGGCAGCAGCACATTGCCAAACAAGATCTGGTAACGGGAGGCGTACAAGTTCTGTCGTCAACGTTCCTGGATGAAACGCCAAGTCTGGCACCTAACGGCACTATGGTAATCTACAGCTCTTCTCAGGGGATGGGATCCGTGCTGAATTTGGTTTCTACAGATGGGCGTTTCAAAGCGCGTCTTCCGGCAACTGATGGACAGGTCAAATCCCCTGCCTGGTCGCCGTATCTGTGATAATAATTAATTGAATAGTAAAGGAATCATTGAAATGCAACTGAACAAAGTGCTGAAAGGGCTGATGATTGCTCTGCCTGTTATGGCAATTGCGGCATGTTCTTCCAACAAGAACGCCAGCAATGACGGCAGCGAAGGCATGCTGGGTGCCGGCACTGGTATGGATGCGAACGGCGGTAACGGCAACATGTCTTCCGAAGAGCAGGCTCGTCTGCAAATGCAACAGCTACAGCAGAATAATATCGTTTACTTCGATCTGGACAAATACGATATCCGTTCTGATTTCGCTCAAATGCTGGATGCACACGCAAACTTCCTGCGTAGCAACCCGTCTTACAAAGTCACCGTAGAAGGTCACGCGGACGAACGTGGTACTCCGGAATACAACATCTCCCTGGGTGAACGTCGTGCGAACGCCGTTAAGATGTACCTGCAGGGTAAAGGTGTTTCTGCTGACCAGATCTCCATCGTTTCTTACGGTAAAGAAAAACCTGCAGTACTGGGCCATGACGAAGCGGCATACTCCAAAAACCGTCGTGCGGTACTGGTTTACTAAGAGAATTGCATGAGCAGTAACTTCAGACATCAACTATTGAGTCTGTCGTTACTGGTTGGTATAGCGGCCCCCTGGGCCGCTTTTGCTCAGGCACCAATCAGTAGTGTCGGCTCAGGCTCGGTCGAAGACCGCGTCACTCAACTTGAGCGTATTTCTAATGCTCACAGTCAGCTTTTAACTCAACTCCAGCAGCAACTCTCCGATAATCAGTCCGATATTGATTCCCTGCGTGGTCAAATTCAGGAAAATCAGTATCAACTAAATCAGGTCGTGGAGCGGCAAAAGCAGATCCTGTTGCAGATCGATAGCCTCAGCAGCGGTGGTGCAGCGACGCAATCTGCCAGCGTTGAGCAAAGCGGGGCGGCGGCAACAACGCCAACGGCTGATGCTGGTACTGCGAGTGCTGGCGCGCCGGTGAAAAGCGGTGATGCAAACACTGATTACAATGCAGCTATTGCACTGGTGCAGGATAAATCCCGCCAGGATGATGCGATGGTGGCATTTCAGAATTTCATCAAAAATTATCCTGATTCAACTTACCTGCCAAACGCCAATTATTGGCTGGGTCAGTTAAACTACAACAAGGGTAAGAAAGATGATGCGGCGTACTATTTTGCTTCGGTAGTGAAAAACTATCCGAAGTCACCGAAGGCTGCAGATGCGATGTTTAAGGTCGGCGTCATCATGCAGGACAAAGGTGACACTGCGAAAGCGAAAGCCGTGTACCAACAGGTTATCAGTAAGTACCCTGGTACTGATGGCGCCAAACAGGCACAAAAACGTCTGAACGCCATGTAATGCATAACACGCGACCAGAAGTCGCATTATTTCTGGTCGTGTCGTGCGAATCATAAGCAGTTGAGTGATCTACATCGAAATTTTTGTTGCGCTCAAATCTGAAATCAGTAATATATGCCGCCGTTGCCACGGGATATCAAACAAACCGAAAGCAACACTAAAGTGGGTCGTTAGCTCAGTTGGTAGAGCAGTTGACTTTTAATCAATTGGTCGCAGGTTCGAATCCTGCACGACCCACCACTA
>NZ_KE138676.1:57213-81123 GCF_000408325.1 Escherichia sp. KTE52
GGGTCGTTAGCTCAGTTGGTAGAGCAGTTGACTTTTAATCAATTGGTCGCAGGTTCGAATCCTGCACGACCCACCAATGTGAAAAGGCACCCTAAAGGTGCCTTTTTGCTATCTTAATATCCCTCGATTTTAATTCGTAAGTTCCCACGCTTGATGAGTGAATAACCTTATGTAGGTCGGATAAGCGCAAAGCGTTGCATCCAATATCACGTACGTAATTCTTGTGACTTTTCCCTGCCATTCGGTTATCTTGTTTAGCATATAAAACAAATGAAATCGGTAATAGCGATATCACGCTTCATATCGGTTTAAATGTTAAGTCTGCAAAACGAGATAGCAAGATGAGCGTGATGTTTGATCCTGAAGCAGCGATTTATCCTTTCCCAGCAAAGCCGACGCCGTTAAGCATTGATGAAAAAGCGTATTACCGCGAGAAAATAAAACACCTGCTGAAAGAACATAATGCGGTTATGGTCGCCCACTACTACACCGACCCTGAAATCCAACAACTGGCGGAGGAAACCGGCGGCTGCATTTCCGATTCGCTGGAAATGGCGCGCTTTGGTGCAAAGCATCCTGCTTCTACGCTGTTAGTTGCTGGGGTGAGATTTATGGGAGAAACCGCCAAAATCCTCAGCCCGGAAAAAACAATTCTGATGCCCACACTTAAGGCCGAATGTTCACTGGATCTCGGGTGCCCCATTGAAGAATTTAACGCATTTTGTGATGCCCATCCCGATCGTACTGTCGTCGTCTACGCTAACACGTCTGCTGCGGTAAAAGCGCGTGCAGATTGGGTGGTGACTTCAAGCATTGCCGTCGAACTTATTGATCATCTGGATAGTTTGGGGGAAAAAATCATCTGGGCACCAGACAAACATTTGGGGCGTTACGTGCAAAAACAGACGGGCGCAGACATCTTATGCTGGCAAGGTGCCTGCATCGTTCATGATGAGTTTAAGACTCAGGCGTTAACCCGCTTACAAAAACAATACCCTGACGCTGCCATACTGGTACATCCGGAGTCACCCCAGGCCATTGTCGATATGGCCGATGCGGTCGGTTCCACAAGTCAGTTGATCAATGCTGCGAAAACATTGCCGCATCAACGGCTTATTGTGGCGACGGATCGGGGGATCTTCTACAAAATGCAGCAAGCGGTGCCTGACAAGGAGCTACTGGAAGCGCCAACCGCTGGCGAGGGTGCAACCTGCCGTAGCTGTGCGCATTGCCCGTGGATGGCCATGAATGGCCTCCAGGCCATCGCAGAGGCATTAGAACAGGGAGGAAGCAAACACGAGGTTCATGTTGATGAAAAGCTGCGAGAGAGGGCGCTGGTGCCGCTCAACCGTATGCTGGATTTTGCGGCTACACTACGTGGATAGCTGACAATAAGGCATCATGCTACGCATTGGAGGAAAGATGGATTTTTTTAGCACACAGAACATTCTGGTTCATATACCGATCGGTGCTGGCGGTTACGATCTCTCATGGATCGAAGCGGTAGGGACGATCGCTGGGTTACTGTGTATTGCTCTTGCCAGCCTGGAGAAGATCAGCAACTACTTTTTTGGTCTGATCAACGTTACCTTGTTTGGCATTATTTTCTTTCAGATTCAATTGTATGCTAGCTTACTGCTGCAGGTATTTTTCTTTGCCGCTAACATTTATGGCTGGTATGCCTGGTCGCGACAAACCAGTCAGCATGAAGCCGAGTTGAAAATTCGCTGGCTGCCACTGCCGAAGGCATTAACCTGGTTGGTTGTTTGCGTCGTTGCCATTGGTCTGATGACGGTATTTATCAACCCGGTATTTGCGTTCCTGACCCGCGTGGCGGTAATGATTATGCAAGCGTTGGGTCTACAAGTGGCTATGCCAGAATTGCAACCAGACGCCTTCCCATTCTGGGATTCCTGCATGATGGTACTCTCCATCGTGGCAATGATCCTGATGACACGTAAATACGTCGAAAACTGGTTACTGTGGGTCATTATTAACGTGATCAGCGTGGTGATTTTCGCCTTGCAGGGGGTTTATGCCATGTCGCTGGAGTATCTGATCCTGACCTTTATTGCCCTGAACGGCAGCCGGATGTGGATAAACAGCGCACGCGAAAGAGGTTCACGCGCGCTGTCTCATTAATGGTGATGATGTGAATGGCCGGAAACCCCTTGATTAAGGTGGCAATCCGGCCCATGACAAGGCTGATATTCCATCTGAATCGTGGCGTGCTCAATCTGATAGTTGTCCATCAGATAGTGTTGGATCTTGTCCAACAATGCGTCGTGATCGTGTGGCGGGATCACCTGCACATGCAGCGTCATTACTGGCTTCTCGCCCACCATCCACACGTGTACATGATGCACATTGCGCACTTCCGGGATTTCCCGGCACATGCGGCGCTTCAGTTCAGCGATATCCAGCGAAACCGGCGCACCTTCAAGTAATTCATTCACGCTGTCTTTCAATAATCGCCAGGCACTGCGCAGAACCAGAAGTGAAACGAGAATGGAAAGAATAGGGTCAGCAGGCGTCCAGCCGGTCCAGATAATAATCAACGCCGCGATGATAGCGCCGACAGAACCCAGCAGATCCCCCAGGACATGCAATGCTGCCGCGCGTACATTGAGATTTTTCTCTTCACTGCCACGATGCAGCAACCAGAAAGAAAGCACATTCGCCAGCAATCCAGCCACGGCAATAGTCATCATCATACCGCCTTCAACCGGACGTGGCGTGCGGAAGCGTTCTATCGCCTCCCAGACAATCAAAATAGTAATCACCACCAGGGCGATGGCATTTACAAACGCCGCGAGGGTGGTCAATCGAAGCCAGCCGAAAGTATGGCGAATGGTGGGGGGACGACGGGAAAATTGAACGGCAAGTAGGGCGAAAAGCAGGGCGGCAGTATCGGTCAGCATATGACCCGCATCAGCCAGCAATGCCAGAGAACCGGAAAGAAAGCCGCCAATAACTTCAACCAGCATAAAACCGGCGGTAACGCCGAAAGCATATAACAAGCGACGAGCATTATTATCTTCTGGCAGATGTGCGGAAGTGTGTGAGTGCGCCATGACGAGTCATCCCTTAATTAATCTCACTTAACTTTATGACATCATACTGCTTTTAGAAGGGAAAAATTAAAAGGGAGAGACTCCGCTCTCCCTGTATTGGCTTTATTGCAGGATTACTGTGTTGTACCGTCGGTTTTGGTATCGACATCATTGTTGATGCCATCACCGGTTTGGACTTTTTTATTGATGTCCGGACAGCGACCATCTTTGCACATCGTATTTTTGTGCTCTTCATCTTTGGTCATGCCATCATTATCCATTGATGAACCGTTCGGGTGCAGCATGGTGCCGCCCGAGTTGCTATTAACCCCGCTATTATCGACGTTATTTGGCGCGACATTTTCACGGGCATCTGGGGCAACCTGGCCCGCATCAGCCGCAGCGTTTGCCTGGCCGTTATTAGTTTGTGCGCCGCTATCGGCAGCCAGTGCAGCTCCGCTGGCAAGACTAAGAGTGGCAGTCAGAAATAGAGTGGCCAGTTTTGTCATTTTCATACGATGCTCCTGTTATGGTCGTTATGTCGGATAACCTCTTCCAACAGTGCATTTGCAGGTGATTGTCAGGCAATGGTTTAAGATTTCAGCCAGAAGAATAAATCCAGCAGAGAATCTTGAAAAAATTAATAAACAAAGAAGTTACAGTTAGAAATTGTAGGTGAGATCTCGTTTTTCGCGACAATCTGGCGTTTTTCTTGCTAATTCCAGGATTATTCCGTTCATAGTGTAAAACCCCGTTTACACATTCTGACGGAAGATATAGATTGGAACTATTGCATTCACTAAATTAAGTATGGCAACACTGGAACAGACATGAATTATCAGAACGACGATTTACGCATCAAAGAAATCAAAGAGTTACTTCCGCCTGTCGCACTGCTGGAAAAATTCCCCGCTACCGAAAATGCCGCGAATACGGTTGCCCATGCCCGTAAAGCGATCCACAAGATCCTGAAAGGTAATGATGATCGCCTGTTAGTCGTGATTGGCCCTTGTTCAATTCATGATCCTGTAGCCGCTAAAGAGTATGCAACCCGCTTGCTGGCGCTGCGTGAAGAGCTGAAAGACGAGCTGGAAATCGTCATGCGTGTCTATTTTGAAAAGCCGCGTACGACAGTGGGTTGGAAAGGGTTGATCAACGATCCGCATATGGATAACAGCTTCCAGATCAACGACGGTTTGCGCATTGCTCGTAAATTGCTGCTCGACATTAACGATAGTGGCCTGCCAGCAGCAGGTGAGTTTCTCGATATGATCACCCCGCAGTATCTGGCCGACCTGATGAGTTGGGGCGCAATTGGCGCACGTACAACCGAATCGCAGGTTCACCGTGAACTGGCGTCTGGTCTTTCTTGCCCGGTAGGATTCAAAAATGGCACCGATGGCACGATTAAAGTGGCTATTGATGCCATTAATGCTGCTGGTGCGCCACACTGCTTCCTGTCAGTGACCAAATGGGGTCATTCGGCAATTGTGAATACCAGCGGTAACGGCGATTGCCATATCATTCTGCGCGGCGGTAAAGAGCCTAACTACAGTGCGAAACACGTTGCTGAAGTGAAAGAAGGGCTGAAAAAAGCGGGTTTACCGGCGCAGGTTATGATTGATTTCAGCCATGCAAATTCGTCCAAACAATTCAAAAAGCAGATGGAAGTTTGCGCTGACGTTTGCCAGCAGATTGCCGGTGGTGAAAATGCCATTATTGGCGTGATGGTGGAAAGTCACCTGGTTGAAGGGAACCAGAGTCTGGAAAGCGGTGAGCCGCTGGCCTATGGCAAGAGCATCACCGATGCCTGCATTGGCTGGGAAGATACCGACTCTCTGTTACGTCAACTGGCGAACGCCGTAAAAGCACGTCGCGGATAAGGTTTATAGTCCCGACCTGCGAATCGCCATGACTGTACGTTTGTAGGCCTGATAAGACGCGTAGCGTCGCATCAGGCAATGTGCTCCGTTGTCAGTTACGTACGCCTTGTGCAAAAACAAAAAAAGCCGACTCACTTGCAGTCGGCTTTCTCATTTTTTCAACGGATTATGCTTACTTTGCTTTACCCTGGTTCGCAACGGCCGCTGCTTTCGCCGCGATCTCGTCAGCATTACCCAGGTAATAACGTTTCAGAGGTTTGAAGTTTTCGTCAAACTCATACACCAGCGGTACGCCAGTCGGGATATTCAGCTCAAGGATCTCTTCTTCACTCATGTTATCGAGATATTTCACCAGCGCACGCAGGGAGTTACCATGTGCCGCGATGATCACGCGCTCACCGCTCTTCATGCGTGGCAGAATGGTTTCATTCCAGTAAGGGATCACGCGGTCAATGGTCAGCGCCAGGCTTTCCGTCAGCGGCAGCTCTTTTTCGCTCAGTTTAGCGTAACGCGGATCGTGGCCCGGATAACGCTCATCATCTTTAGTCAGTTCCGGCGGAGTTACCGCAAAACCACGACGCCACTGTTTCACCTGCTCGTCGCCATATTTTTCAGCGGTTTCCGCTTTGTTCAGACCCTGCAACGCACCGTAGTGACGTTCGTTCAATTTCCAGGATTTCTCAACGGGCAGCCATGCCTGATCCAGTTCGTCCAGCACATTCCACAGAGTATGGATAGCGCGCTTCAGCACAGAGGTGTAAGCAAAGTCAAAGCTGTAACCTTCCTCTTTCAGCAGCTTGCCTGCTGCTTTTGCTTCGCTTACGCCTTTCTCAGACAGATCCACGTCGTACCAACCGGTGAAACGGTTTTCTTTATTCCACTGGCTTTCGCCATGACGAACCAGAACCAGCTTAGTTACAGCCATATACTTACTCCTCAAATCATTATTTAATGATAATAATTCTCATTATATTGCCGTGGGATAACAACAGCAATGCTTACGCATAACCATAGCGAAAATAGTGTCGCAGTGTAAGGTTGTTGTGAATATTGAGTTGCAAATATGTCTTCATTTGCTGGCAAGATGAACGATACGATGAGAAAGCCCTCATATTGAGGGCTTGAAGTCACTGTGCAATAAACTGATATTCCGTCAGGCTGGAATACTCTTCGCCTGGGCGTAAGAAACAGTCCGGCTGCGGCCATTCAGGATGGTTCGGGCTGTCCGGCAAAAACTCGCTTTCCAGCGCCAGGCCTTGCCAGTCGGCGTAAGGTTCTGTTCCCCGTGAGGGTGTGCCACCAAGGAAGTTGCCGGAGTAAAATTGCAAAGCCGGAGCGGTGGTGTAGACCTTAAGCTGCAATTTCTCATCTGCTGACCAGACATGCGCTGCCACTTTCTTGCCATCGCCTTTGGCCTGCAACAAGAACGCGTGATCGTAACCTTTCACTTTGCGCTGATCTTCGTCGGCAAGAAACTCACTGGCGATGATTTTGGCGCTGCGGAAATCAAAAGACGTACCGGCAACAGATTTCAGTCCGTCGTGCGGAATACCGCTTTCATCTACCGGCAGATATTCGTCAGCCAGAATCTGCAGCTTGTGATTACGCACGTCAGACTGTTCACCGTCGAGGTTGAAATAGACGTGGTTAGTCATATTCACCGGGCAAGGTTTATCAACCGTGGCGCGATAGGTGATAGAGATACGGTTATCATCGGTCAGACGATACTGCACCGTCGCGCCGAGATTACCCGGAAAGCCCTGATCGCCATCTTCTGAAGTCAGGGCAAACAGCACCTGACGATCGTTCTGATTTACAATCTGCCAGCGACGTTTATCGAATCCTTCCGGGCCGCCGTGTAGCTGGTTGACACCCTGACTTGGCAACAGCGTGACAGTTTCGTCGTCAAAGGTATAACGGCTATTGGCGATACGGTTGGCATAGCGACCAATAGAGGCCCCCAGAAATGCGGCCTGATCCTGATAGCATTCCGGGCTGGCACAGCCGAGCAGCGCCTCGCGGACGCTGCCATCGGAAAGCGGAATACGGGCGGAAAGTAAAGTTGCACCCCAGTCCATCAGCGTGACTACCATCCCTGCGTTGTTACGCAAAGTTAACAGTCGGTACGGCTGACCATCGGGTGCCAGTGCGGGAGTTTCATTCAGCACTGTCCTGCTCCTTGTGATGGTTTACACACGTAAAAAGTCTCTTTAATGCCTGTTTTTGCTTCATATTGTTCAGCAACAGCGTGCTGTACTGCAGGCACCAGTTCTTCCGGGATCAGCGCAACAATACAGCCGCCAAACCCACCACCGGTCATGCGCACGCCCCCTTTGTCGCCAATCACTGCTTTTACGATTTCTACCAGGGTGTCAATTTGCGGTACGGTGATTTCGAAGTCATCGCGCATAGAGGCATGAGACTCCGCCATCAACTCACCCATACGTTTCAGGTCACCTTGCTCCAGCGCGCTGGCAGCTTCAACGGTACGGGCGTTTTCGGTCAGAACGTGACGCACGCGTTTTGCGACGATCGGATCCAGTTCATGCGCTACGGCGTTGAACTCTTCAATGGTGACATCGCGCAGGGCTGGCTGTTGGAAGAAACGCGCACCGGTTTCACACTGTTCACGGCGGGTGTTGTATTCGCTGCCGACCAGAGTGCGTTTGAAGTTACTGTTGATAATCACCACCGCCACACCTTTCGGCATGGAAACAGCTTTAGTCCCCAGTGAGCGGCAGTCGAGCAATAATGCATGATCTTTCTTGCCCAGAGCGG
Source organism: Escherichia sp. KTE52 (assembly GCF_000408325.1). NCBI lineage: Bacteria > Pseudomonadati > Pseudomonadota > Gammaproteobacteria > Enterobacterales > Enterobacteriaceae > Escherichia > Escherichia sp. KTE52. The sequence goes on from NZ_KE138676.1 coordinate 64,928, forward strand.
AAATCAACTGATCCATGATCCCGCAGTTACAGCCCACAAACTGGTTTTCAGCTTCCTGACCGTTAAGCGCGATTTGTGCGCCGTCCAGCGGCAGATGGTAAAGCTGTTGCAATACAGTACCGACTGCGACTTCCAGCGAAGCGGAAGAACTTAACCCGGCACCCTGCGGCACGTTGCCGCTGATCACCATGTCCACGCCACCAAAGCTGTTATTGCGCAGTTGCAGATGTTTCACCACGCCACGGACATAGTTGGCCCATTGGTAGCTGTCATGCGCGACAATGGGCGCATCAAGGGAAAACTCGTCAATCTGATTTTCATAATCGGCAGCCATAACGCGTACTTTGCGATCATCACGCGGCGCACAGCTAATTACCGTTTGATAATCAATCGCGCAGGGCAGAACAAAACCATCGTTGTAGTCGGTGTGTTCGCCAATTAGATTCACGCGGCCAGGCGCCTGAATGGTATGAGTGGCAGGGTAGCCAAATGCGTTGGCAAACAGAGATTGTGTTTTTTCTTTCAGACTCATTTCTTACACTCCGGATTCGCGAAAATGGATATCGCTGACTGCACGCAAACGCTCTGCTGCCTGTTCTGCTGTCAGGTCTCGCTGGGTTTCTGCCAGCATTTCATAACCGACCATAAATTTACGCACGGTGGCAGAGCGTAACAGAGGTGGATAAAAGTGCGCGTGCAACTGCCAGTGTTGGTTCTCTTCGCCATTAAACGGCGCACCGTGCCAGCCCATCGAGTAAGGGAAGGAGCACTGGAAAAGATTGTCATAACGACTGGTCAGCTTTTTCAACGCCAGTGCCAGATCGCTGCGCTGGGCGTCGGTCAAATCGGTGATCCGCAGAACATGGGCTTTGGGCAGCAGCAACGTTTCGAACGGCCAGGCAGCCCAGTAAGGCACCACGGCTAACCAGTGTTCGGTTTCAACAACGGTACGGCTACCATCAGCCAGTTCACGCTGGACATAATCCACCAGCATGGGGGATTTCTGTTGGGCGAAATATTCTTTTTGCAGGCGGTCTTCGCGCTCAGCTTCGTTAGGCAGGAAGCTATTTGCCCAAATCTGTCCGTGCGGATGCGGGTTCGAGCAGCCCATTGCCGCCCCTTTGTTTTCAAACACCTGCACCCACGGGTACGTTTTTCCCAGCTCTGCGGTTTGTTCCTGCCAGGTTTTGACGATTTCCGTCAACGCGGCAACGCTTAACTCTGGCAGCGTTTTACTGTGATCCGGTGAAAAGCAGATCACCCGGCTGGTGCCACGTGCGCTCTGGCAACGCATCAGCGGATCGTTGCTTTCTGGTGCATCTGGCGTGTCAGACATCAATGCCGCAAAGTCATTGGTGAAAACGTAAGTCCCGGTGTAATCGGGGTTTTTATCGCCTGTAACCCGCACATTACCTGCGCAGAGGAAGCAATCAGGATCGTGCGCAGGCAACACCTGTTTAGCTGGCGTTTCCTGCGCCCCCTGCCAGGGGCGCTTTGCGCGATGCGGTGAAACCAGAATCCATTGCCCGGTGAGCGGGTTATAGCGGCGATGTGGATGATCAACGGGATTAAATTGCGTCATGGTCGTTCCTTAATCGGGATATCCCTGTGGATGGCGTGACTGCCAGTGCCAGGTGTCCTGCGCCATTTCATCGAGTGTGCGCGTTACGCGCCAGTTCAGTTCGCGGTCGGCTTTGCTGGCATCCGCCCAGTAGGCCGGGAGGTCGCCCGCACGACGCGGTGCAAAATGATAGTTAACCGGCTTGCCGCAGGCTTTACTGAAGGCATTAACCACGTCCAGCACGCTGCTGCCTACGCCTGCACCGAGGTTGTAGATGTGTACGCCTGGCTTGTTCGCCAGTTTTTCCATCGCCACGACGTGACCGTCCGCCAGATCCATTACGTGGATGTAATCGCGAACACCAGTGCCATCTTCGGTCGGATAATCGTTACCAAAAATAGCCAGAGAGTCGCGACGGCCTACAGCAACCTGGGCGATATATGGCATCAGGTTATTCGGAATACCTTGCGGATCTTCGCCCATATCGCCCGACGGATGCGCACCAACCGGGTTGAAGTAGCGCAGCAGAGCAATGCTCCAGTCCGGCTGGGCTTTTTGCAGGTCGGTAAGGATCTGTTCCACCATCAGCTTGCTTTTGCCGTAAGGGCTTTGCGGTGTGCCGGTCGGGAAGCTCTCAACGTAAGGAATTTTGGGTTGATCGCCATAGACGGTGGCGGAGGAGCTGAAGATAAAGTTTTTGACGTTCGCGGCGCGCATGGCGCTAATCAGACGCAGGGTGCCATTGACGTTGTTATCGTAATATTCCAGCGGTTTTTGTACCGACTCGCCAACGGCTTTCAGCCCGGCGAAGTGGATCACGGTATCGATAGCGTGATCGTGCAGGATCTCGGTCATCAACGCTTCGTTGCGAATATCGCCTTCAACAAATGTCGGATGTTTGCCGCCTAAACGCTCGATAACAGGCAGTACACTGCGCTTACTGTTACAGAGGTTATCAAGAATGATGACATCATGACCGTTTTGCAGTAATTGCACACAGGTATGACTTCCAATGTAACCGCTACCACCGGTAACCAGAACTCTCATAATTCGCTCCATCAGGCTTATGATATGAAATAACCATAGCATAACAAAGATGCGAAAAGTGTGACATGGAATAAATTAGTGGAATCGTTTACACAAGAATTTAGCCATCTTTTATGTGCGATTAAGCGATTATAAAACAGAGAGTTGGTGAATGATTGCGTCTTTTATCTGAAAAAAGAGGTGTTTTCATGCCTGGATGTGTCTAACCGTAGGCCGGATTAGGTGTTTACGCCGCATCCGGCACAGTCAGCATTACAGACTTAGCTTATTTTTGTCAGCGCATAGCGATAGAGGTCGCCATCCGGCACGAACTCCAGCCGATGGGTAATACAGGCTGGTGCATCTTCAGCGTGGTGCGAAACAAACAACAACTGCGTTTCACCTTCGCTAATCAGTATATCCACAAAACGGCGGATAAGCTGGCGATTCAGCGGGTCAAGCCCTTGTAAAGGTTCATCGAGAATAAGCAATGTAGGATGCTTCACCAACGCCCGCACGATTAACGCCAGACGCTGCTGTCCCCAGGAAAGACTATGGAAGGGCGCGTCAGCGGTGCGTTTATCAATGCCGAGAATATCCAGCCACTGTTGCACCAGTTTTTTCTGGCGATCTGAAACGGCCTGATAAATGCCAATGGAATCAAAATAACCAGAAAGGATCACGTTGCGCACGGTAGTACTGACGCGGTAATCCAGATGCAAACTACTGCTGACGTAACCGATATGCTTTTTGATATCCCAGATGGTTTCACCGCTGCCGCGACGCCGTCCGAAAAGCGTCAAATCGTTGCTGTAACCTTGCGGATGATCGCCAGTAATCAGGCTTAATAACGTCGATTTTCCCGCGCCATTTGGCCCGACAATTTGCCAGTGTTCGCCAGGATTCACCTGCCAGCTAAGGTTGTTAAGAATAGGGCGATCGTTATAAGAAACCACGCCGTTATTTAGTACAATTCGTGGTTCGCTGGCGGGTAAGGTGTGACGTGCTGAAGGCTCATCCGGCTCTGGTAGATGCACGCCATCAAGCCGCTCACTGTGTGCCAGTTGGGCGACGAGAGCCTGCCGGAGCAGTTCCTCTTTAGCGCCAGTTTCCGTTAATGTGCAATCCGCCAGCACACCGGCAAACTGGACAAATTCCGGGATCTCATCGAAGCGATTGAGTACCAATACCAGAGTAATCCCTGACTGATGTAACGAAGCGAGTAGTTCTGCCAGTTGCTGACGTGAGGCAACATCAAGACCATCGAACGGTTCATCTAAAATCAGCAAGTCAGGCTCCGACATCAGCGCCTGACACAAAAGGGTTTTGCGCGTTTCGCCAGTAGAAAGATATTTAAAACGTCGGTCGAGGAGAGCGGTAATGCTGAACTGTTGCGCCAGTTGAGCGCAACGCTGAGTATCCTTAACTTCATCCTGAATGATCTCTGCCGTGGTGCGCCCGGTGTCATCTTCGCCAGGGCTGAGCATATCGGTGTTATTACGCAGCCATTCATCGCTGACGAGCTTTTGCAATTGCTCGAAGGAGAGACGAGTGATGTGGGAAAACTGGCTTTGCCGTTCGCCTTTCAATAGCGGAAGTTCACCTGCCAGCGCGCGAGCCAGCGCCGACTTCCCGCTACCGTTAGAACCGACAAACGCCCAACTATCACCCGCGTTTAAATTTAGCTGATGCAATTGCAGCGTTTTTGTGTCGCTAAGACGAAACGTGCCTTGCAAAATTTGCAACGATGACATTTTGTATCCCATTTTGTGCAGCGATTACTGACAGGGATACGTGTTTCATAACAAATTGTCAACACGCTTAACACAGCGTGGCGATAATCACACTGTCGGCGTTAAAGTAAGCCGTGACATTTTGCCCTTGCTTAAGAGATGCGGCTTCATTTACCGGCACCGTGGCGCACAGGGTTTGCCCGTCTGGTAACGCCATTAATACTTCGCACTGTTCCGCGCCGCGCTCAATATGACTAATAATACCCGGTAATTGGTTGTCGGCACCCTGGGCCACCGTGTCATCCTGGGTAATGTTCACCCACGGCGCTTTCAGCAGAATCAACACTTCTTTGCCTTCATCCAGCCCCAGACGCGCGCCACTTTGCGCGGTAATTGCGACTTTTAACCGTGTTTTGCCGTCGGCCAGTAAGACATCAACATGCTGTTGAACGTCATCATGATCGCGTGCGGTGATGGTGCCGAACCATTGGTTACGGGCGCTGGTTTGCAGTGAGAAACGTGAGATAGCTGCCAGCAGGCTGTTCAGCGGCAGGGCGTCATCGTCACTTAACACATCAAAGGCTTTTTGCTGGATCTGGGCGAGAAGATCGTAAAGCTGAATCAGCCGCTGACCATAGCGGGTCAGTACCGCACCGCCGCCGCCTTTTCCACCCGTTGCACGCTCAACCAGCGTATGCTCACTTAACTGATTCATCTCGTTAATGGCATCCCAGGCGCTTTTATAGCTGATACCGGCATCTTTTGCCCCCTGGCTGATGGAACCGGAAAGCGCGATGTGCTTTAGTAGCGAAATGCGGCGTGGGTCGGCAAAGAGCTTTTGTTGAAGCTTAAGAGTGAGAAGGATTTCGGCCTGCATAACAATGTCCTGGCAAAAGTCTTATTGTGACGGAAAATGAGCGCCACGCAAAGCTGACCGCACAAAAGGGGAGTGCTTTTCTGTGCTTAGCGGTTAGAATAATGACAGGACTATATCTGGAGTTGACCATGTTAGAGTTATTAAAAAGTCTGGTATTCGCCGTAATCATGGTACCTGTTGTGATGGCCATCATCCTGGGTCTGATTTACGGTCTTGGTGAAGTATTCAACATCTTTTCTGGTGTTGGTAAAAAAGACCAGCCCGGACAAAATCATTGATTCCATGAATGCCCGCTCGGTCGGGCATTTTCTTTTTCCTCAACTTCCTGCTTTTCCTGCCGATATTTTTTCTAACTACCTCTCAAAGGTTAACAATAACTGCTGGGAAAATTCTGAACTTGCCGTTATATTGACGCCTACATAACGTTAAATAAAGGGGTTACAAATGGCTCGTAAATGGTTAAACCTGTTTGCCGGGGCGGCGCTCTCTTTCACCGTTGCTGGCAACGCGTTGGCGGATGAAGGGAAAATCACGGTTTTTGCTGCAGCATCACTGACCAACGCGATGCAGGATATCGCCACACAGTATAAAAAAGAGAAGGGCGTGGATGTCGTTTCTTCTTTTGCCTCTTCTTCTACCTTAGCTCGTCAGATTGAAGCTGGCGCACCAGCGGATCTGTTTATTTCTGCCGATCAGAAATGGATGGATTATGCAATTGATAAAAAAGGGATTGATACCGCCACGCGTCAGACATTGCTCGGCAATAGCCTGGTCGTTGTAGCACCGAAATCCAGCGAGCAGAAAGAGTTCACCATCGATAGCAAAACTAACTGGACCACTTTACTGAATGGCGGTCGCCTGGCTGTTGGTGATCCGGAACATGTTCCGGCTGGCATTTATGCGAAAGAAGCTCTGCAAAAACTGGGCGCATGGGATACCCTCTCCCCGAAACTGGCTCCGGCAGAAGATGTTCGCGGGGCACTGGCGCTGGTTGAACGCAATGAAGCACCGCTGGGCATTGTTTACGGTTCTGACGCGGTTGCCAGCAAAGGGGTAAAAGTGGTTGCTACCTTCCCGGAAGATTCGCATAAAAAAGTGGAATATCCGGTTGCTGTCGTGGAAGGGCATAACAATGCGACAGTGAAAGCATTTTACGATTATCTGAAGGGACCGCAGGCAGCGGAAATCTTTAAACGTTACGGATTTACAACTAAGTAATGATACTGACCGATCCAGAATGGCAGGCAGTTTTATTAAGCCTGAAAGTTTCTTCCCTGGCTGTGCTGTTTAGCCTGCCGTTTGGGATCTTTTTTGCCTGGTTACTGGTGCGCTGCACGTTTCCGGGCAAAGCTCTGCTCGACAGTGTACTGCATCTACCTCTGGTGTTACCGCCAGTGGTCGTCGGTTACTTGCTGTTAGTTTCGATGGGGCGGCGCGGATTTATCGGTGAACGTCTGTATGACTGGTTTGGCATTACCTTCGCGTTTAGCTGGCGTGGCGCAGTCCTCGCTGCCGCAGTCATGTCTTTTCCACTGATGGTGCGGGCGATTCGTCTGGCGCTGGAAGGGGTTGATGTCAAACTGGAACAGGCCGCAAGAACGCTGGGGGCCGGGCGTTGGCGCGTTTTCTTTACTATTACCTTACCGCTGACGTTGCCGGGAATTATCGTCGGTACGGTACTGGCTTTCGCACGTTCGCTCGGTGAATTTGGCGCCACCATCACCTTTGTTTCGAACATTCCTGGCGAAACGCGGACCATTCCTTCTGCCATGTATACCCTGATCCAGACTCCTGGCGGCGAAAGCGGCGCGGCAAGACTTTGTATTATCTCTATTGCGCTGGCGATGATCTCCCTGCTGATCTCGGAATGGCTGGCCAGAATCAGTCGTGAACGGGCGGGGCGTTAATCATGCTGGAATTGAATTTTTCCCAGACTTTGGGCAACCATTGCCTGACCATTAATGAAAAGCTGCCAGCTAATGGCATCACCGCTATCTTTGGTGTTTCCGGTGCGGGAAAAACCTCGCTAATTAACGCTATCAGTGGGCTGACTCGTCCGCAAAAAGGGCGAATTGTCCTCAATGGTCGGGTATTAAATGATGCCGAAAAAGGTATCTGCCTGACGCCGGAAAAGCGTCGCGTTGGCTATGTTTTTCAGGATGCGCGGCTGTTTCCGCATTACAAAGTGCGTGGCAATCTGCGCTATGGCATGGCGAAAAGCATGGTAGATCAGTTCGACAAACTGGTGGCGCTTTTAGGTATTGAACCCTTGCTTGACCGCTTACCGGGCAGTCTTTCCGGGGGCGAAAAACAGCGCGTGGCGATTGGTCGGGCCTTGCTGACGGCTCCGGAATTACTGTTACTGGATGAACCGCTGGCGTCGCTGGATATTCCGCGTAAACGCGAACTGTTGCCTTATTTGCAACGTTTGACGCGGGAAATCAACATTCCAATGCTCTATGTCAGCCATTCACTGGATGAGATCCTTCATCTGGCAGACCGGGTTATGGTGCTGGAAAACGGTCAGGTGAAAGCCTTTGGTGCACTGGAAGACGTCTGGGGCAGTAGCGTGATGAATCCGTGGCTGCCGAAAGAGCAACAAAGCAGCATTCTGAAAGTGACGGTACTGGAGCATCACCCGCATTATGCGATGACCGCGCTGGCGCTGGGCGATCAGCATTTGTGGGTTAATAAGCTGGACGAACCGCTGCAAGCCGCGCTACGTATTCGCATTCAGGCATCCGATGTCTCTCTGGTTTTACAACCACCGCAGCAAACCAGCATCCGCAACGTGTTGCGCGCAAAAGTGGTCAACAGTTATGACGATAATGGTCAGGTGGAAGTCGAACTGGAAGTCGGCGGTAAAACGCTGTGGGCGCGTATTAGCCCGTGGGCCAGGGACGAACTGGCAATCAGACCGGGTCTGTGGCTGTACGCGCAAATTAAAAGTGTGTCGATAACTGCCTGATTAAATCAGGTGGCTATAAATGAACTGGGCAATGCTGTCAGTGGTATTGTCACCAATCACAATGTTGGCGCGAGCTTTTACCGCGTCATCAGCATTGCCCATTGCCACACCTGTGCCAGCAGCTTCCAGCATACTGATATCATTAAAGTTATCGCCAAATGCAATCACGTTTTCCATTGACCAGCCTTGTGCTTCAATCCATTTCGTCAGACGTTTGCCTTTACTATTACCGCCGCGCGCAATATCAACCTGATCGTGCCAGGACCATTCACACTCCAACCCCAACTCGTGTTCAACATGTTTACCAAAATGCTGCAATTGCGGCAGATCATCGTGCGTCAGAGCGAATTTCCACACCGCATTAACTTCTTGTGCCGTCTCGGCCAGTGAGGCGACCTGGGTAAAAGTCGGACGTTGTTCCGGTGGCAGTGTCTGTGCCCAGTTAGAGGTACGAATAACATGCCCGGTCGGGTGCTCATAAACCATCGCATCATCCACATACATCAGACCGTGAATGTGGTGTTCATTCAACATCTCAATGAGTTGCAAGGCCTTGTTGACGGGCATTGGGTCAGCTTCCAACACAGTTTTTGCATGATAATCATACAAATAGGTGCCATTACAGCAAATAGCAGGTGTATCCAGCGCCAGTGCCTGATAAAAAGGGTGGATAGCGACGTGATGGCGACCCGTGACGATAATCAATTGATAGCCAGCCTCGCGAGCGCGGGCAAGTGCTTCTATTGATGAAGGAAGTAGGGTCTTTTTCGGGGTCAATAAGGTGCCGTCTAAGTCGAGAGCAATCACGCGTGTGGTCATGGCGTTTTCCAGATTAAGGTTAAGAATTTTCGTCTAAGTGAATGGTACACCGATACCACTATCGGACAAAATTCTGCGCTTTAATTCAGCATTCACCGCCAAAAGCGACTAATTTTAGCTGTTACAGTCAGTTGCTAAATGCAAAGGAGCATTCATGAAGCAAACCGTTTATATCGCCAGCCCTGAGAGTCAGCAAATTCACGTCTGGAACCTGGATCATGAAGGCGCACTGACGCTGACACAGGTTGTTGATGTCCCGGGACAGGTGCAGCCGATGGTGGTCAGCCCGGATAAGCGTTATCTCTATGTTGGCGTTCGTCCGGAGTTTCGCGTACTGGCGTATCGCATTGCACCAGACGATGGCGCACTGACATTCGCCGCAGAGTCGGCGTTGCCGGGTAGCCCGACCCATATTTCCACCGATCATCAGGGACAATTTGTTTTTGTCGGCTCTTACAACGCAGGCAATGTAAGCGTAACGCGTCTGGAAGATGGCCTGCCAGTGGGCGTGGTCGATGTGGTTGAGGGACTGGACGGCTGCCATTCCGCCAATATTTCGCCGGATAACCGCACGCTGTGGGTTCCGGCATTAAAGCAGGATCGTATTTGCCTGTTTACGGTCAGCGATGACGGTCATCTGGTGGCGCAGGATCCGGCAGAAGTGACTACCGTCGAAGGTGCCGGTCCACGTCATATGGTGTTCCATCCAAACGAACAATATGCTTATTGTGTCAATGAATTAAACAGCTCAGTTGATGTCTGGGAACTGAAAGATCCGCACGGCAATATCGAATGTGTACAGACCCTGGATATGATGCCGGAAAACTTTTCCGACACCCGTTGGGCGGCTGATATTCATATCACTCCGGATGGTCGACATTTATATGCTTGTGACCGTACCGCCAGCCTGATTACCGTCTTCAGCGTCTCGGAAGATGGCAGTGTGTTAAGTAAAGAGGGCTTCCAGCCAACTGAAACCCAGCCGCGCGGCTTTAACGTCGATCACAGCGGCAAGTACCTGATTGCTGCCGGACAAAAATCTCACCACATCTCAGTGTACGAAATTGTCGGTGAGCAGGGGCTGCTGCATGAAAAAGGTCGCTATGCGGTCGGACAGGGGCCAATGTGGGTAGTGGTGAACGCACACTAACCGTTGACTTACCCGGCGCTGAATCTATTGCGCCGGGTGTATTAACTCATCTCCTGTAACGCATGTCTCTGGCGTTCGACGATATTGGTCCACAAATTGTCTTTATCGTCAGTCCACAAATTAATCAGTAAGGCAAAAAAGCGTTCTGCCGCTGGAGAAAGTACGGCATCTTTGCGGCGAATAATCCCCAATGTCCGACGAATAACCGGTTCCACCAGCGGAATACCGATGATAGAAGAATAGGGCGCATGGGGCATTGCCAGACCAGGAAGCGCCGAAATCCCCAACCCCGCCTCAACCAGTCCTAATGACGTCGAAAGATGACGCACTTCGTAAAACCAGTCCAGCTTCCAGGGCTTGTCGGCCAGTTTTTGCTCAATCAGCAGTCGGTTGCCGCTGGAGGAGCGTACACCAATCATTTTGTAACCCGCCAGTTCCTGCCATTCCACTAGCTGCTTTTTGGCTAATGGATGGTCACGCCGACAGGCCAGCACGAACGGCTCGTTGACCAGTGGGGTAAAATCAATGGATGAATTTGTGATGTTGTTCATGTTTATGCCAAAGTCAGACTCGTTACATAGCACCGACTCCATGCAATTATTCGTGCCTTGTTCCAGAATCCGCACTTTAATATTGGGATATAGCTCATTAAATTTGCCGATCGCCAGCGGTAAAAAATAGAACACCGCGGTTGGAATACACGCTAATGTCACCATTCCTCGATGATGGGCATTCATGCCACGAATATTAAAAAGAGTTTCATCAAATTTATTTATTAATCCCCGAGCCTCTGGTAGCAGCATTTTTCCCGCTTTTGTTAAAGTAACCTTGCGAGTTGTACGCTCAAAGAGCTGGATATGTAAATCCTCTTCCATCTTTTTTATTCTGCGTGTTAATGCAGGTTGCGTAATATTAAGTAATTTAGCGGCGTTGTTAAATGAACTGGACTCTGCCAGCGTGACAAACGCCTTCATACTTGATAATTCATGCTTCATTACTACTCCGAAAAATGGAACCTGTGCTTTTTAGTAATTTACAGTTAAACAGTTTAACTGCAATTTAATTACTTAAATTAATGAAAAAATGTTATTAATCGTTGAGCTAAAGTCATTAGAGATGCTTTGCCCTTAATGTGACCATATCGCAATAAGTTATGTTTTTAAATTGAGGGCATTATTATGAAAAAAATACCCTGCGTGATGATGCGAGGTGGAACCTCGAGGGGGGCGTTCCTGTTAGCGGAACATTTACCCGAAGATCAAACGCAGCGCGATAAAATATTGATGGCAATTATGGGTTCCGGGAATGATCTGGAAATTGACGGTATCGGCGGCGGTAATCCGCTGACCAGTAAAGTCGCCATTATTAGCCGTTCCAGCGATTCGCGTGCTGATGTCGATTATTTGTTTGCACAGGTAATCGTCCATGAGCAGCGTGTCGATACTACGCCTAACTGCGGCAATATGTTGTCTGGCGTTGGGGCATTCGCGATTGAAAATGGTTTGATCACTGCAACGTCACCGGTTACTCGCGTGCGTATCCGCAACGTCAATACTGACACACTCATCGAAGCTGATGTGCAAACGCCAAATGGTGTCGTCGAGTACGAAGGTAGCGCCAGAATTGACGGCGTGCCAGGAACTGCCGCACCGGTCGCGCTCACTTTCCTGAATGCCGCAGGGACGAAAACTGGAAAAGTTTTCCCGACGGATAAACCGATTGATTATTTTGACGATGTTCCGGTGACCTGTATCGATATGGCCATGCCGGTGGTCATTATTCCTGCTGAATATCTTGGAAAAACAGGCTATGAATTGCCTGTGGAATTAGATGCTGATAAAGCATTATTAGCCCGTGTTGAATCTATCCGTCTGCAAGCCGGTAAAGCGATGGGGTTAGGAGATGTCAGTAATATGGTAATTCCTAAACCCGTGCTTATTTCCCCAGCGCAGAAAGGCGGTGCGATTAATGTACGTTATTTTATGCCGCATTCTTGTCATCGCGCGCTGGCGATAACCGGAGCTATTGCCATATCCAGTAGCTGTGCGCTGGAAGGCACGGTCACCCGGCAAATTGTTCCTTCAGTGGGTTACGGCAATATCAATATTGAACACCCCAGTGGTGCGCTTGACGTTCATTTAAGTAATGAAGGTCAGGATGCCACAACGTTACGTGCATCTGTTATTCGGACGACCAGAAAAATATTTTCCGGTGAAGTTTATCTTCCCTGAAAAATTTCTTTGTCGTGATAAGGACAATCAATAAAGGAATTCTGTATTAATAATACAGAAAGTGCAGGATATTAAATGAATAAAAAATCATTATGGAAGCTAATTCTGATATTAGCGATCCCGTGTATTATTGGCTTTATGCCAGCCCCGGCAGGATTAAGTGAACTGGCGTGGGTGCTTTTTGGTATTTATCTGGCAGCAATTGTAGGGCTGGTCATCAAGCCTTTCCCGGAACCTGTCGTGCTGTTAATTGCGGTTGCTGCCTCGATGGTGGTGGTGGGTAACTTATCTGGTGGAGAGTTCAAAACCACCGCCGTACTAAGTGGATACTCTTCCGGTACAACCTGGCTGGTATTCTCTGCGTTCACCTTAAGCGCCGCGTTTGTTACCACCGGCTTAGGTAAACGTATCGCTTATCTGCTGATTGGTAAAATTGGTAGCACTACCCTGGGACTGGGTTACGTTACCGTATTCCTCGATCTGGTACTGGCTCCGGCAACACCGTCTAACACCGCGCGTGCTGGCGGTATCGTATTGCCGATTATCAACAGCGTGGCGGTGGCTCTGGGTTCTGAACCGGAAAAAAGCCCGCGTCGTGTTGGGCATTACCTGATGATGTCCATTTACATGGTCACCAAAACCACCAGCTATATGTTCTTTACCGCAATGGCGGGGAACATCCTGGCGCTGAAAATGATCAACGACATTCTGCACCTGCAAATTAGCTGGGGTGGGTGGGCGCTGGCTGCCGGTTTGCCTGGCATCATTATGCTGCTGGTCACTCCACTGGTGATTTACACCATGTATCCACCAGAAATCAAAAAAGTGGATAACAAAACCATCGCCAAAGCGGGTCTTTCTGAACTGGGGCCGATGAAAATTCGCGAAAAAATGCTGCTCGGTGTATTTGTGCTGGCGCTGCTGGGGTGGATTTTCAGTAAGACTCTTGGGGTTGATGAATCTACCGTGGCTATTGTTGTTATGGCGACCATGCTGCTGCTGGGTATTGTGACCTGGGAAGACGTGGTTAAAAATAAAGGCGGCTGGAATACCTTAATCTGGTATGGCGGTATTATCGGCTTAAGCTCACTATTATCGAAAGTAAAATTCTTTGAATGGTTAGCCGAAGTCTTTAAAAATAATCTGGCATTTGATGGTCACGGTAACGTTGCCTTCTTCGTGATTATTTTCCTTAGCATCATTGTGCGTTATTTCTTCGCTTCCGGTAGTGCCTATATCGTAGCTATGTTACCGGTATTTGCCATGCTGGCGAATGTCTCCGGTGCACCGTTAATGTTAACCGCGTTGGCTCTGCTGTTCTCCAACTCCTACGGCGGCATGGTCACTCACTATGGCGGCGCGGCAGGTCCGGTCATCTTCGGCGTGGGTTACAACGATATTAAATCCTGGTGGTTGGTCGGTGCGGTACTGACGATATTAACTTTCCTGGTACATATCACCCTCGGTGTATGGTGGTGGAATATGCTGATCGGCTGGAACATGCTGTAAATATTCTCAAATATCCCTTCATTATCTTTCTGCGCACTTTACGGTGCGCAGATATCTGGAGTCTCTGATGATCAAGTTGTCTGAAAAAGGCGTGTTTCTCGCCAGTAATAACGAAATAATTGCCGAAGAATATTTCACTGGCGAAATAAAAAAAGAAGAAGCCAAAAAAGGCACGATTTCCTGGTCTATTCTCTCTTCCCATAATACGTCAGGAAATATGGACAAACTTAAAATTAAGTTTGATTCATTGGCCTCACACGATATTACCTTTGTCGGGATTATTCAGACCGCCAAAGCCTCCGGGATGGAGCGTTTTCCGCTGCCGTATGTGCTGACCAATTGCCATAACTCATTGTGTGCAGTGGGTGGCACTATTAATGGCGATGACCATATTTTTGGTTTATCGGCAGCTCAGCGTTATGGCGGTATTTTTGTGCCTCCTCACATTGCGGTAATCCATCAATATATGCGTGAGATGATGGCAGGCGGCGGAAAAATGATCCTCGGGTCAGACAGCCATACCCGCTACGGTGCGTTAGGTACGATGGCGGTTGGTGAAGGCGGCGGCGAGCTGGTTAAGCAACTGCTGAATGACACCTGGGATATCGACTATCCGGGCGTAGTAGCGGTACATCTGACCGGCAAACCAGCCCCCTATGTCGGGCCGCAGGATGTGGCGCTGGCGATTATCGGCGCGGTGTTCAAAAACGGTTATGTCAAAAACAAAGTGATGGAGTTCGTGGGGCCGGGTGTTGCGGCTCTCTCTACCGATTTCCGTAACAGCGTTGACGTGATGACCACTGAAACCACCTGTTTAAGCTCCGTCTGGCAAACTGATGACGAAGTGCATAACTGGCTGGCGCTGCACGGTCGCGGTGAGGATTACAGCCAGCTTAATCCACAGCCAATGGCTTATTACGACGGCTGTATTAGCGTTGATTTAAGCGCCATCAAGCCAATGATTGCGCTGCCATTCCATCCGAGCAACGTCTATGAAATTGACACGCTGAACCAGAATCTGACTGACATTCTGCGTGAGATTGAAATTGAGTCCGAACGCGTAGCGCATGGTAAAGCCAAACTCTCGCTGCTGGATAAAGTGGAAAATGGTCGCCTGAAAGTGCAGCAGGGGATTATTGCGGGTTGCTCTGGCGGTAACTATGAAAACGTCATCGCCGCAGCAAATGCGCTGCGCGGCCAATCTTGTGGCAACAACACTTTCTCGCTGGCGGTTTACCCGTCATCACAGCCGGTGTTTATGGATTTAGCCAAAAAAGGCGTAGTGGCGGATTTGATTGGCGCAGGCGCAATCATCAGAACCGCATTCTGCGGCCCATGTTTTGGCGCGGGTGATACGCCAATCAACAACGGTTTGAGTATTCGCCACACCACGCGTAACTTCCCGAACCGTGAAGGCTCTAAGCCAGCCAATGGCCAAATGTCAGCGGTGGCGTTGATGGACGCTCGTTCTATCGCCGCAACTGCCGCAAACGGTGGGTACTTAACTTCTGCCAGCGAACTCGACTGCTGGGGCAACGTGCCGGAGTACGCCTTCGATGTAACTCCGTATAAAAACCGTGTTTATCAGGGCTTTGTGAAAGGGGCGACTCAGCAACCGCTGATCTACGGGCCGAACATCAAAGACTGGCCAGAATTAGGTGCGCTGACTGACAATATCGTCCTTAAAGTGTGTTCGAAGATCCTCGACGAAGTGACCACTACCGACGAATTGATTCCTTCCGGTGAAACCTCTTCGTATCGTTCAAATCCGATTGGTCTGGCGGAGTTTACTTTGTCACGCCGCGATCCGGGTTATGTCGGCAGAAGTAAAGCCACTGCCGAGCTGGAAAATAAACGTCTGGCGGGGAACATCAGCGAGCTGGCAGAGGTGTTTGCGCGTATTAAGCAGATTGCTGGTCAGGAAAATATTGATCCGCTGCAAACTGAAATTGGCAGCATGGTCTATGCGGTCAAACCAGGCGATGGTTCTGCGCGTGAACAGGCGGCAAGCTGCCAGCGTGTAATTGGCGGTCTGGCGAATATTGCTGAGGAATATGCGACTAAACGTTACCGTTCTAACGTCATCAACTGGGGGATGTTACCGCTGCAAATGGTGGAAGTGCCGAGCTTTGACGTGGGGGATTACATTTATATTCCAGGCATTAAATCGGCGCTGGATAATCCCGGTACGACGTTCAAAGGTTACGTGATCCATGAAGATGCGCCGGTAACGGAGATTACACTCTATATGGAGAACCTGACTGCCGAAGAGCGCGAAATTATCAAGGCGGGGAGTTTGATTAACTTCAATAAAAACCGTCA
>NZ_KE138676.1:82204-231235 GCF_000408325.1 Escherichia sp. KTE52
GTAGGCCGGATAAGGCGTTTACGCCGCATCCGGCCAATAAATAGTTAACAGCGCTTACTTCTTCGCCTCTGCAACCACTTTGCTACCCACGCCGCGGTTATTGTATTCCCACATACGGTTGTAGTTTGTGTCATTCAGATTGCGCTGCACTTCGTCATCATCATCAACGCTGCCGGTGTTACCCGCAAACGGACGATTAGAGATCACCGCATCGGCCCACGGTTTGACAGTGTTGAAGCCTTCGTTGATCACACTGTCACGGATTACCACCTGACCGTTGGTATTGGCATCAACATCCAGCGAGCGGCCTAATTGCGCGACACCATCACCAGAAGCATTGAAACGGCTGTTTACCGCGAGGAAACCGTAATAGATGTTAGACAGCGTCGCCGGTGCAAAAACATACGCTTCCTGCTGGGTACGAGAGTTCACCACGCGGAATTCGGTGTTATCGAACACCACTGCGCCACGACCGGAAACGATATCCACATCCCCTTCAATGTAGCTATTTGTCACCAGTGTACGCGGCTGGCGATTGGTTTCCAGACGGTTCTGCACACCGCTGTTGGTGACAAAGAAGGTATTCTGACGACCGAGAATATTGACGTTATTGATCTGCACTTTATCGCCATCGGTACGCAGCGCCACCGCCGGATGATTACCCGCATCTACGCTATCGCCCAGGGTGTTTTCGATGGTCAGATTTTGCAGTTGCAGACCATTGTTTTGCGACCAGAAGACCGCAGAACACAGTACACCGATACTGTCGCTGCGTTTGCTCTGGCAGCTATCGTACATATACCACGCTGGTTTACCTGGCATATATTTGCCGCGTGGGTTGACGTCGTGACGCCAGTCGGCAGGACTCATTCCACCATCAAGGGAAAGCCCAATTTTGACATCAATCGGTTTTTCACCCGTACCGTACAAAGTGATTCCACCCGGAGCTGCAGGAACGTAAACCGTGCCTTCATACTCACCTGGCAGCACGGCAATATACTGGCGCTTATTGGTGCGCTTGATAATTGCCGCATCCACCGCAGCCTGAATGGTCGTGTGCGTCACACCTTGTGTACCCGCTGGTCCAACAACAAAGTCAGGTTGCGCGGGCAGGGTAATCGGTGAAGGATTCCACGCTGCAGCACCTGGCGTCAGTGAGGAGAAATAGTGCTGCGCATCGAAATTCTGCGCTTCTTTTGCCGACAGAATCGGGCGAGAAGACGTACCAGGTGCGGTTTGATCAGAAGGACGTTGATCGGGCGGTGTTGAGCTACAGGCGGTCAGCGTCACGCCAAAAGCCAGTGCCAGCGCCAGACGGGAAACTGAAAATGTGTTCACAGGTTGCTCCGGGCTTTGAAATGGAAAAATGAATCCGTTGAAGCCTGCTTTTTTATACTAACTTTAGCGAAACGGGAAGGTAAAAAGACAAAAAGTTGTTTTTAATACCTTTAAGTGATGCCAGATGGTATCGCGCCATCTGGCAGAGTATTTAACTGAACATCGCGGTAATCGAGGCACTTGCCAGAGAGTGGAAATGGACGTTAAAGCCGACCATCGCGCCGCTGGCACCTTCATCGACATCAATACGTTCTACATCCAGTGCGTGAACGGTAAAAATGTAGCGATGGGTTTCGCCTTTCGGTGGCGCAGCGCCATCGTATCCGGTTTTACCAAAATCGGTACGCGTCTGCAAAACACCGTCTGGTATAGCCACCAGATCAGAGCCAAACCCTTGCGGCAATACGCGGGTATCGGCAGGCAAGTTAACAACTACCCAGTGCCACCAGCCAGAACCCGTTGGCGCATCCGGATCGTAACAGGTGACAACAAAACTTTTGGTTCCCGCAGGAACGTCGTCCCACGCCAGGTGCGGCGAAATATTATCGCCATCGTAGCCCATGCCATTAAAGACATGACGATGCGGTAACTTATCGCCATCGCGCAGATCATTACTGATGAGTTTCATGAACCCTCCTTTCTTGTTTGCAGAAAGTGTAGCCAGAAACACTCACGCTGACTTCTCGTTATTGGCAAAAAAATGTTTCATCCTGTACCGCTCGGTTAACGGCTGCCGTCAGGCGCTGTAACTGTTCCGGGCGAATAATATAGGGTGGCATCAGGTAGATAAGTTTGCCAAATGGCCGGATCCATACCCCCTGTTCGACGAAGAATTTTTGCAGAGCCGCCATATTTACCGGGCGTGTGGTTTCGACCACACCAATAGCCCCCAGCACGCGGACATCGGCAACCATTTCGGCGTCACGGGCGGGTGTGAGTTGCTCGCGTAGTTGTGCTTCAATAGCCGCTACCTGCTGCTGCCAGTCGCCAGATTCGATAATCGTCAGGCTGGCGTTTGCTGCTGCGCAGGCCAGCGGATTACCCATAAAAGTTGGCCCATGCATAAAGCAGGCAGCTTCGCCGTTACTGATGGTTTCCGCAACCAGGCGCGTAGTGAGTGTGGCGGAAAGCGTCATTGTACCGCCCGTTAAGGCTTTGCCGAGACATAAAATATCCGGTGCGATACCCGCATGTTCGCAGGCAAAAAGTTTGCCGGTACGGCCAAAACCGGTGGCAATCTCGTCAGCAATCAGCAAGATACCTTCGCGATCGCACATTTTGCGGATTCGTTTTAACCACTCCGGATGGTACATACGCATCCCGCCTGCGCCCTGAACAATAGGTTCAATGATTACGGCAGCGATTTCATGACGATGCGCCGCCATTAGCCGCGCGAAGCCCACCATATCGCGCTCATCCCATTCGCCGTCCATACGGCTTTGCGGGGCGGGAGCAAACAAGTTTTCCGGCAGGTAGCCTTTCCACAGGCTGTGCATTGAGTTGTCCGGATCGCACACCGACATCGCGCCAAAAGTATCGCCATGATAACCATTGCGGAAGGTCAGAAAACGCTGGCGCGTTTCGCCTTTGGCCTGCCAGTACTGCAACGCCATCTTCATCGCCACTTCTACCGCCACGGAACCGGAGTCCGCGAGAAAAACGCACTCCAGCGATTCCGGCGTCATTGCCACCAGTTTGCGGCACAGCTCAATGGCTGGCGCATGGGTAATACCGCCAAACATCACGTGTGACATGGCATCAATTTGCGATTTCATCGCGGCATTGAGCTGTGGGTGATTGTAGCCGTGGATCGCCGCCCACCAGGAAGACATACCGTCAACCAGGCGTCTGGCGTCAGACAAAATCAGTTCGCAACCTTCTGCGCTCGCCACTGGATAAACCGGTAGTGGGGAGGTCATGGATGTGTACGGGTGCCAGATATGGCGTTGGTCAAAGGCAAGATCATCCGTTGTCATAATCGACTTGTAAACCAAATTGAAAAGCTTTAGGTTTACAAGTCTACACCGAATTAACAACAAAAAACACGTTTTGGAGAAGCCCCATGGCTCACCGCCCACGCTGGACATTGTCGCAAGTCACAGAATTATTTGAAAAACCATTACTGGATCTGCTGTTCGAAGCGCAGCAGGTTCACCGTCAGCATTTCGATCCTCGCCAGGTACAGGTCAGCACTTTGCTGTCGATTAAAACCGGCGCTTGTCCGGAAGATTGCAAATACTGCCCGCAAAGCTCTCGCTATAAAACCGGTCTGGAAGCTGAGCGGTTGATGGAAGTCGAACAGGTACTGGAATCAGCGCGCAAAGCGAAAGCGGCTGGCTCGACGCGCTTCTGCATGGGCGCGGCGTGGAAAAATCCGCACGAGCGCGATATGCCGTACCTGGAACAAATGGTGCAGGGGGTAAAAGCGATGGGCCTGGAAGCGTGTATGACGCTGGGCACGTTGAGCGAATCCCAGGCGCAGCGCCTCGCGAATGCCGGGCTGGATTACTACAACCACAACCTTGATACCTCGCCGGAGTTTTACGGCAACATCATCACTACACGCACTTATCAGGAGCGTCTTGATACGCTGGAAAAAGTGCGCGAAGCCGGGATCAAAGTCTGTTCTGGCGGCATTGTTGGTTTAGGTGAAACGGTGAAAGATCGCGCCGGATTATTGCTACAACTGGCGAATCTGCCGACGCCACCGGAAAGTGTGCCGATCAACATGCTGGTGAAGGTGAAAGGCACGCCGCTGGCAGATAACGATGATGTCGATGCCTTTGATTTTATTCGTACCATTGCAGTGGCGCGGATCATGATGCCGACCTCATATGTGCGTCTTTCTGCCGGACGCGAGCAGATGAATGAACAGACTCAGGCGATGTGCTTTATGGCTGGGGCTAACTCGATTTTCTACGGCTGCAAATTGCTGACCACGCCGAATCCGGAAGAAGATAAAGACCTGCAACTGTTCCGCAAACTGGGGCTGAATCCGCAACAAACCGCCGTTCTGGCGGGCGATAACGAACAACAGCAGCGTCTGGAGCAGGCGCTGATGACCCCGGACACTGACGAATACTACAACGCGGCAGCCCTATGACCTGGCAGGAGAAAATCGACGCGGCGCTTGATGCGCGGCGCGAAGCTGATGCCCTGCGTCGTCGCTATCCGGTGGCGCAGGGAGCCGGACGCTGGCTGGTGGCAGATGGTCGCCAGTATCTGAACTTTTCCAGTAACGATTACCTCGGTTTAAGCCATCATCCGCACATCATCCGCGCCTGGCAGCAGGGTGTGGAACAATTTGGTGTCGGTAGCGGCGGTTCCGGGCATGTCAGCGGTTATAGCGTGGTGCATCAGGCGCTGGAAGAAGAACTGGCGGAGTGGCTGGGCTATTCGCGGGCGCTACTGTTTATCTCCGGTTTCGCTGCCAATCAGGCGGTCATTGCCGCGATGATGGCGAAAGAGGATCGCATCGTTGCCGACCGTCTTAGTCATGCTTCGTTGCTGGAGGCTGCCAGTTTAAGTCCGGCGCAGCTTCGCCGTTTTAGCCATAACGATGTCACTCATCTGACGCGTCTGCTTACAGCCTCCTGTCCGGGGCAGCAACTGGTGGTGACAGAAGGCGTGTTTAGCATGGACGGTGATAGCGCGCCGTTGGCAGAAATCCGGCAAGTAGCGCAACAGCACAACGCCTGGTTAATGGTCGACGATGCCCACGGGACGGGCGTTATCGGTGAGCAGGGGCGCGGCAGTTGCTGGCAGCAAAAGATGAAACCAGAATTGTTGGTGGTGACTTTTGGCAAAGGATTTGGCGTCAGTGGGGCGGCGGTACTTTGCTCCGATAGCGTGGCAGATTATCTGTTGCAGTTTGCCCGCCATCTTATCTACAGCACCAGTATGCCGCCCGCTCAGGCGCAGGCATTACGTGCATCGCTGGCGGTGATTCGTAGCGAAGAGGGTGACGCACGGCGGGAAAAACTGGCGGATCTGATTGCACGTTTTCGTAGTGGAGTACAGGGTTCGCCATTTACTCTCGCGGACTCATGCAGTGCCATCCAGCCATTAATCGTTGGTGATAACGCTCGCGCGCTACGCCTGGCAGAAAACCTGCGTCAGCAAGGTTGCTGGGTGACGGCGATTCGCCCGCCAACCGTACCCGCTGGCACCGCGCGGCTGCGCCTGACTTTAACCGCAGGGCATGAAATACCGGATATCGACCGTCTGCTGGAGGTGCTGCATGGCAACGGTTAATAAGCAGGCCATTGCGGCGGCATTTGGTCGGGCAGCCTCACAGTATGAGCAACACGCAGAGTTGCAGCGCCAGAGTGCCGACGCCTTACTGGCAATGCTCCCGCAACGCCAGTACGCCCGGGTGTTGGACGCTGGTTGCGGGCCTGGCTGGATGAGCCGCCGCTGGCGTGAACGTAGCGCACAGGTGACGGCACTGGATCTCTCTCCGCTTATGCTTGTACAGGCACGTCAGCAGGATGCCGCACATCATTACCTGACGGGGGATATCGAATCCTTACCGCTGGCGAACACGACGTTTGATCTCGCGTGGAGCAACCTTGCCGTGCAATGGTGCGCTGAATTATCTACGGCATTACGCGAGCTTTATCGGGTAGTGTGTCCTGGCGGAATTGTGGCGTTTACCACCCTGGCACAAGGCTCATTACCAGAGCTACATCAGGCATGGCAGGCTGTAGACGCACGCCCCCACGCTAATCACTTTTTACCGCCAGCAGAAATTGAACGGGCGTTGAAAGGTTTTCGTCATCAATACAATATTCAACCCATTACGCTGTGGTTTGATGACGCACTCAGCGCCATGCGTTCACTGAAAGGTATTGGTGCAACGCATCTTCACGAAGGGCGCGACCAGCGAGTATTAACGCGTTCACAGTTACAGCGATTGCAACTGGCCTGGCCGCAACAACAGGGGCGATACCCTCTGACTTATCATCTTTTTTTGGGAGTGATTACTCGTGAGTAAACGCTTTTTTGTTACCGGGACGGACACCGAAGTGGGGAAAACCGTTGCCAGTTGTGCGCTTTTACAGGCCGCTAAGGCTGCAGGTTACCGGACAGCAGGTTATAAACCGGTGGCCTCCGGCAGCGAAATGACTACAGAAGGTTTACGTAACAGCGACGCGCTGGCGTTACAGCGCAACAGCAGCTTGCACCTGGATTACGCCACGGTAAATCCTTACACCTTCGCTGAACCTACTTCGCCACATATCATCAGCGCGGAAGAGGGGAGACCGATTGAGCCGAAGGTAATGAGCGCCGGATTACGCGCGCTGGGGCAACAGGCTGACTGGGTGTTAGTGGAAGGCGCTGGTGGCTGGTTTACGCCGCTTTCTGCTACTTTCACTTTTGCCGATTGGGTGAAGAGCGAACAACTGCCGGTGATTCTGGTCGTTGGGATAAAACTGGGCTGCATTAATCACGCGATGCTGACAGCACAGGCAGTACAGCAGGCTGGACTCACTCTCGCAGGCTGGGTGGCAAACGATGTCACGCCGCCAGGCAAACGGCATGTCGAATATATGGCCACTCTCACACGAATGATTCCTGCACCGCTGCTGGGGGAAATCCCCTGGCTTGAGGAAAATCCAGAAAGTGCGTTAACCGGAAGATATATCACTCTCACTTCACTGAAGTAGCAAAAAATTGGTTGAATTGCGAGCGAGCTGGCGTTTTCAGTCGTCCGTAATTTAACCAATCAAAGGCTAAAAAAATCGCGAAAAAATTTTTACCCCTGCATTATACGATTAGTATGGGAATTGCCCAGGCGGCTGGACATAGGGGCTGCAGGCAGTTATCCACTATTCCTGTGGATAACCATGTGCATTAGAGTTAGAAAACGTAATGTAAGCGAGAGAATACGCGGCCTGCACGCAAATTGGCGCTAAAGACGGCTTAAAGAAATATATGTTATTTTTTAATTGGTTAGATAAATGCAATGGCTGTCAGGAAAGTGTCATCTCCTGCAATAAATCCGTCATCAGCCATCTTGACAAATGTTAAAAAAGCCATTGCTCTGGGGATAACCCTGCAACACTGGTGTTTTATCTCGTCACTGCGTCAATTTTGCCTACGGTTGACACCTTAGTTTACGGCGTAACAGAGATATTGTGGTGTGAGCCTGTTTTTTTATCCAGTGTTATTTGTTGGCATTATTAATCATGACGAGTAAAATTACACACCTGCCCGCCCACTCCTTCAGGTAGCGACTCATGAGTAAACCATTCAAACTGAATTCCGCGTTCAAACCTTCTGGCGATCAGCCGGAGGCGATTCGCCGCCTCAAAGAGGGGCTGGAGGATGGCCTCGCGCACCAGACTCTGCTCGGTGTGACGGGGTCGGGGAAAACCTTCACCATTGCTAATGTCATTGCTGATCTGCAACGCCCAACGATGGTGCTGGCACCCAACAAAACGCTGGCAGCGCAACTTTATGGTGAGATGAAAGAATTCTTCCCGGAAAACGCGGTGGAATACTTCGTCTCCTACTACGACTACTATCAGCCGGAAGCCTACGTACCAAGCTCTGATACGTTTATTGAGAAAGATGCCTCGGTAAACGAACATATTGAACAGATGCGTCTTTCAGCAACCAAAGCGTTGCTGGAGCGGCGGGATGTTATTGTTGTTGCGTCAGTTTCCGCTATTTATGGTCTGGGTGATCCTGATTTATATCTCAAAATGATGCTGCACCTCACGGTCGGCATGATTATCGACCAACGTGCGATCCTGCGTCGCCTGGCGGAGTTGCAATATACCCGCAATGACCAGGCATTCCAGCGCGGGACCTTCCGCGTGCGTGGTGAAGTGATCGACATTTTCCCGGCGGAGTCCGACGACATTGCGCTACGCGTGGAGCTGTTTGATGAAGAAGTTGAACGATTGTCGTTGTTTGATCCATTAACCGGGCAAATCGTTTCAACAGTCCCACGTTTTACCATCTACCCGAAAACGCACTATGTTACGCCGCGTGAACGCATTGTGCAGGCGATGGAAGAGATCAAAACAGAACTGGCGGACCGACGCAAAGTGCTGCTGGAAAACAATAAACTTTTGGAAGAGCAGCGTCTGACTCAACGAACCCAGTTTGATCTGGAGATGATGAATGAGCTGGGCTACTGTTCGGGGATTGAAAACTATTCGCGCTTTCTCTCCGGGCGTGGACCTGGCGA
Source organism: Escherichia sp. KTE52 (assembly GCF_000408325.1). Classification (NCBI taxonomy): domain Bacteria; kingdom Pseudomonadati; phylum Pseudomonadota; class Gammaproteobacteria; order Enterobacterales; family Enterobacteriaceae; genus Escherichia; species Escherichia sp. KTE52. The sequence continues at coordinate 90,744 of NZ_KE138676.1, forward strand.
ACCACCGCCGACGTTATTTGATTACCTGCCTGCCGATGGTCTGCTGGTGGTCGATGAATCTCACGTCACCATTCCACAAATTGGCGGAATGTATCGCGGTGACAGGGCGCGTAAAGAGACTCTGGTGGAGTATGGTTTCCGATTGCCATCGGCGCTGGATAACCGTCCGCTGAAATTTGAGGAGTTTGAAGCGCTGGCTCCGCAAACGATTTATGTTTCTGCGACGCCAGGTAACTACGAACTGGAGAAATCCGGTGGTGACGTGGTGGATCAGGTGGTGCGCCCGACTGGCTTGCTCGATCCGATTATCGAAGTGCGTCCGGTAGCGACCCAGGTCGATGATCTTCTTTCGGAGATTCGCCTGCGTGCGGCAATTAACGAACGCGTTCTGGTGACGACGTTGACCAAGCGAATGGCGGAAGATCTAACGGAATATCTGGAAGAACACGGTGAGCGCGTGCGTTATCTTCACTCCGACATTGATACCGTTGAGCGTATGGAGATTATCCGCGACTTGCGTCTGGGCGAGTTCGACGTACTGGTGGGGATCAACTTACTGCGTGAAGGTCTGGATATGCCGGAGGTCTCATTGGTGGCGATCCTCGATGCTGACAAAGAAGGGTTCCTGCGTTCAGAACGTTCGCTGATCCAGACCATTGGCCGTGCGGCGCGTAACATCAACGGCAAAGCGATTCTCTACGGTGATAAGATAACCCCGTCGATGGCGAAAGCGATTGGCGAAACGGAACGTCGTCGTGAGAAACAGCAGCGGTACAACGAAGAGCATGGTATTACGCCACAAGGTCTTAATAAAAAAGTGGTCGATATCCTGGCGCTGGGGCAGAACATTGCCAAAACCAAAGCGAAGGGCAGAGGGAAATCGCGCCCGATTGTTGAGCCGGATAATGTGCCGATGGATATGTCGCCAAAAGCGTTGCAGCAGAAAATCCATGAGCTGGAAGGGCAGATGATGAAACATGCGCAAAACCTCGAATTCGAAGAGGCGGCGCAAATCCGTGACCAGTTGCATCAGTTGCGTGAGCTGTTTATTGCCGCGTCGTGACGAGATGAAGAAGCAGGAATGTTCTTCTGGTTTGAGGCTAATGAGAACGCAAAATTGCCTGATGCGCTACGCTTATCAGGCCTACATGATCTCTGCAATATATTGAATTTGCGCGGCTTGTAGGCCGCATCCGGCATGGATAACGTGCACTTTGTCAGCAATCTGAATCCGGAATTCTCTTCCGGCTTCCCGTTAACCCAATGCCTGTAACGCCTTTTCCAGTGCGTTATGTAACAACTGGCGGTCATGGCGATAGGGGATATCGCTGGCCTCCAGTACGTCCTGAATCACTATTCTGTCGCTGACCGCAGAAACATCCACTTTCGGCCCAACGACTACGGCATCAATCACTTTCTTCCCGACATACTGTTCCATAATCGCCAGCTTATTTTCCAGCTTCAGATTCGCCGCAGGCAGGCTCAATTCACGCCCCAGATTGCCGATATAAACCATCGGCGCTGGCGTGCGGCGTAATGCCTGTGCCATTTCCTTAAGCAGCAGAATTGGCATCAGGCTGGTATAAAAACTGCCAGGTCCGATAAGGATCAGATCTGCGTCATTGATAGCATGAACCGCTTCACGCGTTGCGGGCACATTCGGGGTTAAGAGCAATTCCTGAATTGGCGTAGTTAACTGGTCGATATTGACCTCGCCATAAACTTCATGCCCCTGATCGTCAATGGCCATCAGATCAACGGGATGCTCTGACATCGGAATTAATTGCGCGTCCACTTTCAACAGATTACGAATTAAATTGATGGCTTCCAGAGGCCGCACGCTAAGGTGATCCAGCGCCTTTAACATCAAGTTTCCGAGATTATGACCGGAAAGCTCGCCATTGCCGCCAAAACGGTATTCAAACATCGCGGAGGCGACGCTCGGTTCCGTTATCAGTTGGTTGAGGCAGTTGCGCATGTCGCCCCAGGCAATGCCGCCTTCTGAGCGGCGAATACGGCCTGTTGAACCGCCATTATCGGTGGTGGTGACAATGCCCGTTAAACGAGAGCCTAAAGATGAAAGTGATGAAAGAACGCGTCCTAATCCATGCCCTCCGCCGAGTGCAACAACACGATCAAGGTCAGCCAGCGTACGATTGCGCATATAGATTCCTGAAGTCAGATTATCCGCGCTACAGTAGCGCAACTGACAGGGAAACGGCAATTAACCTGCCAATATTGAGGATACAAATATTTTCTTCTACCTCTAAAGGACGAGGTTCGCTGTGCATCCCTGATGATGTATATCAAAGTAAAACCGCCATATTCCCTTATTCTGTAGCGAAATAGCACGATCATGACGCTATATATATGATTACATAGCGGAAAGTGTGAATGGTAAAAATCTCATTTACACGCTAGTATCGACATAACCACTAAACACTCTAGCCTCTGCACCTGGGTCAACTGATATGGTGCTTTGGCCGTGACAATGCTCATAAAGATTGCCACCAGGGCGAAGGAAGAAATGACTTCGCCTCCCGTATCTGGAAAGGTGTACATGGCTTCACAACTGACTGATGCATTTGCGCGTAAGTTTTATTACTTGCGCCTGTCGATTACCGATGTGTGTAACTTTCGTTGCACCTACTGCCTGCCGGATGGCTATAAGCCGAGCGGCGTCACCAATAAAGGCTTTCTGACCGTCGATGAAATTCGCCGGGTTACTCGCGCCTTCGCCAGTTTGGGCACCGAAAAAGTACGTCTGACAGGCGGTGAACCGTCTTTACGCCGCGACTTTACCGATATCATCGCAGCCGTGCGGGAAAACGACGCTATTCGTCAGATAGCGGTCACCACCAATGGTTACCGCCTGGAACGCGACGTGGCGAACTGGCGCGATGCCGGACTGACGGGGATTAACGTCAGTGTCGATAGCCTCGACGCTCGCCAGTTTTATGCTATTACCGGTCAGGATAAATTCAACCAGGTGATGGCGGGGATTGATGCCGCATTTGAAGCCGGGTTTGAGAAGGTCAAAGTCAATACCGTGCTGATGCGCGATGTCAATCATCACCAGCTCGACACCTTTCTGAACTGGATCCAGCATCGCCCCATCCAGTTACGTTTCATCGAACTGATGGAAACGGGCGAGGGTAGCGAACTTTTCCGTAAGCACCATATCTCTGGTCAGATTCTGCGTGACGAACTGCTGCGTCGCGGCTGGATCCATCAACTTCGTCAACGCAGCGACGGCCCCGCGCAAGTCTTTTGTCATCCGGATTACGCCGGAGAAATCGGCCTTATCATGCCGTATGAAAAAGATTTCTGCGCCACCTGCAACCGTCTGCGCGTCTCCTCCATTGGTAAACTCCATCTCTGCCTGTTTGGTGAAGGCGGCGTTAACCTGCGCGATCTGCTGGAAGATGATGCCCAGCAACAGGCACTGGAAGCGCGTATTTCAGCGGCGCTGCGGGAGAAAAAACAGACCCATTTCCTGCATCAAAATAACACCGGTATTACGCAAAACTTATCGTACATTGGCGGCTAAAACGTCAAAAGGAGAGATCAGATGAGTCAGGTAAGCACTGAATTTATCCCGACCCGTATTGCTATTCTTACGGTTTCTAATCGTCGCGGTGAAGAAGACGATACCTCCGGTCATTATCTGCGCGATTCGGCGCAGGAAGCGGGCCATCACATTGTCGATAAAGCGATTGTTAAAGAAAACCGCTACGCCATCCGCGCGCAGGTATCTGCGTGGATCGCCAGCGACGATGTGCAAGTGGTGCTGATTACTGGCGGCACCGGACTGACGGAAGGCGATCAGGCACCAGAAGCGTTGCTGCCGCTGTTCGATCGTGAAGTCGAAGGCTTCGGTGAAGTATTCCGTATGTTGTCATTCGAAGAGATTGGCACCGCAACGTTGCAATCTCGTGCGGTAGCGGGCGTTGCTAACAAGACACTGATTTTCGCTATGCCGGGTTCGACCAAAGCGTGCCACACCGCATGGGAAAATATCATCGCGCCGCAACTGGATGCCCGTACACGTCCATGCAATTTCCATCCACATTTGAAGAAATAAGTATGTCGCAACTGACTCATATCAACGCCGCTGGCGAAGCGCACATGGTGGATGTCTCCGCCAAAGCGGAAACTGTACGTGAAGCACGGGCGGAAGCCTTTGTCACCATGCGCAGCGAGACGCTGGCGATGATCATCGATGGTCGTCACCACAAAGGCGACGTATTTGCCACCGCGCGGATTGCCGGTATTCAGGCGGCAAAACGTACATGGGATCTGATCCCACTGTGTCACCCGCTAATGCTCAGTAAAGTTGAAGTCAATTTGCAGGCAGAGCCGGAACACAATCGGGTACGTATAGAAACCTTATGCCGCCTGACCGGGAAAACCGGCGTCGAAATGGAAGCGTTAACCGCGGCCTCCGTGGCGGCGCTGACCATTTACGATATGTGTAAAGCCGTGCAAAAAGATATGGTGATTGGTCCGGTACGCCTGCTGGCGAAGAGCGGCGGCAAGTCGGGTGACTTTAAGGTGGAAGCGGATGATTAAAGTTCTTTTTTTCGCCCAGGTGCGCGAGCTGGTGGGGACCGATGCAACCGACGTTGCCGCGGATTTTCCAACCGTTGAAGCGTTACGCCAGCACCTGGCAGCGCAGAGCGATCGTTGGGCGCTGGCGCTGGAAGATGGCAAATTACTGGCTGCCGTCAACCAGACGCTGGTGAGTTTCGACCATCCGCTAACTGACGGCGACGAAGTGGCTTTCTTCCCGCCGGTAACCGGAGGCTAAGATGGCTGAAACCAAAATTGTTGTCGGACCGCAGCCGTTCAGCGTAGGGGAAGAGTATCCGTGGCTGGCTGAGCGTGATGAAGACGGTGCGGTGGTCACCTTTACCGGTAAGGTGCGTAACCATAACCTGGGTGACAGCGTAAAAGCATTAACCCTCGAACACTATCCGGGAATGACTGAAAAAGCACTGGCGGAAATCGTTGATGAAGCGCGTAACCGCTGGCCGCTGGGGCGAGTCACGGTGATTCATCGTATTGGCGAATTATGGCCGGGTGATGAAATCGTTTTTGTCGGCGTTACCAGTGCGCATCGCAGTAGTGCGTTTGAGGCCGGGCAGTTTATTATGGATTATCTCAAAACCCGCGCACCGTTCTGGAAGCGCGAAGCTACGCCGGAAGGTGACCGCTGGGTCGAAGCGCGGGAGAGCGATCAGCAGGCAGCAAAACGCTGGTAGTTTTTTGTTGGCCGGATAAGGCATAGAGCTGCATCCGGCAATTTCACCGTACCGGACATACGTTTACGCTGCGGCGATGCACACCCTCATCATTTGCAGTATCCTTTAGATATTCCTTATATCTTCAGGAGATCTTCATGGACAGATTCCCACGTTCTGATTCAATCGTACAAGCCAGGACTGGCCTGCAAACCTATATGGCACAGGTCTATGGCTGGATGACCGTTGGCCTGTTGTTGACCGCGTTTGTTGCCTGGTATGCTGCTAACTCCGCCGCCGTGATGGAGCTGCTTTTCACCAACCGCATCTTTTTAATTGGTCTGGTAATAGCGCAATTAGCTCTGGTAATTGTGTTATCAGCGATGATTCAAAAGCTCAGCGCGGGTGTGACAACCATGCTCTTTATGCTTTATTCGGCGCTGACAGGTCTGACGCTTTCCAGCATTTTCATTGTCTACACCGCCGCCTCTATCGCCAGTACTTTCGTTGTTACCGCCGGAATGTTCGGTGCGATGAGTCTGTACGGCTACACCACGAAGCGCGATTTAAGCGGCTTCGGCAATATGCTGTTTATGGCGTTAATCGGCATTGTCATCGCCTCGCTGGTGAACTTCTGGCTGAAAAGCGAGGCGTTGATGTGGGTGGTGACCTATATCGGAGTGATTGTCTTTGTCGGCCTGACCGCCTATGACACCCAGAAACTGAAAAATATGGGTGAGCAGATTGATACCCGCGACACGTCGAACCTGCGCAAATATTCAATTCTTGGCGCATTAACGTTGTATCTCGACTTCATCAACCTGTTCCTGATGTTGCTGCGGATTTTTGGCAACCGCCGTTAATTCCGTTTCCCCTCCAAATCCCGGCCTGGCGTCGGGATTTTTTCTAATTAAAACGACAATGAATAAAAGCCTGTTATAAAATGCGCCCATGACATGGGGGCGCATCCATAAATATAATTTTTTGTATATATGGCTTAAGTAAAGATATCAATAAGATAAATGCTGCCATTGCAGGTGTAATGTATCTTTTTTTAATCTCTTTGGTGGTGATTGTCGTTGCGCTTTTATAGGGGCGTTAACTCTCTATTATTATTTTATCGGCTTCTTCGGGATTCTTGCAGCAATAGCTATAACACTTGTTTGGCAAAGGCATACGCGGTTTTTTCATTAGTCATAGAAAAATAGGTAAATTTCTTTCTTGGGTAAAATTGTGAGGAAACGCAATGAGCCCGATGCGCTACGCTTAGCAGGCACAGACTGGAATTGTAATCTATTAATTTAGCCCGGTTTTGTAGGGCGGATAAGGCGTTTACGCCGCATCCGCCATGAACAAATAGCACGTTGCTAACAATCTGCACAAACCAAAAGAACTTAACCGAACTTCACATCGCCGCTTCATTTTTCGCCCGTAGCTTCTTCGCCTGACTTTCCAGCAACAGGTAACAGATCAGCGCCAGCAGCAGCGGGATAAAGTAATACAGCACACGGTAAGCGAGTAGGGCGGCGATAATTGTGCCTTTGGATGTATTCTCTCCTGCCAGTAGCGCGATAAACACCGCTTCCAGCACGCCAATCCCCGCCGGAATATGCACGATGACACCAGCAATACTACTAACCAGTAACACGCCTAAGACAAAGAAATAATTCACGCTTTGGTCAAGTAACAGCCAGATAATTGCCCCCATCACCATCCAGTTAACGCTGGAAATCAGCATCTGAGCGAGGGCGAATTTCCATGAAGGCAGCACCAGCTTTTGCCCCTTGATGGTCATATGGCGGTGCTTCGCGAAAGCGCAAAACCATAAATAAACCGCGATAATCATCAGTAAGCCAATGCCGAGAATACGCAGCGTGGTTTGATCGACATACCAGTGATCCGGTAACTCCACCACGCCTGCGGTAAAAATAATCCCGGCTAATAAAATATAGCCCAGCCAGTTGGTGGTAATACTCAGCGAGAAAATGCGTGTGATGGTGCCGCCCGGTAATCCCAGACGCGAATAAAGGCGATAACGCATCCCAATCCCGCCGACCCAGGTACTGAGCGTCAGGTTGAAGGCATAGCAGATAAATGACACCAGCATCACCTGGCGCTTCGCCAGTTTGTGACCGCAGTAGAAACGGGCGAGCAGGTCATAGCAGCCGTAAATCAGATAACTGACGACCACCAGCCCGACCGCACTCAATAGCACAACGCGGTTATAGTCGCGGATGACCTTCCAGACCTCTTCCCAGTCCACTTTTTTGGCGTAGACCACCAGCAACACAATCACCGCGATAAAAAATAGCCAGGTAAGGATCTTCTTTGCTAAGCGCCAGCGAGGATGGGATTTACTCATCAGGGCTTTACCCCCGTATTTTCTGTTTCTACCCGATCCTGCGTTTCCATTGCCGGTTGCGCGGGCGGCTCAACCTGTGCCAGACGCGGCGTATGCGCCGGAAGCCAGCCCACCAGCGCCGGGAAGTGGCGCAAAAAGTGGAATGCCAGCACGCTTTTAGTCAGATTCCACCAGGTGCGTTTGGGCAGCATACTTTCATCTACCTGCCGACAATCGGCGGCGATGATGCCATTAAGATTGTCGCGTAGCGTCTGGTTAAAATTACGATCGTAGATGATGACGTTAGCTTCGAGATTCAGCGACAAACTGAGCGGATCGAGATTACTGGAGCCTACCGTCGCCCAGTGATCATCCATTAACGCCACTTTGCCGTGGAGCGGGCGGCGGCGATACTCAAACACTTGAACGCCGCCTTTAACCAGATAGTTATAGAGCAAACGCGCGCCAACCCTGACAATCGGCATATCCGGTTCACCCTGAATAATCAGTTTGATCCGCACCCCGCGCCGTGCCGCTTTACGTAAGGCGTGTAAAAATCGATAGCCGGGAAAGAAGTAGGCGTTGGCGATAATCACTTCCCGCCGCGCCTGAGTGAGCATTTTCAAATAGTGGCGCTCGATATCGCTGCGATGTTCTTCGTTATCGCGCCAGACCAGCAATACCTGCGCTTCCCCCGGTTGGCGGTTTTCTTCCGCTTTATGGTGACGTCGCCACCAGCGGCGTGCCGCGCTCTGCCCAGGCAAGTTTTCCAGCTCAAACTGCAGAATATCTTCAACAATCGGCCCTTCCAGCCGCACCGCGTAATCCTGTTTGGCCTGTGGGCCGTAGCTGGACATATGCTCGGCGGAGTAATTTATCCCGCCGATAAAGGCGATTCGTGTATCGATGACCACAATTTTGCGATGCATCCGGCGGAACACATTCGTGCGCATACCGAACAGGCGAGGACGAGGATCGTAATAACGAAATACCACGCCAGCCGCGGTCAGTTCGCTGACAAATTCATCGCTGAGATCTGGCGAACCATAGCCATCCAGCAAGACTTCCGCTTTAACCCCACGTTGCGCCGCTGCCAGCAGCGCCGCATGTAGCTGTTTGCCGACGTCATCTTCAAACCAGATAAATGTCTCAAGGATGATGCGTTGCTCTGCTTCGTTAATCGCTTTAAACACAGCAGGGTAATATTGCTCGCCGTTTTCCAGTAACTGAATCTTGTTCCCTTCGCGCCAACCACATTTCATAGATGGATCTCCACACTCAAAGGGGCATGGTCAGAAAGATGTCGCCAGGTCCGCAGCGGCAGCGCTGTGGGCGCACTGGCACTGGCGTTTTTGACGTAAATCCTGTCCAGACGAAGAACGGGAAATTGCACCGGAAATGTTCGCGCCGGGCGTCCGTGGGCGCGGGTAAATATCTCATCCAGCCCAGCCAGTACTTTTAAGGGATGATTGGCTTTTTGCCGCCAGTCGTTGAAATCTCCCGCGACTAATACTGGTTCGCCGTTCGGTAGTTGATTCACCCATTCAGCAAGCATCGCAAGCTGCGCCTGACGGTGCGCCTCCCGCAAGCCGAGATGCACGCACATCACATGAATCGCTTTCCCCGTGACTGGCGGAACAATGCGGCAATAAAGCACGCCGCGCTTTTCCGCGCCATCGACCGAAACATCGCGATTCTCATAATGTTCAATGGGATAGCGTGACAGCACCGCGTTCCCGTGATGCCCTTCCGGGTATACAGCATTACGTCCGTAGGCAAAATCACTCCACATGGTGTCGGCAAGAAACTCGTAGTGCGAAGTATCGGGCCAGTTCTTCACATGCAGTGGATGGACTTCGTGCGCCCCCATTACTTCCTGCAGGCAGACGATATCGGCGCTGACGGCACGCACGGCGTCGCGAAGTTCCGGCAAAATGAAGCGTCGGTTAAATGCTGTAAAGCCTTTGTGAATATTGATGGTGAGCACCTTGAACGAAAAATGTTGTGTTTGGTCGGGCATAATTTTCCTGTTTTTGCCTCTTATCTCATTGAAATAGTGTAGTCGGCGTCACAAAAAGGTGCGGTCTTACGGAATTTTCCGTAAAGTTCGGTACTCTGAATTAGTAGAGATAAATTCTTCAGGAGAGAAGCCATGAAGTGGCAACAACGCGTTCGTGTCGCAACTGGCCTAAGTTGCTGGCAGATTATGTTGCATTTACTGGTAGTGGCGCTGCTGGTTATGGGCTGGATGAGTAAGACGCTGGTTCATGTCGGCGTAGGGTTATGCGTGCTGTATTGTGTAACAGTAGTGATGATGCTGGTGTTACAGCGTCATCCTGAGCAACGCTGGCGCGAGGTAGCAGATGTGCTGGAAGAGTTGACCACCACCTGGTATTTTGGCGCGGCGCTGATTGTGCTGTGGCTGTTGTCCCGCGTGCTGGAAAATAACTATTTGCTGGCAATTGCAGGGCTGGCGATCCTTGCCGGCCCGGCGGTAGTGTCGCTACTGGCGAAAGATAAAAAGTTACATCACCTTGCGTCTAAACATCGCGTACGCCGCTGATCCTGTTGTGGCCGTTATCACCAGTAACGGCCACAAACTATTCCACACAATATCCAGACTCGCATCCTTCAAATAGATCTGCTTGGTAATGTCTGTAAAGTGGCGGATAGGGTTAATCCACGTCAGGTTTTGCAGCCATACTGGCATGTTCTCCACCGGCGAAACGTAACCGGAAAGCAGGATTGCAGGCATCATAAAGACAAATACGCCGATAAACGCCTGCTGTTGCGTTGAACAAAGTGATGAAATCAACAGACCGAAGCCCACCAGCGATAAACCGTAAATCACCATCGTAAAGTAGAACAGCGCCAGCGAACCGGCGAAGGGGATTTGATACGCCCAGATACCAATCGCCAGCACAATGGTGGCCTGGAACGTGGCGACAATTAACGCAGGGACGGCTTTACCAATAAATATCTGCCAGGTGGTGAGGGGTGAAACCAGCAACTGATTGAGCGTTCCCTGTTCACGTTCGCGGGCAACAGAAAGCGAAGTGACGATCATTACGCCGATAGTGGTGATCATGGCGATCAGTGATGGCACCACGAACCATTTGTAGTCGAGGTTCGGGTTATACCAGTTGCGCACCACCAGCTCGCTGTTGTTTGGCTTCGGCTTTCCTTCCAGCAGCTCCTGCTGATAGTTTTTGACGATTTGTTGCAGGTAGTTAGCGGCGATTTGCGCACTGTTGGAGTTACGTCCGTCGAGAATTAATTGCAACGGCGCGGTCTGGAAGGTATCCAGTTTGCGCGAGAAATCAGGCGGGAAGCGCACCAGCAATAACGCCTTTTGCGTGTCGATGGTCGGGCGGATCTCCTGTGGACTTTTCAGCAGCAACACATGGGTAAAGGCGCTGGCGCGGGCAAAACGTTGGGTCAGTTCTACCGAATGTGCGCCGTTATCTTCGTCGTAAATGGCGATGGTGGCGTTGGTTACTTCCAGCGTGGCGGCGAACGGGAACAGGATCACCTGAATCAGCACGGGTAAAATCAGAATCGCGCGCGTCTGCGGTTCGCGCAGCAGCGACTGCAACTCTTTGCGAATTAACGTCCATAAGCGATGAAACATGCTCTTCTCCCTAATCCAGTCGACGTTTGGTTTTCAGCCACGTCAGACCGATAAACATCACCGCCGAAGCGATCAAAAACAGCACATTCACGACCAGCACTACCGGAATATTCCCGGCGAGAAACAGGCTTTGCAGGGTGCTGACGAAATAACGTGCGGGAATAATGTACGTCACCGCGCGGATCACCGCAGGCATACTGTCGATCTGAAAAATAAAGCCAGAGAGCATAATCGACGGCAAGAACGCGGCGTTCAGTGCGACTTGTGCGGCGTTGAACTGGTTGCGGGTAATCGTTGAAATCAGCAGTCCCATCCCCAGCGTACTGAGTAAAAACAGGCTGGAGATAAAAAACAGAATCAGCAGCGAACCGCGATATGGCACACCGAGAATAAATACCGACACCAGCATACACAGCAGCATTGCCAGCATGCCGAGGACGTAATAGGGGAGCAGCTTACACAGCAGCAGTTCCGTGCGGGTAATCTCCGTAGAGAGCAAAGCCTCCATAGTGCCGCGTTCCCACTCCCGCGCCACCACCAGCGAGGTGAGGATCGCGCCGATCACCGTCATGATAATGGTTACAGCACCGGGAATAATAAAGTGCTGGCTAATCGCCGCCGGGTTAAACCAGTAGCGAGTCTGGACATCAATAAGCGGCTCAAAAGTCTGCCCGTTGTCTTCCGCTCGCTGCATTTGCCAGATCTGCCAGATCCCTTCGACATAACCCTGCACAAAGTTGGCGGTATTTGGCTCGCTGCCGTCGGTAATCACCTGAATTGGCGCGGTGGCGTTGGCACGCTCCATCTGTTCCGCGAAATCCACCGGAATCACCACCAGACCACGAATTTTCCCCGCCTGCATTTTGGCGATTAATTCCTGGCGATTATCGCTGATAGTGGCGTCGATATAAGGTGAGCCTGTCATGGTGTGGGTGAAATCCAGCGCCGCTTCGCTACGCTGTTCAAGCAATATTCCGACCCTCAGCTTGCTGGAGTCGAGGTTAATGCCGTAGCCAAAAATAAACAGCAGCAACAGCGGGATCACCACCGCAATCAGCCAGCTACTCGGATCGCGAATGATCTGCCGCGTCTCTTTAACGCACAGCGCTCGCACGCGACGCCAGGACAGGATCGGATTACTCATTGCCATGCTCCTTATCCCAGTCGTGGATCAACTGAATAAAGGCTTGCTCCATCGTGGGGTCGGGTTGCTCATCGTTGGCCGATTGCGCTTTCAAATCGTCCGGCGTGCCGCTGGCAATCAGTTTCCCGCGATACACCAGTCCGATGCGGTCGCAATATTCCGCTTCATCCATAAAGTGGGTGGTGACCATCACCGTGACACCTTTCTCTACCATGCTGTTGATATGTAGCCAAAACTCGCGGCGGGTGAGGGGATCGACGCCGGAAGTGGGTTCATCGAGAAACAGAATATCCGGTTCATGCATCAACGAGCAGGCCAGCGCCAGCCGCTGCTTAAAACCTAATGGCAGTTCATCGGTAGCATGTGAGGCAATGCTTTTCAGGCCGAACGCTTCGCTCATACGGGTGATTTTTTCAGTCTGCGCCCGACCGCGTAAGCCATACACGCCGGAGAAAAAGCGTAAATTCTGTTCGACTGTCAGGTTGCCATACAGCGAAAATTTTTGCGCCATATAGCCGAGATGCTGGCGCGCTTTACCGGAACTCTCTTTCAGATCCATTCCCAGCACCAGCGCCTGACCGGAGGTCGGCACCAGCAAGCCGCACATCATCTTAAAGGTGGTGGATTTCCCCGCACCGTTTGGCCCCAGCAAACCAAAGATTTCACCGCGTTTGACGGCAAAATTGACGTGATCGGTGGCGGCAAAATCGCCAAACTTCTTGGTCAGCTCTTTCGCTTCGATCACTGTCTCGTCCGGTGAGCCTTCTACCGTATGCAATATTGCGCCCAGCGGTGATTCTGAGGTTCCGGCACCGCCCAGCAAATCAATAAACGCATCTTCAAAGCGAGGTGTGGTTTCGTTGATGTTGATTTCCGGCATTCCGTCGGCGCGGCGAATATCGTCTGGTGTGGCCTCTTTTTTGAGGATCAGACGTACTGATTTCCCCTGAATCATCCCGTCGCTGACCTGCGGCAGTTTCAGCGTTCGTTGCAGCAGTTTGCGGTTGCTTTCGTGCGGGCTGGTCATCAGAAAGCTACGTCCGGCCATGGTTTGCGTCAGAGCCTTCGGTTCTCCCTGATACAGCAACTCACCTTCGTTCATCAGCAATACGTCACGGCACTGTTCGGCTTCATCGAGATATGAGGTACTCCAGAGGATCAGCATCCCTTCGCCTGCCAGTTCGTGCACCATCTGCCACAGCTCGCGCCGTGAGATGGGGTCTACGCCGACGCCGGGTTCATCGAGCAGTAACACTTTCGGCTCACCCACCAGGGTACAGGCCAGCCCGAGTTTTTGTTTCATCCCGCCAGAGAGCTTACCCGCCAGGCGTCCGGTAAATGGGCCAAGAGAAGTAAACTCCAGCAGGCGAGCAAACGTCTGTTTTCGCGCTTCACCGGTTACGCTGCGCAAATCCGCGTACAGATTAAGATTCTCCATCACCGTGAGATCTTCATACAGACCGAATTTCTGCGGCATATAGCCGAGCACCGCGTGTAACGCAGCGTCGTTTTTGATCGGATCAAAGCCAATGACCGTAGCACTGCCGTTGTCGGGTTTCAGTAACCCGGCCAGCATCCGCATCAACGTGGTTTTACCCGCGCCATCCGGCCCCACCAGCCCCGTAACATAACCGGCATGAATGGTACAGTTGAGCGGTGCGACGGCGGGCTTGTCCATACCCGGAAAGCGTTTTTCCAGGCCGTTTAGCGTGATAACGGCATCATTCATGTCCTGCCTCGTCACCGAATTGCACCGTTACTGGCATTCCCTGGCGTAACGCATCATCGGCGTCGGTCACCACAATCCGCAGGCGATAGACAAGGTCGGTGCGCAGATCCGGCGTTTCGACGGTTTTCGGGGTAAATTCAGCGGTAGGTGAGACAAAGCCAATCTGCCCGTGATACGGCTTGTCCGGGCGACCATCGGTATAGAGCAGCACTTTGCGGCCTGGCTGGGCCTGGTCGAGATTGCGCTCATCGACATAGGCACGCACCCACACCGGACGCGTTAGTGAAACGGTAAACACCGTGCCACCTTCATTGAGCACTGTGCCAGGCTCTACCGCGCGGGTTAACAGCGTGCCATCAGAGGGGGCTACCAACGTTGAGTCCTGTAAATTCAGCTCCGCCTGCGCCAGTTGCGCCTGCGCCTGTTCCAGGCTGGCTTTCGCCTGGGCGATGTCCTGTTCACGGTTACCGGAACGGTACTGACGCAATTTATCCTGTGCTGATTTCAGCGTTGCCTGGGCCTGGTCGCGCGAGGAGCGGGCATTTTCCAGGTCGTTTGCCGAAATAGTGCGGCTTTTCCACAATCCTTGCTGACGAGCATAGAAATTCTGCGCATAGTCGTAAGCGGCCTGCGCCTGTTTTACGGCAGCGGCAGCCTGGGCGATTTCTTCATCGCGATAACCGGCAAGCATCAGATCATATTGTGCCTGCGCCACCGAAACGCCTGCTTTCGCCTGCATCAGCGCAATCTCATACGGCTTGTGATCCAGTTCGCCCAGCACCTGACCCGCTTTGATGGCATCACCTTCGTCTACCGCCAGAGATTCAACGCGACCACCGACACGGAAGCTAAGATTAACAGTGCGAATATCCACGTTGCCATACAGCGTCAGGCCGTTATCCTGGCGGCTTTGATACCACCAGTAGCCTCCGGCAACCACGGCGGCAAGTACCACTACCGCCAGTCCAATCACGACAGGTTTTTTCATCACTACAAACTCCTTTGCGATAATCCTTGCAAAATCAGGTCGATATGACAGGTTACCGTCTGGTTAATCAGTTCGGTCTTTTCTTCATCGAACGCGGTCCAGCCGGTACGTAACAGAATCGTTTCTTTGCCGAGACGAAACGCCAGAATCTCGCCAATCAGCGCATGAGTATGGAGGATCATGCGGGTATCGTTGGCGTCACAGCCGGTCCAGGCGGCAATCAGGCGTGTAAGGTGGCTGTGTAGCGGACTAATCACCTGTTCATGCACCAGATGGTAGGCCGCCGTGGGAGAGAGCTGCTCACGGGAGATAAACTTGCTGAGGTTGACGGTATCATCCTGGGTGAGCAGTTGAATCATGTTCCTGCAAGCGCGAAGGATCAGTTCGCGGATAGCGGCGCGATCCGGCTGTGGTTGTGCGAACAAGCGTTCGGCTTCCTCGGCGTGCGGACGGAACTGCTCGCCAATAAAATCGGCAATCCACTGGGCGCAGGCGAGGTATAAATCTTCTTTCGAACCGAAGTAATAGGTGATGGCTGCGATATTCTGCCCGGCCTGGGCGGCGATATCGCGGGTGGTGGCGTTCATTCCATACTCACCAAACTGTGCCAGTGCCGCAGCAATTAGCTGTTTTTTGGCCTGTTCACCTTTGGTTGTCATGGCAGGACTATTCATCGCACAGCCCATTCTTAATCAAATGATTGATTAAGATTATGACTCATTTTTAGCGTTGTCCAGTATGGCTAAGAATTTTAGCAACGCCAGTCACAGGGATAATTTATGCGCTGCGTCACAAAAACTGCTACACTCCGCTCCCTCATGACATTGTGGTTTTTGTCATTTTCCTTTTCAGTATCTCCCTGAAAACTACACCGGTAACGGTCGGGGCGGTTCGGAGTAGTTATGTCTTTCGATTCTTTGGGTTTAAGCCCTGATATCCTGCGCGCCGTTGCCGAGCAAGGTTACCGTGAACCCACCCCTATTCAGCAGCAGGCGATCCCCGCAGTACTGGAAGGCCGTGATCTGATGGCCAGTGCCCAGACCGGCACGGGTAAAACAGCGGGCTTTACGCTGCCGCTACTGCAACACCTGATTTCCCGTGAGCCGCACGCCAAAGGGCGTCGTCCGGTTCGTGCGTTGATCCTCACCCCGACCCGTGAACTGGCGGCGCAGATTGGCGAAAACGTCCGTGATTACAGCAAATACCTGAACATTCGTTCGCTGGTGGTGTTTGGCGGCGTCAGCATTAACCCGCAGATGATGAAACTGCGCGGCGGTGTTGATGTGCTGGTGGCAACGCCCGGGCGTCTGCTGGACCTGGAACACCAGAATGCGGTGAAACTGGATCAGATAGAAATCCTCGTCCTTGATGAAGCTGACCGTATGCTCGATATGGGCTTTATCCACGATATTCGCCGTGTGTTAACAAAGCTGCCCGCGAAGCGCCAGAACCTGCTGTTCTCCGCGACTTTCTCTGACGAGATTAAAGCGCTGGCAGAAAAACTGCTGCATAACCCGCTGGAAATCGAAGTGGCGCGCCGTAATACCGCCTCTGAGCAAGTGACTCAGCACGTTCATTTTGTTGATAAGAAACGCAAACGGGAATTACTGTCGCACATGATTGGTAAAGGTAACTGGCAGCAGGTGCTGGTGTTTACACGTACCAAACATGGTGCCAACCATCTGGCAGAACAGCTAAATAAAGATGGCATCCGCAGTGCGGCGATCCACGGTAATAAATCGCAAGGTGCGCGTACTCGTGCGTTGGCCGATTTTAAATCGGGTGATATTCGTGTGCTGGTGGCGACCGATATCGCCGCGCGTGGCCTGGATATCGAAGAGTTGCCACACGTCGTCAACTATGAGCTGCCAAACGTACCGGAAGATTACGTGCACCGCATCGGGCGTACCGGTCGTGCCGCAGCCACCGGCGAAGCGTTATCGCTGGTGTGTGTTGATGAGCACAAACTGTTGCGCGATATCGAAAAACTGCTGAAAAAAGAGATCCCGCGTATCGCTGTTCCGGGCTATGAGCCGGATCCGTCAATTAAAGCCGAACCGATCCAGAACGGTCGCCAGCAACGCAGCGGCGGCGGTCGTGGGCAGAGCGGTGGTCGTAGTCAACAGCAACCGCGTCGCGCAGAAAGCGGTGCGAAGGCTGGTAACGCGAAGCCTGCAGCAAAACCGTCTCGTCGTCTTGGTGATGCCAAACCGGCAGGCGAGCAACAACGTCGCCGCCGTCCGCGTAAACCTGCCGCAGCTCAGTAATCTTTTATGCCGGGTAATGCCCGGCATCTGAGACTGATGACAAACGCAAAACTGCCTGATGCGCTACGCTTATCAGGCCTACGTGGTTCCTACAATATATTGAATTTTAACAACTTGTAGGCCGGATAAGGCGTTCGCGCCGCATCCGGCATATCACTACAAGCGCTAGTCAGCAATTTGCAAGCGCGGCAAAAAGATTTCTCTGTTTTACCGCCCACAAGCCACCCGATGCGTTACTTCTCCGCAGCCAATTGTTCGCGCAGCTCCATTAAAAGGTAGCCCAGGCGATTCTTGCCCTGACCATTACCGCCATCTCCCCAGTAAGCATCATTTTTCGTATGCTCAACCAGTTTCGCTGACGCGGTTGCCAGCAGGAGCGCGCGCAGTTCTGCGTGTTGTTCGAATTTAGCGCGAAGCGCTTTGCGCATCACCTCTTCTTTTATCGACTCCCAGTTTTTACGCAGGGGCTTAGAACGGTCACGCCCCATACGCGCGGCGATCATGGGTGAGGAAATCCGGCGGATCTCTTCGTGGTATTTTTCATCAAGGAACTTTTGTGCCTGAAAATAGTGTTCTGAGGTGGGCCAGGTTTTGCCGTCAATCTTGATGGCCCAGGCGGCAAAGTTAGAAAAATCCCCGTAGTCGTCACTGGTGCTGTAGAAATTTATGATGGTGTCTTGCATGACGTGTTGAATCCTTTGTTGTCGAACAGGAATTAGACCGTATTATCCTGGCGGTTATTGCGAGCCACTTTCCAGAAACAGAAAAATCATTACCCCTGAAAACTGAAAAATGCCACAATATTGGCTGTTTATACAGTATTTCAGGTTTTCTCATGGCATTAACCGCCGCGCTTAAAGCGCAAATTGCCGCCTGGTATAAGGCGCTTCAGGAACAGATCCCCGACTTTATTCCCCGTGCGCCGCAGCGGCAGATGATTGCGGATGTCGCCAAAACACTGGCCGGAGAAGAAGGGCGGCATCTGGCGATTGAAGCCCCCACCGGCGTTGGGAAAACGCTCTCCTATTTGCTCCCCGGCATCGCCATTGCCCGCGAAGAGCAAAAAACGCTGGTGGTGAGTACCGCTAACGTGGCGTTGCAGGATCAGATCTACAGCAAAGATTTGCCGCTGCTGAAAAAGATCATTCCCGATCTAAAATTCACCGCCGCTTTCGGGCGTGGGCGCTACGTTTGCCCGCGTAACCTGACGGCGCTTGCCAGTACCGAACCCACACAACAGGATCTGCTCGCGTTTCTCGACGATGAACTGACACCGAACAATCAGGAAGAACAAAAACGTTGTGCAAAGCTGAAGGGCGATCTCGATACTTATAAATGGGATGGCCTGCGCGATCACACTGATATCGCCATTGATGACGATCTCTGGCGTCGTCTGAGTACCGACAAAGCCAGTTGCCTCAACCGTAACTGTTATTACTACCGCGAATGTCCGTTTTTTGTTGCCCGCCGGGAAATTCAGGAAGCGGAAGTGGTAGTGGCAAACCATGCGCTGGTGATGGCGGCGATGGAAAGCGAAGCGGTATTGCCAGAACCGAAAAATTTGCTGCTGGTGCTGGATGAAGGTCATCACCTGCCGGACGTGGCGCGGGATGCGCTGGAAATGAGCGCGGAAATTACTGCACCCTGGTATCGGCTACAACTGGATCTGTTCACAAAACTGGTCGCCACCTGCATGGAGCAGTTTCGCCCGAAGACCATTCCACCGCTGGCGATCCCTGAACGGTTGAATGCGCATTGTGAAGAGTTGTATGAGCTTATCGCCTCTTTAAACAACATCCTCAATCTCTATATGCCTGCCGGGCAAGAGGCAGAGCACCGTTTTGCGATGGGCGAATTGCCGGATGAAGTACTGGAGATCTGCCAGCGGCTGGCAAAACTGACCGAGATGCTGCGTGGTCTGGCTGAGTTATTCCTCAATGATTTAAGTGAGAAAACCGGTAGCCATGACATTGTGCGTTTGCATCGACTGATTTTGCAGATGAACCGCGCGCTGGGGATGTTTGAGGCGCAGAGCAAACTCTGGCGGCTGGCGTCTCTGGCGCAATCTTCTGGTGCGCCGGTAACCAAATGGGCGACGCGGGAAGAACGCGACGGGCAGCTACATCTCTGGTTTCACTGTGTGGGGATCCGCGTCAGCGATCAACTCGAAAGGCTGCTGTGGCGCAGTATTCCGCACATTATTATCACTTCTGCAACCTTGCGTTCGCTGAACAGTTTTTCGCGTTTGCAGGAGATGAGTGGGTTGAAAGAGAAAGCGGGCGATCGCTTTGTGGCGCTGGATTCCCCCTTCAACCACTGCGAACAGGGCAAAATTGTCATTCCGCAGATGCGTTATGAACCGTCCATTGACAACGAAGAGCAGCATATTGCCGAAATGGCGGCCTTTTTCCGTGAGCAGGTAGAGAGCAAAAAACATCTCGGCATGTTGGTGTTGTTTGCCAGCGGGCGGGCGATGCAGCGATTTCTCGACTATGTGACGGATTTACGTCTGATGTTGCTGGTGCAGGGCGATCAGCCTCGCTACCGCTTAGTTGAACTGCATCGTAAACGCGTTGCTAACGGTGAGCGCAGTGTATTGGTAGGTTTACAGTCTTTTGCCGAAGGCCTTGATCTGAAAGGTGACCTGCTAAGTCAGGTGCATATTCATAAAATCGCCTTTCCCCCCATCGACAGCCCGGTGGTGATCACCGAAGGCGAATGGCTAAAAAGTCTTAATCGTTATCCCTTTGAGGTACAAAGCCTGCCGAGCGCCTCGTTTAACCTGATTCAGCAAGTTGGGCGTCTGATTCGAAGCCACAGTTGCTGGGGTGAAGTGGTGATTTATGATAAACGCTTGTTAACCAAAAACTACGGCAAGCGGTTACTTGATGCCTTACCGGTGTTTCCGATTGAGCAACCAGAAGTCCCTGAAGGTATAGTTAAAAAGAAAGAAAAAGCAAAATCCCCACGCCGTCGGCGGCGTTAATGATGTGAGTCAGGTAAGGAGTCATAAATGGACTATCGCAAAATCATCAAAGAGATCGGGCGCGGCAAAAACCATGCGCGCGATTTAGACCAGGATACGGCGCGCGGCCTGTATGCCCATATGCTCAACGGTGAAGTACCTGACCTTGAGTTGGGCGGCGTATTGATGGCGCTGCGTATCAAAGGGGAAGGGGAAGCAGAGATGCTCGGCTTTTACGAAGCCATGCAAAATCACACCATCAAGTTGACGCCCCCTGTTGGCAAGCCGATGCCTGTTGTTATTCCCAGTTACAACGGTGCACGGAAACAGGCCAACCTGACGCCATTGCTGGCGATCCTGCTGCACAAACTCGGTTTTCCAGTAGTGGTTCACGGTGTTAGCGAAGATCCGACCCGCGTGCTGAGCGAAACCATTTTCGAACTGATGGGGATTACGCCAACGCTGCACGGCGGCCAGGCGCAGGCGAAGCTCGACGAACATCAACCTGTGTTTATGCCTGTAGGCGCGTTTTGCCCGCCGCTGGAAAAACAACTGGCGATGCGCTGGCGAATGGGCGTGCGTAACAGTGCGCATACGCTGGCGAAACTGGCGACGCCATTTGCTGAAGGTGATGCGCTGCGTCTTTCCAGTGTTTCGCATCCGGAATATGTCGGGCGGGTGGCGAAATTCTTTAACGACATCGGTGGGAGGGCGCTGTTAATGCACGGCACCGAAGGCGAAGTGTATGCAAATCCGCAACGCTGTCCGCAAATCAATCTGATTGATCGCGAAGGAACGCGGGTGCTGTATGAAAAACAGGACGATGCAGGCAGTGAGCTACTGATACTGCCAGAAGCAAAAGACCCGGAAACCACTGCGAAGTGGATTGAGCGTTGTCTGGCAGGCAGCGAACCGATTCCCAAATCACTAAAAATCCAGATGGCTTGCTGCTTGGTGGCGGCGGGCGAAGTGGCATCCGTTAGCGATGGCCTGGCGCGCGTTAAGCAATCATTTTAATTTCTCCCCCTGCCGGATGATGAGCGTCATCCGGCCTTTACTCCACAGCAACATGAAATTGCAGCATATTTATTGACCTTCCCGCGTGCGGCGCGCAGCATAAAAAAGCAACAGGCATATAACATAAACAGGAGTTAACTATGGCAAGTGGTCATCGCTTTCATGCCCGGACGCTGCACAACTTTATTCTGACTGTGTTTCGTCAGATGGGTAGCGAGGAACAGGAAGCAAAACTAGTAGCAGATCATTTAATTGCGGCAAATCTGGCAGGGCATGATTCACATGGGATTGGCATGATCCCGAGCTATGTGCATTCCTGGCGACTGGGTTCTTTGCAAATCAACCATCACGCTAAAATTGTCAAAGATGCGGGGGCAGTGGTCACGCTTGATGGCGATCGTGCATTCGGTCAGGTGGCGGCGTACGAGGCCATGACACTTGGCATTGAAAAAGCGCGTCAGCACGGAATTGCTGCTGTGGCACTGCGTAACTCTCATCATATCGGGCGTATCGGTTACTGGGCGGAACAGTGCGCAGCGGCGGGGTTTGTCTCTGTTCACTTTGTGAGCGTAGTGGGGATTCCGATGGTGGCACCGTTCCATGGTCGCGATCGTCGCTTCGGCACCAATCCGTTCTGCGTGGTCTTTCCACGAAAGGATAACTTCCCGCTGTTGCTTGATTATGCCACCAGCGCCATTGCATTTGGCAAAACCCGTGTCGCCTGGCATAAAGGTGTGCCCGTACCGCCAGGCTGCCTGATTGATGTTAACGGCGTGCCAACGACCAATCCGGCAGTGATGCAGGAGTCACCGTTGGGATCACTGCTGACCTTTGCCGAACATAAAGGTTATGCCCTGGCGGCGATGTGCGAAATTCTTGGTGGTGCGCTTTCCGGCGGCAAAACGACCCATCAGGAAACGTTACAAACCAGCCCCGATACCATTCTTAACTGTATGACCACCATCATCGTTAACCCGGAATTGTTCGGCGCGCCAGATTGTGCAGAGCAGACCGAAGCCTTTGCCGAGTGGGTGAAAGCTTCGCCGCATGATGAAGATAAGCCGATTTTGCTGCCAGGCGAATGGGAAGTGAATATGCGCCGTGAACGGCAGGAGCTGGGGATCCCGTTAGATGCCGGGAGCTGGCAGGCGATTTGTGACGCGGCGCGGCAAATTGGTGTACCAGAAGCGACGTTGCAGACTTTCTGCCAATAGTCAGCCAGCGAAAAAAAGCCCGTCCAGTGACGGACGGGCAAACAAGGGTAACATAGGATCAATGAGGGTTAGAGCACATGCGTCTGTCGGTAAACAGACAGGGAAATTCTTTTGCCGGATGCCGGTCAACGGTTCGGATTTTGTAGGCCTGATAAGACGCGGTAGCGTCGCATCAGGCACTTGTTGCCGGATATGGCGTAAACACCTTATACGACCTGTGAATTACTTATAGATAACCGCAGTTCCGCTTAATTTATTGTTGTTGGTGGCAGAAGTAATGCTGTATCCACTGGCACCAGCCGCCGCAGCTTTTTCTGCCAGTTTTGCTTCCAGCGCGTCGAGGGTGGATGCGCCATCGGCAGAAACTACGCCGATTTTATTCATGCTTTGTGCCTGGGATGCCGTTACCGGTTGTGCCGCGAACACGCCAAATGACAGAGTTGAAAGAGCCATAGCAGCAACAACAGTATTGATAGTTTTCATAATTAATCTCTCGCAGGTGATTTTGTTTAAGTGACGTTGTTTCGTCGATGTGATGAGTATCACGTTTTTTCACGAGAGATAAAATCGAAGAGAATTGACCGCCTTGTTCAAATAAATTGATTGATATCTAAGATGCTGATAATTCATCTATTTGTCGTGCTTATGATTCAATTTTGTACCGCGTGTCAGTTACGGCTGCGTTAAAGGCACGGAATGCCACGCAAAATGCAAATTATACTTGCTGTACTCCATGCCAGTTGTAGTTAACGTAACTGGCTGTCCTTCGAGCCTCTGCGATTATATCCTGTATAAGAATGTTTTTGTAAATCTTTCTCCTGCTGGCAGTGGATGCATAAGCGCACGCCAGGAATGGCTTCCCGACGGGCCTGCGGGATGGGAGCACCGCACTCTTCACATTCATACAGGCTTTCACCACGCGGGATTTCATCCCGAGCGCGGGCAACCGCATCTTCAATTGTACTGTTGATCTGTTCGTTGACGGCGTCATCATTAGCCCAACCGGATGCCATATCGTCCTCCCCATATCAATGCTTGTACAATTAAGTGTAGCTAATATAGGGACAAACTCTGGCAGTTCAATTGTCATATCTCCGACCATTCTCGCAGCAGATTGTGATAAAGATTGAGTAGCGACAGGATTTCTTCACCTTCACCAAAGCGGTTTTTCAGCGACTGAATGTTGTTGTCCAAATCGAATAGCATGGCGCGCTTTTTATCATCGCGGATCATCGACTGGATCCACATAAACGATGCCATCCGCACGCCGCGCGTGACGGGCGTTACGCTGTGCAGGCTACTCGAAGGATACAACACCAGATCGCCTGCCGGGAGTTTTACCCGATGCTGCCCGAAGGTGTCATTGACGACCAGTTCGCCGCCTTCATAGCTTTGTGGATCGCTCAAAAACAGCGTCGCAGAAAGGTCTGTGCGCATCCAGCCGTTTTGCGGATGACTGCGTACTGCGCCATCCACATGAAAACCATAGGTTTCATTGTTCTGATAACGATTAAACAGCGGCGTGGATAGGGTACGCGGCAAGGCAGCGGCAAAGAACAGAGCATGTTGGTTAACCGCGTTAAGCACCTCAGTTTGCAATGCGGCATATAACGCGCTGCGGGTGTCCACTTGCTGATTGCTCTTAACTTGTGCGCCCTGCGCGCCAGTGGTGACACGACCATCAATCCATTCGGCTTGTTCCAGTTGTTCACGAAGACGTGCGACGTCCTGTGGCGATAACACGCCGGGAATGTGGTACATCATACAAGTTCTCCAAAAAGTGGGGCTTCACCCCACACCGATTTTTAACAGCAGGTGCTTTGTTCATGCCGGATGCGGCGTGAATGCCTTATCCGGCCTACCAAATGATGTGAACTCAACGTGTTGTACAACCTTGTAGGCCTGATAAGCGCAGCGCATCAGGCAGTCCTGTTCTCGCCATCAATCTTAGTAAGTCCTGCGCCCCATATCTGAATCAGAAATGCATATTGGCGGTGAGCAGGAAGGTTCTTGGCTCGCCCGGATGATAGCGGTAGCCGCTCTTGTTAATCGAGGCCACGTAATTGGTATCAAACAGGTTGTAGACGTTTAACTGGAAATCGAGGTTGCGATTGACGCGATAGCCCAATTTGGCATCGGCAACCCAATAACCTTCAGTAAACGCCGGAGTTCCCACCGCGCCGTCAGAACCTTTATGCATACTGCCGATATAGCGTGCGCCTGCACCAATGGAGATATCATCCGTTGCCTGATACTGGCTCCATAAGGTAAAGGCGTGTTCTGGCGTATACGGCAGTGATGACGAACCATCCTGAGCCACGTCCGCACCATTTTTAATGGTCGCTTTTTGCTGGGTATATCCGCCAATCACCTGCCATGCGGGAGTGATATTTCCAGCCACGGAAATCTCATAGCCTTCGACGCGCTTTTTACCGTACTGCGAGTAAGTCCCGTCGTCGTTTTGCTCAACTTCATTTTCGATATCGGTACGGAACAGCGCGGCAGTTAGTAGCAGGCGTTTATCCAGCACTTGCCATTTGGTGCCAATTTCGCTGGTCTTCGCTTTTTGCGGTTTAAAGTCGGTGCGGTTGGCGCTGTTACCGCTGCCAGACTGTGCAAGAGCGAAGTTGCTGCCGCCAGGCGGTTGTTGGGAAACAGCATAGTTGACGTAGACATTGCCATTTTCCGTCAGATGATACAGCGCCCCGGCTTTCCAGTTGACCAGATTGCCTGACCTGGCGGTGTCGACGGTGGTGACCGGAGAACCGTTTGCCGCGCCAGTTGGGCAGGTGACGGCACCGCGACCACTGCCGCCGCAGGCGGTAGCACTGTCATATTCAGTATGATAATTGTCCAGACGGATCCCGCCGTTCAGCTCAAAATCACGGGTGATTTGCAGCGTATCGAAGGCATAAATCGCGAAGGTATCTGTCTGACCGTTAGCATTGGCACCGTTGCGCGTCAGACTGCCAGGATGAATGCTGCTGTCAGGATGGTAAATGTTCACCGGCGGTAACGTCACCGGATTAACGCCGTAGTTGGTCTGCGTTTCGCGGGTAAATTCCACGCCGGTACTGACATCATGGGCGATTGAACCGGTATAGAACGCCGACGTCAGGTTAGTCTGGTTGGTGAGGATTTTATTACTCACATCTTTAGTATTCGCCGTGCGTGACCACGTCCAGCTATCCACATTGCTGGTGGGCTGGGTAATATTCGATGCTCCGCCCATAATCGCCGTCATCAGATAATCCTGCTTCACGCGCGACCAGCGGGTGGTATTACGAATGGTGGTGTTATCGCTGATGTCATGTTCAAAACGCATAGTGGCGGTATCGGTGGTCGAATCGTCGTAATCGGAGTCCGTACCATAAAAGTTATGCGTATCCACTTTACCGGAATGGTTCAGTGCCGCCGTTCCTGCAGAAGGTGCGGAATAACCCGGCAAACCAATGGTCGGAATGCCGCCGTCCGGCGTGTTGTGCTGGGTAATGTGTAAATAGTTGAGATACAAACGCGTCGACGTACCGAGGCCTAATGCCACGGAAGGGGCGACGCCGTAACGTTCATTTTTAACCTTATCGCGCCCGGCATCGTGCGTTTTTTCGCCCATCACATTCAGGCGCACTGCGCTGGTGTCACCAATCACCTGATTGACGTCCAGTGTGCCGCGACGGAACCAGGCGCTACCAATACTGGCAGAGGCGTCAATACCAGAGTCATTACGTGGCTGTTTACTGATCATATTGATCGAACCCGTCGGCGCGCTGCGTCCGTAATCGGTGCCGGATGGGCCTTTAATGACTTCCACCTGTTCGGTATTGAAAGTGTCACGTGAGACACTGCCAATATCGCGGATGCCATCAATATAAATGCTGTTAGAGGTATCCGCACCGCGCATATAAATGGCGTCGCCGGTAGTGGAATTACCATTCTCACCGGCAAAAAATGCGCCCACGCCAGGTACGTTTTTTAGCGCGTCAGTAAGGTTGGTTGCGCCCTGATCTTTTATCACCTGTTCAGAAATCACCGTCATTGTGCGGGTGGTATCGATGACCGGGCGGGAGAATTTTGGATCGGCAGATTTAAGTGGCGCATAAAGCGAAGGCGTCGATGCCTCGACAACCAGTGTATCATCAGCGTTTTGTTGCCCTTCTGCGGCGAGAGCCTGTGGCACAGGCGTGATGCCGATACAAAGACCGGCAAAGAACGTGAGCGAATGAAAGGGTCTGGCAGGGAAATTGCGATTGTTTTCCATTTGGCAGGTGACTTTTTCTTATATGTTTAAATTTTCACTATCACGAGAAAGCATCTCTGCGGATGCGATGCCACTGTTAATCCCGTAATAGTAATCTTGAAGTGATAATAATTTTGATAAGCATTATCACCTGGCGCGATTTTCTATCACCCATTGCGTGAAAAATAAATACATTTATTTACATTGTGTTCATATTTGATGTTTTTTGCTTACAAAACAGGCGAAAACTGCATCCAGAGGCGAATGCAGTTGCGTTGGTGTGGTTATTTGTAGATGGTTGCAGTACCGAACATCTGATCATTTCCGCCTGCGGAATTAATGACATAACCTTTCGCGCCTTGTTCGCGCGCTTTTTCTGCCAGTTTTTCCTCCAGATCGCTTAGGTTAGATGCACCGGTTGCCGAAACGGTTCCGGCTGGCCGTAGTTGACCGCTGTCCTGGTTACTCAGAGGTTGCGCGGCATAAGCCGTGAAGGTGATTCCGCTCAGGACGGTGGCAAGCAGTAGTGCGAGGCACTTTTTCATAATGACATCCTCATAAATACAACGAGTAGTGCCTGATAAGTGTAGGTCTCCTGCGTGATGAGAATGACGCAAAAAATTGACAGAGATGTGCTTGTTTTTTGAACGATATATTTTTACAAAACCAGACAAATCAATGACATGCAGGGTGCTGATTTTTATGGTGAATTGCTGAAAAATGCAGTCAGGTTAAGGTTTTGAGTCATGTTAAACGCAGCCAGATATTTACCCTGCCGCGTTATGCGGGTATCTTACGCCGCTGCTTAAAGGAGAATGCTATGTCCGCCCAGAAACCGGGGTTGCACCCGCGCAACCGTCATCACAGCCGCTACGATCTCGCCACGCTTTGTCAGGTGAATCCTGAACTGAAGCAATTTCTCACGCTTACCCCTGCCGGTGAGCAAAGCGTAGACTTCGCCAATCCGCTGGCGGTGAAGGCGCTCAACAAGGCGTTGCTGGCACATTTTTATGCCGTGGCGAACTGGGATATTCCTGACGGTTTTCTGTGTCCGCCAGTACCTGGCCGGGCGGATTATATTCATCATCTTGCCGATTTACTGGCTGAGGCGACCGGAACAATTCCGGCCAGTGCCAGCATTCTGGATATCGGCGTTGGCGCGAACTGTATTTATCCGCTGATTGGCGTACATGAATATGGCTGGCGTTTTACCGGTACTGAAACTAACAGTCAGGCGTTAAGCAGCGCGCAGGCGATCATCAGCGCCAATCCGGGGCTTAACCGCGCCATCCGCCTGCGTCGGCAAAAAGAGAATAGTGCTATTTTTAACGGCATTATCCATAAAAATGAGCAATATGACGCAACCTTGTGTAACCCGCCGTTCCACGACTCTGCCGCGGCAGCGCGTGCTGGTAGCGAGCGCAAACGGCGTAATCTCGGATTAAACAGAGACGATGCGTTGAACTTTGGCGGTCAGCAGCAGGAGCTGTGGTGCGAAGGCGGTGAAGTGGCTTTCATCAAAAAGATGATTGAAGAGAGTAAAGGCTTTGCGAAGCAGGTAATGTGGTTCACCTCGCTGGTTTCTCGTGGCGAAAACTTACCGCCGTTGTATCGTGCTCTGACGGATGTTGGCGCGGTAAAAGTGGTCAAAAAAGAGATGGCCCAGGGGCAAAAGCAGAGCCGCTTCATTGCCTGGACCTTTATGAACGACGAACAGCGTCGTCGTTTTGCCAATCGTCAGCGTTAAAGTGTCGGTTCTCCCGGTAGTAATGGTTCTGCCGGGGTAACGCCCGGAGCAGGCAGCACTTGATAAGTCTGAATCGGTGCGCGAACACCCGCCTGGTCGAAATGTTTTTTTACCTGGCTGTCGAGGGCAAAACGTACCGTCCACTGTTTGAGTGGCAGCGTGGTAAACGAAACACGCAGTGTAAACGCGGTATTGCTTAAGCCAACAATTCCGGCAAAGTTAGGTTCACCGATAATCAGCCCGCGAACTTCTTCATTTTCCATCACTTCCGCCACGGCATCTTTTAGCGCCTGATTGGCTTTATCGGCATCTTCATGACGATCAACATCGTAATTCGCCACCACAGAGCCAATGCCGCGGACAAAGTTGGCAAAGGTGGTTATCGAGGACCACGGAATAATGTGATAAGCCCCGGTATCCTGGCGCACGCCCACGGATCGAATCGACATGCGTTCAACCGTGCCGGTCAGCGGCCCGATGGTGACTAAATCTCCGGTATTCATGCCGTTTTCAAACTGAATAAACACCCCGGTAATAATATCTTTCACCAGCGTTTGCGAACCGAAGGAAATCGCCAGCCCTAACGCTCCGGCTCCTGCCAGTAGCGGCGCAATATTGACGCCAATTTCCGACAACACAATCATAATGGTGATGGTACTGATTACCACCGCCAGCGCGTTGCGAAACAGTGTCAGCAGGGTACGCGTGCGGGCGCTGGGCAGCGGGCGACCATGAATATCCGAAGCCAGCCGATTTTCGATCAAACTGGCGAGTACCGTCCAGCCAACTGCCGAGAAGAAAAGGATGAGAGCGATGCGGATCAGGATATCCACCGTTTTCTGCCCCGCGCCGTTTTGCAGCCAGTTCCAGAAATCGAACAGTCCCCAGGCGCTGAATAGTAGCATCACCGCTACGCACACTGTCAGAATACGTGCCGTTTTCAGCGCCGCCGACAGCCAGCCGTTCAGCCGTTTTTGCAGTTCCGGATAGTTACGCTGAGTGTGTGGCGAAAGGGTAATGGTTTTTGCCAGCCAGCGAGAAAACATACCGGAAACAAACGCCGCGATCCCAATAATCGCCAGGCTACGCACCGTCGCGCCCATCATAAATTTCAGGCTGTTTCCTGGGTCAAATAACGAGAAGAAAAACAGCACGATAAAATAGGCGCTTGCCAGCCAGTGCCACACCAGCGCAAAAGCACGAATAAACAGACTGAAAAAGGCCAGTGAGTGTTCCGCGAAGTTGAGCAAATGCTGGGTAATCTCTTTTTTATTACGGAATATCAGATACAACGCCCACACCGTCATACACAGCATGATGATGACGTTCGCAAGTGCCCCGATTTGCACATTCACCTGGTTTGAGATAATCGGTACAGCCACAATCAGGCCATAACCAATCAGGCCGCTTAGCCAGCTAAGGCGGCGGCACCAGTAGCGGGCACTCTCATCCTGAATAGAGAATGGACGCAGTTCAGCAACGTTCGGGCAGAAAATCAGGCGTAAAACAGCTTTGAAAAATTCAATCAGGGCGAAAGCATTGAGAAACAGACTCTGTTGAAAAGCAATGGTGCGGCTGCCCGCATTCAGGTTGTCGCTTAAAACCTGACCGACAAATAATGTCAGTGCCAGTAACAGCAGGTCGATAATAAACGCACCGATAATCATCGCCGGAAGCTGCAACCAGTTACTACGCTCACGATTTTTCTGCCGCGCCCACAGACCCATTTTGCGATATAACGGCAGTGCGCACAGGCGAACCAGCCAGTAAAAACTAAACACTAAAACGGCCAGCATGGAAAAATGGGTAAGGGCGTTGCTGAAGGTTTGCGGATTAAACGGTTTATGTGGGGAGCCAGTAATATTGCGATAAAGTTGCCCGAAGCGTGCGGAGAGAGCTTCACCATAATGGCGACTGACTTCGGTCACCTTTTGTAGCACGGTTTGCTCTTCAACCAGCGTTGGCGGCACGATCTTCGGTACGGGTTCCGCGGGGGGCGTGGCGGCGACGGTGCGTAACTGATCGACCAGCTCTTTGCGCGAGGTGTCATTATCCAGCACATCCGCCAGTGCACCATAGGCCGCTTTTTTTTGTTCAATATCCGGTTCCGGAGCCGGTTCAGTCGTTGGGGCCGTTGTCGTTGTGGTTGTAACTCCGGGTATGGATACCGCGTGGGCAGGTGCGCCCAGCAGGCAGAAGAGGATGAACAGGATCCACCGCATGACTCCTCCAGTGAGAAAATAGAGCAAAAAGATAAGTATAGATGCTGGGGGAGGGGGAATTTTAAATGAGAGGAATCTGGTGTTCCTCCCTTTCGGGTGAAAGGGAGGAAGGGATATTAAGCAGGTTGCTGATAACGTGCGGGCTTTTTTGCCGAATGCGGCGTGAACGCTCCTACAAATTTATGCAATTTCAATAAGTTGCTATATATTCTGTAGGACTGATAAGCGTAGCACATCAGGCAATGGGTCTTATTAAGAGACGTGCTGTAAAAATTCCTGCAAACGCTGGCTTGGCGGATTCTTGATCAACACCTGTGGATTGCCATCTTCCGCAATCCGGCCTTTGTCGATAAAGATAAGACGTGAAGCCACTTTTTCGGCAAAACCGATTTCGTGGGTTACGATCACCATCGTCATACCTTCCTCTGCCAGATCCTGCATGACCTTCAGCACTTCATGGCGCAGTTCCGGATCAAGAGCCGATGTCGGTTCATCGAACAACATCATTTTCGGCTTCACCGCCAGTGCACGGGCAATCGCCACACGCTGTTGCTGACCACCAGAAAGCTCGGAAGGGTAGTGATGCGCGCGTTCCGCGAGGCCAACTTTCGCCAGCAGTTCACGCGCCAGTTTTTCTGCGTCTTCTTTGTTTGCACCACGCACGCGCAGCGGGCCAAACATTACGTTTTCAAGCGCAGTCAGGTGCGGGAAGAGGTAAAACTGCTGGAACACCATGCCTGCTTCCTGGCGAATCAGACGCTCGTCAACTTTCGGATCGTTAACCTTCAGGCCATCGACAATCAGATCGCCGGAGGTGATTTCTTCCAGTTTGTTGATGCAGCGCAGCAGGGTCGATTTACCCGAACCTGATGGTCCGATAATCACCACCACTTCGCCCTGGCTAATGTTCAAATCGATATTGTGCAGCACCTGGGTTGGCCCAAAGTGCTTGGAGACGTTTTTAAATTCAATCACAGGATTTTCATCCTTCTTTCCAGACGACGCAGAACAAAGCTCAGCACCAGGGTAATAATCAGATAGAACACCGCTACGGCGCTCCAGATCTCAAGGGCGCGGAAGTTACCGGCAATAATTTCTTGTCCCTGACGGGTCAGTTCCGCCACGCCGATCACAATAAACAGCGAGGTGTCTTTAATGCTGATGATCCACTGGTTGCCCAGTGGCGGCAGCATACGGCGCAGTGCCAGCGGTAAAATCACGTAGCGAATGGTTTCCCAGCGTGAAAGACCGAGCGCCAGCCCGGCTTCACGAAAACCTTTGTGGATTGACAATACCGCTCCACGGGTAATTTCCGCGATGTATGCGCCGGAGTTGATCATGATGGTGACCACCGCCGCAGTAAACGGATCGATACGTAAGTCGTTAAACGCCATCGGCAGGGCGAAGTAGATAAACATTACCTGGACGACGATAGGTGTCCCGCGGATCACTTCAATAAAGACCAGCGCGACGTGGTTGGCTATCCAACCACCGAAGGTGCGTGCAAAACCAGCCGCCAGGCCGATCACCAGGCCGCCAGCCAGACCGAGGACAGAAATCCACAGAGTCATTTTAGCGCCTTCGATCAGAAGCGGAATGGCCGGCCAGATGGCACTCCAGTCAAACTGCATATGTTGTTCCTGTTACCGTGGTGTAAATACCCTGAGCCAGAAGACTGGCTGGGCGAAACGCAGGCCCGGTATGCAAAAGGCCACCGGGCCATAAATTAAAGGCAATAATTATTTCGGCTCAGTACCGAACCATTTTTTGTAGATTTCGTTGTAAGTTCCGTTCTCGCGCAGGGTTTTCAACGCGCCGTTGACCTTGTCACGCAGTTCGTCGCTACCTTTCGGGAACGCAATACCGTATTGCTGAGCTTCCAGGGAGTCACCTACCGCTTTGAACTGGCCGTTACCGGCGGTTTTGATGAAGTACAGAATGTTTGGTGTATCGTGCAAAACAGCGTCTGCGCGGTTGGTGCCCAGTTCCATATAGGCGTTATCAATATTCGGGAACTGACGTAGATCTTTGGTTTTGATGTTAGTTTTTGCGTAATCAACGGAACCCGTGCCGCTCTTCACTGCAACGACTTTACCGTCGAGATCTTTCACGCTTTTCACATCGTTATTGTTGGCTTTTACCATCACCAACAGGCCGCTTTTGTAGTAGCCGTCAGAGAAATCGATCGCTTTTTTACGCTCGTCGGTAATAGTGATGCCCGCCAGTGCCAGATCGATGTTTTTGGTTTGTAATGCCGGAATAATGCCGCTGAAATCCATCGGTTTCAGTTCGTAATCCAACTTCAGTTCTTTAGCAATTGCCGCCCACAGATCGACATCAAAGCCCACGTATTTGTCGCCCTGTTTAAATTCAAACGGAACGAAAGCGGTATCTGTCGCGACAACTAATTTTTTATCCGCGGCATGAGAAGAAACCGCAAAAGCCAGGGTCAGTGCAGCCAGTGAAACTTTTAATACAGACTTCATAGCATTTCCTTTTTTCTATCCACGGGACGATCCCCTGCGTGACATTCATATATATGAAAAAATCGTGCCAGTTTTGCAACCCGTTGATTTTTCGAGATGCGACGAAATCTTACTGCACGATCTATGGGGCAATGCCCCCAGATTGCACCATTCTGGGGCACCAAAGTGGTGCGCTAAAATTGTGCAGTCAGCACAATGATCATTTAGCGTAAATCCTGATGAAAAAACAATCTTTATGTAACGATTGTGTGATGTTGTGGATACAAAAAATTTACTTATTCAGCCGGGAACGGTAGATGAATGCACTAAAAAAGTGCATTAAGAAGGGCAGCAAAGCAAAACGGCCTCCTGTCAGGAAGCCGTTTCATTGCGTACTAAAGTTTTGAACCATCAGCGATGGATTTATTCGATGTTAGATTCGATAAACCACAGGAATTTATCCAGGTCGCGGGAAGCGGCGGTCAGAATATCCGCAGTGTCATCATCTTTTGCTTCCCCGATTGCTTTACGTACGTCATTGGCGACAATCGCGTAACGGTCTGCCAGTTCTTTCAGGTGATCCTGAACGTTGTGGATGTCCAGCGGGTAGCTTTTCAGCGGTGTTTTGCTATTGATAACTTGAGTGGTGCCAAGGGCAACGCCGCCCAGTTGTACCGCACGTTCCGCCATGGTATCCAGGTGATCAATCAGGGCTGTACGGAAGCCATCCAGCATTTCATGTACGGCAATGAAGTTAGCGCCGCGCATATTCCAGTGCGCTTGTTTAGTAATCAAAGAAAGATCAATAAACTGGATAACCTGACGATTTAGCAACTCTACTGTTGCTTTCTTCTCGCTGTCAGAGACATCGTTGCGGGTATAAAGCAGATTGGTCGCTTTTGATTTAACTAATTTAGCGGTACTCATAATTTCATATCCTCTTGATGTTATGTCCCAGCAATTAACGGGATTAAGTATAGCACCGGCTATGTATTTCGCTATTGTGGCTGTTCCTATCGCACTAATAGCGGTAATAAACGTGAAAAATAAAATCTGATATAAATTCAGTAAGTTATATGTAATGATAAGAACGATTCTTATTTATTTGTTCATCAGAAGCTTTCGGAATAAATATGCTTTTGTATAACCGGATATATAAGGCCGTAGCAGGTGAAAAAAAGCGGAATATTCTGCATGGTTATGCATAACCATGCAGAATTGTAAATTTAAGTAATATCTAATTCTTCTATTTTGTTCTCTTTGCGTGCTGTCAGCGTGGAGCCCATTGAAGCGGCAATGATAGCGCCGAGTGCCAGAAGCTGTATCGGCGTCAGCATCTCACCGAGGAAAATCATCCCGGAAATGGCGGCCAGCGCCGGTTCCATGCTCATCAGAGTGCCAAATGTTCGCGTCGGCAAACGGGTGAGGGCAATCATCTCCAGCGAGTAGGGCAGAGCGGTCGAGAGGATTGCGACAGCCAAACCCAATGGAACCACTGCCCAGTGCCAGAGAGCCTCTCCTGCCTGTAACGCGCCAATTGGCACGAAAATTAACGCCGCAATCAGCGAGCCAACTGCCACCGTTGCAGGGCCGTGTTCAGCACCCGCACGTTGCCCACTTAATATGTAGATAGCCCAACAAGCACCGGCACCGAGAGCCAGCGCACAGCCGGTTAAATCGACATGGGAAACATCTTGCCCCAGCGGCAGCAGGAACCACAGACCGAGCACTGCCAGCAAAACCCAAACGAAATCTACCGGACGACGCGAGGAGAACAGCGCCACCGCCAGTGGTCCGGTGAACTCCAGCGCAACCGCAATTCCCAGTGGTACGGTCTGAATAGAAAGATAAAAAAGATAGTTCATTCCACCCAGCGATACACCGTAAAACAACAGTGGCAACCGTTGTTCTTTGGCAAAACGCAGCCGCCACGGCTTAAAGAAAGCGATAAGAATCAGTGTCCCCAGAGCAAGACGCAGTGCAGTAACCCCGGGCGCGCCAACCAGTGGAAAAAGAGATTTTGCTAATGAGGCTCCACCTTGAATAGATGCCATGGCAACGAGCAATATTAATATCGGTAACCACACCGGCATTTTACGTAATGACCCTGGCATCATTTCTCCCATAAGTTTGTATAGTAAGGTAAAGCGTGGAGTGTACTGGATATACCGCAGGCTGGTTGAGCATTTGTTGAAAAATTTTTCCCCGTTTTGACTAAAATGCGCCAGGATTGATTGACTCATTAGTCTGATGATTAGGAATAATCTGGATGAGTGAGAGTGAAAATATGCGTAATACTTACGCAATTCACTGAAAAAATGATTTAAATTTAGATGGATAGCGGCATGTGGAAACGTTCTGTTACATGAAATGGCCCGTTAGACATCACAAATCGCGAAGAGTTTCCCATTAATTTTTGATATATTTAAAGCTTAGGACTTATTTGAATCACATTTGAGGTGGTTATGAAAAAAATTGCATGTCTTTCAGCACTGGCCGCAGTTCTGGCTTTCACCGCAGGTACTTCCGTAGCTGCTACTTCTACCGTTACTGGTGGTTATGCTCAGAGCGACGCTCAGGGCAAAATGAACAAAATGGGCGGTTTCAACCTGAAATACCGCTATGAAGAAGACAACAGCCCGCTGGGTGTGATCGGTTCTTTCACTTACACTGAAAAAAGTCGTACTAACAGTGCAGGCGATTACAACAAAACCCAGTACTACGGCATCACCGCAGGTCCGGCATACCGTATCAATGACTGGGCGAGCATCTATGGTGTAGTCGGTGTTGGTTACGGTAAATTCCAGGATACTAACTACCCGACCTTCAAACACGACACCAGCGACTACGGCTTCTCCTACGGTGCGGGTCTGCAGTTCAACCCAATCGAAAACGTTGCTCTGGACTTCTCTTACGAGCAGAGCCGTATTCGTAACGTTGACGTAGGCACCTGGATTGCCGGTGTTGGTTACCGCTTCTAATCACTTCGGTGATATAAAAAATCCGCCTCTCGGGGCGGATTTTTTTTGTCTCAAGATTTGGGATCGAATATATCGGTTCCGAGATGGTTGTAATCCACCTTCTGTAACTGGAAGTTTGTGATGTATATCGGTCCGGCTTTCTTTTCAGAAATAAACGGGTATTTGATGTTAATTTCCTTCGCTTTTATCCCCGTCCACTGTGAGAAAAAGCCTAAGAAGTCATTGGCTGAACGGCGTGCTTTAATTACCCGATGCGCTTTATCGTCGCTTGAAATGACCATAAAAGGCACCTGGAAATTTTGCTGATATTTATCGTCGTGAGCCAGATACTGGACTTCTTTACCGCGTTCCTTAAAGGCCAGACCGTGGTCAGAAAAGTAAACCATAGAGAAACTGTTACCGCTGTTGCGTAACTGGTCATAAAGTTTGCGCAGTAAGTCGTCCGTTTGCGTCATGGTGTAGAGATAGCATGACGTTTCTTTCGATTGTACGAAGGTTTCGTATTTGCCTTGTGTCCGGTCGCAGGCCTGCGGATGTGAGCCCATCAGATGTAAAACAATCAGTTGCGGTTGCGAGTGTTCTTCCGCCAACACCTGAGCGGTCATTTGCAGCAACGCTTCGTCTTTGGTGTTCTTATCGGCTTCAAAATTCCCTTCTTTCAGGAAGTACACTTCATCCGCACGTTTGGCGATGCTGGCGATGGCGGTATCGTATTCACCAATTTGTCCCTGATTGGAAAACCACCATGTCTGAAAACCCGCGCGGTTGGCAAGGGTGACAAAGTTATCCTGAAACTGTGGCTTGCCATCGACCACGCGGTTAAGCGTTAAGCCGAGCGATTTTTGCGTGGAACCACTGGCGGCAATGTAATCAGCAAAAATCAGGCCGTTAACGCTGCTGGCAAACGGGGTGTTGTTCCAGTGGCCGCCAAAGGCACCAAGCGCGTCGCGCCGCGCACTTTCACCGATCACCACCACATAAGTGTGGTATTTCGGCTTAACTGCCGTAATCGTCCAGGTGTCTTTCATCCCGGAAAGTTTCGCCATCCGTTCTTGCTCTTCAATTACCTCGTTATTGTTAACGATGACATCCTTAGCAAAACGAAATACCGGATAGCCAGTATCTTTCAGTTTAAATACGCCGCCCCAGGCCAGGTTTTGAACCGGAGCGACAAAAAATGTCGCCACGCTGAATACCAGGCACAGGCTGTCGAATTTATTCCAGCGCGCTTTTTCACTCTCTTTTTTTCGCCGGACAGCAATCACGCCGAGCGCAAAAATAAATAAGCCGACCAGATAGCTGTACCACGGAAAAATCGTCAGAATTTCAGTCGACTCTTCCATATTTGTGGAGTGCAATGCCAGCAATGTATTGAAGTTAGGCGCGCCGTAGGCCTGAGCAAAGGGGAAATAACAAGCTGCCACTAACGAACTGACGCCGATCAGGACTTTTTGCACGTGAGGCAATGTCCGCCATAGCAAAAGCAAAATAGCCGTAAACGCGGCGGTGTAGAGCAAACTGAAGGGATAGCCTAAGCCGAGATTAATTAATAGCGACTGTAAAAAGTAGAACGCAGTCCACGGGCTAAATACCCGGCTACGGGTAACAAGCGATTCTTTGAGGGTTAAATTCATATGCCACTATCGTAACAAACGCCATGTGCTCACCCTGGCGTCAAGGGTCAATACCTGCAAGAGTGCGAGAAGAGAGTGGAGTGGTCCGCATCCGCGAGCCGCAATATACGCAGGGCTGCAAGAAGATAGAGCGAGCCGCCGCTCAGGTCAACTACTGACGAAAAAATCTTTTGCGAAGAGGATAGCAAATCCGACAAAAAGTGGGGTTTTTCAAGCCAAACAATGTTTCTGCTAAAAGCTGGAGTGAAGCGGCGTACCGCGACGCCGCTATTTATTGGAGGGTTTATCTTGCTGCGGTTTGTTGTTGACCATATCGCACAACATCGAGAGCAGCATTAACCGCACTTTAAAGGGGGAGTAACTAAACACGCGTATACACCTCTTGAACTCATTCATAAGACCTCCTGACTTGCTAATCCCGTCGATCCATGAGGGATGATTGTATTACATACAGATATAGCACAGGCTATATTATATAGCTATTGCTAAAACGTTAAATTTTTGTGCCTTCACAACTCTGGTTTACAATGTGCGCACGAAATGAGAGCGCTATATATGTGTCACCATAATGAGGAAGCACAATGAGTCGTCGCGCAGGTACGCCAACAGTAAAAAAAGTGACGCAGTTAGTGAACGTGGAAGAGCACGTTGAAGGGTTTCGCCAGGTCAGAGAGGCACATCGTCGCGAGCTTATCGACGATTACGTTGAGCTGATTTCTGATTTGATTAGAGAAGTGGGAGAAGCACGTCAGGTTGATATGGCCGCCCGTCTGGGCGTCTCTCAACCGACGGTGGCTAAAATGCTCAAGCGGCTGGCAACAATGGGGCTAATTGAAATGATCCCCTGGCGAGGCGTGTTTTTGACTGCGGAAGGGGAAAAGCTGGCGCAGGAAAGCCGTGAGCGGCATCAGATTGTCGAAAATTTCTTGCTGGTGTTGGGCGTCAGCCCGGAAATCGCCCGTCGTGACGCGGAAGGTATGGAACACCATGTCAGTGAAGAGACGCTGGACGCCTTTCGTTTGTTTACCCAGAAACACGGTGCCAAATGAGCCTGCCTTTTTTACGCACGCTACAAGGCGATCGTTTTTTTCAGTTATTAATTCTTGTTGGCATCGGATTAAGTTTTTTCGTTCCTTTCGCACCAAAGTCCTGGCCTGGCGCTATCGACTGGCACACCATCATCACCTTAAGTGGCCTGATGCTGCTGACCAAAGGTGTGGAGTTAAGCGGTTATTTTGATGTGCTGGGGCGTAAAATGGTGCGCCGTTTTGCCACTGAACGTCGACTGGCAATGTTTATGGTGCTGGCGGCGGCGCTACTTTCTACGTTTCTGACCAACGATGTTGCGCTGTTCATTGTTGTTCCGCTGACCATTACGCTAAAGAGACTGTGTGAGATCCCGGTTAATCGGTTGATTATATTCGAGGCGCTGGCGGTGAATGCCGGATCGCTGCTGACGCCGATAGGCAACCCGCAAAATATTCTTATCTGGGGACGCTCTGGCCTTTCGTTCGCCGGTTTTATTGCACAAATGGCACCGCTGGCTGGCGTGATGATGCTGACACTATTGCTGCTGTGCTGGTGTTGTTTCCCTGGAAGGGCGTTGCAGTATCATACTGGTACGCAAACGCCGGAGTGGAAGCCGCGACTGGTGTGGAGTTGTCTGGGACTGTATATCGTTTTTCTTACGGCGCTTGAGTTGAAACAAGAGCTATGGGGGCTGGTGATTGTAGCAGCGGGATTTGCGCTGCTGGCACGTCGCGTGGTGTTGAGTGTGGACTGGACGCTGCTGCTGGTGTTTATGGCGATGTTTATCGACGTCCATTTGCTGACCCAACTTCCAGCTTTACAGGGCGTGTTGAGTCACGTGAGTCATTTATCCGAACCCGGATTATGGCTAACGGCAATTGGTTTATCGCAGGTGATCAGTAATGTGCCGGGCACAATTTTGCTGCTGAACTATGTGCCGCCGTCGTTGTTACTGGCCTGGGCGGTAAATGTCGGGGGTTTTGGTTTGTTACCGGGATCGCTGGCAAATTTGATTGCACTGCGTATGGCGAACGATCGTCGTATCTGGTGGCGTTTCCATCTCTATTCGATACCAATGCTGTTGTGGGCGGCGCTGGTAGGATACGTTTTGTTAGTTATGCTCCCGGTTGGATAAGCGCTGGAAAATAAAAAAGGCGGATTATCAGTCCGCCTTTTGCTTAAGTTTTGAAGATTAATTCAGACGAACTGGCATCCCGGAACGGTTTTGAATAGCCTGGTCCAGAACCGCCTGATCAACATCTGGCTGACCGGTCACGGTCTGTACGCTCTTCGTCAGGGTAATTGGTACAATTTCCTGACCTTCAAACTGAGCTTCGGTCGTAGACAGCGGGTTATGGACTTCAATATAACGGCTGCCGTCTGGCTCGGTGGTCGCTTTCACTGGTTCATCAATAAACTGTACGCGCGTACCAACAGGCACTTTCTCGAACAGGAATTTGATATCTTCGTTACGCAGACGCACACAACCGTGGCTTACACGCAGGCCGATACCAAAGTTGGCGTTGGTGCCGTGGATAGCGTACAGGCGACCGATGTACAGAGCGTACAGCCCCATTGGGTTATCCGGACCAGCCGGAACAACAGCCGGAAGCGGTTCGCCTGCAGCACGGTATTCCGCATGCATTTTGGCGGTCGGTGTCCAGGTCGGGCCGGCTTTCTTACGTTCTACTTTGGTGGTCCAGTTGATAGGCGTGTCTTTACCTAACTGACCAATCCCGATCGGCAGCACGATAACGGTGTTAGTCCCTTTCGGATAGTAATACAGACGCATCTCTGCG
The DNA here is from genome assembly GCF_000408325.1 of Escherichia sp. KTE52. Lineage (NCBI taxonomy): Bacteria > Pseudomonadati > Pseudomonadota > Gammaproteobacteria > Enterobacterales > Enterobacteriaceae > Escherichia > Escherichia sp. KTE52. The sequence continues at coordinate 131,397 of NZ_KE138676.1, forward strand.
CTGTTAATTACAATACCTTCATGAACCGTGTCTGGCAGGATCAGTTGCTGCGGAATGTTCAAGACGGTGCCGCCTTTCGGCAGGAAGGTATCCACACCAGGGTTCGCTTCCATCATATTGGAAAGCCCCATCTGATACTCGGCCGCAAAATACTCCAGCGGCTGGGTATTGCCTTCTGGAATGGTGATCACCTGATTCTGACCAACCAGGCGACTCCCGTCGGTTGGCAGAGGATAAGTTACCGCTGACGCGGTACTGCAAAAGCCGACAACAGCGAAGGCCGCTGCGAATAACGTTTTCAATTTCATATTCATGTTAAGCGAGATTTCGTGCCTGGCAGGCCATTAGGTTGAGAATATTAGAGTATTGGAAGCGCATTATATGTTCATTCCTGCTAACAGTGAAATCAGATGTGTACGAAATCACATTTTTTGCCTTTGGGAAGAGTGTAGACCTTAAGCGGCGAGCGGGATCTTCTTTCAGACTTATGGCATAATACGCGGTTTGTCATATCTCTTTTCAGGATACGCCTGTGTTAGTTTCCAGTAACGTCACCATGCAGTTCGGCAGTAAGCCGTTGTTTGAAAACATTTCCGTCAAATTTGGCGGCGGCAACCGTTACGGCCTGATTGGCGCGAACGGTAGTGGTAAATCCACCTTTATGAAGATCCTCGGCGGCGACTTAGAGCCGACGCTGGGCAACGTTTCCCTCGATCCCAACGAGCGCATTGGTAAACTGCGCCAGGATCAATTTGCCTTTGAAGAGTTCACCGTGCTGGATACGGTGATCATGGGGCATAAAGAGTTGTGGGAAGTGAAACAGGAGCGCGACCGCATCTATGCTTTGCCGGAAATGAGCGAAGAAGATGGCTACAAAGTTGCCGATCTGGAAGTGAAATACGGCGAAATGGACGGTTACTCTGCGGAAGCACGCGCCGGTGAGCTGCTGCTTGGCGTGGGTATTCCAGTGGAGCAACACTACGGTCCAATGAGCGAAGTGGCTCCAGGCTGGAAACTGCGTGTGTTGCTGGCGCAGGCGCTGTTTGCCGATCCTGATATTCTCCTGCTCGACGAACCAACCAACAACCTGGACATCGATACCATTCGTTGGCTGGAGCAGGTGCTGAACGAGCGTGACAGCACCATGATCATCATTTCGCACGACCGTCACTTCCTCAATATGGTCTGTACGCACATGGCGGATTTGGATTACGGTGAGCTGCGCGTTTATCCGGGTAACTACGATGAGTACATGACGGCGGCGACCCAGGCACGCGAACGCCTGCTGGCTGATAACGCCAAGAAGAAAGCGCAGATTGCCGAGTTGCAGTCCTTTGTAAGCCGCTTTAGCGCCAACGCATCGAAATCTCGTCAGGCGACTTCACGTGCGCGTCAGATTGATAAAATCAAACTGGAAGAGGTGAAAGCCTCCAGCCGTCAGAACCCGTTCATTCGTTTTGAGCAGGATAAGAAGCTGTTCCGTAATGCGCTGGAAGTAGAAGGCCTGACTAAAGGGTTTGATAACGGTCCGCTGTTTAAAAATATCAACCTGCTGCTGGAAGTGGGTGAAAAGCTGGCAGTACTCGGCACCAATGGCGTCGGTAAATCGACCCTGCTGAAAACGCTGGTAGGGGATCTGGAACCGGACAATGGTACTGTAAAATGGTCAGAAAATGCGCGTATTGGTTACTACGCACAGGATCATGAATATGAGTTCGATAATGATCTGACCGTGTTTGAATGGATGAGCCAGTGGAAGCAGGAAGGCGATGACGAGCAGGCGGTACGCAGCATTCTCGGTCGTTTGTTGTTCAGCCAGGACGACATCAAAAAGCCTGCTAAAGTACTTTCCGGTGGTGAAAAAGGCCGTATGTTGTTTGGTAAGTTAATGATGCAGAAACCGAATATTCTGATCATGGACGAACCGACCAACCACCTGGATATGGAATCCATCGAGTCGCTGAACATGGCACTGGAACTGTATCAGGGCACGCTGATCTTTGTTTCTCACGACCGTGAGTTCGTAAGCTCCCTGGCGACCCGTATTCTGGAAATCACTCCGGAACGCGTGATCGACTTTAGCGGCAACTACGAAGATTATCTGCGTAGCAGAGGGATCGAGTAAGTTATTGCCCGTCACCCCGATACAGTCGGGGTGACGGCGGCTGAGGACAAACGCAAGATTGCCTGATGCGCTACGCTTATCAGGCCTACGCAGTCCCTGCAATATATTGAATCTGCAAGATTTTGTAGGCTGCATCCGGCATTAACAAAGCGCACGTTGTCAGCTCTCTGAGTAACATCGAACCGACTTCCTTAACCTCACTTCCACTAATCTATCAACTTTCACACGTCCATGCCCAGCGCGCGTTTACCGTGAACGTTCAGATCCTCCAGCGTAAAGCGGCCTTCCCAGTTTGCTTCATAATCTTCACGTGGGAAGTCACCCGGCGAGACGCCTTTTTCCAGTGCCTTTCTGACCTTGTGCGCATAAGCCCGGTTTTTCTCGCACATCGGCGCGGCGGGAATATACATCACGTTCCCCCAGCCTTGTTGATTGTCTACCGGCGCGACGGAGTGAATCACATCGCAGTGCCACCAGACGGAATCCCCCGCTGTTATTGCCGGAATTGACGTGAGTGCTTTTATCAACAATGGGTGCCATTTCTCTGAAATTGGCAGAACCTTACCAGGCGCGACACCGCACAGCTCGTCGTCCGGTACGTCATCCAGTAACGGACGCAGTAAAACGTATGCCATCGCTTCCGGGATTGGCACCACATGTAATAATCCCTGGCCAGGCAACATATCGGAGAGCGCCGTCCAGCCCTGAAATGTGCGGAACACCGAACATTTGGTGGTGTTATCTACGGTGTATTCTTCTACATCGGTACGATGCGCAGCATCCCACGGATCATAATCATCAAAATTACCGTTGAAAACATTGGCAAAAACGCGCTGATAAGCGGGTAATAGCCAGCGTTCCAGAGCACCAGAATCGGTGTGTGCGCCCAGACCTTTGGACGTCGTGCCCGGTGGGCGACGGCGAATTCTGTCCGGATAAATCACGCTGACATCGGGATCAAACCATTGTTTGCCGTTGCTTTCAGATTTCCACAGGCGGTTAAGGAAAGATTGAACCGCAGACATATTGTCGCTCTGCCGCGCTTGCATCTGCGCCTGTGACCAGTAAATGGGATAGATTTCGGGGCGAGAAGCCTCCAGCGAACCGAAAAAACTGTCGCCAGGACCTCTATACACATCATCAAAGTGATTGGCATCAAGGTAGTCGAGCATTGCGCGATCCCACGCCAGCGCCTGCTCACGAGGGAAATGGCCTTTTATTACCGCACAACCGCGGCGCTTAATTTCATTGCGAGTGACATTGTTTACTGTACCGGCTGCAATATCCCTATAAGAGATCTCCGGCCAAACCGGCAATCCTTGTGCTTTCAGGGCATCTATTTCTGCTACACGCGCTTCGATTTTTGCTGAGAGTTTATCGAAGACATGTTGCACATCACCGATCTGCTGTCGCAGCTCCGCTTTCATCTTACGGATAGCCGCTTTCGTATCTGTTGGCAGTGTCTCACAGGTAAAAGTCATATCAACCTCGCATCTTTCATTCGAAAGTAAAAATGATTACGATTGATACTTTAAGTTAAAAATAAGTTAACGCAAAATAAAAATTTTGAGTCACTGCACAAAGCGAGAAAAAAGAGAGAGGCCGGCGGGGGCGCTCCGGCCAGGGGAAGATTACTTATTGAAAGGATCTGTGTTATCCAGCACCGCCTGAATCACATTCAGCGCGCCGTCATGATTATTATCATCGGTAGTGTAACGGGCGATGTGTTTAATGTTTTCCGCTGCATTGCCCATCGCAAAAGAATAACGCGCCATTTTCAGCATCTCTGCGTCGTTACCGCTGTCGCCAATTGCCACCACATTTTGCGGCGACAGATCCCAGCGTTTCAGTAACCGTGAAATGCCATTCGCTTTATGCAGGCCGGGAATAATCAGGTCGATAAACCCAAAGCCACTGGTAACGGGTTTCATTATGCCGTCGAGCGCAACGTGTAGTTTGTCAACTACCAGCGGGATCTGCTCATCCGGCAGGTTAAGTGAAAACTTGAACAGAACATCATCAATGTCCTGATAATCTTTTACCGGTTTCAGGCGATGGTAGTGTTTTGCCATCAATGCAACGAATGATTCAGGGGCATTTTCACTGATGTATGCACTTTGCAGACCGCAGGCAACAAAATTGAGCTGTTTATCTTTCAGCAGTTCACCAATGACAATTCGAGATTCATGCGGGGTCAGTTCGCCGTGGAACAACTGCTTGCCATGTTCGTAGACCAGCGCGCCATTTTCCGCGACAAAAGAGATCTCATTCTTTAGCTCAGGAAAGAAGGAAATGAGCTGGTAATACTGGTTACCGCTGGCGACAACGAACTCGATGCCGCGCTTTTTCAGCTCCTGATATTGCGCCATAAAACGTGCCCGATTGTACGTTTTGGCATCGTTAAGAAAAGTACCGTCCATGTCTGTGACGATAACTTTTACGCTCATATGTGTGCTCCTGGCTCAAAAATGAAACCGTAACAGTGTAATAACAATGTGACGTGGAGCACAAATTATATTTCGAATGAAAGTAAGGGGGAATTGATTATGTGAATGATTTAGCCCGGTAACGACGGCTACCGGGCGGAGAGGACTACAGCATATGTTCGGTACGGGCGATGATATCGTCCTGAGCGTCAGGAGAGAGCGCGGTGAAGAAGGCGGAATAGCCTGCTACACGTACCACCAGATCGCGATACTGATCAGGATGTTTTTTTGCTTCCAGCAGTGTTTCGCGGGAAACGATGTTGTACTGAATATGCCAGCCTTTATGCACTTCGAAGAAGGTACGCAGCAGAACCATCAGCTTCTGCTTGTCGGACTCATTCTCCAGTGTCGCCGGATTCAGTTTCTGGTTGAGCAGTACACCACCAAGAATCGACGCCGTAGGCAGTTTACCTACCGAACCAATCACCGCCGTTGGGCCGAGGTGGTCGGTGCCGGAGGCCGGGCTTGCACCTTCCGCCAGAGGCGTATGCGCTTTACGCCCATCCGGTGTCGCCATCGTCTGTGCACCAAACGGTACGTTCGCGGAGATAGACGACGTACCTGCGTAATAGTTACCGCCAACCGGGCCACGACCGTAGCGCGGATTATGGTACTGCTTCAGTTCATCGATATAGGTCTGATAAGCGCGAGCCAGCAGTGTATCGACGGTATCATCGTCGTTGCCGTACTTCGGCGCGCCATTAATCAGACGCTGACGCAGTTGCTCGTGAGTCAGCCCTTCAAAGTCATCCGCCAGCGCGGCAGCAAGCTGTTGCTGACCAATCGCGCCTTGTTCAAACACCAGTTTTTTCACAGCGGCCAGGCTGTTACCCAGGTTGGCAATACCGACCTGTAAGCCAGAAACCCAGTCATATTTCGCGCCGCCTTGCTTAATACTTTTCGCTCGCTCAATGCAGTCATCCACCAGCGCCGAGCAGAGAATATCGTGTACGTTCTCTTCCAGCATGGTGTCGACGACATATTCGATTTCGATCGATTTGCGCGTGTAGTAACGGATTTGTGTATCCCACGCGTCCATGACTTCATCGAAGTTGTTGAAGTTACCCGCTGACAACGCTTTTTCTTGTGGCAGGAACACTTTGCCGCTGGTGGCATCACGACCACCTTCCAGCGCCGCCAGCATTACGCGGGCGAAGTTGATAAAGCTCATGCCGGTGCAGCGATAGCCCCATTTGCCACCGACGGCAGTTTCGATACAGCCAATTGCCGCGTAATCGTAAGCGTCCTTCGGTTCAATACCGAGTTTAATAAATTCCGGGATCACGATTTCATCGTTGTTAAATGCCGGCATCCCGAAGCCACAGCGGATCACTTGCACGCAGGCATCGAGGAAATCGTTACTCATTCCCGCGTGGTAACGCACGCTGAGGTTAGGCTGAGTTGAACGCAGGCGACCACAGGATTCGAGGATTGCGTAGGAGAGCGGATTCACCGCATCCATCGGCTGACCATCAACCAGGTTTTGCCCACCGATGGTGACGTTCTGATACAGCGGGCTACCGGCAGAGGCTTTGGAGTGCGAACCGGAGCGGATTTTGTTCACTTCCAGCAACTTCAGCCAGCAGCTATGCAGCATCTCAATGGCGTGTTCACGATCCAGCGTCTGGTTGAGTTCAACGTCGCGACGATAGTACGGATAGAGATACTGATCCATACGACCAAACGATACCGAGTGACCGTTGGATTCGATCTGCAAAATCAACTGGATGAAATAGCATAATTGCAGCGCCTGCCAGAAAGTCTGCGGTGGCTGGTGGGCGATGAGATCGCAGTTTTCGGCCATTGCCAGCAGCTCATCGCGACGGCTTTCGCGGGTTTCGGTGGCTGCCATTTCACGCGCCAGGGCGGCGAAACGTTCAATGTGTTCACTGACTGCCACCAGCACGATATCAATGGCTTTCAGGAATTGCTCGCCGTGCAAATCTTCCAGTACCGTCAGGTTAATACGCGAGCGGCGCTCCGCCACTTTTTCGCGCAGACCATCAAGCCCTTTTTCCAGCAGCAGCGGGAAATTGACCGCCAGGTGCGCATCGCCGGAGGTCATATTGCCTTCCGCTTTAATGATGCCGGTTGCCAGCAGGCCTTTTTGCTCATCGGTAAACATGCCATAGCAGCGATCCTGTACGGTTTGACCGCGCCACCACGGGCAGACTTCATGTAGAACACGTTTGTTCTCTTCGCTCACCGCAAAACCAGCGCCGGGACGATCCGCCAGATCATCAATCTCTTTTTCGATCCACGACACGGTATATTCCGGGAAGATCGGCGCGGCGCGGACTTCGCTTGCCTGGTTGCCGATGATCAACTCATCGTGTTTGATCCAGATGGTGCGATTAGCCAGGTGATGCGCCAGCGCCAGCGCGCGACGAACCGGGATTGGCTTATCGAGATGTTGTTGATACATCTCGGTATAGTGCTGTGCGCGCTCGGTACAAACCGGTGGTTTCACAATATGTACCAGCGCATTTTTGTGCGCTTTAATGCGGTCGCTGAGCGTATTCAGTTTCAGTGTTGTCATGATTGTTATCCTCGTAAGGTCGCGGTTAACCCTTTCTGGCAGGCATACTGCTGGGCAAAGTCGAGCAGTTCTGGCGCATCAAGCGGTTTTTCCGGGGCGTCATAGGGCAGATTAAGTAAGTGATATTTGTTGATGCCCAGCGTGTGGTAGGGCAGGAAATGAATTTCACCAACCTGTAGTTCATCGGCGGCAAAATCGGTAATGGCTTTCACTGCGGTTTCATCGGCATTAAAGCCCTGAATCAGCGGTACGCGGATGATGATTTTTTTCCCTGCCGCCGCAAGTTTTTTCAGGTTATCCAACACTCTGGCGGCGTTACCGTCGGTCCATTGTTTAAACGGTGCGTCGGCAACGTGTTTTAAATCGGCAAGAAACAGATCGATATAAGGCAGGGAAGGCGCGATATATTTCCACGGCACATGCAGACAGGTTTCCACTGCGGTATGAATACCGGCTTCGTGGCTGGCTTGCAGTAACGCCGCCGCCATTTCCGGCTGCATAAACGGCTCCCCGCCAGAAAGCGTTAAACCGCCGCCGCTGCGATCGTAAAACGGTTTGTCGCGCAGGACGGTCGCCATGATCTCCTCAACGTTTTTTGTTTCACCGCATACGGTCAGTGCCTGAGTTGGGCAGCAGTCGGTCAGCGCGCTCAGATGCTCAGGCGTTAACTTTTCACGATGGATAAGTAAACCATTCAGCGCTCGCTCAATCACTTCCGGGGCCGCCTTAGCGCACAGCTCGCAGCCTTCCAGGCACAGACGTGCGTCATACAGCAGATCCTGCGTGCGGGCGCGGCTTTCCGGGTTCTGACACCAGCGGCAGCCCAATGAGCAGCCTTTAAGAAAAACTACGGTGCGGATACCGGGACCGTCGTGGGTCGAGTAGCGTTGAATATTGAAGATCATAGATGTCCCTCCGTTTCGTTCAAACATTAAATAGCTTTCGAATGAAAGTTAAATTGATGTGCATCAACTGTTCAGAGGGTTTTTTCGTGATAGTCTGATTTCATACAAAAGTACATTTGAGGATGGCTATGGAACTGTATCTGGATACTTCAGACGTTGCTGCAGTGAAGGCGCTGGCGCGTGTTTTCCCGCTGGCGGGTGTGACCACTAACCCAAGCATTATCGCTGCAGGCAAAAAGCCGCTGGAGGTTGTGCTTCCGGAACTTCACGAAGCGATGGGGGGGCAGGGGCGTTTGTTTGCCCAGGTAATGGCTACCACCGCTGAAGGCATGTTGAACGATGCACGCAAACTGCGTTCTATTATTGCGGATATCGTGGTTAAAGTACCGGTGACCGCCGAGGGGCTGGCAGCCATCAAGATGTTAAAGGCGGAAGGGATCCCAACGTTGGGCACGGCGGTGTATGGCGCGGCGCAAGGTCTGCTGTCAGCGCTGGCGGGTGCGGAATATGTTGCGCCTTACGTGAACCGTATTGATGCCCAGGGCGGAAGTGGTATTCAGACTGTGACCGATTTGCATCAGTTGCTGAAAATGCATGCACCACAGGCGAAAGTGCTGGCGGCGAGTTTCAAAACCCCGCGTCAGGCGCTGGACTGCTTACTGGCAGGATGTGAGTCAATCACGCTGCCGCTGGATGTTGCGCAGCAGATGATTAGTTATCCGGCGGTCGATGCCGCCGTGGCGAAGTTTGAGCAGGACTGGCAGGGGGCGTTTGGCCGGACGTCGATTTAACAGGACGTTCACCATCCTCAAAAATTGATTATGACGTGGCGGAGTGCACCGACGCCTGCCGCGTCTTATCAGGCCTGGAAATCTGCGCCCGAACCGTAGGCCAGATAAGGCGTTCGCGCCGCATCTGGCGTCTGGAGCAAATGCCCATGCGATGCCTGCCGCGTCTTATCAGGACTACAGGCGACAATTACTGTCCGCACACCTCACATCCAGGATTGCGCATCAGCTTCATTTCGCGAAACTGACAGGTCATCGCATCGTACATCACGATTTTCCCATTGGCAGGTTTGCCATAACCTGCCAGCAGTTTGATCGCTTCCATTGCCTGCAACGAACCAATTACGCCGATCAACGGAGCCATTACGCCTGCTTCCACGCAGGTTAACGCGTTTTCGCCAAACAGACGACTCAGGCAACGGTAGCACGGTTCACCATCCTGCCAGGTAAAGACGGTGATTTGACCTTCCATACGAATCGCCGCGCCAGAAACCAGCGGCACCTTTGCGGCAAAACAGCCCGCGTTAAGTTGATTACGTACCGTGACATTATCTGTACAGTCGAGCACCAGATTGTGTTTTGCAATCAACGCAGCAAGTTCAGCGTCGTCAAGCAGCGCATTCACCGGTGTAATTGCGATGTGAGGATTGATTCGCGCCAGTGCCTCACGGGCGGATTCAACCTTCGGTTGCCCGACCGTGGCATCACTGTGTAGTGTCTGACGTTGCAGATTCGAGAGCGAAACGGTGTCAAAGTCGAGCAACGTCAGGTTGCCGATGCCCGCACTTGCCAGATATTGCGATGCTGCACACCCCAGCCCGCCCAGGCCAACGACCAACACGCGAGAATCTTTCAGCGCTTCCTGACCGTCAAAATCAAAACCACGCAGGATGATTTGCCGGTTATAGCGCAGCATCTCCTGATCGCTGAGTTCCGCCATTACAAGCCCCCGAACAACGCGTTAAATGGCTCGACTTCTACCCATTCGCCCGCTTCTACATTTCCGCGATCGCGTTCCAGCACGATAAAACAGTTACCGAGACTAAAAGAACTAAAAATATGCGAACCCTGATGTCCGGTGGTCGACACTTCCAGTTCGCCGTTGGCGTTGCGTTGTAGCACGCCACGCTGGAAATCAAGACGTCCGGGGGATTTCTTCAGTCGAGATACTGTGCGTACGCGCTGACGCGCTGGCAGGCCGCTGGCGGTGTTGCCGCTTAATTTTGCCAGTAACGGTTGTACCAGTTGATAGAAAGTCAGCGTCGCAGAAACCGGGTTGCCCGGCAGGCCACAGAACCAGCTATTAGAGAGTTTGCCGAACGCAAACGGTTTGCCTGGTTTAATCGCCAGTTTCCAGAATGCGATTTCGCCCAGCTCTTCGAGAATGTTTTTGGTGTAATCCGCTTCACCAACCGAAACGCCGCCGGAACTGATCACCACATCCGCCTGACTGTCAGCTTCAATAAATGCCGCACGTAATGCGTTCGGGTCGTCACGGATAATCCCTAAGTTAATTACCTCGCAACCTAACTGTTCCAGCATCAGGTGCACGGCGAGACGGTTGGTATCGTAGATTTGACCATCACCCAGCGGCTGACCGGGTAACTGTAACTCATCACCCGTGGAAAATAGCGCCACACGCACTTTGCGAATCACCGGAACTTCGGCAATCCCCAACGAAGCAATCACGGGCAGTTCGGCAGTAGTCAGGCGAGTACCTGTCGGGAAAACAACTGCTCCCGCGGAGATATCCTCACCGCGTCGACGAATATTTTGCCCGCGACTTACTTCAGCGGTAAAACGTACGCCATTGTCCGTTTGTTCAGTCTGTTCCTGCATTACCACAGCTTCACAGCCTTCCGGCACCGGCGCGCCGGTCATAATACGAATACAGGTGCCAGCAGGCCACTCGCCATGATACGGCTGACCCGCAAACGACTTACCGGCGACGGGCAGTGGTTGACCGGAAGCGACATCGGCTAAACGAACCGCGTAGCCGTCCATTGCGGAGTTATCAAACCCAGGGACATCCAGCGGCGAAGTGACATCGCTTGCCAGAATGCGACCAAAACACTGTACCAGTGGCAGCGTTTCCTGGGGAGTCAGAGGGGTAACGCGAGAAAGCATCTCATTAAGCGCGGTGTCGAGCGGCATCAAACCGGTGGTAAATTCCATGAAAACACTCCTGCGGAGGCAAAATCGAATTTGCTTATTATGTCAGAAAAACGCCCCGGACTGTATGCCACCTCGGGCGTAGCGTGGGTTCCTGCCTTTACATGCCATATACATCTTTCTATATTCAAAAATTGAATGAGTAATTCATAAAAATTCTGATATTTATAGCAAAAGTGGCGAGCCACCCTTTAATGGACGAAAACTATGGGCAAAGCAGTCATTGCAATTCACGGTGGCGCAGGCGCAATTAGCCGCGCGCAGATGAGTCTGCAACAGGAATTACGCTACATTGAGGCGCTGTCTGCCATTGTTGAAACCGGGCAGAAAATGCTTGAAGCGGGCGAAAGTGCGCTGGATGTGGTAACAGAAGCTGTGCGCTTGCTGGAAGAGTGCCCACTATTTAACGCCGGTATTGGTGCTGTCTTCACCCGTGATGAAACTCATGAGCTGGATGCCTGTGTGATGGATGGTAACACCCTGAAAGCCGGTGCGGTCGCGGGCGTCAGTCATCTGCGCAATCCGATTCTTGCTGCCCGTCTGGTGATGGAGCAAAGCCCGCATGTGATGATGATTGGCGAAGGAGCGGAAAATTTTGCTTTTGCTCATGACATGGAACGCGTCTCGCCGGAGATTTTTTCCACGCCTTTGCGTTATGAACAACTGATGGCGGCGCGTGAGGAAGGGGAAATGATCCTCGACCATAGCGACGCACCGCTGGATGAAAAACAGAAAATGGGCACTGTGGGCGCTGTGGCGTTGGATCAATACGGCAACCTGGCGGCAGCCACGTCCACGGGGGGAATGACTAACAAATTACCCGGTCGGGTCGGTGACAGCCCGCTTGTCGGTGCCGGGTGCTACGCCAATAACGCCAGCGTGGCGGTTTCTTGTACCGGTACGGGCGAAGTCTTCATTCGTACGCTGGCGGCATATGACATCGCTGCGTTAATGGATTACGGCGGTTTAAGTCTCGCGGAAGCCTGCGAGCGGGTAGTGATGGAAAAACTCCCTGCGCTTGATGGCAGTGGTGGTTTAATCGCTATCGATCATGAAGGTAACGTCGCGTTACCGTTTAACACCGAAGGAATGTATCGCGCCTGGGGCTATGCAGGCGATACGCCAACCACCGGTATCTACCGTGAAAAAGGGGACACCGTTGCCACACAGTGATGAGCTTGATGCCGGTGATGTGCTGGCGGTTGAGAACCTCAATATTGCCTTTATACAAGACCTGCAGAAAATGGCTGCGGTTCGCGGCCTCTCTTTTAGTCTGCAACGCGGCGAGACGCTGGCGATTGTTGGCGAATCCGGTTCCGGCAAGTCAGTTACAGCACTGGCGTTGATGCGTCTGCTGGAACAGGCGGGCGGTTTGGTACAGTGCGATAAAATGCTGTTGCGGCGGCGCAGCCATGAGGTGATTGAGCTTAGTACGCAGAGCTCCGGGCAAATGCAGCATATACGCGGCGCAGATATAGCGATGATTTTCCAGGAGCCGATGACGTCGCTAAACCCGGTATTTACTGTGGGTGAGCAGATTGCTGAGTCTATCCGTTTGCATCAAAACGCCAGTCGTGAAGAAGCGATGGTGGAGGCGAAGCGGATGCTGGATCAGGTTCGCATTCCGGAAGCTCAAACCATTCTTTCACGTTATCCCCATCAACTCTCCGGAGGGATGCGCCAGCGGGTCATGATCGCAATGGCACTGTCATGTCGCCCGGCGGTGCTGATTGCCGATGAGCCGACCACCGCGCTGGATGTCACCATCCAGGCGCAGATCCTGCAATTAATCAAAGTATTGCAAAAAGAGATGTCGATGGGCGTCATCTTTATCACTCACGATATGGGCGTGGTGGCAGAGATTGCCGATCGGGTGCTGGTGATGTATCAGGGCGAGGCGGTTGAAACGGGTAGCGTCGAACAGATATTTCATGCGCCGCAGCACCCCTATACCCGTGCACTGCTGGCTGCTGTTCCGCAGCTCGGCGCGATGAAAGGGCAAGATTATCCCCGTCGTTTTCCGCTGATATCACTTGAACATCCGGCTAAACAGGAAAGTCCTGTCGAACAGAAAACGGTGGTGGATGGCGAACCTGTTTTACAGGTGCGTAATCTGGTTACCCGTTTCCCTTTGCGTAGCGGGTTGTTGAATCGCGTAACGCGAGAAGTGCACGCCGTTGAGAAAGTCAGTTTTGATCTCAGGCCTGGTGAAACGCTGTCGCTGGTGGGCGAGTCTGGCAGCGGTAAATCCACTACCGGACGGGCGCTGTTGCGCCTGGTCGAATCGCAGAGCGGCGAAATTATCTTTAACGGTCAGCGAATCGATACTCTCTCGCCCGGTAAACTTCAGTCGTTGCGCCGCAATATCCAGTTTATTTTTCAGGATCCTTACGCCTCGCTGGATCCTCGCCAGACCATCGGTGATTCGATTATCGAACCGCTGCGCGTACACGGTTTATTGCAGGGTAAAGAAGCTGCTGCACGCGTTGCGTGGTTGCTGGAGCGCGTTGGCCTGTTACCTGAACACGCATGGCGTTACCCGCATGAGTTTTCTGGTGGTCAGCGTCAGCGCATCTGCATTGCCCGTGCGTTGGCGCTGAATCCGAAAGTGATTATTGCCGATGAAGCCGTGTCGGCGCTGGATGTTTCTATTCGCGGGCAAATTATCAACCTGTTGCTTGATCTTCAGCGTGATTTCGGTATCGCGTATCTATTTATCTCCCACGATATGGCAGTCGTGGAGCGGATCAGTCATCGCGTGGCGGTGATGTATCTCGGGCAAATCGTTGAGATTGGCCCACGGCGCGCGATATTTGAAAATCCGCAGCACCCTTATACGCGTAAATTACTGGCGGCAGTTCCGGTGGCGGAACCGTCCCGACTGCGACCACGGCGCGTACTGTTGTCGGACGATCTTCCCAGCAATATTCATCTGCGTGGCGAAGAGGTTGCCACCGTCTCGTTACAATGCGTCGGACCGGGGCATTACGTCGCACAACCACAATCAGAATACGCATTCATGCGTAGATAACATTCAGGCGGAGAATAAAATGGCAAGAGCTGTACACCGTAGTGGGTTAGTGGCGCTGGGCATTGCCACAGCGTTGATGGCATCTTGTGCATTCGCTGCCAAAGATGTGGTTGTGGCGGTGGGGTCGAACTTCACCACGCTCGATCCGTATGACGCGAATGACACGTTATCGCAGGCTGTGGCGAAATCGTTTTATCAGGGGCTGTTCGGTCTGGATAAAGAGATGAAGCTGAAAAATGTGCTGGCAGAGAGTTATACCGTCTCTGATGACGGCCTCACTTACACCGTGAAATTGCGCGAAGGGATTAAGTTCCAGGACGGCACTGACTTCAACGCTGCGGCGGTAAAAGCGAATCTGGATCGAGCCAGCGATCCGGCGAATCATCTTAAACGCTATAACTTGTACAAAAATATTGCCAAAACTGAAGCGGTCGATCCGACAACGGTGAAGATTACGCTCAAACAGCCGTTTTCCGCGTTTATTAATATTCTCGCTCATCCGGCGACAGCAATGATTTCACCTGCGGCACTGGAAAAATATGGTAAAGAGATCGGCTTTCATCCGGTCGGAACCGGGCCGTATGCGCTGGATACCTGGAATCAGACCGATTTTGTGAAAGTGAAGAAATTTGCGGGTTACTGGCAGCCCGGTCTGCCCAAACTGGACAGCATTACCTGGCGTCCGGTGGCGGACAACAACACCCGGGCGGCAATGTTGCAAACCGGTGAAGCGCAGTTTGCTTTCCCTATTCCTTATGAACAAGCCGCGTTACTGGAGAAGAACAAAAATATCGAGCTGATGGCCAGTCCGTCGATTATGCAGCGTTATATCAGCATGAACGTGACGCAAAAGCCGTTCGATAATCCGAAAGTGCGTGAGGCGCTGAATTACGCCATCAACCGTCAGGCGCTGGTTAAGGTGGCATTTGCAGGATATGCAACGCCAGCTACCGGTGTTGTACCTCCGAGTATTGCCTACGCGCAAAGTTATCAACCGTGGCCTTACAATCCGGCTAAAGCACGTGAGTTACTGAAAGAGGCGGGGTATCCCAACGGTTTCAGTACCACGCTGTGGTCATCACATAACCACAGCACCGCGCAGAAAGTGCTGCAATTTACCCAGCAGCAGTTAGCGCAGGTAGGGATTAAAGCCCAGGTGACGGCGATGGATGCCGGACAACGGGCGGCGGAAGTGGAAGGAAAAGGGCAGAAAGAGAGCAATGTGCGGATGTTCTACACGGGGTGGTCGGCATCGACCGGCGAAGCTGACTGGGCGCTTTCGCCGCTGTTTGCTTCGCAGAACTGGCCACCGACGCTGTTTAATACCGCGTTTTACAGCAATAAGCAGGTGGATGAAGACCTTGCTCAGGCACTGAAAACCAACGATCCGGCGGAAAAGGCACGCTTGTATAAGGCGGCGCAGGATATCATCTGGCAAGAATCGCCGTGGATCCCGCTGGTGGTAGAAAAACTGGTGTCGGCACACAGTAAAAACCTGACCGGTTTTTGGATCATGCCAGATACAGGCTTTAGCTTTGAAGACGCGGATTTGCAATAAGCAACGCAGGGAGTGGAATGCTTAATTACGTTATCAAACGCTTACTGGGATTGATCCCAACGCTGTTTATCGTCTCGGTGCTGGTGTTTTTATTTGTCCATATGCTGCCCGGCGATCCGGCGCGATTGATTGCCGGCCCCGAAGCAGATGCTCAGGTTATCGAACTGGTGCGCCAGCAACTGGGGCTGGATCAGCCGCTGTATTACCAGTTCTGGCACTACATCAGCAACGCCGTACAGGGGGATTTTGGTCTGTCGATGGTGTCGCGTCGTCCGGTTGCCGATGAGATTGCCAGCCGCTTCATGCCTACATTGTGGCTGACTATTACCAGTATGGTTTGGGCGGTGATATTTGGTATGGCGGCGGGGATTGTGGCCGCCGTCTGGCGTAACCGTTGGCCGGATCGATTGAGCATGACCATCGCGGTATCGGGGATTTCCTTCCCGGCATTTGCGCTGGGGATGCTTTTGATTCAGGTGTTCTCCGTTGAGTTGGGGTGGCTGCCGACTGTTGGTGCAGACAGTTGGCAGCACTACATTTTACCCTCCCTGACACTTGGCGCAGCGGTGGCGGCGGTGATGGCGCGTTTTACCCGTGCTTCATTTGCCGATGTCTTAAGTGAAGATTATATGCGTACCGCGAGGGCGAAAGGGGTGAGCGAAACCTGGGTCATCCTCAAACATGGGTTACGTAATGCGATGATCCCGGTGGTTACCATGATGGGCTTACAGTTTGGCTTCTTGCTCGGCGGCTCCATTGTCGTGGAGAAAGTCTTTAACTGGCCGGACTTGGACGTTTACTGGTCGATTCGGTAGAAATGCGTGATTACCCGGTGATTCAGGCAGAAATTCTGCTTTTCTCGCTGGAATTTATTCTTATCAACTTAGTGGTGGATGTGCTTTACGCTGCCATTAACCCGGCTATCAGGTACAAGTAAGGATGCGATTATTTAACTGGCGACGTCAGGCGGTGTTAAACGCTATGCCACTGGTAAAACCTGACCTGGTACGTACACCGTGGCATGAGTTCTGGCGGCGTTTTCGTCGTCAGCATATGGCGATGAGCGCCGCATTGTTCGTTATCTTATTGATTATAGTGGCTGTTTTGGCGCGCTGGATCGCTCCTTATGACGCCGAAAATTATTTTGACTATGACAACCTGAATAACGGCCCCTCTTTGCAGCACTGGTTTGGCGTCGATTCACTGGGGCGCGACATTTTCAGCCGTGTCCTGGTGGGGGCGCAAATCTCGCTGGCGGCTGGCGTATTTGCGGTGTTTATTGGTGCGGCGATTGGGACGTTGCTGGGCTTGCTGGCAGGATATTATGAAGGCTGGTGGGACCGACTGATCATGCGCATTTGCGATGTGCTGTTTGCGTTTCCCGGTATTTTGCTGGCTATCGCTGTTGTCGCGGTGTTGGGAAGTGGCATTGCTAACGTGATTATCGCCGTCGCTATCTTTTCCATTCCGGCGTTTGCCCGATTGGTGCGCGGCAACACACTAGTGTTGAAACAGCAAACCTTTATTGAATCAGCACGCAGTATTGGTGCCAGCGATGTGACTATTTTGTTGCGTCACATCTTACCGGGGACAGTCTCTTCTATCGTCGTGTTCTTCACCATGCGTATTGGCACCTCGATTATTTCCGCCGCCAGCCTGTCGTTTCTCGGCCTTGGCGCGCAGCCGCCGACGCCAGAGTGGGGGGCGATGCTCAATGAAGCGAGAGCGGATATGGTTATCGCGCCGCATGTGGCGGTTTTTCCGGCACTGGCCATTTTTCTGACCGTGCTGGCTTTCAACTTGCTGGGCGATGGTTTACGCGATGCGCTGGACCCCAAAATTAAAGGATAATCACGGTTGAATATTGCTTGAAAGGGTTATCACCTCGCAGGAAATTATTGCCTGAAGCAAGTGTTGTAACTTTTTGCTGATTTTGTAGAATCTGGTCATTTAGTTAAAAAGTCGCTGTGGGGAACTATTTATGCAGCGGCACAGCGTACTGGCAGTTATTTTGTTAAATGTATTAACATGCTGAGTTTATACGAAAAGATAAAGATAAGGCTGATAATTTTATTTTTATTGGCTGCGCTGTCATTTATTGGTCTTTTTTTCATCATTAACTATCAGTTGGTATCGGAACGTGCGGTAAAACGTGCCGATAGCCGCTTTGAACTTATTCAAAAAAACGTTGGCTATTTCTTTAAAGATATTGAACGTTCGGCCCTGACGTTAAAAGACTCACTCTATTTGTTGAAAAACAGTGAGGAGATTAAACGTGCTGTTATTCTGAAAATGGAAATGATGCCATTTTTAGATTCAGTGGGACTGGTGCTGGATAATAATAAATATTATCTCTTTTCGCGGCGGGCGAACGATAAAATCGTTGTTTATCATCAGGAAAAGGTTAATGGGCCGCTTATCGATGAGGCGGGGCGCGTTATTTTTTCCGATTTTAACCCGTCGCAACGTCCGTGGTCTGTATCCTCGGATAGCTCTGACAGTAGCTGGAATCCGGCATACAATTGCTTTGATCGCCCGGGTAAAAAATGTATTTCTTTTACGCTACGAATTAACGGCAAAGATCGTGATTTGCTGGCTGTTGATAAAATTCACGTCGATTTAAATTGGCGATATCTGAACGAATACCTTGATCAAATCAGCGCAACGGATGAAGTCCTGTTTCTGAAACAAGGTCATGAAATCATTGCCAAGAATCAACTCGCTCGCGAAAAATTTATTATTTATAATAGCGAAGATAGTTATAATATTATTGATTCTGTTGATATAGAATATATCGCAAGGAAATCGGCAGTTCCTAATAATCCATTGTTCGATATCTATTTTTATTATCCTACGGGGGATTTATTTAACGCATCAGACAAACTCTTTTATTTACCATTTGCTTTCATTATTATCGTATTGCTGGTGGTTTACTTAATGACCACCCGTGTGTTCCGTCGACAATTTTCCGAAATGACAACGCTGGTCAATACGCTGGAATTTTTACCCGACTCTGCGGATCAAATGCAGGCACTGAAAATTCGTGAAGGCGATGCAAAAGAGATTATCAGCATCAAAAATTCGATCGCGGAAATGAAAGATGCAGAAGTTGAGCGTTCAAATAAATTGCTCTCGCTGATCTCCTACGATCAGGAAAGCGGGTTTATCAAAAATATGGCGATTATTGAGTCAAACAATAATCAGTATCTGGCCGTTGGGATCATCAAACTGTGCGGACTGGAAGCCGTCGAAGCGGTGTTTGGCGTTGAGGAACGCAACAAAATCGTCAGGAAACTGTGTCAGCAAATTGCCGAGAAATACGCGCAATGTTGCGATATTGTGACATTCAATGCCGATCTCTATTTATTATTGTGTCGGGAAAATGTAGAGATTTTTACCCATAAGATCGCGATGATAAACGATTTCGACAGTAGCTTTGGCTACCGCAATCTGCGTATACATAAATCTGCCATTTGTGAACCTCTGAAAGGCGAAAATGCCTGGAGCTACGCAGAAAAACTAAAACTGGCGATTTCCAGTATCCGCGATCATATGTTCTCTGAATTTATTTTCTGTGATGATGAGAAACTCAGAGAAATTGAAGAAAATATCTGGATTGCTCGCAATATCCGTAATGCAATGGAAAAAGGCGAGCTATTTTTGGTCTATCAACCGATTGTTGATATTAATACCCGCGACATTCTGGGAGCTGAGGCGCTGTGCCGCTGGGTTTCAGCAGAGCGGGGGATAATCTCGCCGCTGAAGTTTATTGCTATCGCCGAAGATATCGGTTTTATCAATGAACTGGGTTATCAAATTATTAAAACGGCGATGGGGGAATTCAGACATTTTAGCCAGCGTGCGGAACTGCAGGAAGGTTTCTTACTGCATATTAATGTTTCGCCCTGGCAGTTAAACGAGCCACACTTTCATGCGCGTTTTACAGCTATTATGGAAGAACATGAGCTGAAAGCGAATAGCATCTGTATTGAGATCACTGAAACAGTGATTGAACGTATTAATGAACATTTTTATCTCAATATTGAACAACTGCGTCAACAAGGAGTACGGATATCGATTGATGACTTTGGTACAGGTTTGTCAAACCTGAAGCGTTTTTATGAAATTAATCCTGACAGCATAAAAGTAGACTCGCAATTTACCGGCGATATTTTCGGCACTGCGGGAAAAATTGTACGCATTATCTTCGACCTGGCCCGCTATAACCGGATCCCGGTAATTGCAGAAGGTGTTGAGAGCGAAGAGGTTGCGCGTGAATTAATCAAATTAGGGTGTATTCAGGCCCAGGGGTATCTATATCAGAAGCCGTTGCCATTCTCTGCCTGGGACAAAAGTGGAAAGTTAGTAAAAGAGTAGTTTAGGTATGTCCAGAATCAATAAATTCGTACTTACAGTCAGTCTGCTGATTTTTATCATGATTTCAGCAGTTGCCTGCGGGATCTATACCCAGATGGTAAAAGAACGGGTGTATGGCCTGAAACAGTCCGTTATTGATACTGCTTTTGCGGTGGCAAATATTGCCGAATATCGGCGCAGTGTGTCAATTGATCTCATTAACACGCTTAATCCGACTGAAGAACAACTGTTGGTTGGCTTGCGCACAGCTTACGCTGACTCGGTTTCACCTTCTTATTTGTATGATGTTGGTCCTTATCTGATTTCCAGCGACGAGTGTATTCAGGTTAAGGAGTATGAAAAAAATTATTGTGCAGATATTATGCAGGTTGTTAAGTATCGGCATGTCAAAAATACGGGGTTTATCTCTTTTGACGGTAAAACCTTCGTCTATTATCTCTATCCGGTTACTCACAACCGCAGTCTGATATTTTTGCTTGGGCTGGAACGATTTTCGTTACTCTCAAAGTCGCTGGCAATGGATAGCGAGAACCTGATGTTCTCTTTATTCAAAGGTGGCAAGCCAGTTGTTGGGGATGAATATAACGCGAAAAATGCCATCTTTACTGTTTCGGAAGCGATGGAACACTTCACTTATTTACCAACGGGGTTGTATGTCTTTGCTTATAAGAAGGATGTCTATTTTCAGGTTTGTACTTTAATTATTTTCTTTGCCGCATTAGTGGCAGCGATATCGGGGATAAGTTGCATGTATCTGGTACGCAGAGTCATTAATCGTGGCATCGTTGAGAAAGAAGCTATCATTAATAACCATTTTGACCGCGTGCTGGATGGTGGGCTTTTCTTCTCGGCGGCGGATGTCAAAAAACTCTACAGCATGTATAACTCAGCGTTTCTTGACGACCTGACGAAAGCAATGGGCAGAAAATCTTTTGATGAAGATTTAAAAGCCCTGCCGGAAAAAGGTGGCTATTTGTGCCTGTTTGACGTCGATAAATTCAAAAACATTAACGATACCTTCGGGCATTTGCTGGGCGATGAAGTGTTGATGAAGGTAGTGAAAATTCTCAAATCACAGATTCCGGTAGATAAAGGCAAAGTCTACCGCTTTGGCGGCGACGAATTTGCGGTGATTTATACCGGTGGTACTCTGGAAGAGTTGCTATCAATACTAAAAGAAATCGTCCATTTCCAGGTGGGGAGCATTAACTTAAGCACCAGTATCGGCGTGGCGCATTCAAATGAATGTACTACCGTTGAACGGCTGAAAATGCTGGCAGATGAGCGGCTGTATAAAAGTAAGAAAAACGGCAGGGCGCAGATTAGCTGGCAATAATGCTTATTAGCAGGCCGGGCGGGTAATTTGCCCGGCCTGACATTAATTAAACCCGACTACCCCACAAATCGTACTCATCGGCGTGTTCGACTTTCACACGCACAATATCACCCGGCTTAACGTTGGTTTCACCATTGAGATAAACCGCGCCGTCGATTTCCGGTGCATCTGCCATGCTGCGGCCAATCGCGCCTTCTTCGTCCACTTCGTCGATGATCACCAGAATTTCACGACCCACCTTCTCCTGCAGACGCTCGGCGGAAATCTGCTGTTGCAGTTGCATGAAGCGGTTCCAGCGTTCTTCTTTCACTTCTTCCGGAACCTGGTCAGGCAGGGCATTGGCATCAGCACCTTCAACCGGGCTGTATTTAAAGCAACCAACGCGATCCAGACGAGCTTCTTTCAGGAAATCGAGCAGCATCTGGAAATCTTCTTCCGTCTCGCCAGGGAAGCCGACAATAAAGGTTGAGCGCAGTGTCAGTTCCGGGCAAATTTCGCGCCACTGTTTAATGCGCGCCAGTTGGCGATCTACAGAACCCGGACGCTTCATCAGTTTGAGAATACGCGGGCTGGCGTGCTGTAACGGAATATCCAGATATGGCAGAATTTTGCCTTCTGCCATCAACGGGATGACGTCATCCACATGCGGGTAAGGGTAAACGTAGTGCAGGCGCGTCCAGATCCCCAGTTTTGATAGCTGTTCGCACAGGCTGACCATGCTGGTTTTTACCGGTTCACCGTTGTGGAAGCCAGTGCGGTGTTTTACATCAACACCATACGCGGAAGTATCCTGGGAGATCACCAGAATCTCTTTAACACCCGCATCAACCAGACGTTTCGCTTCACTTAACACTTCGCCAATCGGGCGGCTCACCAGATCGCCGCGCATAGACGGAATAATGCAGAAGGTGCAACGATGGTTACAGCCTTCGGAAATCTTCAGATAAGCATAATGACGCGGTGTCAGCTTAACACCTTGCTCCGGCACCAGGCTCAGGAATGGGTTGTGTTTCGGTTTTGGCACGTAGTGATGAACGTGTTCCAGAACCTGCTCGTAGCTATGAGGGCCGGTGATTTCCAGCACTTTTGGATGGACTTCGCGGATTTGATCTTCTTTCGCCCCCAGACAACCGGTCACAATTACCTTGCCGTTTTCATTCAACGCTTCGCCAATGGCTTCCAGTGATTCTTGCACCGCACTGTCAATAAAGCCGCAGGTGTTGACGATCACCATATCTGCGTCGTCATAGCTCGGTACTACATCATAACCTTCAGTGCGCAGTTCGGTCAGAATGCGCTCTGAATCGACGAGGTTTTTCGGACAGCCGAGGGAAACAAAGCCGATTTTCGGCTGGGGAGTTACTTTGCTCATAGCTTAAAAAATATTCAGTTACAGGAAAGGTCAGGGCAGGGATTCTACAGAGTTCTGGATAAAATTTGTATCGCAATCTGGTCAACCGGTGAGGAAAGCGCCCCAAATAAAGGGGCGCAAATGAGGATCATGCTACAGAATTTTCAGTTAGCGTCTCCGTAGGCTGGCTGCTGGATTTGTCCCGCAGCGTAAAGACCGAAATAAGCGTGAAGCAACCGGCAATAGCCCCCAGGATTAGATAGGTTTCAGCAAAGCCAATGGTGTCATACAGATAGCCTGCAATGGGTGAATAGATTGCTGTGGCGATGGATGCCACAAAAAGCACTAGCAGGTAGACCGTTGAAGAGAGTTTATGATCAAAGTTAGCCGCGATAAATTTAAACACAGACACCAGGATCAGTGGTTTTTCGATGGCGTGCATCATTTTAACGGCTGCAATCCACACCGGTCCCAGTTGGATTGCAGAACCGGCAATGCGTAACGACATAATGGTTCCGGCAATCACTAACGCCCATTTTGCACCAGTGCGGTTAACAAACCACGGCATCAGGCAGAGAAATAAGGTTTCTCCGCAGACCTGAACAGAAGCCAGAATTCCGTACCAGCGATTGCCTTCTTCTGGTGTCGGAAATTGCAGCGAAAAATACTGTGCGAACTGTTGATCGTAGGTGTCATAAATTTGTGTTACGAACAGAGTGAACATCAATAAAAACCAGAACTGACTATTTTTTGCCAGCTCAAGGGCATGGATGGCTTTCAGCGAATTGGTTTTTTCAATTTCGGCCTCGGTAAGTTCGATTTTGGTAAACATAAAGCAGATTGCGGCGATCACAATGGCGCAGCTTGCCAGCCAGAAAGAGAGATTAGGGTTGGTATCAATATATTTACCAACAATCCACGCGGCGGCGGCCCATCCCAGAGAGCCCCACATCCTTACGCGACCATATTCAAAATGATAACGACGCGAAACTTTATCTATCCAGGAATCCAGAACGCCACAGCCAGAATTAAAAATGATCCCCAGGTAAACGCCACCCAAAACAGCGCCCAGCCAGAAGTTATGAACCAGAAGCGGGGCATACACATAAATAAAGAATGGGCCTACGGGAAGTAATAATGCGACGAGGATCCAGATGAGTTGTTTCTTAAGACCAAATTTATCGGAGATGAAACCGAAGAACGGCTGCATTAATAACGCAATGAAAGCATTAACGGAATAAAGTAATCCTGTGCGTGTGGCGGTAATTTCCAGATGCTGTGTCGTCCATATGACAAAAAATGCCATCGTTGCCGACCAGGCGAAGAGGTACAGAAAATCGAAAATACTGAGCAAAATATAATTACGTTTACCGGGCAATAACATAGCCATATCCTCAATCACTGGCGTTGGGTCATTTACCGTTGGCACAGGCATTAGCTGTGCTTACTGGTTATTGTTTTGGTATGCATCTCCGGAAATGTCATACGTTAACAATTTCATTTTTACTCTGGCCCTGACATTGATGATTAGGCAATGTGTTAAACGAATGTTTGAGATTTACATCACATTTATTGTTGATAATAAAAAAGATTTAGCGAAATGGATCACTAAATCTTCTTTATGAGAACGTATTACTTTTATGCCTTGCGTGTTAGCTCATCTGCCAGCGTGCGAAGGTGTTCGGCAATATTCATCAGATCAGCCTGTGGTGAGTGCAGAGGGCCAGCAGAATTACGCACGACCAGACGGCTGGGAAGGATGGTTGAAGAGCGGAGCATAGCTTGTGCATCGTCCGGCTGTAAAATTTGTTGAACGGCAATTTTCCCTTGCAAATCAAAGTCGATTGCGACGGTCGTCAGTGAAGGTTCAAAAAACGCACTCTCATAGGTGTCGTCATAGCCAATGACAGAAATATCCTGCGGGATTTTACGTTTTTGTTGATGTAAGGCGCTTAACGCACCCAACGCCATCTGATCGTTCGCGATCAGAAGAGCGGTCGCCTGTGGCGTTTCACGTAGCATCTGTAATGTCGCCAGATAGCCGCTTTGAGCGTCCCAGCTACCGTAATGTATGGCCAGCGGTGTCAGTTGGAGTGAGGCGAGGGTATCGCGCCAGGTATTGAGTCGTAACCGCGCCGGTACTGAATTTTCAGGGCCAGAGATCAAGCAAAATTGACGATGCCCCAAGTCGTAAAGATATTTTACGCTGGCGCGTGCACCTTCTGCGGGATTAAAGGTGACGTTAAACACCGGGCTATAAGGGTCCACGTCGAGAAACAGACACAATACATCACTGTTTTCAGCAACCAGAGTTTCAGCCAATGCCGTTTCCAGGGGGGCGTTGATAATAATCTTTGTTACCCGTTGTGCTTTTAAGTCATTAACTGCAGCCTGAATACCTTTAATATCAACATCATCAATCATCGATATCAGCACCTGATATCCCTGCTCCCCGGCATATTTTTTTACCGCCGCCGCAATTTGTGAAGGGGCATGTAGGGCGAGTGAGGTGGTGACCAGCCCCACCGTTTTGCTCTCTTTCCCTACCAACTGTTGAGCTACGCGATTTGGAACGTACTTAAGTTCGGCAATGGCTTGTTCAATTTTTTGACGTGTTTTGGCAGACACGTTCGCTGAATTGTTAAGCACCCGCGACACTGTCTGATAAGAAACATTGGCATGACGAGCAACATCGGCAAGGGTTGCAGCTTTGGTTTTCATATTCGCCCCGGCTAAAAGATTTGTCACAGTATACCGCAGTGAATGTCATACGTATCACGCTCACGTATTTCAGCGCATGTCTGCCAAACCGTGGAGCCTGTTTGAATGGAAAAACGCGTAGTTGCTCACATTTCTACCGGACACTTCTTGCATAACGAAGCAATTAATTACTAGATGACAGTATTGTGAACGAATAACATTTTTTGTCTGTTTAAAACAATTCAGGAGTCAACATGGACAAGCATCCACCGATCATCCCCACAGCCCCGTGGTTACTTCATGGTGCCGATTACAATCCGGAACAATGGTTACATGTCCCTGGGATCCTGGAGAAAGATATTGCCATGATGCAACAGGCTGGTTGTAACACCATGTCGGTGGGCATCTTTAGCTGGTCAATGCTGGAACCCACAGAGGGGGAATATCGCTTTGACTGGCTGGATGAGGTGTTGGATAAACTTCATGCTGGCGGGATCTCTGTCTTCCTGGCAACCCCGAGCGGAGCCAAACCCGCCTGGCTTGCAGCACGTTATCCAGAGGTTCTGAGAGTTAGCGCGTCACGCGAGAAAATGCTTCACGGCGGTCGCCATAATCACTGCCTTTCTTCGCCAGTGTATAAAGAAAAAGTGACGCAAATTAACCGTAAGCTGGCGCAGCGATACGCGAATCATCCGGCGGTTCTGGGATGGCATATCAGTAATGAGTATGGCGGTGAGTGTCATTGTAACGGATGCCAACAGGCGTTTCGCCATTGGTTGCAGACTCGTTACACCACTCTTGAGGCACTTAATCAGGCATGGTGGACAGGCTTCTGGAGCCATACATACAGTGACTGGTCACAAATTGAGTCACCTTCTCCATTAGGTGAGATGTCTAACCACGGCCTGAATCTTGACTGGCGACGCTTTGTCACATCGCAGGTAAAAGAATTCTATCAAATGGAAGTCGCGCCGCTAAAAGCAGAACGGCCTGAGTTACCCGCGACGACCAATTTTATGTGGTATTTCAATGATTACAACTACTGGTCATTAGCTGAGGTTGTCGATTTTGTAAGTTGGGATAGCTATCCCATGTGGCACAAACAGGAAGATGAACGCGCCGTAGCTTGTAAAACAGCGATGTATCACGATCTGATGCGTACCTTGAAAAATAAACCGTTCATTCTGATGGAATCCACCCCCAGCCAGACAAGTTGGCAGCCAACCAGCAAATTGAAAAAGCCGGGAATGAACATTCTTTCTTCTTTACAGGCCGTCGCTCATGGCGCAGATGGCGTGCACTATTTTCAGTGGCGTAAGAGTCGCGGAGCCGTGGAGAAGTTTCATGGTGCGGTGGTTGATCACGTCGGTCATCTGGAGACGCGTACCGGGCGCGAAGTTATACAGCTAGGGCAACGACTGGCACATCTTAAGCAATTGGTCGGGACGAAAACTCAGGCTAAAGTTGCCATTATTTTCGACTGGGAAAACCGCTGGGCGGTTAATGATGCTGCCGGGCCGCGCAATTGCGGTATCCATTACGAACAAACGGTAGTGGATCATTACCGACCTTTCTGGGAGCAGGGGGTGGCGGTCGATATTATCAACGCTGATTGTGATCTTACGGGTTATCAATTAGTTATCGCTCCAATGCTCTATATGGTTCGCGATGGATTTGCTGATCGTGCCCGTGCCTATGTCGAAGCTGGTGGCAATTTTGTCACCACTTACTGGTCCGGGATTGTCAATGAAACTGATTTATGTCACCTGGGCGGTTTTCCTGGCCCGTTGCGTGACCTGATGGGCGTGTGGGCTGAAGAGATCGATAGCCTTAATGATTATCAGCATAACGAAGTTATCTGCGAGCCGAATGCCTATGGATTGCAAGGTAAATGGCAGGCAAGGGAATTATGTGCGGTTATTCACGCCGAAGGCGCACAGGTTCTGGCGCGCTATGGTGAGGATTTTTATGCAGGTACACCTGCGTTAACGGTAAATCACGTCGGACAGGGACGTGCTTTCTATGTGGCTTCGCGTAATGATGCGTCATTTCATCAAGCGTTTGCTGCGATGTTGATCAACTCACTTAATCTTCCAAAAGCCCTTGCGACTGAACTTCCTGTTGGCGTTATTGCAACGCGTCGGACAGACGGCAATCAGGAATGGGTTTTTGTACAAAATTACACTGCTCATGTACAAAATGTGGTGCTTCCTGGTGCATGGCGAGTGGCGGAAACAGGCAAGGCTTGTTCACAACAATTAGAACTGGCACCCTGGGGATGCGAGGTACTGGAAAGAGAAATAATGTAAATTATTATTAATAAGATGTGAAGTATTGATCCTTGACAGCACTTTGTTCAAAAAGTAGCCATACTATTTAATTGCACTAAGGCTGCAAAGAGGAGGATCGAAGTATGTTCGTTGACAGACAGCGAAGCGATCTGCTTAATCGGTTGAACGATGCTCGAGTTGACCTCGCCGCATATGTGCGACTGAGGAAGGCCAAAGGATACATGTCCGTCAGCGAAAGCAATCATCTACGAGATAACTTTTTTAAACTGAATCGCGAACTGCACGATAAATCGCTGCGGTTGAATCTTCACCTGGATCAGGAAGAGTGGAATGCTCTTCATCATGCTGAAGAAGCATTAGCGACAGCCGCAGTATGTTTGATGAGTGGGTATCATGATTGCCCAACTTTTATTACCGTCAACGCCGATAAGCTTGAAAATTGTCTGATGAGCTTAACGCTGAGTATCCAGAGCCTGGAGAAGCACGCCATGCTTGAGCAGGCCTGAAAGCTAAGGGGGAGAAGGCGTCTCCCCCTTCATATTTAAGTTTATGTAAAAATAAATTTGTCACGCCCCTGACTGACTACGCTTTAAGCCAGAGTCAATCCGGAGGTGTTATGTATCGACAATCCTTTTACTTTGTGCCCCTTCTCTGTATTCCTTCCGCTCTTTGGGCGGCACCCGAAACGGTAAATGTCGAAGTACTGCAGGATAAACTCGACCATCCGTGGGCGCTGGCCTTCTTACCGGATAATCACGGCATGTTAATCACCCTGCGCGGCGGCGAGTTACGCCACTGGCAAGCAGGAAAAGGATTATCTGCGCCGCTTGCCGGTGTGCCGGAAGTCTGGGCGCACGGGCAGGGCGGTTTGCTGGATGTGGCATTAGCGCCTGATTTTGCCCAGTCGCGCCGTATCTGGTTAAGTTTTTCTGAAGTCGGTGATGATGGTAAAGCCGGAACTGCCGTAGGTTATGGCCGCTTAACTGATGACCTCGCAAAAGTGATGGACTTCCGCACCGTTTTTCGCCAGACGCCAAAACTTTCTACCGGTAATCATTTTGGCGGGCGGCTGGTATTTGATGGTAAAGGCTATCTGTATATTGGTCTGGGTGAAAACAATCAGCGCCCGACGGCGCAGGATCTGGATAAATTGCAGGGTAAATTAGTGCGCCTGACCGACCAGGGCGAGATCCCGGATGATAATCCCTTTGTGGAGGGGTCTGGTGTGCGAGCCGGGATCTGGTCTTATGGCATTCGTAACCCGCAAGGGATGGCGATGAATCCGTGGAGTAATACGCTGTGGTTGAATGAACACGGTCCGCGCGGCGGCGATGAAATTAATATCCCGGAAAAAGGTAAAAACTACGGTTGGCCGCTGGCAACCTGGGGGATGAATTACTCAGGTTTTAAAATACCGGAAGCGAAAGGGGAAATTGTCGCCGGGACTGAACAACCCATTTTTTACTGGAAGGATTCACCGGCGGTGAGCGGCATGGCCTTCTATAACAGCGACAAATTCCCCCAGTGGCGGCAAAAATTATTTATTGGCGCGCTGAAAGATAAAAATGTCATCGTGATGAGCGTTAAAGGCAACAAGGTGGCAGAAGATGGTCGCATATTAACGGACAGGAGGCAGCGAATTCGTGATGTTCGCAGCGGACCCGACGGTTATTTATACGTTCTGACCGACGAGTCCAATGGAGAATTACTCAAAGTTAGCCCACGCAATAATTAGCTAACAGGGATCATCACAACTTTACGCACCGCGGGGCGTTCGGTGAGTTGCTGATACCAGCGTTGCAGATTCGGACGTGGTGTCCAGGTCAGGCCAACGTTAAACAAATTGTAGATAAACGGCGCGATGGCAATGTCGCCCACACCAAATGCATCGCCGGAGAACCATTTCACTTTCGCCAACTCTGCATCGAGAAGGGCAAACAGGGCGTCGCATTCCTTGCAACTGGCGTCAATGGCGGCCTGATCGCGCTCTTCCGGTGGCGTTCTGACCAATCCCATCAGGATCCCTCGATGGGCATTACTGAGCGTCTGGTTTGCCCAGTCCATCCACTTTTCGGCTTCTGCGCGGCGTGCCGGTGAGTCGATCCATAAACGGTTTTGCCCGTACTGTGCTGCAAGGTAGCGGACAATGGCGTTTGATTCCCAAAGAATTAAATTACTTTCGTCGTCACGCAACAGCGGCACCAGCCCGTTAGGATTCATTGCCAGAAAATCGGCGTCATGGTTTACCCCAAACTCACGACCCGCCAAAATTTGCTCATAAGGTAGTTCCAGTTCTTCGAGCGTCAGCAACACTTTTTTAACGTTGGTTGAATTATTCCGACCCCACAGCGTAATCATAGTCACCCCTTTTATACAGGCAGCCACAGGCTGAACAGGATTCCGATGGTGAAGTAAAGTTAACTTTTAAGCAACAGTGAGTAAAAAAATGACACCAGAAGCAGCGAAGCGGCAGGATATTGCATAAACTTTAAAAACTTTACCAACTTACGGTTTCTTTAAGCTTGTGTGTGCGTTATTAATCACCGAACTTATCATACGGCGATATAACGTATTTTTTTTGAATGGATACTCGGGTGGCATTTATGACGCAATACTCCTCTTTCCTTCGTGGTCTTGCAGCGGGTTCTGCATTTTTATTCCTTTTTGCCCCAACGGCATTTGCGGCGGAACAGACCGTTGAAGCGCCGAGCGTGGATGCGCGTGCATGGATTTTAATGGATTATGCCAGCGGCAAAGTGCTGGCAGAAGGCAATGCGGATGAGAAACTGGACCCCGCAAGCCTGACTAAAATCATGACCAGCTATGTGGTTGGGCAGGCGCTTAAGGCCGATAAGATCAAACTCACCGATATGGTGACGGTCGGCAAAGATGCCTGGGCAACGGGCAATCCAGCGCTGCGCGGTTCATCGGTCATGTTTCTCAAACCGGGCGATCAGGTCTCTGTGGCGGATTTGAATAAAGGTGTGATCATTCAGTCCGGTAATGATGCCTGTATTGCACTGGCAGATTATGTTGCGGGCAGCCAGGAGTCATTTATTGGTTTGATGAATGGTTATGCGAAGAAACTGGGCCTGACCAACACCACCTTTCAGACGGTACACGGCCTGGATGCACCGGGGCAGTTTAGTACCGCACGCGATATGGCATTGCTGGGTAAAGCGTTAATTCACGATGTACCGGAAGAGTATGCCATTCATAAAGAGAAAGAGTTTACCTTTAACAAAATTCGCCAACCTAACCGTAATCGCCTGTTGTGGAACAGTAACGTTAATGTTGATGGTATGAAGACCGGAACCACGGCAGGTGCGGGATACAATCTGGTCGCTTCGGCTACCCAGGGTGATATGCGTTTGATCTCTGTGGTGCTGGGGGCGAAAACTGACCGTATCCGTTTTAATGAGTCTGAGAAATTACTGACCTGGGGTTTCCGCTTCTTTGAAACCGTGACACCAATTAAACCTGATGCCACCTTTGTGACTCAGCGGGTTTGGTTTGGTGATAAGAGCGAAGTGAATCTCGGTGCCGGTGAAGGGGGATCGGTGACCATCCCTCGTGGGCAACTGAAAAACCTGAAAGCCAGTTACACGTTAACGGAACCGCAGCTTACCGCACCGCTGAAAAAAGGTCAGGTCGTCGGCACTATTGATTTCCAGCTTAACGGCAAGTCGATTGAACAGCGTCCGCTGATCGTGATGGAAAATGTGGAAGAGGGCGGATTCTTTGGTCGGATGTGGGACTTCGTAATGATGAAATTCCATCAGTGGTTCGGCGGCTGGTTCTCTTAATCTTCTGATGACCGGATGACGCGTTAACGTCATCCGGTTATGCATCATCAATACATCAACTTAATATGCTGCGTCTGTGCGTACTTCACATACTCATCTTCCGGGCAACGATCGCTTACCACAATATCAAATCGTTTCAGGTCACTCATGCGTGCCGGGCGTACCTTGCCAAACTTACTGTGGTCGACAACCAGCACATGCTTTTGCGCCATCGACATGGCCCAGTGTTTTACCGGCAACTCTTCAAGATTAAAACAGGTAGCACCTTTACTGATATGCACTCCGGCTGCGGAATAAAAAGCGATATCTGGACAGAAATTATTCAACGTCAACTGAAAATCGACGGGTTTAAAAATGGCGTTACTGGCATGAAATTCACCGCCGCAAAGAAACACCCGGCAATGGGGTTTCTCTTTCAGTGCCAGAAAGGTATTTAGTGAATAACAAACGGCGGTGAAAGGGATTTCATTATCTATCGCTTCAATAATCCACGGCGTGGTAGTGCCACAGTCAAAAAAGAGGGTCTGATCGGGTTCTACCAGCGTCGCAGCCAGTTTTGCCGCCCGGCGTTTTTCTTCCACCAGACGGGATTTTTGATCGCTTAACAGGTAATGGCTGGCACTGCGCGGTTCCAGAACGATATAACCGCCGAGTAATACGACGGGGGCGCTGTTGTTATTCAAATCGCGGCGAATCGTCATCTCTGAAACCCCGAGCAGGGTGGCGGCGTCCTTCAGATGTAACTTATCGCTGCGTTTTAATTCTTGCAGTAATTGCCCGATACGCTCTTCGCGACGTGTTTCCATAATCCCTCTGAATTGTTATTGAAGCGAGCCGCCTGATATTACACTTTTTATCCGAAATCAGCCACGCACCCAGCCTTTACGTATTGGTAAGGCGAAACAGATGCGATACCACAATTGCAGCCGCTGGTAGAGCCTGGATCCCACAGCTTGCCAGATAATCTGGGCGCTAAGGCAACCAATCATTCCCGCCAACAATCCACCAAGCATGTCCAGCGGCCAGTGAACACCGAGATAAACGCGCGACCAGGCAATAACTACCGCCAGTACCATGAGGATTGCTCCTGACCACAAACGATGCCAGCATAAAAATGCCAGCGCAAAGGTAAATATCACCGTGCCATGATCGCTCGGGAAAGAGTCATCTGCTGCATGATGCAGGAAGTTATAGCCGACATTCTCGACAAATGGACGGTCATGCGGAAACAGATGGCCCATCGTCCAGGAAACAAACAGACTGACCGCTAGCGCGATGGCGATTTTTATCACCAGTTGTCGTTGCGCCGTAAATCCCCATAGCCAAAGCACCGTAGCCAACAATGGCACCACGGTAATTAAATCTTTGGCAATAAAAATTGCTAACGAAATCATCCATGCGGATGAGTCTGGCGTCGCATTAATAAGAGAGAATAATGAATAATTCAGATTTTCCAGCATAACTTTCAGACTCAAAAGGTGATTAGTGGGCAGCCATCAGGCAAGTCGATGAGAATAAATCGCTTGTTAAACAGGGTAAAGCGGCATCGTCTTATTTACCTCAACCGGATTGGCTTACAGCAGAGAATGGTAACGCGAAGAAATTAAATAAAGCTTAAAGAAAGGGGGGCTATACTCGGAATAACGTAAGAATGTGCTTAACCGTGGTTTCAGCTACAAAATTTGCTTTCTCGTTTGCCACGCTTTTATTAAAATTTGCGCGATTATTATTGGCGAAGAAATTGCATGCAAAATAAATTAGCAACAGGTGCCAGACTTGGGCGTCAGGCATTACTTTTCCCCCTCTGTCTGGTGCTCTACGAATTCTCGACCTATATCGGCAACGATATGATTCAACCCGGTATGCTCGCCGTGGTGGAGCAGTATCAGGCGGGTATTGACTGGGTTCCTACTTCGATGACCGCTTACCTGGCGGGAGGGATGTTTTTACAGTGGCTGTTAGGACCACTGTCGGATCGTATTGGTCGCCGTCCGGTAATGTTAGCTGGCGTGGTGTGGTTCATAATCACCTGCCTGGCGATATTACTGGCGCAAAACATTGAACAATTCACGCTGTTGCGCTTTCTACAGGGGATAAGCCTCTGTTTCATTGGCGCTGTGGGTTACGCCGCGATTCAGGAATCTTTTGAAGAGGCGGTTTGTATCAAGATCACCGCGCTGATGGCGAATGTGGCGCTGATTGCTCCGTTACTCGGGCCATTGGTGGGTGCCGCGTGGATTCATGTGTTGCCCTGGGAAGGGATGTTTGTGTTGTTTGCTGCATTGGCGGCGATCTCCTTCTTCGGTCTGCAACGTGCGATGCCAGAAACGGCTACGCGCATTGGCGAGAAACTGTCGCTGAAAGAGCTTGGTCGAGACTATAAGCTGGTACTGAAGA
This sequence comes from Escherichia sp. KTE52, assembly GCF_000408325.1. Classification (NCBI taxonomy): domain Bacteria; kingdom Pseudomonadati; phylum Pseudomonadota; class Gammaproteobacteria; order Enterobacterales; family Enterobacteriaceae; genus Escherichia; species Escherichia sp. KTE52. The sequence goes on from NZ_KE138676.1 coordinate 165,259, forward strand.
ACAGCCGCTTTGTTGCAGGAGCGCTGGCGCTGGGATTTGTCAGTCTGCCGTTACTGGCGTGGATTGCCCAGTCACCGATTATCATCATCACCGGTGAACAGTTGAGTAGCTATGAATATGGTTTGCTGCAAGTGCCCATTTTCGGCGCGTTAATTGCGGGTAATTTGCTGCTGGCACGTCTGACCTCGCGCCGTACCGTACGTTCGCTGATTATTATGGGGGGCTGGCCGATTATGATTGGTCTGCTGGTCGCCGCAGCGGCCACGGTCATCTCATCGCACGCGTATTTATGGATGACCGCCGGGTTAAGTATTTATGCTTTTGGTATTGGTCTGGCGAATGCAGGGCTGGTGCGTTTAACGTTGTTCGCCAGTGATATGAGTAAAGGGACGGTATCGGCGGCGATGGGGATGTTGCAAATGCTGATCTTTACCGTAGGTATTGAGATCAGTAAACATGCCTGGCTGAATGGCGGTAATGGATTGTTTAATCTGTTTAATCTTGCCAACGGAGTTTTGTGGCTGCTGCTGATGTTTATCTTTTTAAAAGATAAACAAACAGGAAATTCTAACGACGGATAAGAAAATGCCTGGTTGTTTTATACAATCAGGCATTCAGGGATTAGTGGTGATGGTCGTCGATCTGATGTTCGATTACCATCCCTTCGCCTACGCTGGCAAGGTGACGGACATATGGATGTGCACGGTAAGCCGGAGCTGGCGTAGGGGCTACGTATACGGTTTGCGGCACGCTGGCAACGCTGACGGCTTGCGGAACGCTGACTGAATCAGGGACCACCACCACTTTGTATCCACTCGGCACATCAACGGTGACACTTTGCGCCATTGCCACACCAGTAAAACTCAACAGAAACGCGCCCAGCAGTACACATTTTTTCATCATCATTTCGCCTGAAATAATCCAGAAGGGTAATTTCCGCGGATTATGCATCCTTCATTCAGGCATTGTGTTGCCGGGCGTGCTGCCGTTTTATTGATTAAATGGCGCTTCGTGTTTAAGAACTTTATCGATAATGTCCAGTACGCCTTCATGGTTATTGGAGCCTGCACGGTATTTCGCCGCCGCTACGACTGCGTTGCCAGCATTTTCCATTGCAAAGCTAAAGCCCGCCTGACGCAGCATCTCAATATCATTACCGCCATCGCCAAAAACCACCACTTCGCTGTCGTCTATGCCCCATAATTTCTGGAGTTGACGCAGGCCATTGGCTTTATGTACGCCGGGGATAATCAAATCGATACTACCGTTGCCGGTATGGACTGGCACCATAATATCGCCAATAGAATCATGTAACTCTTTTTGCACTTGCGGAATCAGTTCGTCAGAGAGATTTAACCCAAACTTGAAGAAGATATCGTCGATATTGTCAAAGTTATCGACATATTCCAGGCGATGATAGTACATCTCCGCCACGGCCTTCATTTCGGCGTCATACTTTTTCAGGGTATAGGCGCTATTTTTTCCACAGGCAATAATTTCCACCTCCGGGCGCGTCAGTAAATGCTCCACAATAGTGGAAAATGCGTCCTTCGACAGTTCGCCATTAAAAACATCTTTGCCTTCGTTCACCACCCAGCCGCCGTTTTCCGCCACAAAGGCAATTTCATTGGCAATTTCGGGAAAGAACGAAATTAACTGATAATATTGATTTCCACTGGCGACCACAAAGCGAATACCTTGTGCTTTCATCTGCTGATACTGGGCCATAAACCGCTCACGGTTATAGGTTTTTTGATCGCTTAAGAAAGTACCGTCCATATCTACCGCAATTAATTTAATGCCCATCAACTATTCTCCATCGCAGTTTGCGTTTTTGTATCGGGTTTGGCGACGGCTTTAGCGACAATAGCCGCAAGAATAACCAGCGCCAGCACAACCAGCATTGCACTACGTAATCCATAATGTTCTCCGAGATAGCCCAGCAGTGGCGGCCCGACGAGGAATGCCAGATAACCCGTCGTTGCCACTACGCTGACACGGGTCGGCGCATCGGGGCCGGTATCGCTGGCGGCAGAAATGGTTAGTGGGAAGCCCAGAGAAGCGCCCAATCCCCAAAGCACAACAGATACCCCAGCGACCCATGCGCTATCGACAAAAATAATCAGTCCGATACCCAACGCACCCATCAAGGCACTGGCACGTACTACGGCAACGCGGCTGTAACGGTCGATGAACCAGCCACCGGTGAAGCGTCCAACGGTCATCCCCAATGTGAAACCGGCATAAATCAGTGAGCCTGACGTTGGACTAAAACCGTGGCCATCAACCATTAATAAGGGTAACCAATCGTTGGCAGAGCCTTCTGCAAAAGCCATTGCCAGTACTACGACACCAATCAACAGCAACTGGATGTCACGGTAAAAAGGCACACCTTTTTCGTCATGCTGCGAGCCATCGGCAGCGTTTTTGCCCGTACCGCCAGGGATTGCCTTAATAGCAATATAAATAGGTGCGATGCCCGCCAGTGCCGCCAACAAAATATGTACAGTTGCCGGAACACCAAAGGCTGTCAACGCCATCCCGACACCAGCGCCTGCCAGCGTGCCCAGGCTATAAAAGCCGTGCATCATAGGCAAAACCGTTTTATTCATTTCTCGCTCAACGGCTGCGCCTTCAACGTTTATCGCCACTTCAGCGGAACCAAAACTGGCTCCAAAGACACCAAGACCAACGGCAAAGAGGACGGGGGATGTCAGCCAGAGCGCCAGACTTAATATCATCATCCCGATCAAAGCGCAGGACATAGTGACCAGAATGACATTACGCGTCCCAAAGCGTTTCACTAACCACGCCGAGCAGAGGATACCGCTCATCGAACCTATCGACAGGCCAAAGAGTACACCGCCCATTTCAGCGATAGAGACAGAGAGAATATCCCGAATTGCTGGCGTGCGGGTGGCCCAGGAAGCCATTAGCAGTCCTGGCAAAAAGAAGAACATAAACAACGCCCAGGTACGGCGTTTCAAGGCATTACGTGAAGAATTTACTGTCATAGATCACGTCAAAAAAAGAAGAGGGAAGACAACCTTAGCAAGGTTGTGTACATTTGTACACAATTGCAGAGAGAGGGTAAAAATATGCGCCGCGCTAATGATCCCCAACGGCGAGAAAAAATCATTCAGGCCACGCTGGAGGCAGTGAAACTTTACGGGATACATGCCGTTACGCACCGTAAAATCGCCACCCTCGCCGGAGTGCCGTTAGGATCAATGACCTACTATTTTTCAGGAATTGATGAGTTGTTGCTGGAAGCGTTTAGCCGTTTTACGCAGACGATGTCGCGGCAATATCAGGCTTTTTTTGATGATGTCAATGACGCCCCCAGCGCCTGCCAGGCCATAACAGACATGATCTACAGCTCGCAGGTCGCAACGCCGGATAACATGGAACTGATGTACCAGCTCTACGCATTGGCCAGCCGAAAACCGCTATTAAAAACGGTGATGCAAAACTGGATGCAGCGTAGTCAGCAAACGCTTGAACAATGGTTTGAAGCGGAAACTGCCCGGGCGCTGGATGCTTTTATTGAAGGGATGAGTCTGCATTTTGTCACCGACCGTAAGCCGCTATCGCATGAGGAGATTTTGAGGATGGTGGAGCGAGTGGCAGGGCTGGAGATAAATTTCAGGCAACAAAAAACCCATCAACCTTGAACCTAAATGGCGGGGTTGATGGGCTCCACAAAATGGGGACATCAAAGAAAAGCAGTGGCACTAATTAAGACTGATACCCTGAAGAAAAGTTCTGCGGTTGTACAAAAAAATTTCATTTTTAGGGCAACTTCAGTTTTATCCGAGTCCGGGCCATACCATCACAATGATTGTCCCTGCCAGTGTCAGCAGTACGTTAGCTATTGCATAAGTGCCCGCATAGCCCAGCGCCGGGATGTTACTGCGGGCTGTATCACTGATGATCTCCATTGCCGGTGCGCAGGTTCGTGCGCCCATCATTGCGCCGAATAACAGTGCGCGGTTCATACGCAATACGTAAGCACCGAACAGGAAGCAGATAACAACGGGCACCAGACTGACAATCAATCCGGCAATCAACATCTGACCGCCAATCGCGCCCAGGCCGTTATTGATGCCGCTACCGGCGCTTAAACCAACACCCGCCATAAACACCATCAAACCAAACTCTTTCACCATACTTAACGCACCCTGCGGAATATAGCCGAAGGTCGGGTGGTTAGCGCGCATAAAGCCCAGCATAATGCCAGCGAATAACAATCCGGCAGCGTTACCCATGCCAAAACTGAAAGTGCTGAACTGGAAGGTAATCATCCCGATCATCAGGCCTATAACAAAGAATGCGCAGAATGCCAGCAAGTCGGTGACCTGGCTGTGAATCGAAATAAAGCCGATACGGTCAGCGATGGTCTTCACACGGCGGGCATCGCCGCTCACCTGCAAAACGTCACCTTTGTTAAGCACTACGTTATCGTCAATTGGCATCTCGATCTGACTGCGGATCACGCGGTTAAGGAAGCAACCGTGATCGGTCAACTTCAATTGCGCCAGACGTTTACCGACGGCGTTATGGTTTTTGACGACCACCTCTTCAGTGACAATACGCATGTCGAGAAGGTCACGATCAAAAACTTCTTTACCGTTACGGAAGCTGGGATCGAGTCGGGCGTGGGCATCGGGATATCCTACCAACGCTATTTCATCGCCCATTTGCAACACGGCGTCACCATCCGGATTTGCCAGAATCCCGTTACGACGGATACGTTCAATGTAGCAACCGGTCTGTCGATAAATACCCAATTCACGCAAGTTCTTGCCGTCGGCCCAGGCGACCAGTTCCGGTCCGACTCGGTAAGCGCGAATCACCGGCAGATAGACTTTGCGGCTGGCGTCGGTGTCCAGACCTCGCTCACGAGCGATTTGCTGGGCGCTGGTCTGTAAGTCCTGATGCTGTAACTTGGGCAGGTAACGCGCTCCGACAATCAGGCTCACCAGACCGATCAAATAGGTTAATGCATACCCAAGGCTTAAATTATCCAGTGCCGCGGAGAGCTGCCCGCTTTCTATACCAGAGTGGCGTAACGTATCGCCCGCACCGACCAGAACCGGCGTCGATGTCATGGAGCCAGCCAACATACCGGCCGTCAGGCCAATGTCCCAGCCAAACAGCTTACCCAAACCTAAGGCGATCAACAGCGCACTACCGACCATTACCAGCGCTAACATTAGGTAATTTTTCCCATCGCGGAAAAAAATGGAAAAAAAGTTGGGTCCGGCTTCGACCCCGACGCAGAAAATAAACAGCATAAAGCCAAGATTAAGCGCGTCGGTGTTAATACTGAAATGTTGTTGACCTAATAATAGCGATACGACTAAAACGCCAATGGAATTACCCAGTTGGATTGAACCAAGTCGTAATTTTCCGAGACATAGCCCAAGCGCGAGGACCACGAATAATAACAGAATGTAATTCCCATTTAACAATTCGGCGACGTTTATATTCACGGAGACTAACTTCTTGTTTACGAGTAAGCTGTTGAAAGAAATGGTAATTTAAGATAATGTTTTTACCTGAATTCAGGGCGCAGATTCATTCAGCGCACTTAATCAATAGTAAAGTAACAATATATTTTACTAGTGTAATCACATTAGATACCAACGGCTATAAGAATTGTGTTGGCCTATATTAGCATGGAATGCGAAGCGGCTTTATCTTACTGAGCGCCACACTGGCGAAAAATGTGTTCGATAGAGGCAGTGTCAGGAGGAAGATGTGAAACATAAACAACGTTGGGCGGGGGCAGTCTGCTGTTTTGTCCTCTTCATTGTGGTGTGCCTTTTCCTGGCGACGCATATGAAGGGCGCTTTTCGGGCTGCCGGGCATCCTGAAATCGGCTTACTGTTTTTCATTCTTCCTGGAGCTGTCGCCAGTTTTTTTTCGCAGCGTAGAGAAGTCCTTAAACCCCTGTTTGGCGCAATGCTGGCAGCACCGTGTTCTATGTTAATTATGCGCCTGTTTTTTTCACCAACACGCTCATTCTGGCAAGAGCTGGCATGGTTATTGAGTGCTGTCTTCTGGTGTGCGCTGGGGGCGTTGTGTTTCTTGTTTATCAGTAGCTTGTTCAAGCCACAACACAGAAAAAATCAATAAAGCCCTCAAACAGAGAGGGCTTATCCGGCAAATCAGGCGTCAAGATTCTCTTTTACCCAGGCTGCAAAATCGGTATAGCCACCGATGTGTTGCTGATCGACAAAAATCTGCGGCACGGTTTCAACGGGCTTCCCGGCCTTCTGTTGTAAATCTTCTTTAGTGATCCCTTCAGCACGAATATCCACATACTGATAGTGAAAATCATCGCGCTCGTTGCTTAATTTTTCTGCCAGATCTTTTGCACGAACGCAGTAAGGGCAACCCGGACGGCCGAAAATAACGGTTTGCATTTTCTCTCTCCATTTATCTGTCATGCGTGCATGATCACGCCAAATCTTATTCGCTGAAAGTAGGTTTAACCTGTTGCATTGATTGCTTAAAGCTATAACTGTTAAGCACAATGTGATGAAAGGTTTTAAACTGGCCGCTCACTTTGCAGAGGGAATCCTATGCGCACGATCGGTAAATTGCCTGACAGTGTGTTGATACTGGAATTTCTCGGAATGATGTTACTGGCTGTGTCGCTGCTGTCGGTAAGCGACTACCTTTCGCTTCCGATGCCGTTTTCTACACCAGAAGCGCAAATTCTGATGATTTTTCTCGGTGTTTTGCTCATGCTTCCCGCTGCGGTGGTGGTTATTCTTCAGGTTGCAAAACGGCTTGCCCCGCAACTGATGAATCGTCCACCAGAATCTTCATGTTCAGAAAGAGAAAAAGATAATGACGCCAACCATTGAACTCATTTGTGGTCATCGCTCCATTCGCCATTTCACTGATGAACCTGTCTCCGCTGAACAGCGCGAGGCGATTATCAACAGCGCCCGGGCGACTTCCAGTTCCAGTTTTTTGCAGTGCAGCAGCATTATTCGCATTACTGATAAAGCTCTGCGTAATGAACTGGTAACGCTGACCGGTGGGCAAAAACACGTTGCGCAAGCGGCGGAGTTCTGGGTGTTCTGTGCCGACTTTAACCGCCATTTACAGATTTGCCCGGATGCTCAACTCGGCCTGGCGGAACAGTTGTTACTCGGTGTCGTTGATACGGCTATGATGGCGCAAAACGCCTTAACCGCAGCGGAATCGCTGGGATTGGGCGGTGTATATATCGGCGGCCTGCGCAATAACATTGAAGCAGTGACGGAACTGCTGAAATTGCCGAAGCATGTATTGCCGCTGTTTGGCTTGTGCCTGGGCTGGCCTGCGGATAACCCGGATCTCAAGCCGCGTTTACCGTCCTCTATTTTGGTGCATGAAAACAGCTACCAACCGCTGGATAAAGACATTCTGGCGCAGTATGACGAGCAACTGGCGGAATATTATCTCACCCGTGGTAGCAATAATCGCCGTGATACCTGGAGCGATCATATTCGCCGGACGATTATCAAAGAAAGTCGTCCTTTTATTCTCGATTATTTACATAAACAAGGTTGGGCGACGCGCTAAAACCGTAACGCCGATGTATTATACGCGGGCTTTTGACCAGGTCTGACAGAGAGGTGCAGGGTGAAAATTGCCATATTGTCCCGGGATGGAACGCTCTATTCGTGTAAGCGACTGCGTGCAGCGGCGTTGCAGCGCGGCCACCTGGTTGAAATTCTCGATCCGCTTTCTTGTTACATGAACATTAATCCTGCGGCGTCGTCCATTCATTATAAAGGTCGCAAGCTTCCCCATTTTGATGCGGTGATCCCGCGCATTGGCACCGCCATTACCTTTTATGGAACGGCGGCGCTGCGCCAGTTTGAAATGCTGGGCAGTTATCCGCTAAATGAATCGGTTGCTATTGCCCGTGCGCGTGACAAATTGCGTTCAATGCAATTGCTGGCACGTCAGGGTATTGACCTGCCTGTCACGGGGATTGCGCATTCGCCGGACGATACCAGCGACTTAATCGAGATGGTCGGTGGTGCGCCGCTGGTGGTCAAGCTGGTTGAAGGTACGCAGGGAATTGGTGTGGTGCTGGCGGAGACGCGTCAGGCGGCAGAAAGCGTGATTGATGCATTTCGCGGCCTGAATGCCCATATTCTGGTGCAGGAATATATCAAAGAGGCGCAAGGGCGCGATGTTCGCTGTCTGGTCGTCGGTGATGAAGTGGTTGCGGCGATTGAACGGCGGGCGAAAGAAGGCGATTTTCGTTCCAATTTGCATCGTGGTGGCGCGGCAAGCGTCGCAAGTATCACGCCGCAGGAGCGCGAAATCGCCATTAAAGCCGCGCGAACGATGGCGCTGGATGTTGCCGGTGTGGATATTCTGCGTGCAAATCGCGGACCGTTGGTGATGGAGGTAAATGCATCGCCAGGTCTGGAAGGGATAGAAAAAACCACCGGTATCGACATCGCGGGTAAAATGATCCGCTGGATTGAACGCCATGCTACGGCGGAATATTGCTTAAAAACCGGTGGTTAGTCGCAATAACGTGACTGATCATGGTTTTGCCTGCGCTTTTTGCGTAAGCTGTGCCGGTCTTTTTATCGGAAGAGGTTGTACAAAATTATGACATCGCTGGTCGTTCCTGGTCTGGATACGTTGCGTCAATGGCTCGATGACCTGGGGATGAGTTTTTTTGAATGTGATAACTGTCAGGCTCTGCATCTGCCACATATGCAGAATTTCGACGGTGTCTTTGATGCCAAAATCGATCTGATAGATAACACAATCCTGTTTTCTGCTATGGCGGAAGTCAGACCTTCAGCCGTGTTACCGCTGGCGGCGGATTTATCAGCCATCAATGCCAGTTCGCTGACCGTGAAAGCATTTCTTGATATGCAGGATGATAATCTGCCAAAGCTGGTGGTTTGCCAGTCTTTATCCGTTATGCAGGGCGTAACCTATGAACAGTTTGCATGGTTTGTACGTCAGAGCGAAGAGCAGATTTCGATGGTTATCCTTGAAGCCAATGCCCATCAACTGCTGTTACCGACTGATGATGAAGGGCAAAACAACGTTAGCGAAAACTATTTCCTTCACTGATAATTCCTTTTGAGCACGCAGTCGCTGCCGCAGTGGCTGCGCGTTGTAATATTTTCTGCTGATTTTAACCTTTCATTAAAGATTATTTCACTTCTGTTGTGCCGGATTTGCTTTATCACATAGAGCAAATACGCATAAAAATTTGTTAAATGCCGTTTTTTTATTACAGCTATAGTTTCAAACCCTGGCTAAAGTTATTCTTGCAATGCTTTTATATAGCGAGCAATGCTGGCCGGGAGAGAGTCCTCTTTTCTTACACCGCGCCGATAAAAAATATGCATATTTATTGCATATCTTTCAGTGTGACAACTTTTGTTCGTTTGTTAACGAACTTTCAGAAGGAAAGAGATATGACCGGCTTAAATAAAAAATGGCTATCGGGTCTGGTTGCGGGTGCTCTGATGGCTGTCTCTGTCGGCACGCTCGCGGCTGAACAAAAAACACTCCACATTTATAACTGGTCTGATTATATCGCCCCGGATACGGTGGCAAATTTTGAAAAAGAGACCGGTATCAAAGTCGTCTACGATGTTTTTGATTCCAACGAAGTGCTGGAAGGCAAATTAATGGCGGGGAGCACCGGCTTTGATCTTGTCGTTCCATCAGCCAGCTTTCTTGAACGCCAGTTGACTGCCGGTGTGTTCCAGCCGCTGGATAAAAGCAAATTGCCAGAATGGAAGAATCTCGATCCAGAACTGTTGAAACTGGTGGCAAAACACGATCCCGGCAATAAATTTGCCATGCCATATATGTGGGCGACGACTGGCATTGGCTATAACGTCGATAAAGTTAAAGCGGTACTGGGTGAAAATGCGCCTGTCGATAGCTGGGACTTGATCCTCAAACCTGAAAATCTGGAAAAACTGAAAAGCTGCGGCGTCTCTTTCCTCGATGCGCCGGAAGAAGTTTTTGCTACCGTGCTGAATTATCTCGGCAAAGATCCGAACAGTACCAAAGCAGATGATTACACCGGACCGGCTACCGACTTACTGTTGAAACTGCGCCCGAATATTCGCTATTTCCACTCCTCTCAGTACATAAACGATCTGGCAAACGGTGATATCTGCGTCGCTATCGGCTGGGCGGGTGATGTCTGGCAGGCGTCAAACCGTGCGAAGGAAGCGAAGAATGGCGTAAATGTCTCTTTCTCGATTCCGAAAGAAGGGGCGATGGCATTCTTTGATGTATTCGCCATGCCTGCCGACGCCAAAAATAAAGACGAAGCGTATCAGTTCCTGAATTACCTGCTACGCCCGGATGTAGTAGCGCATATCTCCGACCATGTGTTCTATGCCAACGCCAACAAAGAAGCGACGCCGCTGGTAAGCGCGGAAGTGCGTGATAACCCGGGGATTTATCCTCCGGCAGACGTTCGCGGCAAAATGTTCACACTGCAAGTGCAGGACCCGAAAATTGACCGAGTGCGCACCCGCGCCTGGACTAAAGTGAAGAGCGGAAAATAATCCGCAGCCGTAGATGCCGGACGGGCGCGCCAGTCCCTCCGGCAATTTGCACCATCATGGTGCGCTTGCACACCTTAAATGCCGGAGAGCAGCCGTGAATGACGCTATCCCTCGCCCACAGGCGAAAAGTCGGAAGTCGCTGACACCACTATTAGAAATCCGCAATTTGACCAAATCTTACGATGGTCAACATGCGGTCGATGATGTCAGTCTGACCATTTATAAAGGCGAAATCTTTGCACTGCTGGGCGCATCTGGCTGTGGCAAGTCCACACTGCTGCGTATGCTGGCAGGTTTCGAACAGCCTTCTGCCGGGCAGATTATGCTTGATGGCGTTGATTTGTCACAGGTGCCGCCTTATCTGCGCCCCATCAATATGATGTTCCAGTCCTATGCGCTGTTTCCGCATATGTCCGTGGAACAGAACATCGCCTTTGGCCTGAAACAGGACAAGTTACCAAAAGCGGAAATTGCCAGCCGGGTCAACGAGATGCTCGGGTTGGTGCATATGCAGGAGTTCGCCAAACGCAAACCGCATCAACTTTCCGGCGGTCAACGCCAGCGTGTGGCGCTGGCCCGAAGCCTTGCCAAGCGCCCAAAACTTCTGCTGCTTGATGAACCGATGGGCGCGCTGGATAAAAAACTACGTGACCGGATGCAGCTTGAAGTGGTGGATATTCTCGAGCGTGTCGGCGTGACCTGTGTGATGGTCACCCACGATCAGGAAGAGGCGATGACCATGGCGGGGCGTATTGCCATTATGAATCGCGGTAAATTTGTCCAGATTGGCGAGCCGGAAGAAATTTATGAGCACCCGACCACCCGCTACAGCGCCGAGTTTATTGGTTCAGTTAACGTCTTTGAAGGGCTGCTAAAAGAGCGCCAGGAAGACGGACTATTGCTCTATTCGCCGGGGCTGGTGCATCCGTTGAAAGTCGATCCGCAGGCGTCAGTGGTCGATAACGTGCCGGTGCATGTGGCGCTGCGTCCGGAAAAAATCATGCTCTGTGACGAACCGCCTACTGATGGCTGCAATTTTGCGGTGGGAGAGGTGACACATATTGCCTATCTCGGTGATTTGTCTGTTTATCATGTTCGCCTGAAAAGTGGGCAGATGATCAGCGCTCAGTTACAAAACGCCCATCGTCATCGTAAAGGGCTGCCGACCTGGGGCGATGAAGTCCGTTTATGTTGGGAAGTGGACAGTTGTGTGGTGCTGACGGTTTAAGGAGCAAAGATGAGTACACTTGAACCTCCTGTCCAGCCGGGCGGGTTGAAACTGTGGCTTACGCAGTGGCAGATGAAGCACGGGCGTAAACTGGTGATTGCGCTGCCGTATATCTGGTTGATTTTGCTGTTTCTGCTGCCATTTCTTATCGTCTTTAAAATAAGTCTGGCAGAGATGGCGCGCGCCATTCCCCCTTACACCGAACTGATGGAATGGGCGGATGGGCAACTGTCGATCACCCTCAACCTTGGTAATTTCCTGCAGCTAACCGACGATCCGCTCTATTTCGATGCTTATCTCCAGTCGTTACAGGTAGCGGCGATTTCGACCGTTTGTTGCTTATTGCTCGGCTACCCGCTGGCGTGGGCGGTGGCGCACAGTAAGCCTTCAACCCGTAATATCTTATTGCTGCTGGTGATCCTGCCGTCGTGGACTTCGTTTTTGATCCGCGTTTACGCCTGGATGGGGATCCTGAAAAACAACGGTGTATTGAATAATTTCCTGCTGTGGCTGGGCGTTATCGATCAACCGCTGACCATTCTGCATACCAATCTGGCAGTTTATATCGGCATTGTTTACGCCTATGTGCCGTTTATGGTGTTGCCGATCTACACCGCGTTAACCCGCATCGATTATTCGCTGGTAGAGGCGGCACTGGATCTCGGCGCGCGACCGCTGAAAACGTTCTTCACCGTCATTGTGCCACTGACCAAAGGCGGGATTATCGCCGGATCGATGTTGGTTTTCATTCCGGCGGTTGGTGAGTTTGTGATCCCGGAACTGCTCGGCGGCCCGGACAGTATTATGATCGGACGCGTCCTGTGGCAGGAGTTTTTCAATAACCGCGACTGGCCGGTGGCCTCAGCGGTGGCGATCATCATGTTATTGCTGCTGATTGTGCCAATTATGTGGTTCCACAAATATCAGCAAAAAAGCGTGGGGGAGCACGGATGAATAATTTACCGGTCGTTCGTTCTCCCTGGCGGATTGTGATTTTGCTGCTGGGTTTCACCTTTCTCTATGCGCCGATGCTGATGCTGGTTATCTATTCGTTTAACAGTTCGAAACTGGTGACGGTGTGGGCCGGTTGGTCAACGCGCTGGTACGGCGAATTATTGCGTGACGATGCGATGATGAGTGCGGTCGGGTTAAGTCTGACTATTGCCGCCTGTGCGGCGACCGCGGCGGCGATCCTCGGGACTATTGCGGCGGTCGTGCTGGTACGGTTTGGACGGTTTCGTGGCTCAAATGGCTTTGCCTTTATGATCACCGCGCCGCTTGTCATGCCGGATGTGATAACTGGTCTGTCGTTGTTGTTATTGTTCGTTGCCCTTGCTCATGCCATTGGCTGGCCAGCCGATCGCGGCATGTTGACTATCTGGCTGGCGCACGTAACTTTCTGTACGGCGTATGTGGCGGTCGTTATTTCTTCACGTTTGCGGGAACTGGATCGCTCGATAGAAGAAGCGGCGATGGATCTCGGTGCGATGCCGCTGAAAGTATTTTTCGTGATTACGCTGCCGATGATCATGCCGGCAATCATTTCTGGTTGGTTGCTTGCTTTTACTCTGTCGCTCGATGACCTGGTGATTGCCAGTTTTGTTTCCGGACCCGGTGCCACCACATTGCCGATGTTGGTTTTTTCCAGCGTGCGGATGGGGATGAATCCGGAGATTAACGCCCTGGCGACGTTGATCCTCGGGGCGGTAGGAATTATCGGATTTATCGCCTGGTATTTAATGGCGCGTGCAGAAAAGCAGCGGATACGCGATATCCAGCGTGCAAGACGTGGCTGAAGACACTAAAATTTGCCAACCTGGCTACATAATGCCGCGCATGTCGCGGCATTGTTTTCATGGAAGACGAAACGTTGGGATTTTTTAAGAAAACATCTTCATCACATGCTCGCCTGAATGTGCCTGCGCTGGTGCAGGTGGCGGCGCTCGCCATTATTATGATCCGTGGTCTCGACGTGCTGATGATTTTCAATACGCTGGGCGTTCACGGTATTGGCGAATTCATTCATCGTAGCGTACAAACCTGGAGTTTAACGCTGGTCTTTTTAAGCAGCCTGGCGCTGGTTTTTATTGAAATCTGGTGTGCGTTTTCGCTGGTGAAAGGCTGTAGCTGGGCGCGCTGGCTGTATCTGCTGACACAAATTACGGCTGCCAGTTATCTGTGGGCGGCTTCACTCGGTTATGGTTATCCTGAGCTGTTCAGCATTCCCGGTGAATCAAAACGCGAAATCCTCCATAGCCTGATGCTGCAGAAGCTGCCGGATATGCTCATCCTGTTGTTGCTATTCGTTCCCGCTACCAGTCGGCGGTTCTTCCAGTTGCAATAATGTGTATAATCGTCGCCCCTGATGATGTGAAGGTCAATGTATGCAGTGCGCACTTTACGACGCGGGTCGCTGTCGTTCCTGTCAGTGGATAACGCAGCCGATTCCAGAGCAACTCTCCGCTAAAACCGCCGATCTTAAAAATCTGCTGACCGATTTTCCGGTTGCGGAGTGGTGCGCGCCGGTGTCTGGCCCCGAACAAGGGTTTCGTAATAAAGCCAAAATGGTGGTGAGTGGCAGCGTTGAAAAGCCACTGCTCGGAATGCTACACCGCGACGGCACGCCGGAAGATCTTTGCGACTGTCCGCTTTATCCTGCCTCATTTGCGCCCGTTTTTGCGGCGCTAAAACCGTTTATTGCCCGCGCCGGGCTGACGCCGTACAACGTGGCGCGTAAGCGTGGTGAACTGAAATACATTCTGCTGACTGAAAGCCAGACTGATGGCGGCATGATGCTGCGTTTTGTGCTGCGCTCGGAAACCAAGCTGGCGCAACTGCGTAAGGCGCTACCGTGGCTACAGGCACAACTGCCGCAGCTCAACGTCATTACCGTCAATATTCAGCCAGTACATATGGCGATTATGGAAGGGGAGACGGAGATCTACCTGACCGAACAACAGGCGCTGGCAGAGCGTTTTAATAACGTACCGTTGTGGATCCGTCCGCAAAGTTTCTTCCAGACCAATCCGGCAGTTGCCAGCCAGCTTTATGCCACCGCGCGCGATTGGGTGCAGCAACTACCGGTAAACCATATGTGGGATCTGTTTTGCGGTGTTGGCGGTTTTGGTTTGCATTGTGCGACGCCAGAAATGCAGTTAACGGGGATTGAAATTGCACCAGAAGCGATTGCTTGTGCGAAACAGTCTGCTGCTGAGCTGGGCTTAACGCGTTTGCAATTTCAGGCGCTGGACTCCACTCAGTTTGCCACCGCGCAAGGCGAAGTGCCGGAACTGGTGCTGGTTAATCCACCGCGTCGCGGCATTGGAAAGCCACTGTGTGACTATCTCTCAACGATGGCACCGCGTTTTATTATTTACTCCAGTTGTAACGCTCAAACGATGGCGAAAGATATTCGCGAACTGCCTGGTTATCGCATTGAGCGGGTACAGCTTTTCGATATGTTCCCGCACACCGCGCATTATGAAGTGCTGACGCTGTTGGTGAAGCAATAAAAAAGCCGCGGCTGCGGCTTCAGATTGTTGACCAGATGCGCTTTGTTCATGCCGGATGCGGGGTGAACACCTTATGCAACCTACAAAATCTTGCGAAATCAATATATTGTAGAGTCAATGTAGGCCAGATAAACGTAGCGCATCAGGCCATCTTACTTTTGTCATCAGTCTCAATTACTGCGGGAACCATTGATCACTGATTTTCTGATACGTACCGTCGGCTTTAACGGCTGCCAGTGCGTTATTCAGTTTCTCCAGCAGAGCTTTGTTATCCGGACGAACAGCGATGCCCAGGCCGGTGCCGAAGTACTGCGGATCGGTCACTTTCTCAGTCGCAACGCCCAGTTGTGGATTGGTTTTCAGCCATTCATTAACTACCGCTGTGTCACCAAATACACCATCGATACGGCCATTTTTCAGGTCGATAAATGCATTCTGATAGCTGTCATAAGAGACGGTTTTCACTTCCGGATGCTGATCCTGAATATATTTCTGGTGGGTGGTGCCGTTTTCCATACCAATACGTTTACCTTTCAAATCGGCAAAAGTCTTATAGGTATCTTTTTTGGCAATCACGACGGCAGAGTTTTCGTAGTATGGCGTGGTAAAGGCCACCTGTTTGCTGCGCTCTGGTGTGATGTCCATCCCGGAAATCACGGCGTCATATTTCCTGAATTTTAGTGACGGGATCAGGCTGTCGAAAGCGTGATTAGTAAAAGTACATTCTGCCTGCATTTGTTTGCATAACGCTTTTGCCAGATCGATATCAAAGCCGACGATCTCATTATTAGCACCTATAGATTCAAAGGGGGGATAGGTAGCTGATACGCCAAAATTGATTTTCTCTGCGGCAGAAGCGCCGAAAGTAAAGGAAGCAAGTAATGCGGCAAGAACTAACTTTTTCATGATGGAACTCCCGTCTGTCAATCTTATGTTTATTGGCCGTGTCTGCGGCATGGGTTAACAATGCCATTAAGTGAATTTATATGCAATAAATATGATTAAATAATTCAGAATAGATAAAAAAAGACGGACAACTTAGTGGGTTGCCCGTCTTCATTATAAGGATTTATGCAATATGCGGGTTCTGTGCTGGTGTCTGATGCGATGCTTGCGTGTCTTATCAGACCTACAAATTATCCTGCGAATGTAGGCCGGATAAGGCGTTCACGCCGCATCCGGCATTAGCACGTTATCAATGCAGCCACATTAATTCCGACGCTCGAACGCCAGCGCTTTACGCTCGATCAGGCGCATCATCAACGTCAGCAGGCCGTTAACGATCAGGTAAATAATCCCCGCCGCGCCAAACACCATCACATCGTAGGTGCGTCCGTACAGCAACTGGCTGTATCCCATCACTTCCATCAGCGTAATGGTGTAAGCCAGCGAGGTACTTTTAAACACCAGCACCACTTCGTTGGAATAAGAAGAGAGCGAGCGTTTAAATGCATACGGCAGCAGGATCGCCAGCGTATCTTTTTTACTCATCCCCAGGGCGCTACAGGATTGCCACTGACCTTCCGGGATCGCACGAATTGCTCCGTAAAACAGTTGCGTGGTATACGCGGCACTATTCAGCGACAACGCAATCAGTGCACACAACCAAGGTTCCGACAGCAAATGCCACAGCGCCGGATACTCCTGCAACGTCGGGAACTGGCCCGGTCCGTAGTAAATCAGGAAGATCTGCACCAGCAGCGGCGTACCGGTAAACAGTGTGATGTAACCCCGCACCAGCCACACCAGCACCGGTGTTTTCAGCGTCAGGACGATGGTAAAAATTAACGCCAGAATCAGCGCCACAATCAGCGAGGCGACCGTCAGCGTCAGGCTGGTATGCAGCCCTTTCATCAGTTCAGGTAAATACTCAAGCATCAGCCAGGTCTCCGCTCAAAACGTGTCGCGCGCAGATCAATGCGTTTGAGAATGTACTGGCTCAACAGGGTAATCACCAGGTAAATCGCCGCCGCCACAATGTACCAGGTAAATGGTTCCTGGGTACGGGTGGCGATGCTTTTGGTTTGCAGCATTAAATCATTCACACTAATCAAACTGACCAGCGCGGTATCTTTCAGCAGTACCAACCACTGGTTGCCGAGACCAGGCAGCGCATGACGCCACATCTGCGGCATCACCAGACGGAAAAATATAGCCGATTTCGACAGCCCCAGCGCCTGACCAGACTCCCACTGACCCACCGGCACCGCTTTCAGTGCACCGCGCAGGGTTTGCGAGGCATAGGCAGCATACAGCAGGGACAGGGCGATCACCCCGCAGAGGAACGGGCTAACGTCGAAGTTCTCTATGTCCATCTGCACCGGGATCTGTACGAACCCAAGGTTGATGGTGAAGCCATCCGAAAGTGTCAGTAGTAGCTGCGAAGAACCAAAATAGATAAACAGCACTACCAGAATTTCTGGCAGGCCGCGCAGAATCGTTACCAGCGCCGAACCTGCCCACGCGACAGGACGCCATTTTGCTGACTCCCACACCGCGAAGAACATCGCCAGCGCCAGACCGACAATCAATGCACAAACGGCAAGGCCGACGGTCATCCCGGCGGCGCTTGCTAAAGGAAAAAATTCATTCATCAGGAATTACTTCTGGAACCATTTGTTGTAGATGGTTTCGTAAGTGCCATCTTTCTTCACTTTTTCCAGCGCAGCGTTGAATTTCTGCTGCAGTTCAGTGTTGCCCTGACGTACCGCAATACCGAGGCCAGTACCGAAGTAATCTTTATCGGTCACTTTGTCGCCAACTGGTGCCAGTTTGGGATTATTGTTCAGCCATTCGGTTACCACTGCGGTGTCACCGAATACGCCGTCAATACGGCCATTTTGTAGATCCAGTTTCGCGTTCTGGTAGCTGTCATATGGAACAGTGGTGATTTCCGGATGTTTATCCATAATGAATTTCTGGTGCGTCGTCCCGTTCTGCACGCCGACTTTTTTGCCTTTCAGTTGATCAACGCTGGTGTATTTGCCTTGCTGACCAACAAACAGTGCAGAGTTGTCATAGTACGGGGTGGTGAACAGTACCTGTTTTTCACGCTCAGGAGTGATATCCATACCCGCCATAACGGCGTCCACACGACGGAATTTCAGACTCGGGATCAGGCTGTCAAACGCCTGGTTAGAGAAAGTACAGGTCGCATCGATCTCTTTGCACAACGCCTGCGCCAGGTCAACGTCAAACCCGACGATCTGGTTATTCGCATCCATCGATTCAAACGGAGGATAGGATGCTTCGGTAGCAAAACGAATGGTTTCAGCGGCTGTGGCGGAAAGACTAAAACCAGCAATTAACGCGGCAATCAGAACTTTTTTCATTGTCGTTATCCCGAATCTTAGTGAGAGAGATAGTTTTTAAATGCTTCGGTTTGCGGCTCGGTAAAACAGCTCGCGTCGCCTTGCTCTACGATGTGACCGTTTTCCATATACACCACACGGCTGGCGGTTTTACGCGCGACTTCAACTTCGTGGGTGACGATCACCTGGGTAATGTTGGTTTCCGCCAGTTCACGAATGATACTGACGATTTGCGCTGTAATTTCCGGGTCCAGTGCGGCGGTCGGCTCATCAAACAGCAACACCTGCGGTTCCATCATCAGCGCTCGGGCGATAGCAACACGTTGTTGCTGGCCACCAGAAAGGTGCAGTGGATAACGATCGCTATAAGGTTTGAGACGCAGACGTTCCAGCAGTTTTTCTGCACGAGCCAGCGCCTGATCTTTACTCAAGCCGAGTACGCGGCAGGGTGCTTCGATCAAGTTTTGCTGCACGGTGAGATGCGGCCACAGATTGTATTGCTGAAACACCATGCCAACGTTACGACGCAGGTCGCGAATCGCTTTGTCAGACGGTGTTTTGGTGAAATCGAAATGATTGCCTGCAATGTTGAGCGTACCGGAGCGCGGCATCTCAAGCAGATTGAGTACACGCAGCAGCGAGCTTTTCCCCGCGCCGCTGGGGCCAAGTAACACCAGCGTTTCGCCCTGCGGGCAATCCAGCGTGATATCGAACAGCGCCTGATGTGCGCCGTAGAAGCAATTAATGCCGTTTAATTGAATACTCATTGACACTCGTATACTGGCAGTCTGATAGCTATTGAGGTCGAAGATAGTACCTTTGACAGAATAATTATGCAATATTTCTGCTTTAAAAGTTAAAAGCAAAGCACATTATTCACTAAACATAGCACAAAATAACGAGGGTGATGGGCGGCGAGCATAAATG
The DNA here is from genome assembly GCF_000408325.1 of Escherichia sp. KTE52. NCBI lineage: Bacteria > Pseudomonadati > Pseudomonadota > Gammaproteobacteria > Enterobacterales > Enterobacteriaceae > Escherichia > Escherichia sp. KTE52. The sequence continues at coordinate 184,811 of NZ_KE138676.1, forward strand.
TCGGCATTCCTCGCAGAATGCCGGACAATTTATGGGGGTTATAATCTGATCAAGGGATTAACGGTTCTCAACGGACTGACGTAATGTTCCCGCTTTGGCGTGAACGCTGCCACCTAAATAGCGCACATCATCGATAACCCAACATTGCCCCTCCTGAATCATCAATACTTCATCCTGCCAGCTCTGATCGCCTTGTTTCAGATCTACGCGCAGCGGAATATTGCGCGCATCGCGATTCGGGATGGTCGACGCGCTGGCGACTCGGGCGCTATCAGGCAAGGTAGTACGGCTGGAGAACGGATCGCTGCTTAACAATTCGCGATGGTTGTTATCGCGGTTGGCATCGCTGAGCAGTGCCGCCAGTTTATCGCTCAAATACGGGCGCAGAGCGGTAATGTCGTTACTGCGATGCTGAATACGGTAGTCATAGAATTGCTGAGCCACGCTGTCAGGGCCGCCCTGGACGCAAGAACTTGTGCGAGTGCCATTGTCTTTATAGGCTGGCGTAACGGTGGTACAAGCACTGAGTAACAGTGCGCAAGGGATAAGCATGGTCAATTTGCTGTAGCGCATAATGATTTCCTTATAAGCGAACACCTTGAAAGCGTTCTACGATAATAATGATATCCTTTCAATAATAGCGTATCAGTCCGATAATGCTTTTGAGATCGAAGGCTTAGCAAACAAGGAGATCGGTCATGCAATTTTCCACAACCCCAACACTTGAAGGTCAGACCATCGTTGAATATTGCGGTGTGGTGACGGGCGAAGCGATTTTAGGTGCCAATATTTTTCGCGATTTCTTTGCGGGCATCCGCGATATCGTCGGCGGACGCTCCGGGGCTTACGAAAAAGAACTGCGTAAAGCACGGGAGATTGCGTTTGAAGAGTTAGGCGATCAGGCACGGGCGCTGGGTGCTGACGCAGTGGTCGGCATTGATATCGACTATGAAACGGTCGGGCAAAACGGCAGTATGCTGATGGTCAGCGTCAGCGGAACAGCGGTGAAAACGCGTCGATGAGAAGAATCTTCTGGCTGGTTGCTGCGGTTCTGTTACTGGCAGGGTGCGCAGGAGAAAAAGGAATTGTTGAGAAGGAGGGATACCAGCTCGATACCCGACGTCAGGCACAGGCAGCGTATCCTCGTATCAAAGTGTTGGTGATCCATTACACTGCAGATGACTTCGATTCTTCGCTGGCGACACTGACCGATAAGCAGGTCAGCTCGCATTATCTGGTGCCTGCCGTGCCGCCGCGTTACAACGGCAAACCACGTATCTGGCAATTGGTGCCGGAACAGGAACTGGCCTGGCATGCGGGGATCAGCGCCTGGCGCGGAGCAACACGAATTAACGACACCTCTATTGGTATTGAGTTGGAAAATCGTGGCTGGCAAAAATCGGCGGGGGTGAAATATTTTGCGCCGTTTGAACCGGCGCAGATTCAGGCGCTCATTCCACTGGCGAAAGAGATTATCGCCCGCTATCACATCAAACCAGAGAATGTGGTGGCACATGCGGATATAGCCCCACAGCGCAAGGACGATCCTGGCCCGTTATTTCCGTGGCAGCAACTGGCGCAGCAGGGGATTGGTGCCTGGCCGGATGCATCGCGCGTTAGCTTTTATCTGGCCGGACGCGCACCACACACGCCGGTAGAAACAGCATCGTTACTGGAGCTTTTGGCGCGCTACGGCTATGACGTAAAACCTGAAATGACGCCGCGCGAACAGCAGCGAGTCATTATGGCGTTTCAGATGCACTTCCGCCCGACGTTATATAACGGCGAAGCGGATGCAGAAACTCAGGCGATTGCCGAAGCCCTACTGGAGAAATACGGCCAGGACTAGCGCGGCAGTTTTCCGTGGTCGCGCAGCCAGGCAGCAGTTTGCTCGATACCTTCATCCAGCGAGATGACCGGCTGATACCCCAGCTCCTCCTGTGCTCGCGTAATATCCAGCGTAAAGTCAAAATTCAACTTGGAGACGCCGTAATGGGTTAGCGGCGGCTCTTTTGCTGACTTGCGTCCTAAACGCTCCATACTGCGGGCAATCATATCCAGCATCGGGTAAGGCACCGAACGGATACGGCAATCAATATTCAGCTCGTCGATCAATTTCTGCACGATACTGCGCAGAGTGCGATGTTCGCCGTTGGTAATGTTATACGCACGACCAGAAGGCAGTTTATCGCACGCTTCCTGGCTCGCCAGCCACATAGCGTGCACCGCATTTTCATAGTAAGTCATATCGACCAGTGCGCTGCCACCGTGGGGTAACAGGATGCTGCCGTAGTGGTGCATCATATGCGCCAGACGGGGAATAAAGACTTTATCGTGCGGCCCAAACAGGCTTTGTGGGCGCAGAATGGTAAAGCGCGTTTGTGGATTTGTCTGCGAAAGCATATTGATGACCTCTTCACTGGCGGCTTTGCTGCGGGCAAATTCGTTGGCGAAGCGGTGCGGACGAAAATCTTCTTTGATGTCGCGGTGGTGGTGGTAATCGAAGTACAGTGACGGTGAAGAGATATGAATAAAATTACGTACGCCCCAGGCGACAGCCCATTCACCCAGGCGGCGAGTGGCGCGAACGTTTGCCAGATCGAAAGCCTGCTGCGTTCCCCACGGCGAGGTAAAGCTGGAACAGTGCCACAGCGTATCAATGCCTGCGAGCATTACTTTTGCCTGCGATGAGACCAGTTCAGTCAGATCCGCCTGGACAAACTCTGCGCCTATTTTCTCCAGCAATTTACCCATCGCTTCATTGCGACCGGTCGCTCTTACGCTGATGCCTTTTCGGCATAAAAATTCAACCGCGTTTCGACCTAAGCCGCTGGTGGCGCCGGTAACCAGTACCTTCATATCATTCCACTGTTGTTGATAAAAACGACGTGCGCATTCTTCCGTGATTTCATCCTTGATGCAATGGGAAACATGAAAGAATAACGCAGGTTTTTTTCGATTAATCTGTGCTTTGTTCTGCCAGTCTGGCGATTCGTTTTGCCATCCCGCGAAAAATAAACAGATGTGCGGGGATCATGAACAGCCAGTAAAACAGCCCTGGCATCCCGTGCGGGTGCCAGAAAGCGCGGACATCAATAGTGCGATAGTCGCCTTTATCTTCGAGAGTAAAACAAAGTCGCCCAAGTCCTGGCGCTTTCATACCAAACAATAAGGTAAGCTGTTTTTCAGGCTCGACGACAATCACTTTCCAGCTATCCACCGCATCGCCGGTTTGCAAATATTCTCGCTCGGGGCGACCTTTCGCCAGTTTGTGACCTATTGCGCGGTCCATCAACGCCCGGGTCTGCCACAAAATATTGCCAAAGAAGTAACGTTCTTTACCGCCGATTTGATTCACTACCCGCCATAAAGCCTGAAGGCTGGCGGAGGTTTTAACGGTATAACCCGCCTGTTTGGCGAAATAACCGTATTCTGGTCGCCAGCGGGCAAAGGCCTGAGTGTCATATCCCCAGTCGCTGGAGTTGGCGAACTTTTCTTCCTCTCTCAACGTGCGACGCACAGCGTCATCAAAAGCGATCAGCGGTTGTGGAATGAGCGCGCGTAAGGCGGTGTCATCCGCCAGCAGATCGTGTTTCAGTCCCTGAATCAACGCACTTGCGGTGGTGGACGGTACGGAGGTAATCACATTGAGAAACCACACCGAAATCCAGCGGGTGGGGAAAGGGATGGGGATTAACCCGCGGTGTTTGCCGCTCACGCTCATAAAATGTTCAAACTGCTGTTGATAGCTGAGCACCTGTGGTCCGGCGGCTTCGAATACCCGATGTTCGCAGGCCGGATGGTCTAACAGCGCCACCAGATAGTGCAGCAGGTTTTCCAGCGCGATGGGTGTGGTACGTGAACGAACCCAGCGCGGTGGTGTTAGCACTGGCAGGTTGTAAACCATATCGCGCATGACTTCGAACGCCGCTGACCCGGCTCCGACGATAATTCCGGCACGCAATTCAGTAACAGGCACATCGGCTTCACGCAAAATATCCGCCGTGGCCTGACGGGCGCGCAGATGATCCGATTGCTCATGGGGCGGAGCCTGCAATGAACTAAGAAAGATGACTTGCTTAACCGGCACTTCACGCAGCGCATCACGGACGTTGAGAGCAACCTGGCGTTCCTGAGCGATAAAATCACCGCCTTCGCCCATGCTGTGCACCAGAAAATAGACGGTATCAACATCTTTTAACAGAGCCGTAAGGTTGTCCGGCCAGCTAAGATCGACTTTATGGCAACTGACATTAGCCAGTTGTAGCTTTGTAAGCCTGTCGACATGACGTGCCGCCGCCAGGATCTGATGCCCTTGCTGGTTGAGTGTGCGCACCAGATGCTGACCAATGTAGCCACTGGCACCGAGAACTAAAATGCGTTGCGGCACGTCTCGCTCCTTAACGCGTCAGGAAAGCGCGCCAGTGGGCGGCGACTTCAGCCAGTTGTTCACGCGAGACGTCGAGATGTGTTACCAGGCGAACAATCGGTGAGGCGTTAATCAGCACGTTTCTCGCTTTCATGTATTCACCCAACGCAGCAGCATTTTCTTCCCCGACGCGAACAAACAGCATATTGGTGTCCTGGCGCATCACATCAGCGCCCGCTTCACGCAGTTGCTCTGCCATCCAGGCGGCATTGTCGTGGTCTTCCTGTAAACGCGCGACGTTATTTTTCAGCGCATACATCCCGGCGGCCGCCAGGATCCCGGACTGACGCATCCCGCCACCGGTCATTTTCCGCCAGCGGATGGCTCGTTTAATGTAATCACGATTGCCTACCAGTAGCGAACCTACCGGCGTACCAAGACCTTTCGACAGACATATGGTGAACGAATCACAATATTGCGTGATCGCTTTCAGTTCGCAGCCATAAGCCACCACGGCGTTAAAGATGCGAGCGCCGTCAACGTGCAGCGCCAGATTGCGCTCGCGGGTAAATTCCCATGCCTGTTTCAGGTATTCACGCGGTAGTACTTTGCCGTTGTGGGTGTTTTCCAGACTAAGCAACTTTGTGCGGGCGAAGTGGATATCGTCAGGTTTGATTTTCATCGCCACTTTATCCAATGGCAGCGTGCCGTCGGTAGCCGCATCGATGGGTTGCGGCTGAATGCTGCCCAGTACCGCAGCACCACCAGCTTCAAACAAATAGTTATGTGCTGCCTGACCGACAATATACTCTTCGCCGCGTTCGCAGTGACTGAGCAGAGCGACCAGGTTGGCCTGGGTGCCGGTAGGCAGAAAAATGGCGGCTTCTTTACCGGAAAGCTCTGCCGCGTAGTCCTGCAGAGCATTAACGGTAGGGTCGTCTCCATAAACGTCGTCCCCAACCGGGGCGGCCATCATCGCTTCTAGCATGGCGCGGCTCGGTCGGGTAACGGTATCACTGCGTAAATCAATCATGGCATGTCCTTATTATGACGGGAAATGCCACCCTTTTTACCTTAGCCAGTTTGTTTTCGCCAGTTCGATCACTTCATCACCGCGTCCGCTAATGATCGCCCGCAACATATACAGGCTAAAACCTTTGGCCTGTTCGAGTTTAATCTGCGGTGGAATAGCTAACTCTTCTTTCGCGACGACCACATCCACCAGTACAGGACCGTCGATGGAGAAGGCGCGTTGCAGGGCTTCGTCGATTTCAGCGGCTTTCTCTACGCGGATGCCCGTAATACCGCACGCTTCGGCAATGCGGGCAAAGTTGGTGTCGTGCAGTTCAGTGCCATCTGTCAGGTAACCACCAGCTTTCATCTCCATCGCCACAAAGCCCAGCACGCTGTTGTTAAAGACGATGATTTTCACCGGTAGTTTCATCTGTACCACCGAGAGGAAATCGCCCATTAACATACTAAAACCGCCATCACCGCACATGGCGACTACCTGACGTTCTGGCTCGGTTGCCTGCGCGCCCAGCGCCTGTGGCATGGCGTTAGCCATCGAACCGTGGTTAAACGAACCTAACAAGCGACGCTTACCGTTCATTTTCAGATAACGCGCAGCCCATACCGTTGGTGTGCCGACGTCACAGGTAAAGATGGCATCATCGGCAGCAAAATGGCTAATTTGCTGAGCCAGATATTGCGGGTGAATCGCTTTCTCGCTCGGTTTGGCTAAATCGTCCAGCCCTTTACGGGCATCGCGGTAATCTTCCAGCGCTTTATCCAGGAACTTGCGATCGGTTTTTTCTTCCAGCAATGGCAGAAGTGATCGCAGGGTTGATTTGATATCGCCCACCAGCGCCATATCCACCTTGCTGTGTGCGCCAATGCTGGCAGGATTGACATCGATCTGAATAATTTTGGCATCGGTCGGGTAGAACGCGCGGTAGGGGAATTGGGTGCCGAGCAGCACTAAAGTGTCGGCATTCATCATGGTATGAAAACCCGATGAGAAACCGATTAAGCCGGTCATTCCGACATCATACGGATTATCGTATTCGACATGTTCTTTACCACGCAGAGCATGGATGATTGGCGCTTTAATTTTCCCGGCAAACTCTACTAACTCTTTATGCGCGCCCGCGCAGCCGCTGCCGCACATCAGTGCAATATTTCTGGAGTAACGCAGTAGTTGCGCCAGCTTGCGTAACTCTTCTTCTTCCGGCGTCACTATTGGCAGTGGCGCGTGATACCAGTGGGTGGTTGCCCCTTCTGGCGCAGGTTTTAACGCCACATCGCCCGGTAAAACGACCACCGAAACGCCACGGTTAAGCACCGCTTTGCGCATGGCGATCGCCAGTACTTGCGGGATCTGCTCCGGGCTGGAAACCAGCTCGCAATAGTGACTACATTCGCGGAATAACTCTTGCGGGTGGGTCTCCTGAAAATAACCGCTACCAATTTCGCTGGAAGGAATATGGGCGGCAATCGCCAGTACCGGAACGTGATTACGATGACAGTCGAACAGGCCGTTGATTAAGTGCAGGTTGCCTGGCCCACACGATCCGGCGCAGACCGCCAGTTCTCCTGAAAGCTGGGCTTCAGCGCCAGCGGCAAAGGCCGCGACCTCTTCATGGCGGGTGGACATCCACTCGATAGTGCCCATACGATTAAGGCTGTCGCTGAGGCCGTTAAGCGAGTCGCCTGTCACTCCCCAGATACGTTTCACCCCAGCCGATTCGAGCGTTTTAGCGATATAAGCTGCAACCGTTTGTTTCATGGTTTTCCGTCTCCTGAATGTGATAACGGTTACAAGTTTAGTTCATCTGACGGAGAGGGAAGGGATGGGAGAAAAAGGAGGCACTAACAGTTAAATTGCCCGATGACAGGAATATCATCGGGCATAATGCGATTACGCGAGAACCATATCTCCCTGCGGATGGCAGGAACAGGCCAGCACGTAACCCTCAGCGATTTCGGCGTCAGTCAGCGTCATGGTGCTGCTCACCGTGTATTCGCCAGAAATTATTTTTGTTTTACAGCAGCCGCAAACACCCGCACGACAGGCGGCGACGACCGGAACTTTATTGCTTTCCAGCGCCTCCAGCAGCGTGGTGCCAACCGGGGCATAAAATTCTTGTGCCGGTTGTAATTTGGTGAATTTCAGACCACTGGTCGCAGCGTCCGCCACCGGCGTGAAGAACTTCTCTTTAAAGAAGCGTGTTACGCCAAGTGTTTTCACTTCCTGTTCCACCCAATCCATATACGGAGCCGGGCCACAGGTCATCACGGTACGCGAAGCCAGGTCAGGAACGCTTTCCAGCAGTTCGCGAGTCAGGCGACCAGCGATAAAGCCCTCGCTGACGTTATTTTCTGCCACCAGCGTCACCGGATAGTTGCGCCATTCGTCGGCAAAAATGACATCCTGCGGTGTGCGCACGTTGTAGATCACCTGTACATCGGCCTGCGGACGATTTTTCGCCAGCCAGCGACGCATCGACATAATTGGTGTGACACCGCAGCCTGCTGCCAGTAACAGGAATTTCTCTTCTGTTTTATCGTCGCAGGTAAATTCCCCCATCGCATCCGAAAGCCAGAGATAGTCACCGCGTTTCACCTCGCGAGTCAGCCACTGGGAGCCGACACCGTCATCAATCCGCCGCACGGTCAGGGTGATGTATTCACTCACGCCTGGCGTGGAGGAAATGGTATACGCACGCAGCGTTTCTGCTGAGTTACGCACGCTGACCAGCGCATATTGCCCGGCGCGATACGGATAGTAATCGTGGCAAATCAGGGAAAGCGTCCACACATCCGGTGTTTCTTGCTTAATGTGATGAACCTGCATCCGCCACGGGCATTGATTCGTTGGCATCGTCATCGATAAACTCCTTACGCGCTCAACAGTTGCTTCATGTCTTCTTCAACAGTGGTGATAGAACGCAGGCCGAATTTCTCATTCAGCACCGCCAGCAGGTCTGGGGTCAGGAAGCCTGGTGCAGTCGGGCCGGTGACGATATTTTTCACGCCCAGAGAAAGCAGCGTCAGCAGAATAACAATTGCCTTCTGTTCAAACCAGGAGAGTACCAGCGAGAGTGGCAGATCGTTGACACCGCAACCCAGTTTTTCTGCCAGGGTGACAGCCAGAATAATCGCTGAGTATGCATCGTTACACTGGCCAGCATCCACCAGACGCGGCAGACCTTCGATATTGCCAAACTCAAGTTTGTTAAAGCGATATTTACCGCAGGCGAGCGTCAGGATCAGGCAGTCATCCGGCACGCTGGTAGCGAAATCGGTGAAATAGTGACGTTCACCACGGGCACCGTCACAGCCGCCAAGCAGGAAGATATGACGCAGTTTTTCACGGCTCACCAGATCAATCAGCGTATCGGCTGCGCCAAGCAGCGTCTGACGACCAAAACCTACGGTGATCAGATGCGGAATCTCGCTGTACGGGAAGCCCGCCATTTGTTGCGCCTGGGCGATGACCGCAGAGAAATCCTCACCATCCAGATGACGCACGCCCGGCCAGCCAACAATGCTGCGGGTCCAGATACGATCGTCATAAGCGCCGACGGTTGGGTCGATGATGCAGTTAGAGGTCATCACGATAGGGCCAGGGAAGCGAGCGAACTCAACTTGTTGATTCTGCCAGCCACTGCCGTAGTTACCGACCAGATGCTTGAATTTACGCAGCTCCGGGTAGCCGTGAGCAGGCAACATTTCGCCGTGGGTGTAGACGTTAACGCCCGTGCCTTCGGTCTGTTCCAGCAGGTTATAGAGATCTTTGAGATCGTGACCGGAAATCAGAATGCATTTACCCGCTGTAGCTTTGACGTTGACCTGAGTCGGTGTCGGATGACCGTATTTACCGGTTTCGCCTGCATCCAGAATGCTCATCACTTTGAAATTCATCTGGCCGATTTCCATGGAACACTCGAGAAGTGCGTTCATATCGGAAGGCCAGGTTCCCAGCCATGCCATGATTTTATGGTACTGGGCGTAAATATCGTTGTCGTACTGACCGAGAACGTGAGCGTGTTCCATATAGGCCGCCGCACCTTTCAGACCATACAGGCAGAGCAGACGCAGGCCGAGAATATTTTCGCCAATCGTTGCTTTATCTTTATTTGGCGTAAATTCCGCCGCCTGACGTTGCAGTTCACCGAGATCATCGCTCACCAGTTGCAAGTCAGCCATCGGGTTATCGACGCGGGCGTTTGCATCTACTGCCAGGCATTGTGCTTTCAGCGCCTCACGCAGGGCAATCGCTTCACGGGCGTAGCCGACAATACGAGGAGAATCGAAGTTAACGTTAGTCAGCGTTGAGAAAAATGCACGCGGCGCGAAGCTGTCTACGTCGTGGTTGATGATGCCGTATTCACGTGCTTTTACCGCCCAGGCAGAAAGCCCTTGCAGCGCCGCAATCAGTAAGTCCTGAAGGTCAGAGGTTTCCGCCGTTTTACCACACATCCCCTGCGCGTATGAGCAGCCGTTTCCTGCCGGAGTACGGATAGTTTGTTCACATTGCACACAAAACATGATCACACCTTTAAAGTTATATTTAATATACATGTTTAAGGTTAAGACGCTTAACGCGGGGATAAAAGGGATTTTTGTTGCAACTTTAAGGGAGATTGATTTAGCGCAATTTTGGCGGCAGGGTTCTACCGCCAGAGAGGTATTACGCGGAGAAAAGGGCGATCAGAATGGGCACCAGCAGGCTAAGAATAAAACCGTGAACAATCGCCGCCGGGACCATCTCCAGACCACCTGTACGCTGAAGAACGGGCAGGGTGAAATCCATCGATGTGGCACCGCACAAACCCAGCGCCGTTGAGCGACTGCGACGGATAAGGCCGGGGATTAGCATGATGGCGATCAGCTCTCGTGCCAGATCATTAAAAAACGCTGCGCTACCGATTACCGGGCCAAAAGATTCGGTCAACAATATACCGGAAAGAGAATACCAGCCGAAACCGGAGGCCATTGCCAGCGCGGTGTTGATAGGGAGATCAAGAATAAAGGCGTTAATTAAACCGCCAATTAATGAACTGGCAACCACTACCACAGCGACAATCATTCCCCGGCGATTAAGGACAATCTGCTTTAAGGTCATGCCATTATTGCGTAGCTGAATACCGACGAGGAAAAGTAACAGAATTAACGTGTATTCGCTGGCTTCAGTGGCGTGTTGTAAGAAACCTAATCCGCTAAGGCCAATGGCAAAACCAATCACTACTACGCCGCACAGTTTTAGCGACTCCAGTGCCATCGCAATACGTGACGGTAATTTCTCTTGCTGGTGGTGATTACGCCATGGCAAACCACGCTCCAGCCACAGCAAGGCGACAATATTGCATAGCAAAATAACGGTAATACTGACGGCGGAATAATGCAGGATCGCCAGCAAATTACTGGCAAGATTATCAAGGAACGCCAGGCTAATACCCATAAAAAAGAGAATGAGATAGACCATCCAGCTTAATAACTGATTAATGCGTTTTAACGCAGCTTTTTGGCGAAGCGGAATGAGGTAACCCACAATGAGTGGCACCAGAATGATTAACAGCCCAGAAAACATGAAAACTCAGCCCTTGCAAAGAAGAAATCGGAATGCGCGATGACACACTACTGAAAGCGGAAGGATGAGTAAAGTTGCAATTAAAAGGAAACGTTATGCAAATAAGAAGGCCTGACATTGCGTCAGGCCTTCTGCGTTAATTAATCGCGTTTTTCCAGCAGTGTCCGGTAAATCAGACCACCAATAATACCGCCGACAATGGGCACTACCCAGAAGAACCACAGTTGTTCTAACGCCCAGCCACCCTGGAAGATAGCAACCGCAGTGCTGCGCGCCGGGTTAACGGAGGTGTTAGTGACCGGAATACTGATTAAGTGAATCAGCGTTAATGCCAGACCAATGGCAATCGGCGCAAAACCCGCCGGCGCGAATTTGTCGGTCGCACCGTGGATCACCAGCAAGAAACCAGCGCTCAATACCAGTTCAACAACCAATGCAGAAAGCATGGAATAGCCGCCAGGTGAATGCTCACCATAACCGTTAGACGCAAAACCGCTGGCCGCCGCGTCAAATCCGGCTTTACCGCTGGCGATTAAATACAGCAGTGCCGCCGCAACAATACCGCCAACAACCTGGGCAATGACGTAGCCAACGACTTCTTTTGCCGGGAAACGACCGCCAGCCCATAAACCAATAGTGACTGCCGGGTTAAAATGACCACCAGAAATATGACCAACAGCGAAGGCCATGGTCAGTACTGTCAGACCAAACGCCAGCGCGACACCAGCAAAGCCAATACCTAATTCCGGAAATGTTGCCGCCAGCACAGCGCTACCGCAGCCACCAAATACAAGCCAGAAAGTACCAAAACATTCTGCTGCTAATTTTCTGAACATATCCACCTCAATTAAAAATTGACCCTGTGAAAAATATGGTCGTTTTATAGGGTCGTCGTAAAAAAGTGACGACAGAAATAATGCGTGGGTATTTTAAAAACGAAGCTGAGTCATTCGCCAGATAAATAAATCCAGTAATTTTGATTTAGAACAAATGAGGGTTCCCCCATATAGTCATTTGCCTGATTGACAGTGTAGTGCAAACCACGAAATTAAACCTTTGGGGGTAATAAAAATAATACACAAGATTAATCATTTGATTTTATTGTTTTTTGCGGGAAATCAGTGAGAGGGCGTCTGACACAATTATTCGCTCATTTTTCAGACATTTGCCATGCTTAAGTGTGATGTCATCACGTATTCCTGGGGGCTTTCCCGTTATACTGCCGGAGTAAAGGATAAGTAACATATTTCTGGAGGGGATATGATTCTTGAGCGCGTTGAAATTGTGGGCTTTCGTGGTATCAACCGACTATCGTTGATGCTGGAACAAAACAACGTCCTGATTGGGGAGAACGCGTGGGGTAAATCCAGTTTGCTGGATGCGCTAACCCTACTGCTATCGCCAGAATCAGATCTCTACCATTTTGAACGCGACGATTTCTGGTTTCCGCCGGGCGATATCAATGGCCGGGAACACCATCTGCATATCATTCTGACCTTTCGTGAATCGCTGCCAGGGCGGCATCGTGTTCGCCGTTATCGCCCACTTGAAACATGCTGGACGCCGTGCGTCGATAGTTATCACCGCATTTTTTATCGTCTGGAAGGGGAGTGTGCGGAAGATGGCAGCGTGATGACGCTGCGCAGTTTTCTTGATAAAGACGGGCATCCGATTGAGGTTGATGATATTAACGATCAGGCGCGTCATCTGGTGCGGTTGATGCCTGTTCTGCGCTTGCGTGATGCCCGCTTTATGCGCCGTATTCGCAACGGAACTGTACCAAATGTGCCCAATGTGGAAGTTACCGCGCGCCAGTTGGATTTTCTTGCCCGTGAATTATCCTCACATCCACAAAATCTTACTGACGGACAGATTCGTCAGGGGCTTTCGGCAATGGTGCAACTGCTTGAGCATTATTTTTCGGAGCAGGGAGCCGGGCAGGCGAGATACCGCTTAATGCGGCGGCGGGCCAGCAATGAGCAACGGAGCTGGCGTTATCTGGATATCATCAACCGGATGATTGACCGGCCTGGAGGTCGTTCGTATCGGGTTATTTTGCTTGGGCTATTTGCGACTTTGCTACAGGCAAAAGGCACATTGCGGCTGGATAAAGACGCGCGTCCGTTATTGTTGATAGAAGATCCGGAAACGCGCCTGCATCCGATTATGCTTTCAGTCGCCTGGCATCTGTTGAACCTTCTGCCATTGCAGCGTATTGCTACCACCAACTCTGGCGAGCTGCTTTCGTTAACGCCGGTAGAGCATGTTTGCCGTCTGGTGCGTGAATCTTCTCGCGTTGCCGCATGGCGTCTGGGGCCGAGTGGCTTGAGTACCGAAGATAGCCGACGCATATCCTTTCACATTCGTTTTAACCGTCCGTCATCGCTGTTTGCCCGTTGTTGGTTGCTGGTGGAAGGGGAAACAGAAACCTGGGTTATTAACGAACTGGCGCGCCAGTGTGGGCATCATTTTGATGCTGAAGGGATCAAGGTCATTGAATTTGCCCAGTCAGGATTAAAACCGCTGGTTAAATTTGCCCGCCGGATGGGGATTGAGTGGCATGTGCTGGTCGATGGCGATGAAGCCGGGAAGAAGTATGCCGCTACGGTGCGCAGCCTGTTGAATAACGATCGGGAAGCTGAACGAGAGCATTTAACGGCATTACCGGCGCTGGATATGGAGCATTTTATGTATCGCCAGGGATTTTCCGATGTATTCCATCGCGTGGCGCAAATCCCGGAAAATGTACCGATGAATCTGCGCAAAATCATCTCGAAGGCGATCCATCGCTCTTCCAAACCCGATCTCGCCATTGAGGTTGCAATGGAGGCCGGACGCCGTGGTGTGGAGTCCGTACCGGCATTGCTGAAAAAAATGTTCTCGCGCGTGCTGTGGCTGGCGCGCGGTCGGGCAGATTAACCGCAAAACATCGTTGCCATCTGTGGCTGAATAGCGTCGAGCATCTCATAGCGGCGACGGTATTCAGCTCGTTTTTTACTGGCTATTTCAGCAACTTCTTTTCGTACTATCTGACCAGGAAGTCGGTAATGCCGTTCGGCATCGCATTCGCCGCCAACCGACTCCCAGAACGCGTTATAGTCCGCATGGATTTTTCCTTCTTTATCGCGATAGCGCAGGCTGCGATAAATATGCGTTTCATTGCTGACGGCAATAATCTGCTCAACCTGTAAGCGTTGGGCAAAGAGACAGACCGCTTCCATCACCAGACGTTTTGGAAACAGACCGTGGCAGGCTTTCGTCGCATTCTGGATTTCCTGGTGCGGAATTTCCCATTTCGCGCCTTGCAGTCCACCAATAAACAGCGTTCTTTTTCCCTGGTACTCACACAGAGTGAAGGTGATCTCTGCCAGAGGGATGCCCTCGCTGTTACGGAACAGGATCGTGCTGTCACCTTCTTTATCCATTGAGATCATCATGGTCAGTTCAAGCGTGAACTGCTCGCCGTTTTTTCCTTCCAGCTTCGCCAGTTGCAGCCCGGGGGTATTCAAATATAAGCTGAATTCTTCCGCCGACATGCAGGCACGCAGCAATGCATAATGGTAACGTAACGCCTCCAGTAATTGTTTGCGGTTAAGATTGGCGGCAAGGTAAGGGCGATGCAGACGAACAGGCAGTCGCGGCTGGCGTGTTAACAGCGTATTGAGGTTCGGCCAGTGGGATAGTTCGTTCATCCACTCAACGCTTAAACGCGGCATAATCAAAGAGCGCAGCAAAAATTTCTGGCGAAAGCTACGGCGATGCCAGAATTTACCTGGTCGCCACTGGCCACCAGCCAGACTAAGGAAAAGAGACATGCTGCTAAGAGATTCAGATGGCGTAAAAGCCCGTTCAGTAAGTTGTGACATATTCACAAAATCAATGATTATACATAGCGTCGATTTCACCATCGGAAATCTTAACCAAACATCAATAATGTGATTACTAACGGAAATTTTAGGGTTTTGTTGATATTTTGTTGATGTTAACAACGCCCGGATGCGCGTATGGAGTACTCAATATATTCATGAAAAAGCGAAGAAACATTAAGAAGCGTTACGTTATTGCGCTGGTGATAGTCATTGCCGGGTTGGTTGCATTGTGGAAAATTCTCAATGCGCCGGTGCCAACTTATCAGACATTGATAGTGCGCCCCGGTGATTTGCAGCAAAGCGTGCTGGCGACCGGAAAGCTCGACGCGTTGCGTAAAGTTGATGTTGGCGCGCAGGTTAGCGGTCAGTTGAAAACGCTGTCGGTGGCGATTGGCGATAAAGTGAAAAAAGATCAGCTTTTAGGCGTTATTGATCCAGAACAGGCTGAAAACCAGATCAAGGAAGTGGAAGCGACGCTGATGGAGCTGCGCGCACAACGTCAGCAGGCGGAAGCAGAACTGAAACTGGCTCGGGTGACATACTCTCGCCAGCAACGACTGGCGCAAACGCAGGCCGTTTCACAGCAGGATCTCGACACTGCTGCGACTGAAATGGCTGTTAAACAGGCGCAGATTGGCACCATTGATGCGCAAATCAAACGCAATCAGGCCTCTCTCGACACAGCTAAAACCAATCTCGATTACACCCGCATCGTTGCTCCGATGGCCGGGGAAGTCACGCAAATCACTACCCTGCAAGGGCAGACGGTGATTGCCGCACAACAAGCGCCGAACATTTTGACGCTGGCAGATATGAGTACCATGCTGGTAAAAGCGCAGGTTTCTGAAGCGGATGTTATCCACCTGAAGCCGGGGCAAAAAGCCTGGTTTACGGTGCTTGGCGATCCGCTGACGCGCTATGAAGGGCAGATTAAAGATGTGTTGCCAACACCGGAAAAGGTCAACGACGCTATTTTCTATTACGCCCGTTTTGAAGTACCAAACCCCGATGGTCTGTTGCGGCTGGATATGACTGCACAGGTGCACATTCAGCTCACTGATGTGAAAAACGTGCTGACAATCCCACTGTCGGCGTTAGGCGATCCGGTTGGCGATAACCGCTATAAGATCAAACTGCTACGTAATGGAGAAACGCGCGAGCGTGAAGTAACGATTGGCGCACGTAACGATACCGATGTTGAGATTGTCAAAGGGCTGGAAGTGGGCGAAGAAGTGGTGATTGGTGAGGCCAAACCAGGAGCTGCGCAATGACGCCTTTGCTCGAATTGAAGGATATTCGCCGTAGCTATCCCGCGGGAGATGAGCAGGTTGAGGTGCTGAAGGGGATCACTCTGGATATTTATGCCGGAGAGATGGTGGCGATTGTCGGCGCTTCGGGTTCTGGTAAATCGACCTTGATGAATATCCTCGGCTGCCTGGATAAAGCCACAAGCGGCACCTATCGCGTCGCCGGTCAGGATGTTGCCACGCTGGACGCCGATGCGCTGGCGCAGCTCCGTCGCGAGCATTTTGGCTTTATTTTTCAGCGTTACCACCTGCTTTCGCATTTAACCGCCGAGCAGAACGTTGAAGTTCCCGCCGTCTATGCTGGCCTTGAGCGTAAACAGCGACTGCTGCGCGCCCGGCAATTACTGCAACGACTGGGGCTGGAAGAGCGCGCAGAGTATTACCCTGCTCAGCTTTCCGGTGGTCAACAACAGCGAGTCAGTATCGCCCGCGCGTTGATGAACGGTGGGCAGGTGATCCTCGCTGATGAACCGACAGGCGCGCTGGACAGCCATTCCGGTGAAGAGGTGATGACTGTCCTGCATCAGTTGCGCGATCGCGGGCACACGGTGATTATCGTCACTCATGATCCGCAGGTTGCCGCCCAGGCAGAGCGGGTGATCGAAATTCACGACGGCGAAATCGTGCGTAATCCACCCGCTATTGAAAAAAATACTGCTGCAGCCAACAGCGAACCGGGTGTCAAAACGGCGTCTGGCTGGCGGCAGTTCGTCAGCGGTTTTAACGAGGCGCTGACGATGGCGTGGCGCGCGCTGGCAGCCAATAAAATGCGTACTTTACTGACCATGCTGGGGATTATTATCGGTATTGCGTCGGTGGTATCTATTGTCGTGGTGGGCGACGCGGCTAAACAAATGGTACTGGCGGATATTCGTTCTATTGGTACTAATACTATTGATGTCTATCCTGGGAAAGATTTTGGCGATGACGATCCGCAATATCAGCAGGCGCTGAAGTACGACGATTTAATCGCCATTCAAAAACAACCGTGGGTCGCTTCTGCCACACCCGCCGTCTCGCAAAACCTGCGCCTGCGTTATAACAATGTTGATGTTGCTGCCAGCGCCAACGGCGTAAGCGGGGACTATTTTAATGTTTATGGTATGACTTTCAGCGAAGGGAACACCTTTAATCAGGAGCAACTGAATGGTCGCGCGCAGGTAGTTGTTCTCGACAGTAATACCCGCCGTCAGCTTTTTCCGCATAAAGCGGATGTGGTTGGCGAGGTGATTCTTGTCGGTAATATGCCAGCGAGGGTCATCGGCGTGGCGGAAGAGAAACAGTCGATGTTTGGCAGTAGTAAAGTGCTGCGCGTGTGGTTGCCTTACAGCACCATGTCCGGGCGGGTTATGGGGCAGTCGTGGCTTAACTCCATTACCGTAAGAGTGAAAGAAGGCTTTGACAGCGCTGAAGCTGAACAGCAACTCACCCGTTTGTTGTCGCTGCGCCACGGCAAAAAGGATTTCTTCACCTGGAACATGGACGGTGTCTTGAAAACGGTCGAAAAGACCACACGTACTTTACAACTGTTTTTGACACTGGTGGCGGTGATTTCGCTGGTGGTGGGCGGCATTGGCGTCATGAATATTATGCTGGTATCGGTGACAGAGCGGACGCGGGAAATTGGTATCCGCATGGCCGTGGGCGCGCGCGCCAGCGATGTGTTGCAACAATTTCTGATTGAAGCCGTGCTGGTTTGTCTGGTGGGTGGTGCGCTGGGGATAACGCTGTCACTGTTAATCGCTTTCACATTGCAGCTTTTTTTACCCGGTTGGGAAATTGGTTTTTCTCCGCTGGCGCTGCTACTGGCGTTTCTTTGTTCAACCGTTACCGGGATTTTATTTGGCTGGCTGCCTGCGCGAAATGCGGCAAAACTGGATCCAGTGGATGCTCTGGCACGGGAGTAATATTTGAGATAAAAATGCCAGCCGATCGGGCTGGCATTTTGCCTGTAGGATGTACACAATGAGACAGAAGAGCTATGCGACTGCAGCTTCTACTTCGACGGGCACAATGACACTGGCATGATTGCCTTTTGGCCCCTGGTGGACATCAAACTGAACGGATTGCCCAGCTTTTAGCGTTCTGTAACCATCCATCTGGATGGTGGAATAATGAGCGAAAATATCTTCGCCGCCGCCTTCAGGGCAGATGAAACCAAACCCTTTGGCATTGTTGAACCACTTAACAGTACCCTTTTCCATGCTTCGACATCCTTCGCAAATCTTATACAAGTAAGATGGAATAAACCGGGGTCAGAGAGGGAGCTGTTCAAAACCTCGCCAACTCTAGAAATACAATTTAGAGAAATAGGGCGAGTCGTCAAGCGTTTGACAGGGGGCTGGGGGTAGGTATGCATCAAAAATTTGAAGCAGTTAACGCTATTGACAGTAATGTGACTGATGTCGCTGATGCCAACGATAGATGATAATTATCTATTATGTGGAGTAGATTGGTCAGGCAAATAAGCTCTTGTCAGCGGCAGAGCGTTCTGCCGATAACCGTAACCGAAGATGATAACTGACAATGGGTAAAACGAACGACTGGCTGGACTTTGATCAACTGGCGGAAGAAAAAGTGCGTGACGTGCTAAAACCGCCATCTATGTATAAAGTGATATTAGTCAATGATGATTACACTCCGATGGAGTTTGTTATTGACGTGTTACAAAAATTCTTTTCTTATGATGTAGAACGTGCAACGCAATTGATGCTCGCTGTTCACTACCAGGGGAAGGCCATTTGCGGAATCTTTACCGCCGAGGTTGCAGAAACCAAAGTGGCGATGGTGAACAAGTACGCAAGGGAGAACGAGCATCCATTGCTGTGTACGCTGGAAAAAGCCTGAATGCAGGCATAAAAATTGGGGGAGGTGCCTATGCTCAATCAAGAACTGGAACTCAGTTTAAACATGGCTTTCGCCAGAGCGCGCGAGCACCGTCATGAGTTTATGACCGTCGAGCACTTGTTACTGGCATTGCTCAGTAACCCGTCGGCTCGGGAGGCGCTGGAAGCATGTTCCGTGGATCTGGTGGCGCTCCGTCAGGAACTGGAAGCCTTTATTGAACAAACCACACCCGTTCTGCCTGCCAGTGAAGAGGAGCGTGACACGCAGCCGACGCTGAGTTTTCAGCGTGTACTGCAACGTGCGGTCTTCCATGTTCAGTCCTCCGGTCGCAGTGAGGTTACCGGTGCGAATGTTCTGGTTGCTATCTTTAGCGAACAGGAGTCACAGGCTGCCTATCTGTTGCGCAAACATGAAGTCAGCCGTCTTGATGTGGTGAACTTTATTTCTCATGGCACGCGTAAAGACGAGCCATCTCAGTCTTCTGAACCAGGAAACCAGCCCGGCAGTGAAGAACAAGCTGGTGGGGAGGACCGTATGGAGAATTTCACGACGAACCTGAACCAGCTTGCGCGCGTGGGAGGAATCGACCCGCTGATTGGTCGTGAGAAGGAGCTGGAGCGCGCCATTCAGGTTCTCTGTCGCCGCCGTAAAAACAACCCACTGCTGGTTGGCGAGTCTGGCGTTGGTAAAACTGCGATTGCGGAAGGTCTCGCCTGGCGTATTGTCCAGGGCGATGTACCGGAAGTGATGGCTGACTGTACGATTTACTCTCTGGATATCGGTTCCCTGTTAGCGGGAACTAAATATCGCGGCGACTTTGAAAAACGTTTCAAAGCGTTGCTCAAACAGTTGGAGCAGGATACCAACAGCATCCTGTTTATCGATGAGATCCACACCATCATCGGCGCAGGCGCAGCTTCTGGCGGTCAGGTGGATGCGGCTAACCTGATTAAACCACTGCTCTCCAGCGGTAAAATTCGCGTTATAGGTTCGACGACGTATCAGGAGTTCAGCAACATTTTCGAGAAAGATCGTGCTCTGGCGCGTCGCTTCCAGAAAATCGATATTACTGAACCGTCGATCGAAGAAACCGTTCAAATCATCAACGGTCTGAAACCGAAGTATGAAGCGCACCACGACGTGCGTTATACCGCGAAAGCGGTGCGTGCGGCGGTAGAACTGGCGGTGAAATACATTAACGATCGTCATCTGCCGGACAAAGCGATTGACGTTATCGACGAAGCGGGCGCTCGCGCACGTCTGATGCCGGTAAGCAAGCGCAAGAAAACGGTCAATGTGGCGGATATTGAGTCCGTGGTGGCGCGTATCGCACGTATCCCAGAGAAGAGTGTTTCTCAGAGTGACCGCGATACTCTGAAAAACCTCAGTGATCGCCTGAAAATGCTGGTCTTCGGTCAGGATAAAGCCATTGAGGCGCTTACCGAAGCCATCAAGATGGCGCGTGCGGGTTTAGGCCACGAACATAAACCGGTCGGTTCGTTCCTGTTTGCTGGTCCAACCGGGGTCGGTAAAACTGAGGTCACGGTGCAGCTTTCCAAAGCCCTCGGCATTGAGCTTCTGCGCTTTGATATGTCCGAGTATATGGAACGTCACACTGTCAGCCGCCTGATTGGTGCGCCTCCGGGATACGTCGGTTTTGATCAGGGTGGTCTGCTGACCGATGCGGTCATCAAGCATCCGCACTCGGTGCTGCTGCTGGACGAAATCGAGAAAGCGCATCCGGACGTGTTCAATATCCTGTTGCAGGTGATGGACAACGGCACGCTGACCGATAACAACGGACGCAAGGCCGATTTCCGTAACGTGGTGCTGGTGATGACTACCAACGCCGGGGTACGTGAAACCGAGCGCAAATCGATTGGGCTTATCCACCAGGATAACAGCACCGATGCGATGGAAGAGATCAAAAAGATCTTTACGCCAGAGTTTCGTAACCGTCTCGACAATATTATCTGGTTCGATCATCTCTCAACCGACGTGATCCATCAGGTGGTTGATAAATTCATTGTCGAGTTGCAGGTTCAACTGGATCAGAAAGGTGTTTCTCTGGAAGTGAGCCAGGAAGCACGTAACTGGCTGGCTGAGAAAGGTTACGACCGGGCAATGGGTGCACGTCCGATGGCTCGCGTCATCCAGGACAACCTGAAGAAACCGCTCGCTAACGAACTGCTGTTTGGCTCGCTGGTGGATGGCGGTCAGGTCACTGTTGCGCTGGATAAAGAGAAAAATGAGCTGACCTACGGGTTCCAGAGTGCACAAAAGCACAAAGCGGAAGCAGCGCATTAATCTGGGGTCGTGAAGCCTTTTAAGTAGGTTGATAAAGTCCGTAATCTCGTAAGAGGTTACGGATTTTTTTGTTTGTGAGGTGGGGCGGTAAAAACCCTATTTTTGAGGGCGAAGGTAAGTTATTGATAATTAATGCTGCTGGAAGGCAAGGATAAAAAAGGGGCTGGACAAGGAATTTTGCTGGTTTCGCTTTATTAACAATGGGCTAAGCGTGTAGTATTTGAGTTCACTGCCGTACAGGCAGCTTAGAAAAACATCTGCCGATTGCAATTGACAGATAACCAGTTCACTGCCGTACAGGCAGCTTAGAAATAAATTCAGTAAATTAAATGACGTCGCCTCAGGTTCACTGCCGTACAGGCAGCTTAGAAATATAACTCCTTTATCAATGAAATGGCAATGGATGTTCACTGCCGTACAGGCAGCTTAGAAACCCATCATTATGAAATCATGGATTGATGAAGAGTTCACTGCCGTACAGGCAGCTTAGAAATCGATATATGCGTTTAATCCGCTGAACTGCGTGTTCACTGCCGTACAGGCAGCTTAGAAAAATGAGGGAAATAGAGGCCGCTCTCGCTGGTGGTTCACTGCCGTACAGGCAGCTTAGAAAGTCCTTTTCTTGTGTTTACTTTGCCACTTTGCGTTCACTGCCGTACAGGCAGCTTAGAAACGGAGAGTCAATATCCAGCAGGACCCCTCTTAGTTCACTGCCGTACAGGCAGCTTAGAAAAGAAAAATTACCTTGCAGGGTATCACTGGAACGTTCACTGCCGTACAGGCAGCTTAGAAATTGTAGACAAACAGCGCCGTGTCGCCGTAATAGTTCACTGCCGTACAGGCAGCTTAGAAATTTTTGTGATTGCCCGGTTTTCGCTTTGAGCGGTTCACTGCCGTACAGGCAGCTTAGAAAGTTGAAACGGGATGGCAACGAAAACCAAACTAGTTCACTGCCGTACAGGCAGCTTAGAAAAGCATCTGCATGGTGCCCGTGGTCTTAACAAGGTCCACTGCCGTACAGGCAGTTTCACAAATACGATGATGGCAGAAATTTAGCTGCGTTATGGCGCTCTCAACTCCGAACCATTAGCTGTGACACACAATAACAATTGTGATAATTGCGACGAGAATCAATTTCTCACACAGAAATCAATGCTGTACTAATCCTAACTCCTTCAAATAAAAATAATCACAGGATGTGTTTATGTCTTCAAATTACCTTACTCCTTCTGATCTCAAAACCATTCTCCACTCCAGGCGTGCCAATATTTATTATCTGGAAAAATGCCGGGTGCAGGTGAATGGTGGGCGAGTGGAGTATGTCACCAGTGAAGGTAAGGAGTCGTATTACTGGAATATCCCCATTGCGAATACCACGGCGTTGATGTTGGGGATGGGAACGTCCGTTACCCAGGCGGCGATGCGTGAATTTGCCCATGCTGGAGTGATGGTTGGTTTTTGTGGTACGGATGGCACGCCGCTGTATTCGGCAAATGAAGTTGATGTTGATGTCTCCTGGCTCAGTCCGCAAAGCGAATATCGTCCTACTGAATATCTTCAGCAGTGGGTTTCTTTTTGGTTTGCTGAAGACAAACGCCTTGCCGCCGCGAAACGTTTTCAGTTAATCCGCCTGACACATATCGATAAGCACTGGACCAGCGCGAAAATGCAGCGTGAACACGCCTTTCAGCCTGATGCTAATGCACTGCAGACTCTGCTAAATCGCACTCGTGAAGAAATAGACATGGCAGAAAGCCATACGCAGCTTATGCTCGTAGAGGCGAAATTGACCAAAGCACTCTACAAAATGGTGAGTCAATCCGTGGGCTACGGCGACTTTACTCGTGCAAAACGGGGTGGCGGAGTTGATATGGCCAACCGCTTCCTCGATCAGGGTAATTATCTGGCGTATGGCCTGGCGGCAGTGGCGGCGTGGGTAACCGGGATCCCACACGGTTTAGCAGTAATGCACGGTAAAACCCGTCGCGGCGGCCTCGTTTTTGACCTTGCCGATCTGATTAAAGATGCCCTTGTTATGCCACAAGCATTTATCGCTGCAATGGCGGGAGAAGATGCTCAGGAGTTTCGTCAACGCTGCATCAATATCTTTCAACAAGCGGATGCGCTGGATGTCATGATCACCTCTCTGCAGGAAACGGCTCAGGCCCTGGCTAAGGCTGACCAATGAACGTCCTGATTATCTCGCGCTGCACAAAAAATGCTCGAGTGGAGAGCTGCCGTATTATTGATCAGTTTGCCGAACGCACTGGTGACGCCGCATGGCAAACGGTGATTACTCTGGAAGGGGTTAATACACTTCGCCGTTTACTGCGCAAAACTGCCCGGCGAAATACCTCAGTGGCTTGTCACTGGCTGAAGAAGAATGGGCAAACGGAGTTGATGTGGATTGTCGGCAATATTCGTCGTTTTAATGCTCAGGGTCGCGTTCCCACAAATCGAACAACGCAAACCAGCCTGGTGAAAAAAGAAGAAAATCGCTGGCAGTGCGCGGAAAGTATTGCGCTGCTGGCGGCTATCGCTGGGTTATTTCATGATTTTGGTAAAGCAGGACGCAGCTTTCAGCAAAGCCTGACCCAAAAGAATGCCCGCAGTTATCAGCCTTATCGGCATGAGTGGATTTCGCTGCGGCTTTTTCAGGCTTTTGTCGGTGAACAGCCAGACGAAGTGTGGCTGGAAAAACTTGGGAAATTAACGGCAGATGATGAAACCGCGATCCTTGAGTGCCTGCAAAAAGACACGCCTCATTTTTCAAATAGTCCATTCAGTTCGCTGCAACCACTCGCCAAAACGGTAGGCTGGTTGATCCTTTCCCATCATCGAATGCCGGAGAATCTTTCGCCACAACCAGAACAATCATGCAAAGGTTGTGATAGTTGGCTGGAGAAACAACTCAATGCTGACTGGAATGCCGTTAACCACCGTAAGAATGACTGGTCACAACAGGATTTCGAGCAAGTTTGGCAATTTCCGTCAGGAACGCCGCTTCAAAGCGCGAGCTGGCGAGAAAAAGCGCGTCAGATTGCCCGTAGGGCGTGTAACGCGATCGGCTTAAAGGAATGGGGGCAGATGGAGCAACTGTTTCCGTTACATATGGCGCGTTTTTGCCTGATGCTTGCCGATCACTACTATTCATCTAACGACGCGCAGCAAAAATGGCAAGACCCGAATTATATTGTCTGGGCAAATAGCGATCGGCAGAGCGGCACGCTCAAACAACGGGTAGATGAGCATCTGGTCGGCGTCGCGCATCATGCGTATCTACTTGGGCGGCAACTGATGCACACACGTGCATCGCTTCCGGCAATTGCCCGACATAAAGGCTTTAGCCAACGGGCCACAGACGCGAAATATCGTTGGCAGGATAAAGCCTGGGATGTGGCACGTGCGTTACGTGAGCGAAGCCGGGAAGACGGTTTTTTCGGTGTCAATATGGCCTCGACGGGGTGCGGTAAAACCTTTGCTAACGCCCGCATTATGTATGCGCTTACCGATGAGCGGGAAGGGTGCCGTTTTACCGTCGCGCTGGGATTGCGCACGCTGACTTTGCAAACCGGCGATGCTCTGCGCAGTCGGCTTGGACTGGGCGAGGATGAGCTGGCGGTACTGATTGGTTCGGCGGCAGTTAAGCAACTGTGGCTGCAGGAAAAAACAGACAATGATTGCGGAAGTGCTTCGCAAGAATCGCTGGCAGAGGAGCAACAGTTTGTTAAATATGAAGGTAGTCTGCATACCGGGGCGCTGGAAAAATGGTTGAAGGATGACAGCAAACTTAAGGCGTTAGTAAGCGCACCGATTCTGGTAGCAACCATTGATCATCTTATTTCTGCGACCGAAGGTGTGCGAGGCGGAAAACAGCTTCCTTCGATGTTGCGTTTGTTAACCAGCGATTTAGTGCTCGATGAACCTGACGACTTTGATATTGCCGATCTTCATGCAGTATGTCGTCTGATGAATTGGGCCGGAATGTTGGGAACGCGGGTATTACTTTCTTCCGCGACGTTGCCGCCAGGGCTGATTCAGGCGCTGTTCGCGGCTTATCTTGCCGGGCGTAAAATGTGGCAGTCGTCTTGTGGTACCCACGGCAGGCCCGTCAATATCTGCTGTGCCTGGTTTGATGAAAAAGATGCTGATGCAACGCAAATTTGCGACGGGCCTGGGTTTCGTGATGCACATGCAAAATTTGTTGCACGGCGAGCGGTGATGCTGGCTGAAAAAGAGCGACTGCATTTCGGGCGTGTTGCTTCAATTTCATCTGCATCAAGCGCGATACAAGACGTTACCGAAAGTGTGGCCCAGACGGTGCATACGCAAATGCTGAAGTTGCATCAGGCGCATCGCCAGCTACACGAAAGCGGTAAAACCGTTTCGCTGGGCCTTGTGCGCTTCGCGAATATCAATCCACTGGTTGCGGTGACCAAAGCCCTGATTGCCATTCCTTCACCAGAAGATGTCTGCATTCATTACTGTGTTTACCACTCCCGACATCCGCTGGCGGTGCGTTCAGATATTGAGAAGCGACTGGATCGCGCTTTTACTCATCATAACGAACTCGATTTCTGGAACAACGAAGATATCGCAGATGCCTTACATAAAAGTCCGGAATCGAACCATCTGTTTGTGGTGTTGGGGACATCGGTTATAGAAGTGGGGCGTGACTGGGATGCGGACTGGGGAATTATCGAACCAAGCTCCATGCGTTCGATAATTCAATTTGCCGGACGTATTCAGCGCCACCGTAGAAATGTGCCGACTAGTGAGAATCTGGTTATTTTGCGTAGTAATATCAAATCATTGCAGAAAAAAGCCCCCGCATTTTGTAAGCCTGGTTTCGAAACAAAAGAACACTTGCTGGATAGCCATGATATTTGCGAACTGATTCCGATCGCGGACTACCGGACGATTAACGCCTTGCCGCGGATTCTGTCTGCCAATAATGACAACAAACTGGCGGAACTTGAGCATAGTCGTTTATCCACTGAATTGATGAGCAGTAAAAGCAAACATGTGGTGGCGGCACAATGGTGGCGCGCACCGCTAAGCTGGAACGGCTGGATGCAGCGCCAGACGCCATTTCGTTATTCGCCGTTGCCGGAGGCGGTATTTTTTCTACATATGGATGATGAAGAAAGCGAAGCGCGTTTCTATTCCCGCACCGGTGACAACGAGCGTAAAGCGCAGGGGAATTTCAGGCGAGAAGAGGTGAGATGCGCCAGCGGCGTCGCTTGCTGGGGCGTGATGGATTACCAACACGTTTTGTTGAATTTAGCTGATAAGCACGGTTGTGAAATACAGCGTGTTGGAGAAATGTTTGCTGAAGTGAGAGTACCGGCCAGTGAAGAAGATGCGGTCGATGACTGGCGTTATCACCCCTGGTTGGGAGTGTTCCGCAACCTGTGATAGGGGGCGCGCTGCCTGTGCGGCAGTTTACAAGTCCGTATCCGGAGATACCTCTATTTCTTAGCTGCCGATGGCAGTGCGTGAATGTTAGTTATCAAACCATTGCGTGGAAAATATTTTATGCATGGTAATATCACCGTTGGTTATTGCATGGATTTGGCTAGATTAAAGCGTAGATACCTCTAGGTGAACTATCCATGATTATCACCGCGGGTGTTGTCCCTTTTACTGTATGTGTCGTTGTACTGAAGCCTGGTTGGGCTACGGAGATTTTTCAGTGAAGTCAGGGAGCAACTTCAATTTGATGGATTAACGAAAAGGAGCCGAAATGGAAAAAACGGCGCTAATACAATTTATCACTGACTACATTGCTTCGCGAAGGCAACCCAAAATCGATGCCTTTGAAAAAGAAGCAGCAAAGCGACTGGAGCAGGGCGACGACGCCAGCGTTATCGCTCTGGAGCGACAGGAACTCGAAGCACGCTACCTGCCACGTAACTGGTTAACGGATGCGGCAAAGCGTGCCGGGCAAATCAAATTAGTCACTCATGGCGCTAAATTCAGTCATGGTGACTCTAAAGCCAGTAGCTTTTGTCTGGAAACCTCCGCTAACGAAAGCTATTTAAACACGGCATCGTTGGCGAATGTCGCTACTGACGCGATTGGTAACGCCGCCGCACTTGACGTCGCAAAGTTGCTACAAACCGATGTGAACGGAGATTCACTGCTTGCCAGCCTGAAGCGTGGTGATTATCAGGCATTAAGTACGTTTGCAGAGGATAAAGCGCAACTGGAGCAGTGGGTAGCTGGGTTTAGCCAGGCATGGACAACTGGACAGCCTGCCAGCCATAAACTGGCAAAACAAATCTATTTCCCTGTCGATGATGGCTATCACCTGTTATGCCCGCTGTTTTCCAGTTCGCTGGCACAGGCGATGTATGAAAAGCTAACTGCCGTGCGCTTTAGTGAGGAATCGAAAGCCATTCGCGATGCGCACAAAGCAGGTAAATGGCACTCACAGCCAGATATTCGTTTTCCTAATCTTGCCGAAATGCATTTTGGCGGCACAAAACCGCAGAATATTTCTTTGCTCAACAGTGTTCGTGGTGGCCGTGTCTGGCTGTTGCCGTCAATGCCGCCCACCTGGGCGGCGCTGGATCGCGCACCACAAAACATGCGCAGTATTTTTGCCTTACGTGGCGATTTCAATCGGGCGGCCTCGGGCATTATCGCCCGCATGACCTATCTTCTGAAAGTTGACAAAAATAATGTTCATATCCGTACCACACGGGCGAAATATATTGATGAGTTGATAGATTTGCTGTTTATGCAGGCATCCTCTTTTCAACAAGAAAAATGGCAGGGATGGTCCGCGCAATCACCAGATTTACCTCGCCACCAGCAACTGTGGCTGGATCCGTGGCGGAGCCTGTCAGATGAGGCTTTCAAACTGGAGCGTGAAAAAAACGACTGGCAGGGTATGGTGGCCGAGGATTTCGCGCGCTGGCTGAACTATCGCCTGAAAAAAGCCAGTTTCGATGTAGGTGCTATCGAGCAAAAAGAGTGGCGCAGTCAGTCCCTGTTCGCTCAACGGATGCGTGAAATGGAAGCCGTTTTGCAGGAGGCGCTGAAATGAGTTATCTGCTCTTGTTACCCCATGTACGCATCGAAAACGCCAACGCTGTTTCCGGGTTGACCTGGGGATTCCCGTCGATGACCCATTTTCTCGGCTATGTTCATGCGCTTTCTCGCAAAGTGGTGGATGAATTTGGCGTAAGTTTTGACGGTTGCGCGGTCGTTAGCCATGAACAACATATTCAGGCGTACAGCTCCGGGCGCGATTTTCAGTTCGCTCTCACCCGTAATCCACTAACCAGAGAAGGTAAAACCGCCTCATTTAATGAAGAGGGGCGTATGCACCTGACGGTCTCTCTGCTGATTGAATGTAATGGCGAAATTACCAATGGTGAATACGGTAGAAAAGCCCTTTGTGACCATCTGAAAATGCTCTGCCAGAGCCACAAACTGGCGGGCGGAAGCATTGTTGACATGCGCGAACCGCAGCTTTTTCATGCCCCTGAAGATGAAAAGCAACTGCGTAAAATCATCTGGCGTTTAATGCCTGGCTATGCACTTTACGATCGCAGTGAATGGCTGGCTGAACATCACCAACAACATCCCGATATATCGTTGCTTGATGCCTGGCTTGATTTTGCTGCCGTTAAATATCAGGCCGAATCTCCGGCAGAAGACAACAGCGCACAATGGGTATACCAGCCGAAGCCAATGCCTGGTTTCCTGGTACCGTTAATGTGCGGTTACCAACGCATATCTCCTGTTTACGCTCCCGGTGAAGTTGAAAATGCGCGCGATACCGTGATGCCATTTGCCTTTGCCGAAGCGGTTTATGGCATTGGCGAATGGCGCGGATTACATCGTATTACTGGCTTGCAACCACTGATGTGGCGTTACCGTGCAACGGACACTGGCTACTATTGCTCGGCAATACCAGTCGTTGACGACCCTACTACTAATGAAGATGACGATACAGAATAAGGACATAATTATGGCAAAGGCCCCTGTAGCAGTAAAAACGGCGTCAGTACTGGCATTTGAGCGCAAACTGGCAACCTCTGACGCGGTGATGTACGCAGGTAACTGGCAAGGAAATGAATGGCAACCTATTGAGATTCAGGAGAAAGCCGTTCGCGGAACCATCTCCAATCGCCTGAAAGATGCAATTTCCAGTAATGAGTTAAAGTTGAATGCAGAAATCCAAAAAGCCAACTTGCAGCGGGTAGATGTGGCAGCGCTTCCGGTTGATGCGGATACGCTAAAAGTGATGTTTACGCTGCGCGTGCTGGGTAATTTATCCTCACCTTCAGTATGTAATGATATGGCCTATCAGGAGGCGCTTTCCGACGTTATTGAAGGTTATATCAGCGAACATGGCTTTAAAGAGCTGGCGCTTCGCTATGCCCTGAATCTGGCAAATGGTCGTTTTCTGTGGCGTAACCGTATCGGTGCCGAGCAAATTCAGGTGAAAGTCACCGCTAACGACAAATCATGGACTTTTAACAGCCATGACTTCTCTTTACGTCAATTTGATCAGGGCCAGAGTAGCGTCACAAAACTGGCGTCAACGATTGAACAAGGATTGAGCGGAAAAGAGTGGGTAATGCTTACCGTTGAAGCGCAGGTTCGCCTCGGTGCTGGGCAAGAAGTTTTCCCGTCGCAGGAGCTGGTACTCGACAGCAACAGTAGCAAAAGTCGCGTGTTATACCAGGTGGCTGGTATTGCCGGTATTCACTCTCAGAAGATTGGCAATGCTTTACGTACCATCGATACCTGGCATCCAAAAGTTGATGAATTGGGGGCTATCGCCGTGGAACCTTATGGTTCTGTAACCAGTCGCGGTGTGGCCTGCCGTCAACCGAAAGAAAAACTCGACTTTTATACCTTGCTGGACAATTGGGTGACCAAAGGGATGAAACCAGACGTTGAGCAGCAGCATTACGTGATGGCTGTGCTGATCCGCGGCGGTGTCTTTGGTGAGAAAGCGGAATAAGGAGCTGCCAATGGATCACTACCTTGAGATCCGCGTTCTGCCAGATCCTGAATTTTCGAGCGAAATGTTGATGGCGGCGTTAATTGCCAAACTGCATCGGGCATTAGGTGCAAGAGGGCAAGGCGATATCGGCGTGAGCTTCCCGGACGTAAATGTTATGCCTGGAGCGCGTTTACGCTTGCATGGTAGCGCCCAGGCATTGCAGGCGCTTGAAGCCTCATCGTGGCGTAAAGGACTTACGGACTATTGCCAATGTTCACCTGTCACTCCCGTTCCAGAAATAAAGGGCTGGCGAGTAGTAAGCCGTGTGCAGGTTAAAAGTAACCCGCAGCGTCTGTTAAGGCGTTCAGTGAAAAAAGGCTGGCTTACTGAAGAACAGGCCATTGAGCGACTGGCGACGCAAGCTGAACAGCGGACCGACTTACCTTTTCTTAATATGAAGAGTTTGTCGAGTCAGCAACAGTTCAAGTTGTTTATCCGTCATGGTGATTTGCTCACTGAACCGGTGAAAGGGGAATTCAGTAGTTATGGATTAAGCGCAACAGCAACTATTCCCTGGTTTTGATAGTTTGCAATTTCGGACAGGCCTGACCGTGTGGTTGGGCTTTTTTTTGCCGTGTGATCAGGCCGTTGAGAAGCGGAACTTGAGTGCGTTCGATAGTTGTTGTTCATATCAGGGAGGTTGTCTTCTTCGCTAAAAATAATTTTTATTATCTATCTCGAATCATAAAAATATGAATTTGGGTGACTAATAATAACCAGCATTATTATTGTTCTGATTAGAAATGCGATTATTAAATAAAATAAACTTAGGAAATATTTGTAGTGTAATATTTCTCTCCGGTGTTAAATTAAAATAATTTGATGTAAGTCACGAAAACAAATAATTTACATTGCTACAACATCTTCGTTTTGAGAAGTTTCTTGTCAGGAGATTGATATCTCTTATTAAGGTAAAGCAAATTAGTTAAGGAATAGACTATGAAACATTCAATTATTGCAGTTGCGGTATTATCATCTCTTTTTATGAGTGCAGGAGCATTTGCTGAAGGGAATCAACAGGGGGAGTTAATTATTACCGGTAAAGTCGTGGGGACTACATGTCAATTTATTGACGGTACTACTGCAACAATTGCGATGAACGAAATTGGTGCTGATCAATTCGAAAATGTAACTGTTGGCAGTACCGTTGATACTTATTCAAATAAAACTACCGTGCCTCTGAAAGTTCAATGTACCGGAGATAAAACGCCAAGAATTACGTTTTCTAGTTCGCAATTTGTTGACTCTTATGACAATATTACGGTTAATACTGCTTCGAATAATGGCGCTGGGTTTGCTGTCTATTATGTTAATAATGGTAACGAAAATAAAATCACAAAGGATGGTGTTATTGAATTAAATGGGCAAGGTGTGGATGGTTTGTATACGCTTAACTTTAGTGCAAAATATGCAAAGTCTGATGAAACAGTGACCCCGGGTGATGTTAAATCTGCTCTGACAATGACTGTCGTAACAGATTAATACTTTGCTTATCGGCGGCTGCGGCCGCCGATATTTTACAACAAGGAGTGTTGCCATGAAAAAGTTAATAGCCTTTTTGCTGGCCGGCATGGTCATGCCTGCGTGGGGCGGAGTCTATATCTACGGCACTCGCGTTATTTATCCAGAACAGAAAAAAGAGATTACCGTTCAGTTAATGAATGAAGGTAATCGTAGCGCCCTGGTTCAGTCATGGATTGATAATGGCGATACCAGCCAGCCCCCAGAAAAAATTCATGTTCCGTTCGTGTTGACGCCACCGGTCGCTCATGTAAAAGGGGGGGAAGGGCAACAACTCAAAATCAAAAAATTGGCGAATACACTACCTAAAGATCGCGAAAGCCTGTTCTTCCTTAATGTGCTCGACATCCCACCTAATCGCCCCGAATTAGAAGGTAAAAATGGCATCAAATTCGCCATGCAAAACCGCCATGCAAAACCGCATTAAATTTATCTACCGCCCAGAGGGACTTACAGGCGTGGATAAAGACAGTTTTCGTCGCCTTAGCATTAAACATGCCAATGGCGGTATTAATATCAAAAACAACTCCGCAAACTGGATAACTATTCCTGAGTTGACCGGGAATGCAAAGATAAATAAGGAAACGTTGTTATTAGCCCCCTGGTCAGATAAGACTATCACTACAGCCTCAGCCATCCATCAATATACAATTACCCTTATTGATGATAATGGAAACTATTTGAGTGAAAAAGTAAAAACCGTCAAATAGATCAGGGATTGATTATGTCTAAACTTAATTCTATTACGCTGGCGATCCTGTCGGTGTTGGCTACTTCGCCTGCATGGGCGGAAGATGAAACATTTGACACCCATTTTATGATTGGCGGATTAAATGGGGAAAAAATTTCTGACTATCATATTGATAGTGATAAGCCGATGCCAGGTATCTATGATATGGATGTTTACCTGAATAATCAGTGGCGCGGACATTATAATGTCGATATTAAAGACGATCCGGATGCAACATGTTTATCCTGGGAGCAGTTAAAGCAAATAGGTATCCTCACTGAAGGCATTAATATCGATAAAAGCGTAGAATGCGTACCACTTCGGGATGCAGTACAGGGCGGCAGCGTTGACTATGATATTGGGCACTTTAACCTGAAGTTAAGTGTACCCCAGGCCTATGTCGTTGAGTATGAACGCGGATATGTCCCGCCTGAGGCATGGGATTGCGGGATTAACGCATTATATACGTCTTATTATGCCAGTCAGTATTACAGTAATTATAAGCACGGAGGAGATAATAAAAGTAGCTATTTAAATCTGAATAGTGGTTTGAATCTTCTTGGCTGGCAGTTGCATTCAAATGCCAATTATACGAAAAGTGACGAGAGCAGCGGTAAATGGAAGAGTAACACGTTATATCTGGAGCGCGGAATTCCACAAATTCTTGGCACATTGCGTGCTGGTGAAATGTATACCGGCTCTGATGTTTTTGACTCCGTGCGTTTTCGCGGGGTACGCCTCTGGCGCGATATGCAGATGTTGCCGAACTCTAAACAGAATTTTACTCCTATAGTGCGAGGAATTGCCCAGAGCAACGCACTCGTCACTATAGAACAAAATGGTTTTGTTATTTACCAGAAGGAGGTTCCACCAGGTCCATTCGCCATTGATGATTTGCAACTTGCTGGTGGTGGTGCCGATCTGGAAGTTACTGTTAAAGAAGCTGACGGTTCGGTATCGCGTTATCGTGTACCTTATTCATCTGTACCAAATATGTTGCAACCGGGCGTTTCGAAATATGAATTTGCTGCCGGACGTAGTCGTATTGAGGGAGCCAGCAATCAGTCGGATTTTATTCAGGGAAGCTATCAGTATGGCCTTAATAATTTGCTGACTCTCTATGCTGGCACGCAGTTGTCTGATAATTACTCATCGTTTGTTCTCGGCACGGGATGGAATACACCGATTGGTGCTGTATCGGTTGATTTTACCCATTCCCACAGTGAACAAGATAACGGTGATGTGTTTAATGGTCAAAGTTATCAGATTGCCTGGAACAAATATCTCTCACAGAGTGGGACGCAATTTTCTCTGGCGGCCTGGCGTTACTCCTCTCGGGATTATCGTACTTTTAACGATCACGTATGGGCAAATAACAGGAATAGATATAATCGAGAAGATGACTCTGTTTATGACATTGCCGACTATTATCAGTACGATTTTGGTCGCAAGAACAGCTTTTCTGTAAATATAAACCAGTCATTACCAGATGATTGGGGATATCTGTCGGTCAGCGGTCAATGGCGGGATTATTGGGAACGCAGCGGGACAGGGAAAGATTATCAACTCAGCTATTCGAACTCCTGGGAACGCCTTAGTTATACCTTGTCTGTAAGCCAGACCTACGATGAAGATAACCGCGAAGATAGACGCATTAACTTATATTTCTCAATTCCCTTCTCGTGGGGTGATGGAATCACTGAAAAACGACGAGATTTATTTGTTTCTAACTCGACCACTTTTGATAAAGACGGCTATCGGTCGAATAATACCAGCCTCAGCGGTGTAGCGGGGAGTCGCGATCAGTTCAGCTACGGGGCTAACTTAAGCCAGCAGCAACAGGGTAGCGAAACAACCGCAGGTGGAAACCTGACCTGGCGTGCGCCATTGGCGACCATTGGTGGCAGCTATAGCCAGTCGAAAAGATATCAACAAGTTAGCGGTAATATTCAAGGCGGTTTAGTCGCGTGGTCGGACGGGGTGGCACAGGCTCCCAGACTTTCCGATACGTTCGCCATCGTCAAAGCGCCGGGACTGGAGGGAGCGGCGGTGCAGGGATATCGTTACCTGACCACGGATAGCAGAGGCTACGCTATTTATGACAACCTGACGCCGTATCGTGAAAATACGTTGATGTTGGATATTGCCGACAGTAAAAGCGACGTGACGCTACTGGGTAACCGTAAAAACACCGTTCCTTATCGTGGTGCGGTAGTGATGACGCAGTTTGAGACTGATAAACGCAAGCCCTGGTATTTCATCTCCCAACGCCCTGATGGCTCTCCGTTGCCGTTTGGTTATGAGGTTGAAGATGAAAGCGGCAACAATGTGGGCTTGGTAGGACAGGGAAGTCGGATATTTATTCGCACCAATGATGTTCCCGCGGCGATTCGCGTCTCGGTTAATAAACAGCAGGAACAATTCTGCACTATTACCTTTGATAACGTTATTGATGAGAATAAAGTTTATATTTGTCGCTAAAGGATTTGTTTATGAAGAAATATTGGTTTTTGTTTCTACTGGCTTTGCCATTTTTTGGGCAGGCTAAATGTACCTATACAAATAACCTGGAGGCAACTCAGGCAATTAATTTAGACTTCACAAAAGGTAATGAGATAACAGTAAATTTCAACCCTAATCTAAAGGATGGCGATTATGTATGTGACGCTTTGACTGATAAGATGTATTTTTCAACATCGTTACGAGATTATATTATTGAAATGAAAGATAAGCCGGGTGGTGAATCTGTTTATATTAAGTTGACGCTTGAGGCTGATGGATTTCCGGTAGACACACCCAGGGATATTGTTTCACCCAAAACCTATTCCGTCAGTAATACTATTAATAATAAAGAAATGAAGCTAACTGCCTCATATATACCACCTACTTCGTATGATGAAGCAGGGAGTAAGGGCGAACTAGTAATTGCAACAGGTGATTCATTCCAGTTAAAAAACGCTGCAGCTATTTTTACATCTAATAATGTCTGTTCTTCAGGTCCGCTTGCGTCGTTACTTTGCTATCTCTTTGGTCTGTCAAGCTTAAACGAATCTTATAAGCAAAAACTAATATTTAATATTAAACATAAACCCACAACCTGTAGTTTCTCGCAATCGATTTACGAAATACAAATGCCAGATATAGCTATAAGTGAGGTTGAATCAGCAAATGATACTAAAACAGGCTCTACAAATCTGCTCCTCAATTGCGACAGTGTTAATAAGGTCACGACTAATCCAGTGACTTTTAAAGTTGCGCGCGGTGAATGGGATGATAGTGGAACCATTCTGAAAAACACATCGCTTAATGGTGCTAAGGGGGTTGGGTTCCAGATTTATAATGGTAACGCAACGACACCGTTAAAGTTGGGTGATACCCTGATGAACAAATTAACTAAAATGGCGGCCATTGAGAATCAGTACACCTTCCCGATTACCGCGAAATATGTCCGCGTGAAGGAGGAAGCGATACAGCCAGGAGAAGTCCAAAGCAAAGCGATATTTGCCGTATCCTATGATTAATGTGCCACTGGCCTTCACGTACTTTCGTAGAGGAAGTACGTGTTTTTTATTCATGGCGGATCAATGCAAAAAAAGCCCGTACTTTCGCACGAGCTCTTCTTTAAAGATGGCGGTGAGGGGGGGATTCGAACCCCCGATACGTTGCCGTATACACACTTTCCAGGCGTGCTCCTTCAGCCACTCGGACACCTCACCAAATTTTTGCTGCCTTACCACATGAGGGGCAACGGGGCGCTACTATAGGGAGTTGGAGCAAAACGGTCAAGAAGAATTTATTTAGATTGATTTGTTTGGTTACGCAATGAACACACGATTCATTCGCCCGAGATTATGGTCGTATGCGTTCTGATCAATTGTTTATCAAAAGCTACGAGGGAAATATGAGAGTGAAGAAATACCAATCGACCCATTTTTTAGAGTGACATGTAACTCATTGATTTTGTTTATTACTATTTTGACGTCTCGAAAAAGGGTATGAACCTGTGATTTTGTGATTTTTAACAGTAAATCAATCGGATAGTCTGCTATTATTTCAGTTCACTGCCGCACAGGCAGCTTAGAAACAGCTCAACGGTACGCGCCTGCTCGTCAATCGGTTCACTGCCGCACAGGCAGCTTAGAAAAATCAGATTAATAACGGCGACGTTATTTTCGGGTTCACTGCCGCACAGGCAGCTTAGAAATCAGTTCGCCTTTCCACATCATGAACGCGCAGGTTCACTGCCGCACAGGCAGCTTAGAAAGTCGAGCTGATCGACTTATGCCCCATCAGGCTGTTCACTGCCGTACAGGCAGCTTAGAAAAAAGCTTGATGACATTTTAGAAAATTCAAAAGGTTCACTGCCGTACAGGCAGCTTAGAAAGTGTTGCGCTCGCTTGTTACCACGCTTGGATTGTTCACTGCCGTACAGGCAGCTTAGAAAGGGTTTTGTCTGAATATGTTCCGGGCAGTTCGCGTTCACTGCCGTACAGGCAGCTTAGAAATGTTTGAGAACCTTCGCCGCATGGGGCATCAGGTTCACTGCCGTACAGGCAGTTTTTAAAATCCACACCCCAATATTTATTTTCTTCCTTAATCCCGGGCGCAAAAAAGGCCGGTTAAACCGACCTTTTACTCGTTCTTTCTCTTCGCCCGTCAGGCGGCAAAACAATCAGCGACTACGGAAGACAATGCGGCCTTTGCTCAGGTCGTACGGGGTCAGTTCAACAGTCACTTTGTCGCCCGTCAGGATGCGGATGTAGTTTTTGCGCATTTTACCGGAGATGTGTGCAGTAACCACGTGACCGTTTTCTAACTCTACGCGGAACATGGTGTTAGGTAACGTTTCAAGAACAGTACCTTGCATTTCAATATTGTCTTCTTTGGCCATCTAATCCTCTGGGGTATCACTACCGTAATTTGAACCGGCAAGATAATGCCGAAGTTCTGTAAATAAGTAAAGATTTGCGCGCTAAATCGCAACAAACAGGTTTGGCACATAACTCCGAAAACACACGGCTAAGCCGCACCAAAAGCGCAACGTATAAGGGAACGGTGAGATAAACGATGGGCGTTACCTGACGCGAAAAATTCCTTATCGGCAGCGGAGTAATGAGCGTAACCAACTCTGCGAGCGCAATTATAACACTCTGGAGAGAAATGTGCCGAAAACATTCATTTCTGTGGCGAAAACAATTGCCGCGGCACCCAGAAATTATTCGGTAATCGTTCCGGGCGCATTTGATTGAGGTAATTGAGGTAATCCCGCCGGGGAATTTCGCAGGCTCCAAGCGAAGCCGTGTGATCATTAAGCACCTGGCAGTCGATCATTTTGCCGCCATGACGGATAAATTCTTCGCAGAAGATCATGAGCGCCGTTTTGGACGCATTTTCCATCCGGCTGAACATCGATTCGCCACAAAATAGCGTTCCCTGCGCTACGCCATATATGCCGCCGACAAGCTCGTCTTCATGCCAGACTTCAATGGAGTGGGCATGACCCAGCTCGTGTAAGCGGTGGTAGGCTTCAATCACATCGCGCGTAATCCAGGTTCCTTCTTCGCGATCGCTGGCACAGCCTTCAATGACCTGACCAAAGGCATGATTCATCGTGACACGGTAAGGCGAGCGTTTATGAAATCGTTTCATACTGCGACTGATGTGCAGTGATTCCGGCCATAATACTGCGCGTGGATCCGGCGACCACCAGAGAATGGGGTCGCCAGGAGAAAACCATGGGAAAATACCACGCTGATAAGCCATTAACAGGCGCGCGGGGCTAAGATCGCCCCCCAGCGCCAGCAGGCCGTTAGGCTCACGTAATGCGCC
This sequence comes from Escherichia sp. KTE52, assembly GCF_000408325.1. Lineage (NCBI taxonomy): Bacteria > Pseudomonadati > Pseudomonadota > Gammaproteobacteria > Enterobacterales > Enterobacteriaceae > Escherichia > Escherichia sp. KTE52. The sequence goes on from NZ_KE138676.1 coordinate 223,213, forward strand.
TTCCGGAGAAGGGAAGGCTATTGAATGGCGAGAAAGCTGAACCAGGCGCATGACCGCAAAACTCCACTACGCAAGTCGGATCGTTCAATAATAGCTTACAAACCCTGCTTAAACTGGTAATAACGCCCCTGTCTGGCAAGCAGTTCTGCGTGAGTACCTTGCTCAATAATTTGCCCGTTGTCCATCACTATTATTTGCTGGAAATGAGAGAGTCCGCGAAGTCGGTGAGTGACCATTAACACCGTTTTCTCACGCATCATTTCTGCAAGTAATTCAAGGATCTGACTTTCTGTTGTGGCATCTAAACCTTCGGTAGGTTCGTCCAGCAATACCAGCGGCGCATTGTGCAATAGTGCGCGGGCGATAGCCAGACGGCGCAGTTCACCACCAGAGAGTTGACGTCCGCCTTCACCTAACCAACTGTTGAGTCCTGCATCTTCGAGCAATTTCTCCAGACCGACGCGGCGCAAGATCTCCGCCAGAGCCTCATCACTACTGCCAGGCGAAGCGAGTAATAGATTATCTCGCAGCGTGGCGCTAAACAGATGCACACGCTGCGGCACAACGCTGATGGTCTGGCGCAGAGTCGCTTCGTTCAGGCTGGCAATGGGGCTACCGTTAAGCAGAATCTCGCCTTGTTGTGGATCCCATGCGCGAGTCAGCAGTTGTAACAGAGTTGATTTGCCGCATCCGGTTCGCCCGAGAATCGCAATATGTTCTCCGGCGTTTGCCTGAAGGGAAATCCCTTTAAGCGCTTGTTGTGATTGTTCCGGATAAGTGAACTGAACATCACGTAATGTCAGGGATACCTGATCGGCAACACTGGATTGGGTATCAGGAAAGGTAACTTCCGGCTTTTGGTCCGTTAAGTCAGTGATTCGCACGGCAGAGGCAATCACTTGCCCCAGATGCTGAAATGCGCCAGTCACCGGAGTCAGCGCTTCAAATGCAGCTAACGCGCAGAAGACAAACAGCGCAATTAACGCGCCAGGCTGATTATTACTACCAACGCCACCGGAGGCCATCCATAGCATCAGGATCACCGCCAGCGCGCCAATCAGCAGCATAATCGCTTGTGATAACGCGGTCAGTTCGGACTGGCGGCGTTGCGCTTCCAGCCACTGAATTTCGGTATTCTCTAACTGCGTGCGATAACGATCGCTGGCGCCAAAAATGGTCAGCTCGGCTTGCCCTTGCAGCCATGCGGTTAATTGTTGGCGATACTGACCGCGAAGGTGAGTCAGATTTTGCCCAGTGCTCTTTCCGGCGCGATAAAACAGCGGAGGCATCAGGAACAACGTCAGCAACATAATGCCGCCCAGCGTAAAGGCGAGGGTGAAATCAAGGAAGCTTAACCCGACGGTCACCACCATAATCACCACAAAAGCACCTACCAGCGGCGAAATAACGCGCAGATAAAGATGATCGAGCGTATCAACATCCGCCACGACACGGTTGAGTAATTCACCCTGGCGATAGCGGGCCAGCCCGGCAGGGGAGAGTGGCAATAGTTTGCTGAAGGTGTAAATGCGCAGATGCTGCAATACGCGGAAAGTCGCGTCATGACTCACCAGTCGTTCAAAATAGCGACCGGCGGTACGGGTGATTGCCGCGCCACGCACACCTGCGGCGGGCAGCATATAGTTAAAACTATACAGGCCTGCGACACCGGCTACAGCCGATGCGGAGAGGAACCAGCCGGAAAGTGTTAACAGACCGATACTGGCGAGCAGAGTAATAATCGCCAGCACAATACCGAGGCTTAACATCCACTTATGGCGTTTATACAGTGCCAGATAGGGTAGCAAAGCGCGCATTTAAATCTCCTCCTGACGATGGGCCAGTAATGTGGCGAAAGGACCGTTAGCCACGCTTAACTCCGCGTAACGTCCTTGCTCGACAATCTGACCATCCTGCATTACCCAAATGGCATCCCAGTCAGCAAGATCTTCTAACTGGTGGGTGACCATTAACGTAGTCTGGCGCAGTGAGGCGGCATTCAGTGCTTCCATCACGCGCTGCTCGCTGTGAGCATCAAGGCTGGCAGCGGGTTCATCCAACAGTAATAGCGAGCAGGGATTTAGTAACGCACGAGCCACCGCCACGCGTTGCGCCTGACCCACGGAAAGGCGGGCTGCCTGGTCGCCAACAGGCGTATCAACACCTTGTGGCAGGAGCGGTAGAAACTCACTGACCCACGCGTTATCCAGTGCTGTTTGTAACTCTTGTTCGCTGGCATCAGGTCGCGCTAGCAGTACGTTATCCCGTAGTGTTGCCGCCGGTAATTGCGGATTCTGCCCAACCCAGGAGAGATGTTTGCGCCACGATTCCGGTGATAAATCGCTCAATTCTATGCCGTTGACTCGTAGCGATCCCTGATAGGAAAGAAAACCGGAAAGCGCATTCAATAGTGAGCTTTTACCTGAACCGCTACGACCAACTAACACCGCACGTTGGCCTGCTGGCAGAGTAAAATTCAGCGGGCCGACCAGCGTTTTACCTTCTGGTGAAGTGATAAACAGATCCTCGGCTTCAATGGTCACCGGATCGTTAGACGCTAACTCCGCCTCACCGCGTTGTGGATGAGCGAGTGGGGTTTCCATAAACGTTTTCAGGCTGTCGGCTGCGCCAACCGCCTGGGCTTTAGCATGATAAAACGTACCGAGATCGCGTAATGGCTGGAAAAACTCTGGCGCAAGGATGAGTGCGAGAAAACCCGCAGCCAGCGTCACCCCAGTATCGTAGTGACCAAAATCCAGCTCACCGAGGTAGGAGAAACCAAAGTAGACCGCCACCAGAGCAATTGACAGCGAGGTGAAGAATTCCAGAATGCCGGAGGATAAAAATGCCAGTCGCAGCACCTCCATCGTCCGTTGACGGAAATCTTCCGAAGCAGAACGAATGCTTTCAATTTCGGCTTCACCACGACCAAAAATACGCAGTGTTTCCATGCCGCGCAGGCGATCGAGGAAATGTCCACTTAAGCGAGCAAGCGCGAGAAAGTTACGTCGGTTCGCATCGGCTGCGCCCATCCCAACCAAAGCCATAAATAACGGGATTAATGGAGCGGTGCCCAGCAGAATGAGCGCCGCAGCCCAGTTAGAAGGGAAGATCGCGACCACAATCAGTAGCGGCACTGATACCGCCAGCGCCATTTGCGGCAGGTAGCGAGCATAGTAATCATGCATATCGTCAATTTGCTCAAGTACCAGCGTCGCCCAACTCCCGGCTGGCTTGCCCTGAATCCATGCAGGCCCTGCTTGTTGCAGGCGGTCGAGAACCTGGCGGCGAATGGCAAAACGGATATGCTGCCCGGCGTGATAACCCACCCGTTCGCGTAACCAGACCACCCATGCGCGCAGCACAAAGGTCAGTACCAGTAAAGTAAAGGGAAGCAGCAGGGCTTCGCGGGGAATATTCTCCATAATCACATGTTGCAGAATACGCGCCATGAACCAGGCCTGGGCAATTATTAATATGCCGCTCACAAAGCCCAGCAGACGAGAAATATTCAGCCAACGTTGGGAGATGACGCTTTGCTGTTTTAACCAGCGGGTTAACTCTTTTTGACGGGATTTATTCATTGCACGCTTAGCAGGTGAGTTATCAGAATTTTTTGCAGGGCAATGTTACAACGGGGAAATAATAAAGGCGACCCATAGTCGCATGGAGTCGCCTTTTTTACTTTTGTTACTGATATGTAAAATTATTTTTCGCCGTATAAACCGTCGAGGTAGCGTTCAGCATCAAGTGCCGCCATGCAACCTGTACCAGCAGAAGTAATGGCCTGGCGATAAATGTGATCCATTACATCACCTGCGGCAAACACGCCCGGGATACTGGTCTGGGTGGCATTGCCATGAATACCCGACTGTACTTTGATGTAGCCGTTTTCCAGTTCCAGTTGCCCTTCAAAAATGGCGGTGTTCGGACTGTGGCCGATAGCAACAAACAGGCCAGCAACGTCGAGTGATTCGATGTTATCGCTGTTTTGCGTATCGCGCAGACGAACGCCTGTGACGCCCATCTGATCGCCAGTCACTTCTTCCAGCGTGCGGTTGGTGTGCAGAATGATGTTGCCGTTCTCCACTTTATCCATCAGACGCTTAATGAGGATTTTTTCTGCGCGGAAACTATCGCGGCGGTGGATCAAATGTACTTCGGAAGCGATGTTAGACAGATACAGCGCCTCTTCAACCGCAGTATTGCCGCCGCCGATAACCGCTACTTTTTGGTTACGATAGAAGAATCCATCGCAAGTCGCACAGGCAGAGACACCACGACCTTTAAAAGCCTCTTCAGAGGGCAGGCCGAGATAGCGTGCAGAAGCCCCGGTGGCAATAATCAGCGCATCGCAAGTGTATTCGCCGCTGTCGCCAGTCAGGCGAAACGGACGATTCTGCAAATCCACTTTGTTGATGTGATCAAAGATGATTTCAGTTTCAAATTTGGTGGCATGTTCATGCATGCGCTCCATTAACAACGGTCCGGTCAGATCGTTTGCATCGCCTGGCCAGTTTTCCACTTCCGTGGTGGTGGTCAGTTGGCCGCCTTTTTCCATGCCGGTGATCAGCACCGGTTGCAGGTTGGCGCGTGCCGCGTAGACAGCAGCGGTATAGCCCGCCGGGCCTGAACCCAGGATAAGCAGTTTACTGTGTTTGGTCGTGCCCATGAGATCCCCATAGTTGTTGGCAGACAATAGGCAGGATTGTAGGGAATTTACAGGCGTAAAAAAAGAGTATGACGATTTTGTTAACGATTTGTGCAATCGTCAAAAGCGATAAGCGTGTCAAATTCTTCTGTCATTATCACCTCTGCTACTTAATTTTTCCGGTTTATAAGCCGATTAAATGATGATTAAACGCGACTGTTAATGAATATCTGGCATGTTGTACTAAAAAACGATGTTTTGCTTTGACAATCACCTGGCGTTTTGCGAAAACATTCGAGGAAGAAAAAAACAGTATTCTTATATGCGCATAATCATGCATGTAAATACCATGTTTACCGTGCTAGTGAAATCTACGCATGGCGTGGACAGACGCCATTCGTGATGTCGATAGCTGCCACAAGGCAACGGTCTTCTCACCGTAGACCCAGGCATTGCGCGCCGTGAATCTTAATGATTTCGGTCTATCGTGACGGGTAGCGACTCTGGACAGTGATGTTTTCAGGGTCAGACAGGAGTAGGGAAGGAATACAGAGAGACAATAATAATGGTAGATAGCAAGAAGCGCCCTGGCAAAGATCTCGACCGTATCGATCGTAACATTCTTAATGAGTTGCAAAAGGATGGGCGTATTTCTAACGTCGAGCTTTCTAAACGTGTGGGACTTTCCCCAACGCCGTGCCTTGAGCGTGTGCGTCGGCTGGAAAGACAAGGGTTTATTCAGGGCTATACGGCGCTGTTGAACCCGCATTATCTGGATGCATCACTTCTGGTATTCGTTGAGATTACTCTGAATCGTGGCGCTCCGGATGTGTTTGAACAATTCAATACCGCTGTACAAAAACTTGAAGAAATTCAGGAGTGTCATTTAGTATCTGGTGATTTCGACTACCTGTTGAAAACACGCGTGCCGGATATGTCAGCTTATCGTAAGCTGTTGGGGGAAACTCTGCTGCGTCTGCCTGGCGTCAATGACACACGGACATACGTTGTTATGGAAGAAGTCAAGCAGAGTAATCGTCTGGTTATTAAGACGCGCTAACACGGAACAGGTGCAAAATCGGCGTATTTTGATTACACTCCTGTTAATCCATACAGCAACAGTACTGGGGTAACCTGGTACTGTTGTCCGTTTTAGCATCGGGCAGGAAAAGCCTGTAACCTGGAGAGCCTTTCTTGAGCCAGGAATACACTGAAGACAAAGAAGTCACATTGACAAAGTTAAGCAGCGGGCGCCGACTTCTGGAGGCGTTGCTGATTCTTATTGTTCTGTTTGCCGTCTGGTTGATGGCAGCTTTATTAAGCTTTAATCCTTCGGATCCCAGTTGGTCACAAACGGCCTGGCATGAGCCTATCCATAATTTAGGTGGGGCACCTGGCGCATGGCTGGCCGATACCCTGTTCTTCATTTTCGGCGTCATGGCTTACACCATCCCCGTCATTATCATCGGTGGCTGTTGGTTTGCCTGGCGTCAGCAGGCCAGCGACGAATACATTGATTATTTTGCCGTCTCGCTGCGAATTATTGGTGTGCTGGCGATCATCCTTACTTCCTGTGGTCTGGCGGCGATCAATGCTGACGATATCTGGTATTTTGCCTCCGGTGGCGTAATCGGGAGTTTATTAAGCACTACGCTGCAGCCAGTGTTACACAGTAGTGGGGGAACGATTGCGCTGCTTTGCGTCTGGGCGGCAGGCCTGACGCTGTTTACCGGTTGGTCCTGGGTGACTATTGCCGAAAAACTGGGCGGCTGGATTTTAAACATTCTCACATTTGCCAGTAACCGTACTCGTCGCGACGATACCTGGGTTGATGAAGATGAGTATGAAGACGACGAAGAGTATGAAGATGAGAGTCACGGCAAACAACATGAGTCGCGCCGTGCCCGGATCCTTCGTGGCGCATTAGCGCGTCGTAAACGTCTGGCCGAAAAATTCATTAATCCGATGGGGCGGAAAACTGACGCTGCGTTGTTCTCCGGCAAGCGGATGGATGATGAAGAAGAAATTACCTACACGGCGCGCGGTGTCGCCGCCGATCCTGATGACGTCCTCTTTTCGGGCAATCGTGCAACGCAGCCAGAATATGACGAATACGATCCGTTATTAAATGGTGCGCCGATTACCGAACCTGTAGCTGCTGCAGCGGCTGCGACCACTGTGACACAAAGCTGGGTTGCGCCGGTTGAACCGGTAACCCAGACACCACCATCTGCACCTGTTGATATTTCACCAACACAGCCCACAGTGGCCTGGCAACCTGTTCCTGGACCGCAAGCGGGTGAACCGATAATTGCACCTGTATCCGAAGGTTACCCGCAGCAACCGCAATATGTGCAGCCTGCGGTGCAATATAACGAATCGCTGCAACAACCGGCGCAGCCTCAGCAGCCATATTATGCGCCTGCGCCGGAACAACCGGTGGTTGGTAACACCTGGCAAGCTGAAGAATCGCAATCCACTTTTGCTCCACAACCTACTTACCAGCCGGAGCAAACTTATCAGCAGCCGACCGTTCAAGAGCCGTTGTATCAACAGCCACAACCTGTTGAACAGCAGCCTGTCGTTGAACCGGAACCTGTTGTTGAAGAGACAAAGCCTGCACGTCCGCCACTTTACTATTTTGAAGAAGTGGAAGAGAAGCGTGCGCGTGAACGTGAGCAACTTGCGGCCTGGTATCAACCGATTCCTGAACCGGTTAAAGAACCAGAACCGGTCAAGCCTGTTTTGGCACGACCAGGTGTTGCAGCAGTGCCGCCGGTAGAATCCGCAGCCGCAGTCTCACCGCTGGCATCTGGCGTGAAGAAAGCGACCCTGGCAACGGGAGCCGCAGCGACGGTAGCTGCACCTGTCTTCAGCCTGTCAAATAGCGGTGGACCGCGCCCGCAAGTGAAAGAGGGTATTGGCCCTCAGTTGCCAAGGCCGAAGCGTATTCGTGTTCCGACGCGTCGTGAACTGGCGTCATACGGTATTAAGCTGCCCTCACAGCGTGCAGCGGAAGAGAAGGCACGTGAAGCGCAGCGCAACCAGTACGATTCTGCCGGGCAGTATAACGATGATGAAATAGATGCAATGCAGCAGGATGAACTGGCTCGTCAGTTCGCCCAGACGCAGCAGCAACGCTATGGTGAACAGTATCAGCATGATGTGCCAGTTAACCCGGGAGATGAAATAGATGCCGCTGCAGAGGCAGAACTGGCTCGTCAGTTCGTCCAGACACAGCAGCAACGTTATTCCGGTGAACAACCTGCGGGGGCGAATCCGTTCTCGCTGGATGATTTTGAATTTTCACCGATGAAAGCATTAGTGGATGATGGTCCACACGAGCCGCTGTTTACGCCAATTGTTGAACCT
>NZ_KE138676.1:231554-351989 GCF_000408325.1 Escherichia sp. KTE52
CAGCCGCAACAACCGGTCGCGCCGCAGCCGCAATATCAACAGCCGCAACAACCGGTCGCGTCGCAGCCGCAGTATCAACAGCCACAGCAACCAGTCGTGCCGCAGCCGCAGGATACCCTGCTTCATCCGCTGTTAATGCGCAATGGCGACAGTCGTCCGTTGCACAAGCCGACAACGCCGTTGCCATCGCTGGATTTGTTGACGCCGCCGCCGAGCGAAGTGGAGCCAGTAGATACCTTTGCGCTCGAACAAATGGCACGTCTGGTGGAGGCGCGCCTGGCTGATTTCCGCATTAAAGCCGATGTTGTTAACTACTCACCAGGGCCAGTTATCACTCGCTTTGAACTGAACCTGGCACCGGGTGTAAAAGCCGCGCGTATTTCTAACTTGTCACGTGACCTTGCCCGTTCGTTATCAACAGTGGCAGTCCGTGTAGTTGAAGTAATCCCAGGTAAACCTTATGTAGGTCTGGAATTACCGAATAAAAAACGCCAGACCGTTTATTTGCGCGAAGTGCTGGATAACGCCAGGTTCCGTGATAACCCATCACCGTTGACGATTGTATTGGGTAAAGATATTGCCGGTGAGCCGGTGGTTGCCGATCTGGCGAAAATGCCGCACTTATTGGTTGCGGGGACTACCGGTTCCGGTAAGTCTGTCGGTGTGAACGCTATGATCCTGAGTATGCTCTATAAAGCGCAGCCGGAAGATGTGCGTTTCATCATGATCGACCCGAAAATGCTGGAGCTTTCGGTTTATGAAGGTATCCCGCATCTGTTAACGGAAGTCGTTACCGACATGAAAGATGCAGCTAATGCTCTGCGCTGGTGTGTCAACGAGATGGAACGTCGTTATAAGCTGATGTCGGCACTTGGTGTGCGTAACCTGGCAGGTTATAACGAAAAAATTGCTGAAGCTGATCGTATGATGCGGCCAATTCCAGATCCGTACTGGAAGCCGGGCGATAGTATGGATGCACAGCATCCGGTGCTGAAAAAAGAGCCGTATATCGTGGTGCTGGTGGACGAATTTGCCGACCTGATGATGACGGTGGGTAAAAAAGTGGAAGAGCTGATTGCACGTCTGGCGCAAAAAGCCCGTGCCGCGGGTATCCACCTCGTACTGGCAACGCAACGTCCTTCGGTTGATGTTATTACTGGTCTGATTAAAGCGAACATTCCGACCCGTATCGCCTTCACGGTATCCAGCAAGATCGACTCACGTACCATTCTTGATCAGGCTGGCGCAGAATCGCTACTGGGAATGGGGGATATGCTCTACTCCGGGCCTAACTCCACCATGCCAGTACGTGTTCACGGTGCCTTTGTTCGCGATCAGGAAGTACATGCGGTGGTGCAGGACTGGAAAGCCCGTGGTCGTCCGCAGTATGTTGACGGCATCACTTCCGACAGCGAAAGTGAAGGTGGTGCGGGTGGTTTTGACGGTGCTGAAGAGCTGGATCCGTTGTTCGATCAGGCGGTGGCGTTTGTCACTGAAAAACGCAAAGCGTCTATTTCCGGTGTTCAGCGTCAGTTCCGCATCGGTTACAACCGTGCCGCACGCATCGTAGAACAGATGGAAGCGCAGGGGATCGTCAGCGAACAGGGTCACAACGGTAATCGTGAAGTGCTGGCCCCACCGCCATTTGACTAATTGGTGAATCGTAGGCCGGATAAGACGTGATAACGTTGCATCCGGCACTCCATCAACTGAAAATTCAGTATTTTCTTCTTTCCTCAAGCTGATTATTAGCCTGGAATAGAGAGTAGAGGGAACTCCCGTTTGGGAGTGACGTAATTTGAGGAACAATGATGAAAAAAATTGCCATCACCTGTGCATTACTCTCAAGCTTCGTGGCGAGCAGCGTTTGGGCTGACGCCGCAAGCGATCTGAAAAGCCGCCTGGATAAAGTCAGCAGTTTCCATGCCAGCTTTACGCAAAAGGTCACTGACGGTAGCGGCGCTGCTGTACAGGAAGGTCAGGGGGATTTATGGGTGAAACGCCCTAATCTGTTTAACTGGCATATGACTCAGCCGGATGAAAGTGTTCTGGTTTCTGACGGTAAAACACTGTGGTTCTATAATCCCTTTGTTGAACAAGCCACGGCAACCTGGCTGAAAGATGCCACCGGCAATACGCCGTTTATGCTGATTGCCCGTAACCAGTCCAGTGACTGGCAGCAATACAACATCAAACAGAATGGCGATGACTTTATCCTGACGCCGAAAGCCAGCAATGGCAATCTGAAGCAATTCACCATTAATGTGGGGCGCGATGGTACGATCCATCAGTTTAGTGCGGTAGAGCAGGACGATCAGCGCAGTAGTTATCAACTGAAATCCCAGCAAAACGGTGCTGTGGATGCAGCGAAATTTACCTTCACCCCGCCACAAGGCGTAACGGTAGATGACCAACGTAAGTAGAGGCCCTGAGTGAGCAATCTGTCGCTCGATTTTTCGGATAATACTTTTCAACCTCTGGCCGCGCGTATGCGGCCAGAAAATTTAGCACAGTATATCGGCCAGCAGCATTTGCTGGCTGCGGGGAAACCGTTGCCGCGTGCTATCGAAGCGGGGCACTTGCATTCCATGATCCTCTGGGGGCCACCCGGTACTGGTAAAACGACCCTCGCAGAAGTCATTGCCCGCTATGCGAATGCTGATGTGGAACGTATTTCAGCCGTCACCTCTGGCGTTAAAGAGATTCGCGAGGCAATCGAGCGAGCGCGGCAGAACCGCAATGCCGGTCGGCGCACCATTCTGTTTGTTGATGAAGTTCACCGCTTCAACAAAAGTCAGCAGGATGCTTTTCTACCGCATATTGAAGATGGCACCATCACTTTCATTGGCGCGACGACTGAAAACCCGTCGTTTGAACTTAACTCGGCATTGCTTTCCCGTGCCCGAGTTTATCTGCTGAAATCCCTTAGCACAGAGGATATTGAGCAAGTACTGACTCAGGCGATGGAAGACAAAACCCGCGGTTACGGTGGGCAAGATATTGTTCTGCCAGATGAGACGCGTCGGGCGATTGCTGAACTGGTGAATGGCGATGCGCGCCGGGCGTTAAATACGCTGGAAATGATGGCGGATATGGCCGAAGTCGATAACAGCGGTAAACGTGTTCTGAAGACAGAATTATTGACGGAAATCGCCGGTGAGCGCAGTGCCCGCTTCGATAACAAAGGCGATCGCTTTTACGATCTGATTTCCGCGCTGCATAAATCTGTGCGCGGTAGCGCCCCCGATGCGGCGCTTTACTGGTATGCGCGAATTATTACTGCCGGTGGCGATCCGTTATATGTCGCACGTCGCTGCCTTGCAATAGCGTCGGAAGATGTCGGCAATGCTGATCCGCGTGCGATGCAGGTGGCAATAGCTGCCTGGGATTGCTTTACCCGCGTGGGTCCGGCAGAGGGCGAGCGCGCCATTGCCCAGGCGATTGTTTATCTGGCTTGCGCACCAAAAAGTAACGCTGTGTATACTGCGTTTAAAGCCGCGCTGGCCGATGCTCGCGAACGTCCGGATTATGACGTGCCAGTTCACTTGCGCAATGCGCCGACCAAACTGATGAAGGAAATGGGCTACGGGCAGGAATATCGTTACGCTCATGATGAAGCAAACGCTTATGCCGCCGGTGAGGTTTACTTCCCGCCGGAAATAGCACAAACACGCTATTATTTCCCGACCAACAGAGGCCTTGAAGGCAAGATTGGCGAAAAGCTCGCCTGGCTGGCTGAACAGGATCAAAATAGCCCCATAAAACGCTACCGTTAATGTTATCGTTGCGGTAATGTTGTTACTGTATCCCTGTGGTCGCAGGCTGTGGCCACATCTCCCATTTAATTCGATAAGCACAGGATAAGCATGCTCGATCCCAATCTGCTGCGTAATGAGCCAGACGCAGTCGCTGAAAAACTGGCACGCCGGGGCTTTAAGCTGGATGTAGATAAGCTGGGCGCTCTTGAAGAGCGTCGTAAAGTATTGCAGGTCAAAACGGAAAACCTGCAAGCGGAGCGTAACTCCCGATCGAAATCCATTGGCCAGGCGAAAGCGCGCGGGGAAGATATTGAGCCTTTACGTCTGGAAGTGAACAAACTGGGCGAAGAGCTGGATGCAGCAAAAGCCGAGCTGGATGCTTTACAGGCTGAAATTCGCGATATCGCGCTGACAATCCCTAACCTGCCTGCAGATGAAGTGCCGGTAGGTAAAGACGAAAATGACAACGTTGAAGTTAGCCGCTGGGGCACCCCGCGCGAGTTTGACTTTGAAGTTCGTGACCACGTGACGCTGGGTGAAATGCACTCAGGTTTTGACTTTGCAGCAGCAGTTAAGCTGACCGGTTCGCGCTTTGTGGTGATGAAAGGGCAAATCGCTCGTATGCACCGTGCGCTGTCGCAGTTTATGCTGGATCTGCACACCGAGCAGCATGGCTATAGCGAAAACTATGTCCCGTATCTGGTTAACCAGGACACGCTGTACGGTACTGGTCAGTTGCCGAAATTTGCTGGTGACCTGTTCCATACTCGTCCGCTGGAAGAAGAAGCTGACACCAGTAACTACGCGCTGATCCCGACGGCGGAAGTTCCGCTGACCAACCTGGTGCGCGGTGAAATCATCGATGAAGATGATCTGCCAATTAAGATGACCGCCCATACACCGTGCTTCCGTTCTGAAGCTGGTTCTTATGGTCGTGACACTCGCGGCCTGATCCGTATGCACCAGTTCGACAAAGTTGAAATGGTTCAGATCGTGCGTCCGGAAGACTCTATGGCGGCACTGGAAGAGATGACCGGTCATGCAGAAAAAGTCCTGCAACTGCTGGGTCTGCCGTACCGTAAAATCATTCTTTGCACTGGCGACATGGGCTTTGGCGCTTGCAAAACTTACGACCTGGAAGTATGGATCCCGGCACAGAACACCTACCGCGAGATCTCTTCCTGCTCTAACGTCTGGGATTTCCAGGCACGTCGTATGCAGGCACGTTGCCGCAGCAAGTCAGACAAGAAAACCCGTCTGGTTCATACCCTGAACGGTTCTGGTCTGGCTGTTGGTCGTACGTTGGTTGCGGTAATGGAAAACTATCAGCAGGCTGATGGCCGTATTGAAGTACCAGAAGTTCTGCGTCCGTACATGAACGGACTGGAATATATTGGCTAATATCTAAATATGCCGAATCTAAAAAGCGCCTGCGGGCGCTTTTTTTGTCTCCTTTTGATACCAAACAATAATTACATTTCACTTACGCGTAATACTACTTTCGAGTGAAAATCTATCTATCTCGTTGATTTTCAAATCATTCGATGTATACAAACCTATATAGCGCGCCGCTATAAAAATAATTACACAATACGGTTTGTTACTGGAATCAATCGTAAGCAAGCTTGAGTGAGCCATTATGAAAACGAAAATCCCTGATGCGGTATTGGCTGCTGAGGTGAGTCGCCGTGGTTTGGTAAAAACGACAGCGATCGGCGGCCTGGCGATGGCCAGCAGCGCATTAACATTACCTTTTAGTCGAATAGCGCACGCTGTCGATAACGCCATTGCGGCAAATTCTGACGAGAAGGTTGTCTGGAGCGCCTGTACAGTTAACTGTGGCAGCCGCTGCCCGCTACGTATGCATGTCGTGGACGGTGAGATCAAATACGTCGAAACGGATAATACCGGTGATGACAATTACGACGGCCTGCATCAGGTGCGCGCCTGTCTGCGTGGGCGTTCCATGCGTCGTCGCGTTTATAATCCTGATCGTCTGAAATATCCGATGAAACGGGTAGGGGCGCGTGGTGAAGGCAAATTTGAGCGCATTAGCTGGGAAGAAGCCTACGACATTATCGCTACTAATATGCAGCGTCTGATTAAAGAATATGGCAACGAATCCATCTATCTGAACTATGGTACAGGTACGCTGGGCGGCACCATGACCCGCTCCTGGCCACCGGGAAATACCCTGGTGGCGCGTTTAATGAACTGCTGTGGCGGTTACCTGAACCATTATGGTGACTACTCCTCCGCGCAAATTGCGGAAGGTCTGAACTATACCTACGGCGGCTGGGCTGATGGCAACAGCCCGTCAGATATTGAAAACAGTAAGCTGGTGGTACTGTTTGGTAATAACCCGGGCGAAACGCGAATGAGCGGCGGCGGGGTGACTTATTACCTCGAACAGGCGCGTCAGAAATCAAATGCTCGCATGATCATTATCGATCCGCGCTATACAGACACCGGTGCCGGGCGCGAAGATGAATGGATCCCGATCCGTCCGGGAACAGATGCCGCACTGGTTAATGGTCTGGCATATGTCATGATCACTGAAAACCTGGTTGATCAAGAGTTTCTCGATAAATATTGTGTCGGTTACGACGAAAAAACGTTGCCTGCCAGTGCGCCGAAAAACGGTCACTATAAAGCCTACATTCTGGGTGAAGGGCCGGACGGCGTTGCTAAAACGCCGGAATGGGCTTCGCAAATTACGGGTATTCCGGCGGACAAAATCATCAAACTGGCGCGGGAAATTGGCAGCACTAAACCGGCGTTTATCAGCCAGGGTTGGGGACCACAACGCCACGCTAACGGTGAAATCGCCACTCGTGCTATCTCAATGCTGGCGATCCTCACCGGTAACGTCGGTATTAACGGTGGCAACACCGGGGCGCGCGAAGGCTCATACAGCTTACCGTTTGTCCGTATGCCGACCCTCGAAAACCCGATCCAAACCAGCATTTCCATGTTTATGTGGACCGATGCGATTGAACGCGGTCCGGAAATGACAGCGCTGCGTGATGGTGTGCGCGGTAAAGATAAGCTGGATGTTCCGATTAAGATGATCTGGAACTATGCCGGTAACTGCCTGATTAACCAGCACTCGGAAATCAACCGCACTCATGAAATCCTTCAGGATGATAAGAAGTGCGAATTGATTGTAGTTATCGACTGCCACATGACCTCATCAGCAAAATATGCTGACATCCTGTTGCCGGATTGCACCGCCTCTGAGCAGATGGACTTTGCGCTGGATGCTTCCTGCGGAAATATGTCCTACGTAATTTTCAATGACCAGGTGATTAAACCGCGCTTTGAATGTAAGACCATCTATGAGATGACCAGCGAACTGGCAAAACGCCTTGGCGTCGAGCAACAGTTTACTGAAGGGCGTACCCAGGAAGAGTGGATGCGCCACCTGTATGCCCAGTCGCGAGAAGCGATTCCTGAATTGCCGACCTTTGAAGAGTTTCGTAAGCAGGGGATCTTTAAAAAGCGTGATCCACAAGGGCATCACGTTGCTTATAAAGCCTTCCGGGAAGATCCGCAGGCAAATCCATTGACCACGCCATCGGGCAAAATTGAGATCTATTCACAGGCACTGGCTGATATTGCAGCTACCTGGGAATTGCCAGAAGGCGATGTGATCGATCCACTGCCGATCTACACGCCGGGCTTTGAAAGTTATCAGGATCCGCTGAATAAACAGTATCCGCTGCAACTTACAGGTTTCCACTACAAATCTCGTGTGCACTCCACCTACGGTAACGTTGATGTGCTGAAAGCGACTTGTCGCCAGGAAATGTGGATCAACCCAATTGATGCGCAAAAACGCGGTATCAACAATGGCGATAAGGTGCGGATCTTTAACGATCGCGGTGAGGTTCATATTGAGGCGAAAGTAACGCCACGAATGATGCCGGGCGTGGTCGCATTGGGTGAAGGTGCCTGGTATGACCCCGATGCGAAACGTGTTGATCAGGGCGGTTGTATCAACGTACTGACCACTCAACGCCCATCTCCTCTCGCCAAGGGGAATCCGTCACATACAAACCTCGTTCAGGTTGAAAAGGTGTAAGGAGTAACCGATGACAACCCAGTATGGATTTTTTATTGATTCCAGTCGTTGCACCGGTTGCAAAACCTGCGAACTGGCTTGTAAAGACTACAAAGATTTGACACCAGAAGTCAGCTTCCGCCGAATTTATGAATATGCGGGCGGCGACTGGCAGGAAGATAACGGCGTCTGGCATCAGAACGTATTTGCCTACTATCTCTCGATTTCATGTAATCACTGCGAAGATCCGGCGTGTACCAAAGTCTGCCCGAGCGGCGCGATGCATAAACGTGAAGATGGTTTTGTCGTTGTCGATGAAGATGTGTGTATTGGCTGTCGTTACTGCCATATGGCTTGCCCGTATGGTGCGCCACAGTACAACGAAACCAAAGGACATATGACCAAATGTGATGGTTGTTATGATCGTGTCGCGGAAGGTAAAAAACCGATCTGTGTCGAGTCTTGCCCGCTGCGGGCGCTGGATTTCGGCCCTATCGACGAGTTGCGTAAAAAACATGGCGATCTGGCCGCCGTTGCGCCGTTGCCAAGAGCGCACTTTACCAAACCAAATATTGTGATCAAACCTAACGCCAACAGCCGCCCAACCGGGGATACCACTGGCTACCTGGCAAATCCGAAGGAGGTGTGAGATGGGAAGTGGATGGCATGAGTGGCCGTTGATGATCTTCACGGTCTTCGGGCAGTGTGTAGTGGGCGGTTTTATCGTTCTGGCATTTGCCTTGTTGAAAGGTGAACTTCGGGCCGATACCCAACAGCGGGTTATTGCCTGTATGTTTGGCTTGTGGGTACTGATGGGCATTGGCTTTATTGCCTCAATGCTTCACCTTGGTTCACCGATGCGCGCCTTTAACTCACTCAATCGGGTTGGCGCTTCGGCGTTGAGTAACGAAATCGCCAGCGGTTCGATCTTTTTTGCCGTTGGTGGCATCGGCTGGTTGCTGGCAATGCTGAAAAAGCTGTCACCGGTATTACGCGCGCTGTGGCTGGTGGTGACGATGGTTCTCGGTGTGGTATTTGTCTGGATGATGGTACGTGTGTATAACAGCATCGATACCGTACCGACCTGGTACAGCATCTGGACACCGATGGGCTTCTTCCTGACCATGTTTATGGGTGGCCCGCTGCTGGGATATCTGTTACTGCGTCTGGCGGGGGTTAATGGCTGGGTGATGCGTTTACTTCCGGCAATTTCAGTGCTGGCGTTGGTGGTGAGCGGTGTAATGTCTGTAATGCAGGGGGCTGAACTCGCTACGATTCACTCTTCTGTACAACAGGCTGCGGCGCTGGTGCCGGATTACGGTGCACTGATGGCCTGGCGGATTGTGCTTATCGCTGTGGCACTGTGCTTGTGGATTGCTCCGCAGTTAAAAGGTTTTCAGCCTGCGGTGCCGCTGCTTTCCGTGTCATTCATCCTGCTTCTTGCAGGGGAATTAATCGGTCGCGGCGTATTCTACGGTTTGCATATGACCGTGGGTATGGCTGTTGCCAGCTAAAGCGTTATAACCGGGGTTTCGGCCCCGGTTCTCTTTTATTTCTGTTTCGTTAAGGTGTCGTAACTGGTCATCAAATTACGATAATCAGGAATGTGGTTAGAGAACAGCGTCGCCAGGCCTTCGATATCGTTACGCCAGTCACGGTGCAGTTCGCAGGCGACACCAAACCACGTCATCAATTGCGCCCCCGCTTGTGACATGCGATCCCATGCCGAATGCCGGGTAATTTCGTTAAAGGTTCCTGACGCGTCAGTCACCACAAAGACATCAAACCCTTCTTCAATTGCGGAAAGTGCCGGAAATGCTACGCAAACCTCGGTTACCACCCCTGCAATAATCAGTTGTTTTTTACCTGTCGCTTTAACTGCTTTGACAAAATCTTCGTTATCCCAGGCGTTAATATTTCCAGGACGCGCAATATAAGGTGCATCCGGAAACTGTGCTTTCAGTTCAGGGACCAGTGGGCCGTTAGGACCAGTTTCAAAGCTGGTGGTAAGAATGGTAGGTAAATTGAAATATTTAGCTAAGTCACCCAGCGCCAGCACGTTATTTTTAAATTTGTCAGGTTCAATATCCCGCACAAGGGAAAGTAAACCAGCCTGGTGATCAACTAACAAAACAGCAGCATCATTTTTATCGAGACGAACATACGGTTTGGTCATTCTCTTCTCCTTTCGAGAGTCAGTGGTACGCCTGAAATCGTTCAGACGCGATGCGTTGCCCTGAAAGCATAGACGGGAAATCCAGGTTTGCTGTGACCATGAAATTTTTCGACTGAACGAAATGCATGAACTTTATGTTAGTTCAATAAAAACAAGTAGATGAGACTGATTATCTTTTCGTCATTAGTGTTATGAATGAGTAATATAAATCGATAATACAGCCGCTACGTTATGTACGTATTTTCACCCATTGACAATGTTTTTGGTGGTGGCATGATGCGCATGAAATTTGAGCTTCCTCACGGTTTTAATTCATGTCCACGTATACCCGGCCTGTCATGCTTTTGCTGTCTGGCTTACTTTTGTTGACTCTGGCGATCGCGGTGTTAAATACACTGGTGCCGCTATGGCTCGCCCAGGCGCATTTGCCCACATGGCAGGTCGGTGTCGTCAGTTCATCTTATTTTACCGGCAACCTGGTCGGTACTTTACTGACAGGGTATGTCATTAAACGCTTTGGGTTTAATCGCAGTTATTACCTTGCTTCCTTCATTTTTGCGGCAGGCTGTGTCGGGCTTGGTTTGATGATTGGATTCTGGAGCTGGTTAGCCTGGCGTTTCGTCGCAGGCGTCGGTTGCGCCATGATTTGGGTTGTGGTGGAAAGCGCGCTGATGTGCAGCGGAACGTCACGTAACCGTGGGCGGTTACTTGCTGCCTATATGATGGTTTATTATGTGGGGACGTTTTTAGGCCAGTTACTGCTCAGTAAAGTTTCAACCGAATTGATGAGCGTATTGCCGTGGGCTACGGGGTTGACCCTGGCGGGGATCTTGCCGCTGCTGTTTACTCGTATCCTGAATCAACAGGCTGAAAATCATGCTTCGACGCCCATGACGTCAATGCTAAAACTTCGCCAGGCACGACTTGGCGTGAATGGCTGCATTATCTCGGGAATCGTTCTGGGTTCTTTGTATGGTCTGATGCCTCTGTACCTCAATCATAAAGGGATTAGCAATGCCAGCATCGGATTCTGGATGGCGGTACTGGTTAGTGCCGGTATCCTCGGGCAATGGCCAATTGGCCGTCTGGCGGATAAATTTGGTCGTCTGCTGGTACTGCGTGTTCAGGTATTTGTCGTCATTCTCGGTAGTATCGCGATGTTAAGTCAGGCGGCAATGGCTCCAGCATTGTTCATCCTCGGTGCAGCCGGTTTTACGCTTTATCCGGTGGCGATGGCCTGGGCTTGTGAGAAAGTTGAACATCATCAACTGGTCGCAATGAATCAAGCATTGTTGTTGAGTTATACCGTGGGTAGTTTGTTTGGGCCGTCTTTTACTGCCATGCTAATGCAGAATTTTTCTGATAATCTGCTGTTTATCATGATCGCCAGTGTGTCGTTTATCTACTTACTGATGCTGCTACGCAATGCCGGACACACGCCAAAACCCGTTGCTCACGTCTAAATGAATTAGTGCAGAGTGTGAACTTGTTGTCCGCACTCTGTTTTCTTATTCCCTCTTTACACGAGCTTTCAGCAAAATTTATTTGTAAAAATAAAATGTACAGCAGATTGTAATTTTTATTCCACCATTTTCGCATTTCTTATTTTCCACACATCCCCCTGTTTAGAGATATCTATTAAATATTAGCGAAAGATCGGTCTATGCTGAGAGCGTTCAGGAAAAACAGTTGCGCTGGTACAACATTGTGCTGATGTCATTTATCACCGATTGGGGTTTTGGCAGGAAATAGATTAAAAGAACGAGTCGATCTGATAACGCTAAAGTTAAGTTTTTCTTAAGAGATGAATGGTGATAAATGTTGTCGTGATAATACGAATTTAAGTTATCGGAAAGCTTTATTTTTAGATATGGTGATAATTTAAATTGTTGGCTATTTTGCGCGTTATTATTCTGAGTTCCGCAGTGAACTATTTCTTATGGTAACAGTTTGATTTTTGAGGACAAAGTTTAAACAACGCCCAGCACTATAAAATCGTTTTTTTTTGATCTGCATCAACAATGTTGCATGTTATCACTTTTGGTTAAATTTGCTGAAAATAGTTGCAACTATTGTTTCGTTATGTAGAAAATACATTTCTAATCTGGTTTAAAATTCTGCTAATTTGATGTTTTATAGGATTTTAAACTTACAAAAACCTTCTCTCACTAGAATCTACTCATACCAGGCATGGTTCACAGACTATTGTTTTAAAAATAAAATAGTCGTCTGCCACTGCACCTTATTGTTTTATCGATCGTGTATTCCTCAACGTATTTATCTGTTCAGGTTGATGGGCGCTCTACAGCCTTAGCAATCAACTAATAATGACCACTTTCTCTAAGGTTATTGATTAATTTATTTGGGTTAAAAGAGTCACATTGCTCATATCTGAAGAACAGATAAATAAACGGAATGGATTGCTGAGATTACATATTAATGCCTCTTTTGGGTGGTAAAAGTGGCGATGGCGCAACTGTGCGGTATGTGACAGTTATGTCGACATTTATAAATATTTTCATATCTTAATTATTTCGTTGAAAATTAACGAAAGGCGGTAGCGTGGGCAAAAGAGACAAAAGCACGAATATTAAGTATAACAATGTTGGTTCAGTTAAAGTAAAAACTATGATAATCACTTTTGTAAATTAAGGAAAAATGAATCTTCTCATCATGGTATATTCGTTGGGAGGAAATGTTTCAAGTAATAAAATCATAATGAGGGATATTAACACCATCAATTATAAGTAATTTTATACGATGTAATATCGGAACTATTGATAACACTTTAGTCAGAACTCCAATATGTATAGCATTACTGAAAAATTAAATTCAAGATTTAACACTGCGCTTATATTAGCCGTTACAGTCTATATTATTTTTTCATTTATTACGGCGATTGATTTTCATAAAAAAATAGAAGAAAATTCTTCGCGTATTAATCTTATACTTATTAACAATAATTTAAATAATTTTTTTTCTAAAATTGAAAAAGAAGCTGATGCGTTAAAAGATGCTATTTATCTGTTACATGATGAAAATGAAATCAAACAAGCGGTCATCCATCGGATGAAGAAAATAGATTCCGTTAATCTAGTTGGGATAATGTTGAATAACGGGAAGTATCTTAGCTTTATTCGAACTGATGGTGGTGTGATTAAGTTTTTTGGCCAATCAGAACCCGGTAAACCTTTTACTGGGGTTGATGGTGAAATTAGCGATAAATACTTTGATCCTGAATCTCGCCCCTGGAATAAATTGCCGAAAGGGACTTATTCAAAATGGTCACCGTGGTATAACTGCTATGGCATTGCAGGGAAAAAATGTTTCTCGTTTTCATTACGTCCATCCGAAGAAGAAAAAAATTCGTTTGCTCTGAAGTTAATGCATTTAGATCTTGATGAAAGATATTTTAGTAATTATCTTAATAAATTGGCTGGTGAAGCTGATATTTTATTCATGGAGCAGAATAAAAAAATTATGGTAGGTAATGAAAAATCAATGCTGCATCTTATTGTTCGTAACTCATCAGGTAGTTATAACATAAGTAATGACAGTGGCAACTATACCGATAATGTCATATCACTCCCCAGACTTCCTGATGTCAGATTCCATTATTTTCACTATCAGAAATCAGAGGATGCAAACATCAATAAATATTTTACATTGATGTTTTTATGTGGTTTGGTTTGCTTCTGTTTATTATGGTATGTTGTTGAAAAGATAACAAAGAAAATTAAAAAAGAGTCCAATAAACTGATAGAGCATTTGAAAAAATTAGCGAATTCAGTATACCGCAACGACAAAATTGAAATTGTGCAAAATGACAGCAGTGAGATTATTGAGCTGAAAAAAATCATTAATAACATAAGTGATAAATACAAAGAACGAATGGAGCGGTTACTTAATCTTGTTTCTTGTGAGCAAGGAAGTTGCTTCTATATCAATAAATCTGTTATTGAAACCAACAATAAAACCTACTTAGCAGTTGGCATGCTTTGTATCTATGGATTAGAGTTTGTTGAGGCGATACATGGAAGTAAAAAATATGACGAGATTATAAATGATATAAAATCAAAAATATCAGAAAAATATTCTCGATACTGTGACATACTGAAAGTCTCAACTGAAACATATTTGTTGCTATGTCATACTCATTGTGAAGAGTTCATCGAGAAATTATCAATTTTAAATCTCCCTGATCATATTATTTGTCTAAGAAATATTTATGTTCATAAAATTGCTATTTGCGAAACTTTTGTAGGGGAAAATGTATCAAATTATGAAGGCAAGCTGAAACTGGCATTAACGGCTATGCGAGAAAATAAAGAATCTGAATTTATGTTTTATGATGACATCAAGGCTCATGAACTTGATCAAAAAGTCTGGGTCGCTGGAAATATAAAAAAGGGGATTGCGAGTAGTGAGTTTTATTTAGTCTATCAACCTATTATTGATATGGCGAATAATAAGGTTGTAGGTGCGGAGGCGTTATGCCGTTGGTTGTCAGTTGAAAATGGCATAATACCACCATCAATTTTCGTACCTGTTGCTGAAGAAATTGGCTTAATTAAAGAATTGGGTGATTTTGTACTGGAAACGGCTATTGGAGAATTTGGGGCATTTAGCCGTGAATATGAAATTACGAATGATTTTCTCCTGCATATTAATGTATCTCCGTGGCAATTAAATGAATTTGATTTCCACTTCCGGGTTTTGTCATTAATTAATACGTTTAGTATAAATGCTGATCAAATCTGCCTGGAGATCACCGAATCGGCAGTAAAAGACATAAATGATAGCTTTTACAATAATATAAATATTTTAAAAGAAAACGGTATTAAGATTTCACTTGATGATTTCGGCAGCGGTTTAGCTGATTTGAAAAAACTTTATAAAGTAAGGCCTGATAGCATTAAAATTGATTCGGAGTTTACCTCAGGAATTTTCGATGAAACAAACAGAATTGTCTATTTCATATCTAGCCTTGCCCGTGAAGAAAATATGCCGGTTATAGCTGAAGGTGTTGAAACCGAAAGCCAGGCCAGAGAATTACAAAAGTTAGGATTCTCTCATGTCCAGGGATACTTATACCAGAAACCGTTACCATTTTCAGAGTGGCATATAGACAATAAACCGAAAAAAAGAAAATAACGCAATGTTCAAATATAAAAAAAAGGCCGCAGGAATCTGTTTTTTGTATTTTTTGTGCGTCTCTGTAGTCACTTGTTATTTATACACTATGTATGTTAAAGACCGAGTTAATTCGGTAAAGGTATCTATTATTGATAGTGGGCTTGCTATTGCTAATGTGTCTGAGTATCGTCGTTCAGTATCTAATAATGTATTTTATGAACTAGAGATATCACCAGATGAACTGTTAAATAAAATACGCGATAGCTTTTCAAATTTCCAACATCCTGGATATTTATATGATCTGGGTCCTTATATGATTAGTGATGATAAATGTATCAAAATTACGTCAAAAGGAGATGATTTTTGTGACGACATAGTTTCCTCTGTTCGGGTAATTAACGAATTTGAAAGAGGTGTTATTAGTTTAAAAGATAAATACTATGTTTATTATGCACATCCCATAGCAAAAAGAACTAGTTTGATATCAGTAGTGGATCCAGAACGTTATTTATCTCTGATAAGAAATCAGTCAGGGGAACGAGAAGATATCTATGTCTCATTTTATGATATTAATGATAATGAAAAGAAAATTGCGGGTGATGATTTTTTGATAAATGATGCTGTATTTGAGATCTCGGCCATCACCCTGACATATTCTTACATCCCTGAAATGATATTTATCGTGGCTTACAAAAAAAGCAAGTATATTTATATGTGTTTGCTATTTGTTTTTGCTTCGGCGGTATCTGCAGTCATAATATATTACTATTATATTAATTTGCTGCAAAACATTATATATAAGGGTAGGTTGGAAAAAGAATCTATATTGTCGGATCATCATTATGGTTTACGTGGAGAAAATCTATTCTTTAATACTGAAGAGATCAATGCAATTAGAGAAATATATGATTTTGGTACTTATGATGCGCTTACACGGGCTTCTGGTCGCCGGAGTTTTGATAAAGATATCAAAATATTGAGCGAAAAATTTGGATACTTATGTCTGTTTGACATAGATAAATTTAAAACCATTAATGATAAGTTTGGCCATTTGTTTGGTGATGAGGTACTCATAAAAATAGTTAATCTTATTAAAGATGAATTGCCTCGCAGTAAAGGTGAAATTTATCGGTTTGGCGGCGATGAGTTCGCTATCATTTATCATGATAAAGATGTAAATCAACTAACAAGAATTTTGCACCGAATTGTTCATTTCTCGATGGGTGGGTTGAATTGTAGTTGCAGCATTGGCGTAGCTAATACTGACGAGTGTATGAATAATATTGAACGGTTGAAATTGTTGGCAGATGAACGATTATACAAAAGTAAGCAAAATGGTAGAGCTCAGATAACATGGTGTTAATGTGTTAAATTTCATTGAATTGGTTACTTATGTTTCAAAAAAACACACAGTTTGAATAATAGTATTAATGAATGACTAGATGCCATGATCTTTAAAAATAAAGAAGCATACAACAAAATCCTTCTGGTTGTTGCTATATTGCTATGTTTTGTTTTTATATCGATTGTCGAACAGCCTCTTGGACTTTATCAACAAATATTATTCTCTATTATCATTTGCATCTCTGTTTTTCTCATCAATTTTTTTAAGGGAAGGATAATTACCCTTATTTTGATGGGGATTGGCGTACTCATATCTTCCAGATATCTATGGTGGCGTTACTCTTCTTCAGTTATCCTGGATGAGGTTCCAGACAGCTTCTTTTCAGTAACGCTATTAGTTGCTGAGACGTATGCCTGGCTTGTCTTATTACTGGGTTACTTTCAGGTTTGCTTTCCATTGAACAGAGAGTGTATACCCTTACCAGACAATAAAGAAGAATGGCCTAATGTTGATATATTAATACCCACTTATAATGAACCTCTGACGGTTGTGAAGAATACAGTTTATGGTGCACTGGCATTAGACTGGCCAAAAGATAAATTACACGTCTGGATCCTTGATGATGGCGCCAGGCAAGAGTTTAGAAGATTCGCAGATGAATCAGGCATTCATTATGTCGCAAGAGAAACACATGAACATGCTAAGGCCGGAAACATAAATAATGCGCTTAAAATAGCTAACGGAGAATTTGTTGCTATTTTTGATTGCGATCATATACCTTCTGTTTCTTTTTTAACGAAAACAATGGGTTGGTTTATTGCTGATGAAAAACTATCGATGTTGCAAACACCACATCATTTTTTCTCCCCTGATCCTTTTGAGCGAAATCTGGGACAGTTTCGGCAAAAGCCAAATGAAGGGCATCTCTTTTATGGATTAATCCAGAATGGAACGGATACCTGGAATGCTTCATTTTTTTGTGGTTCGTGCGCAATTATCCGTAGATCTGCTTTGGATGAGGTGGGTGGCATTGCAGTCGAAACAGTAACGGAAGATGCGCATACGTCGTTACGTTTGCATCGTGCAGGTTACAGCTCTGCGTACCTTCGCTATCCTCTGGCTGCCGGACTTGCCACCGAAACATTATCAGCCCATATTGGGCAACGGATTCGGTGGGCCAGGGGAATGATCCAAATCTTGCGTATTGACAATCCATTATTAGGCAAAGGCCTGACATTATCACAGCGCCTTTGCTATCTCAGCAGCATGATGCACTTTTTATCAGGTGTGCCACGACTGATTTTCTTGTGTGCACCATTATGCCCCATTTTCTTTTCAGTTAATCTGATAGATGCATCGATAGCGGATATTATGTCTTATGTTTTGCCTTATCTATTTGTTATAGTTTTAACTAACTCAAGAATACAAGGAAAATACAGGCATTCTTTCTGGAATGAGATTTACGAAATGGTGCTGGCCTGGTACATTACGCTACCGACGCTTGTTGCATTACTTGCTCCGGCAAAAGGGCGCTTTAATGTTACGGCTAAAGGGGGATTAATAAAAAATAAGTTTGTTGACTGGCGAATATCATATCCCTACCTCATTTTTGCTATTTTAAACTTACTTGGATTGATAATGGGTATTGTTAATTTTTATAATTTGCAAGGGCATATTGCGATCCTGAATCTCTTTTGTTTAGTTTGGTTGCTTTATAATACAATTATTATTGGCGCAACTTTGGCTGTCTCTATTGAACAAAAACAGGTGCGTTTTTCTCCGCGTATCGACGTGTCTTTCAAAGGTGTGATCCAACTGACTGATGGGCGAAACTACCCTTGTTCTGTTCTTGATTTCTCCGAAGGAGGACTAGGGGTTATCATTGATAATATTTCCGACCTAAAAGATATTGATAAAACACAGCAGTTGTCTCTTCATCTGGATGATGGTTACGGAAAATGCGATATTCCAGTACAAATAGTTCATGCTTACAATAATAAAATTGGCCTGAAGATTATGCCAATGAGCCATGAACAAAGTATTAATTATGTTAGAGCGACATTTTCTCGTGATTCAATATGGCAAGAATGGAATGATAAAATATCCCAGGATAATATTCTAAAGAGCTTTTTTGAAATATCTTTCATCTCTCTGAAAGGTTACTGTAATATGATTTTTTATATTCTCCAGAATATTAAAGGACGTTCTAAGGGTTAGTTTTGTTTCTGGTTGCTAACTAAATATTTATTGTGTGTATTTGTTTTTGGTTCTTGAGTTTTTAAAATGGGAAGAAAGTTTTTTAAGGCTGGTTTTGCAATAATTTTCTTGGGGTTGTTATGCATTTATCAGGCAAATGCAGCATCGACTACACATACAACGATTAATAAACCTACCACCGGGATAATATTACCTTCTGTGCAGAAGGAGAACGTTTCTATTTATGAGAAAGTGCCATCCCGCCAGTTAAAGCTCCCATTTACGCAAATAGCAGCAGTGCCAGGTAATATTGTTCTGAGTGGAGTCAACCCTCAGGGTCATATTGAGTTTGGTATGCGCAGTGATGAAATGGTTTCAGAAGCGAAACTAAAACTTGAGTATACCCCATCGCCGTCGTTACTCCCTGTCCAGTCACAACTTAAGGTTTATCTTAATGATGAGTTGATGGAGGTATTACCGATTTTCAAAGAACAACTGGGGAAAAAAACGTTGACGGAAATATCTCTCAATCCATTGTATTTCTCCGATTTTAACCGCTTGCGTTTCGAATTAATTAGTCACTACCAGAGTGCATGTGAAAATTTGACCAGCAGCAGCCTGTGGCTTGATATTGGGCGCAACAGCGAACTGGAACTGACGTTTCAGAGACTCAATCTGAAAAATGATCTTTCATATTTTCCGGTGCCATTCTTTGATCCACGAGATAACCGTACCAATACATTGCCGATGGTATTTGCCGGTACTCCTGACAAAGGGTTGCAGCAGGCATCAGCAATTGTCGCTTCGTGGTTTGGTGCACAATCGGGATGGCGTGGTCATCGATTCCCTGTTTTCTATGACCAGTTACCAGAAAGTAATGCAGTGGTATTTGCCACTAATAATAGACGACCAGACTTTCTACGTGATCATCCGTTGGTGAATGCACCTGTTATTGAAATGATCAACCATCCGCAAAATCCTTTCGTCAAATTGTTGGTACTTTTTGGTCGCGATGACAACGATTTATTACAGGCGGCAAAAGGCCTTGCGCAGGGAAATATACTGTTTCGCGGCGATAGTGTGGTCGTCAATGATGTGGAGCCGCTTTTGCCGCGCAAACCTTATGATGCGCCAAATTGGGTACGCACTGACCGTCCTGTGACTTTCGCAGAGCTTGAGACATATGAAGGGCAATTACAGGCAAGCGCCCTGGAGTCTGCGGCAATTAATATTTCATTTAATTTGCCACCAGATCTCTTTCTGCTACGTAACCGCGGTGTTGATATGAAGATTAACTATCGCTATACCACACCAATGGTGAGTGGTTCGCGCGTGGATGTCAGCCTTAATAATCAGTACCTGGAATCTTTTCGTCTAAATACTCAATCTGCTACGGATCGACTGCTGTTACGTTTACCGTTATTGCAAGAATTGTTGGATGACAATAATAAAATTACCGTTCCGGCGTTGACACTGGGGGCGCTCAATCAATTGCGATTTAATTTTGAATACGTTAATACGATACCGCGCGCTGATGCTGATAGCTGTATTATTTCCCGGCCTTTGAAAAATCATGCAGTCATTGCAGATGATTCCACTATCGATTTTTCAAAGTATCATCACTTTATCGCCATGCCTGATTTACGCGCCTTTGTCAGCGCAGGCTTTCCTTTTAGTCGAATGGCTGATTTATCAGAAACAGTTGTCGTTATGCCTGAAAAGCCTGGTGCAACGCAGGTTGAAATATTGCTAAATACCCTGGGATTGATTGGTGCTCAAACCGGGTTTCCAGCCATTAATCTGACAATTACTGATGATATAAGCTCCGTTCGGAGCAGGGATGCAGACATTCTGTTGATAGGGACACTTCCACAAGAATTAGAAGACAAACAGCAAATAAATCTGCTTATTGAGGCAACGACACGTTGGGTAAAAAGTCCAGTGCGGCACGCTAAATATGTCCAAATTGAGGCAGATAAAAACGATCAAAATTCGGAAACACAATCAACCATAGTTTCCCCATCGCCAATGGCTGCGGTGGTTGGTTTTCAGTCCCCGTATCATACCCAACGTAGCGTAATTGCATTGATGACCGAAGGAGCACGCGGCGATGGGTTACTCAACAATGCGTTGGTTGATAGTGTAAAGCGCGGCAATATCTTTGGCTCAGTCGCGGTTATTCGTGAATCTGGTGTCGATAGTTTACGGGCTGGAGATACTTATTATGTGGGGGAGCTTCCCTGGTTTGAGCGTATCCAATACGTGTTAGCGAGACATCCCGTTCTGTTGGCGGTGTTGGCAACACTCAGTGTGGTGCTATTGGCATGGGTGGCCTGGCGTCTGCTACGCATTATTAGCCGCCGTCGTCTGAATCCTCATCAACAGTAATTCATCGTCATTTTTATTTTGCAGCTCAATCCTGTCCTGGCCTTAAACAGGCAGGGCGGGGAGCTGCACTCATTCTGTTTCTAATAAAAAGTGAGTTAACACCTGATTGAGGCCAGGCATGTACAAATTCACCCTAAATTTGCTCACACTATCCCTTGGTTTGTCGATGCTGTCGATGGCGGAAGCCGCGCCAACTGCTCATCAGTTGTTGATGGCGCAGGTTCGGTTAGGCGAAGACACTCACCGCGAAGATCTGGTCGAGCAATCGCTTTATCGTCTTGAATTGGTGGAACCCAATAATCCAGATGTCGTTGCGGCTCGTTTTCGCTATCTGCTGCGAAGGGGAAATATTGACGGTGCACAAAAACAACTTACCAGGCTTTTCCTGCTCGCACCGGATTCAAAAATATATCAAGCATCGCACACGGCTATGCGACTTTCCTCGCCTGATGGCCGTCAGGCACTGCAAATGGCACGTTTACAAGCTATCTCCGGGCGTCACAAAGAGGCTATTGCCAATTACGACAGGCTATTTAATGGGGCACCGCCAGATGTCGAAATGGCGATGGAGTACTGGAGTACAGTGGCGCAAATAGCATCCCGTCGCAACGAAGCGATTAGTCAGTTGAGAATACTTAATAATGATAACCCTGACACTGGTGCAATATTGGGGGCGCTGGGCCAGGCGTATTCCCAGAAAGGCGATCGCGCGAATGCGGTGGTGAATCTGGAAAAAGCCCTCGCGCTGGACCCGCACAGCAGCAACAATGACAAGTGGAACAGCCTGTTGAAAGTGAACCGCTACTGGCTGGTGATCCAGCAGGGTGATGCTGCGCTGAAAGCCAATAATCCAGAGCAGGCCGAACGGTTGTTCCGGCAGGCGCGCAGTGTTGATAACGCCGACAGCTATGCAGTGCTGGGACTGGGTGATGTGGCAATGGCGCGCAAAGATTACCCCGCCGCGGAACGTTATTATCAGCAGACGCTGCGCATGGACAGCAGCAACACCAACGCCGTGCGCGGACTGGCGAATATTTATCGCCAGCAGTCACCGGAAAAAGCCGAAGCGTTTATTGCCTCGCTCCCGGCCAGCCAGCGGCGCAGCGTTGATGACATCGAACGCAGCCTGCAAAACGATCGTCTGGCACAGCAGGCGGAGGCACTGGAAAATCAGGGCAAATGGGCGCAGGCGGCAGCGCTTCAGCGGCAACGGCTGGCGCTGGATCCCGGCAGTGTATGGATTACTTACCGGCTGTCGCAGGATCTCTGGCAGGCCGGGCAACGTAGCCAGGCCGATACCCTGATGCGCAATCTGGCACAGCAGAAACCAGACGATCCGGAGCAGGTTTACGCTTACGGGCTGTATCTCTCCGGTCACGATCAGGAGCGGGCGGCGCTGGCGCATATCAACAGCCTGCCGCGCGCGCAGTGGAACAGCAATATTCAGGAGCTGGTTAATCGGCTGCAAAGCGATCAGGTGCTGGAAACCGCTAACCGTCTGCGGGAAAGCGGCAAAGAGGCCGAAGCGGAAGCGATGCTGCGCCAGCAACCACCTTCCACGCGCATTGACCTCACGCTGGCCGACTGGGCGCAGCAACGGCGTGATTACACCGCCGCCCGTGCTGCGTATCAGAATGTCCTGACGCGCGAGCCGAATAACATCGACGCCATTCTTGGCCTGACGGAAGTGGATATTGCTGCAGGCGACAAAGCGGCAGCGCGCAGCCAACTGGCGAAACTGCCCGCCACCGATAACGCGTCGCTGAACACGCAACGGCGTGTGGCGCTGGTGCAGGCACAGCTTGGCGATACCGCGGCGGCGCAGCAGACGTTTAACAGGCTGATCCCACAGGCAAAATCTCAACCACCGTCGATGGAAAGCGCGATGGTACTGCGCGATGGCGCGAGTTTTGAAGCGCAGGCGGGGGAACCGCAGCAGGCGCTGGAAACCTACAAAGACGCAATGGTCGCATCCGGTGTGGCGACAACGCGTCCGCAGGATAACGACACCTTTACCCGTCTGACCCGCAATGACGAGAAGGACGACTGGCTGAAACGCGGCGTGCGCAGTGATGCGGCGGACCTCTATCGTCAGCAGGATCTCAACGTCACCCTCGAACATGATTACTGGGGTTCGAGCGGTACTGGTGGCTATTCTGATCTGAAAGCGCACACCACCATGTTGCAGGTGGATGCGCCGTATTCCGACGGGCGAATGTTCTTCCGCAGTGATTTCGTCAATATGAACGTTGGCAGTTTCTCCGCCGACGCTGAGGGTAAATGGGATAACAACTGGGGCACCTGTACGTTACAGGATTGTAGCGGCAATCGCAGTCAGTCGGATTCCGGTGCCAGCGTTGCTGTCGGCTGGCGCAATGACGTCTGGAGCTGGGATATCGGCACCACGCCGATGGGCTTCAACGTGGTGGATGTCGTTGGCGGCATCAGTTACAGCGACGACGTGGGGCCGCTTGGTTACACCATTAACGCCCATCGTCGCCCCATCTCCAGTTCCTTGCTGGCCTTTGGCGGGCAGAAAGACTCCCCGGGCAACACCGGGAAAAAATGGGGCGGCGTGCGTGCTGATGGCGTGGGGCTAAGCCTGAGCTACGATAAAGGTGAAGCGAACGGCGTCTGGGCATCGCTTAGCGGCGACCAGTTAACCGGTAAAAATGTTGAAGATAACTGGCGCGTGCGCTGGATGACGGGCTATTACTATAAAGTTATCAACCAGAACAATCGCCGCGTCACCATTGGTCTGAACAATATGATCTGGCATTACGACAAAGACCTGAGTGGGTACTCACTCGGTCAGGGCGGTTACTACAGCCCGCAGGAATACCTGTCGTTTGCCGTACCGGTGATGTGGCGTGAGCGGACGGAAAACTGGTCGTGGGAGCTGGGTGCGTCTGGCTCGTGGTCGCATTCACGAACCAAAACCATGCCGCGTTATCCGCTGATGAACCTGATCCCGACTGACTGGAAAGACGATGCAGCCGGCCAGACCAACGACGGTGGCAGCAGTCAGGGCTTTGGCTACACGGCGCGGGCATTACTTGAACGCCGTGTCACATCCAACTGGTTTGTCGGTACGGCAATCGATATCCAGCAGGCGAAAGATTATGCGCCCAGCCATTTCCTGCTCTATGTACGGTATTCCGCCGCCGGATGGCAGGGCGACATGGATTTACCGCCGCAGCCGCTGATACCTTACGCCGACTGGTAACGAGCTAGAATCAGAAGATTACGACGCGGAAATTAAGTCGAGCAAGCCAGCGTTGAGAATGCTCCTAACGCTGGCTTACTGATTATCACTAACAGGAGGGGAGCCAAAATTGCAGGGCGAAATTCAACCTGCACGTGATGTTTTAGAACATCACTTTATGACCATACTGCTCAAGAATGCCTTTCACGCGCTCCATGGTCTCTTTCTTCGGTGGTTTCACGCCATCGAGTTTGTACTCTTCGCCCATCGCCACCCATTTGTGTTTGCCCAGCTCATGGTAGGGGAGGAGTTCGATTTTTTCGACGTTACCCATATCACGGGTAAATTCACCAAGACGGTGGGCGGAATCGTCGTCGTCAGACCAGCCAGGTACTACGACATAACGGATCCAGACTTTCACATTTTTGTTCGCCAGATATTTGGCAAACTCCAGCGTTCGGTGGTTGGAAACGCCTACCAGATTTTGGTGGATCTCGTCGTTCATTTGTTTGAGATCAAGCATTACCAGGTCGGTTACTTCCAGCAGTTCATCAATCACCGGATCGTAACGACGAACAAAACCGTTGGTGTCCAGACAGGTATGAATGCCTTCTTTTTTGCAGGCGCGGAACCAGTCACGAACAAACTCAGCTTGCAGAATTGCTTCGCCGCCAGATGCGGTAACGCCGCCACCTGAAGCGTTCATAAAGTGGCGATAGGTCACCACCTCTTTCATTAAATCTTCAACGGTAACTTCTTTACCGCCATGCGTGTCCCAGGTGTCGCGGTTATGACAATACAGGCAGCGCATCAGGCAGCCCTGGAAAAAGGTGATAAAGCGAATACCCGGGCCGTCTACGGTTCCACAGGATTCAAAGGAGTGAATGCGACCAATAACTGACATTGCGGTGTTTCTCCAGATGTGGCCCATCTGAGGCCGTGTTGGTGCGCAGCTCGAAGGCTACGTCGAGTCTGTTTTGGCAGTCACCTTAAAGTATAGATAGCTGACAAAAAAGGCTCTCTTGCTAAAAAAGGCCCCACTTTCGTGGAGCCTTTATTGTACGCTTTTTACAGTACGATTTCAGTCAAATCTAATTACATAGATTGAGTGAAGGTACGAGTAATAACGTCCTGCTGCTGTTCTTTAGTCAGCGAGTTGAAACGTACTGCGTAGCCAGATACACGGATGGTCAACTGCGGATATTTTTCCGGGTTTTCCATTGCGTCGAGCAGCATTTCACGGTTCATCACGTTTACGTTCAGGTGCTGACCACCTTCGATGGACGCTTCGTG
Source organism: Escherichia sp. KTE52 (assembly GCF_000408325.1). Lineage (NCBI taxonomy): Bacteria > Pseudomonadati > Pseudomonadota > Gammaproteobacteria > Enterobacterales > Enterobacteriaceae > Escherichia > Escherichia sp. KTE52. The sequence continues at coordinate 257,115 of NZ_KE138676.1, forward strand.
GTGGAAGTAACCATCCATCAGACCAGCCAGGTTGGTCTTACGAACTTCGTCGTCTTTACCCAGTGCGTTCGGAACGATAGAGAAGGTGTAAGAGATACCATCTTTAGCGTAAGCGAACGGCAGTTTAGCAACGGAAGTCAGAGAAGCTACAGCACCTTTCTGGTCACGACCGTGCATCGGGTTAGCACCCGGTCCGAACGGTGCGCCAGCACGACGACCGTCTGGGGTGTTACCGGTTTTCTTACCATACACAACGTTAGAAGTGATGGTCAGAACAGACTGAGTCGGGATAGCGTCACGGTAGGTGTGCAGTTTCTGAATTTTCTTCATGAAACGTTCTACCAGATCAACAGCCAGGTCATCTACACGCGGATCGTTGTTACCAAACTGCGGGTATTCGCCTTCGATTTCGAAGTCGATAGCCAGACCGTCTTCGTCACGAATCGGTTTAACTTTCGCATATTTGATTGCAGACAGGGAGTCAGCAGCAACGGACAGACCAGCGATACCACACGCCATGGTGCGGATAACGTCACGGTCGTGCAGCGCCATCAGAGCGGCTTCGTAGCTGTACTTGTCGTGCATGTAGTGGATGATGTTCAGTGCAGTGATGTACTGTTTAGCCAGCCAGTCCATGAAGTGATCCATGCGCTCCATCACTTCATCGTAGTTCAGGACGTCGCCTTTGATCGGTTCAGATTTCGGACCAACCTGCATTTTCAGTTTTTCGTCAACGCCGCCGTTGATTGCGTACAGCATGGTTTTCGCCAGGTTTGCACGCGCACCGAAGAACTGCATTTGTTTACCAACGATCATCGGGCTTACGCAGCAAGCGATAGCATAGTCATCGTTGTTGAAGTCCGGACGCATCAGGTCATCGTTCTCATACTGCAGAGAAGAGGTGTCGATGGACACTTTAGCGGCGAATTTCTTGAAGTTCAGCGGCAGTTTTTCAGACCACAGAATGGTCATGTTCGGTTCCGGAGACGGACCCATGGTGTACAGGGTGTTCAGGAAACGGAAGCTGTTTTTGGTAACCAGCGTACGACCGTCGAGACCCATACCACCGATAGATTCGGTTGCCCAAATCGGGTCACCAGAGAACAGTTCATCGTACTCCGGAGTACGCAGGAAGCGAACCATACGCAGTTTCATGACCAGGTGGTCAACCATTTCCTGCGCTTCTTGTTCGGTGATTTTACCAGCTTTCAGGTCACGTTCGATGTACACGTCCAGGAAGGTGGAGGTACGACCGAAGGACATTGCAGCACCGTTCTGAGACTTAACAGCAGCCAGGTAGCCGAAGTAAGTCCACTGGATAGCTTCCTGAGCATTGGTAGCCGGACCAGAGATGTCGTAGCCGTATTTAGCAGCCATTTCTTTCATCTGACCCAGAGCGCGGTGCTGTTCAGCGATTTCTTCGCGCAGACGAATGGTCTGTTCCAGGTTTACGCCGTTTTCCAGATCAGCCTGCAGAGAGGTGAACTGTGCCAGTTTATCTTTCATCAGGTAGTCGATACCGTACAGCGCAACGCGACGGTAGTCACCGATGATACGACCACGGCCATAAGCATCTGGCAGACCGGTCAGAACACCGGATTTACGGCAACGCAGGATGTCCGGAGTGTAAACGTCGAACACGCCCTGGTTGTGAGTTTTACGGTATTCAGTGAAGATTTTTTTGATCATCGGATCCAGTTCGCGGTTGTACGCTTTGCAGGAACCTTCGATCATTTTGATACCACCGAACGGGATAAGAGCACGTTTCAGCGGAGCTTCAGTCTGCAGACCAACGATTTTCTCAAGCTGCTTGTTGATGTAGCCAGCGTCGTGAGAGGTGATGGTGGAAGCAACAGCGGTGTCAAAGTCAACTGGCGCGTGAGTGCGGTTTTCCAGTTTAACGCCTTCCATTACTTTGTCCCACAGGGTAGTGGTCGCTTCAGTAGCGCCAGCCAGGAAGGACTCGTCACCCTCGTACGGAGTGTAGTTTTTCTGAATGAAGTCACGGACGTTTACTTCATTCTGCCAGTCACCTTTGGTAAAACCTTCCCAGGCTGTGGCTAACTTTTCATTAAGCTCGGACATGTAACACCTACCTTCTTAAGTGGATTTTTTATTTACTGCGTACTTCGACAGCCATTAATGGTTGTCGTTTTCACGCAGGTAAATGACCCAGTATGTCAACCCAACCAACAAACCACCGCCGATAATATTGCCGATCGTAACCGGAATCAGGTTATCAGTGATGAAGTTCATCACGGTCAGGTGAGAAAAATTTTCCGGTGCTGAACCGACAGCGGTCCAGAATTCCGGTGTAGCGAAGTCGCGGATTACAATACCCATCGGGATCATAAACATGTTTGCGATACTGTGCTCAAAACCGCTGGCAACAAACATCGCGACCGGCAGCACCATGATAAACGCTTTGTCCATCAGGCTGCGGCCAGAATAGCTCATCCATACCGCCAGGCATACCATCAGGTTAGCCAGGATACCGAGGCAGACGGCCTCAATAAAAGTATGGTGCACTTTGTGGTCGGCGGTTTGTAGGACGTTCAGCCCCCATTGACCATTGGCGGTCATATACTCGCCGGAAAGCCACATTAAAAGTACAAATAACAACGCGCCGACCAGGTTGCCAAAATAGACATTCAGCCAGTTTTTCGCCAACTGGCCCCAGGTGATACGCCCACTCGCCTTGGCAACAACAATCAACACGGTAGAAGTAAAGAGATCGGCACCGCAGACAACACAAAGAATCAGCCCCAGAGAGAAGCAAATGCCGCCAACCAGTTTTGCCATGCCGAAGGGCATTGTGCCTGTGCCAGTGGTTGCTGTGATATAGAAGACGAATGCGATTGAGATGAAAACACCGGCGGTAATCGCCAGATAGAAAGTCTTAAGCGGATGTTTCGTTGCTTTATAGACACCTGCCTCTTCGGCCACTTTGGCCATTGCTGCAGGAAGTAAAAGATCAAAAGGGTTGTCAGCTTTCACACTAACTCTCTCTTTATTAAGTCGGCGACGAGATACTAACAAAGCATTATAGATGAGAAATTGATATAGATCATATCTCGCCTGGCTTATAGGCCCGTAAGTCGCATGGTTTTTATGCAAATACGGAGTAAGTATTTGATTATCCAAATAAAAATAAATTTTAAAAATTAACAAATGAGTTGAATTTTTTCCGCATCCTCCGCTAAAACAGTTAATTAAAAGGGGGGCATCAGGCAAATAAAGTAACAATATCGATCGTATTTATTAAATATAAATTACCGATATTTAACTTTATAATTACAATTATTTTATTAATGCAAATATATGTAAAGCGGGGCATTAAAAAAACGCCCCGTAATATAACTCAGACTAATCATTAAGCCTACATTGCGTAGGCTATTTGATTTTATTTTGTCCAGAATGCCGCTTTGGCGTGTTGCAGTTTTTCGTAAGCTTTCAGCAGTGACTGATGTGCGGCAAACGCATGTAGATCGTAGTCTACCGGTTGCAGGCCATAAAACGCGGCTTCGCCACTCATGGCTGCGCTGGCAGCTTCTACCGCATCAGCACCGTACATGCGAACAAACGCGTTCAGATATTGCAGTGGCTGACGATCTTCTTCCTGAGCAAGCAGCAGTAAGGTTTGCAGGCAGCGATAATAGTTCGCGCGCTCCGGGCTGAACACCGATGAGTTAAACTCCATCGTCCATTCGGTCCAGACCAGAGCCTGTTCCAGGTCGCCACCAGCCAGCGCCAGCATGGCTTTCAGTTCACCGATACGCAGGGTATACCAGCCGTTGTCCGACCCCGTTGCCAGACCCAGCAGCTCACGTACGCGGGTAAAATCGTCAAAACCTTCTTCATCCAGTTGCTCGATGAGGTTCAGGTAATCTTCTTTTTCCCATTCACTGCCTGGCAGCGACAGAATCGTTTCTCGTAAATGGCTGCCCATACTGTTATTCGCCATCCACAAATCTTCTGCCGGATAAATATCGGACATGCCCGGCACGATAATACGGCAAGCGTAGACACCCAGATGCTCATAATCAGCAATATAAACGTCTTTACCTTCTTTATTGAAGATAGCCATCAGCGTGGCGAACTCTTCTTCAGTGGTGCCGGAGAAATTCCAGTCGACAAACGGATAATCGGCATCCTGCTTGAACAGATCCCAGGAGATCAAACCGCTGGAATCAATAAAGTGCGTTTCGAGGTTGGTATGTTCAGCTACTTCTTCATCGTCGAAGGTTGGCGGAGTAAATACATCCAGGTCCTTCAAACTGCGGCCCTGCAGCAGTTCAGTCACGGTACGTTCCAGTGCAACGCCAAAATCAGGATGTGCGCCGAAAGAGGCAAAGCAAGTGCCGTTAGCCGGGTTGAACAGTACCACGCAGATCACCGGATACTGACCGCCAAGCGAACCATCATAAGCAAAGATTGGGAAACCTTCCGCTTCCAGCGTTTCGATGGCTTCAACCACCGCCGGATAACGTGCCAGCACATCAGCCGGGATCTCTGGCAGGCTGATGCTTTCAGCGATGATGCGGTTTTTCACATAGCGTTCAAAAACTTCGGATAATCCCTGGACGCGCGCTTCGTTGCGGGTATTACCAGCGGACATACCGTTGGAAACATACAGGTTACCGATAATATTCATCGGAATATAAACGGTTTGATTGTCGGACTGGCGAGTAAACGGCAGGCCGCAAATACCGCGATCTTCATTACCGGATTGCAGATCAATCAGCATACTGCCGGTCAGTTCATTCTCCGGGTCGTAAAATGCCCTCAGACGGTCATCAAGCAGGCCTTCCGGCACATCGTCGTTTTCGGTCAGTGGGAACCATTTTTCGTTGGGATAATGCACGAACGGGCCGTTGGCGATGGTTTCGCCCAGCCAGAAATCAGCAAAAAAGTAGTTAGTAGAGAGACGCTCGAAATATTCACCGAGGGCAGAAGCCAGCGCCGCCTTTTTGGTTGCGCCTTTACCGTTGGTAAAACATAGCGCGCACTCTTTATCGCGGATGTGTACAGACCAGACGTTAGGCACCGGATTCAGCCAGGAAGCTTCTTCAATTTGAAAACCGAGGTCGGAGAGTTTTTGCTGGAAGCGAGCGATGGAATCTTCCAGAGCGGCATCTTTGCCGGGGATAAATGTTTGTGTCATGAAAATCACTTTAGTCGTACGGAAAGCGCGCAATAATACGGGTTTTATCTCAAAGGCGCTATCACCGCCGCCATGCCGATGAACTGTTGACTATGCTTTTAGTGGATAAACCACGATAAGAGCATAAAAATGAAGGCGTTCGATCTCCACCGTATGGCATTCGATAAAGTGCCTTTTGATTTCCTTGGCGAAGTTGCCCTACGCAGTCTCTATACCTTTGTGTTGGTCTTTCTGTTCCTCAAAATGACCGGAAGACGCGGCGTGCGGCAAATGTCGCTGTTTGAAGTGTTAATCATTTTGACACTAGGGTCGGCGGCTGGGGATGTGGCATTTTATGACGATGTGCCGATGATCCCGGTACTTATTGTCTTTATTACTCTGGCGTTGTTATATCGCCTGGTGATGTGGTCGATGGCGCACAGTGAAAAACTGGAAGATCTGTTGGAGGGTAAGCCGGTTGTCATTATTGAAGATGGTGAGCTGGCCTGGTCGAAACTTAATAACTCCAACATGACGGAATTTGAGTTTTTTATGGAGCTACGGTTGCGTGGTGTGGAACAACTGGGACAGGTTCGTCTGGCTATTCTTGAAACCAACGGGCAAATCAGCGTCTATTTCTTTGAAGATGAAAAGGTGAAACCGGGATTACTTATTTTACCCAGTGATTGTACTCAGCGTTATAAAGTGGTGCCGGAGTCGGCGGACTACGCCTGTATCCGTTGCAGTGAAATCATTCATATGGAAGCAGGTGAAAAACAATTATGTCCCCGCTGTGCAAATCCAGAATGGACGAAGGCAAGTCGGGTAAAACGGGTGACCTGACAGCAAAAACAGCGGCTTTTTGACTAGAATCCGAGATATTCTGTTGTGTGACGCGGACCACGTTTTTACCCGCAACAGTTTTACCCATTGCGACGCGCGTCACTGAATGATAAAACCGATAGTCACAGGAATAACGTATTACCCAGGGTCGCAATCGATTACCGTGGGTCAATAACAACGCAACGTGGTGAGGGGAAATGGCTCAAATCTTCAATTTTAGTTCTGGTCCGGCAATGCTACCGGCAGAGGTGCTTAAACAGGCTCAACAGGAACTGCGCGACTGGAGCGGTCTTGGTACGTCGGTGATGGAAGTGAGCCACCGCGGCAAAGAATTCATTCAGGTTGCAGAGGAAGCCGAGAAGGATTTTCGCGATCTTCTTAACGTCCCCTCCAACTATAAAGTATTGTTCTGCCATGGTGGCGGTCGGGGTCAGTTTGCGGCTGTACCGCTGAATATTCTCGGTGATAAAACCACTGCAGATTATGTTGATGCCGGCTACTGGGCGGCAAGCGCCATCAAAGAAGCGAAAAAATACTGCACGCCAAATGTGTTTGACGCCAAAGTGACTGTTGATGGTTTGCGCGCGGTTAAGCCAATGCGTGAATGGCAACTCTCTGATAATGCTGCTTATATGCATTATTGCCCGAATGAAACTATCGATGGTATTGCCATCGATGAAACGCCAGACTTTGGTAAAGATGTGGTAGTCGCTGCCGATTTCTCTTCAACGATTCTTTCCCGCCCGATTGATGTCAGCCGCTACGGCGTGATTTACGCTGGCGCGCAGAAAAATATCGGCCCGGCTGGCCTGACGATCGTCATCGTTCGCGAAGACTTACTGGGTAAAGCGAATATCGCATGCCCGTCGATTCTGGATTACTCCATCCTTAACGATAACGATTCCATGTTTAATACGCCGCCGACCTTTGCCTGGTACTTATCTGGCCTGGTCTTCAAATGGCTGAAAGCGAACGGCGGTGTGGCTGCAATGGACAACATCAATCAGCAAAAAGCAGAACTGCTGTATGGCGTAATAGATAACAGCGATTTCTATCGTAATGATGTCGCAAAAGATAACCGTTCGCGGATGAATGTGCCGTTCCAGTTGGCGGACAGTGCGCTTGACAAGTTGTTCCTCGAAGAGTCTTTCGCTGCGGGCCTTCATGCGTTGAAAGGTCACCGTGTGGTCGGCGGAATGCGCGCGTCTATTTATAATGCCATGCCGCTGGAAGGTGTTAAAGCGCTGACAGACTTCATGGTTGAGTTCGAACGCCGTCACGGCTAATGCCGAAATTTTGCTTAATCCCCCACAGCCAGACTGTGGGGTTTTTATTTCTGTTGTAGAGAGTTGAGTTCATGGAATCCCTGACGTTACAACCCATCGCCCGTGTTGATGGCACCATTAATCTGCCCGGTTCCAAGAGCGTTTCTAACCGCGCTTTATTGCTGGCGGCATTAGCACACGGCAAAACCGTATTAACCAATCTGCTGGATAGCGACGATGTTCGCCATATGCTGAATGCACTGCAGGCGTTGGGGGTGAGCTATACGCTTTCTGCTGATCGTACGCGTTGCGAAATTATCGGTAACGGCGGTCCATTACACGCAGAAAGTGCGCTGGAGTTATTTCTCGGTAATGCGGGGACAGCGATGCGTCCTCTGGCGGCGGCACTTTGTCTGGGAAGCAATAATATTGTCCTGACCGGTGAACCGCGTATGAAAGAACGCCCGATCGGTCATCTGGTCGATGCGCTGCGCCAGGGCGGGGCAAAAATCGCTTACCTGGAACAAGAAAATTATCCACCGTTGCGTTTACAGGGTGGTTTTACTGGCGGCAATGTCGAAGTTGATGGCTCTGTTTCCAGTCAGTTCCTCACCGCACTATTAATGACCGCACCGCTTGCGCCGGAAGATACGGTTATTCGGATTAAAGGTGATCTGGTTTCTAAACCTTATATCGATATCACGCTCAACCTGATGAAGACGTTTGGTGTTGAGATTGAAAATAAGCAATATCAACTATTTGTAGTAAAAGGCGGTCAATCTTATCAGTCACCGGGCCACTATTTAGTGGAAGGGGATGCATCCTCGGCGTCTTACTTTCTCGCTGCAGCAGCGATTAAAGGCGGTACGGTAAAAGTGACTGGCATTGGACGCAACAGTATGCAGGGTGATATTCGCTTTGCTGACGTACTGGAAAAAATGGGGGCGACCATTAGCTGGGGCGATGATTATATTGCCTGCACGCGTGGTGAACTGAACGCTATCGACATGGATATGAACCATATTCCCGATGCGGCGATGACTATCGCTACGACGGCGCTATTTGCTAAAGGCACTACCACGCTGCGCAATATTTATAACTGGCGCGTTAAAGAGACGGATCGTCTGTTTGCGATGGCGACCGAATTACGTAAGGTCGGCGCAGAAGTGGAAGAGGGATATGATTTCATTCGCATTACGCCGCCAGAAAAACTGAAATTTGCCGGGATCGCCACTTATAACGATCACCGAATGGCAATGTGTTTCTCGCTGGTAGCATTGTCAGATACGCCGGTGACGATTCTTGATCCTAAATGTACGGCTAAAACATTCCCGGATTACTTCGAGCAACTGGAACGTATTAGCCAACCAGCCTGAACGAATATCAGGCAATAAATAGACAGATCTTTCTTTATCAAAACGTCGGTTTATTGTCGGCGTTTTTTTTCGGACATTGTGAGCCATTCGTATTAATGGTAGCGTTAGTTGTCAATGTAAGTTGTTGATACATAATATTTATGTATGATTAATCAACGGATGATTCACATGAAGAATACTAAATTACTGCTGGCGATTGCGACCTCTGCAGCATTACTGACAGGGTGTCAGAATACGCACGGTATTAATACCGATCTGGCTATCAGCTCCGGTTTAAATGCCTATAAAGCCGTAACGTTAAGCGATGCCGATGCAAAAGCGATTGCCAATCAGGGTTGTGTCGAAATGGACAGCGGCAACAAAGTCGCTAGCAAATCCAGCAAGTACGGTAAACGTCTGGCAAAAATCGCCAAAGCATTGGGTAGCAATATTAACGGTACGCCGGTCAACTATAAGGTATATATGACCAGCGACGTTAACGCATGGGCGATGGCAAACGGCTGTGTTCGTGTCTACAGTGGCCTGATGGACATGATGAACGACAATGAAATTGAAGGCGTTCTGGGCCATGAATTGGGGCACGTTGCATTGGGTCACTCGCTGGCTGAAATGAAAGCCTCTTATGCGATTGTTGCCGCACGTGATGCGATTTCCGCAACCAGCGGTGTGGCTTCTCAGCTTTCCCGTTCACAATTAGGCGATATCGCAGAAGGCGCTATCAATGCTAAGTACTCCCGCGATAAAGAGTCCGAAGCAGATGATTTCTCCTTTGATCTGCTGAAGAAACGTGGCATCAACACCCAGGGACTGGTCGGTAGCTTTGAAAAACTGGCCAGCCTGGATGGCGGTCGTACCCAGTCTATGTTTGACTCTCATCCACCATCAACAGAGCGTGCACAACACATCCGTGACCGTATCGCCTCTGGTAAGTAAATCATTGTCATCTTTCGGGCTGGTCTTTCGCCAGCCCGCTATAATTGCGCAATAAATCCCCATCTGAATACAGACAAAACTGGTTTTTGCACACAACGTTAACGATTTGTGGCGCTGGCGCGTATAATGCGCGCGGTTATGTTAACGGTACGCCTGTTTTAAGGAGATAAAGATGACGGCAATTGCCCCGGTTATTACCATTGATGGCCCAAGCGGTGCAGGGAAAGGCACTTTGTGTAAGGCTATGGCGGAAGCGTTGCAATGGCATCTGCTGGACTCGGGTGCAATTTATCGCGTACTGGCACTGGCGGCATTACATCACCATGTTGATGTGGCGTCGGAAGATGCTCTGGTGCCACTGGCATCCCACCTGGATGTACGTTTTGTATCGACCAATGGCAATCTGGAAGTGATCCTCGAAGGGGAAGATGTCAGTGGTGAAATTCGCACCCAGGAAGTGGCGAATGCCGCTTCACAAGTCGCGGCATTTCCCCGTGTTCGCGAAGCATTATTGCGTCGCCAACGCGCATTTCGCGAATTACCTGGCCTGATTGCCGATGGCCGCGATATGGGAACGGTGGTATTCCCTGATGCACCAGTGAAAATTTTCCTTGACGCCTCCTCAGAAGAACGTGCACATCGCCGCATGCTACAGTTGCAGGAGAAGGGCTTTAGTGTTAACTTTGAGCGCCTTTTGGTCGAGATCAAAGAACGCGACGACCGCGATCGTAATCGCGCGGTAGCGCCGTTGGTTCCGGCAGCCGATGCTTTAGTGTTGGATTCCACCTCCTTAAGCATTGAGCAAGTGATTGAAAAAGCGTTACACTACGCGCGCCAAAAATTGGCTCTCGCATAAGCGACCGAATTTGCAGTACCCCCGCTGCAATGGAATGACAGCGGGTATGTTAAACAACCCCATCCGGCACGGAGCCAGGTGGACGTTAAATATAAACCTGAAGATTAAACATGACTGAATCTTTTGCTCAACTCTTTGAAGAGTCCTTAAAAGAAATCGAAACCCGCCCGGGTTCTATCGTTCGTGGCGTTGTTGTTGCTATCGACAAAGATGTAGTACTGGTTGACGCTGGTCTGAAATCTGAGTCTGCCATCCCGGCTGAGCAGTTCAAAAACGCCCAGGGCGAGCTGGAAATCCAGGTAGGTGACGAAGTTGACGTTGCTCTGGACGCAGTAGAAGACGGCTTCGGTGAAACTCTGCTGTCCCGTGAGAAAGCTAAACGTCACGAAGCCTGGATCACGCTGGAAAAAGCTTACGAAGATGCTGAAACTGTTACCGGTGTTATCAACGGCAAAGTTAAGGGCGGCTTCACTGTTGAGCTGAACGGTATTCGTGCGTTCCTGCCAGGTTCTCTGGTAGATGTTCGTCCGGTGCGTGACACTCTGCACCTGGAAGGCAAAGAGCTTGAATTCAAAGTAATCAAGCTGGATCAGAAGCGCAACAACGTTGTTGTTTCTCGTCGTGCCGTTATCGAATCCGAAAACAGCGCAGAGCGCGATCAACTGCTGGAAAACCTGCAGGAAGGCATGGAAGTTAAAGGTATCGTTAAGAACCTCACTGACTACGGTGCATTCGTTGATCTGGGCGGCGTTGACGGCCTGCTGCACATCACTGACATGGCCTGGAAACGCGTTAAGCATCCGAGCGAAATCGTCAACGTGGGCGACGAAATCACTGTTAAAGTGCTGAAGTTCGACCGCGAACGTACCCGTGTATCCCTGGGCCTGAAACAACTGGGCGAAGATCCGTGGGTAGCTATCGCTAAACGTTATCCGGAAGGTACTAAACTGACTGGTCGCGTAACCAACCTGACCGACTACGGCTGCTTCGTTGAAATCGAAGAAGGCGTTGAAGGCCTGGTACACGTTTCCGAAATGGATTGGACCAACAAAAACATCCACCCGTCCAAAGTTGTTAACGTTGGCGATGTAGTGGAAGTTATGGTTCTGGATATCGACGAAGAACGTCGTCGTATCTCCCTGGGTCTGAAACAGTGCAAAGCTAACCCGTGGCAGCAGTTCGCGGAAACCCACAACAAGGGTGACCGTGTTGAAGGTAAAATCAAGTCTATCACTGACTTCGGTATCTTCATCGGCCTGGACGGCGGCATCGATGGCCTGGTTCACCTGTCTGACATCTCCTGGAACGTTGCAGGCGAAGAAGCAGTTCGTGAATACAAAAAAGGCGACGAAATCGCTGCAGTTGTTCTGCAGGTTGACGCAGAACGTGAACGTATCTCCCTGGGCGTTAAGCAGCTCGCAGAAGATCCGTTCAACAACTGGGTTGCTCTGAACAAGAAAGGCGCTATCGTAACCGGTAAAGTAACTGCAGTTGACGCTAAAGGCGCAACCGTAGAACTGGCTGACGGCGTTGAAGGTTACCTGCGTGCTTCTGAAGCATCCCGTGACCGCGTTGAAGATGCTACCCTGGTTCTGAGCGTTGGCGACGAAGTTGAAGCTAAATTCACTGGCGTTGATCGTAAAAACCGCGCAATCAGCCTGTCTGTTCGTGCGAAAGACGAAGCTGACGAGAAAGATGCAATCGCAACTGTTAACAAACAGGAAGATGCAAACTTCTCCAACAACGCAATGGCTGAAGCTTTCAAAGCAGCTAAAGGCGAGTAATTCTCTGACTCTTCGGGATTTTTATTCCGAAGTTTGTTGAGTTTACTTGACAGATTGCAGGTTTCGTCCTGTAATCAAGCACTAAGGGCGGCTACGGCCGCCCTTAATCAATGCAGCAACAGCAGCCGCTAAATTTGCCTTTAAGGAACCGGAGGAATCATGACCAAGTCAGAATTGATAGAAAGACTTGCCACCCAGCAATCGCACATTCCCGCCAAGACGGTTGAAGATGCAGTAAAAGAGATGCTGGAGCATATGGCCTCGACTCTTGCGCAGGGCGAGCGTATTGAAATCCGCGGTTTCGGCAGTTTCTCTTTGCACTACCGCGCACCTCGTACCGGACGTAATCCGAAAACTGGCGATAAAGTAGAACTGGAAGGAAAATACGTTCCTCACTTTAAACCAGGTAAAGAACTGCGCGATCGCGCCAATATTTACGGTTGAGTTTTTACACAAACTTGAACGCGAAAAAAGCACCTGTCGGGTGCTTTTTTCATTTCTGTAATCTGAATCTGGAAGATGTCTCGCAGAGTTGTGTACAGTTTTCATCTTCCTGTTAAATTCTTCTGAACGCGCCTCGGGTAAAGCAAAACACCCACCAGACAACTGCCGAACAAAGTTGCACACTTTCCAAAACAGGGAGGGGTGCATGAAAGTAACGACGATCAGCGTATGCGTAATTTGTGGGATTTTTCCACTGCTGGTATTACCGCAACTACCCGGGACGTTAGCCACTGCAGTTCTTACAACTTTCGCCTGCGTACTGGCATTTATTCCTGTTAAAGCTGTTCGTTATTTCACGCTGATATTGCTGTTTTTTCTTTGGGGCGTACTGGCGGCGAAGCAAGTTATGTGGGTAGGAGAAGCCTTAGCTGGTGCGACGCAGGATGCAATCGTCGAGATTACTGCCACTGATGGCATGACCACTCATTACGCTCAAATTACCCACTTACAAGGCCGACGTCTTTTCCCTGCGCCAGGCATCGTGCTGTATGGCGAATATCTGCCGCAAGCAGTTTGTGCCGGACAACAATGGTCAATGAAACTCAACGTTCGTGCGGTTCACGGCCAGCTTAATGATGGCGGCTTTGACAGCCAGCGTTATGCCATTGCCCAGCATCAGCCGCTCACCGGGCGCTTTCTGCAGACAAGCGTCATTGAAGCGAGTTGTAGTCTGCGAGCGCAATATCTGGCCTCTTTACAAACGTCTCTGCAACCCTATCCGTGGAAAACGGTCATTCTTGGTTTAGGTATGGGTGAACGGTTATCTGTACCCAGAGAAATCAAAAATATTATGCGCAATACCGGTACAGCGCATTTAATGGCGATATCGGGATTACACATTGCTTTTGTGGCATTACTGGCGGCAGGGCTTATTCGCAGTGGGCAAATTTTCCTTCCTGGGCGTTGGATCCATTGGCAGATACCATTAATTGGCGGAATTTGCTGTGCTGCTTTTTATGCATGGTTGACTGGTATGCAACCTCCCGCATTGCGTACCGTAGTGGCGCTTGCAACGTGGGGAATGCTTAAGTTAAGTGGTCGACAATGGAGTGGCTGGGATGTGTGGATATGCTGCCTTGCAGTAATATTGCTGATGGACCCTGTTGCCATTCTCTCGCAAAGCTTGTGGCTCTCTGCCGCCGCGGTGGCGGCGCTTATTTTTTGGTATCAGTGGTTTCCCTGTCCGGTATGGTCGCTGCCACCTGCAGTGCGTGCGATGGTTTCTCTCATCCATCTGCAACTGGGAATAACGCTCCTGTTAATGCCTGTACAAATCGTCATATTTCATGGCATTAGCCTGACCTCGTTTATAGCAAATCTATTTGCCATTCCTTTAGTGACATTTATTACTGTTCCGTTGACGCTTGCCGCGATGATCGTGCATTTAAGCGGACCATTAATTGTGGAGCAAGGATTATGGTTGCTTGCCGACAGGTCTTTGGCTTTACTTTTCTGGGGGTTAAAGAGTTTGCCGGAAGGATGGATCAACATTGCTGAACGTTGGCAATGGCTATCATTTTCTCCCTGGTTATTGTTGATAGTATGGCGACTAAACGTATGGCGAACACTGCCAGTGGTGTGTGTGGCTGGAGGCATTATGATGTGCGTGCTGGCCGCTGTGGCAAAAAACACAGCCCGACGAGTGGCAGGTGTATATGCTTGATGTCGGCCAGGGACTGGCAATGGTGATTGCGAGAAATGGCAAAGCGATTCTCTATGATACGGGACTTGCCTGGCCGGAGGGCGACAGCGGGCAACAAATTATCATCCCCTGGCTACGCTGGCATAACCTTGAACCGGAAGGCGTCATTCTTAGCCATGAGCATCTGGATCATCGGGGAGGACTGGACTCGATATTACGTACCTGGCCGACGTTATGGGTCAGAAGCCCTTTAAATGGGGAGCATCATCAGCCCTGTGTGCGTGGCGAAGCGTGGCAGTGGCAAGGATTACGTTTTAGTGTGCACTGGCCTTTACAAGGTAGCAACGATAAAGGAAATAACCATTCCTGTGTGGTTAAGGTTGATGACGGAATGTATAGCATTCTTTTAACTGGTGATATTGAAGCACTAGCTGAACAAAAAATGCTAAGTCGTTACTGGCAGCATGTGCAGGCGACATTACTTCAGGTGCCCCATCACGGTAGTAATACCTCATCATCATTGCCATTAATTCAGCGTGTGAATGGAAAAGTGGCACTGGCATCGGCATCGCGCTATAACGCGTGGCGACTACCCTCCAGTAAAGTTAAAAGACGTTATCAACTTCAGGGATATCAATGGGTTGACACCCCTCATCAGGGGCAAATAACCGTCGATTTTTCAGCGCAAGGTTGGCTGGTACGCAGCCTAAGGGAGCAAATTTTACCTCGTTGGTATCATCAGTGGTTTGGCGTGCCAGTGGATAACGGGTAGAATATGCGGCTATTTCAACAAATGCTGGTTTTTTGAATGCATAACGACAAAGATCTCTCTACGTGGCAGACATTCCGCCGACTGTGGCCAACCATTGCGCCTTTTAAAGCGGGTCTGATCGTGGCGGGCATAGCGTTAATCCTCAACGCGGCCAGCGATACCTTCATGTTATCGCTCCTTAAGCCACTTCTTGATGATGGCTTTGGTAAAACAGATCGCTCCGTGCTGATGTGGATGCCGCTGGTGGTTATTGGGCTGATGATTTTACGTGGTATCACCAGTTATATCTCCAGCTACTGTATCTCCTGGGTATCTGGCAAAGTGGTAATGACCATGCGTCGTCGCCTGTTTGGTCATATGATGGGAATGCCGGTTTCATTTTTTGATAAACAGTCAACCGGGACTCTGCTTTCACGTATTACTTACGATTCTGAACAGGTTGCTTCGTCATCTTCCGGCGCACTGATTACTGTTGTACGTGAAGGTGCGTCCATCATTGGTTTGTTCGCCATGATGTTCTATTACAGTTGGCAGTTATCGATCATTTTGATTGTGCTGGCACCCATTGTCTCGATTGCAATTCGTATCGTATCGAAGCGTTTTCGCAGCATCAGTAAAAACATGCAAAACACGATGGGGCAGGTGACCACCAGTGCGGAACAGATGCTGAAAGGACACAAAGAAGTGCTGATTTTTGGTGGCCAGGAAGTGGAAACGAAGCGTTTTGATAAGGTCAGCAACAAAATGCGTTTGCAGGGGATGAAGATGGTGTCCGCCTCGTCCATCTCTGACCCGATCATTCAATTGATCGCTTCTTTGGCGCTGGCGTTTGTTCTGTATGCGGCGAGCTTCCCAAGTGTGATGGATAGCCTGACAGCCGGTACGATTACCGTTGTTTTCTCTTCAATGATTGCACTGATGCGTCCGCTGAAATCGCTGACCAACGTTAACGCCCAGTTCCAACGTGGTATGGCGGCCTGTCAGACGCTGTTCACCATTCTGGATAGTGAACAGGAGAAAGACGAAGGTAAGCGTGAGATTGAGCGTGCTACCGGCGATGTGGAATTCCGTAATGTTACCTTCACCTATCCAGGGCGTGAAGTTCCTGCTTTGCGTAACATCAACCTGAAAATCCCGGCAGGGAAAACAGTTGCTCTGGTTGGACGTTCTGGTTCGGGTAAATCGACCATCGCGAGTTTAATCACTCGCTTCTACGATATCGATGAAGGCGAGATCCTGATGGATGGTCACGATCTACGCGAGTATACCCTGGCGTCATTGCGTAATCAGGTTGCGCTGGTGTCGCAGAATGTCCATCTGTTTAACGATACGGTTGCCAACAACATTGCTTACGCACGTACTGACCAGTACAGCCGTGAGCAAATTGAAGAAGCGGCGCGTATGGCTTATGCCATGGACTTTATCAATAAGATGGATAACGGTCTCGATACGGTAATTGGCGAAAACGGTGTACTGCTTTCTGGCGGTCAGCGTCAGCGTATTGCTATTGCTCGTGCTTTGTTGCGTGACAGCCCGATTCTGATTCTGGACGAAGCCACCTCGGCACTGGATACTGAATCTGAACGTGCAATTCAGGCGGCGCTGGATGAGTTGCAGAAAAACCGTACTTCACTGGTGATAGCCCACCGTTTGTCTACCATTGAAAAGGCAGACGAAATTGTGGTCGTCGAGGACGGGGTCATTGTGGAACGCGGTACGCACAACGATTTGCTTGAACACCGTGGTGTCTACGCGCAACTTCACAAAATGCAGTTTGGCCAATGATTGAAAAAATCTGGTCTGGTGAATCGCCTTTGTGGCGGCTGTTGCTGCCACTCTCCTGGCTGTATGGCCTGGTGAGTGGTGCAATCCGTCTTTGCTACAAATTAAAATTGAAACGCGCATGGCGCGCGCCAGTGCCAGTTGTGGTGGTCGGTAACCTCACCGCAGGTGGCAATGGAAAAACCCCGGTCGTTGTCTGGCTGGTGGAACAACTGCAAAAATGCGGTGTTCGCGTTGGTGTGGTGTCAAGAGGGTATGGCGGTAAGGCCGAATCGTATCCGTTGTTACTGTCGGCAGATACCACCACGGCACAGGCGGGTGATGAACCGGTGCTTATTTATCAGCGCACTGGTGCGCCTGTTGCGGTTTCTCCCGAACGTTCTGATGCAGTAAAAGTGATTCTGGCGCAGCATCCTGATGTACAACTCATCGTGACTGACGACGGTCTACAGCATTATCGCCTGGCGCGAGATGTAGAAATTGTCGTCATCGATGGTGTGCGTCGCTTTGGTAATGGCTGGTGGTTGCCCGCGGGGCCAATGCGTGAGCGAGCGGGGCGCTTAAAATCGGTTGATGCGGTAATCGTCAACGGCGGTGTACCGCACAATGGTGAAATCCCAATGCATCTGCTGCCGGGTCAGGCTGTGAATTTGCGTACTGGTACGCGTTGTGATGTTGCACAACTTGAACATGTGGTAGCAATGGCGGGGATTGGTCACCCGCCGCGCTTTTTTGCCACGCTGAAGATGTGCGGTGTTCAACCAGAAAAATGTGTTCCGCTGGCCGATCATCAGTCTTTGAATCATGCGGATGTCAGCGCACTGTTAAGTGCCGGGCAAACGCTGATCATGACTGAAAAAGATGCGGTGAAATGCCGGGCCTTTGCAGAAGAAAATTGGTGGTATTTGCCCGTTGACGCACAGCTTTCGGGCGATGAACCAGAGAAACTGCTCGCGCAACTTTCCTCGCTGGCTTCTGGCAACTAATTCCGCCGCGGCAGCGTTCAATAGATGGAGCCATGATGACGCTGCCGTATATTTCCCTTGCCGATGCGCGTAATCTTCACCTTGCCGCGCAAGGCCTGTTAAACAAATCCCGCCGTCGTGCGTCGCCAGAAGATATCCTGTCAACTATCTCCCGTATCTCCCTGCTACAAATAGACACTATCAATATCGTTGCCCGCAGCCCTTATCTGGTACTTTTTAGTCGCCTTGGTAATTATTCTCCGCAGTGGCTGGATGAGTCACTGACACGTGGCGAATTAATGGAGTACTGGGCGCATGAAGCCTGCTTTATGCCGCGTAGCGATTTTCGTCTTATTCGCCACCGAATGCTGGCACCTGAAAAAATGGGCTGGAAATACAAAGACGCCTGGATGCAGGAACATGTAGCAGAAATTGAACAGTTAATTCAGCACATACAAGATAACGGACCGGTACGTTCAGCCGATTTCGAACATCCCCGAAAAGGGGCAAGCGGTTGGTGGGAGTGGAAGCCCCATAAACGGCATCTGGAAGGCTTATTTACTGCCGGAAAAGTCATGGTAGTTGAACGGCGCAACTTCCAGCGAGTTTATGATCTAACCCATCGCGTCATGCCTCACTGGGATGATGAGCGTGATCTCGTTTCGCAAACAGAAGCAGAAATCGCCATGCTGGATAACAGCGCGCGTTGCCTGGGAATATTCCGCGAACAGTGGCTGGCGGATTATTATCGTTTGAAACGTCCTGCACTGTCGGCCTGGCGTGATCTATGTGCTGAACAGCAACAAATTATCCCCATAAATGTGGAGAGATTAGGACAACTCTGGCTGCATGCTGACTTGTTGCCTCTTCTCGAAACAGCTCTCGCGGGGAAACTAACCGCGACGCATAGCACTGTACTGTCACCTTTTGACCCTGTCGTCTGGGATCGTAAACGTGCAGAGCAACTTTTTGATTTTAGCTACCGGCTGGAATGCTACACGCCAGCGCCGAAACGCCAGTATGGCTATTTCGTTCTGCCGTTACTACATCGTGGGCAATTAGTCGGGCGAATGGATGCCAAAATACATCGCCAGGCGGGCATTCTTGAAGTTATCTCCCTCTGGTTACAGGATGGCATCAAACCGACAGCTTCTCTTCAAAAAGGGTTACGCCAGGCGATTACCGATTTTGCTAGCTGGCAGCAGGCGACGCGAGTGACATTAGGGCGCTGCCCACCCGATCTTTTTACCGATTGCCGCACTGGCTGGGAAATAGCCCCCTACGCATAAATGATTATGATAAGATTTATGCATTCATAACCCGATCCATCTGGAGGAACTATGGATCATCGTCTGCTTGAAATCGTTGCCTGCCCGGTTTGCAACGGCAAACTTTGGTATAACCAGGAAAAACAAGAACTGATTTGCAAACTGGATAACCTGGCTTTCCCGCTGCGCGATGGCATTCCAGTTCTGCTGGAAACGGAAGCCCGTGTACTGACTGCCGATGAGAGTAAATCATGAGTTTTGTGGTCATTATTCCCGCGCGCTACGCTTCTACGCGTCTGCCCGGTAAACCGCTGGTCGATATTAACGGCAAGCCCATGATCGTTCATGTCCTTGAGCGCGCCCGCGAATCAGGTGCCGATCGCATCATCGTGGCAACCGATCATGACGATGTCGCCCGCGTCGTTGAAGCTGCGGGTGGTGAAGTATGCATGACGCGCGCCGATCATCAATCAGGCACTGAGCGTCTGGCGGAAGTTGTCGAAAAATGCGCGTTCAGTGACGATACGGTGATTGTTAATGTGCAGGGTGATGAACCCATGATCCCTGCAACAATCATTCGTCAGGTTGCCGATAATCTCGCCCAGCGTGAAGTGGGAATGGCTACCCTGGCTGTACCTATCCACAATGCGGAAGAAGTCTTTAATCCGAATGCGGTTAAAGTGGTTCTTGATGCTGAAGGTTATGCGCTTTACTTTTCACGTGCCACCATTCCGTGGGATCGTGACCGTTTTGCAAAAAGTCTGGAAACCGTTGGTGATAACTTCCTGCGGCATCTCGGTATTTATGGCTACCGTGCAGGTTTTATCCGCCGTTATGTTAACTGGCAGCCAAGCCCGTTAGAACACATCGAAATGTTAGAGCAGCTTCGCGTACTGTGGTACGGCGAAAAAATCCATGTTGCTGTCGCCCGGGAAGTTCCTGGTACAGGTGTGGATACCCCTGAAGATCTCGAGCGCGTTCGCGCTGAAATGCGCTAAGTTAATTTCACGACACTCCACCCGATTTTCGGGGGAGTGTCGTACCGTTACGATTTTCCTCATTTTTCTTTTCAACAATTGATCTCATTCAGGTGACATCTTTTACATTGGCGCTCATTATGAAGGCAGTAGCTTTTATGAGGGTAATCTGAATGGAACAGCTGCGTGCCGAATTAAGCCATTTACTGGGTGAAAAACTCAGTCGTATCGAGTGTGTCAATGAAAAAGCGAATACGGCGTTGTGGGCTTTGTATGACAGCCAGGGAAACCCAATGCCGCTGTTGGCAAGAAGCTTTAGTACGCCAGGGCAAGCACGACAGTTGGCATGGAAAACCACCATGCTGGCGCGCAGCGGGACTATCCGTATGCCAACTATTTATGGTGTGATGACACATGAAGAACACCCAGGCCCCGATGTCCTGTTACTGGAGCGGATGCGTGGTGTTTCTGTGGAAGCACCTGCACGTACACCGGAACGTTGGGAGCATCTGAAAGAGCAAATTGTTGAAGCTCTGTTGGCCTGGCACCGACAGGACAGTCGCGGTTGCGTTGGCGCAGTGGATAATACCCAGGAAAATTTCTGGCCCTCCTGGTATCGGCAACATATTGAAGTGTTATGGACCACGCTCAATCAGTTCAATAACACCGGTTTAACCATGCAGGATAAGCGGATTCTGTTCCGCACCCGCGAATGTCTTCCAGCATTATTTGAAGGATTTAACGACAATTGTGTGCTGATTCACGGCAATTTCTGTTTGCGTAGCATGTTGAAAGATTCGCGCAGCGATCAACTACTGGCGATGGTCGGGCCGGGATTAATGCTTTGGGCACCGCGAGAGTATGAACTGTTCCGACTAATGGATAATACGCTGGCAGAAGATTTACTCTGGAGTTACCTGCAACGCGCGCCAGTGGCGGAGTCGTTCATCTGGCGACGTTGGCTATATGTGTTATGGGATGAAGTTGCGCAACTGGTCAATACCGGACGGTTTAGTCGGAGCAACTTCGATCTGGCATCAAAATCACTCTTGCCGTGGCTCGCCTGATGAACCTTTTAACCACTGCCAGATGCGGCCAAGCGTTTCATAACCGGCCCGATCGCTATGCATCAACCAGACCGGAGACGGGATTGCCCGTTCCCACGGGTTAAGCGGTGAATCGATCGCCAGTTGATTGGCGGGGGCAGGTAGCGGATTTAACCCTGCATGTTGAAAAAAGATCATCGCGCGCGGCAAATGAGACGCAGAGGTCACCAACAGGAAAGGGGCGTCACCAATTGCCTGTTTCACTGCTGTGGCTTCTTCTTCGGTATCTTTCGGTAAATCCAGCGTAATAATCTGCTCGCGTGGGACACCCAGCGATTGCGCCACTCTGGCCCCCACTTCTGCTGTACTCACCGTATTGGTTTTTGCCACACCACCCGTGAAGATTAACTTTGATCCCGGATTTTCACGCCACAAACGCACGCCTTCATTCAGGCGTGGCAGACTGTTATTGATTAAATTTGAACTTGGCGCCCACTGCGGGTTCCAGGTATAGCCGCCGCCCAGCACCACTATATAGTCCACTTTTTGTACATTGTTCCATGTCGGATAGGTGCTTTCGATGGGGCGCAGCAGACGATCTGCTACCGGTTGCAAACTTAATAACAAAAGTGCCAGCCATCCTACGCTAATAAATATCTTCCCGGTTTTTTGAAAACGACTAAACCACAGCAGCACCAGGCCAGCACCAATAATCAGCAACATCAGCGGAAGTGGCAGCAGCATACCGCCAATCACTTTTTTCAGTGTAAAAAGCATCCTTTCTGGTTCCTTTTTTAACCATATAGCGAGGGATCGGCAGTGATATTACACCAGACGGGTTCATTCTCGCCTCGGCTGTGACAAAATAGCGCCTTTATCAGAAAACGTCTTAGCCAACCGGTGGAGAAAGCAATGCAGGATCGCAATTTTGATGATATTGCGGAAAAGTTTTCCCGTAACATTTACGGCACCACCAAAGGACAGCTTCGACAGGCTATTCTGTGGCAGGATCTCGATCGTGTGCTGGCGGAAATAGGCTCGCAAAAATTGCGAGTGCTGGATGCTGGCGGTGGTGAAGGGCAGACGGCGATCAAAATGGCCGGGCGTGGGCATCAGGTCATTTTATGCGATCTTTCTGCGCAGATGATCGACCGCGCAAAGCAGGCGGCAGAAGCAAAAGGTGTGAGTGGCAACATGCAATTTATACATTGCGCTGCTCAGGATGTTGCTTCGCATTTGGAAACGCCCGTTGATCTGATATTGTTCCATGCGGTGCTGGAGTGGGTCGCTGACCCCCGTAGCGTGTTACAGACTCTGTGGTCAGTGTTGCGCCCAGGAGGCATGTTGTCGTTAATGTTCTACAATGCGCACGGTTTGCTGATGCACAACATGGTTGCAGGGAATTTTGATTACGTGCAGGCGGGAATGCCGAAAAAGAAAAAACGGACGCTTTCGCCAGACTCTCCGCGCGATCCGGCGCAGGTATATCAGTGGCTGGAAGAAGCTGGCTGGCAAATTACCGGCAAGACCGGCGTTCGCGTGTTTCATGATTATCTGCGTGAAAAGCACCAACAGCGCGATTGCTACGAAGCATTACTTGAATTAGAAACGCGTTATTGCCGTCAGGAACCTTACATTAGCCTGGGGCGTTATATTCATGTCACCGCGCGCAAACCGCAGAGCAAGGATAAAGTATGAGTGAATTTTCCCAGACAGTCCCCGAACTGGTTGCCTGGGCCAGAAAAAATGACTTCTCCATCTCGCTGCCGGTAGACCGTCTCTCTTTTCTGCTGGCGGTGGCCACGCTGAACGGCGAGCGTCTGGACGGCGAGATGAGTGAAGGTGAGCTGGTGGATGCATTCCGCCACGTGAGTGATGCGTTTGAGCAAACCAGCGAAACCATCGGCGTGCGCGCCAACAACGCGATCAACGATATGGTGCGTCAACGTCTGCTGAACCGCTTTACAAGCGAACAGGCGGAAGGGAACGCCATTTACCGTCTGACGCCGCTCGGCATCGGCATTACTGATTACTACATCCGTCAGCGCGAGTTTTCTACGCTGCGTCTTTCTATGCAATTGTCGATCGTTGCAGGCGAACTGAAGCGTGCGGCGGATGCGGCAGAAGAGGGCGGCGATGAGTTTCACTGGCACCGTAACGTCTATGCGCCGCTGAAATACTCGGTAGCAGAAATTTTCGACAGTATCGACCTGACGCAACGTCTGATGGACGAACAGCAGCAACAGGTGAAAGACGATATCGCCCAGTTACTGAATAAAGACTGGCGGGCGGCGATCTCAAGCTGTGAAATGTTGCTTTCGGAAACCTCTGGTACGCTGCGTGAATTGCAAGATACGCTGGAAGCGGCGGGCGACAAATTACAGGCTAACCTGTTGCGCATCCAGGATGCGACCATGACCCATGACGATCTGCATTTTGTCGATCGTCTGGTGTACGACCTGCAAAGCAAACTCGACCGTATTATCAGTTGGGGTCAGCAATCTATCGATTTATGGATCGGTTATGACCGCCACGTACATAAATTTATCCGTACCGCGATCGATATGGATAAAAACCGTGTCTTTGCCCAGCGATTACGTCAGTCGGTACAAACCTATTTTGATGACCCGTGGGCGCTGACTTACGCCAATGCCGATCGTCTGCTGGATATGCGTGACGAAGAGATGGCACTGCGTGACGAAGAAGTGACCGGGGAACTTCCGCCAGATTTAGAGTACGAAGAGTTTAACGAGATCCGCGAACAACTGGCGGCAATCATCGAAGAGCAGCTCGCCGTCTATAAAACCAGACAAGTACCGCTGGATCTTGGCCTGGTGGTACGCGAATATCTGGCGCAGTATCCGCGTGCGCGTCACTTTGATGTTGCGCGCATTGTTATTGATCAGGCGGTACGCCTCGGCGTAGCGCAAGCAGACTTCACCGGACTGCCAGCGAAATGGCAGCCGATTAATGATTACGGAGCCAAGGTACAGGCGCATGTCATCGACAAATATTGAACAAGTGATGCCGGTTAAGCTGGCGCAAGCGCTGGCGAATCCGTTATTTCCGGCGCTGGATAGCGCCTTACGTTCAGGTCGCCATATCGGTCTTGACGAACTGGACAACCATGCATTCCTGATGGATTTTCAGGAATACCTGGAAGAGTTTTACGCGCGTTATAACGTTGAGCTTATTCGCGCGCCGGAAGGTTTCTTCTATTTGCGTCCACGTTCCACCACGTTGATCCCTCGTTCCGTGTTGTCCGAACTGGATATGATGGTTGGGAAAATCCTCTGTTATCTCTATCTCAGCCCGGAACGGCTGGCGAACGAGGGGATCTTTACTCAGCAGGAACTGTATGACGAACTGCTCACCCTGGCTGACGAAGCGAAACTGCTGAAACTGGTAAACAACCGTTCTACCGGTTCAGACGTTGACCGCCAGAAGTTGCAGGAAAAAGTACGTTCTTCGCTAAATCGTCTGCGTCGTTTGGGCATGGTGTGGTTTATGGGCCACGACAGCAGCAAGTTCCGCATTACAGAATCGGTGTTCCGTTTTGGTGCGGATGTGCGTGCTGGTGACGATCCGCGCGAAGCCCAACGTCGCCTGATTCGCGATGGTGAAGCAATGTCTCTGGAAAATCACCTGCAACTCAACGACGAAACCGAAGAGAATCAGCCAGATAGCGGAGAGGAAGAATAATGATTGAACGCGGTAAATTTCGCTCACTGACGCTGATTAACTGGAACGGCTTTTTTGCCCGTACCTTTGACCTCGATGAGCTGGTCACAACGCTTTCCGGCGGTAACGGTGCAGGTAAATCCACCACTATGGCGGCGTTTGTTACGGCGCTTATTCCTGACCTGACCCTGCTGCACTTCCGTAACACCACGGAAGCCGGGGCCACCAGTGGTTCGCGCGATAAAGGTTTGCACGGTAAGCTAAAAGCGGGCGTCTGTTATTCGATGCTCGACACCATCAACTCGCGCCATCAGCGCGTGGTGGTCGGTGTGCGTCTGCAACAGGTTGCCGGGCGCGATCGTAAAGTGGATATCAAACCGTTTGCGATTCAGGGGCTACCGATGTCGGTGCTGCCGACGCAACTGGTGACAGAAACCCTGAACGAACGCCAGGCGCGCGTGCTGCCGCTTAATGAGCTGAAAGAGAAGCTCGAAGCGATGGAAGGCGTGCAGTTTAAGCAGTTCAATTCCATCACCGATTACCATTCACTGATGTTCGATCTGGGCATCATTGCGCGTCGTCTGCGCTCGGCGTCTGATCGTAGTAAATTCTATCGTCTGATCGAAGCCTCACTGTACGGCGGTATTTCCAGTGCCATTACCCGTTCTCTGCGTGACTATCTGCTGCCAGAAAACAGCGGTGTGCGTAAAGCGTTCCAGGATATGGAAGCAGCGCTGCGTGAAAACCGCATGACGCTGGAAGCGATTCGTGTAACGCAGTCCGATCGCGACCTGTTTAAGCATTTGATCAGTGAAGCCACCAACTATGTGGCGGCGGACTATATGCGTCACGCCAACGAACGTCGCGTTCATCTGGATAAGGCACTAGAGTTTCGTCGTGAGCTACACACTTCTCGTCAGCAACTAGCGGCGGAGCAGTACAAACACGTCGATATGGCGCGTGAACTGGCAGAGCACAACGGTGCGGAAGGCGATCTGGAAGCAGATTATCAGGCAGCCAGCGATCACCTGAACCTCGTGCAAACCGCACTGCGTCAGCAGGAAAAGATCGAACGTTACGAAGCGGATCTCGATGAATTGCAGATCCGTCTCGAAGAGCAAAACGAAGTGGTGGCAGAAGCCATCGAACGTCAGGAAGAGAATGAAGCGCGCGCGGAAGCCGCCGAACTGGAAGTGGACGAGCTGAAAAACCAGCTTGCTGACTACCAGCAGGCACTGGACGTCCAGCAAACGCGCGCGATCCAGTACAACCAGGCGATTACTGCACTTAACCGCGCTAAAGAACTGTGTCATCTGCCGGACTTAACTGCCGACAGCGCCGCCGAGTGGCTGGAAACCTTCCAGGCGAAAGAGCTGGAAGCCACCGAAAAAATGCTCTCTCTTGAGCAGAAAATGAGCATGGCACAAACCGCGCATAGCCAGTTTGAGCAGGCTTATCAGTTAGTCGCAGCCATTAACGGTCCGCTGGCGCGTAACGAAGCGTGGGATGTTGCTCGTGAACTGCTGCGCGAAGGGGTCGAACAACGTCACCTTGCAGAACAGGTTCAGCCGCTGCGGATGCGCTTAAGCGAACTGGAACAGCGCCTGCGTGAGCAACAGGAAGCCGAGCGCCTGCTGGCGGATTTCTGCAAACGCCAGGGCAAGAACTTTGATATCGATGAACTGGAAGCCCTGCATCAGGAACTGGAAGCACGCATTGCCTCCCTTTCTGACAGCGTGTCTAATGCCCGTGAAGAGCGCATGGCGCTGCGTCAGGAACAGGAACAACTGCAATCACGCATTCAGAGTCTGATGCAGCGTGCGCCGGTTTGGTTGGCTGCGCAAAACAGCCTCAATCAGTTGAGCGAGCAGTGCGGTGAAGAGTTCACCTCCAGTCAGGACGTCACTGAATACATGCAACAGTTGCTGGAGCGCGAGCGCGAGGCGATTGTTGAACGTGACGAAGTGGGCGCGCGCAAAAACGCCGTTGACGAAGAGATCGAGCGTTTAAGTCAGCCGGGGGGCTCTGAAGATCAGCGCCTGAATGCGCTGGCGGAACGTTTTGGCGGCGTGCTGTTGTCAGAAATTTATGACGACGTTAGCCTGGAAGACGCGCCGTACTTCTCGGCGCTGTATGGCCCCTCTCGTCACGCCATCGTAGTGCCCGATCTGTCGCAGATTGCCGAACAACTGGAAGGTTTAACCGATTGCCCGGAAGATCTCTATCTGATCGAAGGTGATCCGCAGTCATTCGATGACAGCGTGTTCAGCGTTGATGAACTGGAAAAAGCGGTGGTGGTGAAAATTGCCGACCGTCAGTGGCGTTATTCGCGCTTCCCTGAAGTGCCGTTGTTTGGTCGTGCGGCGCGCGAAAGCCGTATTGAAAGCCTTCATGCCGAACGTGAAGTGCTTTCCGAACGCTTCGCCACGCTCTCCTTTGATGTACAGAAAACTCAGCGCCTGCATCAGGCTTTCAGTCGCTTTATCGGCAGCCATCTGGCGGTGGCATTTGAGTCCGATCCGGAAGCTGAAATCCGTCAACTGAACAGCCGCCGCGTCGAACTGGAGCGGGCGTTGAGTAATCATGAAAATGATAACCAGCAGCAACGCATTCAGTTTGAGCAGGCGAAAGAGGGCGTGACAGCGCTTAACCGCATCCTGCCGCGCCTTAACCTGTTGGCTGACGATACGCTGGCAGATCGCGTCGATGAAATCCGCGAACGTCTGGATGAAGCCCAGGAAGCGGCGCGTTTTGTTCAGCAGTTCGGTAATCAACTGGCGAAACTGGAGCCGATCGTTTCAGTGTTGCAAAGCGATCCGGAACAGTTTGAACAGTTAAAAGAAGATTACGCATACTCCCAGCAGATGCAGCGCGATGCCCGTCAGCAGGCATTTGCCCTGACGGAAGTGGTGCAGCGTCGCGCACACTTTAGCTACTCCGACTCGGCAGAAATGCTCAGTGGTAACAGCGATCTCAACGAAAAATTGCGTGAACGTCTGGAACATGCGGAAGCAGAGCGTACCCGTGCTCGTGAAGCACTGCGTGGTCATGCTACACAGTTGAACCAGTACAATCAGGTGCTGGCATCGCTGAAAAGTTCTTACGACACTAAAAAAGAACTGCTTAACGATCTGCAACGCGAATTGCAGGATATCGGTGTGCGTGCCGATAGCGGCGCAGAAGAGCGCGCGCGTATTCGCCGTGACGAGCTACATGCGCAACTCAGTAATAACCGTTCCCGTCGCAACCAACTGGAAAAAGCGCTCACCTTCTGCGAAGCGGAGATGGACAACCTGACCCGTAAACTGCGCAAGCTGGAGCGTGATTATCACGAGATGCGCGAGCAGGTGGTGACCGCCAAAGCGGGCTGGTGCGCGGTAATGCGCATGGTGAAAGACAACGGCGTCGAACGCCGCTTGCACCGTCGCGAGCTGGCTTATCTTTCTGCTGATGATTTGCGTTCCATGTCGGATAAGGCGTTAGGTGCGCTGCGTCTGGCGGTAGCGGATAACGAACATCTACGCGACGTGCTGCGTATGTCGGAAGATCCAAAACGTCCGGAACGTAAAATCCAGTTCTTCGTGGCGGTTTACCAGCATCTGCGCGAACGAATCCGCCAGGATATTATTCGTACCGATGATCCGGTAGAAGCTATCGAGCAGATGGAGATCGAACTTAGCCGTCTGACCGAAGAATTAACCTCCCGTGAGCAGAAACTGGCGATCAGTTCCCGCAGTGTGTCGAACATTATTCGCAAAACCATTCAGCGCGAACAGAACCGTATCCGTATGCTCAACCAGGGCTTGCAGAACGTGTCGTTCGGCCAGGTGAACAGCGTACGTCTGAACGTGAATGTGCGTGAAACGCACGCCATGTTGCTGGATGTGCTTTCTGAACAGCATGAACAACATCAGGATTTGTTTAACAGCAACCGTCTGACCTTCTCGGAAGCGCTGGCGAAACTGTATCAGCGCCTTAACCCGCAAATTGATATGGGGCAGCGCACGCCGCAGACCATTGGTGAAGAGCTGCTGGATTATCGCAACTACCTGGAGATGGAAGTTGAAGTTAACCGTGGTTCCGATGGATGGCTGCGTGCGGAGTCTGGCGCGTTGTCAACGGGTGAGGCCATCGGTACAGGGATGTCGATTCTGGTGATGGTGGTACAGAGCTGGGAAGATGAATCCCGTCGTCTGCGCGGTAAAGATATTTCTCCTTGTCGTCTGCTGTTCCTCGATGAAGCAGCGCGCCTGGATGCCCGTTCTATCGCCACGTTGTTTGAATTGTGTGAGCGTTTGCAAATGCAGCTCATCATCGCGGCACCAGAAAATATTAGTCCGGAAAAAGGCACCACCTACAAACTGGTGCGTAAGGTATTCCAGAATACCGAACACGTACATGTGGTTGGTTTGCGTGGCTTTGCGCCGCAGCTTCCTGAAACGCTTCCAGGAACTGACGAAGCGTCTTCCCAGGCAAGTTAAGATTAAGGCGGCAGCGATGTCGCCTTTTTTTTCGAAAACTCCGATTCTGCACTAAAAAAATTCCGCATTACGGTGCGCTTTTCTTTAAACTTCTTTACATTAGGTTGTGTAAAAACGTATCGACGTTTATATACTGAAGGTAAGCCTGATAAGTAACAGGCTTGCTCGTCATACTTTCGTGAGTATTGGCGTTGTACAGGCAAGTAGAGAAAAGCAGCCTGGCTATTCAAAGTATGATAAAAACAGGGGGCAAGGGATGTTGCTTAACATGATGTGTGGTCGTCGGCTTTCGGCAATAAGTTTTTGTCTGGCCGTAACATTCGCTCCACTGTTCAGTGTGCAGGCTGATGAGCCTGAAGTAATCCCTGGCGACAGCCCGGTGGCTGTCAGCGAACAGGGAGATGTACTGCCGCAAGCGCAAGCGACGGCAATTATGGCGGGGATCCAACCGCTACCAGAGGGTGCGGCGGAAAACGCTCGCACACAAATCGAATCTCAATTACCCGCAGGTTATAAGCCGGTTTATCTTAACCAGCTTCAACTGCTGTATGCCGCACGTGATATGCAGCCGATGTGGGAAAACCGTGATGCGGTTAAAGCTTTCCAGCAGCAACTGGCGGAAGTGGCGATTGCCGGTTTTCAGCCGCAGTTTAATAAATGGGTAGAGTTACTGACTGACCCAGGCGTTAACGGTCTGGCACGTGACGTAGTGTTGTCGGATGCAATGCTGGGTTACCTTCATTTCGTTGCTAACATTCCGGTCAAAGGCACGCGCTGGCTATACAGCAGTAAACCTTATGCACTCTCAACACCACCGCTCTCGGTCATTAACCAATGGCAGGTGGCGCTAAATAATGGCCAATTGCCAACGTTTGTTGCAGGACTGGCACCGCAGCATCCGCAATATGCCGCGATGCATGAATCTTTACTGACCTTGCTCAGTGATACCAAACCGTGGCCACAACTAACCGGTAAAGCAACGTTGCGTCCTGGACAGTGGAGTAATGACGTACCAGCACTGCGCGAAATATTGCAGCGCACAGGTATGCTCGATGGTGGGCCGAAAATTGCGCTGCCTGGCGATGAAACACCCGCTGATGCAGTCGTTAGCCCATCTGCCGTTGCCGTCGAAACTGCGGAAAAGCAAACAAAGTTTCTTAGTAAACCTAAGCCAACTGTACGTGCCGCCTACGATAATGAGCTTGTTGAAGCGGTTAAACGTTTTCAGGCATGGCAAGGATTGGGGGCAGATGGTGCTATTGGTCCAGCCACACGTGATTGGCTCAATGTGACACCTGCACAGCGTGCAGGTGTGTTGGCGCTCAACATCCAGCGTTTACGTTTGCTGCCTGCGGAGCTTTCTACCGGCATCATGGTCAATATACCGGCCTATTCTTTGGTCTATTACCAGAACGGTAATCAGGTGCTGGACTCGCGGGTGATTGTCGGCCGTCCTGACCGCAAAACACCAATGATGAGCAGTGCCTTAAACAATGTGGTAGTGAATCCGCCGTGGAACGTACCGCCGACGCTGGCACGCAAAGATATTCTGCCGAAAGTGCGTAATGATCCGGGCTATCTGGAAAGCCATGGCTATACGGTGATGCGTGGCTGGAACAGCAAGGAAGCAATTGACCCGTGGCAGGTTGACTGGTCGACGATTACCGCGTCGAATTTACCGTTCCGCTTTCAGCAAGCTCCAGGCCCACGAAATTCGCTAGGACGGTATAAATTTAATATGCCGAGTTCAGACGCTATCTACTTACATGACACGCCTAATCACAATCTGTTCAAGCGTGATACGCGTGCGTTGAGCTCTGGCTGTGTGAGGGTGAATAAGGCATCCGATCTGGCAAACATGCTGTTGCAGGATGCAGGCTGGAATGACAAGCGTATTTCCGATGCTCTGAAGCAGGGAGATACCCGTTACGTCAATATCCGTCAGTCTATCCCGGTTAATCTCTACTACCTGACAGCATTTGTCGGCGCAGATGGGCGTACTCAATATCGTACAGATATTTACAATTATGATCTGCCTGCGCGATCCAGCTCGCAAATTGTATCGAAAGCGGAACAATTAATCAGGTAAATGAAGTAGTTCGGGGAAATCAGTTGTCGTAATAATTGGCATGATTGGGGGCTATTCCTGGTAGCCCCCATCACTGCTGGGGTTGAGTCACCTTGACGTTAGCTTTATGGGCGGTTAAGGTGCACTCTTGTGCGCCAGAAGTGCATATAAACGATAACATTGACCTGTAGACTTGATTACCATGGACAAATTCGACGCTAATCGCCGCAAACTACTGGCGCTTGGTGGTGTTGCACTTGGTGCTGCCATCTTGCCGACCCCTGCGTTTGCGACACTCTCCACCCCACGCCCGCGTATTTTGACACTCAACAATCTCCATACTGGAGAGTCAATTAAAGCGGAGTTTTTCGATGGCAGAGGCTATATTCAGGAAGAATTGGCAAAACTAAACCATTTTTTCCGCGATTTCCGCGCGAACAAAATAAAGTCCATCGATCCAGGATTATTCGACCAGTTGTATCGCCTGCAAGGCCTGTTAGGTACTCGCAAGCCGGTACAGTTAATTTCTGGTTACCGTTCTATCGACACCAATAATGAATTACGCGCACACAGCCGTGGAGTAGCGAAGAAAAGCTATCACACCAAAGGCCAGGCGATGGATTTCCATATTGAAGGCGTCGCGTTAAGCAATATTCGCAAAGCCGCGTTATCTATGCGCGCAGGTGGTGTAGGATATTACCCACGTAGTAACTTTGTGCATATTGATACCGGACCTGCACGGCACTGGTAGCAATCGCTTAACGAAACAGGGGCAGTATGAATTATCGTATTATTCCGGTCACTGCATTCTCCCAGAACTGCTCATTGATCTGGTGTGAACAAACTCGCCTGGCAGCACTGGTTGATCCTGGCGGTGATGCGGAAAAAATTAAACAGGAAGTTGATGCCAGCGGCCTGACGCTGATGCAGATCCTACTGACACATGGCCATCTGGATCACGTTGGTGCAGCGGCGGAACTGGCAAAACATTACGGCGTGCCAGTACTTGGTCCGGAAAAGGAAGATGAGTTCTGGCTGCAAGGCTTGCCTGCGCAAAGCCGCATGTTTGGCCTGGATGAGTGTCAGCCACTGACGCCGGATCGTTGGCTGAATGAAGGCGACACGATCAGCATAGGGAATGTGACTTTACAGGTGTTACATTGCCCAGGGCATACACCGGGTCATGTGGTCTTTTTTGATAATCAGTCAAAACTGCTGATTTCTGGCGACGTCATTTTCAAAGGTGGAGTAGGGCGCAGTGACTTCCCACGTGGCGACCATAATCAACTGATCTCCTCTATCAAAGATAAACTGCTGCCGCTTGGCGATGATGTGACGTTTATTCCAGGGCATGGGCCGTTATCCACCCTCGGCTATGAACGGTTGCATAACCCCTTCCTGCAAGACGAAATTCCCGTCTGGTAAAGGCGCATAAAAAAGCCCGCTTTCACAGCGGGCTTCATTGGTTTTAATGCTTACAGCACAGCCACAATCGCTTCGCACAGCGGAGCCATGTTGTCTGGCGTCATCCCGGCTACGTTCACACGACCGGAAGCCACAGCATACACGCCAAACTCTTCACGCAGACGCAGTACCTGTTCTTTAGTCAGACCGCTAAAAGAGAACATGCCGTTTTGTTTGATAATGAAACTGAAGTCGCGGTTTGCGCCTTTTTCCTGCAGCGTATTAACGAACAATTGACGCATACGCTGAATACGCTGACGCATATCAGTCAGCTCTTGTTCCCAGATAGCACGTAACGCATCATTACTCAGGATAGTGGCAACAACCGAAGCTCCGTGCGCGGGTGGGTTAGAATAGTTCGCACGAATCGCCGCTTTCATCTGGCTGAATGCGCGATCCACGGTTTCACTGTCCGCAGCAACCAGCGTACATGCGCCTACACGCTCGTTGTACAGACCAAAGTTTTTAGAGTAGGAACTGGCGACGATCAGTTCTTTATGCAGAGCTGCGAAAACGCGCAGACCTTCAGCATCTTCTTCCAGACCGCGAGCAAAACCCTGGTAAGCAAAGTCAAACAGCGGTAACCAGCCTTTCTCAACGGAAAGCTGCGCCAGCGTTTGCCATTGCTCCAGTGTAGGATCAATGCCGGTTGGGTTATGGCAGCAACCGTGGAACAGCACCACGTCGCCAGCCTGGGCTTCGTTCAGACTGTTAATCAGGGCGTCGAAGTCCAGAGTATGTTTTTCCGCGTCGTAATAAGCGTATTCACGTACTTCCAGACCTGCAGAGTTAAAGACGCTCTTATGGTTCGGCCAGCTAGGGTTGCTCACCCACACACGCTTAACGTCGGTATTTTTTGCCAGGAAATCGGCAGCCACGCGTAACGCACCAGTACCACCAGGGGTCTGAGCTGTGCGGGCGCGTTTGTCGTTGATTAGGGCGCTACCTTTACCAAACAGCAGTTCCTGGGTGCAACGACCAAATTCAGGAATACCGTCAATGCCGAGGTAGTTTTTGGTGGTTTCATTTTCGAGCAGATACTGTTCAGCCTTTTTAACGCTGGTCAGTACCGGGGTTTTGCCCGTCTCATCTTTATAGACACCAATCCCGAGGTTAATTTTGCCGGGACGTTCATCGGCACGAAACAGATCGGCCAGGCCCAGAATCGGGTCGGCAGGAGCGGCGGTAATGTTCTCAAACATGACGAGGTTCCATTATGGTTACAGAAGGGAAGTCCGCTATCAGGGTAACGGGAGATTTACAAAATTCCAACTATTACTGATGAAAACACCGGCTGTTTTTGCAAGACGTGAGATTGCTCTGGAAGGCATAAAAAAAACAGGACCAAAGTCCTGTTTTTTCGGCATTTAACAAAGAGGTCTGCTATTAGAACTGGTAAACGATACCCACAGCAACTGTGTCGTCAGAACCTACGCCCAGTTTGTTGTCAGAATCGATCTGGTTGATGATGTAGTCAACATAGGTAGACATGTTTTTGTTGAAGTAGTAGGTTGCGCCCACTTCAACATAGTTCACCAGATCAACATCACCGATACCACCTTCTACGTCTTTCGCTTTAGATTTGGTGTAAGCGATGGACGGACGCAGACCGAAGTCAAACTGGTATTGTGCAACTAACAGGATATCTTGCGTTTTGTTAGCAAAGCCGCCGGTGATCGGCGTAGCGTTACGGGTTTCACCGTAGTTTGCTGCCAGGTAGATGTTGTTCGCATCGTACTTCAGGCCAGTAGCCCACTGTTCAGCTTTTTTACCCTGGCCGAGAGGCTGGGCTTCCTGCAAGTTTGTACGGTCAGCAGCACCATAAGCACCAACGATACCAAAGCCTTCGAATTCGTAGCTGATGGAGCCGCCAACACCGTCGCCGTTAGAACGACGTGCGGTGTCGCGTTCGTTTTTACCCAGGTACTGAACAGCGAAGTTCAGGCCGTCAACCAGACCAAAGAAGTTGGAGTTACGGTAAGTTGCAACGCCGCCAACACGACCAACGAAGAAGTCATCGCTGTATGCAGTGTCACCACCAAATTCCGGCAGCATATCGGTGTAACCCAGTGCGTCATAAACAACACCATAGTTACGACCGTAATCGATTGAGCCAGCATCAGCAAATTTCAGACCAGCGAACGCCAGACGGGTTTTGTTGCCATTTTGGGCATCAGAACCCTCAGAGTTGTTACCCTGGAAGTTGTATTCCCACTGACCGTAACCGGTCAGATCAGAATTGATTTGAGTTTCCCCTTTAAAACCAAGACGGGCATAGGTCATATCGCCATTGCCACCGTAACTGTTTTCACCGTTACCCTTGGAAAAATAGTGCAGACCGACAGCTTTACCGTACAGATCTACTTTGTTGCCATCTTTGTTATAGATTTCTGCAGCGTTTGCAGTTCCTGCTACTAACAGAGCAGGGACGATCACTGCCAGAATGTTGCGCTTCATCATTATTTATTACCCTCATGGTTTTTTTTATGACACCTGCCACTGCCGTCAATAAGTTTCGTCAATAAATATTTACGGAGCTATTGATGAAAGTTTGGTGTCTTTATGTATCTGCAGGCATCTTTCCATTCAAACTAACGTTTCGCTACCGTGAAAGTGCTACAAAGATAAAGATATAGTTACAAAAAGAAAAAATGTGTAACCAGGTATTAATTTTAAGGAACTTTGTGAACACCGTCATATTTCCACCAGGATTTAATGATATTTATGGCGGATCTTATATATGTATATGATTTACTTATATTAAATCTAACTAAACAGAAATTTTCTTTCTGATGATTTCTCTCTGTGACTTCTCTCTAATACACTTTCAGCCATCCAGAAAGCCAATAATAAGTATAAAAATTGTGCTATCAGATAAGAAATGGCTAATCCGCAATAAGGCTATGGGTTATTTTTTGTTCGCAAATGTTGCAAAGAAACATTCCGTAACAGGAAGATTGCTTTGGCAGGGTTGCAATTAGATTGATTGACTTAACAAACAGATAACTTGACAGAAGGGGATAAAAAAGAGCCAGCGGGTGCTGGCTCTCGGAAAAGTTAAATTAGAAACTGGCGTTACGTGGAGTGCGTGGGAACGGAATTACGTCACGCACGTTTTGAACGCCAGTCACGTAGGCGATCAGGCGTTCAAAACCAAGACCAAAACCGGAATGTGGAACAGTACCGTAGCGACGCAGATCGCGATACCACCAGTAATCTTCTTTATTCAGGCCCATCTCCAGCATACGTTCGTCCAGAACGTCCAGACGCTCTTCACGCTGGGAACCACCAATGATCTCACCGATACCCGGAGCCAGAACGTCCATTGCTGCAACGGTTTTACCGTCTTCGTTAAGGCGCATGTAGAACGCTTTAATGTCTTTCGGATAGTTTTTCACGACTACCGGCGCTTTAAAGTGTTCTTCTGCCAGGTAACGTTCATGCTCGGAAGAGAGATCCACACCCCAGTAAACCGGGTTTTCAAATTTCTTACCGCAGTTTTCGAGGATGGTTACCGCGTCGGTATAATCCACCTGCGCGAAGTCTGCCTCAATGAAACGCTCCAGACGTGAAACTGCATCTTTATCCACGCGTTCAGCGAAGAATTTCATATCGTCAGCACGTTCTTCGAGAACCGCTTTAAAGACGTATTTCAGCATGGCTTCTGCCAGGCCGGCGATATCGTTCAGGTTAGCAAACGCGACTTCCGGCTCCAGCATCCAGAATTCCGCCAGGTGACGGCTGGTGTTGGAGTTTTCTGCACGGAAAGTCGGGCCGAAGGTATAAATTTTAGACAGCGCACAGGCATAAGTCTCGCCGTTTAACTGGCCTGATACGGTCAGGAACGACTCTTTACCGAAGAAATCTTTGTCGAAATCAACTTTGCCCTGATCGTTACGCGGCAGGTTTTCCAGATCCAGTGTTGAAACACGGAACATTTCGCCAGCGCCTTCGGTATCGGATGCGGTGATCAGCGGTGTAGAAACCCAGAAGAAACCTTGTTCGTTAAAGAATCGATGCAGTGCCTGCGCCAGCGTGTGGCGAACGCGCGCAACGGCACCAATCAGGTTGGTACGTGGACGCAGGTGAGCGACTTCACGCAGATACTCAATGCTGTGGCGTTTTGCTGCCATCGGGTAAGTGTCTGGATCTTCAACCCAACCAGCGACTTCAACATTGCTGGCCTGAATTTCAAATTGTTGCCCCTGGCCCGGCGACGCCACGACTTTACCCGTCACAATGACCGAGCAACCGGTGGTCAGACGCAGTACGTCTTCATTGTAATTGGGCAGAGAATTATTGATGACAGCCTGTACAGGATCAAAGCAGGAACCGTCATAAACGGCGAGGAAGGAGATGCCAGCTTTTGAATCTCGGCGGGTACGTACCCATCCGCGCACGGTGACTTCGCTGTCAACGGCTACGCGGCCCTGGAGTACGTCGGCTACAGGCACAACGCTCATAATATTCTCTCTGTTAATAGTCGGAAAAAATAAACACTTGTCCACCCGTGAAATGGGGGGATACCTATGTTACCTGGCATCCGCAATCAGACAAGCAGAATTCGCAGATGCAGCGAAAGATTTCGGAATTAAAGGTAAAAAAGGGAGCCGTTATGGCTCCCTGATGATATTAACTGGCTTTTTTAATGTGCGGAAGGTCGAACGCTTTACGAAGTGCGCGAACAAACGCCTTGTCGTGGCAGATTGTTTTGCCAGGACTGTCAGAAAGTTTCGCCACAGGTTTACCGTTACACTCCACCAGCTTAATCACAATATTCAGTGGCTTGACTTGGGGGATATCGCAGGTCAGGCGTGTACCTATACCAAAACTTAATTGCACACGGGAAGAGAAGTGGCGATAAAGCTCGACCGCTTTGCGTAAATCCAGATTGTCAGAGAAAACCAGCGTTTTGCTCTGAGGGTTGATTCCCAGCTTCTCATAATGCGCGATGGCTTTTTCGCCCCATTCTACCGGGTCGCCAGAGTCATGACGCAGCCCCTGATAGCGGCTGGCAAATTCCACGCCGAAATCACGCAAGAATGCGTCCATAGTAATGCAATCGGTTAACGCAATTCCCAGTTGATCGGGATATTCATTGAGCCATGCGGCAAGTGCGGCACGTTGGCTGTTGGCAAGATCCGGGCTGATTTGTTGATGCGCCTGGAACCATTCGTGAGCCTGAGTTCCCATTGGCGTGAGGGAAAGCCGACGCGCCAGATCGTAGTTACTGGTGCCAACGAACCAGGATTCTTGTTGCAAACGTTGAACGATGGTTTCCTGGACTTCGCGGGAAAAACGTCGGCGGGTGCCGAAATCCATCAGATGGAAGCGCGACATATCGAGATCGGCAGTTAACGCCGAGAAGTCGACTAATTTGCTTTCCAGCGTATCAAGGGCTTGCGCAACGTCGGCCTGCGGTGAGCGGTAGCGATGTACCAGTTCACTGATGACCGCCAGCAAAGGAACTTCCCAGAGGATGACTTCACGCCACGGACCGCTTAAACGAATATCCAGCTTGCCGTTATCGTTGGTGACGGTGACCTGTTCCGGGTTAAAGCGGAACTCGCGCAACCAGTTGAGGTAGTCGGCCTTAAAAAAAGGCAGGGCAGAGAGCCATTGATATTCATCATCCTGCAGGCGCAGACGCTGCATCGCCTGGACCTGTTCACGAATAGCATCGGCATAAATACCCAGCAGATCGTCACCTCGGCAACGAAACTCCGCCGCGACATGCACATCATAATAGTGATGAAACACGGCTTGCTGCATATGCAACTTATAAGCATCTGTATCCAGCAGCGAGTGCAGAACAGGAGAAGCGAATTGTGTCATAGGTGCGCAGTAGCGTCCTCGTACGGGAGCGTTTAGTACAATAAACATCTTCAGGAACTGCTGGAGTATACCTTGTTTCGCAATTTATTGAACCCCGATCACACCATATGCCACGTTTATGGTCGATGGCGTTGCGCTCTGTATGTTATAAAAATGTAGCAATAAAAGCGTTTGTACCTGAAAAGATGAAGATTCTGCGTAGCGAGATTTATACAACAGGAATAGACTGAACACCTGACTCTATAAAAGATGCTAAAGGTTATTTATGACTCAACAGCCACAAGCCAAATACCGTCACGATTATCGTGCGCCGGATTACCAGATTACTGATATTGACTTGACCTTTGACCTGGACGCGCAAAAGACGGTGGTTACCGCGATCAGCCAGGCTGTCCGTCATGGTGCATCAGATGCTCCACTTCGTCTTGACGGCGAAGATCTTAAACTGGTCTCTATTCATATTAATGATGAGCCGTGGTCCGCCTGGAAAGAAGAAGAGGGCGCACTGGTCATCAGTAATTTACCGGAGCGTTTTACGCTCAAGATCGTTAATGAAATTAGCCCTGCGTCCAACACTGCACTGGAAGGGCTTTACCAGTCAGGCGATGCGCTTTGCACCCAGTGTGAAGCCGAAGGTTTCCGCCACATTACGTACTATCTCGATCGCCCGGACGTGCTGGCGCGTTTTACGACTAAAATTATTGCCGATAAAACCAAATACCCGTTCCTGCTTTCTAACGGTAACCGCGTTGCGCAAGGTGAGTTGGAAAACGGACGTCACTGGGTACAGTGGCAGGACCCGTTCCCGAAACCGTGCTATCTGTTTGCGCTGGTGGCAGGCGATTTTGATGTGCTACGCGACACCTTCACCACGCGTTCTGGCCGTGAAGTGGCGCTGGAGTTGTATGTCGATCGCGGCAACCTTGACCGCGCGCCGTGGGCGATGACCTCGCTGAAAAATTCCATGAAGTGGGATGAAGAGCGCTTTGGTCTGGAGTATGACCTTGATATTTATATGATCGTTGCCGTGGACTTCTTCAACATGGGCGCAATGGAGAATAAAGGTCTTAACATCTTTAACTCCAAATATGTACTGGCGCGCACCGACACCGCTACCGACAAAGATTATCTCGACATTGAACGCGTTATTGGCCATGAATATTTCCACAACTGGACCGGTAACCGTGTGACTTGCCGCGACTGGTTCCAGCTTAGCCTGAAAGAAGGTTTAACCGTGTTCCGCGATCAGGAGTTCAGCTCTGACCTGGGTTCCCGTGCCGTTAATCGCATCAACAATGTGCGCACCATGCGCGGGTTGCAGTTTGCGGAAGACGCCAGCCCAATGGCTCACCCAATCCGCCCGGACATGGTCATTGAGATGAACAACTTCTATACCCTGACCGTTTACGAGAAGGGCGCAGAAGTGATTCGAATGATCCACACCCTGCTGGGCGAAGAAAATTTCCAGAAAGGGATGCAGCTCTATTTCGAGCGTCATGATGGCAGTGCGGCAACCTGTGACGATTTCGTCCAGGCGATGGAAGATGCGTCAAATGTCGATCTCTCTCATTTCCGCCGTTGGTACAGCCAG
This sequence comes from Escherichia sp. KTE52, assembly GCF_000408325.1. Lineage (NCBI taxonomy): Bacteria > Pseudomonadati > Pseudomonadota > Gammaproteobacteria > Enterobacterales > Enterobacteriaceae > Escherichia > Escherichia sp. KTE52. The sequence goes on from NZ_KE138676.1 coordinate 297,391, forward strand.
TCCGGCACGCCGATTGTGACTGTTAAAGACGACTACGATCCAGAAACTGAGCAGTACACCCTGACCATCAGTCAGCGCACGCCAGCTACGCCAGATCAGGCAGAAAAACTGCCGCTGCATATTCCGTTTGCTATTGAGTTGTATGACAACGAGGGCAAAGTAATCCCGTTGCAGAAGGACGGTCATCCGGTCAATTCAGTGCTGAATGTCACCCAGGCGGAACAGACTTTTGTTTTTGATAACGTCTACTTCCAGCCGGTGCCTGCGCTGCTGTGTGAATTTTCCGCGCCGGTGAAACTGGAATATAAATGGAGCGATCAGCAACTGACCTTCCTGATGCGTCATGCGCGCAATGATTTTTCCCGCTGGGATGCGGCGCAAAGTCTGCTGGCAACGTACATCAAACTGAATGTCGCCCGTCATCAACAAGGGCAGCCGTTATCGCTGCCAGCACATGTTGCAGATGCTTTCCGCGCTGTGCTGCTCGATGAGAAGATCGACCCGGCGCTGGCGGCAGAAATCCTGACACTGCCTTCTGTCAATGAAATGGCGGAACTATTCGATATCATCGATCCGATTGCCATTGCCGAAGTTCGCGAAGCACTCACCCGTACACTGGCGACTGAACTGGCGGATGAATTGTTGGCTATCTATAACGCCAATCACCAGAGTGAGTATCGTGTTGAACATGAAGACATTGCGAAACGTACTCTGCGTAATGCCTGCCTGCGCTTCCTCGCCTTTGGTGAAACGCATCTGGCTGACGTGTTAGTGAGTAAGCAGTTCCATAAAGCGAACAATATGACCGATTCGCTGGCGGCACTTTCGGCGGCGGTTGCTGCGCAGTTACCGTGCCGTGACGCGTTGATGCAGGAGTACGATGACAGGTGGTATCAGGACGGTCTGGTGATGGATAAATGGTTTATCCTGCAAGCCACCAGTCCAGCGGCGAATGTGCTGGAGACGGTGCGTGGTCTGTTACAGCATCGCTCATTCACCATGAGCAACCCGAACCGTATTCGTTCGTTGATTGGTGCGTTTGCAGGCAGCAACCTGGCAGCGTTCCATGCTGAAGATGGCAGTGGTTACCAGTTCCTGGTGGAAATGCTCACCGATCTGAACCGCCGTAATCCGCAGGTGGCTTCACGTTTGATTGAGCCGCTGATTCGCCTGAAACGTTACGATGCCAAACGTCAGGAGAAAATGCGTGCGGCGCTGGAACAATTGAAAGGGTTGGATAATCTCTCTGGCGATCTTTACGAGAAGATCACCAAAGCACTGGCTTAATACAAAAGTGCCTGATGCGACGCTGGCGCGTCTTATCAGGCCTGCAAACCCGTTGGAATTGTTGGTTTTGTAGGCTGATAAGGCGTTCACGCCGCATCTGGCATGTTAACCATGACGCCGAATTGGTTGTTCAGAATGCCCTCGCTGCATCACCCGCTGTAACACTTCCGCTTCCAGTTCCGCTAACCGTACCGACCCTAATCGGCGCGGGCGAGGAATATCCACCGTCAAATCCAGGCCAATCTTTCCCTCTTCAATCAACAGCACCCGGTCAGCCATCGCTACCGCTTCGCTCACATCATGCGTCACCAGCAAGACGGTAAAGCCGTGCTCCTGCCAAAGTGACACAATTAAATCCTGCATCTCCAGTCGCGTTAAGGCGTCCAGTGCGCCCAGCGGCTCATCGAGCAACAATAAACCCGGACGATGAATCAACGCTCTTGCCAGCGCCACACGCTGTTTCTGCCCGCCAGAAAGTGCGGCAGGCCATTCCCCGGCACGATTTTCCAGCCCTACCGCAGCCAGTGCCTGATGCGCCGCATCGCGCCATTGGCCTTTAAGACCTAACCCAACGTTATCAATCACCGATTTCCATGGCAGCAGACGCGCATCCTGAAACATCATCCGCGTATCATCCTGAATCTCGGCCAGCGGTGTTATACCCGCCAGTACATCACCTGCGGTTGGTGTTTCCAGCCCCGCCAGCAGACGCAGCAGAGTACTTTTACCGCCGCCGCTACGACCAACAACAGCCACAAACTGACCTGCCGGAATATGCAAATCCAGTTGATTCAGCACGATATTTTCTGCGTAATGTTTGCTCACCGCATTAAGTAGCAGTGGTGTACCCTGGTTCAGACGGGCAGTATTCATGCCGTGGCCTCCTTCAGATGATAAGCCGGGTTCCAGCGCAACCAGAGACGCTCTAGCAATTGGGCGCTAATGTCAGCAAGTTTGCCGAGCAGGGCGTAGAGAATAATGGCGACGACGACGACATCCGTTTGCAGAAACTCCCGCGCATTCATCGCCAGATAACCAATGCCAGAATTGGCAGAGATGGTTTCGGCAACAATCAGCGTCAGCCACATCAGGCCCAACGCAAAACGCACGCCGACCATAATTGAGGGCAGGGCACCAGGCAGGATCACATGCACAAACAGCGGCAAGCCGGATAAGCCATAGCTACGCGCCATCTCCACCAGCCCGCGATCGATATTACGGATGCCGTGCCAGGTATTGATATAAATGGGGAACAGCGTGCCGAGCGCTACCAGGAAAATTTTTGCAGACTCATCAATGCCAAACCACAAAATCACCAGCGGGATCAGCGCCAGATGCGGCACGTTGCGCAACATTTGAATTGAGCTGTCCAGCAACCGTTCTCCCCAGCGCGACAGGCCGCTAATCAATCCCAGAATCAACCCCAGCGATCCGCCAATCGAAAAACCAATCAGCGCCCGCCAGGAGCTGATCGCCAGATGCTGCCACAGCTCACCGCTGGCCGAGAGCGTCCAGAACGCGGCCACCACTCCTTCCGGAGAGGGCAAAATACGCGTCGACAGCCAGCCAACCGAGGAGGCCAGTTGCCACACCGCCACGATGCCCACCGGTAAAAACCAGGGGGCAACGCGCAATAACCACTTCTTCACTGGCGTTGCCATCATTTTCTTCCTTAGCTTTGCGCGACATTACGTGGGATGAACTCATTCGCTACCGCTTCGCCTTGCAGGTTCAATGGCTGTGGTTGGGGAATCTGTGGAATGGCAACATCCAGATGTGGGAACAGTAATTCGCCAACCCGATACGCTTCTTCCAGATGTGGATATCCTGAGAGGACAAAACTGTCGATGCCAAGCGCGGCGTATTCGTTGATTCGTGCGGCGACTGTCGGACCATCGCCTACCAGCGCCGTCCCCGCACCGCCGCGTACCAGACCAACGCCTGCCCATAAATTGGGGCTGATCTCCAGGTTGTCGCGCTTGCCGTTATGTAACGCAGCCATTCGCTGTTGCCCCACGGAATCCGTGCGGGCAAATGCAGCCTGTGCTCTGGCGATGGTGTCATCATCAAGATGGGAGATTAACCGTTCTGCGGCCTGCCACGCTTCGTCGTTGGTTTCGCGGACAATCACATGGAGGCGAATACCGAAACGAATTTTGCGACCATGTGCGGCCGCTTTTGCCCGCACTTGCTCGATCTTCTCTTTTACCAGTGCTGGCGGTTCGCCCCAGGTGAGATAAAGATCAACTTGTTCTGCGGCCAGATCCTGGGCGACGTCTGACGATCCGCCAAAGTAAAGCGGAGGATACGGTTGTTGAATCGGTGCAAAGAGTAGTTTTGCACCGCACACATGAATATGCTTACCGTTGAAATCGACAGTTTCTCCCTGCAATAAACGTCGCCAGACCTGAGTAAATTCCGCCGAGGCTGCGTAACGCTCGCTGTGGTCGAGGAACACGCCGTCTCCCGCCAGTTCTTGTGGATCGCTGCCTGTTACCAGGTTAAACAACGCACGGCCATTCGACAGACGGTCGAGCGTGGCGGCCTGGCGGGCGGCAACGGTAGGTGACGTTACACCAGGGCGCAGGGCGACAAGAAACTTCAGCCTTTGCGTAACCGGGATCATCGACGCCGCCACCAGCCACGCATCTTCGCAGGAACGGCCCGTAGGGATCAGCACGCCGGTATAGCCAAGACGATCCGCCGCTTGCGCGATCTGTTGCAGATAACCGTGATCAACCGGACGAGACTCTGTTTCCGTTCCCAGATAATGACCGTCACCGTGCGTAGGTAAAAACCAGAATATATTCAGACTCATAATTGTTTTCCTTCCAGTTGAGTGGGGTGCCAGATGCGCTGGCGAATATCGACTTTTTTCGGCAGCAGATGATTTTCATAAAACAGGTCGGCAGTATGTTGCTGTAAAGCGGCAACCTCGGCACTCACTGGTTTGATGGTGGTGGGAGGACGGTGGCCAAGATAAGAGGCTATTACCGGTGCCGGTAAGCCCATCGTTTTTGCCAGCAAGGTGATACTTTGCTCGCGCTGGCTGTGGGTTAACGCATCGGCCTGGCTAAAGGTCTCCAGTACGCCCTGAATAAAGGCACCGTTTTTTTCTGCATAGGGGCGGGCCGCCAGATAAAACGACCCGGTCTGATTCAGACCAGTACCATCTTTTAATACCCGCACACCACCCTGTAATAATGCAGCAGAGTAGTAAGGATCCCAGATGGCCCAGGCATCTACGTTACCTTGCTGGAAGGCCGCGCGGGCATCAGCAGGTGTCAGGTAAGTGGGCTGGATATCGGTGAATTTAAGCCCGGCCTGTTGCAGTGCGCGTAGTAACAGGTTGTGCGAACTGGAACCTTTCTGAAATGCGACTTTGTGGCCCTTCAGTTCAGCCACGGTTTTTATGGGACTGTTTTCTGGCACCAGAATGACTTCGGCTTTTGGTTTTGGCGGCTCGACACCGACGTATACCAAATCCGCACCAGCAACTTGGGCAAAGATAGGTGGAATGTCGCCCGTGCTGCCAAGATCAATACTGCCGATGTTGAGTGCTTCCAGCATCTGCGGACCCGCAGGAAATTCCACCCATGAAATTTTTGTTTGCGGATAGCGTTTTTCCAGGAGTTGATGGCTTTTTGCCAGCACCATGCTGATGCTGCCTTTCTGATAACCTATCCGTAACGCTTCAGACGAAGACTCCGCAGCAACCGCGAGCGTAGTGACGCTAAGTAATCCCGCCAGCGCCAGTTTAAATATGTTACGCATGGGCGTTTCCTCGTAGAGAGAAAAGATCAGGAACCTGGACATCACGACGGTGCAACGCCTGCCAGAAGGCTTCGAGTGCGACATCAAGACGGGATTGCAGATTCGGCGTGAATTGCGGCTTATGCTGGAAATCAATCACCTGCGAGTCATCGGCAAACACACCGTGCAGGATCTCCTGCGCTTTTAAAGCGCTTAGTACCGGTTTGAGTGCGTAATCGACCGCCAATAGATGAGCCACTGTGCCGCCTGTTGCCAGTGGTAAAACCACTTTGCCTTGCAGTGCGCGTTCAGGTAGCAGGTCGAGAAGGGTTTTTAACGCCCCGGAATAAGCCGCTTTGTAGACGGGGGTCGCGACAATCAGCCCGTCAGCCTCTTGCAGTTGTGCAGTGAAAGTTTTCAGAGCCGGGCTGTCGAAACGTGCATAGAGCAAATCTTCCGGGGCGAAGTTTTGCAGATTCCAGTGATAAACCTCCACATCCAGGCTATTCAGCTTTTCTCGCGCATATTCCAGTAAGGAACTGGAGCGAGAAGGAAAGCGAGGACTTCCAGCCAGGGTAATGACACGCATACTCTCTCCTTATAACTAATTGTTCTTATTTTGTTAACATTGATAACAATTGTGTCAGTCTGACAGAGGGAGCTGGTGAGTCGAAATGATTTATCTGGTGAAGGAAAGCCAAAAAAAGCATAAAAAAGGCGCAATAAGAAAACGTTTGCTATTTATTGCCGCAGGTCAATTCCCTTTTTGGCTGAACTCGCACATAATACGCCCCCGGTTTGCACACCGGGAATCCAGGAGAGTTCATGTACTACCCCTTCGTTCGTAAAGCCCTTTTCCAGCTCGATCCTGAGCGCGCTCATGAATTTACTTTTCAGCAATTACGCCGCATTACCGGAACGCCGTTTGAAGCACTTGTTCGGCAGAACGTTCCAGCGAAACCGGTTAACTGCATGGGACTGACCTTTAAAAACCCGCTTGGTCTGGCTGCCGGTCTTGATAAAGACGGGGAGTGTATTGACGCTTTAGGTGCAATGGGATTTGGATCGATCGAGATCGGTACTGTCACCCCGCGTCCACAGCCAGGAAACGATAAGCCTCGTCTCTTTCGCCTGGTGGATGCGGAAGGTTTGATCAACCGTATGGGCTTTAATAACCTCGGCGTTGATAATCTCGTAGAGAACGTTAAAAAAGCCCATTATGACGGTGTTCTGGGAATTAACATCGGCAAAAATAAAGATACGCCGGTAGAGCAGGGTAAAGATGACTATCTGATTTGTATGGAAAAAATCTACGCCTATGCGGGATATATTGCCATCAATATTTCATCACCAAACACCCCAGGATTACGCACTTTACAATATGGCGAAGCACTGGATGATTTATTAACTGCAATTAAAAATAAGCAAAATGATTTACAGGCGATCCACCATAAATATGTGCCAATTGCAGTGAAGATCGCGCCGGATCTTTCTGAAGAGGAGTTGATCCAGGTGGCCGATAGTTTGGTTCGCCATAATATTGATGGTGTTATTGCGACTAATACCACCCTCGATCGTTCTTTAGTTCAGGGAATGAAAAATTGCGAGCAAACCGGTGGTTTAAGTGGTCGCCCGTTACAATTAAAGAGTACAGAAATTATTCGCCGCTTGTCGCAGGAATTAAACGGCCGTTTACCAATCATTGGTGTTGGTGGTATTGACTCGGTCATCGCCGCCCGTGAGAAGATTGCTGCGGGTGCATCACTGGTGCAAATTTATTCTGGTTTTATTTTTAAAGGCCCGCCGCTGATTAAAGAAATCATTACCCATATCTAATTATTTCTTTCATTTTCTCTTTATAAGATAATCAGGGCTTTATTTTCAGCCCTGGTTGTTTTATATTCATTCCTGTTACTTATTTAGATATTTTGTACTTTTCTTGTTGAGGTTATTAAGCAAAGCGACAATGGAATGTGTTGCGGTAGATTTATAGGGTAGAGGAGAGGCATATGCGAATTAAACCAGATGATAACTGGCGTTGGTATTACGATGAAGAGCATGATCGAATGATGCTTGATTTAGCCAATGGTATGCTATTTCGCTCACGTTTTGCTCGTAAAATGCTGACACCGGATGCTTTTTCTCCTGCGGGATTTTGCGTTGATGACGCCGCGCTCTATTTCACGTTTGAAGAAAAATGCCGCGACCTTAACTTATCAAAAGAACAAAAAGCCGAACTGGTGCTTAATGCGCTGGTGGCGATTCGTTACCTCAAACCGCAAATGCCGAAAAGCTGGCATTTTGTTTCTCATGGCGAAATGTGGGCACCAGTATCGGGTGATGCAGCCTGTGTCTGGTTAAGCGACACCAATGAGCAAGTCAATTTACTGGTTATTGAATCTGGCGAAAATGCTGCACTGTGCCTGCTGGCACAGCCTTGCGTCGTCATCGCCGGGCGCGCCATGCAACTGGGTGACGCTATCAAAATTATGAATGACAGGCTGAGACCGCACGTGAGTTATGACAGCGTCAGCCTTGAACAAGCCGTTTAACCTTTCAGTTTCAATGCACTCTTCGGCACACAACTACAGCAAAGAATTGTTCCGTCGTCGCTCATAGCTGATTTTTTCAGCGGGGTGACTTCGCCTTCCAGAAGCTGGATACGACAACTTCCGCAGATGCCAGCACGGCAAGAATAGGGAATACGAATCCCTTGATTTTCTAATTGTTCCAGTAATACCTGTTGGTTATTACCGCGAAATGCCTGCCCTTGCCAGTCGATATCTACATTTGCGTCCGCTTGTTGTGTCGCTGGGAAAGTGTCGTCCGCTGCGGCTGCGCCGTAGGCTTTTGCCGGTGCCGTTGCCAGAATTTCCACTTCATCGCCAACACGAATAACACCGCTGTTGCGGGCAATCAGGTTCTGACCGAAATCGACATCGCCGTTATCCTGGGCAGTACGGAAAGATTGCAACGTTTTTAATGGTTCGCCAGCCGGATGCTTTTGCCCTTTTTCCGGGCTAACGGTGGTGAAAATACAACGGCTACATGGCTTCACTACATCGAACACCACATCGCCAATACGAATCACTTTCCAGGTGTCTTCTTCCCACGCAGGCACGCCAGAAACAACCAGATTGGGGCGGAATTGTTCCATTCTGACGCTTGCCGGACAGCGTTGCTGTACATCACGTAATGAGGATTCATTCGCGAGTAGATACGGATAGCCATCAGCGAATGACAGGGGTACAGTGTTGTGGCGTTTTACGCGCCGCGTCATCTGCGGCCCCACCCAGCGCAACTGCACTTCGCGGGAGAAAAATCCACTTAACCATGTGTTGATCGTGGCTGGAGCAATACGTGCAGTAAAATGGTTGCCCCACACTTCCGTCGGTGCGTCCTGTACGGCGAAATCGGCAAAGCGTACCCACGCGCTGCTGCCATCGGGCGCAGTGAGATGCAGACCGTCATGAACGGGAGAGGGGGTAAAGCGCACCATCTGTGGAAACTGACGGGCGGTAATAAATGTGCCGTCGGGTTCTGTCAGCATAAAAATTCGATCGAAGGCCAGCCCGCTGATATCTGCAAGAGCGTGTGTCAGACCAATGCCGCGCATGGATTTAACAGGATGAATAAAAAGCCGGGTTAATGTCGCCACGGAGCGGTCCTCAAATGAAAATAAGCCCTCAACTTTATGACATGACGCACTTATTAGCTATAATGCGCAACAATTTTCTTAGAGCCTATACCAATAGGCTATTTTATTTGTCAGTTCGGCCCTGGGCTGCGCCCGAAATCATTAGGTACTACGTGTACGCACCGGTTTCTCCGCGCTGCCCATCTCCTGACTGACTGCAACAATTACGCCTACTGCGGTAGGCTCTTAGAGTAAAAGTGACGATATGAATTCTCTGTTTGCCAGTACGGCCCGTGGGCTGGAAGAGCTGTTAAAAACTGAACTGGAAAACCTGGGGGCCGTTGAATGCCAGGTGGTTCAGGGTGGGGTCCATTTCAAGGGCGACACGCGGCTTGTTTACCAGAGCCTGATGTGGAGCCGCCTGGCCTCGCGTATTATGTTGCCGCTGAGCGAGTGCAAGGTTTACAGCGATTTAGACCTCTATCTCGGTGTTCAGGCGATCAACTGGACAGAGATGTTTAATCCAGGCGCGACCTTCGCTGTTCACTTCAGCGGCTTGAATGACACCATCCGTAACAGCCAGTATGGCGCGATGAAAGTGAAAGATGCCATCGTTGATGCTTTCACGCGTAAGAATCTGCCGCGTCCGAATGTTGATCGCGATACGCCGGATATCCGCGTTAACGTCTGGCTGAATAAAGAAACCGCCAGCATTGCTCTCGACTTAAGCGGTGACGGTTTACATCTGCGTGGCTATCGCGATCGTGCGGGTATTGCGCCAATCAAAGAAACCCTGGCGGCGGCTATTGTAATGCGTTCCGGCTGGCAGCCGGGAACACCACTGCTCGATCCGATGTGTGGTTCCGGTACGTTGCTGATTGAAGCGGCGATGCTGGCGACCGATCGCGCACCGGGCTTGCACCGTGGGCGTTGGGGATTTAGCGGCTGGGCGCAGCACGACGAAGCCATCTGGCAGGAAGTAAAAGCTGAAGCACAGACCCGTGCCCGTAAAGGTCTGGCGGAATACAGCTCTCATTTTTACGGTTCCGACAGCGATGCGCGGGTGATTCAACGCGCACGCACTAACGCCCGCCTCGCCGGTATTGGCGAACTGATTACTTTTGAAGTGAAAGATGTCGCGCAACTGACCAATCCGCTGCCAAAAGGGCCATACGGTACAGTACTGAGCAACCCGCCATATGGTGAACGTCTGGACAGCGAACCGGCGCTGATTGCGCTACATAGCCTGCTGGGTCGAACCATGAAAAACCAGTTTGGTGGCTGGAATCTCTCTTTATTCAGCGCTTCGCCGGATCTGTTAAGTTGCCTGCAACTGCGCGCAGACAAACAGTACAAAGCGAAAAACGGACCGCTGGACTGCGTGCAGAAAAATTACCACGTTGCCGAAAGTACTCCGGACAGCAAACCAGCGATGGTGGCGGAAGATTACGCTAACCGTCTGCGTAAAAACCTGAAAAAGTTCGAGAAGTGGGCACGCCAGGAAGGGATTGAATGTTATCGCCTGTATGACGCCGATTTGCCGGAATACAACGTTGCCGTTGACCGCTATGCTGACTGGGTGGTGGTGCAGGAGTATGCGCCGCCGAAAACGATTGATGCGCACAAAGCGCGTCAGCGCCTGTTCGATATTATCGCCGCGACCATTTCGGTATTGGGGATTGCGCCAAACAAACTGGTGCTGAAAACCCGTGAACGGCAGAAGGGTAAAAATCAGTATCAGAAACTGGGCGAAAAAGGCGAGTTTCTTGAAGTCACTGAATACAACGCTCACTTATGGGTGAATCTGACGGATTACCTCGATACTGGTCTGTTCCTCGATCACCGCATCGCACGCCGTATGCTCGGTCAAATGAGCAAAGGCAAAGATTTCCTCAACCTCTTCTCCTATACCGGTAGCGCCACCGTGCATGCGGGATTAGGCGGCGCACGCAGCACCACTACGGTGGATATGTCGCGTACGTATCTGGAGTGGGCAGAACGCAACCTGCGTCTGAATGGCTTAACTGGCCGTGCGCATCGACTGATTCAGGCCGATTGCCTGGCGTGGCTGCGTGAGGCTAATGAGCAGTTCGATCTAATCTTTATCGATCCGCCAACCTTCTCTAACTCAAAACGAATGGAAGATGCGTTTGATGTTCAGCGCGATCATCTGGCGCTGATGAAAGATCTGAAGCGTCTGCTGCGCGCAGGGGGGACGATTATGTTCTCAAACAACAAACGCGGTTTTCGTATGGATCTCGACGGACTGGCAAAACTGGGGCTGAAAGCACAAGAAATTACGCAAAAAACACTTTCCCAGGATTTTGCCCGTAACCGCCAGATCCACAACTGCTGGCTGATTACCGCAGCCTGAAAGGAATAGTAATGTCATTAATCAGTATGCATGGCGCATGGCTGTCGTTCAGCGACGCGCCACTTCTCGATAATGCAGAGCTGCATATCGAAGATAACGAACGTGTTTGTCTGGTGGGCCGTAATGGCGCGGGCAAATCGACGTTAATGAAGATCCTCAACCGTGAACAGGGGCTGGATGACGGTCGCATTATTTACGAGCAAGATTTAATCGTTGCTCGTCTGCAACAAGATCCGCCGCGTAACGTTGAGGGAAGCGTTTATGATTTCGTCGCTGAAGGTATTGAAGAACAAGCGGAATACCTGAAACGCTACCACGATATTTCACGCCTGGTGATGAATGACCCGAGCGAGAAAAATCTTAACGAACTGGCGAAAGTTCAGGAACAGCTTGATCACCATAACCTGTGGCAACTGGAAAACCGCATCAACGAAGTACTGGCACAATTGGGATTAGATCCCAATGCTGCGCTGTCGTCGCTTTCTGGCGGTTGGTTGCGTAAAGCGGCATTAGGACGTGCGCTGGTTAGCAATCCGCGCGTGTTACTGCTCGACGAACCGACCAACCATCTGGATATCGAAACTATCGACTGGTTGGAAGGTTTCCTTAAAACATTCAACGGGACGATAATTTTCATCTCCCACGATCGTTCATTTATTCGCAATATGGCGACGCGTATTGTCGACCTCGATCGCGGTAAGCTGGTGACCTATCCTGGGAATTACGACCAGTATTTACTGGAAAAAGAAGAAGCTCTGCGCGTGGAAGAACTACAAAATGCTGAGTTTGATCGCAAACTGGCACAGGAAGAGGTGTGGATCCGTCAGGGGATCAAAGCGCGTCGTACCCGTAATGAAGGTCGTGTACGTGCCCTGAAAGCGATGCGTCGTGAACGTAGCCAGCGCCGCGAGGTAATGGGCACAGCGAAGATGCAGGTCGAAGAGGCCAGCCGCTCCGGTAAAATCGTCTTTGAAATAGAAGATGTTTGCTATCAGGTTGAGGGCAAACAACTGGTGAAAGATTTTTCCGCTCAGGTGCAACGTGGCGACAAAATTGCGTTGATTGGCCCGAATGGTTGCGGAAAAACCACGTTGTTAAAACTGATGCTGGGGCAACTTCAGCCAGACAGCGGGCGCATCCATGTCGGGACGAAACTGGAGGTGGCTTATTTCGATCAGCATCGTGCGGAACTCGATCCCGATAAAACGGTGATGGATAACCTGGCAGAAGGTAAGCAAGAGGTGATGGTTAACGGTAAACCACGCCACGTGCTGGGCTATTTGCAGGACTTCCTGTTCCATCCGAAACGGGCGATGACGCCGGTACGTGCACTTTCTGGTGGGGAGCGTAACCGTCTGCTGCTGGCGCGTCTGTTCCTCAAACCAAGTAACTTACTGATCCTTGATGAACCGACCAACGACCTTGACGTCGAAACGCTGGAACTGCTTGAAGAACTCATCGACAGCTACCAGGGCACGGTGTTGCTGGTGAGCCACGATCGTCAGTTTGTCGATAACACCGTAACAGAATGCTGGATCTTTGAAGGTGAAGGTAAAATCGGTCGTTATGTTGGCGGTTATCACGACGCTCGCGGTCAGCAAGAACAGTATGTGGCGCTTAAGCAACCAGCGGTGAAGAAAACCGAAGAAGTGCCTGTGCCAAAAGCAGAAACTGTAAAACGCAGCACGAGCAAACTAAGCTATAAACTGCAGCGCGAACTGGAACAGCTCCCGCAATTACTTGAAGAGCTGGAAGCAAAGCTGGAAGCCTTACAGGCACAGGTGGCAGATGCCTCCTTCTTCAGTCAGTCTCATGAACATACGCAAAAAGTGCTTGCCGATCTGGCTGCTGCTGAGCAGGAGCTGGAACAAGCTTTTGAGCGTTGGGAGTATCTTGAAGCGTTGAAAAATGGTGGCTGATCGCAAAACAGTTGTTTGATATAGAGGCTGATGACAAAGATAAATTGCCTGATGCGCTACGCTTATCAGGCATGAGGGAAACCTCAATTTATTGGATTTGTACAATTTATCATGCCGGAAAAGGCGCTCGCGCCGCATCCGGCATGAAAAACGAATACTTTGTCAGCAATCTGTAAAATAGCGCATCATTAAGGAGTACCAATGTGCGAACATCATCATGCCGCGAAGCATATTTTGTGCCCGCAGTGTGACATGCTGGTGGCGTTACCCCACCTTGAGCATGGTCAGAAAGCGGCATGTCCCCGGTGTGGCACGACGTTAACTGTTGCGTGGGATGCCCCACGTCAGCGCCCCACAGCATACGCGTTGGCTGCACTGTTTATGCTGTTGCTGTCCAACCTGTTTCCTTTTGTGAAAATGAACGTCGCCGGGGTAACCAGCGAAATTACGTTGCTGGAAATTCCTGGCGTGTTGTTTTCCGAAAACTATGCCAGCCTTGGCACTTTCTTTCTGTTATTTGTGCAACTGGTTCCTGCGTTTTGCCTGATAACTATTTTGTTATTGGTCAACCGCGCGGAATTGCCAGTTCGCCTGAAAGAGCACTTAGGACGGGTGCTTTTTCAACTTAAAACCTGGGGAATGGCGGAGATTTTCCTCGCTGGTGTACTGGTGAGTTTCGTTAAACTGATGGCTTATGGCAGCATTGGCGTAGGCAGCAGTTTTATTCCCTGGTGTTTGTTCTGCGTGCTTCAGTTGCGTGCCTTTCAGTGTGTCGATCGCCGTTGGTTATGGGATGATATTGCTCCTATGCCTGCGCTGAATCAGCCGCTGAAACCGGGGGTGACAGGTATTAACCAGGGGCTGCGCTCCTGTTCTTGTTGCACAGCAATCCTTCCTGCCGATGAACAGGTGTGCCCACGCTGTAGCACCAAAGGGTATGTTCGACGTAAAAACAGTCTGCAATGGACGCTGGCGTTGCTCGTTACGTCGATCATGCTGTATCTCCCTGCCAATATCTTGCCCATCATGGTGACCGATTTTTTAGGTTCAAAGATGCCGTCGACTATTCTCGCCGGGGTGATCTTGCTGTGGAGCGAAGGTTCTTATCCGGTCGCTGCGGTTATCTTTTTGGCCAGTATCATGGTTCCGACCTTAAAAATGATCGCCATTGGCTGGTTGTGCTGGGATGCCAAAGGACACGGCAAGCGTGACAGCGAAAGAATGCATTTGATTTACGAAGTTGTTGAGTTTGTAGGCCGCTGGTCAATGATTGACGTTTTCGTGATTGCGGTGCTCTCGGCGCTGGTGCGTATGGGAGGTTTAATGAGTATTTATCCGGCAATGGGTGCATTAATGTTTGCTTTAGTCGTCATTATGACAATGTTTTCTGCGATGACGTTTGACCCGCGTTTGTCGTGGGATCGTCAACCTGAACCAGAGCATGAGGAGTCCTGACAGTATGGAATCTAATAATGGGGAAGCCAAAATCCAGAAAGTGAAGAACTGGTCTCCCGTGTGGATATTTCCTATCGTCACGGCGCTTATAGGAGCGTGGGTTCTTTTTTATCATTACAGCCATCAGGGGCCGGAAGTGACCCTGATCACCGCGAATGCGGAAGGGATAGAAGGTGGCAAGACCACTATTAAAAGCCGTAGTGTTGATGTCGGCGTGGTTGAAAGCGCCACACTGGCTGATGATTTGACGCACGTTGAAATCAAAGCGCGTTTGAACGCAGGTATGGAAAAACTGCTGCATAAAGATACCGTTTTTTGGGTAGTAAAACCGCAGATTGGTCGCGAGGGCATTAGCGGCCTGGGGACTCTGCTGTCAGGGGTTTATATTGAGCTGCAGCCTGGGGCGAAAGGGGGCAAGCAGACGAGATACGATTTGCTTGATTCACCACCGCTGGCTCCGCCGGATGCGAAAGGGATTCGGGTGATACTCGACAGTAAAAAAGCCGGGCAACTTTCTCCGGGGGATCCGGTGTTATTCCGTGGCTTTCGGGTTGGCTCGGTGGAAACCAGCACGTTTGATACCCAAAAACGTAATATTAGTTACCAGCTCTTTGTTAACGCGCCTTACGACCGACTGGTGACCAGCAATGTTCGTTTCTGGAAGGACAGTGGCATTGCGGTTGATCTCACGTCAGCGGGAATGCGCGTGGAGATGGGTTCGTTGACAACGCTACTCAGCGGCGGTGTCAGCTTTGACGTGCCTGAAGGGCTGGATTTAGGGCAGCCTGTTGCACCGAAAACAGCATTCGTTTTGTATGACGATCAGAAGAGCATTCAGGATTCGCTGTACACCGATCATATTGATTATCTGATGTTCTTTAAAGATTCGGTACGCGGCCTGCAGCCTGGCGCACCAGTGGAATTCCGTGGTATTCGCCTGGGTACAGTAAGTAAGGTGCCTTTCTTTGCGCCGAATATGCGTCAGACATTTAATGATGATTACCGTATTCCGGTACTCATTCGCATTGAACCGGAACGACTGAAAATGCAGCTTGGCGAAAATGCGGATGTCGTTAAGCATCTTGGAGAGTTGTTGAAGCGTGGTTTACGTGGATCGCTGAAAACCGGAAATCTGGTTACTGGCGCACTCTATGTTGATCTCGATTTCTACCCGAATACGCCAGCGATAACTGGGATCCGAGAGTTTAATGGTTATCAGATTATCCCGACCGTTAGCGGCGGCCTGGCGCAAATCCAGCAGCGTCTGATGGAGGCGTTGGATAAGATCAACAAACTTCCGTTGAATCCGATGATTGAGCAGGCGACCAGCACGCTGTCGGAAAGCCAGCGCACGATGAAAAACCTGCAAACTACGCTGGATAGTATGAACAAGATTCTGGCCAGCCAGTCGATGCAGCAGTTGCCGACGGATATGCAGTCAACGTTGCGTGAGCTGAATCGCAGTATGCAGGGCTTCCAGCCTGGCTCCGCAGCTTACAACAAGATGGTGGCGGATATGCAGCGTCTTGATCAGGTCTTGCGTGAATTGCAACCAGTGCTGAAAACGCTCAATGAGAAGAGCAACGCGCTGGTATTTGAAGCGAAGGACAAAAAAGATCCAGAGCCGAAGAGGGCGAAACAATGAAAAAGTGGCTAGTGACGATCGCGGCACTGTGGCTGGCCGGATGCAGCTCCGGCGAAATCAATAAAAACTATTACCAGTTACCTGTTATGCAGAGCGGTACGCAAAGTACCGCCAGCCAGGGTAATCGCCTGTTATGGGTAGAGCAGGTCGCAGTTCCTGACTATCTGGCGGGGAATGGCGTGGTTTATCAAACCAGCGATGTGAAGTATGTGATTGCCAACAACAACCTGTGGGCCAGCCCACTAGATCAACAGTTGCGCAACACCCTGGTCGCCAACCTGAGTACGCAACTGCCTGGTTGGGTGGTTGCCTCCCAGCCTTTGGGAAGCGCCCAGGACACGCTCAACGTAACCGTAACTGAGTTTAACGGCCGCTATGATGGCAAGGTTATTGTCAGTGGCGAGTGGCTATTGAATCACCAGGGACAACTGATCAAACGGCCGTTCCGTCTGGAAGGGGTACAAAATCAGGATGGTTACGATGAAATGGTCAAAGTGCTGGCTAATGTCTGGAGTCAGGAAGCCGCTGCTATTGCGCAAGAGATAAAGCGTCTACCTTAATTATAAATATTTGTAAATATAACCGTCTCCGGCATGTTGCCAGAGGCGGTTTTTTTGTGCAATTCGCAGTAAAAAACTTGTTCCTCTTCACATTTTTTGTACAACCAACATGTCCGTGTGGCTCACAAATATGACAGTGGCGTGAATTTTGCGCATTGACGGCAGTTATGATTCGCGGTATTGCTTAACTGTGATTGCACATTTAGTAATCACTGTTTTCTTTTCCACCAGAAACCAGTATGAGGGAAACGAGGCATGAAGAGACAAAAACGAGATCGCCTGGAACGGGCACATCAACGTGGTTATCAGGCCGGCATCGCCGGACGCTCAAAAGAAATGTGTCCCTATCAGACGCTGAATCAAAGGTCAGAATGGCTGGGAGGCTGGCGAGAAGCCATGGCGGACAGGGTAGTTATGGCCTGATTCTGTCTCTTTAAAAAGAAACCTCCGCAATGCGGAGGTTTCGCCTTTTAATATGCAGCCTGATTTAAATCAGAATGCAGAAGTATCCTGGAACAGACCAACTTTCAGATCGCTGGCGGTGTAGATCAGACGACCATCAACCAGTACTTCGCCGTCTGCCAGACCCATGATCAAGCGACGGTTAACAATGCGTTTAAAGTGAATACGATAGGTCACTTTTTTTGCCGTAGGTAGAACCTGACCAGTGAATTTCACTTCGCCTACGCCCAGTGCGCGGCCTTTACCTTCGCCGCCCAGCCAGCCCAGGTAGAACCCTACCAACTGCCACATGGCATCCAGGCCCAGACATCCCGGCATTACCGGATCACCGATGAAGTGACAACCGAAGAACCACAGATCCGGATTAATATCCAGTTCTGCTTCAACATACCCTTTGTCGAAGTTGCCACCGGTTTCGGTCATTTTGACCACCCGATCCATCATTAGCATGTTCGGCGCTGGCAATTGCGGGCCTTTTGCGCCAAACAGTTCACCGCGACCAGAGGCAAGAAGGTCTTCTTTTGTATAGGATTCGCGTTTATCTACCATGTTCTCTGTAAGCCTTATTTTATTGAAGCACGCAGGATAGCTAACACGTGTACGCTGAACAAGTCCGATCAGTTCGGAATAAACCAGTTCAGCCAACGTAATGGCCACGGAAAACGGTGACGACCTTCCTGTTGCGATGCTTGCGCAATACGCTCCTGTATGGTCTGCATCAACGTCGTCTGACCTTCGCCATCCCACATCAGATTTAATAATAAAGGCAGTGCATCAGTGACATCGTCCACTGCCCAGATTGTGAATTTGCCTTCCTCAACCGCCTTCACCAGTTCGCTGTGAAGACTCAAATGGCGAACGTTAGCCGTAGGGATAATCACGCCTTGTTTACCACTTAACTCACGCTGTTGGCAGATAGCGAAGAAACCTTCAATTTTCTCATTTAAACCGCCGACTGGCTGGGCGCGACCGAATTGATCCACCGAACCTGTGATAGCGATACTCTGATTCACCGGTACATCGGCAAGGGCGCTTATCAGGGCGCAGAGTTCAGCCATTGAGGCGCTATCGCCATCCACTTCGCTATATGACTGCTCAAAAGTCAGTGATGCCGAGAAAGGGATCTGTTGCTCGAGCTGCAGTTCCGACATCAGGAACGCCTGCATGATCATCATCCCTTTAGCGTGTATGTTGCCGCCAAGCTCGGCTTTGCGTTCGATATCGGTAAATTCGCCGTCGCCTATATGCACAACACAGCTAATACGAGAAGGTTCGCCAAAAGCGCGCGGATGGCCCGGAAATTCGATAACCGAAAGAGCGTTAATCTGCCCAACGCGTTCACCTTCGGTTTCGATCAGGATCTGCTCCTGAAGGATCTCATCCTGCATCCGTTCGGCAAGGAATCCTTCGCGCCATTCCCGCTGTTGTAGCATCAAGTTTAGCTGCTCGCCGGTAAAGCTATCGCCTTCGCATAAGGATGCGACTTCTTTACACTGGCGCAGGATCCACTGCGGTCCAAGCGGCAGAGTTTCTTGATCACCTGTGTAGCGGGTGGCTTCGCGGATAAGCACAGGCCAGGCATCGGCACCAGGCGCAGGTAACTGGTTATGTCGGGCGATAAACGTAACCCACCGACACCACTGGCTTACTGATCCCGCATCGACAATCTGGAGGGTATCTTCAAATTCACTATAAATAGCCTGCTCAGACAGTTCCGGCTCCATCTCCTGAAAATCAGCCAATGACTCGCGTTCACCGACCAGAATGACTTTAAGCTTCAGCGGTATTGAAGGAACAGAGACAGGGAGGGGGCGCGACTCATCAAACGCTACCCAGTCAAAACGTTCGCGCTTGACGATATTTTTCAGCCGCATCCACAGCAGAGGTTGTGCCAGCAGTGTACGCAAGGAGATGATTAAAATACCGCCATTTGCCTGATGCACCAGCCCTGGTTGCAAGGTAATGTCGCCATTAAACTGGCGAAGGCAGCCAAAGAGTTGTTCCGCTTCCACCCAGTCAGCAATGACGACTTGCGTTAGTGTTGCGAAATTATCATTTGCGCTAACGGCATTACGTAAGCGAATGGTGTGGCCGGAAATCTCATAGTGACCGCCCATCAGTTGGCCTGCATCGCTTTGTAGCGTGCTTGCGGCATCGGCAATGAAATTCAGATACTCGGACTCTTCCGGGGCTTTCGCCAGCATAAAAGAGGATGATGCTCGGGCGTGCAGTAACTGTTCCAGCGCAAATTGCAGCCGCGGTTGAATGTCACTGAATAAAGGCTCGTTTTCGTCAATCAAATGTGGCTGTGCAAATACTTCCTGATAGCTTTCGGTATCAGGGACTAAGTCACGCCATGCAAGTTTCGTAATGGTCAAAGTTGATGTTTTTTAGTCTGTTGTCAAAGATGCGATTATACCGTAACCGACACTTCAGCACACGTGGAAAGCGCTGACAAAAGACCAGGCATTCACGCTAAAGCATCACAGGATGCGAGATTCTTTTCATCACACAGTTAAAAAACTGATATTCTGTAAAGAGTTACAGGGTAACATTGAGATCGCTATGAAATATCAACAACTTGAAAATCTGGAAAGCGGTTGGAAATGGAAGTATCTGGTGAAGAAACACCGTGAAGGGGAGTTAATCACCCGTTACCTGGAAGCCAGTGCCGCCCAGGAAGCCGTTGACGTGTTGCTATCGCTGGAAAATGAACCCGTGCATGTTAATGGCTGGATTGAAAAGCATATGAATCCGGAGCTGGTCAATCGCATGAAGCAGACCATTCGGGCCAGACGGAAACGCCATTTTAATGCGGAACATCAGTACACACGTAAGAAATCAATTGATCTGGAATTTATTGTCTGGCAACGGCTGGCAGGTCTTGCGCAGCGTCGCGGTAAAACGCTTTCCGAAACGATTGTCCAGCTAATTGAAGATGCAGAAAACAAAGAAAAATATGCGAATAAAATGTCTTCTTTGAAGCAGGATTTGCAGGCCTTGCTGGGTAAGGAATAACTTGCAAAGATTATTTACTTTACTGAAGACGAAAAAAACCCCGCGTGAAGCGGGGTTTTTTATCAGACGAGAACTTAAGCCTGCGGCTGAGTTACAACGTCTTTGATACCTTTAACTTCGATCTCTACGCGACGATCCGGAGCCAGGCAGTCGATCAGTGCAGCGCGCTGTTTCACGTTGTCACAGGTGTTGCCGGTAACCGGGTTGGATTCGCCCATACCACGTGCAGAGATTTTGTCAGACGGGATACCTTTAGAGATCAGGTAATCAACGACGGACTGAGCACGACGCTCGGACAGAGCCTGGTTGTAAGCGTCAGAACCGATGCGGTCAGTGTAACCCAGAACAACTACGGAACCGTCTTTCGGATCCAGGTTGCTCAGTTGGCTGTACAGCTGATCCAGAGCAGCCTGACCTTCCGGTTTCAGGGTTGCTTTGTTGAAGTTGAACAGAACGTCAGACTTCAGAGTGAAGTGCTTGGTCTGTACTTCCGGTGCCGGAGCTGGAGCCGGAGCAACTACTGGAGCTGCTTCGCCCTGACCGAAACGGTAGGAAACACCCAGGCTCAGCAGGCCGTTGTCCGGACGAGTGCCGATGGTGTGTGCGTCACCGATGTTGTTGGTCCACTGGTATTCCAGACGGGTAGCGATTTCAGGAGTGATCGCGTACTCAACACCACCTGCGAATACCGGGGAAACTCCGGTGTCGTGGTCTTTATAGGATGCGCCACCAGGTACGTTAGCCTTGGTGTCCGCACGCCATACCATACCACCCAGACGAGTGTAGATGTCCAGATCGTCAGTGATTGGGTAACCCAGTTTAGCGGTCAGTTGAACGCCCTGAGCTTTGTATGCGCCATTGATGTTGTCGCCTTTGTACGGCATACGACCTAACCAGTCGTAACCCATTTCAAAGCCAACATACGGGTTAACCTGGTAACCACCAAAAGCACCTGCACCCAGTTGGTTTTCGTGGGTCGGACCATTGTTAGGAATGAAACCAGTGTCATGGTACTGGGACCAGCCCAGTTTAGCACCAGTGTACCAGGTGTTATCTTTCGGAGCGGCCTGCGCTACGGTAGCGAAACCAGCCAGTGCCACTGCAATCGCGATAGCTGTCTTTTTCATTTTTTGCGCCTCGTTATCATCCAAAATACGCCATGAATATCTCCAACGAGATAACACGGTTAAATCCTTCACCGGGGATCTGCTCAATATTAACTCTACCGATATCTTCGGCTTATGCCGAGCACCCCTGGCGATGTAAAGTCTACAACGTAGTTGAAAACTTACAAGTGTGAACTCCGTCAGGCATATGAAAAAAAAGATTTGTATAAGGTACGTTTAACCTTTTTTGTTAACGATAATTTACAGCATAAAATCGCGGAAACCGCTTCAGACAAGCCTCCGCAGGGAAAATGAGCCATGAGTGAAATCATCAGCCGGACGGTAAAAAAAGTTCCAGGATTAATCCTAAATTTACTTAATGATACAAATTAGAGTGAATTTTTAACCCGGAAAGTTGTCTCGTGGCGTGAGAGGATGCGCTTACTGGACGCATAATGAACCCCATTGCGTTACCTTCATTGGCGGCATCCACAAGTTCAGCATGTTCTTCTTCTGTCAGATCATCTGCTAACCAACCGATCACCACGCTGTAATTTCCTGTGCGTAATGCGCGAACCATTGATTCCACTGTGTGGCAAGGGGAAAGCTGGTTGATCTGCATCACTTTCGTTAAAGGTAGTCCAGCAGCCTGAACCCATTCACGACTCAATTTTTGTTGTGGCGTTAACCATAACTGCCAACGCGATTGTTGGCCGAGTTGTTGTAATAATGGCAAAAGCAAGAGTTGCGTCATCATGGGCTGATCTTCGCGATAGACAACTTCACTAATTAGCCCAGCTGTAGTGTTTTCCGTAGAGACACGCGCGATTTTGCTTGTTGCGGATGAGAACAACGAAGAACGATGTGCATAGCCTGAAGTGTACATAATCAATCCAGCCCTGTGAGTTACTGTATGGATATACAGTACATCCGGTGACAACAAAGATCAACCCTATTTTCGGAAAGTGCCTCGCAAATTTTGTCGTTGGTGGCTGGAAAACATAAATTAATCTTGCCCCTTGAGAATAAGTTGCCTATTTTCGTATTTAACGGATCCGTTAATGTGAATCATTCTTTTATATTATGATTTTAAAAGGAATTTTATGAAAAGCCTCTCCTATAAGCGGATCTATAAGTCACAGAAATACCTGGCAACGTTGGGCACAATTGAATACCGATCATTGTTTGGTAGTTACAGTCTGACCGTTGACGACACGGTATTTGCGGTAGTTTCTGATGGTGAGTTGTATCTTCGGGCTTGTGAGCAAAGCGCACAATACTGTGTAAAACATCCGCCAGTCTGGCTGACATATAAAAAGTGTGGACGGTTCGTTACCCTCAATTACTATCGGGTTGATGAAAGTTTATGGCGAAATCAACTGAAGCTGGTACGTCTGTCAAAATATTCTCTCGACGCAGCGCTTAAAGAGAAAACTACACGTAATACCCGGGAAAGACTGAAAGATTTGCCCAATATGTCTTTTCATCTGGAAGCGATTCTCGGGGAAGTGGGGATTAAGGATGTACGGGCGTTACGTATACTTGGGGCGAAAATGTGTTGGTTGCGGCTGCGGCAGCAAAATAGTCTGGTGACAGAAAAGATCTTGTTTATGCTTGAAGGCGCAATTATCGGTATTCATGAAGCAGCGCTCCCGGTGGCACGCCGCCAGGAGCTTGCTGAATGGGCTGATTCTATTACGCCAAAGCAGGAGTTTCCTGTGGAACTTGAGTAATCCTGTGCTGCAGGCGGCCAATTTCTGGCAGTAATGCAATCAATAACCCGATTTGTTGTACAACCAGAGGCTCCTTGCTGTCTGCTCGCGGCTCAAGTTGCTGCATCCGTTGTTTCAGGTCTGCTAATGCCTGATTGACACGTTCTTCATCGGCAGGTTGATGATGTAGCGCGTCATCAACGTAGCAAACAGCATCATCAAGAAACGCCAGAATTTCAGGATTAGTTAACTGCTCACGGTGTGCGCCGAGGGCTGAGATGTAGCTGGTGAATGTATGGTTGAGACACAGTAACCGGAACGCGTCTTCGCGAATTTGCGGTGTAACGTTCGGTTCGCTGGACATATTCGACACTACTGAAGCCAGCTCTGCATCGCGGTTGTGGGCATCGCGGCGGGCAATACGGTACGCCAGACGGTTATCACGTCCCTGATGATATTGCTCGAGAATGGCATCGAGATAGCGGCAGTTGGCCTCGGTCGCGCGTTCAAGCATCCTGGGCAGATTGCGGAAACGCCAGTCTGGCCAGATGTAACTTACCGCTGCCCATGCTATGGCACACCCGATTAGCGTATCGATTACGCGTGGCAGCGCCACTTCAAAACCCTCACCCAGCAGATTGAAGCACAGCAGCACCAACAGCGTAATGAACATCGTTGCATGAGCGTATTGCACGTTACGGAAGGCGAAAAAGAGCACGCCGGTAATGACCAGGAGCACCAATTGCCCTTCCAGTGATGGAACAAACCACAGCACTGGAATACCAATCGCAATACCCACCAACGTACCAATAATCCTTAACTTCAGGCGGTGGCGCGTGGCGTTATAGTTTGGCTGGCAAACAAACAGGCTGGTCAGCAAGATCCAGTAACCGTGATGCATCCCGGTTATCTGAATGATGGCGTAGCCGACGCACAACACCAGTGACATCCTTACCGCGTGGCGGAAGAGGGCGGATTCCGGCGTAAAGTTACGGCTAAGGCGCAGCCAGATATCACTTAATCCGTGTGGGCTGTCGTCGGCAAGTTGGCTTTCAGTATCGTTATGCGGCATCGCCTGAGCTTGCTCTGATTCAATCGTCGCCAGTTGAGCATCAATGGCGCGTAAGTTTGTCAGCAGAAATCCCAACGTTTTTAGCAAATCAATCGGCGCACCGTTATCGCGCATCCGCTCAAGCGCTGCGTCAATGTGAGTGAAGGCGCGTTCAAAATGCGAGTCGTGTTGGTAAGGCTGACGCAGAAAAATACAGCGTGACAGTTGCTGGCAAGCTTGTCCCTGCATTGACATCAGCCGCTGGAAACGGAACAGCACGTCGCTGTGGCGAAAATGTTCCCGCAACGTTTGATATTGAATATGAGAAGAGCTGGCACGCTCGTGGATATCTTGCGCCACAAAGTAGTAATGTAATGTGCGACGCGTTCCCCGTTGACCACGATCGCCGCGTAAGCGAGTCAGCAATGAGAGCTTCGTCTGGTTCAGCGTCGCCATTAGTTGCCCGTTGGCGAGAGCCAGTTCGTAGAGCGGCGCCTGGCTTTCGTCTTCTATATCGGGATCGAACATGCGTGATTTCAGTTCCAGATAACGTGCCAGTTGTTCATAGCAACGCGCCAGATTGTCCTGCAATGGGCGGACAGGGAACAGCAGATGGCCGATAAGCGTCAGGATGTTGTACCAGACGGCTCCTGCAAGCAGATACATAGGCTGTTGATACCAGTGCTCATACAGAGATGTTCCCAGCATGGTGTAAATGGCTATCAACAACGCGCCAAAAGCGATAGTCGCGTAGCGTTGCCCCAGTCCGCCGAGCAAAATGAAGCCGCTGGTGGAGAGCGTTAAGCCAATGGCAAACAACCAGGGCCACGGGAACAACAGTTCTACCGAGGCCGAAGCGATAAAAAAGCAGAACAGCGTAATGATGAGGTTACGCAGACGTCCCGCCAGCCGGTCATCGAGATCGGTCAATGCCGCCGCAACCATTCCGAGTGTCAGCGGAATCGTCAGTTTTACATCACCCAGCCACCACGGAAACGCAGTAGTACCGCAAAGTGCGATAAAAATGCGGGCGTAATACAGCCAGGCGCTGTTCCAGGTATAGCGTTTGAGCAAAGGGCTTAGCATAAAGGCCATAAAATTAGATTATTCGAAACGGCGGCGCGCATTCGCTTCACGCGCAGCTTGAGCTGTTTCCACAGAAACTACGCGGCGACCTACCGGCCACAGTGCAATAGCGGCAATTTTAAAGTTCGCAATGCCGACAGGAATACCGATGATGGTGAGGCATTGCGCAATACCAGAAGCAATATGCATTAAGCATAACCACCAGCCGAAGAAAATCAGCCAGAAAATATTCAGTACGGTGCCGCCCGTGTTGAGCAACACATTTTTACCCGCCGGATTCAGTTCATCGACATGAATAGCTTCATTGCCGTAGGGCAACAACGAAAGTTTAGTGATTTCCCAGCAGGAACGAGTCAGCGGTAAGGTAAAAATCAGCACAATACTGACAAGGGTCGCTAACAACCAGGCCAGGGTAGTGGCGAATCCGCCCAGGACAAAGTTCAGAATGTTCAAAACGGTACGCATAAAACCTCGCTTTACTGTGGTTTTCAGTAATGGGCGGCAATTGTAACGTTTTTTTGGGCTGGAGCACGTTTTCTCTGACGGTTACACTGATAAGAAATAACATCGTGTGGATCTACAGAGACATGGAACTGAAAGCGACAACTCTTGGCAAGCGTCTGGCACAGCACCCTTACGATCGGGCGGTGATCCTCAATGCCGGGATAAAAGTTTCCGGCGATCGTCACGAATATCTCATTCCTTTCAATCAATTACTGGCGATTCACTGTAAGCGCGGTCTGGTGTGGGGCGAGCTGGAATTTGTGTTGCCTGATGAAAAAGTAGTGCGTCTGCACGGCACCGAATGGGCTGAGACACAGCGTTTTCACCATCATCTTGATGCTCACTGGCGGCGGTGGAGCGAGGAGATGAGCGAAATTGCGGCCGGCGTCTTACAGCAGCAACTCGATTTGATTGCCACGCGCACCGGCGACAATAAATGGCTGACGCGGGAGCAAACTTCTGGCGTACAGCAACAAATTCGCCAGGCTTTGTCGGCGTTACCGTTGCCGGTCAACCGGCTAGACGAATTCGATAACTGTCGTGAAGCGTGGCACAAATGTCAGGCCTGGCTGAAAGATATTGAAGGCAGTCGGTTGCAGCATAATCAGGCGTACACCGAAATCATGCTCAATAAGTATGCGGATTTTTTCCGTCAGGTTGAGTCTTCACCACTTAATCCGGCGCAGGCTCGTGCAGTTGTCAATGGCGAGCATTCGTTATTAGTACTTGCTGGCGCAGGAAGCGGAAAAACGTCCGTGCTGGTAGCGCGAGCCGGCTGGTTGCTGGCGCGCGGCGAAGCGTCTCCTGAGCAAATCTTATTGCTGGCGTTTGGCCGAAAAGCGGCTGAAGAGATGGATGAGCGTATTCGCGAACGGCTCCATACTGAAGACATTACCGCACGCACGTTTCATTCACTGGCGCTGCATATTATTCAGCAAGGTAGCAAAAAAGTACCGACAGTCAGCAACCTGGAAAATGATACTACTGCCCGTCATGAACTCTTTATTGCTGAGTGGCGCAAGCAATGCAGCGAGAAGAAAGCGCAGGCGAAGGGCTGGCGGCAATGGCTGACGGAAGAAATGCAGTGGTCAGTGCCAGAAGGTAACTTCTGGGATGATGAAAAATTGCAGCGTCGTCTCGCATCTCGCCTCGATCGCTGGGTAAACCTGATGCGGATGCACGGTGGTGCACAGGCTGAAATGATTGCCAGCGCGCCCGAGGAAATTCGTGACTTGTTCAGTAAACGCATCAAGTTGATGGCTCCCTTGTTGAAGGCGTGGAAAAGCGCACTGAAGGCAGAAAATGCCGTTGATTTTTCCGGTTTGATTCATCAGGCCATTGTAATCCTTGAGAAAGGCCGCTTTATCAGCCCGTGGAAACATATTCTGGTCGATGAGTTTCAGGATATCTCACCGCAGCGCGCCGCTTTGTTAGCGGCATTACGCAAGCAAAACAGTCAGACGACGTTGTTCGCCGTTGGCGATGATTGGCAGGCCATTTACCGCTTCAGCGGGGCGCAAATGTCGCTCACCACGGCTTTCCATGAAAACTTCGGTGAAGGCGATCGCTGTGATTTAGATACTACTTATCGTTTCAACAGCCGTATCGGGGAGGTGGCGAATCGCTTTATCCAGCAAAACCCCAGTCAACTGAAAAAGCCGCTAAACAGTTTAACCAATGGCGACAAAAAAGCCGTTACTCTGCTGGAAGAGAGCCAGCTTGATGCTTTGCTGGATAAACTGTCTGGTTATGCCAAACCGGAAGAGCGCATTCTGGTGCTGGCGCGTTACCATCATTTGAAACCCGTCAGTCTGGAAAAAGCGGCGACGCGCTGGCCGAAGTTGCAAATTGACTTTATGACGATTCATGCCAGCAAAGGGCAACAGGCGGATTACGTCATCATTGTTGGTTTGCAGGAGGGGAGTGATGGCTTCCCGGCTGCGGCGCGTGAGTCGATTATGGAAGAGGCGCTATTGCCGCCAGTGGAAGATTTCCCTGACGCCGAAGAACGGCGGTTAATGTACGTTGCGCTGACTCGTGCAAGGTATCGGGTATGGGCATTGTTCAACAAAGAGAATCCTTCTCCCTTTGTCGAAGTCCTGAAAAAACTGGATGTTCCGGTGGCGAGAAAACCGTAAGAAACAGGTGGCATTTGCCACCTGTGCAATATTATTTCAGGCGTTCCGCGAGATAACGCTGATAATCCGGGATCAGAATATCCACGGCGTCGTTGAAATGCGGCGACTGGATGATGAAATCTGCCGTTGCTACGTTGGTAGCGACCGGAATGTTCCACACTGTCGCCAGACGTAGCAATGCTTTCACATCGGGATCGTGCGGCACGGCGTTTAACGGATCCCAGAAGAAAATCAGCACATCAATTTTCCCTTCAGAAATTAATGCGCCGACCTGCTGGTCACCGCCCATTGGGCCACTTAGCATGGCATTAACGTTCATTCCTGTTGCGCGGGAAATTAAGTTACCCGTGGTGCCCGTTGCATAAAGCTCGTGCTGCTCCAGAAGCGGTTGATGCCGCCCCACCCAGCTCATCAGCGTTTGTTTGCAGTGATCGTGTGCCACCAGCGCAATATGTTTCCGCGCAGGTAAAGTGCGAGTCGTCAGTTCCATAATTTACATCCGTAGTTAGCTTTCCTACAGATTACTGTAAGCACTTACCGCTGCAAGATAAAGACCGAAAAAGCCTGCGCGCAGGCACAAAAATATCAGGAAGATGGTTGTTTTTCCGCCCATTGCAGGAAGGTATTTCGCGTTTGTGGATCAGCCAGCTTAAACCAATACTTCAGTCGTTGTTCAGTGAGCACCTGAGATTGCGGTGGAATCGCATCCAGTTCGGAAACGCCAGAAAGCAGTGTACTGTCATCTGCCATCATGGTGGCAAATTGCGGAAGCGAGGCGCGCTTCGCAGATTTGTTATAGCGTTCAACCTCTCCTTCATAATCAATCGTTTTTGCGGTTGAGGTAATCGCCAGAATATCCAGCTTTACCGGGATCGGCGTCGCATCGCCATCTAACAATTCAAGGCGCGGAGTGGCATCAAAATGGGTCGCTTCCCGTTCATTCTCCAGACGGGGCAGGCGAAAATTCACCTGGCTGATAAGTTGGGTATTAAAACTGACGACCAGAGGTGGGGAGATATACAGACGTTCTTCATTACCAGAAAGGTTGATGGTTTTCTCGACGCGAAACACTAATTGATGCGGGCCGTTATCCAGTTCAATGCTGTCCGCGCCGCGCAGCAGAGAACTGGAAACTTTCTTGCCGTCGAGCACCAGAAGGTCAACGTCGCTGGACAGCCGCAGCGTGGTGGCAAAAACGGTCACCGGCAAACATAATACAATCAAGGTGGTCAAAATGCCGGTTTTCATAGATAGCTCCTGTCTAATGACCGCCCGAATAATAATGTATCAAAATTTTTCTTTAATCATACTTACTAACATATAGACATATTTCCATCTTTTGCTCTCATACATTCGTATTAGCTGCATGGTTGGTATGTCGGTATTGTCGTACACTTTGGTAAATAGTCTGGAGGAAATGATGAAAGAAACCGATATTGCAGCCATTTTAACGTCCACTCACACCATTGCGCTGGTAGGGGCAAGTGATAAACCTGACCGTCCAAGTTATCGCGTAATGAAATATCTGCTTGATCAGGGCTATCACGTCATTCCTGTCTCACCAAAAGTCGCCGGTAAAACGCTGCTGGGCCAGCAGGGTTACGGTACTCTGGCGGAAGTTCCGGAAAAAGTAGATATGGTAGATGTCTTCCGTAATTCAGAAGCTGCGTGGGATGTAGCACAGGAAGCTATCGCCATCGGTGCGAAAACCTTATGGATGCAGCTAGGGGTGATTAATGAGCAAGCTGCGGTACTGGCGCGGGAAGCTGGGTTAAATGTGGTAATGGATCGTTGCCCGGCCATTGAGATCCCTCGTCTGGGGCTGGCTAAATAAAAAAATCCCCGGAAGGCAAAAACCTTCCGGGGATTTTATGGGGATTAGTTACGCAGACGCGGTGCCTGGAGTTGCTTGCGGATCGTCTGCGCCAGCTCATCCATTGACGGCTGCTCTGGATGTTCATCCTGCAATTCGCTACTTAGCTGGGCTTCAGCCAGGTAGGTATGAACCGGTAGGCCGTTGTCATCCTCCATCACCACGTGATACCACGGAGCGGCGCGAAGCTCATCGTTCACCGCCAGCTCATCAGGTGACGGTTCAGAGAGCGAATAAACCGGGTCGATATCCACGACCACTCCGAGATAACCTAACAGGGAATGGCGGACCTGCTGGCCGATACCGAATTTGCTGGCAATCATAGTCACCTCCCGGGAAATCTTCACCTTTGATATAAGGACAGAATTCCACATTTCAAGTTACATGACGCGACAGGCAAACCCTTTCAGATATAGCCCTTCCGGGTAGGTAGCGATCACCGGATGATCGGCTGCCTGACGGAACTGCTCTATAAATTGTATATCACGACCGGCATCAATTGCGGCATCAGCGATGATTTTCTGAAATAAATCGCTGGTCATCAGGCCAGAACAGGAGAAAGTCAGAAGAACACCGCCCTCATTCAATAACTGAATTGCCAGCATGTTGATGTCTTTATAGCCGCGGCACGCGCCCATTAGCTGACTTTTGTTCTCAACAAACTTCGGCGGGTCCATCACGATAATGTCAAATTTTTCACCGCGATCGCGGTAGGTGCGCAGTAATTTAAAGACGTCATCGCGCACAAACTCAGCTTTGCTCAAATCGAGTTTGTTTAGCTCAACGTTTTTCCGTGCGATATCCAGTGCTTCCTGTGAAGTATCGACACTGACCACCTGGCTACAACCGCCCATCAATGCCGATACTGCGAATCCACCGGTATAAGAGAAGCAGTTCAGCACGCGTTTATTTTCTACATAGCGGCGTGTTGCCAGGCGACTGTCACGCTGGTCCAGGTAGTAGCCCGTTTTGTGCCCGTGTTGAATGTCCACCAGTAGCTTCATGCCATGTTCTTCAATAGGCAGCAGGGCAGGTGGCAGCTCGCCGGTTACTGGCCCCTGGGTCAGCTCCATCCCCTCTTTTTTACGTACTGCCACGTCGCTACGATCGTAAATCGCGCATTCCGGATAGAGCGTTTGTAGGGCGCTGATTAATGCTGCGCGCTGATACTCCGCGCCTGCACTCAGCAGTTGCAGCACCAGAAAATTGCCGAAACGATCAATAGTAATACCCGGCAGGCCGTCAGACTCACCGGCGATTAAACGATAGCTATCGAGACCATCTTTTTTCGCCAGCCAGTCGCGCCACTTTTGCGCCTGTTGTAAGCGGCGGGTGAAAAAGGCAATGTCGATGGATTCTGACGGATCAAACGTCCAGACACGAGCGCGGATTTGCGACGCTGGCGAATAAGCGCCGCGTGCTAACCATTTTCCCTGATGATCAACAATATCGATGGTTTCACCGAGGCTGGCTTTACCTTCCATACGTGCGACGGCACCGGAAAAGACCCACGGATGGCGACGAAGTAATGATTTTTCGCGCCCTTTGGCTAACACTA
The DNA here is from genome assembly GCF_000408325.1 of Escherichia sp. KTE52. Taxonomy (NCBI): domain Bacteria; kingdom Pseudomonadati; phylum Pseudomonadota; class Gammaproteobacteria; order Enterobacterales; family Enterobacteriaceae; genus Escherichia; species Escherichia sp. KTE52. The sequence continues at coordinate 328,529 of NZ_KE138676.1, forward strand.
AACGTACACTCATAATTTACTATTCTGTCGATGCAAAGAAATGGGCGTCATTGTCCGGAGTTTTCCATGGATTTGCAACGCGTCCATTAAGGATAAGGAGAGCGGTGATGTCGAAAGTATGCATAATTGCCTGGGTTTATGGGCGAGTTCAGGGGGTAGGGTTTCGTTATACCACTCAGTACGAAGCGAAAAGGCTAGGGTTAACCGGCTACGCAAAAAATCTTGATGATGGCAGCGTGGAAGTGGTTGCCTGTGGTGATGAAGGGCAGGTGGAAAAATTAATGCAGTGGTTAAAGAGCGGCGGTCCGCGTTCAGCCCGCGTGGAACGGGTGATTAGCGAACCGCATCATCCTTCTGGCGAATTAACGGATTTTCGTATCCGTTAAATGCATTTCACGGGTTTCGGCAGGCCGGCAATTTTGGTGGCTTGCTTTGCCGGGCCTTTCGGGAACAGTCGGTACAGATAGCGGCTGTTACCTTTTTCTTCGCCAAACTTATTCGCCATCGCTTTTACCAGCATACGAATCGCCGGAGACGTATTAAATTCCAGGTAGAAGTCACGCACAAAGCGCACTACTTCCCAGTGTTCAGGCGACAGCGTAATCCCTTCCTTTTCGGCAATCACGGCTGCCAGAGGTTCGCTCCACAGGCTACTCTCTTTGAGATAGCCTTCGGTATCGGTCTCTATCTCTTTACCTTCGAAGATCAACATATTCATTTACTACCTTAGTCAGACTGGCTGCAGTGTAGCAAAAAACAAAGCCCCGCATAAAGCGAGGCTCTGTAAGTGGTATCGGGCGAGATTAATCGCGGCTGGCGAAGCCAAGAATGCTCAACAGGCTCACGAAGATGTTGTACAGCGACACATACAGACTCACCGTGGCACGAATGTAGTTCGTTTCACCGCCATGAATGATGTTGCTGGTTTCAAACAGAATCGCGCCAGAGGAGATCAGAATGAATACCGCACTGATTGCCAGATGCAGGGCAGGCAGTTGCAGGAAGATATTCGCTACCATTCCAATCAACACCACCACAATACCGGCCATCAGCATACCGCCGAGGAAAGACATGTCTTTGCGGGTGGTAAGCACATACGCAGAGCAGCAGAAGAACACTAATGCTGTGCCGCCCAGCGCCATAGCGATTACGTCGCCCATTCCGGCAGACAGGTAAGTGTTCAGAATCGGGCCGAGGATATAACCGAGAAAACCGGTAAAGGCGAACGCGGAGATAATCCCGGTTGGTTTGTTGGCAGTTTTATAGGTCAGGAACATCAGACCATACATCCCTACCAACGTCAGAATCAGGCCCGGAGATGGCAGCATCAGAACCGTACTGGCCGTCGCGGTAATTGCCGAAAAGGCCAGCGTCAGGCTCAGCAGAAAATAGGTATTACGCAGCACCTTATGGGTGCTAAGTAGTGATGTACGGTCATGTGAAGAACTAACTATACGATCCATGGAGTCACTCTCTATGACAGGTGTAATTAATAAAGCAGCATAATGATATTGCCGAAAGCTACCCAGAGGTTTTACCCATCTTTACGCATTTGATCTGGAACAGATTTAGCAAAGACGAGTTTAACCATTGGGAATGGTATAACGGCATGGTGATTTTGACAGGTAAAAGAAAAAGGGGTTAGCATTTAGCTAACCCCTTATCTTATTTGGCGGAAGCGCAGAGATTCGAACTCTGGAACCCTTTCGGGTCGCCGGTTTTCAAGACCGGTGCCTTCAACCGCTCGGCCACACTTCCGGAATGACGCGAACTATAAACATCCCGATGCGTCGTGTAAACCCCCAATTTGTTTGTTTGCCTGAAAAACAAACAAATTGGGGTTGTTTGCGTGAAATAACAGCAATTTGGGTGTTTCGTCGCCATAAAAACCACTCGTAATCTTCCTGCGTCAGGCTTTTAGGAAAATAAGATCCATTTTTATCGCTAAAAGATAAATCCACACACTTTGTATTGTTTTGTGCAAAACGTTCACTACGCTTTATTAACAATACTTTCTGGCGACGTGCGCCAGTGCAGAAGGATGAGCTTTCGTTTTCTGTCTCTCTCGTGAAGCGATAGTTTACCTTGCTACAGGGACGTCGCTTGCCGACCAAAAGCGCCCGGCACTTCAGTCGGTGTCGCAAGGAGAAGAGACGTGCGATATGAATAATGAGGAAACCTTTTACCAGGCTATGCGACGTCAGGGGGTTACCCGGCGGAGTTTTCTTAAATATTGCAGTCTGGCTGCCACCTCGCTGGGATTAGGCGCGGGGATGGCACCGAAGATTGCCTGGGCGCTGGAGAATAAACCGCGTATTCCGGTAGTGTGGATCCACGGTCTGGAATGTACCTGCTGCACCGAATCTTTTATCCGTTCTGCTCATCCGCTGGCGAAGGATGTCATTCTTTCCCTTATTTCTCTCGACTACGACGATACCTTAATGGCTGCCGCTGGTACTCAGGCGGAGGAAGTCTTTGAAGATATCATCACGCAATACAACGGCAAATATATCCTTGCAGTAGAAGGTAACCCGCCGCTGGGCGAGCAGGGGATGTTTTGTATCAGCAGCGGTCGGCCGTTTATTGAGAAACTCAAACGTGCCGCCGCGGGGGCCAGCGCAATTATTGCCTGGGGAACCTGCGCATCCTGGGGCTGCGTACAAGCCGCTCGCCCCAATCCGACGCAGGCAACGCCTATCGATAAAGTCATTACCGACAAACCAATCATTAAAGTCCCTGGTTGCCCGCCGATCCCGGATGTGATGAGCGCCATCATTACTTATATGGTGACGTTTGATCGCCTGCCAGATGTCGACAGAATGGGGCGTCCACTGATGTTCTACGGTCAACGTATCCACGATAAATGCTATCGCCGCGCCCACTTTGACGCTGGTGAGTTTGTCCAGAGTTGGGACGATGACGCCGCTCGCAAAGGTTACTGCCTGTACAAAATGGGGTGTAAAGGGCCAACCACCTATAACGCCTGCTCCTCAACCCGTTGGAATGATGGCGTCTCCTTCCCGATCCAGTCCGGTCACGGTTGCCTGGGCTGTTCTGAAAATGGTTTCTGGGATCGCGGCTCATTCTACAGCCGCGTGGTCGATATTCCGCAGATGGGAACGCACTCTACCGCTGATACCGTGGGCTTAACCGCGCTTGGCGTCGTGGCTGCGGCTGTTGGCGTACATGCAGTCGCCAGCGCGATTGACCAGCGCAGACGTCATAACCAGCAACCAGCAGAGACCGAACAACAGCCAGGCAACGAGGATAAACAGGCATGAGCACTCAGTACGAAACTCAGGGATACACCATCAATAATGCCGGACGTCGCCTGGTGGTCGACCCGATCACGCGTATCGAAGGTCATATGCGCTGTGAAGTGAATATTAACGATCAGAATGTGATCACCAATGCTGTCTCCTGCGGCACGATGTTTCGCGGGCTGGAGATCATTTTGCAAGGCCGTGATCCGCGTGATGCGTGGGCGTTCGTTGAACGTATCTGCGGCGTCTGCACCGGCGTACACGCCCTGGCTTCGGTTTACGCCATTGAAGATGCTATTGGCATCAAAGTGCCGGATAACGCCAATATCATTCGCAACATTATGCTGGCGACGCTCTGGTGCCACGACCATCTGGTGCACTTTTATCAGCTCGCCGGAATGGACTGGATCGACGTACTTAACGCGCTGCAAGCCGACCCGCGTAAAACTTCCGAACTGGCGCAAAGCCTCTCCTCGTGGCCGAAGTCTTCCCCAGGTTACTTCTTTGATGTGCAAAATCGACTGAAGAAATTTGTCGAAGGCGGGCAGTTAGGGATCTTCCGCAACGGCTACTGGGGGCACCCGCAGTACAAACTGCCACCAGAAGCCAACCTGATGGGCTTTGCTCACTATCTCGAAGCTCTCGATTTCCAGCGTGAGATCGTCAAAATCCACGCGGTCTTTGGCGGTAAAAACCCGCATCCCAACTGGATTGTCGGCGGGATGCCTTGTGCCATAAATATCGACGAAAGCGGTGCGGTCGGGGCGGTTAATATGGAGCGCCTGAACCTGGTGCAGTCGATCATTACCCGCACGGCGGACTTCATTAATAACGTGATGATCCCCGACGCCTTAGCCATCGGCCAGTTCAACAAACCGTGGAGTGAAATCGGCACTGGCCTTTCTGATAAATGCGTCCTCAGCTACGGTGCGTTCCCGGATATCGCTAACGACTTTGGCGAGAAAAGTCTGCTGATGCCTGGCGGTGCGGTGATCAATGGCGATTTCAAAAACGTACTGCCAGTGGATTTAGTTGATCCGCAGCAGGTGCAGGAATTTGTCGATCACGCCTGGTATCGTTATCCCGACGATCAGGTCGGGCGTCATCCGTTCGATGGTATCACCGACCCGTGGTACAACCCCGGCGACGTTAAAGGCAGCGATACAAACATTCAACAACTGAATGAACAGGAGCGCTACTCGTGGATCAAAGCGCCACGCTGGCGCGGTCACGCGATGGAAGTAGGGCCGCTGGCTCGCACGTTAATCGCTTACCACAAAGGCGATGCTGCGACCGTTGAGTCGGTTGATCGGATGATGTCGGCGCTGAACCTGCCGCTTTCTGGCATCCAGTCGACGTTAGGCCGCATTCTGTGCCGCGCCCATGAAGCTCAGTGGGCTGCAAGTAAGTTACAGTACTTTTTCAACAAGTTAATGACCAACCTGAAAAACGGCAATCTTGCCACCGCCTCCACCGAAAAATGGGAGCCTGCGACCTGGCCGAAAGTGTGCCGTGGCGTCGGCTTTACTGAAGCACCGCGTGGGGCTTTAGGTCACTGGGCCGCTATTCGCGATGGCAAAATCGATCTCTACCAGTGTGTGGTGCCGACCACCTGGAACGCCAGCCCGCGCGATCCCAAAGGGCAAATTGGTGCTTATGAAGCCGCACTGATGAACACCAAAATGGCGATCCCCGAGCAACCGCTGGAGATCCTGCGTACCCTGCACAGCTTCGACCCGTGCCTCGCCTGTTCAACGCATGTGCTGGGCGACGACGGTAGCGAACTGATCTCCGTGCAGGTGCGCTAACAGCGAAGGAGAATCATCATGCAAGAGAAAAGCGACAACGTTATCAGCCACTATGTCTTTGAAGCGCCCGTGCGGATATGGCACTGGCTGACGGTGCTGTGCATGGCGGTATTGATGGTCACCGGCTACTTTATCGGCAAGCCGCTGCCTTCAGTCAGTGGTGAGGCGACGTATCTGTTCTATATGGGCTACATCAGGCTAATACACTTCAGCGCCGGGATGATTTTTACCGTCGTCTTGCTGATGCGGATCTACTGGGCGTTTGTCGGCAATCGCTACTCACGCGAGCTTTTCATCGTGCCGGTATGGCGCAAAAGCTGGTGGCTGGGCGTGTGGTACGAAATCCGCTGGTATCTGTTTCTGGCAAAACGCCCGAGCGCTGACATTGGCCATAACCCCATCGCGCAGGCTGCGATGTTCGGCTATTTCCTGATGTCTGTTTTTATGATCGTCACCGGTTTTGCGCTGTATAGCGAACACAGCCAGTACGCCATTTTTGCGCCGTTTCGTTATGTAGTGGAATTTTTCTACTGGACGGGCGGCAACTCGCTGGACATTCATAGCTGGCATCGGCTGGGCATGTGGTTGATTGGCGCATTTGTGATTGGTCATGTTTATATGGCGCTGCGTGAAGACATCATGTCCGACGACACGGTGATCTCCACGATGGTGAACGGCTACCGTAGCCACAAATTTGGAAAAATGAGCAGCGACAAGGAGCGTTCATGAGCGAGCAACGTGTAGTGGTAATGGGGTTGGGCAACCTGCTGTGGGCCGATGAAGGTTTCGGTGTGCGGGTGGCGGAACGGCTGTATGCCCATTATCACTGGCCCGAAAACGTGGAGATTGTCGATGGTGGTACTCAGGGGCTGAACCTGCTGGGGTATGTTGAAAACGCCAGCCATCTGTTGATTCTCGATGCTATTGATTACGGGCTGGAACCTGGAACACTACGAACATATGCCGGAGAGCGCATTCCGGCATATCTCAGTGCGAAGAAAATGAGCCTGCACCAGAACAGTTTCTCCGAAGTATTAGCGCTGGCAGATATCCGCGGACATCTGCCAACACATATTGCCCTCGTCGGGTTACAACCGGCAATGCTCGACGACTACGGCGGTAGCCTTAGCGAGCTTGCGCGGGAGCAACTGCCTGCAGCGGAACAGGCGGCGCTGGTGCAACTGTCGGCGTGGGGAGTTGTGCCGCAACGGGCGGAGGAATCGCGTTGTCTCAATTATGACTGTCTGTCGATGGAAAATTACGAAGGTGTTCGCTTGCGTCAGTATCGGATGACGCTGGAGGAGCAGGGATGATTAACGACTCACCTTTTAGTGCGTTGTGGCAACGTATGCTGGCGTGTGGCTGGACGCCGATCACTGAGCCTCGTCTCGATCAGTGGCTTATGCAAGCGCCGGATAGTGTGGTGCTGTTAAGCAGCGATCCGAAACGTACTCCTGAAGTCAGTGATAATCCGGTGATGGTCGCAGAGCTACTGCGTGAGTTTCCAGATTACGCATGGCAGGTGGCAATTGCCGATCTTGAGCAAAGTGAAGCCATCGGAGACAGATTTAGTGTTTTTCGTTTTCCAGCCACATTAGTGTTTACTGATGGTCATTATCGCGGCGTATTGAATGGCATTCACCCGTGGGCAGAGCTGATAAACCTGATGCGCGGCCTTGTCGAATCAAAACAGGAATGTGATTCATGAGTGAGACTTTTTTCCATCTGCTGGGGCCAGGAACGCAACCTGATGATGACAGTTTCAGCATGAATCCGCTGCCAATTACCTGTCAGGTGAATGATGAACCGAGCATGGCGGCACTGGAGCAGTGTGCTCATAGTCCACGGGTGATTACGCTGTTAAACGATCTACAGCATCAACTAACGCAACGCGTACCGCCATTAGGCGAGGTGCTGGCCGTCGATCTGTTAAATCTCAATGCTGATGATCGCCACTTTATCAATACGCTTCTCGGAGAAGGGGAAGTGTCAGTGCGCATCCAACATATTGACGGCAGTGAAAGTGAAATTCAGGAGGCGATCTTCTGCGGATTGTGGCGAGTACGCAGGCGTAGCGGTGAGCTGTTGCTGGAAGACCGGCTGGAGACAGGCTGCGCGCCGCTGCCGTTATGGCAGGCGGCAACGCATAATACGCTGCCGACAGATTCGCTGCTACCACCGCCCATTGATGGTCTGATGAACGGACTGCCGCTGGCTCATGAATTGCTGGCGCATGTGCGTAATCCTGAGGCGCAGCCACATAGTATTAACCTGACGCAGTTGCCTGTCAGCGAGGCTGACAGGTTATTTCTCTCGCGGCTGTGCGGGCCGGGTAATATCCAGATTCGCACTATTGGCTATGGCGAGAGCTATATTAACGCCACCGGTTTGCGACATGTCTGGCATTTACGCTGTATGGATACGTTAAAAGGCCCATTACTTGAGAGTTATGAAATCTGCCCGATACCGGAAGTTGTGCTGGCAGCGCCGGAAGATTTGGCGGACTCCGCGCAGCGGTTGGGCGAGGTGTGTCAGTGGCTTATAGAAAGCGCGCAACAGTGAAAATGGCGGCAAATATCGCTTTCAGTCCTATGAATATCGCAATCAGCGAATACAACCACCTACAAACTGTAAGGATAAAAAGGGAGATCTACTATTAAAGGGTTATTTCCCTCTCTTCGCCTACAGGAGTTCGCATGTGGGATGTTATTGATTTGTCGCGCTGGCAGTTTGCACTGACCGCGCTATACCACTTTTTGTTCGTGCCCCTTACCCTGGGGCTGATTTTTTTGCTGGCTATCATGGAAACCATTTACGTGGTCACCGGCAAAACAGTCTACCGCGATATGACGCGCTTCTGGGGTAAGCTCTTCGGTATCAACTTCGCTCTCGGCGTGGCTACTGGTCTCACCATGGAGTTTCAGTTTGGTACTAACTGGTCATTCTATTCCAACTATGTGGGCGACATTTTTGGCGCACCGTTGGCGATGGAAGCATTAATGGCCTTCTTCCTCGAATCCACCTTTGTCGGTCTGTTCTTCTTTGGCTGGCAACGGCTGAATAAATACCAGCACCTGCTGGTCACCTGGCTGGTGGCATTTGGTTCCAATATCTCCGCATTGTGGATTTTGAATGCCAATGGGTGGATGCAGTTTCCGACCGGCGCGCATTTCGATATCGACACCTTGCGTATGGAGATGACCAGTTTCAGCGATCTGGTCTTTAACCCCGTCAGCCAGGTGAAATTTGTCCATACGGTGATGGCTGGTTATGTGACCGGGGCGATGTTCATTATGGCGATCAGCGCCTGGTACTTACTGCGCGGACGGGAGCGTGATGTCGCTTTACGTTCGTTTGCTATCGGTTCGGTCTTTGGCACACTGGCGATAATCGGCGCGCTGCAACTTGGAGACAGTTCTGCTTATGAAGTCGCACGCGTTCAGCCGGTAAAACTGGCGGCAATGGAAGGGGAGTGGCAAACCGAACCGGCACCTGCGCCGTTCCATCTCATTGCCTGGCCGGAACAGGATCAAGAGCGTAACGCTTTTGCCATCAAAATCCCTGCGCTGTTAGGGATCCTCGCCACTCACTCATTAGATAAGCCTGTACCAGGGTTGAAAAATTTGATGGCTGAAACTTATCCACGATTGCAACGCGGGCGTATGGCCTGGCTGCTGATGCAGGAGATTTCGCAAGGCAACCGCGAGCCGCATGTACTGCAAGCATTTCATGAGCTGGAAAACGATCTCGGTTATGGCATGTTGCTCTCCCGCTATGCGCCGGATATGAATCATGTCACACCTGCGCAGTATCAGGCGGCTATGCGCGGTGCTATTCCACAAGTTGCGCCGGTGTTCTGGAGTTTCCGCATCATGGTGGGCTGCGGTTCGCTGTTGTTACTGGTAATGCTGATTGCGCTCGTTCAGACGCTGCGCGGCAAAGTCGACCAGCATCGTTGGGTGCTGAAAATGATGCTCTGGAGTTTGCCGCTGCCGTGGATTGCCATTGAAGCAGGGTGGTTTATGACCGAGTTTGGCCGTCAGCCGTGGGCGATTCAGGACATTTTGCCAACATACTCCGCGCACTCTGCCTTAACCACAGGACAACTGGCTTTTTCACTGATCATGATAGTAGGGCTTTACACCCTGTTCTTAATCGCTGAAGTCTACCTGATGCAGAAATATGCCCGTCTGGGGCCAAGCGCGATGCAGAGTGAACAACCGACGCAGCAGCAGGGGTAAAGGAGAGAATCATGTTTGATTATGAAACATTGCGCTTCATCTGGTGGCTACTGATTGGCGTGATTCTGGTGGTCTTTATGATCTCCGACGGATTTGACATGGGGATCGGTTGCCTGCTGCCGCTGGTGGCGCGTGATGATGATGAACGCCGGATAGTGATTAACAGTGTTGGCGCACACTGGGAAGGCAACCAGGTCTGGTTAATCCTCGCGGGAGGGGCATTATTTGCCGCCTGGCCCAGAGTTTACGCCGCTGCGTTTTCTGGATTTTATGTGGCGATGATCCTGGTGCTGTGCTCGCTGTTCTTCCGCCCGCTGGCCTTTGATTATCGCGGAAAAATCGCGGATGCACGCTGGCGTAAAATGTGGGATGCCGGGCTGGTCATCGGTAGTCTGATACCGCCGGTCGTCTTCGGTATCGCGTTTGGCAATTTGTTACTCGGCGTGCCGTTTGCTTTCACGCCGCAATTACGCGTGGAGTACCTCGGTAGCTTCTGGCAATTACTGACGCCATTCCCTCTACTGTGCGGTTTGCTCAGTCTTGGAATGGTGATTTTGCAAGGGGGCGTCTGGCTGCAACTAAAAACAGTCGGTGCTATTCACCTGCGTTCGCAACTGGCGACCAAACGCGCGGCTCTGCTGGTGATGCTCTGCTTTTTGCTGGCGGGGTACTGGCTGTGGGTTGGTATTGATGGCTTCGTATTGCTCGCTCAGGATGTTAACGGTCCATCCAATCCGTTAATGAAACTGGTTGCGGTATTGCCTGGTGCCTGGATGAATAATTTTGTTGAATCGCCGGTATTGTGGATCTTCCCGCTGCTGGGTTTCTTCTGCCCGTTGCTGACGGTGATGGCGATTTATCGTGGTCGCCCCGGTTGGGGATTTCTGCTGGCGTCATTGATGCAATTTGGCGTGATTTTCACGGCAGGCATCACGCTGTTTCCATTTGTTATGCCTTCGAACATCAGCCCGATCTCCAGCCTGACGCTGTGGGATAGCACCTCCAGTCAACTGACGTTGAGCATTATGTTAGTAATTGTGCTGATATTTTTGCCTATTGTGTTGCTCTACACTGTGTGGAGCTACTACAAAATGTGGGGGCGTATGACAACTGAAACTCTCCGCCATCACGATCATGAGCTGTACTAAGGAGGGATGAACAATGTGGTATTTATTGTGGTTCGTCGGCATTTTGTTGATGTGTTCACTCTCCACCGTGGTGTTGGTGTGGCTGGAACCGCGTCTAAAAGGTTGATTTGACGCACAACGAACATAGGCCGGATAAGACGCGTCAGCGTCGTATCCGGCAATAATGCGAAACATGAAAAACGGAAACCTGGCGATGAAAGCGATATTGCTCCCCTTTTTTTCTCTTCTGCTTCCGTTAACACCACTACCTGCATACGCTCAGAGTGAGCCGGAACTGAAATTGGAGAGTGTGGTGATTGTCAGCCGTCATGGCGTGCGTGCCCCCACTAAATCTACGCAACTCATGCAGGAAATTACTCCAGACACATGGCCAGGCTGGCCGGTGAAACTGGGGTGGCTGACACCACGAGGCGGTGAGCTGATCTCTTATCTCGGACATTACCAACGCCAGCGTCTGGTGACTGACGGTTTGCTGGCAAAAAATGGCTGTCCGAAAACAGGTCAGGTGGCGATTATTGCTGATGTCGACGAACGCACCCGTAAAACAGGCGAAGCCTTTGCCGCCGGGCTGGCTCCCAATTGTGCAATAACCGTACATACCCGGTCAGACACCGCCAGTCCCGATCCGCTATTTAACCCGCTGAAAACCGGTGTCTGCCAACTGGATAAAGCGAACGTGACTGAAGCTATTCTTAACAGGGCAGGCGGCTCGATCACTAACTTTACTGATCATCGGCAAACGGCATTTCACGAACTGGAGCGGGTGCTTAATTTCCCGCAATCAAGTCTGTGCCTCAAACGAGAGAAACAAGACGAAAGTTGTTCATTGACGCAAGTATTGCCGTCTGAACTGAAAGTAAGTACCGATAACGTTTCATTAACCGGTGCGGTGAGTCTGGCATCAATGCTGACGGAGATATTTCTCCTGCAGCAGGCACAGGGAATGCCGGAGCCTGGTTGGGGACGAATTACTGATTCACACCAGTGGAACACCTTGCTGAGTCTGCATAATGCGCAGTTTTATCTGCTGCAACGTACCCCAGAAGTGGCCCGTAGCCGTGCCACGCCCCTGTTGGATTTGCTCCTGACGGCGCTGACGCCACATAATCCGCAAAGGCAGAGCTATGGTGTTACGCTACCGACTTCGCTGCTGTTTATTGCCGGGCATGATACTAACCTGGCGAATTTAGGTGGGGCACTGGGACTTAACTGGACGCTGCCGGGCCAACCGGATAACACCCCGCCGGGAGGTGAACTGGTATTTGAACGCTGGCGGCGGCTAAGTGATAACAGTCAGTGGATTCAGGTTTCGCTGGTATTCCAGACCTTGCAGCAGATGCGTGATAAAGCCCGTCTGTCGCTTGATACGCCGCCAGGGGAAGTGAAGTTGACGTTGGCCGAGTGTGAAGAAAGAAACGCGCAGGGCATGTGTTCACTGGCGGATTTTACGCAAATCGTGAATGAAGCGCGTATTCCGGCCTGCAGTTTATATCAGGATAAATAAACATTTGCCGCTGTTGGTCCACGCAGGCCATTAACGCGGCAAAACTCTACGCGTAACCCTGGTATAAGTACTTCTGCGTCGCGGGGGCTGAATGCGGAAATATGGACCTGGACTTCTTTACGACCGTCGGAGGGGATGATGAATCCTTTGCCGCTTTTGCGATCAAAGGTTTTGACAATTCCTGTCATTTTACGGGACAAACAAATTCCTTACTAAAAATACTGCGCTGCACTATACGGTTTTAAAAAAATAAAGCCAGCGATATTTAAGACCGCCGGACGGCTAAAATAAATTTGCTTAATTATGTGTATCATGCGTTAATAGCTGCGTCGGTTTGAAAGACAGACAGCATACAAAGTAGTTTACTAAAGCAGTTCTCATTATCAGGCATTATCCCCTTCTTTTGAGTCTCTCTCCTGAACACTAAGTAGTTTCTGTATTAAAGCCCTGTTTGCCGAAAGGCCCAAAATGAAGGAAGTAAAATATGTCTAATAAAATGACTGGTTTAGTAAAATGGTTTAACGCAGATAAAGGTTTTGGCTTTATCACTCCTGATGATGGCAGCAAGGACGTCTTCGTTCATTTCACCGCCATCCAGAGCAATGAATTCCGCACTCTGAATGAAAATCAGAAAGTCGAATTTTCTATTGAGCAGGGGCAACGTGGTCCCTCGGCAGCGAACGTTGTTGCGCTCTAAGGTTGCCGTTATTACTCAACATCTCCATTTCCGCTGTCCATGTTGTCATGGTTCACAGTACCGCACATCGGCATTCGATGTGACGGAGCGAAATCCTTTGGGAGCTAAGTGTATTTTCTGTAAATCGACGATGATCACCTTTGATAACGTTGCTTTACAAATACGCACAGACCATGCGCCACTGGATTTCACAAAATAATATCAGGCTCCCTCGCGGAGCCTTTTTTATATCTTCTGTTTGCACTCATCCCTGTATGCATATTGAGCGATAACCTACTGATTATTGAATCTTTCAGGCAGATAGCTTATAACTTTTGTTACCTGAACAGGGAACCAACACCTTACTGGCGTGTTGCTGCCTTTTAAGACCAGAAGAGGTTAACAGTGAATATTGAAGAGCTAAAAAAACAAGCCGAAACAGAAATCTCCGACTTTATTGCGCAAAAAATCACCGAGTTAAACAAGAGCACAGGGAAAGAAGTCTCTGAAATTCGCTTCACCGCGCGGGAGAAAATGACCGGGCTTGAAGGCTATGACGTCAAAATCCAAATAATGTGATTTTGTGGACATCACCCCAGCACGAGGTGATGTTCCGTTTGTCACTCTGTTAATGACCAATCATTGCCGCCCGTGGAATTAAGCGTCGGTACAACTCCTCTGGCACCGGGCTTTGCCATACACCTGCATACATCGCGTAACCAATCACCGCGAACATAATTCCCAATATCAGTAGTGTTATTAGCCAGCCAGATAACGCAAAAGTTTTTTTATTTATCGCGGGGTTTCGCAGCGAAAAAGTTAATGTTGAGGCGACCGGGCATGACTCGATGCAGGTCATACAGCCGGTACATTCCACCGTTCTAACCTGGATTAATTTATCGACAGGGATCCGTGACGGACAATTATTTGCACATTTGCCGCAGTCGATACAACTTTCGGTATTGCGACGAATCTTAAACGGCGATAATAGCGAAACCAGTCCCATTAACGCGCCATACGGGCAGAGATAACGACACCAGGCATGGCGAATAAACAGGCTGGCAATCAGCAAAACGATCACGCTGATTAACGTCGCTGTCCCCATATGACGAAAGAAATCGAGCATTTTAACATCCATCACCACGCTGTAGGGCGATAGCATAAAATAGTGAATCGCCTGAGCGGGCATGAATAACGCGATATAGAGAAAAAAACTCAACAGCAGATATTTCACCGCACGCAGAGGAATATCCAGCCAGAGAGGAAGGGCAAATTGCCGACCAAACAGTTTTTTCCCCAGATCGCCAATTAACTCAGATAGCGTACCAACCGGGCATAGCCACGAGCAAAAGGCTTTTTTCAGCAGCAAGCTGATAATGATAAAAGCGACCAGCAACAGCATCGCGGCGGCGTGCACGGAAGGTAACTGGCCTGTTTCAAGGCTGTATTTCAGATTCATCAGACCGGCAATAGGGAGCCAGCCTTCAATACCACCTGGCCTTGCGATAAAAGGCGTACTACCTGCCGTTTCGTAATAGCGCACCCAATACCAGAAGGTGATGGCAATATAAATATTGATTGCCAGCAGTAATAATTGCGTCGCTTTACGCCAGGTCGTGGCATTGCGCCAGTCATTCCACGGTAATTTACCGCCCGTTGTGCCTGGCCGCCGCTGCCAGCGGATTCTTTTTTTCTCAGCCATGATTTTGCCAGTCCATTAAGTTGCATGCTAAATGCTACTATTCTAAGTCTTCTTATCTGGCTGATATTGATTCAAATCGCGTTCAGGTCTTTCTTATTCAACCACTCTTCCAGAGCCGCGATACTGCGTGTAATTTCTTCGCGCGGCAGGAGAGCGGCTAATGGTTCCCGCTCAAGTTGCCCGCACAACTGGCTGGCACTGCGCATTCCCAGACTGGCGCAACTACTTTTTAGCTGGTGCGCAGCGCGTTTGATTTTCTCGCTGTCGTGTCTGGCGCGAGCAGTGTCTATTTCATCAAGAAGCGGCAGGGTATGTTGTTTAAATAATGTCAGCCATTCGTGGATCTTATCCGCTCCCATTAACTGTGCATCTTCATTGAGTTGCGATACATCCAGCGGCTGATCGTTATTTTTTTGCTGGTGGAGATAGTGCGCCAGTAACTGACCGAGCACTTCACGCGGCACCGGTTTAGGGATAATTCCGCGAAATAGCGAACTGGTACGCTGGCGCAACGTTTCGTCGATGACATGGGCGCTAAAGCCAATCAAAACCAGCGACGGATATTGCAGCGAAAGTTGCCTGGCAAGTGTAATGCCGTCGATATCCGGCAGATCAAAATCCACCAGCGCGGCAGCAAACGATTCACTATTTTGCAGCGTCTCTAAAGCCTGCGTGGCATTTCCAACGGCAGTGACCTGAGCACCACTGGCGTTCAGTATCTCGATGGTAATACGCTGCGTTAGCGGGTTATCTTCAATTAACAGCAAGCGTAAACCATCCAGATGCACCGCCTGATTGACTATTTTAGGTGCTGGCGCGGTGGCAACGCGTAACGGTAACCGTAAGCAAAAACAGCTTCCAACCCCCGGCGTGCTTGTGGCGATCAGTTCGCCGCCCATCGCCTGGGCCAGGCTGGTACTGATCGTCAACCCCAGTCCACTGCCGCCGCGTTTACCACTCACCTGAACAAATGGCTGGAAGATATCAGCTAGTTTCGCGGGATCAATACCACAGCCGCTGTCTTCCACTTCGACCAGCCATTGTTCGCCATCAGTGCGGCTACGCAGGACAATCTGCCCCTCGTCAGTGAAACGCAGGGCATTACTCAACAAATTGGTAATAACCTGGCGAATACGTCGCGGATCACCCATTAACGCGGTCGGTACATCGTCGGCAATTTCCGTTGCCAGTCGAATCGGACGACCTTTCACCCGCCCGCTCATTAATTGCAGGGTACTTTCCAGCAGCGGGCGCGGTTCATACGGTTCATCGCTGACCGAGACATTCTTGCCACCTGCTTCGATAGCCGAATAATCGAGAATATCGTTAAGGATGGTCAGCAATGATTCGCCAGAATCGGTAATTGCCCGCAAATCATCACGCTGGGCGTTAAGCGCCGGGTTATCCGCCAGCAGTTGAGCGGTGCCGAGAATGCCGTACAGCGGGGTGCGGATCTCATGGCTCATTGCCGCCAGAAACGCCGATTTTGCCTGACTGGCTTTTTCTGCTTCCGCCCGTGCCAGCCGGTGTTCTACTACCAGTTCCTGCAATTCGGCAGTGCGCGCTTTGACCTGCGCTGCCAGTTGTTCGCGGTGGCGATTAAGCGCATGAACACTACTGCGAAAAGCATCCATCAGCCGCCCGATGGTATCCAGCTCCCGCACGCCAGCGGTTTCCGGGAAAGGGGAGTCGATATCGCCGTCCAGCAGGCGTTGCAGTGCCTGCGTTTGTTCGGCAAGTGGGCGCGTGACTGAACGATAAACCACGCGCCAGAGGATCAGAATCAAAGAGCAAAGGGAAACGACGCCCAGGAGTAGCAGGCTGTATTGCCCTCGTTCACTGGCTTTTTCCAGATGAGTGAGTCCACTTTGGTTGCGTTGCTCAATAGTGTCAACCAGTTGGCTGACTTCGCTACTAAACTGTGCGAACTGGGCGATGTTATTTTGGGCGAGAGTTTGCAGACGATTGCTGATTTCATTGTCCTGCTGATAAAGCGCCAGTAAATCGCTATAACGATGAATGATTTCTAAGGATTGTGCCACCCGTGTGCGCACACCCGGATCTTCAATGCGTATTTGCCGACGTTGTAGAATTTTCACTGCATTATTGAGTTGATTTTCCAACGTTGGCGCATCTTTCTGGATCTGCTCCAGCCTCAGAGTCATCACCATTTGCTGCACCCGCAGGGCGCTGAGACGCAGTTCATTCATTTGGTTAACGTACTCAAGATCGATATCAATCAGCCGATCGAGCGCACTTTCGGCAGCCTGGTGTTGATGACGTTCGATCAAATCATAAATCCCGGCTTGAGTGGCTCCGGCAGAGGTCGCAGCGTTATTCGCCTGACCTTGCGCCATACGTGCGATCGCATCAGCGGCAGCGACAATTTGCTGACTGAGTTGTTGCTGTTGCTGGCGCAGTTGCAAACGCTGCCCCACCAGTTCGCCTTGCTGACGTAACGAACGGGAGATCTCCTGCTCCTGTTGTTCAATCGCAGAGGTGTCGAAACCTTGTTCCCGTAACGCTTGCAACAACGCGTTAATCTTCAGGCTTTGCGCGGTGAGCATTCGCCCCTGTGCCTGCCACATCTTTTCGTTATCGGCACTGGTCAGGTTCTGCGCGGCGAAAAGTTCCCAGGCGCTGGCTTCGCTCAACTGACGCGCCATATTCATGGTAGGAATCAATGCCTGAGTATTGGCTTTTTCTACCTGGCTGACAAAACGCAGGTTGTACCATCCCACCAGAGTACTGGTCAGGGTTAGCAACGCCATCAGGGCAAAGCCCATCCAGAGTCTTCGGGTCAGGGTTAAATTCACAGTTGGTGCACTTTAGGTGAAAAAGGTTGAGTCGCAAAGTGGAATGCATCTAGCATAAAGCCTTATTATTGATGAGGCTATCATGCGCATACTGCTTTTGTTACTTCTTCCCTTTTTCGTGTTACCCGTTTTTGCGGGCGATAACCTGTTGCGCTGGCATGATGCGCAACATTTTACGGAGCAGCCTGTTACATCACTTAAAGTCAAACGCTCATGGAAATTGTGTGCGCTCTATCCCAGTCTGAAGGATTCATACTGGTTATCGTTGAACTATGGTATGCAGAAAGCAGCCCGCCGCTATGGTGTGGATTTAAAAGTGCTGGAGGCCGGTGGCTACGGTCAGTTGGCTACTCAGCAGGCGCAAATTGAGCAGTGTAAACAATGGGGCGCAGAAGCGATTTTGCTCGGTAGCAGCACGACGTCATTTCCCGAATTGCAAAAGCAGGTAGAAAGTCTGCCAGTGATCGAGCTGGTGAATGCCATTGACGACTCACAGGTAACAAGCCGCGTTGGCGTGCCCTGGTTTCAGATGGGCTATCAGCCGGGGCGGTATCTGGTGCAATGGAGCAACGGAAAACCTCTCAATGTATTGTTGATGCCCGGCCCGGACAACGCCGGGGGTAGTAAGGAGATGGTAGCGGGGTTCCGCGCAGCCATTGCCGGAAGCCCGGTGCGTATTGTTGATATTGCGCTCGGAGATAACGATATTGAAATCCAGCGTAACCTGTTGCAGGAGATGCTGGAGCGTCATCCAGAAATCGACGTTGTTGCCGGAACGGCCATTGCCGCAGAGGCGGCGATGGGCGAAGGGCGCAACCTGAAAACGCCGCTCACCGTAGTGTCATTTTATCTTTCACACCAGGTTTATCGTGGCCTGAAGCGGGGAAGAGTGATTATGGCTGCCAGCGATCAAATGGTCTGGCAGGGGGAACTGGCTGTTGAGCAGGCTATCAGACAATTACAGGGACAATCGGTGTCTGATAATATCAGCCCACCGATTTTAATCCTGACGCCGAAAAATGCCGACCGTAAACATATTCGCCGCTCGCTGTCGCCAGGAGGATTTCGTCCGGTCTATTTTTATCAGCACACATCAGCGGCTAGGAAATAGCCCTCGCCATGTTGAGTCACCAGTAAATCCGCGCTGAGTTTATGGCGTAAACGACGAATTAACACATCGACGGTACGCAGGTCGGGGTTTTCCACCCGACGGGCAGAGAGCATACGCAGCAGACGTTCGCGACTGAGAATTTTGCCGGGATTGGTCACAAACGCCACCAACATTTCATACTCTGCGCGGGTCAGTTTAATCGGCTCGCCATCCAGCTCCAGCGTATGGCGCGACACATTTAGGCAATAACCAGCAAAGCAATAACAGTTGTCCTGAGTAAGTGGTTGCACCTGCCGCGCGAGGTCGATGCGCCAGAGCAGATTTTTCACCCGCACCACCAGTTCGCGCAATTCCAGCGGCTTGGTTACGTAATCGTCCGCGCCCATCTCCAGCCCGACAATGCGGTCAATCTGATCGCTGCGTCCGGTAACCAGAATAATGCCTACCGTCGAACGTTCCCGCAACGCGCGGGTTAACATCAGGCCATTTTCATCAGGTAAATTAATATCCAACAGAATTAAATCGACCGGCTGATTCTGCATAATTTCCCGCAGCCCGGCACCGCTCGCCGTAACGGAAACGGTATACCCCTCTTGGGTAAAGTAGGTTTGTAAGCGTGCCTGGGTAATCGGCTCATCTTCAACAATAACAATATGATGTGGCATCAGGGGGATTACTCATTCTGTTCATATCTGTTCATATTTTGCCGTAAGCCGTTCATCCTGACCAGTGCCGCTGTTCATATTTGCTCATTAAGATCACTTCACTAAACCTTAATTTTACAGGGGCTATTATGCGGAAACTCTGGAATGCGCTACGCCGACCCAGTGCTCGTTGGTCGGTGCTGGCGCTGGTCGCTATTGGGATTGTGATTGGCATCGCGCTGATTGTGTTGCCTCACGTTGGGATTAAAGTCACCAGCACAACCGAATTTTGTGTCAGTTGCCACAGTATGCAACCGGTGTATGAAGAATATAAACACTCGGTGCATTTCCAGAACGCCTCTGGCGTGCGTGCCGAATGCCATGACTGCCATATTCCGCCGGATATTCCGGGCATGGTGAAGCGTAAACTGGAAGCGAGCAACGACATTTACCAAACCTTTATTGCCCACTCCATTGATACACCTGAGAAATTCGAAGCCAAACGAGCGGAACTTGCCGAGCGTGAATGGGCGCGAATGAAAGAAAACAACTCGGCAACCTGCCGTTCCTGTCATAACTACGATGCGATGGATCATGCGAAGCAGCATCCGGAAGCGGCGCGTCAGATGAAGGTGGCAGCGAAAGATAACCAATCCTGCATCGACTGTCATAAAGGTATTGCCCACCAGTTGCCGGATATGAGTAGCGGTTTCCGTAAGCAGTTCGACGAGCTGCGCGCCAGTGCTGATGACAGTGGTGACACGCTGTACTCCATTGATATCAAGTCGATTTATGCGGCGAAAGGCGATAAAGAGGCGTCTGGTTCTCTGCTGCCTGCCTCAGAAGTGAAAGTCCTTAAACGTGACGGCGACTGGCTGCAAATTGAAATTACCGGCTGGACGGAAAGTGCCGGACGTCAGCGTGTACTCACCCAGTTCCCAGGCAAACGCATCTTTGTTGCCTCGATTCGTGGTGATGTTCAGCAGCAGGTGAAAACGCTGGAGAAAACCACCGTGACCGATACCAATACCGAGTGGAGCAAGTTGCAGGCCACTGCGTGGATGAAGAAAGGCGACATGGTGAACAACATCAAACCAATCTGGGCTTATGCGGATTCGCTGTACAACGGCACCTGTAATCAGTGCCACGGCGCACCGGAAATCTCCCACTTTGACGCTAACGGTTGGATTGGCACGCTCAACGGCATGATTGGCTTTACCAGCCTCGATAAACGTGAAGAACGCACCTTGCTGAAATATCTGCAAATGAATGCGTCCGACACTGCAGGCAAGGTTCACGGCGATAAGAAGGAAGAAAAATAATGAAGAATAACGATCTCTTTCAGGCATCACGTCGGCGTTTTCTGGCGCAACTCGGCGGCTTAACTATCGCCGGGATGCTGGGGCCGTCACTGTTAACGCCGCGCCGTGTGAATGCGGCGCAAGCGGCTACTGAGGCGGTCACCTCGAAAGAGGGCATTCTGACCGGGTCGCACTGGGGGGCTATCCGCGCGACGGTGAAGGATGGTCGCTTTGTGGCGGCAAAACCGTTCGAACTGGATAAATATCCGTCGAAAATGATCGCCGGATTGCCGGATCACGTACACAACGCGGCGCGTATTCGTTACCCGATGGTACGCGTGGACTGGCTACGTAAGCGCCATCTGAGCGACACATCCCATCGTGGCGATAACCGCTTCGTGCGCGTGAGCTGGGATGAAGCCCTCGACATGTTCTATGAAGAGCTGGAACGTGTGCAGAAAACGCACGGTCCGAGCGCCCTGTTGACTGCCAGCGGTTGGCAATCGACGGGGATGTTCCACAATGCTTCCGGTATGTTGGCGAAAGCCATTGCACTGCATGGCAATAGTGTCGGTACAGGTGGTGACTATTCTACCGGTGCTGCGCAGGTGATCCTGCCGCGTGTGGTTGGTTCGATGGAAGTGTATGAACAGCAAACCTCCTGGCCGCTGGTATTGCAGAACAGCAAAACCATTGTGCTGTGGGGCTCCGATTTGCTGAAAAACCAGCAGGCGAACTGGTGGTGCCCGGATCATGACGTTTATGAATATTACGAGCAGCTAAAAGCGAAAGTTGCTGCTGGTGAAATTGAAGTCATCAGCATCGATCCGATCGTGACGTCAACTCACGAGTATTTGGGGCGTGAGCATGTGAAGCACATTGCGATTAACCCGCAAACTGATGTGCCGCTGCAATTGGCGCTGGCGTATACGCTGTACAGCGAAAATCTGTACGACAAAAACTTCCTCACCAACTACTGCGTGGGCTTTGAGCAGTTCCTACCGTATCTGCTGGGCGAGAAAGACGGTCAGCCGAAAGATGCCGTATGGGCTGAAAAACTGACTGGTATTGATGCCGAAACAATTCGTGCGCTGGCACGGCAGATGGCGGCGAACAGAACACAGATCATTGCTGGCTGGTGTGTACAGCGTATGCAGCACGGTGAACAGTGGGCGTGGATGGTTGTGGTTCTGGCAGCGATGCTGGGACAAATTGGCCTGCCGGGCGGTGGCTTTGGTTTTGGCTGGCACTATAACGGCGCAGGTACGCCGGGGCGTAAAGGCGTTATTCTGAGCGGTTTCTCCGGTTCAACGTCGATTCCGCCTGTTCACGACAACAGCGACTACAAAGGTTATAGCAGCACCATTCCGATTGCCCGTTTTGTCGATGCGATCCTCGAACCAGGGAAAGTGATCAACTGGAACGGTAAATCGGTAAAACTGCCGCCGCTGAAAATGTGTATTTTTGCCGGAACTAATCCATTCCATCGTCATCAGCAGATCAACCGTATTATCGAAGGCTGGCGTAAGCTGGAAACGGTTATCGCCATAGATAACCAGTGGACCTCAACCTGCCGTTTTGCCGATATCGTGCTACCTGCGACCACGCAGTTTGAGCGTAACGATCTCGACCAGTACGGCAACCACTCCAACCGTGGAATTATCGCTATGAAACAGGTGGTGCCGCCACAGTTTGAGGCGCGCAACGACTTTGATATTTTCCGCGAGCTGTGCCGTCGCTTTAATCGTGAAGAAGCCTTTACTGAAGGGCTGGATGAAATGGGCTGGCTGAAACGCATCTGGCAGGAAGGTGTACAACAGGGCAAAGGACGCGGCGTTCATCTACCAGCGTTTGATGACTTCTGGAATAACAAAGAGTACGTCGAGTTTGACCACCCGCAGATGTTTGTTCGCCACCAGGCATTCCGTGAAGATCCGGACCTCGAACCGCTGGGGACGCCGAGCGGCCTGATTGAGATCTATTCGAAAACCATCGCTGACATGAACTATGACGATTGTCAGGGGCATCCGATGTGGTTTGAGAAAATCGAACGCTCCCACGGTGGGCCAGGCTCGCAGAAATATCCGTTGCATTTGCAATCTGTGCATCCGGATTTTCGACTTCACTCGCAGTTATGTGAGTCGGAAACTCTGCGTCAGCAGTATACGGTGGTGGGTAAAGAGCCTGTCTTTATTAGCCCGCAGGATGCCAGTGCGCGCGGCATTCGTCACGGTGATGTGGTACGCGTCTTTAACGATCGCGGTCAGGTGTTAGCAGGGGCAGTCGTTTCTGACCGTTATGCACCCGGTGTGACGCGAATTCACGAAGGGGCATGGTACGATCCGGATAAAGACGGCGAGCCAGGGGCGCTGTGCAAATACGGTAACCCCAATGTGTTGACCATTGACATCGGCACCTCACAGTTGGCGCAGGCGACCAGTGCGCATACCACACTGGTGGAAATCGAAAAATACACAAGCACAGTGGATCAGGTGACGGCGTTTAGCGGCCCCATCGAAATGGTGGCGCAGTGCGAATATGTTCCGGCGTCGCAGGTGAAATCATGATTTCCTTGACGGCACAACAGACTGCCTGCGTCTACGCCTGGCTGGCGCAGTTGTTTTCCCGTGAACTGGACGATGAACAACTGACGCAAATCGCCAGTGCGGAGATGGCTGAATGGTTTTCTTTGCTGAAAAGCGAACCGCCGCTGGCTGCGGCGGTGGACGAGCTGGAGAAAAGCATTGCTGCCCTGGTGGTACGTAACGACGCCCGTCTGGAACTGGCCGCTGATTTTTGCGGCCTGTTTCTGATGACCGACAAGCAAGCGGCGCTGCCGTATGCATCGGCCTACAAACAGGACGAGCAAGAGATTAAACACTTGTTGGTTGAGGCGGGCATGGAAACCAGTAGCAACTTCAACGAACCGGCAGATCATCTGGCGATTTATCTTGAGTTGTTGAGCTATCTGCATTTTTCACTGGGGGAAGGGAAAGTTACCACACAAAAAATCAACAGCTTACGGCAAAAAACGCTGGCGGCGCTGCGATCATGGCTACCGGAATTTGTAACGCGTTGCCGTCAGTATGACAGCTTTGGTTTTTACGCGACACTAAGCCAGTTATTGCTGGTGCTGGTGGAGTGCGACAACCAAAACAGATAATGCCGTTTGTAGGCCTGGTAAGACGCGTTAAGCGTCGCATCAGGCATTATGGCACAGCCGCCGGATGCGGCGTGAACGCCTTAT
>NZ_KE138676.1:352294-731838 GCF_000408325.1 Escherichia sp. KTE52
CTCACGGATGAGCCACAAACCGGGAAAGCCGTTGGCGCAGCAGGCGGTTTTCCTGTTTCAGATGTGCGATATCATCCATTAACGTTAGCGCCACCGCGATCCCCGGCCAGTCAAGCGCCAGTTCCTGACGCAGACGTACCGCGCGTTGCACCACAATGGCGGCATGGTCGTCAAACACCCAGGTCGTTTCCTGAATCTCACGCGGTTCAACTACGCCTAAACCGACAATTTCATTCAACTCCTCTTCAGAAATGCCGGTATGCAGGCAAAATTCAGTAATGGTAAAAGTCACCGTAACGTTAGCCATTATGCTTTCCCCCAATCTTTACGTGGATCAAAAGACGACTGGGCGTCTGCCAGTTGTTGCCACAGCGCAGCAGTGTTTTCATCAGGTTTCGGCGGCATGACGATTTTCAGCACCGCATACAGGTCGCCGGTCTGTTTTTTACCGACCAGACCTTTACCTTTAACGCGCAATCGTTGTCCGGCCTGACTGCCTGGTGGGATGGTCAGCAAAATGCTTTCTTTCAGTGTTGGAACGGTGACTTTAGCTCCCAGTGCCGCTTCCCACGGGCTAACCGGCACCACAATTTCCAGATCCTGACCGACAATATCAAACAACGGATGTGGCGCAATATGAATCACCAGCCACAGATCGCCATTCGGACCGCCGTTTTCGCCCGGCGTCCCCTGGCCTTTCAGGCGGATACGTTGACCATTGCCGACACCCGCCGGGATCTTCACATTCAGCGTTTTCGGGATTTCCTGTTCGATCATGCCAAAGGCGTTATAAACCGGCAGGTTATAGCTGATGGTACGTTTATGCTCAGTAAGCGTTTCTTCAAGGAATACCGCCACTTCGATTTCAATGTCGTGGCCACGTGTGGCCGGGCGCTGGCGGCTCTGACGGGCATGCTGACCGAAAATTGATGAGAAGATATCGTCAAAATCTTCGGCGTTGAAACTCTGGCCGTCACCATGCTGGAACTGACGGTTAAATTGCGGATCGTTGCGATGTTGCCACATCTGATCATATTCAGCGCGACGTTGTTCATCACTCAATACTTCCCAGGCTTCAGCGACCTCTTTGAAGCGGGCTTCGGCATCGGGTTCTTTGCTGACATCAGGATGGTATTTGCGGGCCAGTCGACGATAGGCGGTCTTGATTGTCTTGAGATCGTCCGTCGGTTTCACGCCCATGATGGCGTAATAATCCTTTAATTCCATAGCGTTATCTCGCGTAAATCAATACAGACAAAGGGAAACCCCTGACAAGGTATCAGTGTTAAGTGTAGGGGAAATCAGAAAAAATCGTAGGTCTGTGACGAAACATAACTAAAAATGATATTTTCAGCCTGAATGTTGGCAGGTAAAAGAGGGGGGCGTTTACCCTTCATGGATGCCCCATGACTACGTTGCCAGGGGGCTGAAAACGGGGAACTTATCTTGCTTTTACTGCCGTGACCATCACTTCAACCAGAATCTCCGGGCGAGCCATCTCAGCTTGTACGGCAGCACGGGCTGGGCTATATCCTTCTGGTATCCAACTAACCCATACGTCGTTGAAATCGGCAAAATCGCGGGTAATATCTTTTATCCATACCTGCGCGGATAAGATATGAAATTTATCACTGCCAGCCGCTGCAAGTAATTCGTCGATTTTTTCCAGCACTTCGCGCGTTTGTTGCGCGATGTCTGGGGTATTGCTTTTCGGTGTCTGGCCGGAGAGAAAAACAAGGTTGCCATATTCCACGCTGGCGGCCAGACGCGGCTGTGGGTTATTACGTTTGATATTCAAGCTGATTGGCTCCATGTCAGTCCATCAAGTGAAATTGCAGGATCTTCGCCCGACAGCAGAGCGCCTAACACCACAGCACTACCTGCCGCCAGCGTGAAGCCCAGACTGCCCTGACCAAGATTCATCCAGAGATTTTGATACTTCGCCCGTCCTAATAGTGGCGGACCCGCAGGAGTGGATGGACGCATACCTGTCCATAATTCGGCATCATCGATACCTTGCAGTTGCGGAAAACTGGAGGCTACGATCTGTTTTAAGGCATCAATGCGTTCAGGGCGCAGTTCATTACCGTCATAGCCAATATCGACCATGGCGGCGATACGCAACCGGTCACCGAGTCGGGCATAGACAATTTTATGACCATAGTCGGTGACACTGATTTGCGGTGCGATCCCCATTTTTTGTGGGAAAGGGAGTGTCAGACTGTAACCTTTCAGACCGCAAAGCGGTACGTGAATCCCGGTTTCGGTAAGTAAATGTGTGCTGCCATTTCCGGCGGCAACGACATAATCATCAGCAATCAGCGTTCCTGTACTGGTGGTAATGGAGACTATGCGCTCACCTTTTTTATTCAACTGCAAAACTTCACAATCGGTCTGTAGCGAAAAATTCGCGCTGGCATTAAGTTTGGCAAGTAATGCCTGGCAGAACTTATAGCAGTCCGCCGTTTCATCGCCGGGAGAATAAATACCACCGCACAGGGAATTACCAATATGTTTTAGTGCGGGTTCAAGATGAACGCACTCTTCGCGTAATAGAGTCTGTTGAAAATGCGGATTAATGCCTTTTGCCGCTTTGGCTAAATCTTGCTGGCGGCGATGAATAATCAGTTTGCCAGAACGGCGCCAGTGGAAATCATCAAGATTATCCTCCAGCAACCATGCTTCCATTACCTGACGACTTAATAGTGATAAGCGTAAAATATGATCGCCATTGAGTTTATTTGTCCGGTTATTGCAGGCCAGTAAAAACGCCAGCAACCAGCGCCACTGACTTAATGACATGCGCAAACGCATATTCAGTGGAGAGTCACTTTTCCCCATCCATTTAAGCCCCTGCATCGGTACGCCTTTATCCGCCAGAGGGGCAACGTAACGATAACTGAGTTGCCCACCGTTAGCGAAACTGGTGGCGACGCCTGCCTGGCTGTTGCGTTCTAACAATTGTACCTGATGGCCCTGTTTTACCAGGACCCATGCTGTCGCCAGACCAATGACCCCGCCGCCAATAACTACAATGCGTTTTTTCATCACCTGAGATATCCACCGCTAATAAATGCGTTGGGGTTATGTCAAAACATTTAGGCCTGAGGAGCAATTGACTTTTTATTTTCAGGGTATAACTCAAGGTTAATGGCTCGCAGTTGCTGACGTAATTGCTGGCAGAGGAAATCAACAAATTTTTGTGTAATGGGGCTAAGTGACACGTCGGCACGACGTAGCAAACAAAGATCAATTTTCATTGGTGGTTCGATGGGGTGAATTGTTTCTGCCGGGAGGTTATGACGGGCAGAGAAAATATCGGTAATACTGCATCCCATTCCTCGTTTTACAAATTCAGTCGCCATGTAATAGGTCTGGACATTCAGGCGCGTTGTCAAAAAATCACGCCGTTTGGCTATGGCATTGGAAAGGGAATGTGGGCCAGGAGAAATCCAGCGTTGTTGGTCAATCTTGTCTATTTCTACCGCGCCCTGGCGATAGTCCCGGTCGATATAAACCAGCGGAACTTCGGCTATCAGTGTCGTCATAATCTCCCCCTGTTGAATCGGCTGTAGCGTCAGGGCCAGATCAATTTCACGCAGATCAAGTTTTTTAACCAACGTTTCAGTGTGCTCTGTCGTCAGTGTCATTACCAGATTTGCATTCTGCTGGTAAAACGCAGTGACTATTTCGGGCACCAGGCTTAATCCCAGGCTTGGCAGGCATCCCAGGGCTATTCTGGCTCGGGGATCTCGCGTCAGGTTATCGGCCAGCAGTCGCAGGTTATCGAGTTCGTGATAAATCGACTGCGCTTTTTCAAAAAGTGTGATCGCTTCGCTGGTTGGAAGAAGCTTGCCACGAACTCGCTGAAAGAGCTGAAAACCGAGTTTTTGTTCAGCGTTTTTTAACGCTTTACTGGCGGCCGGTTGGGAAATATTCAGCGATTCCGCTGCACGTGAAAGTGTTCCGCATGTCATCACGGCATAGAAGATTTCCAGGTGGCGCAGTTTCATTAAGAGTTAACCCAGAGTTATAGACGATAGATAAAAAGTCATTTCATGGTAACACCAAGTTAACATAAATTTAATCTGTAACGCCTGTTCTGGTAACAATGCGTTATTTGCCCACCTAAAAGGGGTTAATTACGAACTCAGAATAATACCTGTAGTACCCGGACAAACCCTCAGTGCATTTTGCCAACAATAATAACGAGGGGGGATATTTTCTGAGCTGTCCAAATACATCGGCTGATATTGACGGTCGATTCGATGGGGTTAAGGAGTTATATGAGTGACTCAATGCTCTCTGGTGGTTTGCTAACCAGACAAAATATCACCAAAAAGAATGTCATTATTGGCTTACTGTTGGTTATTTTTTTATTGACAGCGTTCTGGTGTCAGGGGCGTCCAGGTAATGAACTCGGACTGCTGGGTTTCACACCGTTGGTGGCGTTAGCGGTGCTCTCGTTGATAGGCGTCGATATTGTTCTGGCGGTTATTTCATCCATTATTATTGCGATGATAATGACTTCCACCGGTTTACCAGAAATGGGCACCATGCTGGCAAAATCGACAGGATCGTTTATCGCCACTGTTGGACTGATCATTATGCTTGGCGCAGGCGTCGGTGAAGTGGCAACACGTACCGGAGCGGCCGTTGAACTGGTCAAATTTGTGGTACATCGGATCGGACTTTCCAGCCAGACACGGGTCAAATTTGGCATCGTCATCTCTTCCATTCTCATCTGTGGCGCGCTGGGCACTATGGCGGGTGGCAATGCCATTATTGTTGCGGTGATTATTCCTGTGGCAGCAGCAGTACGGCTTACACCTCCCACGGTGGCGGCACTGATGATGACGGCGGGGTCTGTGGGATTGTTTACCGGGCCTTTTACCCCCAGCACAGTGACGATTTTACAACTCGGCGGCCTGACTTATCCGCAATATCTGATGTACGTCGGGTTACCAATGAGCGCCGTGACGTTATTCGCAGGCTGGATCATGGCCGGGCGAATTCAGAAGATGACGGAAGGAAAATTGCATTACGACGTCGATCTTTCAGAGAAAACGCAGGAAGAAGAAGATCCCGCACGCGATCGCCGTCGCAAGCTCAGCGCCCTTGCATTTGCAGCAACCATTATTGTTATGGCGGTTATTGGCGTAGTGATAAAAGCAGGTTTTAGTTTTGCCATTATCGTTATGCTGTTGGTGGCTCTGGTCACCGGGCTGGTGGGAGGGTTAAGTCCAACCGGGATCTTGCAGGCGCTGTATAAAGGGTGTGGCAGGCTGGTGTGGATGTTTCTGCTCTACTGGCTGTATAACCCGATTCTGGAACTTATGGATAGCCTACAGGCGTATCAGGGGTTGCTCGAATATACCCAACCCCTGTTAACCGGGATATCTCCGGCATGGCTTTGCTTCTGTATTTTTGCCTTTAACATTATCGGTCATGTGCCTGGTGCCGCAGTGGCTCAGATGACTTTTACGCACAAAATATTTGGCCCGATGTTGATGGCTGCAGGTGTACCGCCACAGGGTACAACGGCGGTATTGTTAGCTTCATCGCAAGTGGACTGGTTTGGGCCTTTCCCTTCATCGGATATGTTTGGCCAAATGGGGCTGGCACAATCTACTCACCTGAAATATATGCTTTATAACGGTTGGGCCATTGTCATTGCCAATATCATTCTTTTTGCCGTGCTGTTTCAGATATTAGTTTAACGATACAAACCAGGCGATAGCGCAGCTACAGTCCGTTATCGCCTGACGGTTTCCCGCCTCGTCATCTGCTAAATTGCGAACCGGTTCCCGGAAAAATGCCATATTTCTGTCACACTCTTAATTGATTGATAACTAAAGAGGTGATGGGAATGAAAAAAACGCTAATCGCTGCGGCCGTGGCTGGAATGGTTTTACTCTCTTCGAATGCTCAGGCACAGACAGTGCCGGAAGGCTATCAGCTACAGCAAGTGCTACTCATGAGCCGTCATAACTTACGTGCGCCGCTGGCAAATAATGGCAGCGTGCTTGAGCAGTCCACGCCGAATAAATGGCCGCAATGGGATGTCCCCGGAGGGCAACTCACCACCAAAGGCGGCGTGCTGGAAGTGTATATGGGCCATTACATGCGTGAATGGCTGGCAGAGCAGGGGATGGTGAAATCGGGCGAATGTCCGCCACCGGACACCGTTTACGCCTACGCGAACAGCCTGCAACGTACCGTCGCCACTGCGCAGTTCTTTATTACTGGCGCATTCCCGGGGTGTGATATTCCTGTTCATCATCAGGAAAAAATGGGCACGATGGACCCAACCTTTAACCCGGTAATCACCGATGATTCCGCTGCATTCAGCGAGCAGGCAGTGGCAGCAATGGAAAAAGAGTTGAGTAAACTCCAGCTTACCGACAGCTACCAGCTACTGGAAAAAATCGTTAACTATAAAGATTCTCCGGCCTGTAAAGAAAAACAGCAGTGTTCACTGGTGGATGGCAAAAATACTTTTAGCGCGAAATATCAACAAGAGCCGGGCGTTTCCGGGCCGTTGAAGGTGGGCAACTCGCTGGTGGATGCGTTTACTTTGCAATACTACGAAGGTTTCCCGATGGATCAGGTGGCCTGGGGAGAGATCAAATCAGATCAACAGTGGAAGGTGTTGTCGAAACTGAAAAACGGTTACCAGGATAGCCTGTTTACTTCACAGGAAGTGGCGCGCAATGTCGCGAAACCGCTGGTGAGCTACATCGACAAAGCCCTGGTCACCGATCGCGCCAGTGCGCCGAAGATTACGGTGTTGGTAGGACACGACTCTAACATTGCCTCGCTACTCACTGCGCTGGATTTCAAACCGTATCAACTGCATGACCAGAATGAACGTACGCCCATTGGTGGCAAGATTGTCTTCCAGCGTTGGCATGACAGCAAAGCCAATCGTGATTTGATGAAAATCGAGTATGTGTACCAGAGTTCGCAGCAGTTGCGTAATGCCGACGCCTTAACCCTGCAAGCACCTGCTCAGCGCGTGACGCTGGAACTTACCGGCTGCCCGATAGATGCCAACGGATTTTGCCCGATGGATAAGTTTGATAGCGTGTTGAATGAGGCAGTGAAATAACAGAAAACTCCCCCGCGAGAAGCGGGGGAGTATGGGACAGATGACAAATGTTAGATTGCCTGATGCGCTACGTTTATCAGGTCTACCCGAGAATTGCACTATATCGAATTTGCACGATCATGTAGGTCGGATAAGGCGTTCACGCCGCATCCGACATGAACAAAGCGCACTTTGTCAACAATTTGAAAACTCCCCCGCCAGAAGCGGGGGAATTGCGGATTAAACGTTTTTACGTTCGATGGTCTGTTCGCCCCAAAAAAGCGAATCTTTATCGGTTTTGGCAAAGGCTTTGACTAACACTTCATCGCTACCTTCTTCCCAAATTTTTTCCGCCATTTTTTCGTCATACCCGGCGACTTCAAAAATGGCCTCGGCTATTTCCGGCGACGTATTGCGCAGAGATGCCCATTCACCCACGTGATGGGCTTTCGCTTCTTGAGTTGGCATGCGTATCCTCCTGTTGAAGATTAGCCATTAAGTTTGACTGCCAGACCAGCAACATATTCCCCCTGGTAACGTGCGATAGACAACTCTTCCTGGCTGGGCTGGCGCGAACCGTCACCGCCTGCAATGGTGGTAGCGCCGTAAGGCGTTCCGCCGCGAACCTGCGAGACGTCAAATAATTCCTGCGCTGCGTAGCCAATGGGGACAATCACCATGCCGTGATGCGCAAGGGTCGTCCAGGTGGAAGTAATGGTTTGTTCCTGACCGCCGCCAGTTCCGGTAGAGCTAAAGACGCTCGCCAGTTTGCCGTACAGCGCACCGGAAGCCCACAGGCCGCCAGTCTGATCCAGGAAGGTACGCATCTGCCCTGACATATTGCCAAAGCGGGTCGGCGTACCAAAAATGATGGCGTCGTAATCGGCCAGTTCTTGCGGGGTTGCAACGGGCGCAGTTTGCGGTTTACCGCCTGCTTTTTCGAATAATTGCGGCTGCATGGTTTCCGGTACACGCTTAACGACAACTTCTGCGCCATCGACTTTGCTTGCGCCTTCTGCGACTGCACGCGCCATCGTTTCAATATGTCCGTACATGGAATAATAAAGCACCAGAACTTTAGCCATTTCTAACCACTCCTCGTGTTATCTCTATTCCGTAGCGATTCGCTACCACTCATTTAAAGATAAGACGTCCTTTTCAGAGTGCAAATTTCACAACCACTTATTTGATTTATAACAACTTTCACAAGCCTGTAATTTTGTCGCAAAATGATACATTTTTATCTCATAGCGTTTTTTTAATCATAAGAGCGGCTTATGGCTGATTATCAGAAATGATATCTATTCTCGCTAAGAAGCTGTTGCAGGATATTACCAAACGCAGGCTTACCCGCGTCAGTTCACTAAGCTTAGTCCCACGTAGCGAAAATATGGCATCCGCCATACGCCGCGTTAATCCTGGGCACTATGATGACGGAGGTCAGTAATGGCAAACCATCGAGGCGGTTCCGGCAATTTTGCAGAAGACCGCGAAAGAGCATCAGAAGCAGGTAAAAAAGGTGGACAGCACAGCGGGGGGAATTTCAAAAATGACCCGCAGCGCGCATCTGAAGCAGGAAAAAAAGGTGGTAAAAGCAGTCACGGCAAAAGCGACAAATAGCCGGGATTAATCAATGACGAATGCGTTTTTGTCTGACGCGCGTCATTAGCCACCACCGCCGGAAACCCCGGCGGTTTTTTCGTTCTGGTGTTCTCCTTTATATCCTCACGTTAATACCTTCTCGCTTATTCCATTCATATTGCGAATGTTGATGGTCGAGGCATTGTGCTGATTTTGCTATCCTGTTGCCCATCGACAAGAGGGGAGAGCGCATGACGCAAGGTGCAGTGAAAACAACGGGTAAACGTTCGCGCGCAGTGAGCGCGAAGAAAAAAGCGATTCTTAGCGCGGCACTGGACACTTTTTCACAATTCGGTTTTCACGGCACAAGACTGGAGCAAATTGCAGAGTTGGCGGGCGTTTCAAAAACCAATCTGCTGTATTACTTCCCGTCGAAAGAGGCACTGTATATTGCCGTGCTGCGGCAAATTCTGGATATCTGGCTGGCACCGTTAAAGGCGTTTCGTGAAGATTTCGCTCCGCTGGCGGCGATCAAAGAGTACATCCGGCTGAAGCTGGAAGTTTCCCGTGATTATCCGCAGGCTTCGCGCCTGTTCTGTATGGAGATGCTGGCTGGCGCGCCGCTGTTGATGGATGAACTGACCGGCGACCTGAAGGCGTTAATTGATGAGAAATCGGCGCTGATTGCCGGTTGGGTCAAAAGCGGCAAACTCGCGCCGATTGACCCGCAGCATCTGATTTTTATGATTTGGGCTTCCACCCAACATTACGCTGATTTCGCTCCCCAGGTGGAGGCGGTAACGGGCGCGACATTGCGCGATGAGGTGTTTTTCAATCAAACGGTTGAAAACGTGCAGCGGATCATTATTGAAGGGATCCGACCACGTTAATGATGCCGGAGGAGGTTGCGACATCCTCCGGCTACCTGTTTAACCGATCGTCATCAAACTGGCGTTACCTCCGGCGGCAGCGGTATTCACACTCAGCGAGCGTTCAATATACAGCCGTTCCAGCAGGATATTGCTTTCGCCACGGGCAAACCCCTGCACCGAAACAATCGCACCGTCCCGTGCGGCAACCGCTTCACACAACGCCCGAAGCTGATCCGAATCACCGTGGAAGATCACCGCATCAAACGGTTGAGCGGTAATATTTTCCGCTTTCGCCAGTTGAATACGTTCGCTGACTGCCGATGGCAATGCCTTCACTAACTGACGATGCAGCGCGTCATCCGGCCACAGCACCTGGCTGCCCACAGCCAGCACGGCGGCAAGCTGGGTTAATGCATCCTGTTCATCATCCGCAATACACAGCACGCGCTCACGCGGCAGCAGCGTCCAGGTATTACGTTCACCCGTCGGTCCTGGCAGTAATCGCTGTGTTCCTGCCTGTGCCAGCTCGCCATATTGCGTACATAACGCCTGCAATTCTGTTCGGTTTGATGCCCATTCCCGCAGCGCATTCAGTGGCTGAATTAATGCTGCTTTCAGTTGGGCATCAACCGGATACTCTGCATCCTGACGTGCGAGCGTCACCGCCAGTGCACTTTCCGGGCGATTCGCCAGCAGACGGTAGAGATAGAGCGGCCCCCCCGCTTTCGGGCCTGTACCGGACAACCCTTCGCCGCCGAACGGCTGCACACCAACTACTGCGCCAACCATATTACGGTTAACATAAAGGTTGCCAACATGCGCCGAGCCAGTGACCTGGGCGATAGTTTCATCAATACGCGTATGGACACCGAGCGTCAGGCCATAGCCGGAAGCGTTAATCTGCTCGATCAGCTCCGGTAATTGATTACGGTTGTAGCGCACCACATGTAGCACCGGGCCAAAGACCTCTTTTTGCAATTCAGCAAAGCTATCCAGTTCGATCAGCGTCGGCGCGACAAAAGTGCCGCTTTGCCATTCACGGGCATCTTCACTGTTTTCCCGCACTGTCTGAAACACCGGACGGCCTTTGCTGCGCATGGTCTGAATATGACGCTCAATATTCGCTTTCGCTTCGCTATCGATCACCGGCCCGATATCGGTGGTCAGGCGACCCGGATTGCCCATTCGGCACTCGGCTATTGCGCCGCGCAGCATTTTCAACGTGTGATCGGCAATCTCATCTTGCAAACACAGCACGCGTAGCGCCGAACAACGCTGGCCTGCGCTGTCGAACGCCGAGGCCAGTACATCTATTACTACTTGTTCAGTCAGTGCTGAAGAATCGACAATCATCGCGTTCATCCCACCGGTTTCAGCGATAAGCGGAATAGGGCGACCCTGAGCGTCCAGACGGCTGGCGATATTGCGTTGTAGCAAGGTAGCGACTTCGGTTGAACCGGTGAACATCACCCCGCGCACGCGATCATCCCCCGTCAGTCGTGCGCCCACGGTTTCACCCTGACCTGGCAGCAATTGTACTACGCCTGGCGGCACACCCGCTTCCAGCAAAATGGCGATCCCTTGCGCTGCAATCAGCGGCGTTTGCTCCGCCGGTTTTGCCAGTACGCTGTTACCTGCCGCCAGCGCGGCAGCAATTTGCCCGGTGAAAATGGCCAGCGGGAAGTTCCACGGGCTGATACATACCACGGGGCCTAAAGGACGATGCGTTTCGTTAGCGAAATCATCACGTACCTGTCCGGCGTAGTAGTGGAGAAAATCAACGGCTTCACGCACTTCGGCAATGGCGTTACTGAACGTTTTTCCGGCTTCACGCACCAGAATACCAATCAGTTGCTGCATCTGACTTTCCATTAGCACGGCAGCGCGATGCAAAATCGCTGCGCGTTCAGCCGGAGGGGTGGCAAACCAGATAGGCGCATTGTTGACGGCATTTTCCAGTGCCTGGTCCACTTCACGTGGCGTGGCTTCACGCACATAGCCCACAATATCTTTCGGTTCCGCCGGGTTGATAACGGGCGACATTTCGCCTGCCGCAACCGGTTGTTCCAGCATTGGCAAGGCCTGCCACTTTTGCAGCGCACTGTTGAGCAGAGCAGAGGAGAGTGACGCCAGACGGTGTTCATTGGCGAGATCTAACCCTGCCGAGTTGTCGCGCCCGTGACCGTAGAGATCGCGCGGCAGGGGAATTTTCGGATGCGGTAATCCGGTTTGCCCTTCCTGCTGCGCTATTTTTTCTACGGCAGCGACCGGATCGGCAACCAGTTCATCCAGTGGCAGAGAGGTGTCGGCAATGCGGTTAACGAACGAGGTGTTAGCACCGTTTTCCAGCAGACGACGCACCAGATACGCCAGCAGCGTCTCATGTGTGCCAACCGGCGCATAAATACGACACGGACGGTTAAGTTTGCCGTCGGCAACTTTCCCGGTGACCTGCTCATACAGCGGCTCGCCCATACCATGCAGGCACTGGAACTCATACTGACCCGGATAGTAGTTCTGTCCCGCCAGTTGATAAATCGCCGCCAGCGTGTGGGCGTTGTGTGTCGCGAACTGCGGGTAGATTAAATTCGGCACCGCCAGCAGCTTTTTCGCACAGGCGAGATAAGAAACATCGGTGTACACCTTGCGGGTATAAACCGGATAGCCTTCAAGGCCGTCCATCTGTGCTCGCTTGATTTCACTGTCCCAGTACGCGCCTTTCACCAGACGAATCATCAGGCGGCGACGGCTACGGGTCGCCAGATCAATCAGGTAATCAATTACCATCGGGCAGCGTTTCTGATAAGCCTGAATAACAAAACCGATGCCGTTCCAGCCTGCCAGTTCTGGCTCGAAACAGAGTTTTTCCAGCAGATCGAGGGAGATCTCCAGACGATCGGCCTCTTCGGCATCGATGTTAATACCAATATCGTACTGGCGTGCCAGCAGCGTCAGGGATTTCAGGCGCGGGTAAAGTTCGTCCATCACGCGGTCATACTGCGCGCGGCTGTAACGCGGGTGTAGGGCGGAGAGCTTAATTGAGATCCCCGGGCCTTCGTAGATACCGCGTCCGTTAGAGGCTTTACCAATCGCGTGGATAGCCTGCTGATAAGAGACCATATACGCCTGCGCGTCCGCTGCGGTTAGCGCGGCTTCGCCCAGCATATCGTATGAGTAACGGAAACCTTTCTCTTCCAGCTTACGGGCATTGGCTAACGCCTCCGCGATGGTTTCGCCGGTGACGAACTGTTCACCCATCAGACGCATCGCCATATCCACACCTTTGCGGATCAGTGGTTCACCGCTCTTACCGATAATACGGTTCAGCGAACGGGAGAGGCTGGCTTCGTTATGGGTAGAAACCAGTTTACCGGTAAAAAGTAGCCCCCAGGTGGCGGCATTAACAAACAGCGACGGGCTACGACCAATATGTGACTGCCAGTTACCATTGCTGATTTTGTCGCGAATTAAGGCGTCACGGGTGGCTTTATCGGGGATACGCAGTAACGCTTCTGCCAGACACATCAGCGCTACACCTTCCTGTGATGACAGCGAAAACTCCTGCAATAGTCCCTGAACCATGCCTGCGCGACCACTGGCGTTTTTTTGGTTACGCATTTTATCCGCCAGTTGATATGCCAGTTTATGCGCCTGTTCAGCAACCGGCTGTGGCAGACGAGCTTGTTCCAGTAACATGGAAACAGCTTCTGTTTCCGGGCGGCGATACGCGGCGGTGATGGCGGCGCGGGAAACCGACTGCGGCAAAATTTGCTCGGCAAAATCGAGGAAAGGCTGGTGTGGTTCATCTGCCGGATTCGGTGCTTCATCGCTCTCATTGGCCGCGCCAGAAAGCAGCGCAGGTAGCTCCGGCAAGGTATCGCTGTTTTCAAGTTGTTCGAGATAAGAAAAAATCGCCTGCTTAATTAACCAGTGTGGTGTGCGATCGATACGTGTCGCGGCAGACTTAATACGCTCACGCGTCGCGTCGTCCAGCTTAACCCCCATAGTGGTGGTTCCCATGCCATTACTCCTGTTGTTCTGAAAGGTGCAACTTAACGTTATCGTGAAATATCCATTATGTTGCAACTTTGTGCAACTGCGTTAAATGTGACCTGCATAGCAAGCTTAAAAATGAATGAAATGTTAATAAAAGTAATCGTTATGACAGGAATTAAAAAAGTAACGCAGACTTTTTCTCTGCGGCAGTTAACATTTTTGAAAGGTGCAACCGCAAAAAATGTGAGGGAGTGCAACCTGATGGAAAATAGTATCGCTGGGTAATAAAAATTGATGTAAATGATGTGTTAAATCGATTGTGAATAACCAGCGCTTACGGCAGGATACGGTCGCCCTGGTAAACATAAACTCTGTTACCCCGTTCCGGTGGCAGATATAACGGCAAGTTTCGACATTGCCGATAATATTTTTTTGGAGACTTTAGATGGCTATTAGCACACCGATGTTGGTGACGTTTTGTGTCTATATCTTTGGCATGATATTGATTGGGTTTATCGCCTGGCGATCAACCAAAAACTTTGACGATTATATTTTGGGTGGCCGCAGTCTTGGCCCATTTGTAACGGCATTATCGGCGGGTGCGTCGGATATGAGCGGCTGGTTATTAATGGGGTTGCCGGGCGCGGTATTTCTTTCCGGGATTTCAGAAAGCTGGATCGCCATTGGCCTGACATTAGGCGCGTGGATCAACTGGAAACTGGTGGCCGGGCGGTTGCGTGTTCATACCGAATACAACAATAACGCCTTAACTCTGCCGGACTATTTCACCGGGCGCTTTGAAGATAAAAGCCGTATTTTGCGTATTATCTCCGCGCTGGTTATTTTACTGTTTTTCACTATTTATTGTGCTTCGGGCATTGTGGCTGGCGCACGTCTGTTTGAAAGCACCTTCGGCATGAGCTACGAAACGGCTCTGTGGGCAGGTGCGGCGGCGACCATCCTTTATACCTTTATTGGCGGTTTCCTCGCGGTGAGCTGGACCGATACCGTGCAGGCCAGCCTGATGATTTTTGCGCTGATCCTCACTCCGGTGATCGTGATTATCAGCGTCGGTGGTTTTGGTGACTCGCTGGAAGTGATCAAACAAAAGAGCATTGAAAACGTTGATATGCTCAAAGGCCTGAACTTTGTCGCCATTATCTCGCTGATGGGGTGGGGGCTGGGCTACTTCGGGCAGCCGCATATTCTGGCGCGTTTTATGGCAGCGGATTCCCACCATAGCATCGTCCATGCGCGTCGTATCAGCATGACCTGGATGATCCTCTGCCTGGCCGGAGCGGTGGCTGTCGGCTTCTTTGGTATTGCTTACTTTAATGATCATCCGGCGGTAGCGGGTGCGGTAAACCAGAATGCTGAACGCGTATTTATCGAACTGGCGCAAATTCTGTTTAATCCGTGGATTGCCGGAATTCTGTTGTCAGCGATTCTGGCAGCGGTGATGTCAACATTAAGCTGTCAGTTGCTGGTATGTTCCAGTGCGATTACCGAAGATCTGTACAAAGCGTTTCTGCGTAAACATGCCAGCCAGAAAGAACTGGTGTGGGTTGGGCGCGTGATGGTGCTGGTGGTGGCGCTGGTGGCCATTGCGTTGGCGGCAAACCCGGAAAACCGCGTGCTGGGTCTGGTGAGCTACGCGTGGGCAGGTTTTGGTGCGGCGTTTGGTCCGGTCGTGCTGTTCTCGGTAATGTGGTCACGCATGACGCGCAACGGTGCGCTGGCGGGGATGATTATTGGCGCGCTTACGGTTATCGTCTGGAAACAGTTCGGCTGGCTGGGGCTGTACGAAATTATTCCGGGCTTTATCTTCGGCAGCATTGGGATTGTGGTGTTCAGTTTGCTGGGTAAAGCACCGTCAGCGGCGATGCAAAAACGTTTTGCTGAAGCGGATGCGCATTATCATTCGGCGCCACCGTCACGGTTGCAGGAAAGCTAAGGGAAGGCGTTTGACCGAAACATAACAGGCAGCAGGCAGAGGGCAATCAGTGATTGCCCTCTGTGTTTTCTTTCAAAGTATTTTTACATTTCATCATCATTATCACTACATTTCGCTTGTGTTTTCCTTCACCGTAATGATAATCGCTATCACTGCGATTTACTTTTCTTTGCATAGATTGACTCAGAAAAACGTTTAAGGGTGGGTGGCATGTTTGTTCCGTTTCTCATTATGTTGCGCGAAGGACTTGAAGCCGCGCTGATTGTTAGTTTGATTGCCAGCTATCTTAAGCGTACCCAGCGGGGCCGATGGATTGGTGTGATGTGGATTGGCGTGTTGCTTGCCGCCGCGTTGTGCCTGGGACTGGGCATCTTCATTAATGAAACCACCGGCGAATTCCCACAAAAAGAACAAGAACTGTTTGAAGGTATCGTGGCGGTGATTGCCGTGGTGATCCTCACCTGGATGGTTTTCTGGATGCGCAAAGTGTCGCGCAACGTCAAAGTGCAACTGGAACAGGCGGTCGATAGCGCATTGCAGCGCGGAAACCATCACGGCTGGGCGCTGGTGATGATGGTCTTTTTTGCCGTTGCAAGGGAAGGGCTGGAGTCGGTCTTTTTCTTGCTGGCGGCATTTCAACAGGATGTCGGGATTTGGCCGCCGCTGGGCGCAATGCTTGGTCTCGCTACTGCCGTAGTGCTCGGTTTCTTGCTCTACTGGGGGGGGATTCGCCTGAATCTTGGCGCATTTTTCAAATGGACGAGCCTGTTTATCCTCTTCGTCGCCGCAGGGCTGGCCGCTGGTGCCATTCGCGCATTTCATGAAGCCGGACTGTGGAACCACTTCCAGGAAATCGCCTTCGATATGAGCGCGGTGCTCTCAACTCACTCTCTGTTCGGTACGCTGATGGAAGGTATTTTTGGTTATCAGGAAGCGCCCAGCGTCAGCGAAGTGGCCGTCTGGTTTATTTATCTCATCCCGGCGCTGGTGGCGTTTGCTCTGCCGCCACGTACCGGTACGACAGCGTCTCGCTCCGTGT
The DNA here is from genome assembly GCF_000408325.1 of Escherichia sp. KTE52. NCBI lineage: Bacteria > Pseudomonadati > Pseudomonadota > Gammaproteobacteria > Enterobacterales > Enterobacteriaceae > Escherichia > Escherichia sp. KTE52. Next base: position 368,827 of record NZ_KE138676.1, read on the forward strand.
AACGAATACGACGCAAACTCTTACTTAGTTACAACATACTTTAAAGGGATAGTCTCGTCATGACCATTAACTTCCGCCGTAGCGCACTGTACCTGAGCGTAGCTGCGCTTTTCTCCACCGCTTTTATGGCTAACGCTGCTGATGTTCCGCAGGTCAAAGTGACTGTGACGGATAAACAGTGCGAACCGATGACCATTACGGTCAACGCCGGTAAAACGCAGTTCATTATTCAGAATCACAGCCAGAAGGCACTGGAGTGGGAGATCCTCAAAGGTGTGATGGTGGTGGAAGAGCGGGAAAATATCGCCCCTGGTTTTAGCCAGAAAATGACGGCGAATTTACAGCCAGGTGAATACGATATGACCTGCGGTCTGCTGACTAACCCGAAAGGGAAGTTGATCGTCAAAGGCGAGGCGACGGCGGATGCGGCGCAAAGCGATGCGCTGTTAAGTCTTGGCGGTGCAATTACCGAATATAAAGCGTATGTCATGGCGGAAACCGCGCAACTGGTTACCGATACCAAAGCCTTTACCGACGCCATCAAAGCAGGTGATATCGAAAAAGCCAAAGCACTGTATGCCCCGACGCGCCAGCACTATGAGCGCATTGAACCAATCGCTGAACTGTTCTCTGATCTGGATGGCAGCATTGACGCGCGTGAGGATGATTACGAACAAAAAGCGGCTGACCCGAAATTCACCGGTTTCCACCGTCTGGAAAAAGCGCTGTTTGGCGACAACACCACCAAAGGGATGGATAAGTACGCTGACCAGCTTTATACCGATGTGGTCGATTTGCAAAAACGTATCAGTGAACTGGCTTTCCCGCCATCAAAAGTCGTTGGTGGCGCAGCCGGGCTGATCGAAGAAGTGGCAGCCAGCAAAATCAGTGGTGAAGAAGATCGCTACAGCCATACCGATCTGTGGGACTTCCAGGCAAACATTGAAGGCTCTCAGAAAATTGTCGATCTGCTGCGTCCACAATTACAAAAAGCTAATCCAGAACTGCTGGCGAAAGTTGACGCCAACTTCAAAAAAGTCGATACCATTCTGGCGAAATATCGAACTAAAGACGGTTTTGAAACCTACGATAAGCTGACCGATGCCGACCGTAACGCGCTGAAAGGGCCGATTACTGCGCTGGCAGAAGATCTGGCGCAACTTCGCGGTGTGCTGGGACTGGATTAAGCGTTATGCAGTACAAAAATGAAAACGGCGTGAATGAACCGTCACGCCGACGTTTACTGAAAGGGATTGGCGCGCTGGCGCTGGCAGGGAGTTGCCCGGTCGCTCATGCGCAAAAAGTGCAAAGTGCGCCGGGTACGCTTTCGCCAGAAGCGCGCAATGAGAAACAACCTTTTTATGGTGAGCATCAGGCGGGCATTCTGACACCACAGCAAGCTGCAATGATGCTGGTGGCGTTTGATGTGCTGGCCAGCGATAAAGCCGATCTTGAGCGGCTGTTTCGTTTGCTGACTCAGCGGTTTGCTTTTCTGACTCAGGGCGGAGTGGCACCAGAAACGCCCAATCCTCGCTTGCCGCCACTCGATTCCGGCATTCTCGGCGGATACATTGCGCCTGATAATCTCACTATTACACTGTCTGTGGGGCATTCGTTGTTTGATGAGCGGTTTGGCCTTGCGTCGCAGATGCCGAAAAAGTTGCAGAAGATGACGCGTTTCCCTAACGACTCGCTGGATGCAGCATTGTGTCATGGTGATGTGCTGTTGCAGATTTGCGCTAACACCCAGGACACGGTGATCCATGCGCTGCGCGATATCATTAAACACACGCCAGATTTACTCAGCGTTCGCTGGAAACGGGAAGGGTTTATTTCCGATCATGCGGCGCGTAGCAAAGGCAAAGAGACGCCGATTAATTTGCTGGGCTTCAAAGATGGCACCGCCAATCCCGACAGCCAGAATACGAAACTGATGCAAAAAGTGGTGTGGGTAACGGCAGATCAGCAGGAGCCAGCCTGGACTATTGGTGGCAGCTACCAGGCCGTGCGTTTAATTCAGTTTCGGGTGGAGTTTTGGGACAGAACACCACTGAAAGAGCAGCAGACGATTTTTGGTCGAGATAAACAAACCGGTGCACCGCTGGGTATGCAGCATGAGCATGATGTACCGGATTACGCCAGTGACCCTGAAGGGAAGGTGATTGCGCTGGACAGCCATATCCGGCTGGCGAATCCCCGCACGCCAGAGAGTGAGTCCAGCCTGATGCTGCGTCGCGGCTACAGTTATTCGTTGGGTGTCACCAACTCCGGGCAACTTGATATGGGGCTTTTGTTTGTCTGCTACCAACACGATCTGGAAAAAGGCTTCCTGACAGTTCAAAAAAGGCTGAATGGTGAGGCTCTGGAGGAATATGTCAAACCCATCGGCGGGGGGTATTTTTTTGCGCTGCCGGGGGTGAAGGATGCGAACGATTACCTGGGAAGCGCGTTATTGCGGGTTTAATGTTTGTTTACGCCGCATCTGGTGTTCGTGCTCTGATGCCTGATGCGACGCTTGCGCCTCTTATCATGCCTACGGTTAGGGTACAGAGCACACTAATATCGCCCCAAATTGCTCGTTTTTGTCATCACACTGTCATCTTTGCGATACAAGCTAATGTCATCAAAATGGTGGTTTATAGTTAAATATAAGTAAATATATTGTTGCAATGAATAAGAGATCTGTTGTACTTATTATGTAACAGCGGTAGTTCCCGGCAGTGATAGTCAGTCACTATGGAGATCGCGGATGGTAACGTCCTGTACTGGACATGTTTTTGACAATCAACGCTCGACCAAACGCGGAGACTTCTCCTCCGGTAGCAACTGCGTCACTCTACATTCTCATCCACTTCCTTTCTTTATTCGTGTTACCGACGCCTTTAACGGTGCGCGTAGCCGTTTTCGGTGTTATTTCCAAAAGCAAACTATGGCTTACAAGGAAGCCAACCCTCTGATGTTCGTGCGCATAATCGCGCTGCCAACGGCGCGTGTGATGAATACAAACAACTCAAGGTGCTCTCCATGGGAAGACAAAAAGCAGTGATCAAAGCTCGTCGCGAGGCAAAACGTGTGCTGAGACGGGATTCGCGTAGCCATAAACAGCGTGAAGAAGAATCGGTCACCTCGCTTGTGCAGATGAGCGGCGTAGAAGCCATTGGCATGGCTCGCGACAGTCGTGATACTTCGCCAATCGCCGCGCGAAATGAAGCGCAATTGCACTATCTGAAGGCTATTGAGAGTAAGCAGCTTATATTTGCCACTGGCGAAGCCGGGTGCGGCAAAACCTGGATCAGTGCTGCAAAAGCGGCAGAGGCTCTGATTCATAAGGATGTCGACAGGATTATCGTCACCCGTCCAGTATTGCAGGCCGATGAAGATCTTGGCTTCTTACCTGGAGATATTGCAGAAAAGTTTGCTCCTTATTTTCGCCCGGTCTATGACGTGCTTGTCCGGCGCCTGGGGGCTTCCTTTATGCAGTATTGCCTGCGACCGGAAATAGGGAAGGTGGAAATCGCGCCGTTCGCCTACATGCGTGGACGTACCTTTGAAAATGCAGTTGTCATTCTTGACGAGGCGCAGAATGTGACTGCCGCGCAAATGAAAATGTTTTTAACCCGCCTCGGGGAAAACGTGACGGTTATCGTCAACGGTGATATCACGCAATGCGATTTACCTCGCGGCGTGCGATCCGGATTAAGTGACGCTCTGGAACGTTTTGAAGAAGATGAGATGATCGGGATTGTCCGATTCGGCAAAGATGATTGCGTACGTTCGGCACTTTGCCAACGAACGCTACATGCTTACAGCTAAGTGTATTATTGGTTCAAAGCCCGGGCGAGCCGGGCTTTGAGATTGATGACAAACGTAAGATGCCTGATGCGCTACGCTTATCAGACCTACAAGATAATCACAATGTATTGAATTTGCGAGATTTTGTGGGGCGGATAAGACGTTCATGCCACATCCGGCATGAACAAAGCGCACAGTGTCAACAATCTGAGAACCCCGGCCGGGGTTTCTCATCCCCCCCGGTGTATGCAATATGCGAAAAAAAAGCCCGTACTTTCGTACGAGCTCTTCTTAAAATATGGCGGTGAGGGGGGGATTCGAACCCCCGATACGTTGCCGTATACACACTTTCCAGGCGTGCTCCTTCAGCCACTCGGACACCTCACCAAATTGTTGTTCCTGTCTTGCTGGAACGGGCGCTAATTTAGGGAAATCATGGCCTGAGGTCAACAAACTTTTTAAAAAAATCGCGCGTTTATTCAAACTTCAATCAATATGCAGTTTTAATAAGCGAAATCTGCTTTTTTTGCCACCGACTGCTGATTTGTTATGCTGGTGGTCTTTGTAGATCATAACGATAAGTGCGAATAAATTTCGCTCAGATTTTTCGGGAGTCAGTATGGATATCATCTTTTATCACCCAACGTTTGATACCCAATGGTGGATTGATGCGCTGGGGAAATCGCTTCCACATGCAAGAGTCAGAGCATGGGAAACCGGCGATAATCATCCTGCGGATTATGCTTTGGTCTGGCATCCTCCGGTCGGGATGCTGGCAGGGCGTGACCTTAAGGCGGTGTTCGCGTTGGGTGCTGGTGTTGATTCGATTTTGAGTAAATTACAGACACACCCTGAAATGCTGAAACCGTCTATTCCGCTTTTTCGCCTGGAAGATACCGGTATGGGCGAGCAAATGCAGGAGTACGCAGTGAGCCAGGTGTTGCACTGGTTTCGGCGCTTTGACGATTATCGCGAGCAACAAAATGCTTCGCTTTGGCAACCACTGCCTGAATATCACCGGGAAGATTTTACTATCGGCATTCTGGGGGCTGGTGTATTGGGCAGTAAAGTCGCACAGAGTTTGCGAACCTGGCGCTTTCCATTGCGTTGTTGGAGTCGCACTCGTAAATCCTGGCCTGGTGTTCAAAGCTTTGCCGGAAGCGAAGAGTTGCACGCATTTCTGAGCCAATGCCGCGTATTGATTAATCTTCTACCGAATACCCCCGAAACGGCCGGCATTATTAATCAACAATTATTAGAAAAATTACCGGATGGCGCGTATCTCCTGAATCTGGCGCGTGGCGTTCATGTAGTAGAAGATGACCTGCTCGCGGCGCTGGATAGCGGTAAGGTTAAAGCGGCGATGCTGGATGTTTTTAATCGTGAACCCTTACCGTCGGAAAGTCGGCTCTGGCAACATCCACGTGTGACAATAACACCACATGTTGCAGCCATTACCCGACCTGCTGAAGCGGTGGAGTATATTGCACGCACCATTACGCAACTTGAACGAGGGGAGACTGCTAGCGGGCAGGTCGATCGCGCTCGAGGCTACTAATAAAGCTTCCGGATTCCTGCTATCCTTGGCGGTAATTGAATACAGGAGAGAGTTATGTATCCCGTCGACCTTCATATGCATACCGTTGCCAGTACGCATGCATATAGCACATTAAGTGATTACATTGCCCAGGCCAAACAGAAGGGCATTAAACTTTTTGCGATCACCGATCATGGCCCGGATATGGAAGATGCACCGCACCATTGGCACTTCATTAATATGCGTATCTGGCCGCGAGTGGTCGATGGGGTAGGGATCCTGCGTGGAATCGAAGCCAACATCAAAAACGTTGATGGTGAAATTGACTGCAGCGGCAAAATGTTTGAGTCGCTGGATTTGATCATTGCTGGTTTTCATGAACCAGTTTTTGCACCACATGATAAAGCCACTAACACGCAAGCGATGATCGCGACTATTGCCAGTGGTAATGTGCATATTATAAGCCATCCGGGGAACCCCAAATATTCCATAGATTTTAACGCTGTTGCCGAAGCAGCGGCTAAATATCAGGTGGCGCTGGAAATTAATAATTCCTCATTCTTACATTCGCGTAAGGGCAGTGAAGAAAACTGCCGTGCAGTGGCTGCGGCGGTGCGCGATGCCGGTGGCTGGGTCGCGTTAGGATCGGATTCTCACACCGCGTTTACCATGGGGGACTTTGCAGAGTGTCGTAAAATCCTCGACGCGGTTGATTTTCCGCAAGAGCGTATTCTGAATGTTTCACCGCGCCGCTTACTGAACTTCCTTGAATCTCGCGGTATGGCACCAATTGCAGAATTTGCTGATCTTTAATTGTTATTAACGGAAATAAATTAATGAACGAGTTTTCTATCCTGTGTCGTGTACTGGGTTCGCTCTATTACCGCCAACCACAGGACCCTTTACTGGTTCCGCTGTTTACCTTGATTCGTGAAGGAAAACTGGCGGCGAACTGGCCGCTGGAACAGGATGAATTACTGGCGCGCTTGCAGAAAAGCTGTGATATGGCGCAAGTATCTGCCGATTACAATGCACTATTTGTCGGAGATGAATGCGCAGTTTCGCCTTATCGCAGCGCCTGGGTTGAGGGTGCCACAGAAGCAGAAGTGCGTGCTTTTCTTTCCGAACGCGGGATGCCGTTAGCGGATACGCCAGCGGATCATATCGGTACTTTATTGCTGGCAGCTTCCTGGTTGGAAGATCAGTCAACAGAAGATGAAAGCGAAGCGCTGGAAACACTGTTCAGCGAGTATCTGTTGCCCTGGTGCGGCGCATTTCTCGGTAAAGTTGAGGCCCATGCGACCACGCCGTTCTGGCGTACCATGGCACCGCTGACCCGCGATGCCATTAGCGCAATGTGGGATGAACTTGAGGAACAGTCAGAAGAATAAATGTGACTCATGTCACTTATAACTGCAATCTATAATTTGCCGTTGCATAAAATGTGTGCTCGATCTCATTCAATTTCGCGTTTTCTGCTATTATGCGCGGCATGAACATACTTCTCTCTATTGCAATCACAACAGGCATTCTCTCCGGTATCTGGGGATGGGTGGCTGTTTCTCTTGGCTTACTTAGCTGGGCGGGTTTCCTGGGCTGCACGGCCTACTTTGCCTGTCCACAGGGTGGTTTGAAAGGACTGGCAATCTCCGCTGCAACGTTGCTGAGTGGCATGGTGTGGGCGATGGTTATTATTCACGGTAGTGCGCTGGCACCACATCTGGAAATTCTCGGTTATGTCATAACGGGGATTGTGGCTTTTCTGATGTGTATTCAGGCTAAACATCTGTTGTTGTCGTTTGTCCCTGGTACATTTATCGGCGCATGTGCGACGTTTGCCGGGCAGGGGAACTGGAAGCTGGTTTTACCCTCTCTGGCGCTTGGGTTGGTGTTTGGCTACGCGATGAAAAACAGCGGTCTTTGGCTGGCAGCGCGCGGTGCTAAGTCCGCTCAGCGAGAGCAACAAGTCAAAAATAAAGCGTGAGGAGCACTCACGCTTTAGATTGAATAGTAAAGAGCCAGCTTTTTTATGTATCAGGATTCCGGCGGTACTGATAAGTGGCGGTATTTCACCAGAATGTCATTCTGCCGTTCTGCTTTATTCTGCAAATCCCACAGGCCACGGTCGATACCGTCGTTAATCAGGAAGATAACGCCTGTTTCGATGGCTGACATCAGGCACAGCATAACCGGCTCGTTAGAGGTATAACCCACTTCCCCTTCCAGTAACCGTTGGTAGTCAATAAAGCGGAAGACACCCGCCTGGACTTCATAGGAAAGGATTGTCTTACTGGTGTTCACCGAAGAAAGGATCTCGCCGGTACTCACATTGACGACGCGCAGGTTCACGGCGATCTGATCAAGTTGGTATTGCGTGTCTGCACCAATACCAAAGTATCTCGCCCCAACACCGCCCGATTTGACGTTGCTTTCATAACCAATAATTGAGCCTTCAACCATGATATTGGCTGCGGTCAGCGATTGAAGCGGGATTCGGTTGTTTACCGCTACAGTACCGTTTTCCTGTGCTGCACGAATAATCTTGCGTTCGTTGAGCAGGTTTTGTAGGCCCTGACGCTCCAGCGGTATAAACCAGCGAGAATCTTTCAATGCCGTGACCAGCATCGCGGTGGCGCTTTGCGGAACAGCAGTGGAGAAGTTACTCGCCGGGTAGGCTTTAAATTGCCCGGTTTCGTCCTGAATGTTGTATACCGAAACAAAGATCTTACCCGTTGGTGCAGGTAAATGGGTCAAATCTTTATAGCTCTGGGCTCGAGGCATTAATGTTGGCTTGGCGGCTTCTTTTGGTGGGGCGGTTAAGCATCCGCTCAGCAACATGACGGCAACCAAAACAAATAAGCGCTGCATGATTAATTTCCTTATGAAGCTGTGGCTTAAAAATCGGTTGAGTTATTTTGTAAACCCGACACTTCAATAGTCGAAGTTTGTCCGGTTTTACGATCTGTCACGTTCAACTGCAATTGACCATCGCGGTTGGCAATATCGATAATATATTCGTTAGTCACCATTCGGCCCGGTTTGCCAGTGTTAATATTCGACAGCAGGCCACCTAAAATTTGTGACTGAATAGCCTGGGTGAAGTTATCCAGCGCTGATGGTGTTTCAATGCCAAAGTCATCGTTATAGCTGGGATCTTTATATGAGTTCTGTGCCTGGGCGCTATTTAATAAAAAAGCGCCGTTATTCGGGTTGCCACCAAAGTTTGGGTTGCGGAACTGAAAGGTCATAGTTCCAGCCCAACTTAATGGAGAAATAAGCATGAGTAGAACTACTGCATGTTTGACACGCATTGCAGCCTCCTGACAAATTTTTTATTTAGAATTCATCATGCGCCAAATCGCCCGTACCCAATAACGCTTGATTTATCTGGCGACGATTTAGTGCTTCTTCAGTTTGTATCAGTGCAAAGACGACAGTTTTCTCGAAGTCTCTTTTCAACGGGAATAAAAATGTCTGGAAAATAACGTCCTGATTCACCGTTATTGTGATCCAGCTTCCCCATCGTGCACTGGGTCTTTCATTAATCGTTAAATTACCGGTGTAGTCACTTTCCCATTTATCACTAAAGGCACGGTAAAAATCGTGCCCAATAGATGAAACAGTATGGTCAGTTAACAATCCCGGTACTTCTACCTCAACGGCGTGAACATTGCCCGCAGCGAAGAGAAGTTCTGCTGCTACAATCCAGCATAAATAACGTTTCATGGCTTTATCGCCTGAGGTTATCGTTTGCCCATGAGACCGCTTGTGTTCGGTTTTTTACAGCTATCTTCTTGAAAAGATTATAAAGATGCGTTTTAACCGTATTTTCGCTGATGAACAGCGAACGAGCAATCTCGTTATTGGAGGCGCCGATACGCAGCTTATTAAGGATCTCTTTTTCCCTATGAGTAAGGAGGGCAGATTCCGTGCTGTTATAACGATAGTTACCGGAATGTGTAATCAGGTAACTGGCAAGCTTTTGCGTAAAGTAGCATTCACCACGTAAGACGCCTTGCAACCCATTGACTACGCGTTCTTGATCCTCCATGGCGTAAAAAACACCATTGATATGTGGCCAGTTTTCAATGTCGCGGTACGGATAATCATCTGGGGTATTTAACAACATTGTTTTAATGTTGTTGTGTTTTCTGCTTAATGTATCCTGCCAGTAATGAATGAGCTTTTTATCTGCTTCCATCATATCCAACAGAATAATGCAGCCAGAAGATATATCGTCCAGAGAACGTTGAATATTATGCAGTTTTCCTGTGATTGCCAGCGATTGTTTTAAATGCTGCAATAACGCTGTCGCCTGCAAGGAAGGTTTAGTGATCAACAGTAAAGTATGACCATGAACACTATGGACTTCATTAAACATGATGAAACCCCGCTTTTTTTATTAATCGCACACCTGACAGCTACCTCTAAAAATAGAGGCACCAGAAGTACTGACAGATGTTGCACTGCTGTGTGTAGTAATAAATCAACCCTAAATGGGTAAAATATAAAACTAATGGATTACATCTGATTTCAATCTAGCTATTACAAATCTTAAAGCAAGTGTTAAACGTGTAACAAAATGTAATCTGCCATTTAAAAATGTTAACACTGCGGGGTGGTTAAGTTTAGAAATGATAGAAAAGTTGTACATATAGCTTTTATTGCACAATTTTAAAAAGTCATACAAATAACGCTAAGTCCATAATTATGCATATAAAATTTATTCCCACATAGTCCTTTTGTTGCGCGGAAATTTCTTAATTTTTCGGAGGTTCTCCCTGGACAAATTTTTGCTGCAAAAAGACGATGTTTGTCACGGCTTGTTGAACAGACATATCGACGTAATCTTCTCGACTTGTGCAGAGAGGCCGTCCGTTGAATTTTTGCGGTCAAAAAATAGCAATTTAAAAGTAAACAAAATATTTTTACGTAAATAACAGCGTATTTACGCGAGTTTTAATACTTTGGTATGAACAAAAAAAGAAAAATACAACGCGTGGGTGAGTTATTAAAAATATTTCTACAGACATACTTTCCATCGTAACGCAGCGTTAACAAAAAGCGGTTTGCGTTAACAACCAAGTTGAAGTGATTTAAATTTCTTTAATGTACGACCAGGTCCAGGGTGACAACATGAAAAACAGATTGTTATTTATGATGTTAACAGTACTGGGTGCGCCTGGGATTGCAGCCGCGGCAGGTTATGATTTGGCTAATTCAGAATATAACTTTGCGGTAAATGAATTGAGTAAGTCTTCATTTAATCAGGCAGCCATAATTGGTCAAACTGGCGCTAATAATAGCGCGCAGTTACGGCAGGGAGGCTCTAAACTTTTGTCGGTTATTTCGCAAGAAGGTAATAGTAACCGAGCCAGGATTGACCAGAAAGGAGATTATAACCTTGCGTATATTGACCAGACGGGCAATGCCAACGATGCCAGTATATCGCAAGGCGCATATGGTAATACTGCAATGATTATCCAGAAAGGTTCTGGTAATAAAGCAAATATTACTCAGTATGGTACTCAAAAAACGGCAATTGTAGTGCAGAGACAGTCGCAAATGGCTATTCGCGTGACACAACGTTAATTTCCATACGACTTTTAAATCAATCCGATGGGGGTTTTACATGAAACTTTTAAAAGTAGCAGCAATTGCAGCAATCGTATTCTCTGGTAGTGCTCTGGCAGGTGCTATTCCTCAGTACGGCGGCGGTGGCGGCGGCAACCACGGTGGTGGCGGCAATAACAGCGGCCCGAATTCAGAGCTGAATATTTACCAGTACGGCGGCGGTAACTCTGCTGTTGCATTGCAGGCTGATGCCCGCAACTCCGATCTGACTATTACCCAGCATGGCGGCGGTAACGGCGCTGATGTTGGACAAGGTTCTGATGACAGCTCAATCGATCTGACTCAGCGTGGTTTCGGTAACAGCGCTACTCTCGATCAGTGGAATGGTAAAGATTCTACTATGACCGTTAAACAGTTCGGTGGTGGTAACGGTGCTGCTGTTGACCAGACTGCATCTAACTCCAGCGTCAACGTAACTCAGGTTGGCTTTGGTAACAACGCGACTGCTCATCAGTACTAATACAGAATTTGTATGACAGAAACAGGGCGTAAGCCCTGTTTTTTTTCGGGAGAATAGTATGAACGCGTTATTACTTCTCGCGGCGCTTTCCAGCCAGATAACCTTTAATACGACCCAGCAAGGCGACATGTACACCATTATCCCTGAAGTCACCCTGACACAATCTTGCCTGTGTCGGGTACAAATATTGTCTCTGCGCGAAGGCAGTTCTGGGCAAAGCCAGACGAAGCAAGAAAAGACCCTCTCAGTGCCCGCTAATCAACCCATTGCTTTGACAAAATTGAGCTTAAATATTTCCCCGGACGATCGAGTGAAAATAGTTGTTACTGTTTCTGATGGACAGTCACTGCATTTATCACAACAATGGCCGCCATCTTCAGGAAAGTCTTAATGCGTTGATATATTGAGCATAAAATGAATCGGGAGAGAATGGTCTGATGCGAATCGGCCAACCTGACAGTATGGATAACAGCAACCCTCAAGGATGATTAATCATTGAGGAAATAGAATAAATGTTCAGACCATTTTTAAACTCTCTTATGCTCGGCAGTCTGGTTTACCCTTTTATTGCCATCGCAGGCAGTAATGCACAAGGTGGCGTGATCTATTTTCGTGGTCAAATTGTAGAACCGACATGTGATGTCAGTACTCTTCAGGCACCACCAGAAATGACCTGTATGCAGAATGGTTCGGTTCCGGACAAAACCTATTCCAGCAAAGAGTTGATGAGCGGTAACGTCAAAAATCCGCAAATTGCCTCAGTAAAAGTGCAGTACCTTGATGAGCAGAAAAAGCTGGCTGTGATGAACATCGAATATAACTAAGTTTCTGAGCAACTCACGTTGCTGACAACAAAAATGCGATTTCCCTAAAAGCCCTGCTGTACACTTAAGGAACAAGATGGTGTAAGGAGGCGTTATGAAATCGCGTATTCATGTTGTGCAGGGTGATATTACCAAACTGGCCGTTGATGTTATTGTTAATGCGGCAAATCCATCATTAATGGGGGGCGGCGGTGTTGATGGCGCTATTCATCGCGCTGCTGGTCCGGCCTTGCTGGATGCTTGTTTAAAAGTTCGTCAGCAACAGGGCGATTGCCCTACGGGACATGCAGTCATTACTCTTGCAGGCGATCTTCCTGCCAAAGCAGTTGTGCATACCGTTGGGCCAGTCTGGCGCGGGGGCGAACAAAATGAAGACCAGTTATTGCAGGATGCCTATCTCAATAGTCTGCGACTGGTGGCTGCGAACGGTTATTCGTCAGTGGCTTTTCCTGCCATTAGCACTGGTGTATATGGTTACCCGCGTGCTGCTGCGGCTGAAATAGCTGTAAAAACCGTTTCGGAATTTATTACCCGTCACGCTTTACCTGAGCAAGTATACTTTGTCTGTTATGATGCAGAAAACACCCACCTCTACGAAAGACTCCTTACCCAACAAGGAGATGAATGATTTGCCCCGGCTGGCGAGCGCGGTGCTGCCGTTGTGCTCGCAACATCCTGGAAAATGCGGCATTTTCCCTCTTGATAAAAGCCTGGATGCGTTTGCCGCAAGATATTATCTGGCGGAAATGGCGGAACATACGCTGGATGTTCAGTACTACATTTGGCAGGACGATATGTCGGGGCGGTTGCTGTTTTCCGCCCTGTTAGCCGCAGCGAAGCGTGGCGTTCGCGTCCGGTTGTTGCTCGATGACAACAATACCCCCGGGCTTGATGACATTTTACGCTTGCTCGATAGTCACCCGCGTATTGAAGTCCGGCTTTTCAATCCTTTCTCGTTTCGTTTGTTGCGCCCGCTTGGCTATATCACCGATTTTTCCCGCCTCAATCGCCGTATGCATAATAAAAGTTTTACCGTTGATGGTGTGGTAACGCTGGTGGGCGGGCGAAACATTGGCGACGCTTATTTTGGTGCGGGGGAAGAGCCGCTTTTTTCTGATTTAGATGTCATGGCAATTGGGCCAGTAGTTGAGGACGTTGCCGATGATTTCGCCCGCTACTGGTATTGCAAATCGGTTTCACCGTTGCAGCAGGTGCTGGATGTTCCCGATGGCGAAATGGCTGACCGCATTGAGCTACCTGCGTCCTGGTACAACGACACCGGGACACATCGCTATTTGCGCCAAATGGAGTTAAGTCCTTTTATAAATCAACTGGTTGACGGGACATTGCCGCTAATCTGGGCAAGAACGCGTTTATTAAGTGATGATCCCGCGAAAGGGGAGGGCAAGGCAAAACGCCATTCACTGCTGCCGCAACGTCTGTTCGATATCATGGGCTCACCCAGCGAACGTATTGATATTATCTCTTCCTATTTTGTGCCAACGCGCGCGGGAGTGGCGCAGCTTTTACGAATGGTGAGAAAAGGGGTCAAGATAGCTATCTTAACCAATTCACTTGCCGCTAACGATGTCGCTGTCGTTCATGCCGGGTATGCCCGCTGGCGCAAAAAATTGCTCCGCTATGGCGTTGAATTATATGAACTGAAGCCGACGCGGGAACAGAGCGGAACGCTGCACGATCGCGGTATAACCGGGAATTCTGGCGCAAGTCTGCATGCCAAAACGTTTAGTGTCGATGGCAAAATAGTGTTTATTGGCTCATTCAATTTCGATCCGCGTTCAACGCTGCTCAATACTGAAATGGGCCTGGTGATAGAGAGTGAAACGCTGGCGCAATTAATCGATAAACGCTTTATGCAGAGTCAGTATGATGCGGCCTGGCAGCTCCGTTTGGATCGTTGGGGAAGGATCAACTGGGTCGATCGTCATGGGAAGGAAGATATTATCCTCAAAAAAGAACCCGCAACCAGTTTCTGGAAGCGGGTTATGGTCAGACTGGCGTCAATATTGCCCGTAGAATGGTTATTATAAACGTGGCTTAACGGGCTGGCGCTTTATCATTCTCACGCTTCACGTTCGGTTTGCCAGAGAATAAAAACTTCAGCAACGGAATGCGTAAATGAATTTCGTACAGAATTATCGCAATCCCTATCACAAATATCAGACCGCAGAGAAAACCAAGCCAATTTGAGGTGATATGCGGGGTGATGTATGCGCCGAAAAAGAGCGTTAACGGGTGGTGAACCAGGTAGATAAACAGCGACGCGTTGACAAAATAAGTTACCCGTGCCGACTGAAAATTAAGCAGGCGGTGGCCGAAGGAGAAGACCACATTAACCATCCACAGTCCGAGCACCATCGTGATCACCGACTCAGTTTCATACATCCATGCATCGCCACTGCCGTAACGTTGATTGAGCAAATAAGCCATAAATGCCAGTGCTGCCGCGAGGGTACAGCCGCGAGATGGGGTGGTAAACAAAGCTTTAAGGTTAGGAAAAATGAAAGCCAGTGCACCGAGAATAAAGAACGGCATATAAAACAGCGTCTGCATGAAAATAAAATTGAACATGCCATCGCTTAAAATGGGCGGATAAATGATAAATAGTGTTCTTCTTATTGCTGCATAGCCAACACCCAGACAGAAAAATAATATCGATAGCTTAACCATCGAGAAAGATTTATTCGCCTTATCTGAATTTTCTAAATTATTTCTGATGCGCTTAAATATCCACACGCACAGTGTCGTCATAACGACCAGCACCAGTAAAAACCACAGATGCGAGACTAATTCCCAGGCCAGAGTATTATATTTGTCATACAATGATAGCCCAGGCCAGCTTTCCGCTTTGCCTTTGACATATTGCAGCATAATGAATTGTGGCAAGGTGAGCAGGGGAATTGCCGTTAACATCGGGATACCTACGCGCTCAACGCGCACTTTCCACCATTTTTTCAATGGGTAGCGCAAAAACAGCATGTAGGAAAAATACCCGGAAATAACGAAAAATACCTGCATACGGAAGGCGTGGATAAAATCGTTAAAAAGCGTCAGCCACCATGATGGTTCTGCGCTATTCACATGCCAGGTGTGGCTTGAATAAATTAAAGAAATATGAAAAGGGATCCCTAACAACATCAACCATGCGCGGATGGAGTCGAGGAAATATTCACGCTGCGCGGGTACTGGATTCATATATGGTTAACTAATCTCGGATTTTTCGTCTTATCCCGACCGGGTAATGCCTTTAGGCTTTTGCCGTAGCGACACCGACCTGGCCACATGTGGCGCAGATTTCAAGTGTGTTTTTATGCGGCATAACCGCTACCACGAACCAAAATGGAAGCGCCTGTAAGACGGTTGATAAATAAATTTGCTGGCAAACCCTACACGAACTCGCTCCTTCTGTCTTTAGGAGAAGCACGGAAAGTGAAAACGGTTGCAATCAGGTGCTTAATCCATGAGCCGGTACGCCGAATAATACCGGGATTCTGTTGTCGGAATGGCTGGTTATCCATTAAAATAGATCGGATCGATATAAGCACACAAAGGGGGAAGTGCTTACTTATTATGAAACATAAACTACAAATGATGAAAATGCGTTGGTTGAGCGCTGCAGTAATGTTAACTCTGTATACATCGCCAGGCTGGGCCTTCAGCATTGACGATGTCGCAAAGCAAGCTCAATCCTTAGCCGGGAAAGGCTATGAGGCACCTAAAAGTAACTTGCCCTCCGTTTTCCGCGACATGAAATACGCGGACTATCAGCAGATCCAGTTTAATCATGACAAAGCCTACTGGAACAATCTGAAGACCCCATTCAAGCTCGAGTTCTACCATCAAGGTATGTACTTCGACACGCCGGTCAAAATCAACGAAGTCACCGCAACGGCAGTAAAAAGAATCAAATACAGTCCGGATTATTTCACTTTCGGTGATGTTCAGCATGACAAAGACACGGTAAAAGACCTTGGCTTCGCCGGTTTTAAAGTGCTTTACCCGATCAACAGCAAAGATAAAAACGATGAAATTGTCAGCATGCTCGGGGCCAGCTATTTTCGCGTGATTGGCGCAGGTCAGGTTTACGGTCTTTCTGCCCGTGGCCTGGCAATTGATACCGCTTTGCCATCCGGTGAAGAATTTCCGCGATTTAAAGAATTCTGGATCGAGCGTCCAAAACCGACTGACAAACGTTTAACGATTTATGCGCTGCTTGATTCGCCGCGTGCGACAGGCGCTTACAAGTTCGTTGTTATGCCGGGACGTGACACGGTTGTTGATGTGCAATCGAAAATTTACCTGCGCGATAAAGTCGGCAAACTGGGCGTTGCACCGTTAACCAGTATGTTCCTGTTCGGGCCGAATCAGCCATCTCCGGCGAATAACTATCGTCCGGAATTGCACGATTCTAACGGCCTTTCTATCCATGCTGGTAACGGTGAGTGGATCTGGCGTCCGCTGAACAACCCGAAACATCTGGCGATCAGCAGTTTCTCGATGGAGAACCCTCAAGGTTTCGGTCTACTGCAACGCGGCCGCGATTTCTCCCGTTTTGAAGATCTCGACGATCGTTATGATTTGCGTCCTAGCGCCTGGGTAACGCCGAAAGGGGAGTGGGGTAAAGGCAGCGTTGAGCTGGTAGAAATTCCAACCAACGATGAAACCAACGATAACATCGTCGCTTACTGGACACCGGATCAGTTGCCGGAGCCGGGCAAAGAGATGAACTTTAAATACACCATCACCTTCAGTCGTGACGAAGACAAACTTCACGCGCCTGATAACGCCTGGGTGCAGCAGACGCGCCGTTCAACGGGCGATGTAAAGCAGTCGAACCTGATTCGCCAGCCTGATGGCACTATTGCCTTTGTGGTCGATTTCACCGGCGCAGAAATGAAAAAACTGCCAGAGGATACGCCGGTCACCGCGCAAACCAGCATTGGCGATAATGGTGAGATTGTCGAAAGCACGGTGCGTTATAACCCGGTTACTAAAGGCTGGCGTCTGGTGATGCGTGTGAAAGTGAAAGATGCCAAGAAAACCACTGAAATGCGTGCTGCGCTGGTGAATGCCGATCAGACGTTGAGTGAAACCTGGAGCTACCAGTTACCTGCCAATGAATAAGACAACCGAGTACATTGACGCAATGCCCATCTCTGCAAGCGAGAAAGCGGCATTGCCGAAGACCGATATCCGCGCTGTTCATCAGGCGCTGGATGCTGAACACCGGATCTATGCGCGGGAGGATGACTCCCCACAAGGCTCGGTAAAGGCACGTCTGGAACAAGCCTGGCCTGATTCGCTTGCTGATGGACAGTTAATTAAAGACGACGAAGGACGCGACCAGCTTCAGGCAATGCCGAAAGCAAAACGCTCCTCTATGTTTCCCGATCCGTGGCGAACTAATCCGGTAGGGCGATTCTGGGATCGTCTGCGTGGGCGCGATGTGACGCCGCGCTATCTGGCCCGGTTGACCAAAGAAGAGCAGGAAAGTGAGCAAAAGTGGCGTACTGTCGGGACAATCCGTCGTTACATCCTGCTTATCCTGACGTTGGCGCAAACTGTTGTCGCCACCTGGTACATGAAGACGATTCTGCCGTATCAGGGATGGGCGTTGATTAATCCGGTTGATATGGTTGGTCAGGATCTGTGGGTTTCCTTTATGCAGCTCCTGCCTTATATGCTGCAAACCGGCATTCTGATCCTCTTCGCTGTTCTTTTCTGTTGGGTGTCTGCCGGGTTCTGGACGGCGCTGATGGGCTTCCTGCAGTTACTTATTGGTCGCGATAAATACAGTATATCTGCGTCAACCGTTGGTGATGAGCCGTTAAATCCGGAGCATCGCACGGCATTGATCATGCCTATTTGTAATGAGGATGTGAACCGCGTCTTTGCAGGCTTGCGCGCAACGTGGGAATCGGTAAAAGCCACCGGCAATGCTCAACACTTTGATGTCTATATTCTGAGTGACAGCTACAACCCAGACATCTGTGTGGCAGAACAAAAAGCGTGGATGGAGCTGATCGCTGAAGTCGGTGGCGAAGGTCAGATTTTCTATCGCCGTCGCCGTCGTCGCGTGAAGCGTAAGAGCGGTAATATCGATGACTTCTGCCGTCGCTGGGGCAGTCAGTACAGCTACATGGTGGTGCTGGATGCCGACTCAGTGATGACCGGTGATTGCTTGTGTGGTCTGGTGCGCCTGATGGAAGCCAATCCGAATGCCGGGATTATCCAGTCTTCACCGAAAGCGTCCGGTATGGATACGTTGTATGCGCGCTGCCAGCAGTTTGCTACCCGTGTCTATGGGCCATTGTTCACTGCCGGTTTGCACTTCTGGCAACTCGGTGAGTCGCACTACTGGGGGCATAACGCGATAATCCGCGTGAAACCGTTTATCGAGCATTGTGCGCTGGCACCGCTGCCTGGTGAAGGATCATTTGCTGGTTCAATTCTTTCGCATGACTTTGTGGAAGCCGCACTGATGCGCCGTGCAGGCTGGGGGGTATGGATTGCTTACGATCTTCCTGGCTCTTATGAAGAGTTGCCGCCTAATCTGCTTGATGAGCTAAAACGTGACCGCCGCTGGTGCCACGGTAACTTGATGAACTTCCGTCTGTTCCTGGTGAAAGGGATGCACCCGGTACACCGCGCGGTGTTCCTGACAGGTGTGATGTCTTATCTTTCCGCACCGCTGTGGTTTATGTTCCTCGCGCTTTCTACCGCATTGCAGGTAGTGCACGCGCTGACCGAGCCGCAATACTTTCTGCAACCACGGCAGTTGTTCCCGGTGTGGCCACAGTGGCGTCCTGAACTGGCTATTGCGCTGTTTGCCTCGACCATGGTGCTGCTGTTCCTGCCGAAGTTGTTGAGTATTTTGCTCATCTGGTGCAAAGGGACGAAAGAGTATGGCGGCTTCTGGCGCGTGACGTTATCGTTGTTGTTAGAAGTGCTGTTCTCCGTGTTGTTGGCACCGGTACGCATGCTGTTTCATACGGTATTCGTGGTCAGCGCCTTCCTCGGTTGGGAAGTGGTGTGGAATTCACCGCAGCGTGATGATGACTCCACTTCCTGGGGCGAAGCGTTTAAACGCCACGGCTCTCAGTTATTGCTGGGGTTAGTGTGGGCGGTCGGTATGGCGTGGCTGGATCTGCGTTTTCTGTTCTGGCTGGCACCGATTGTCTTCTCGTTGATCCTGTCACCGTTTGTTTCGGTGATCTCCAGCCGTACAACCGTTGGTTTGCGCACGAAACGCTGGAAACTGTTCCTGATCCCGGAAGAGTATTCACCGCCGCAGGTACTGGTCGATACCGATCGTTTCCTTGAGATGAACCGTCAACGTTCTCTCGACGATGGCTTTATGCACGCGGTGTTTAATCCGTCGTTTAATGCCCTGGCAATGGCAATGGCCACCGCGCGTCACCGCGCCAGTAAGGTGCTGGAAATCGCCCGCGATCGCCACGTTGAACAGGCGCTGAACGAGACGCCAGAGAAGCTGAATCGCGATCGCCGCCTGGTGCTGTTGAGCGATCCGGTAACCATGGCACGCCTGCATTTCCGTGTGTGGAATTCCCCGGAGAAATATTCTTCATGGGTGAGTTACTACGAAGGGATAAAGCTGAATCCACTGGCATTACGTAAACCGGATGTGGCTTCGCAATAAAGCGTAGTTACCTGCAATATATTGAATTTGCAAGGTTTCGTAGATCGGATAAGGCGTTCACGCCACATCCGGCAAAAACAACGAGCCAATAAAAATACCGGCGTAATGCCGGTATTTTTTTACAGAAGAGGGTACGAATGCGTTTCATTTTGGTAGGCATCATGGTTGCTTTGCTGAGTGGTTGTGGCAGCATCATCAGCCGCACCATACCGGGGCAGGGGCATGGCAATCAATATTATCCAGGTGTGCAATGGGATGTGCGTGACTCCGCATGGCGCTATGTCACGATCCTTGATCTTCCATTCTCTTTAGTCTTTGATACCTTACTGCTGCCGATCGACATTCACCACGGAGCATATGAGTAATTAACGTTCATCCCACTCATCGGCTGCTGTGCGCCCTTCTTCGGTATCCAGCGGAGGCTCAAGCTGGAATTCGCCTTCGTCCCATTCATGCAGAGTATTTTCTTCCTGCCATTCCTGGCGGATTTCAATCTCATCATAATCGCCATCAAATATGCTCTGTGCGGCTTCTCCACTGAACATTGGCAGGCATTCACCTTCTTCGCCTTCATCGGCGTAAAACTCAACCTGCCACATAATGTCGCCATCTTGCAGAATGTATTTTTGGACATTGAACTGTTGCACATTCGCTTCTTCGGCGTCGATGCCGGGATTGTCAGCAAGAAATTCTTCGCGTGCGGCATCAATGGCTTCTTCAAGCGTTGCGTACATAGTCATCACGATTCTCCCTTTGATTTGATGAGGTATTCAGGGAAAGAATAGCTGATTCTCCGCTTTTGCAAGTATGAAAGGCGAAAAATCAGTTCGATACCTGGGGGAATCGGCGGCGACGCAGGCTGTTCCAGGAATAGACAGCGTTAAACAGAACGACTCCGGCAGTAACCAGAAATACTGCCCGGAAGCCATAGTTTGCTGAGATAGCGGCCCCCATCAATGGCCCCGTAACGTTGCCAATATCACGAAACGACTGGTTATAACTGAAAATGCGACCGGCGATTTGGTTGGTCGAATTGTAAACCAGCAGCGTCTGTACGGCGGGGAGCAAAGCACCATCTGCAGCACCGAGTAAAAACCGTAAAATCCCCAGTTGCAATGGCGTCTGGACATAAGACATTGGGATCAACAGCAGTACAGAAAAGATCAGCGCAGTTATCAGAATCTTTTCTGGTCCGATTCGATCGCCAAGTTTGCCGAGTCGTGGTGCGCTAAGTAGAGCTGCCACGCCGGGGACTGAGGCGATCATCCCGCTGATAAACGCGATATTACTGACGTTGCCGGCCAGTTCGCGGACATACAGCGTCAGGATTGGGGCGATTGAACCGGTGGCAATCTGGATAATTAACGTCGTGACAAACAGGCTGAGTACCAGTTTTGGGTTTTTAAGTGACGTTACGACTTCCCGCATGTGCAGCATCTCTTTTTTGCTGACCGGTTGGAATTTTTCTTTGATACAAAATAGGGTGACAAAAAAACAGAGTAGCAGCACGCTAGCGGTGATAAAGAACACCGGACGTAAGCCGTAGCTATCCGCGAGCAGACCGCCAGCCATTGGGCCGAGCAACGCGCCACTAACCCCACCGGTAGAGAGTGTCCCCAGCGCCCAGCCGCTTTTGTTGCGTGGGACCTGGGTGGCGATTAAGGCGTTGGCGTTGGGAACAAATCCACCGAGCAGCCCCAGTAGCGCCCGCAGGATCAGGAACTGCCAGATATTTTGCGCCAACCCCATCAACACCATCACGATGCCCATCCCGAGAGCCGAGCGCAATAGCATAATTTTTCGGCCTTTGCGATCGGCAAGCCCGCCCCAAAACGGGGAGGCGATAGCAGAAAATAAAAAGGTAATACTGAAGACAATTCCGGACCACATATTCAGCTCACTGTGACCGGTGACGCCAAGTTGCTCAACGTAGAGGGGTAAGAACGGCATCACCAGACTGAAGGCGGCGCCGGTGAGAAAACAACCTAGCCAGGCAACGATCAGGTTTCGTTTCCAGTTTATGGAGGTGTCATTATCAGAGGGTGACATAGCAATCCGCTGTTGGTGCGCCAGGCGCGGTGAACATAAGAAGAAAAAATAAGCACACTAATTATGCGCCTGACTTATAGGTGGTGCAACGCAGAGAGCTTTTATCGCTAAATCAGGGGATTTGATGCTGACAGGCCGGATGTGATGCAGGCATCTTATCCGGCCTGTGAATATGTATTAATAGCGAGAAGGTACGCCTTGCGGGCGCGTTTTAAAGCGACGATGCAGCCACATGTACTGTTCCGGCGCCATCATGATGCATTTTTCTACCACTTTATTCATCCACGCAGCGGTGGTTTCAGCGTTATCCAGCGGAGGTGAACACTCTGGCGGCAGCATGATCAATTGATACCCTTTGCCATCTGGCTTACGACGCGGAACAAACGGCACCAGACACGCACCAGACATTCTGGCCAGCATCCAGGTGCCGCTGGTGGTCGCCGCCTGTTCAACGGCAAACAGCGGCACAAAAACACTTGAGCGTGGACCGTAATCGTGATCTGGTGCATACCAGACCACTTCGCCTTTCTTCAGTGCTTTAATCATTCCTTTTAAATCTTTGCGATCGAGCATCGATTTATTCGAACGCAGACGCCCCCAGGTTTGCAGCCAGTCGATCAATGGATTATCGTTCGGGCGATAGACACCGATACCCGGTTCCTGCATACCAAATTGCCTTGCGCCCAGTTCCAGAGTCAGAAAATGGATGCCAACTAACAGGATGCCGCGCTTTTGTGCCTGCACGTCACGGATATGTTCCATGCCGATCACTTCTGTCCAACGGGCAACCCGACGGTCCGGCCAGAACCATGCCATGCCAGTCTCCATCAGCCCCATGCCAACGGATTCGAAATTCTTCACCACCATTTCACGGCGTTCCTGTTCACTCATCTCCGGGAAGCACAGTTCCAGGTTGCGGTGCACAATTTTGGCGCGTCGTTTCATAAAACGTAACGCCAGTCGTCCCGCCGCGATGCCGAGGCGGTAGATAATTGGGTAGGGTAACTGAACGACCAACCAAAGTACGCCAATACCCAACCAGGTTAACCAATAACGCGGATGAAGCAGTGCGGTGGAGAACTTGGGTAGATTCGTCATATCAATCCTGTCTTTCAACCTATACGGGCAATTGTATGTATTGTCGCATTTTTTCGTCCGCAACCAAAATTTGTGACCGGGGATTGGGTGAAATTGCCGCGCATGTAAACCATTATTAATTTTTAATGTGCAAATGTAGCGTAAAATGTGTGGATGTTAATTATCGATAATTGCTATATGATGCCGCGGATTTTTACTTACCCACCCGCAGGAACCGTACACCATGCCAGTGTTACACAACCGCATTTCTAATGACGCGCTGAAAGCCAAAATGCTGGCCGAGAGCGAACCACGCACCACCATGTCGTTCTATAAATATTTCCAAATTGCCGATCCCAGGGCGACCCGCGATGCTTTATATCAGCTATTTACTGCGTTGAATGTCTTTGGGCGGGTCTATCTGGCACGTGAAGGGATCAACGCACAAATCAGCGTACCGGCGAGCAACGTAGAGACATTTCGCGCACAGCTTTATGCTTTTGACCCTGCTTTAAACGGATTACGTCTGAATATTGCGCTGGATGATGACGGGAAATCCTTCTGGGTGCTGCGCATGAAAGTCCGCGAACGAATTGTTGCCGATGGTATTGACGATCCTCAATTTGACGCCAGTAACGTCGGGGAATATCTACAAGCGGCGGAAGTGAACGCCATGCTTGACGATCCAGATACGCTGTTTATCGACATGCGCAACCACTATGAATACGAAGTGGGGCATTTTGAAAACGCGCTCGAAATTCCGGCTGATACCTTCCGTGAGCAACTGCCGAAAGCGGTTGAGATGATGCAGGCGCATAAAGATAAAAAAATCGTGATGTACTGCACCGGTGGTATTCGTTGCGAAAAGGCCAGTGCCTGGATGAAACATAGCGGATTCAATAAAGTCTGGCATATCGAAGGCGGCATTATTGAATACGCCCGCAAAGCGCGGGAACAAGGTCTGCCGGTCCGCTTTATTGGTAAAAATTTCGTTTTTGATGAGCGGATGGGGGAGCGCATCTCTGATGAAATTATCGCGCATTGTCATCAATGTGGCACACCGTGCGACAGCCATACCAACTGCAAAAATGATGGTTGCCACCTGCTGTTCATTCAGTGTCCGGCGTGCGCCGAGAAATTCAAAGGCTGTTGTAGTGAGATTTGCTGTGAAGAAAGCGCGTTACCGCCAGAAGAACAGCGACGTCTCCGTGCCGGGCGGGAAAATGGCAATAAGATCTTTAATAAATCACGTGGATGCCTGAACACGACACTGGTTATTCCTGATCCAACAGAATAAACATTCGTGCCGGATGCGTGTCATCCGGCAACATCTCAGCACTACTTCTGTTGTATGCCTTCAACTGAAATAATCAGATCAACTTCCTGCGAAGCCGCGCCTAAATCTGTCTTGATATTGAAGTCTTTTAGCTTAATTTTCCCTTCAGCCTCAAAACCCGCACGTTTACCGCCCCACGGATCGTCGCCCTGGCCAATCAATTTCGCTTCCAGCGTTACTGGTTTGGTCACGCCATTCAGCGTCAGATCACCAGTAATATCCAGCTCGTCACCGTTTTTCTTCACGCTGGTGGAGGAGAAGGTTGCCTGCGGATATTTTGCTGTATTAAGGAAATCCGCGCTGCGGAGATGTTTATCGCGCTCGGCGTGATTGGTATCAACACTGGTGGTGTTAATAGTCACATTCACTTTATCGGCTACAGGATCCTTTTCATCAAACGTAAATGTACCGTCGAAATCTTTAAATGTGCCGTACAACCAACTGTAACCCAGATGCTGGATGCGGAAATTGACAAAGGCGTGCTGGCCTTCTTTGTCAATTTTATAATCGGCGGCGATAGCTGAACCGGCAGAGAACATCAGTGAAGCGAAGGTTAAACCAAGCAGGCTTTTTTTCATTTTTTAAACTCCATAGTCAGATGACGATTTTCCCAGCATGCGCTTCAGGGTGTCGTCTTTATCGATGAAATGATGCTTCAGAGCCATAAATCCGTGCATAACGGACAGAACGACCACGCTCCACGCCAGCCAAAAATGCAGGGCACCGGCTAAGTCAGCCTGCGCGCCAGTATCGGCAAGGGTTGCGGGAACGTCAAACCAGCCAAAAACGCTGATCGGTTTGCCATCGGCGGTAGAGATCAGATAGCCACTGATGCCAATGGCGAAGAGCAAGAGGTATAGCGCAAGATGTCCAGTCTTTGCACCAAGACGAGTCATAAGCGAATAATTTTGCAACGGACCTGGCGGTGGGGATATGACACGCCACAGAATACGAACAACCAGCCCCATCATTAACAGAATACCGATGCTTTTATGCAGTTCTGGTGCTTTGTGATACCAGCCATCGTAATAACTGAGCGTTACCATCCACAGACCCAAAGCAAACATGCCATAGACAATGATTGCACTTAGCCAATGAAAGGCTGTTGATATAACGCCATAGCGTTCAGGGGTATTTGTAAGTGGCATAAGGGCATCCGAAACATATTTGCGAGAGAATGAAAATGGCGTGTCGGAGAATGAATTGCAACTTAAAAATAACAATTCGAATGATATTTATTTTTATTTCAATAATTTTGATTTAATAATGAAGAGATCTTCATAAGTTTAGTTGTTTCAGGATGAGTGAAATCTGGTGAATGCGGTTATTGCAGGAATAAGCTTATTCAAATTTTCACACCAAATGAAAGAGATATTAAATATTTGTCAATTTATGTCAGTGATTACGGGTTAGAAATAAAATACATAGATGAGATCCATAATCGCCAGCAGTGACCAAAGAACAAGATAAAGCACGAAGTGTTCGCGAATATTATTGATGAGATAGTTCACCAAACGACGCATTAAAAAACTCCTGTAAAAACGGCCTCATTTTGGAGGCCGTAATGATGATTATTGGAAGCGGGAAAGTCTGAATGGCGTCAAATCAAAATTGCTTTTTTTGTCTTGTGCAAAGTCAGCGGCTATTTCCCCTAAAACCGACGCAAATTTAAAGCCGTGCCCACTCAGGCCGGTAATCAGCAGCGTATTATCGTGACCGGGCAGGGTATCGATAATAAAATCTTCGTCAGGCGAATTATCATAGGTGCAGGAAGCGCCGTACAGGCAGCAGCCAATACCTGGCAACACCTGGCGCAAGAATGGGAAGGCTTCAGAACCGTCGCTGGTAATTTCCGCAAATGGAACTCGTTCATCCGCGGAATGAATCACCTGACCACCGTTATGTTTACCAATCTTCAGAGCGTCATTTTCGGCAGGAAAACCGTAATATTGATCGCCATTGGGCAGTTCGCCAGTAAACGCCGGAAATTTATTTTTAATGCTATAACGACCATCTGCCTGATACCAGGCAAATACTTTGCGTACTGGCTGAATCGGGAGTTCTGGTAGCAGGTCTTTTACCCAGGTTCCCGCGCAGACGATCGCTTTCTTTGCCTGATACTCGCCATCAGCCGTTGTAATGGTTACGCCGTTGTCATCATGGTGAATAGCGGTGACCGGGCAATTAAACAGTTGCGCGCAGCCAGCTTCATTCGCCAGTTTGATCCAGGTTTTAATCGCCAGTTCACTGCGCAAAAAGCCGGAATCAGCTTCAAATAAGCCGATGTAGTTGTCCGGGACGCGTATTTCCGGCCAGCGGGCCATAATCGCTTGCGCATCCAGTTTTTCGACGTTGAGTTGCCACTGTTCCGCACTGTGGGCAACGTTGGTGAGGAATTTGGAGTCAGATGGACCAAGGTTGATGACGCCAGAGCGCACAAAAATAGGGTCTTCTTCGTTGTAATGGGAGAGTTCATCCCACAACGTTTGCGCGCGAAGCACTAACGGAACATATTTTTCGCCTTCACCATAAGCATGGCGAATTAATCGCGTATCACCGTGGTGACTGCCGTGTTGATGTGGTGGCATATGGGCGTCGGTCATCAGCACTTTCAAACCGGCCTGGGTGGCATAATACCCGGCTGCAGCACCTACGGAACCGCTGCCAATAATGATGAGATCGTATTTCATTTTTTTCTCTCTGCTCTCATGGTACAAGCAGAGTAATTAAGTGAATGCAGATATACAACCCAGAAATGGTAAAGGCACCGGTCAGGTGCCTTTTGGGTGGATGGTCATGTCATGTTAATGACGCCGATACTCATTTACATGGAAATCACCAGATTCAATTTTGGCGATTCCTGCTTCTAATATCGAAATAAATTGTCTGGCAACATCAGTAGTTAACCAGAGTGTCTGACCAACTTCAGTCCCTTCCTGCTCGGACTTATTTGGGGTCTGGTAGTGCAAACGCAACATCAGCGCATCATAGCTATCAACGGTGCTGATGTCCCACCCTACGAGCGGATGAGTCTGAATGACTTCATTGTTTTTTTCCATCATGGCCCCCTAATTCGTGTTACTAGACAACGTTATTCGAGGTTCAATGCGTTTTTATCTGAAGCAACTTCAGTATACCAATAAGTAAGGGTGTTCACCGAATTTTTAAAGGGGGAAAGAGATATTTTTTTGGTTTTAAGATTTATATGAACAATAAAACAGCATGTCATTCATATTTTTTTAGCATATTGTGCAATTATTTTGAGGAAGTGTAGAAGATTTGTACGCAAAATAAAAAAGCCGGGGCGACCCGGCAAAACAAACATTACTGCATATTATTCGCTAACGAACCAGTCATCTGCGCTTTCCCATGTTTCTTGCAGAATTTCGCTAATACGTTGTTTATCTTCTTTTGTCGCGCCAATAACCGATAAATTATTGGCTGAAGCATAACGAACAGACACATGGCTTTCGTTATCAGGAAACGCATACTGAATACGGCGGGAAAGTTCACCTGCCAGAGCGTCAATAGCCCCGGCAGGTAATGGAGAAGTTTTCGCGATGGTGACTTCAATTCTCATAATAGCCCCCTGTTAAATATACTGTTTATTTATACAGGTAAAATAACCTAATGACAACAGGGTGCTACGTTTTTTTATTGTTTAACTGTCCAGCGAACCGTTTCTCCGGCCAGGAATGGCACCAGCGTGTCGTCGGTCAGAGCGATGCTTTCAGCAACTTGTTGCTCTTCACGTACCAGTTCAATAAACGATTCGTTGACCGGTAAACCATAGAACTGCGGGCCGTTTAAAGAGCAGAACGCTTCAAAGTGCTGCAACGCATCCATTTCTTCAAATACAGTGGCGTAACTGCCCAGCGCCGTTGGTGCATTAAAACAGCCTGCACAACCGCAGCTACTCTCTTTGCGATGACGTGCATGTGGTGCGGAGTCAGTCCCGAGAAAAACGCGATTAAAGCCACTGGCGACCAGCTCACGCAGTGCCTGTTGATGCACATTACGTTTGAGAATGGGCAGGCAGTACAGGTGCGGACGTACACCGCCAACCAGCATATGGTTACGATTAAACATCAGATGCTGGGGGGTAATAGTAGCGGCCAGCAATTCATTACCGTCACGAACATATTCGGCAGCATCTTTAGTGGTGATGTGCTCAAAAACCACTTTCAGCGCAGTCAGGCGCTGGCGCAGTGGCTCCATAACCGTTTCAATAAAGCGGGCTTCACGGTCAAAAATGTCGATATCGGCGTGTGTAACTTCTCCGTGCACCAGCAGCGGCATGCCAATTTTTTCCATTCGCTCAAGTACCGGCATGATAGTGTCAACCGACGTCACACCGTGGCTGGAGTTGGTGGTAGCGTTTGCCGGGTAAAGTTTTGCCGCGGTGAACACGCCTTCGTTAAATCCACGCTCCAATTCATTGGGGGCCAGCGAATCTGTTAAATAACAGGTCATCAGCGGGGTGAAATCGTGTCCGGCAGGTATGGCGTCAAGAATACGCTGGCGATACGCTACGGCAGCTTCGACGGTCGTTATGGGCGGAGCCAGATTGGGCATAACGATGGCCCGGCCATAAGTTTTGCTGGTATACGGCACGACAGTTTTTAACATGTCGCCATCGCGGAGGTGAAGGTGCCAGTCGTCTGGGCGGCGGATCTTTAATACCTGGGATGGTGCAGTCATTAATCTCTATGCTCCGGCTGAAGGGATGTTTTTGCCGGACACAAAGGATAAGCGGAAACGTTTTCCTTTGCACGAAAAATAAAGGGCGCGAATGCGCCCTTCGTGTTTAATCAGTAAACGGAATGACAATTTCGCCAGGTTTCACCTCAATACCTTTCGCCAGTTTTTTCGCCATTGCTTCACCCTGACTACCATCTTCGCGCAGAATGTAAGCCGGTTGCTGGTTGAAGTAATTGCGTAGTGCCTGGTTCAAATAGGGAAGCAATGTTTGCATTACCGTTTGCATTTTTTCTGGCTGCACCGTTGTGTCGACCACTTCCATCTCTTTCAGGAAGATCGCGCCTTTTTCTTTATCAAACACCGGCAGCGCCTTCAGCTTCAGTTTCATGGTTGCTTTCTGGCTGCCGAAAAGAGAGTTCATATCCAGATTGGCATCACCGGTTAAGGTGATCTTATTTGGCTCTTCGCGGCCAATTTGACTGGCCAGATTTGTCAGAACGATATGGGCATCAGCCACACCGGGCAAACCGATATCTTTTGAGAAATTATTATGTTTCGCAAGCGACTGGTTAATTTCTTGTTCGCTAATCGTGTACTGGGTGAGTTGATTACAGCCAACGAGCAGGCCGCTGATGATCAATGCAGCGGCAAATAAAAACTTGTTCATGGTAGTCCTCGACATGAAATCTGCGTCAATATCCTGACACAACGCAGCATGTGTCACCAGCGTTAAACCCGCCAGCAGAAAAAACTGAAAACAGCGGCGACAGGTAATAACAGGTTGCTGCGGCGAGTAGATTGACTGGGCGAACAATGGTAACAGAAAGCATGGCATTTTCAGGCGTCGCGTTCCAGCAACCGACGCGTAGCGCGTTTCTGGCTAAATTGCCACCCCATCGCAACGAAGGTGATAATGCCAATAATGCCCAACATTATCCACGGTAGTTCTGGTTGCTGCGCCGATTTACCCAGGTCAAACAGCCAGCCGCCACCGACATAACCGATAGCACCGCCAATCGCCAGGCCCAGACGACTAAACCCCATATAGCTGCCGCGCGCTCGTGCATCTGCCAGCGAGGCGCTTAGGGTTTCACGCGCAGGTTCGGCAATGATTGAACCGATATAAAATAGACAAATCAGGGTGAAGAGTTGTTGCAGATTGCTGACCATTTCAACCGGTATCATGCTTAACGACATGACCAATAGCCCAGCCATCAATCGGTGTTCCAGACGAAAACGTCTTTCGCTCCAGCGGGCGATAGGGTAAAGCAACGTTAAGGAGAGACACGCTTCAATGGCATACATCCATTTAACGGCAGAGGGCGCTCCGGCGATATCGTTGACCATAATCGGCAGCATCAGCATTACCTGAACGGCCAGCATGTAGTAGCCTGCCAGCGTCAGAACATAGGTGACAAAACGTTTATCGCGCATCACGCGGGCCATGCCTTCGCGGACTGGCGTACGCACGGTAGAAAGTTTCCATGCCGGTAACAACCAGGCATTAAATGCCGCACACAGCACAAACAAAATTGCACCCGTCGCGCAGACCAGGCGGAAATCGTATTGCAACAGCCAGCTACCTAATAATGCGCCAATGACCGCACCAGCACTGTCCTGCATCATCAACAGGGAGAAAAAACGTCCACGCTGTTGCGGGCGGATCAATTTGACCACCAGTGCCGAACGCGGCGGATCGAACAGAGTACCGCCAAGACCTGAGAGAAGGCAGGAAAACCACAGCATCCATGGCTCGTGGGCGATCCCCATAGTGGCAAATCCCGCGGCGCGCATCAGCATTCCGGTGACGATCATCGGTTTTGCGCCAAAGCGGTCGGCAATTGCGCCGCCAAAAATGCCTAAACCTTGCTGAATGAACTGACGCAGACCGAGAGCAATACCGACCATCACGGCTGCCCAGCCCATTTGATCAACGAAGCGGATAGAGATCAGGGGGAAGACAACAAAGAACCCCAGCACGACCAGCATATTATCGATGAGCAGGAAATATTTACCCAGGTTCCTGGCCTGTGAAACGCGCGACATTTCCCCTCCCGGGAAATAAAAGATGAGCACTTTCTATTCTGCATGGTCGCTAATACTTTTCCCATATTTCCCGGGACAATATTTTTTTATCGAAAGTCCTCTTTGATAGAGAGTTTTTATCAAATATGTGAATAATGCAGGAAATGGCATTTTGGACTTTTCACAGGTTCTGGTTGCGCAGGTATAGTAATACTTACAGCGTATTAAAGACGTTACGGGAAGGAGTAGGTATAGAATGTTTGGCTATCGTAGTAACGTGCCAAAAGTGCGCTTAACCACAGACCGACTGGTCGTGCGTCTGGTGCATGAACGTGATGCCTGGCGGCTGGCGGACTATTACGCAGAAAATCGCCATTTTCTCAAGCCCTGGGAACCAGTGCGCGACGAAAGCCACTGCTACCCTTCAGGCTGGCAGGCCAGGTTAAGCATGATTAATGAATTTCATAAACAAGGTTCTGCATTCTATTTTGGGTTGTTCGACCCGGATGAGAAAGAGATTATTGGCGTTGCCAATTTTTCTAATGTGGTGCGAGGATCTTTCCATGCCTGCTATCTCGGTTATTCAATCGGACAAAAATGGCAGGGCAAGGGGCTAATGTTTGAAGCCCTGACCGCCGCTATTCGTTATATGCAGCGTACTCAACACATTCATCGCATTATGGCCAACTATATGCCGCACAATAAACGTAGCGGTGATTTGCTGGCGCGACTGGGTTTTGAAAAAGAAGGTTATGCGAAAGATTATCTGTTGATTGATGGACAATGGCGCGATCACGTGCTGACGGCATTAACCACCCCGGACTGGACGCCCGGCCGCTAAGGAGAATGTTATGAAGTATCAACTTACCGCACTGGAAGCCCGCGTGATTGGCTGTTTACTGGAAAAACAGGTGACGACGCCGGAGCAATACCCGCTCTCCGTGAATAGCGTAGTCACGGCCTGTAATCAGAAAACGAACCGTGAACCGGTAATGAACTTAAGCGAATCTGAAGTGCAGGAGCAGTTGGATAATCTGGTAAAACGTCATTATTTACGCACGGTGAGCGGTTTTGGTAATCGGGTCACCAAATATGAGCAACGCTTTTGTAATTCAGAATTTGGCGATCTGAAACTGAGCGCCGCAGAAGTGGCGTTAATCACCACGTTGTTATTGCGTGGTGCCCAGACGCCGGGTGAACTGCGCAGCCGCGCGGCGCGAATGTATGAATTTAGCGATATGGCGGAAGTGGAGTCGACGCTGGAACAACTGGCGAATCGCGAAGATGGCCCTTTTGTGGTGCGTCTGGCTCGCGAACCGGGTAAACGCGAAAGTCGCTATATGCATCTTTTCAGTGGTGAGATAGATGAGCAACCTGTGGTAACGGAACCGTCGAACGCGGTTGAAGGTGATTTACAGGTCCGTGTCGAAGCACTGGAAATCGAAGTGGCAGAACTGAAACAGCGTCTTGATTCGTTGCTGGCCCATCTGGGAGATTAAAGTGAAAAAATTACGTATCGGCGTAGTGGGGTTAGGAGGGATCGCGCAAAAAGCGTGGTTACCGGTGCTGGCGGCAGCGTCTGACTGGACGTTACAGGGGGCATGGTCGCCAACGCGCGAGAAAGCTCTACCCATTTGTGAAAGCTGGCGCATTCCTTATGCCGATTCGTTATCTAACCTTGCTGCCAGTTGCGATGCAGTTTTTGTCCACTCCAGCACCGCCAGTCATTTTGAAGTGGTCAGTGCGTTATTAAACGCTGGCGTTCATGTCTGTGTCGATAAACCCCTGGCAGAAAATCTGCGCGATGCCGAGCGGCTGGTGGAACTGGCGGCGCGGAAAAAACTGACGTTGATGGTTGGTTTTAACCGTCGCTTTGCACCGCTCTACAGTGAGCTAAAAACGCAACTTGCCACCGCAGTGTCGCTGA
Source organism: Escherichia sp. KTE52 (assembly GCF_000408325.1). NCBI lineage: Bacteria > Pseudomonadati > Pseudomonadota > Gammaproteobacteria > Enterobacterales > Enterobacteriaceae > Escherichia > Escherichia sp. KTE52. The sequence continues at coordinate 401,870 of NZ_KE138676.1, forward strand.
GAATGGATAAACATCGTACTCATAGCGTCGGGCCACACGATCTTTATTTCACGTTGCTGGATGATTATCTGCATGTGGTTGACACTGCTCTGTGGCTGTCTGGCGGCAAAGCCTCCCTTGACGGTGGTTCGCTGTTGACTAACGAGTCTGGCGAAATGTTGTTTGCCGAGCACCATTTTTCGGTGGGGCCTTTGCAAATCACCACCTGCATGCATCGCCGTGCTGGTAGCCAGCGTGAAACGGTGCAGGCCGTGACCGACGGCGCGCTCATCGACATTACGGATATGCGTGAATGGCGCGAAGAGCGCGGGCAGGGCGTGGTGCACAAACCGATTCCCGGCTGGCAAAGTACCCTCGAGCAGCGTGGATTTGTTGGCTGCGCGCATCATTTCATCGAATGCGTGCAAAATCAGACAGTTCCACAAACTGCTGGTGAGCAGGCAGTACTGGCGCAGCGCATCGTTGACAAACTCTGGCGAGACGCGATGAGTGAATAAACCCTGTAACATCTGGCGGTAGCAATTCACCATAATCCAGGTAGACTATTCGCCTCTTTCAGCGCCTGCGTTGCAGGCGTTTTGTTCGTGGGTCTGGATTAGAACACCAATGAATTTATTAAAATCGCTGGCCGCCGTCAGCTCGATGACCATGTTTTCGCGTGTGCTTGGCTTTGCACGTGACGCTATTGTCGCCAGAATTTTTGGCGCAGGGATGGCAACCGACGCTTTTTTCGTCGCTTTCAAACTTCCTAACTTGTTGCGCCGTATCTTTGCCGAAGGGGCATTCTCCCAGGCATTCGTGCCGATTCTGGCGGAATATAAAAGCAAGCAAGGTGAAGATGCAACTCGGGTCTTTGTCTCTTATGTCTCGGGCCTGCTGACGCTGGCACTGGCGGTTGTGACCGTTGCCGGGATGCTCGCCGCACCGTGGGTGATAATGGTGACCGCGCCGGGCTTTGCTGACACCGCCGACAAATTCGCGCTGACCACTCAGCTATTGCAGATCACTTTTCCCTATATTTTGCTGATCTCCCTGGCATCGCTGGTGGGGGCTATTTTGAATACCTGGAACCGTTTCTCGATTCCGGCATTTGCCCCGACGTTACTTAACATCAGCATGATTGGTTTTGCGCTGTTTGCTGCACCGTACTTTAATCCGCCGGTGCTGGCGCTGGCGTGGGCTGTTACGGTGGGCGGTATACTGCAACTGGTGTATCAGCTACCGCACCTGAAGAAGATCGGCATGTTGGTTCTGCCGCGCATTAACTTTCACGATGCAGGAGCAATGCGCGTGGTGAAACAGATGGGGCCGGCGATCCTTGGTGTTTCTGTTAGTCAGATCTCCTTGATCATCAACACCATTTTTGCTTCGTTTCTTGCCTCAGGTTCCGTGTCGTGGATGTACTACGCCGACCGTTTAATGGAGTTTCCGTCTGGCGTACTGGGCGTGGCGCTGGGGACTATTTTGCTGCCGTCGCTGTCGAAAAGTTTTGCCAGCGGTAATCATGATGAATACAACCGCTTGATGGACTGGGGCCTGCGTCTTTGTTTCCTGCTGGCGCTGCCGAGCGCGGTAGCGTTGGGTATTCTCTCTGGTCCATTAACTGTTTCGCTGTTCCAGTACGGTAAATTTACCGCCTTTGATGCGCTGATGACTCAGCGGGCATTGATTGCCTATTCAGTGGGGTTGATCGGCCTGATTGTGGTGAAAGTGCTGGCTCCGGGTTTTTATTCCCGCCAGGATATTAAAACACCGGTGAAAATTGCCATCGTCACGCTGATTTTGACGCAGTTGATGAACCTGGCGTTTATCGGCCCGTTGAAACATGCCGGACTGTCGCTTTCCATTGGTCTGGCAGCTTGCCTGAATGCCTCGCTGCTTTACTGGCAGTTGCGTAAGCAGAAAATCTTTACCCCGCAACCCGGTTGGACTGCGTTTCTGCTGCGTCTGGTGGTAGCAGTGCTGGTGATGTCTGGCGTACTTTTAGGTATGTTGCACATCATGCCGGACTGGTCATTGGGTACTATGCCCTGGCGCTTACTGCGTTTGATGGCGGTAGTTGTCGCGGGAATTGCGGCGTACTTTGCCGCGCTGGCGGTGCTGGGCTTTAAAGTCAAAGAGTTTGCCCGTCGGACGGCTTAATAACCAATCCCGGCCTGCATTGCAGGCCGGAGAAAATCTTCAGATAGATATCTTTTTACCGCCGCGATGGGGCGTTGAGGTTTGACCGTTGGCCCCGTACAGCGTCGGCTCCTGATGTGGTTTCAGCATTTCCAGCGCCTGTTGATTGCGCTCAATCTGTCCTTCCAGTAGCCAGCCGTTATGTTGATTTAACTGACGCAGTTGCTGCGTTTTTACGGTAATTTCCTGCCAGCATTGTGCGATATCGTTGCTGTTTGCGGCATCCGGTATTTGCCGACGTAACTGCTCGAGGTAATCCAGCGTCGCCAGCAGTGAGCTTTTTTGTTCTGTAATCCGTTGTAACTGACTGCCGTTGATCTGCCCCATAGAGAGATGTTGCAGCTCTTGCTCCATCACCGTTTTAAGATCGTTAAGCACTGCGGACATCTGGTCGAGGATCTCTGCAAGACGCGTCATACGTTTATTTACTCAGTAAGTCTTGTTGCACTTCGCTGATCAGTGCATCGGCAATTTTGCCGACATCTATCTTTAGTTCACCGTTACGAATCGCCAGTTTCAACGCTTCTACGCGCTCAAGATTGATATCACTGCTGCCTGGTTGCATCAGCTTTGCTTGTGCATCGCTTAATGTCACACTGGTACTGGCGGCGGCGGTCGTTTTTGTCGAGCGGGTATTGGCTACCGGAGTGTCACTGGTTTCGCGTGGCTGAACGGTGCTTATGGGCTTCAGGGGAGCGGTGCGGTCAATACTCATGGTTTATTCCTCATTGAGGGCGCTTTTATCATTTGTTGCTTATTTATCGGCAATAGTCGGTCAATCTTTAACAGATTACAGGTTTATAAGAATATTCCCATCCGCATCCACCACACCACTGACCACCTGACCCGACACCATGCGGACACGAGCATTTTGCGCAACCGCCGCGTTGTTCAGCGCCTGACCTTCAGCATTAGCGCTGAAACCATCGCCACTGGCGATCACGTTGACACGCTGTCCGGCTTTTACTCGCCAGGCCTGGCGTAGCATGGTTAGTTGTATTGGCTGCCCGGGCGTCAGATCGCGCAGACTGACTGCATCAACCAGTTGATTAACATCCAGTACAGTACGTGGCGGTAAGGTATCCAGCCGTCCGCGTTTCAGTTTGACGCTGGCAGATTCCAGTTTTCCTCCCCGCACAATGGGCATCGCGGCAACGACATAATTCCCGGTGGCCTGCACATTGACTTGCACATATCGTTTGTCGTTGCCGCAGCGTGCCAGCACATTCACATTGCCCCACAGGCGGGAATTACTGGTGATGGAAAACAATGGCTGTTCACACGCAGGCAGTAAATGGGGGGGCGTGTGAATAGAGATACGAACCTCATCACTCAACCCCGCCAGTTGTACCACAAAAAAGGTTTTCAATTGTGATGTGAAATCGCCAGCCGTACTCAGCGGGCTGAACAGTATCGCGATGAGTACCACGCCATGCTTCATTATTTGCATTTCCGCCCCCAGCCATTTCTACAGGCTAAATTGTACCCGCGCGGCGTGACCATCAACGGCATAAATAGCGACCCATTTTGCGTTTATTCCGCCGATAACGCGCGCCTAAAGCCTTTAAGCTGACGGCAGAATTTTGATATCTGCGGAGGAGATATGCTCGATAAGCTCGACGCCGCCTTACGTTTTCAACAAGAGGCGCTCAATCTGCGCGCCCATCGTCAGGAAGTGCTGGCGGCAAACATCGCCAACGCCGATACCCCTGGTTATCAGGCGCGCGATATAGATTTTGCAAGTGAACTTAAAAAAGTAATGCTGCGTGGACGGGATGAAACCAGTGTGGTGGCCCTGACCATGACCTCAACGCAACACATTCCGGCGCAGGCGTTGACGCCTCCTTCCGCAGAACTGCAATACCGTATTCCGGATCAGCCTTCGCTGGACGGCAATACCGTCGATATGGATCGCGAACGCACCCAGTTTGCCGATAACAGCCTGCAATATCAGATGAGCCTTAGCGCGTTGAGTGGGCAAATCAAAGGCATGATGAACGTTTTACAGAGCGGAAATTAACGGATGGCACTGCTGAATATTTTTGAGATCGCCGGGTCGGCGTTAACTGCCCAGTCCCAGCGTCTGAACGTAGCGGCCAGTAATCTGGCGAATGCCGATAGCGTGACAGGGCCAGACGGACAACCTTATCGGGCAAAACAGGTGGTGTTTCAGGTGAACGCCGCGCCGGGAACCGCGACAGGTGGGGTGAAAGTGGCTGACGTGATTGAAAGCCAGGCGCCAGACAAACTGGTATATGAGCCGGGAAATCCACTGGCGGACGCGAAGGGTTACGTGAAAATGCCAAACGTGGATGTGGTTGGGGAGATGGTTAACACCATGTCGGCATCACGCAGTTATCAGGCCAACGTTGAAGTCCTCAACACGGTGAAAAGCATGATGCTGAAGACCCTCACGCTCGGTCAATAAAGGAGAAAACCATGTCCATTGCGGTAACCACTACCGATCCGACAAAAACTGGTGTCAGTACTACCAGCAGTAGTTCGCTCACTGGCAGTAACGCTGCAGATTTGCAAAGCAGTTTTCTGACGTTGCTGGTGGCGCAACTGAAAAATCAGGATCCGACCAATCCGATGGAGAACAACGAGTTGACATCGCAACTGGCGCAAATCAGCACGGTTAGCGGGATTGAAAAACTCAATACTACACTCGGTTCGATTTCCGGACAGATAGACAACGGTCAGTCGCTACAGGCCAGTAACCTGATTGGTCATGGTGTGATGATCCCCGGCACCACCATTCTTGCCGGTACTGGCAGTGAAGAAGGGGCGGTAACCACGACCACGCCGTTTGGTGTTGAACTGCAACAGGCGGCAGACAAAGTCACCGCCACGATCACTGATAAAAATGGCGCGGTTGTACGCACGATTGATATCGGTGAACTGACCGCCGGAGTCCACAGTTTCACCTGGGACGGCACATTAACTGACGGCACAACCGCACCGAATGGTTCTTATAACGTGGCGATTAGCGCCAGTAACGGTGGTACGCAGTTAGTTGCGCAACCGCTGCAGTTTGCTCTGGTGCAGGGCGTGATCCGCGGTAACAACGGTAATACGCTGGATCTCGGCACTTACGGCACCACCACTCTCGACGAAGTACGGCAGATAATTTAAGCCTTCACATTTCAGGAGTCAGTCATGGCCTTTTCTCAAGCGGTTAGCGGATTAAACGCAGCCGCCACCAACCTCGATGTTATTGGCAACAATATCGCCAACTCCGCCACCTATGGTTTTAAATCCGGTACGGCTTCTTTTGCTGATATGTTCGCGGGTTCTAAAGTGGGGCTGGGGGTAAAAGTTGCCGGCATTACCCAGGATTTTACCGATGGAACGACCACGAATACAGGACGTGGCCTTGACGTTGCCATCAGCCAGAACGGTTTCTTCCGCCTCGTAGACAGTAACGGCTCAGTGTTTTACAGCCGTAACGGGCAATTTAAACTCGATGAAAACCGTAATCTGGTGAATATGCAAGGTTTACAGTTAACGGGGTATCCGGCAACCGGCACACCACCGACTATTCAGCAGGGGGCGAATCCAGGCAATATTTCGATTCCGAATACCCTGATGGCGGCGAAAACGACGACAACGGCGTCAATGCAGATCAACCTTAACTCCAGTGATCCTCTTCCGACAGTCAAAACTTTCGATGCCAGCGATGCGGATAGCTATAACAAAAAAGGTTCGGTAACGGTATTTGACAGCCAGGGGAATGCTCATGACATGAGCGTCTACTTTGTGAAGACCGGGGATAATAACTGGGATGTTTACACCCAGGATAGTAGTGATGCAGCCAGTATCGCTAAGCAAGTAACAACACTGGCGTTTGATGCGAATGGAACTCTGACATCTGGTGCTTCTGCGTTAGTTGCCACCGGTGCAATTAACGGTGCAGATCCCGCCTCATTCTCGTTAAGTTTCCTCAACTCCATGCAACAAAACACCGGTGCGAACAACATCGTGGCAACCACCCAGAACGGCTACAAACCGGGCGATCTGGTGAGTTACCAAATCAACGATGACGGTACGGTAGTCGGCAACTATTCCAACGAACAAACCCAACTGTTGGGGCAGATTGTGCTGGCTAACTTCGCTAACAACGAAGGACTGGCGTCCGAAGGCGATAATGTCTGGTCTGCGACGCAATCTTCTGGCGTGGCGCTGTTGGGGACTGCCGGAACAGGCAATTTTGGCACGCTGACCAATGGTGCGCTGGAAGCGTCCAATGTCGATCTCAGCAAAGAACTGGTCAATATGATTGTCGCCCAGCGTAACTATCAGTCCAACGCCCAGACTATCAAAACCCAGGACCAGATCCTCAACACGCTGGTTAACTTACGCTAATCGCTGACGGGATAGCTCAATGGATCACGCAATCTATACCGCGATGGGGGCCGCCAGCCAGACGCTGAATCAGCAAGCGGTAACTGCCAGTAATCTGGCGAATGCATCTACACCTGGTTTTCGCGCGCAGATAAACGCCTTACGTGCAGTGCCGGTAGAGGGACTTTCGCTGCCTACACGCACGCTGGTGACGGCATCTACGCCAGGGGCAGACATGACGCCCGGCAAGATGGATTACACCTCACGTCCGCTGGATGTTGCGTTACAGCAAGACGGCTGGCTGGCCGTGCAGACTGCTGACGGTAGCGAAGGATATACGCGTAATGGCAGCATTCAGGTTGATCCCACCGGGCAACTGACGATTCAGGGGCATCCGGTGATTGGTGAGGCGGGGCCGATTGCTGTGCCGGAAGGGGCGGAAATCACTATTGCTGCCGATGGTACTATCTCGGCGCTGAATTCTGGCGATCCGGCAAATACCGTCGCTCCAGTCGGGCGGCTGAAACTGGTGAAAGCTACGGGCAGTGAAGTGCAGCGCGGCGATGACGGCATTTTTCGTTTGACTGCTGAAAGTCAGGCCACACGTGGAGCGGAACTTCAGGCAGACCCGACGTTACGGGTGATGTCGGGCGTGCTGGAAGGCAGTAATGTCAATGCTGTTGCGGCGATGAGCGACATGATTGCCAGCGCGCGGCGTTTTGAAATGCAGATGAAGGTTATCAGCAGCGTTGATGATAACGCAGGCCGTGCCAATCAACTGCTTTCGATGAGTTAATTGAAAGGATAAGTGACAAGCATAAGTTACCTGATGCGCAATTTTATCGGGCTTACGAGTTGCATCGCAATGTATTGAATTTGCGAGATCTTGTAGGCCGGATAAGGCGTTTACGCCGCATCCGGTAAAAAGACATATGCACGTGGTCAGCACTCCACTACAGGACATTTTATGATCAGTTCATTATGGATCGCCAAAACCGGCCTCGACGCCCAGCAAACCAATATGGACGTCATTGCCAACAACCTGGCAAACGTCAGTACCAACGGTTTCAAGCGTCAGCGGGCGGTGTTTGAAGATCTGCTTTATCAAACCATTCGCCAGCCTGGAGCGCAGTCTTCCGAACAAACCACCTTGCCGTCCGGGTTACAAATCGGTACTGGTGTGCGTCCGGTTGCCACTGAACGCCTACACAGTCAGGGCAACCTGTCGCAAACCAATAACAGCAAAGATGTGGCGATTAAAGGGCAGGGCTTTTTCCAGATCATGCTGCCGGATGGCTCATCGGCCTACACCCGCGACGGCTCTTTCCAGGTGGATCAGAACGGGCAGTTGGTGACGGCGGGTGGTTTTCAGGTACAGCCTGCGATCACCATTCCAGCGAATGCGTTAAGCATCACCATCGGTCGTGATGGCGTGGTCAGCGTAACCCAGCAAGGCCAGGCGGCTCCGGTTCAGGTTGGGCAGCTTAATCTCACTACCTTTATGAACGACACTGGGCTGGAGAGCATTGGCGAAAACCTCTACACCGAAACGCAATCCTCCGGCGCACCGAACGAAAGTACACCGGGTCTGAACGGCGCGGGGCTGCTGTATCAAGGGTATGTTGAAACATCTAACGTCAACGTGGCGGAAGAACTGGTCAACATGATTCAGGTACAACGTGCCTACGAAATCAACAGTAAAGCGGTATCTACCACCGATCAGATGCTGCAAAAACTGACGCAACTCTAAGGCATAACCGGTGGCTGGTTCACCGGTTTACTGATTTTTAAAGATGATAGCCATGCAAAAAAACGCTGCGCGCATTTACGCCATTTCCAGCTTGTTGGTGTTTTCACTGACCGGCTGTGCCTGGATACCCTCCACGCCGTTGGTACAGGGGGCGACTACTGCACAGCCGGTTCCTGGTCCGACACCCGTCGCCAACGGTTCCATATTCCAGTCTGCTCAGCCGATTAACTATGGCTATCAACCGCTGTTTGAAGATCGCCGCCCACGTAATATTGGCGATACGCTGACCATTGTGTTGCAGGAAAACGTCAGTGCCAGCAAGAGTTCTTCCGCGAATGCCAGCCGCGACGGTAAAACCAATTTTGGCTTTGATACTGTGCCGCGCTATTTGCAGGGGCTGTTTGGTAATGCCCGCGCTGATGTCGATGCCTCTGGCGGCAATAGCTTCAACGGGAAAGGTGGAGCCAATGCCAGCAATACCTTCAGCGGCACGTTGACGGTGACGGTCGATCAAGTGCTGGTAAACGGTAACCTGCATGTGGTGGGTGAAAAACAGATCGCCATTAATCAGGGCACCGAATTTATTCGCTTCTCCGGCGTGGTCAATCCACGCACTATCAGTGGTAGCAACACCGTACCGTCTACCCAGGTGGCGGATGCGCGCATTGAGTACGTTGGCAATGGCTACATTAACGAAGCACAAAATATGGGCTGGTTACAGCGTTTCTTCCTTAACCTGTCGCCAATGTAAGTGAGGCTGTGGTGATTAAATTTCTCTCTGCATTCATTCTTCTGCTGGTTGCGGTCGTGGCGCAGGCCGACCGTATTCGCGATCTCACCAGCGTTCAGGGCGTACGGCAAAACTCGCTGATTGGTTATGGGTTGGTAGTTGGCCTGGATGGTACGGGTGACCAGACGACCCAGACGCCGTTTACCACGCAAACGCTAAATAACATGCTCTCGCAGTTGGGAATTACCGTTCCGACAGGCACCAATATGCAGTTAAAAAACGTCGCTGCGGTAATGGTGACGGCGTCACTTCCGCCTTTTGGACGCCAGGGGCAAACCATTGATGTCGTGGTGTCGTCGATGGGTAACGCCAAAAGTCTGCGTGGCGGTACGCTGCTGATGACACCGCTTAAGGGTGTCGATAGCCAGGTGTATGCGCTGGCGCAGGGCAATATTCTGGTCGGCGGCGCAGGCGCATCGGCGGGGGGCAGCAGTGTTCAGGTTAACCAATTGAATGGCGGACGGATCACCAATGGTGCAATTATTGAGCGCGAATTGCCCAGCCAGTTTGGTGCTGGCAATACCTTCAATTTGCAGCTAAATGAGGAAGATTTCACCCTGGCGCAGGAAATTGCCGATACCATCAACCGCACACGCGGATACGGCAATGCGACGGCGTTAGATGCGCGAACTATTCAGGTACGCGTGCCGAGTGGCAACAGTTCCCAGGTGCGTTTCCTTGCCGATATCCAGAACATGCAGGTCAATGTCACTCCGCAGGACGCCAAAGTGATTATTAACTCGCGTACCGGTTCAGTGGTGATGAATCGTGAAGTGACCCTCGATAGCTGCGCGGTGGCACAGGGCAACCTCTCGGTTACGGTGAATCGGCAGGTGAATGTCAGCCAGCCAGATACGCCGTTTGGTGGTGGAGAAACCGTGGTAACCCCACAAACGCAGATCGACTTACGTCAGAGCGGTGGTTCGCTGCAAAGCGTGCGTTCAAGCGCCAGCCTCAATAACGTAGTGCGCGCGCTCAATGCATTGGGGGCTACGCCGATGGATCTGATGTCCATACTGCAATCGATGCAAAGCGCGGGATGTCTGCGGGCAAAACTGGAAATCATTTGATGATTAGCGACAGCAAACTGCTGGCCAGTGCCGCCTGGGATGCTCAATCGCTTAATGACCTGAAAGCGAAAGTGGGCGAAGATCCGGCGGCAAATATTCGCCCGGTGGCTCGTCAGGTAGAAGGGATGTTCGTGCAGATGATGCTGAAAAGTATGCGTGAAGCCTTACCGAAAGATGGCCTGTTCAGCAGCGAGCATACCCGACTCTACACCAGTATGTATGACCAGCAGATTGCCCAACAGATGACAGCAGGCAAAGGTTTGGGGCTGGCGGAGATGATGGTTAAACAGATGACACCAGAGCAGCCGTTGCCAGATGAAGCAACGCCAGCGGCACCGATGAAATTCCCGCTTGAAACTGTGATGCGTTACCAAAACCAGGCGCTCTCGCAACTGGTGCAAAAAGCCGTACCACGTAACTACGATGATTCGCTACCTGGTGACAGCAAAGCGTTCCTCGCGCAACTCTCGCTTCCCGCCCAACGGGCAAGCCAGCAAAGTGGTGTGCCGCATCATCTGATCCTTGCCCAGGCGGCGCTGGAATCAGGCTGGGGACAACGGCAAATCCGTCGTGAAAATGGTGAGCCAAGCTATAACCTGTTTGGCGTCAAAGCCTCCGGCAATTGGAAAGGGCCGATCACTGAAATTACCACCACCGAATATGAAAATGGCGAAGCGAAGAAAGTAAAGGCGAAGTTCCGGGTTTACAGCTCATATCTTGAAGCGCTTTCAGATTATGTCGGTCTATTAACACGTAACCCGCGTTACGCCGCCGTGACGAATGCCAAAAGCGCTGAGCAGGGGGCGCAGGCATTACAGGACGCGGGATATGCGACCGATCCTCATTATGCCCGCAAACTAACCCATATGATTCAGCAGATGAAATCGGTAAGCGACAAAGTGAGCAAAACTTACAACATGAGTATCGATAATCTGTTCTGAAGAACTCAAGTCCGGCGGGTGTCTGCCGATAATGCTCTGTAATTGAAGGCTTATAAGGAACCTCCATGTCCAGCTTGATCAATAACGCCATGAGCGGACTTAACGCGGCGCAGGCAGCGTTAAATACGGCGAGTAATAATATTTCCAGCTATAACGTTGCCGGATATACCCGCCAAACCACCATTATGGCGCAGGCCAACAGCACTCTGGGTGCAGGTGGTTGGGTTGGCAATGGTGTCTACGTATCCGGTGTGCAACGTGAGTATGATGCGTTTATTACCAACCAGTTACGTGCGGCGCAAACCCAGAGTAGCGGTCTGACTTCCCGCTATGAACAGATGTCGAAAATCGACAATATGCTCTCTGGCAGCACGACCTCGCTGGCAACACAGATGCAGGATTTCTTCACCAGTCTGCAAACACTGGTCAGTAACGCGGAAGATCCGGCGGCACGTCAGGCGCTGATCGGTAAAGCAGAAGGGCTGGTAAACCAGTTTAAAACCACCGATCAGTATCTGCGCGACCAGGATAAACAGGTCAATATCGCGATAGGTGCCAGCGTTGACCAGATCAACAATTATGCTAAACAAATCGCCAGTCTGAACGATCAAATCTCACGCCTGACAGGTGTGGGGGCAGGGGCGTCACCTAACGAGCTGCTGGATCAACGTGATCAACTGGTGAGCGAATTAAACCAGATCGTTGGTGTAGAAGTCAGCGTTCAGGATGGCGGCACTTACAACATCACGATGGCCAATGGTTACTCACTGGTACAGGGCAGCACGGCGCGTCAGTTGGCGGCAGTACCGTCCAGCGCCGATCCTTCCCGCACGACAGTCGCTTATGTTGATAGTACTGTGGGCAATATTGAGATCCCGGAGAAATTACTGAATACCGGGTCGCTGGGCGGCCTTCTGACATTCCGTTCTCAGGATCTCGACCAGACGCGCAATACGCTCGGACAACTGGCGCTGGCATTTGCCGGGGCTTTCAATACTCAACACAAAGACGGGTTTGATGCCAATGGCGATACAGGGAAAGATTTTTTTGCCATCGGGAAACCGGCTGTGCTGGAGAATACTAAAAACCAGGGTAGTAGCGCGATCAGCGCCACGGTGACCGACGGCTCCGCGGTGCTGGCAACAGATTACAAAATCTCTTTCAACAATAATCAGTGGCAGGTCACCCGCCTTGCCAGCAATACTACTTTTACGGTGACGCCAGATACCGACGGTAAAGTTTCGTTTGACGGTCTGGAGTTGACGTTTACCGGCACACCAGATGCTAATGACAGCTTCACGTTGAAACCGGTAAGCGATGCCATCGTCAACATGGACGTTTTAATCACCGACGAAGCGAAAATCGCCATGGCGAGCGATAAAACCGCTGGTGAGAGCGATAACCGTAATGGTCAGGCGCTGCTGGATTTGCAAAGCAACAGTAAAACGGTGGGCGGGGCGAAATCCTTCAACGACGCCTATGCCTCGTTAGTGAGTGATATCGGCAATAAAACTGCTACGTTGAAAACCAGCAGTACGACGCAAGGTAATGTGGTGACGCAACTCTCTAATCAGCAGCAATCTATTTCCGGCGTCAACCTTGATGAAGAGTACGGCAACTTGCAACGTTTTCAGCAGTACTACCTGGCGAATGCGCAGGTTCTGCAGACGGCGAACGCCATTTTCGATGCGCTTATTAACATTCGCTAAGGGAGAGAAAAAATGCGTTTCAGTACCCAGATGATGTACCAGCAAAATATGCGCGGTATCACCAGTTCCCAGGCGGAATGGATGAAGTATGGCGAACAGATGTCGACGGGTAAGCGAGTTGTTAACCCTTCTGACGATCCCATTGCTGCATCACAAGCTGTCGTGCTCTCACAAGCGCAGGCGCAAAACAGTCAGTACACGCTGGCGCGTACTTTCGCGACGCAAAAAGTGTCGCTGGAAGAGAGTGTGCTTAGCCAGGTTACTACGGCAATCCAGAACGCCCAGGAAAAAATTGTCTACGCCAGCAACGGCACGTTAAGTGACGATGATCGGGCATCGTTAGCCACGGATATTCAGGGACTCCGCGACCAGTTGTTGAATCTGGCGAATACCACTGACGGTAACGGGCGCTACATTTTTGCTGGTTATAAAACCGAATCCGCACCGTTTAGCGAAGCGAAAGGTGAATATGTCGGCGGAACTGAAAGTATTAAGCAACAGGTTGATGCTTCGCGTTCGATGGTGATAGGGCATACCGGCGACAAAATTTTTAATAGCATTACCAGTAATGCGGTAGCGGAACCAGATGGTAGCGATTCTGAAACCAGCCTTTTTGCTATGCTGGATAGCGCCATCGCTGCGCTGAAAACACCGGTTGCAGATAGTGAAGCGGATAAAGAAACCGCTGCTGCGGCATTAGATAAAACTAACCGTGGCCTGAAAAACTCGCTGAATAATGTGCTCACCGTACGTGCGGAATTAGGCACACAGTTGAACGAACTGGAGTCGCTGGATTCATTAGGTAGCGATCGCGCTTTAGGTCAGACGCAGCAGATGAGTGATTTGGTTGATGTGGACTGGAACGCGACGATTTCATCTTACATCATGCAGCAAACGGCGTTGCAGGCGTCGTACAAAGCGTTTACTGATATGCAAGGATTATCGCTTTTTCAGCTCAATAAATAAGCACTTTTCAAACATATCATGAAACTGGGTATGTTTTGTCTGCCCGCTCTGGGATCGCCTGAGCGGGCATTTTTTTTGCCTTATTTTTGAGTGTGGCTGGCAAGAATACCATTGGGTGAAGTTGAATATATTGATTCATAACTGAAATAAAAAAAGCCCCGGCGGTTGCCAGGGCTTGATCGCTTTGAGTTAATGATTACTCAACAGGTTGCGGACGCGCAGGGGCGGCAGAGGCATGATGCGTCGCCGTATGACCACCTGCGGCACCTTTACCTTCGAAGGCAAAGGCTGGACGCTGCCAATCACTGTGGCGCGGCGCTTCCGGAACATATTCCGGTGCCGGAGCACGTGTCATCGGCGCGGTAGCGTGGTTATGCTCTACGACTACCTCGGCTTCAACAGGGGCTACTGTTTCAACCTCTGCTGCAACTTCAGCGACCACAGGCGCGGCAGGTTGAGCAACGACTTCAGGTTCGGCAATCACAACCTCGGCAGTTTCGGCAACTTCTTCAATATCAGCCGTCTCTTCCTGCGGTTCAACCACTGGTTCTGCGTGCTCTGCAACTTCCTGCGCTACGGCAACATCAGCTTCGGCAATCACCTGCGGCTGTTCAGTTACTGCAGCGGCAATCACTTCAGGATGCGTCGTTTCAACCACTTGCGGTTCGGCAACCTGAACAGGTGCTTCTACGACTTCAGTTACTTCTTCAACAACCGGCGCGGCAATGACTGGCTCCACAGCGGCGGCGACAGGGACTTCAGTCACCATCGGCTGAACCTGTACTTCTTCCTGCTCGCGTTGTTCTTCAACCTGTACATCTTGCGGACGTACAACCGGGTAGCGGATCCAGACTTTGCCAGAGGCCAGTTCCGGAGATGCGCACGCTACAGTTAACGGCATTGGTGACTGAACCGGATAACGCTCGTCACGATAGCGGCGACGACGCTGGCCACTTACGCGCAGGTGACGAGGCGAACGACGAGAACGACGTGGCATGCCACCGTTGTCACGGTTATCGGCATTGTTCTCTTCTTGCTGTTCCGGCGCAGTTTGCGCAACCACAGGCAGCGGAACTTTTACCAGTTCAGTTCGCTGGGCAGGCGTTTCCTGCATAACAGGCTCGGCAGCGACGGTTTCTTCAACCACCGGTGCGACTACAACTTCTTCAGCAACGCTTTGCTCGTAACGCACTTTTTGGTTCAGTTGACGCTGTTTACGACGTGGTTGAACCGGACGTACACGTTCTTCCTGGTCGGTTTCCTGAACAGATGGCTCTTCAACATTCAGCGCTTTAGCTTCTTGTTGCACCTGACGTTTATCGTCGTTACGGCGACGGCTACGTTCACGACGCGGTGCTTGCTGCTCGTCAGTGGTGCGTGCTTTTTCAGTTACATCGGTCTGCTGACGGTTCTCACGAGCCTCGGCAGTCTGCTGCTGTGCCTGGCGACGATTACGACGGTTTTCTTCGCGATTATCGCTGCCCTCTGTACGCTCACTACGTGTATCGCGGCGTTCATTACGGTCACGGCGGTTGTTCTGGCGAGGCTTACGGCGATCCTGTTGGCGCTCCGGTTTTGCTTCTGCTTTCGACGCGGGTTGCTCGGCCGGTTTGGTTTCTTCGCCGCCGCTGAACAACGATTTCAGTGCGTTGAAAAGACGGCTCAACAGGCCTGGTTGTGCTGGAGCAGCAGGCGTTGTCGGCGCAGCTTTCGGTGCTGGGGCTGCTGCTGGTGCTACAGTTTCAGCCGGGGTTGGCGCTGGTGGAACATCCGGCATGGCGAAGGTTGCCAGTGCAGGTTGTTCCGGGCGTTTACGTTCAGGGAATTCTTCCTCAGAAGGTAATGCCATCGCTTCTTCATGCAGTTTTGGCAGCATGTAGCTTAAGGTCGGCGTCTCTTCTCCTTTACGCACGCGCAGTACGTGGTAGTGCGGAGTTTCCATCTGATCGTTTGGTACAATCACGCAGCGCACGCCGTCCTGACGGGTTTCAATTGCATTCACCGCAGAACGTTTTTCGTTCAGCAGGTAAGAAGCAATGGGGACAGGAACAATAGCGTGGACTTCCTGAGTGTTCTCTTTCAGGGCTTCTTCTTCAATCAGACGCAGAATAGAGAGCGACAGGGATTCGTTGTCACGCACGGTGCCAGTACCGGAGCAACGCGGGCAGACGTGATGGCTGGATTCACCCAGCGATGGGCTAAGGCGCTGACGGGACATCTCGAGCAGGCCGAAGCGAGAAATATGGCTGATTTGAATACGCGCACGATCCTGACGCACCGCTTCACGCAGACGGTTTTCTACCGCACGCTGGTGGCGTACTGGCGTCATGTCAATAAAGTCGATAACAATCAGGCCGCCGAGGTCACGCAGACGCAACTGACGAGCAATCTCATCAGCAGCTTCCAGGTTAGTGTTAAACGCGGTTTCTTCGATATCACCGCCGCGGGTTGCGCGTGCGGAGTTGATGTCGATGGCGGTTAACGCTTCGGTGCTGTCGATAACAATAGAACCACCGGACGGCAGACGAACTTCACGCTGGAAAGCGGACTCGATCTGCGATTCAATCTGGTAGTGGCTGAACAGTGGAATTTCACCCGTGTACAGTTTGATTTTGCTGCTGAAATCCGGGCGGCCCAACGCGGCGATATGCTGACGCGCCAGTTCGAGCACTTTCGGGTTATCAATAAGGATTTCACCTATGTCCTGACGCAGGTAGTCGCGGAAAGCGCGAACGATAACGTTGCTTTCCTGGTGAATCAGGAACGGAGCAGGGCGGCTTTCAGCGGCTTTTTTGATCGCTTCCCAGTGTTTCAGACGGAAGCTCAGATCCCACTGGAGCGCCTCGGCAGATTTGCCGACGCCAGCAGTACGCACGATAAGCCCCATGCCTTCAGGCAGTTCAAGGCTTGCCAGTGCTTCTTTTAATTCGGTACGGTCGTCGCCTTCGATACGGCGAGAAATGCCACCCGCGCGCGGGTTGTTCGGCATCAGAACCAGATAGCTACCCGCCAGGCTGATAAAGGTGGTCAGTGCTGCGCCTTTGTTACCGCGCTCTTCTTTATCGATCTGAACAATGACCTCCTGACCTTCACGCAACACATCTTTAATGTTGGGGCGGCCATGAGCACTGTAGTTAGCAGGGAAATATTCGCGGGCAATTTCTTTTAGTGGGAGGAAACCGTGACGTTCAGCGCCGTAATCAACAAAAGCAGCTTCCAGACTCGGTTCAATGCGGGTGATTTTACCTTTGTAGATGTTCGCCTTTTTCTGTTCATGCCCTGGACTTTCGATATCCAGATCATACAGACGCTGCCCATCTACAAGGGCAACGCGCAACTCTTCCTGCTGAGTTGCGTTGATTAACATTCTTTTCATCGTAACTTACTCATTATTCTTACATTGACGACTAAGCTGCGGGCAAAGTAACGCCTTTCCGGGTGTGAACCGATGGCCTCGTGTCTAGTCGCGTCGCCAACCTCACGGTTATCGTCAGCTCAAAGAGGCGCAGAGTGTCGGTTGCCCGTTTTTCATGCGGAAAAACAGCGCAATTATCAGAGAAACAGACTGGGTATTACTCTCCAGAAATATTTCCATCTACCGGTAAGGACTGCAACCCGCAGCCCGCTAACTGCCTGAAAGATCAATACGTCTTACGCCATTGCTGCGTTGATGATCGGTCGGGCAAAATGGGTTATTCCGTAAAATTTCTTGTTTTAACAAGGTTGGACACGGAAACGTTCTCATTATTCCACTGCAAGCCTTGTTATAGCAAGATGACTTTTACCATTTATCACCCACTTACTCACAGTTTTTTCACTTCTTGCTGGTGATTGGTTTAATAACCAGCAATTAAGTGATTGCGCTGGGAAGTAATAAGGTGCAGAACTAAATATAAGCATAGAAAAATGAGTGGCGCGAATCCTGCTGGCTATTTAGAATCGCCCACCATGAAAACAGAGACTCCATCCGTAAAAATTGTTGCTATTACCGCTGATGAAGCGGGGCAACGTATCGACAACTTTTTGCGTACCCAATTGAAAGGCGTACCAAAAAGTATGATCTACCGTATTTTGCGTAAAGGCGAAGTACGGGTGAACAAAAAACGTATTAAGCCTGAATATAAACTCGAAGCTGGCGATGAAGTGCGTATTCCGCCGGTTCGCGTTGCTGAACGGGAAGAAGACGCGGTTTCGCCGCATCTGCAAAAAGTCGCTGCGCTGGCGGATGTCATCTTATATGAAGATGATCATATCCTGGTGTTGAATAAACCGTCTGGCACAGCAGTACATGGCGGCAGTGGTTTAAGTTTCGGCGTTATTGAAGGACTGAGGGCGTTGCGCCCCGAAGCGCGGTTCCTTGAACTGGTGCATCGACTCGACCGGGACACCTCTGGTGTACTGCTGGTAGCGAAAAAACGCTCGGCGTTACGTTCTCTACATGAGCAATTACGTGAAAAAGGTATGCAAAAAGATTACCTGGCGCTGGTGCGCGGTCAGTGGCAGTCACACGTGAAAAGCGTGCAAGCGCCGTTGCTGAAAAACATTCTGCAAAGCGGTGAGCGTATTGTGCGTGTGAGCCAGGAGGGTAAGCCGTCAGAAACGCGCTTCAAAGTGGAAGAACGCTATGCGTTTGCCACGCTGGTGCGTTGTAGCCCGGTGACCGGTCGTACACACCAGATCCGTGTGCATACGCAATACGCTGGTCATCCGATTGCCTTTGATGATCGTTACGGCGACCGCGAATTTGATAAACAACTCACTGAAGCGGGAACGGGATTAAATCGTTTATTCCTGCACGCCGCGGCGTTGAAGTTTACCCATCCGGGAACGGGTGAGGTGATGCGTATCGAAGCGCCGATGGATGATGGTTTGAAGCGTTGTTTGCAGAAACTGCGTAATACGCGTTAATGCGAGCATATAAATCAGATAGTAGGCGGTAGGCCTGATAAGGCGTTTACGCCGCATCAGGCAGTCAGCACCAATTGCCGGATGCGGCGTAAACGCGTCCGGCCCATAAAATTATCCCATCAGCGGGTTTTTCCCTTCCCGACGTAACATCTGACAGAGCGCAATAAGCGGCAAACCAACCAGCGTGTTAGGGTCACGCCCTTCTAAACGCTCGAATAGCGTAATGCCAAAGCCTTCACTCTTAAAGCTACCTGCACAGTGCAGGGGATGCTCCTTACGCACGTAATTATCAATCTCCGCCTCGCTCAGATGACGGAAATGGACGTCAAATGGTTCCACTTCTGTTTGCAGATGTCCGTTGGCGGAATTATACAATGCCAGCCCGGTATAAAAGGTGACAATATTGCCGCTGGCTTTGCGTAATTGCAGGCGCGCATTTTCTTCCGTTAACGGTTTACCGGTGATTTCACCGTCAAGAACACACACCTGGTCAGAACCAATAATTAAATGATCTGGATAACGTGATGCTAAGGATTGCGCTTTTTCTTGCGCCAGTCGAAGCACCAGTTGGCGAGGTGATTCATCGCTATGCGGGGTTTCGTCGACCTCCGGCGCGGCACATTCGAAAGAGATTTGCAGTTTTTCAAGTAGAGCGCGGCGCCAGGGCGAGGTGGAGGCTAAAATAAGTTTAGACATATTTTTTTCCATCAGATATAGCGTATTGATGATAGCCATTTTAAACTATGCGCTTCGTTTTGCAGGTTGATGTTCGTTGTCAGCACTGAACGAAAATAAAGCAGTAACCCGCAATGTGTGCGAATTATTGGCAAAAGGCAACCACAGGCTGCCTTTTTCTTTGACTCTATGACGTTACAAAGTTAATATGCGCGCCCTATGCAAAAGGTAAAATTACCCCTGACTCTCGATCCGGTTCGTACGGCTCAAAAACGCCTTGATTACCAGGGTATTTATACTCCTGATCAGGTTGAGCGCGTCGCTGAATCTGTAGTCAGTGTGGACAGTGATGTGGAATGCTCCATGTCGTTCGCTATCGATAACCAACGTCTCGCAGTGTTAAACGGCGATGCGAAGGTGACGGTAACGCTCGAGTGTCAGCGTTGCGGGAAGCCGTTTTCTCATCAGGTCTACACAACGTATTGTTTTAGTCCTGTGCGTTCAGACGAACAGGCTGAAGCACTGCCGGAAACGTATGAACCGATTGAGGTTAACGAATTCGGTGAAATCGATCTGCTTGCAATGGTTGAAGATGAAATCATCCTCGCCTTGCCGGTAGTTCCGGTGCATGATTCTGAACACTGTGAAGTGTCCGAAGCGGACATGGTCTTTGGTGAATTGCCTGATGAAGCGCAAAAACCAAACCCATTTGCCGTATTAGCCAGCTTAAAGCGTAAGTAATTGGTGCTCCCCGTTGGATCGGGGATAAACCGTAATTGAGGAGTAAGGTCCATGGCCGTACAACAGAATAAACCAACCCGTTCCAAACGTGGCATGCGTCGTTCCCATGACGCGCTGACCGCAGTCACCAGCCTGTCTGTAGACAAAACTTCTGGTGAAAAACACCTGCGTCACCACATCACTGCCGACGGTTACTACCGCGGCCGCAAGGTCATCGCTAAGTAATCACGCGTCTGCGTGATGAAGCTTAGTGAGGATTTTCCCCAGGTAACTGGGGAAAGACCAAACCGGGCGGCGACGATACCTTGACACGTCTAACCCTGGCGTTAGATGTCATGGGGGGCGATTTTGGCCCTTCTGTGACAGTGCCTGCAGCTTTGCAGGCACTGAACTCTAATTCGCAACTCACTCTTCTTTTAGTCGGTAATCCCGACGCCATCACGCCATTACTTGCTAAAGCTGACTTCGAACAACGTTCGCGTTTGCAGATTATCCCTGCGCAGTCAGTTATCGCCAGTGATGCCCGGCCTTCGCAAGCTATCCGCGGCAGTCGTGGTAGCTCAATGCGCGTGGCTTTGGAACTGGTGAAAGAGGGGCGAGCGCAGGCCTGTGTCAGTGCCGGTAATACCGGGGCGCTGATGGGACTGGCAAAATTATTGCTCAAACCCCTGGAGGGGATTGAGCGTCCGGCGTTGGTGACGGTGTTACCGCATCAGCAAAAGGGCAAAACGGTGGTTCTCGATTTAGGGGCCAACGTCGATTGTGATAGCACAATGTTGGTGCAATTCGCCATTATGGGCTCTGTTTTGGCAGAAGAGGTGGTGGAAATCCCTAACCCTCGCGTGGCGTTGCTCAATATTGGTGAAGAAGAAGTAAAGGGTCTCGACAGTATTCGGGACGCCTCAGTTGTGCTTAAAACAATCCCTTCTGTCAATTATATCGGCTATCTTGAAGCCAATGAGTTATTAACTGGCAAGACAGATGTGTTGGTCTGTGACGGTTTTACAGGAAATGTCACATTAAAGACGATGGAAGGTGTTGTCAGGATGTTCCTTTCTCTGCTGAAATCCCAGGGAGAAGGGAAAAAACGGTCGTGGTGGCTACTGTTATTAAAGCGTTGGCTACAAAAGAGCCTGACGAGGCGATTCAGTCACCTCAACCCCGACCAGTATAACGGCGCCTGTCTGTTAGGATTGCGCGGCACGGTGATAAAAAGTCATGGTGCGGCCAATCAGCGAGCTTTTGCGGTCGCGATTGAACAGGCAGTGCAGGCGGTGCAGCGACAAGTTCCTCAGCGAATTGCCGCTCGCCTGAAATCTGTATACCCAGCTGGTTTTGAGCTGCTGGACGGTGGCAAAAGCGGAACTCTGCGGTAGCAGGACGCTGCCAGCGAACTCGCAGTTTGCAAGTGACGGTATATAACCGAAAAGTGACTGAGCGTACATGTATACGAAGATTATTGGTACTGGCAGCTATCTGCCCGAACAAGTGCGGACAAACGCCGATCTGGAAAAAATGGTGGATACCTCTGACGAGTGGATTGTTACTCGTACTGGCATCCGTGAACGTCATATTGCTGCACCAAACGAAACCGTTTCTACCATGGGCTTCGAAGCGGCGACACGTGCAATTGAAATGGCGGGGATCGACAAAGACCAGATTGGCCTGATTGTTGTGGCAACGACTTCTGCCACGCACGCCTTCCCGAGCGCAGCATGTCAGATTCAAAGCATGTTGGGCATTAAAGGTTGCCCGGCGTTTGACGTTGCCGCAGCCTGTGCAGGTTTCACCTACGCCCTGAGCGTAGCTGATCAATATGTGAAATCTGGTGCGGTGAAGTATGCTCTGGTCGTCGGTTCCGATGTACTGGCGCGCACCTGCGATCCAACAGATCGCGGAACCATTATCATTTTTGGTGATGGTGCGGGCGCTGCGGTGCTGGCCGCCTCTGAAGAGCCAGGAATTATCTCCACCCATCTGCATGCCGACGGCAGCTATGGTGAATTGCTGACGCTGCCTAACGCTGACCGTGTGAATCCAGAGAATTCAATTCATCTGACTATGGCAGGCAACGAAGTCTTCAAGGTCGCGGTAACTGAGCTTGCGCACATCGTTGATGAGACGCTGGCGGCGAATAATCTTGACCGTTCTCAACTGGACTGGCTGGTTCCGCATCAGGCGAACCTGCGTATTATCAGCGCAACGGCGAAAAAACTCGGCATGTCGATGGACAATGTCGTCGTGACTCTGGATCGCCACGGTAATACCTCTGCTGCTTCTGTGCCTTGTGCACTTGATGAAGCGGTACGCGATGGGCGTATTAAGCCTGGTCAGTTGGTCCTGCTTGAAGCCTTTGGCGGTGGGTTTACCTGGGGCTCCGCGCTGGTTCGTTTCTAGGATAAGGATTTAAAGATGACGCAATTTGCATTTGTGTTCCCTGGACAGGGTTCTCAAACCGTTGGAATGCTGGCTGATATGGCGGCGAGCTATCCCATTGTTGAAGAAACGTTTGCTGAAGCTTCTGCAGCGCTGGGCTACGACCTGTGGGCGCTGACCCAGCAGGGGCCAGCCGAAGAACTGAATAAAACCTGGCAAACCCAGCCAGCACTGTTAGCTGCATCTGTTGCGCTGTATCGCGTATGGCAGCAGCAGGGCGGCAAAGCTCCAGCAATGATGGCTGGTCACAGCCTGGGCGAATACTCCGCGCTGGTTTGTGCTGGTGTGATTGATTTTGCTGATGCGGTGCGTCTGGTTGAGATGCGCGGCAAGTTCATGCAGGAAGCTGTACCGGAAGGGACTGGCGCAATGGCGGCAATCATCGGTCTGGATGATGCGTCTATTGCTAAGGCTTGTGAAGAAGCAGCGGAAGGCCAGGTGGTTTCTCCGGTAAACTTCAACTCTCCGGGCCAGGTGGTTATTGCCGGTCATAAAGAAGCGGTTGATCGTGCAGGTGCTGCCTGTAAAGCTGCTGGCGCAAAACGTGCGTTGCCGTTGCCAGTGAGCGTTCCGTCTCATTGTGCGTTGATGAAACCGGCTGCCGACAAGCTGGCTGTTGAATTAGCAAAAATCACTTTTAACGCCCCAACCGTTCCGGTTGTGAACAACGTTGATGTGAAATGCGAAACCAATGGTGATGCCATCCGTGATGCCCTGGTGCGCCAGCTTTATAACCCAGTTCAGTGGACGAAGTCCGTTGAATACATGGCAACGCAAGGCGTAGAACATCTTTATGAAGTCGGCCCGGGCAAAGTGCTTACTGGCCTGACAAAACGCATTGTCGACACCCTGACCGCCTCGGCGCTGAATGAACCTTCAGCGATGGCAGCGGCGCTCGAGCTTTAAAAGAGGAAAATCATGAATTTTGAAGGAAAAATCGCACTGGTAACCGGTGCAAGCCGTGGGATTGGCCGCGCAATTGCTGAAACGCTCGCAGCCCGTGGTGCGAAAGTTATCGGCACTGCGACCAGTGAAAGCGGCGCTCAGGCGATCAGTGATTATTTAGGTGCTAACGGTAAAGGTCTGATGTTGAATGTGACCGACCCGGCATCTATCGAATCTGTTCTGGAAAAAATTCGCGCAGAATTTGGTGAAGTCGATATCCTGGTCAATAATGCCGGTATCACTCGTGATAACCTGTTAATGCGAATGAAAGATGATGAGTGGAACGATATTATCGAAACCAACCTTTCATCTGTTTTCCGTCTGTCAAAAGCGGTAATGCGCGCTATGATGAAAAAGCGTCATGGTCGTATTATCACTATCGGTTCTGTGGTTGGTACCATGGGAAATGGCGGTCAGGCCAACTACGCTGCGGCGAAAGCGGGCTTGATCGGCTTCAGTAAATCACTGGCGCGCGAAGTTGCGTCACGCGGTATTACTGTAAACGTTGTTGCTCCGGGCTTTATTGAAACGGACATGACACGTGCGCTGAGCGATGACCAGCGTGCGGGTATCCTGGCGCAGGTTCCTGCGGGTCGCCTTGGCGGCGCACAGGAAATCGCCAACGCGGTTGCATTCCTGGCATCCGACGAAGCAGCTTACATCACGGGTGAAACTTTGCATGTGAACGGCGGGATGTACATGGTCTGACCGCGAATTGCACAAAATGCTCATGTTGCGCGCAGTCTGCGTGGTTATGAGTAATAATTAGTGCAAAATGATTTGCGTTGTTGGGGGGTATGGCCTCAAAATAGCGTAAAATCGTGGTAAGACCTGCCGGGATTTAGTTGCAAATTTTTCAACATTTTATACACTACGAAAACCATCGCGAAAGCGAGTTTTGATAGGAAATTTAAGAGTATGAGCACTATCGAAGAACGCGTTAAGAAAATTATCGGCGAACAGCTGGGCGTTAAGCAGGAAGAAGTTACCAACAATGCTTCTTTCGTTGAAGACCTGGGCGCGGATTCTCTTGACACCGTTGAGCTGGTAATGGCTCTGGAAGAAGAGTTTGATACTGAGATTCCGGACGAAGAAGCTGAGAAAATCACCACCGTTCAGGCTGCCATTGATTACATCAACGGCCACCAGGCGTAAGTGAACATCTCCAGGCGGTCGTTCGACCGCCTGAGTTTTATCTTTTTGTCCCACTAGAATCATTTTTTTCCCTCCCTGGAGGACAAACGTGTCTAAGCGTCGTGTAGTTGTGACCGGACTGGGCATGTTGTCTCCTGTCGGCAATACCGTAGAGTCTACCTGGAAAGCTCTGCTTGCCGGTCAGAGTGGCATCAGCCTAATCGACCATTTCGATACTAGCGCCTATGCAACGAAATTTGCTGGCTTAGTAAAGGATTTTAACTGTGAGGACATTATCTCGCGCAAAGAACAGCGCAAGATGGATGCCTTCATTCAATATGGAATTGTCGCTGGCGTTCAGGCCATGCAGGATTCTGGCCTTGAAATAACGGAAGAGAACGCAACCCGCATTGGTGCCGCAATTGGCTCCGGGATTGGCGGCCTCGGACTGATCGAAGAAAACCACACATCTCTGATGAACGGTGGTCCACGTAAGATCAGCCCATTCTTCGTTCCGTCAACGATTGTGAACATGGTGGCAGGTCACCTGACTATCATGTATGGCCTGCGTGGCCCAAGCATCTCTATCGCGACCGCCTGTACGTCTGGCGTGCATAACATTGGCCATGCTGCGCGTATTATCGCGTATGGCGATGCTGACGTGATGGTTGCAGGTGGCGCAGAGAAAGCCAGTACGCCGCTGGGCGTTGGTGGTTTCGGCGCGGCACGTGCATTATCTACCCGCAATGATAACCCGCAAGCGGCCAGCCGCCCGTGGGATAAAGAGCGTGATGGTTTCGTACTGGGCGATGGCGCCGGTATGCTGGTGCTCGAAGAGTACGAACACGCAAAAAAACGCGGTGCGAAAATTTACGCTGAACTTGTCGGCTTTGGTATGAGCAGCGATGCCTACCATATGACGTCGCCGCCGGAAAATGGCGCAGGCGCAGCACTGGCAATGGCGAATGCTTTGCGTGATGCAGGCATTGAAGCGAGCCAGATTGGCTACGTTAACGCGCACGGTACTTCAACGCCAGCAGGCGATAAGGCCGAAGCGCAGGCAGTGAAAACCATCTTCGGTGAAGCTGCAAGCCGTGTGCTGGTAAGTTCCACGAAATCCATGACTGGTCACCTGTTAGGTGCAGCGGGTGCAGTAGAGTCTATCTACTCCATCCTGGCCCTGCGCGATCAGGCTGTTCCGCCGACCATCAACCTGGATAACCCGGATGAAGGCTGCGACCTGGATTTTGTGCCGCATGAAGCGCGCCAGGTAAGCGGAATGGAGTACACACTGTGTAACTCCTTCGGCTTCGGTGGCACCAATGGCTCTTTGATCTTTAAAAAGATCTAATCTGCCATTTTTCACCATTATAAAAGGTCCGCTTGCGGGCCTTTTTTCTTAGGTTTTATTCAGACTTGTTCCGTAGAGAACATGCTGCCACACTAACAATCCTCTGATAAGGAGCCGGTATGTTCTTAATTAACGGTCATAAACAGGATTCGCTGGCAGCGAGCGATCGGGCTACGCAATTTGGCGATGGCTGTTTCACCACAGCCAGAATTATCGACGGAAAAGTCAGCTTATTATCCGCTCACATCACGAGGCTACAGGAAGCCTGTCAGCGCTTAATGATCACCTGTGACTTCTGGTGCCAGCTTGAGCAAGAGATGAAAATTCTGGCGGCAGAGCAGCAGAATGGTGTGCTGAAAGTGGTGATCAGTCGCGGCAGTGGCGGGCGAGGGTACAGCGCATTGAACAGTGGCCCGGCAACGCGGATGCTTTCAGTCACGGCTTATCCAGCACATTACGACCGTTTGCGTAACGAGGGGATGACGCTGGCGCTAAGCCCGGTGCGGCTGGGGCGCAATCCTCATCTTGCAGGTATTAAACATCTGAATCGCCTTGAGCAAGTACTGATCCGCTCTCATCTTGAGCAGACAAACGCTGATGAGGCGCTGGTTCTTGACAGCGAAGGGTGGGTTACGGAATGCTGTGCGGCTAATTTGTTCTGGCGCAAGAACAACGTAGTTTATACGCCGCGTCTGGATCAGGCTGGTGTCAACGGCATTATGCGACAATTCTGTATTCGTTTACTGGCACAATCCTCTTATCAGGTTGTCGAAGTGCAAGCCACACTGGAAGAAGTGATGCAGGCGGATGAGATGATAGTTTGTAATGCGCTAATGCCGATTATCCCTGTACGCGCTTGTGACGATGTCTCCTTTTCGTCAACAACGCTATATGAATATTTAGCCCCACTTTGTGAGCACCCGAATTAGTCATGAAAAAAGTGTTATTGATTGTCTTGTTATTGCTGGTGGTACTGGGTATCGCCGCTGGTGTGGGCGTCTGGAAAGTTCGCCACCTTGCTGACAGCAAATTACTTATTAAAGAAGAGACTATATTTACCTTGAAACCGGGGACCGGGCGACGGGGGCTCGGTGAACAACTTTATGCCGATAAGATCATCAATCGCCCACGTGTATTTCAATGGTTGCTGCGTATCGAGCCGGATCTTTCTCATTTCAAAGCCGGTACTTACCGTTTTACACCACAGATGACCGTGCGCGAGATGCTGAAATTGCTGGAAAGCGGTAAAGAAGCGCAGTTCCCGCTACGCCTGGTGGAAGGGATGCGTCTGAGCGATTACCTCAAACAATTGCGTGAGGCACCGTATGTTAAGCACACGTTGAGCGACGATAAATACGCCACCGTGGCACAGGCGCTGGAGCTGGAAAACCCGGAGTGGATTGAAGGCTGGTTCTGGCCAGATACCTGGATGTATACCGCCAATACCACTGATGTCGCGTTACTCAAACGAGCGCACAAGAAAATGGTGAAAGCGGTCGATAGCGCCTGGGAAGGCCGTGCAGATGGGCTGCCCTATAAAGATAAAAACCAACTGGTGACCATGGCGTCGATTATCGAAAAAGAAACGGCCGTTGCCAGTGAACGCGATCAGGTGGCCTCGGTATTTATCAACCGTTTACGTATTGGCATGCGTCTGCAGACCGACCCGACGGTGATTTACGGGATGGGAGAGCGTTATAATGGCAAGCTCTCCCGTGCAGATCTGGAAGCACCAACAGCGTATAACACTTATACCATTACCGGTCTGCCACCAGGCGCAATTGCAACGCCGGGGGCGGATTCGCTGAAGGCTGCTGCGCATCCGGCAAAAACGCCGTATCTCTATTTTGTGGCCGATGGTAAAGGCGGTCACACGTTTAATACCAATCTTGCCAGTCATAACAAGTCTGTGCAGGATTATCTGAAAGTGCTTAAGGAAAAAAATGCGCAGTAAGTATATCGTCATTGAAGGGCTGGAAGGTGCAGGCAAAACTACCGCGCGTAACGTGGTGGTCGAGACGCTTGAGCAACTGGGTATCCGTGACATGGTTTTCACTCGGGAACCTGGCGGCACGCAACTTGCCGAAAAGTTAAGAAGCCTGGTGCTGGATATCAAATCGGTAGGCGATGAAGTCATTACCGATAAAGCCGAAGTGCTGATGTTTTATGCCGCGCGCGTTCAGTTGGTCGAGACTGTCATCAAACCCGCGCTGGCTAATGGAACCTGGGTGATTGGCGATCGCCACGATCTCTCCACTCAGGCGTATCAGGGCGGTGGCCGTGGTATTGACCAGCATATGCTGGCAACGTTACGTGATGCCGTTCTTGGGGATTTTCGCCCTGACTTAACGCTCTATCTCGATGTTACCCCAGAAGTCGGCCTTAAGCGCGCACGTGCGCGTGGCGAGCTGGATCGCATTGAGCAAGAGTCTTTTGATTTCTTTAATCGTACCCGCGCCCGCTACCTGGAACTGGCCGCACAAGATAAAAGCATTCATACCATTGATGCTACCCAGCCGCTGGAAGCCGTTATGGACGCGATTCGCACCACCGTGACTCACTGGGTTAAGGAGCAGGACGCATGAGATGGTATCCATGGTTACGACCTGATTTCGAAAAACTGGTAGCCAGCTATCAGGCCGGAAGGGGTCACCATGCGCTACTGATTCAGGCGTTACCCGGTATGGGCGATGATGCCTTAATCTATGCTCTGAGCCGTTATTTACTTTGCCAACAACCGCAGGGCCACAAAAGCTGTGGTCACTGTCGTGGATGCCAGTTGATGCAGGCGGGGACACATCCCGATTATTACACTCTTGCACCTGAAAAAGGAAAGAACGCGCTGGGCATTGATGCTGTGCGTGAAGTCACTGAAAAATTGAATGAGCACGCACGCTTAGGCGGTGCAAAAGTTGTCTGGGTCACCGATGCCGCCTTGCTGACTGATGCTGCTGCTAATGCCTTGCTGAAAACTCTGGAAGAGCCGCCAGCGGAAACCTGGTTTTTCCTCGCTACACGAGAAATTGAACGCTTACTGGCCACACTGCGCAGCCGTTGTCGCTTGTATTACCTTGCACCACCGCCAGAACAGTACGCGGTGAGCTGGCTTGCGCGTGAAGTGACAATGTCACCAGAGGCCATACTCACCGCATTGCGCCTGAGCGCCGGTTCGCCTGGTGCGGCGTTGGTGTTGTTTCAGGGAGATACCTGGCAGGCACGTGAGACTCTTTGTCAGGCGTTGGCACATAGCGTGCAATCTGGCGACTGGTATTCGATGTTGTCGGCACTTAATCACGAACAAGCTCCGGCGCGTTTACATTGGCTGGCAACTTTGTTGATGGATGCGCTCAAACGCCATTATGACGCCTCACATGTCACCAATGTTGATGTTCCTGGCGTTGTCGCCGCGCTGGCAAACCAGCTTTCTCCCTCTCGCCTGCAGGCTATACTGGGGGATGTTTGCCAAAGTCGTGAACAGTTAATTTCTGTCACAGGCGTAAACCGCGAGCTTCTCATCACCGATCTTTTACTGCGTATTGAGCATTACCTGCAACCGGGCGTTGTGTTACCGGTTCCTCATCTTTAAGAGAGACATTATGTTTTTAGTCGACTCACACTGCCATCTTGATGGTCTGAATTATGAATCTTTGCATAAGGACGTGGATGACGTTCTGGCGAAAGCCGCCGCGCGCGATGTGAAATTTTGTCTGGCGGTTGCCACGACATTACCGGGTTACTTGCATATGCGAGATCTGGTAGGCGAACGTGACAACGTTGCATTTTCTTGCGGTGTACATCCGCTCAACCAGAACGATCCCTACGATGTGGAAGATTTACGCCGCCTGGCGGCAGAAGAGGGGGTTGTTGCGCTGGGTGAAACCGGGCTGGATTATTATTACACGCCGGAAACTAAAGTGCGTCAGCAAGAGTCCTTTATTCACCATATCCAGATTGGCCGCGAACTGAACAAACCGGTTATCGTTCATACGCGCGATGCCCGTGCCGATACGCTGGCAATTCTGCGCGAAGAAAGAGTGACGGATTGCGGTGGCGTACTACACTGTTTTACAGAGGACAGAGAAACAGCGGGCAAGTTACTGGATCTCGGATTTTACATCTCCTTCTCCGGCATTGTGACCTTCCGAAATGCGGAACAGCTACGCGATGCCGCGCGCTATGTGCCTCTGGATCGGTTGTTGGTCGAAACTGACTCACCTTATCTGGCACCCGTACCGCATCGAGGAAAAGAGAATCAACCTGCGATGGTTCGTGACGTTGCAGAATACATGGCTGTGTTGAAAGGTGTTGCCGTTGAAGAACTGGCGCAGGTAACCACCGATAACTTCGCCCGTCTGTTTCACATCGACGCTTCCCGCCTTCAATCCATCTGTTGAATGAATTTTTTTTAAGCTCGTAATTAATGGGTAAAACGAGTAAAGTTCACCGCCGCAAATTGGGCGGTGGATAACCACGTTTGAAATATCTTGACATATGTTTTGTCAAAATGTGCAACTTCTCTCATGACCAGAAGTTGAAACGTGATAACCGTCAAACAAATCAACATTGAATTATTTTACTCTGTGTAATAAATAAGGGGCGCTTAGATGCCCTGTATACGGTAAGGCTCTCCCCCCTTGCCACGCGTGAGAACGTTAAAAAAGCACCCATACTCAGGAGCACTCTCAATTATGTTTAAGAATGCATTTGCTAACCTGCAAAAGGTCGGTAAATCGCTGATGCTGCCGGTATCCGTACTGCCTATCGCAGGTATTCTGCTGGGCGTCGGTTCCGCGAATTTCAGCTGGCTACCCGCCGTTGTATCGCATGTTATGGCAGAAGCAGGCGGTTCCGTCTTTGCAAACATGCCACTGATTTTTGCGATTGGTGTTGCCCTCGGCTTTACCAATAACGATGGCGTATCTGCGCTGGCCGCAGTTGTTGCCTATGGCATCATGGTAAAAACCATGGCCGTGGTTGCGCCGCTGGTACTGCATTTACCTGCTGAAGAAATTGCCGCTAAACATCTGGCGGATACAGGCGTACTCGGGGGAATCATCTCCGGTGCGATTGCAGCGTACATGTTTAACCGTTTCTACCGTATTAAGCTGCCTGAGTATCTTGGCTTCTTTGCCGGTAAACGCTTTGTGCCGATCATTTCTGGCCTGGCTGCCATCTTTACTGGCGTTGTGCTGTCCTTCATTTGGCCGCCAATTGGTTCCGCAATCCAGACCTTCTCCCAGTGGGCTGCTTACCAGAACCCGGTAGTTGCGTTTGGTATCTACGGCTTCATCGAACGCTGCCTGGTACCGTTTGGTCTGCACCACATCTGGAACGTACCTTTCCAGATGCAGATTGGTGAATACACCAATGCCGCAGGTCAGGTGTTCCACGGCGATATTCCGCGTTATATGGCGGGTGACCCGACTGCGGGTAAACTGTCTGGCGGCTTCCTGTTCAAAATGTACGGTCTGCCGGCTGCCGCGATTGCTATCTGGCACTCTGCTAAACCAGAAAACCGCGCTAAAGTGGGCGGTATCATGATCTCCGCGGCACTGACCTCGTTCCTGACCGGTATCACCGAACCGATCGAGTTCTCCTTCATGTTCGTTGCGCCGATCCTGTACATCATCCACGCGATTTTGGCAGGTCTGGCATTCCCAATCTGTATTCTGCTGGGGATGCGTGACGGTACTTCGTTCTCGCACGGTCTGATTGACTTTATCGTACTGTCTGGTAACAGCAGCAACCTGTGGCTGTTCCCGATTGTCGGTATCGGTTATGCGATTGTTTACTACACTATCTTCCGCGTGCTGATTAAAGCTCTGGATCTGAAAACGCCGGGCCGTGAAGACGCAACTGAAGATGCGAAAGCAACCGGTACTAGCGAAATGGCACCGGCTCTGGTTGCCGCATTTGGCGGTAAAGAAAACATCACTAACCTCGACGCATGTATTACCCGTTTGCGCGTCAGCGTTGCTGATGTGTCCAAAGTGGATCAGGCTGGCCTGAAAAAACTGGGCGCAGCGGGCGTAGTGGTTGCTGGTTCTGGTGTTCAGGCGATTTTCGGTACTAAATCCGATAACCTGAAAACTGAAATGGATGAGTACATCCGTAACCACTAATCCGTAAGATGTTGGGGAGACTAAGGCAGCCAAATGGCTGCCTTTTTTACTGGCGCCAATCAGAACGGGTACGTTCCGGTAATGCTGAAATTACGCGGTGCGCTGTAGACGATAGAACCTTCTACGTTGGGATCATAGGTTTTATCGAACAGGTTATTGACGTTCCCCTGTAACGAGAAGTTTTTTGTCACCTGATAACGGGTGAACAGATCAACTGTCGTTTTCGGCGCGAAAGAATAATGCCAACGCAATACAGGCGGGTAACAATGGCGGCTGTGTATCCCTGTTTAATATATAAACTAAAGAGAAATCATGTTTTCGGTTCATTAGCAGGCGGAAATGGGAATAATAGCGATGTATGCGGCAGTAAAGCGATTTTTTGCTTAATAAATCGTGAGTTAAGGTTGAAAGAGCGGGTTTAACTCGACCATACTCTATACTCGCAGTGTGGCGCGGCGTAGCATGGCGCAACGCATGGCTATTATGAAAAAGGAAAATGTCGTGGCAGAAGAAACTATTTTCAGCAAAATTATTCGTCGTGAGATCCCCTCCGATATCGTTTACCAGGATGATCTGGTAACGGCGTTTCGCGATATTTCGCCGCAAGCGCCAACACATATTCTGATCATTCCTAATATCCTCATTCCTACCGTGAATGACGTGTCAACCGAGCATGAGCAGGCGCTGGGGCGCATGATCACCGTGGCGGCAAAAATCGCTGAGCAGGAAGGGATTGCCGAAGATGGTTACCGTTTGATCATGAATACCAACCGTCATGGTGGACAAGAGGTGTACCACATCCATATGCACCTGCTGGGTGGTCGTCCGTTGGGGCCAATGCTGGCGCATAAAGGTCTGTAACGATGAGAAAAGGATGCTTTGGGCTGGTGTCTCTGGCGCTGTTATTGCTGGTGGGTTGTCGCTCACATCCGGAAATTCCGGTGAATGATGAACAATCTCTGGTGATGGAGTCATCACTTCTGGCTGCTGGTATCAGCGCAGAAAAGCCTGTTTTTTCAATGTCTGATATTCAGTCTTCAGCATCCTCGACGCTCTATAACGAAAGGCAAGAACCCGTTACCGTTCATTATCGTTTTTATTGGTATGACGCCAGAGGGCTGGAGATGCATCCTCTGGAAACGCCACGCAGTGTCACGATTCCCGCGCGTTCAGCGGTGACTCTGTACGGCAGCGCCAATTATCTTGGGGCGCACAAAGTCAGACTTTATATTTATTTGTAAGGGGTGAATCTTGATGACAAAAATGAGTCGCTACGCCTTAATCACCGCGCTGGCGATGTTTCTCGCCGGGTGTGTGGGGCCACGTGAACCCGCACCGGTAGAAGAGGTGAAACCTGCGCCGGAGCAACCTGCCGAGCCGCAACAGCCAGTACCCACGGTGCCATCGGTGCCGACGATCCCGCAGCAGCCAGGGCCAATTGAGCACGAAGATCAAACCGCGCCTCCTGCACCGCATATTCGTCATTATGACTGGAATGGCGCAATGCAACCAATGGTCAGTAAGATGCTTGGGGCTGATGGCGTGACTGCGGGGAGCGTTCTGCTGGTTGATAGCGTTAACAACCGTACTAACGGTTCGCTGAATACCGGAGAAGCGACTGAAACGCTGCGTAATGCGCTGGCCAATAACGGTAAATTTACCCTTGTTTCCGCCCAGCAGCTTTCTATGGCTAAGCAGCAGCTAGGTTTGTCGCCGCAGGACAGCTTAGGCACGCGTAGTAAAGCCATAGGCATTGCTCGCAATGTCGGAGCTCATTACGTGCTTTACTCCAGTGCCTCTGGCAACGTCAATGCACCGACCCTACAAATGCAACTGATGTTGGTGCAGACGGGCGAAATTATTTGGTCAGGTAAAGGTGCCGTTCAGCAGCAATAATCCCATCACGCGCGACGAATTACTGTCGCGCTATTTTCCGCAGTATCATCCCGTCGCGACGTTTAATCATGGGCTTAGCGGCGGGAGTTTTCTCATTGAATATAAGGATCAGCGTTTTGTTGTGCGTCAGCCGCACGATCCTGATGCGTCGCAGTCCGCGTTTTTACGTCAGTATCGGGTGTTATCACAATTACCTGCATACCTTGCGCCAAAGCCGCATTTATATCTTCGTGGCTGGATGGTGGTTGACTATTTACCCGGCGAGGTAAAAACGCAATTGCCAGATACCGACGAACTGGCTGGCTTGCTGTATTATTTGCATCAACAACCGCGTTTTGGCTGGCGAGTAACGTTGTTGCCGCTACTGGAACTGTACTGGCAGCAAAGCGATCCTGCGCGGCGAACAACGGGGTGGCTGCGAATGTTGAAACGTCTGCGCAAAGCGCGGGAACCACAGCCACTACGCCTGAGTCCGTTGCATATGGATGTTCATGCCGGAAACCTGGTGCATAGCGCGTCAGGGTTAAAACTCATCGACTGGGAGTATGCCGGTGATGGCGATATCGCGCTGGAACTGGCGGCGGTGTGGGTGGAAAATACTGACCAGCACCGACGGTTGGTTAATGATTATGCCGTGCGGGCGAAGATTAATCCGGAGCAATTGTGGCGTCAGGTCAGGCGCTGGTTTCCCTGGTTGCTGATGCTGAAAGCAGGGTGGTTTGAGTACCGCTGGCAACAAACCGGCGATCAACAATTTATCAGGCTGGCCAATGACACCTGGCGGCAGCTATCAATAAAACAATAAGGAGAGCAGTGTGGGTCCAGTAATGTTGGATGTTGAAGGTTACGAACTGGACGCGGAAGAGCGTGAGATTCTCGCGCATCCGCTGGTCGGAGGGCTGATTCTCTTTACGCGTAACTATCACGATCCAGAGCAGTTACGCGAACTGGTGCGTCAGATCCGAGCAGCTTCGCGCAATCACCTGGTGGTGGCGGTGGATCAGGAAGGTGGGCGTGTGCAGCGTTTTCGTGAGGGTTTTACCTGCTTACCGGCGGCGCAATCATTCGCTGCACTGCTGGGAATGGAAGAGGGTGGCAAACTGGCGCAAGAGGCGGGTTGGTTAATGGCCAGCGAAATGATCGCTATGGATATTGATATCAGCTTTGCGCCAGTGCTGGACGTAGGGCATATCAGCGCGGCGATTGGTGAGCGTTCTTATCATGCTGATCCAGAAAAAGCCCTCGCAATCGCCAGCCGATTTATTGATGGTATGCATGAAGCCGGAATGAAAACCACCGGTAAACACTTTCCTGGTCACGGCGCAGTAACTGCTGACTCACATAAAGAGACGCCGTGTGATCCGCGTCCGCAAGCGGAAATTCGTGCCAAAGATATGTCAGTCTTCAGCACGTTAATTCGCGAAAATAAACTCGACGCCATTATGCCTGCGCATGTGATCTACAGTGATGTTGATCCGCGTCCGGCGAGCGGATCTCCCCACTGGCTTAAGACCGTTTTACGTCAGGAACTGGGTTTTGACGGTGTGATTTTCTCTGACGATTTATCGATGGAAGGCGCAGCGATTATGGGCAGTTATGCTGAACGTGGGCAGGCATCACTGGATGCGGGTTGCGATATGATCCTGGTCTGCAATAATCGTAAAGGGGCCGTCAGCGTGTTAGATAATCTGTCACCGATCAAGGCAGAACGTGTTACACGTTTGTATCATAAAGGTTCATTTTCGCGACAGGAACTGATGGACTTGGCTCGCTGGAAAGAGATCAGCGCCCGTCTGAATCAGTTACATGAACGCTGGCAGGAAGAGAAAGCAAGTCACTAACCCTGGCTTATGTGAGGAAGCGATGATTATCTATTTACACGGTTTTGACTCTAACAGTCCGGGTAACCACGAAAAAGTCTTACAATTGCAGTTTATTGATCCCGATGTACGGCTGATAAGCTACAGCACTCTGCACCCGAAACACGATATGCAGCATCTGCTCAAAGAAGTGGACAAAATGCTGCAACTGAATGTTGACGAGCGCCCGTTAATTTGCGGTGTTGGGCTGGGTGGTTACTGGGCGGAGCGGATTGGTTTTCTCTGTGATATCCGCCAGGTGATCTTCAACCCTAATCTGTTCCCTTATGAAAACATGGAAGGGAAGATTGATCGCCCGGAAGAGTACGCTGATATTGCTACTAAGTGTGTGACCAACTTCCGCGAGAAGAATCGCGATCGTTGCCTGGTGATCTTGTCGCGTCACGATGAAGCGCTTAATAGCCAGCGGACATCTGAAGAGTTGCATCATTATTACGAGATTGTCTGGGACGAAGAGCAGACGCACAAGTTCAAAAACATCTCCCCGCATTTGCAGCGTATTAAAGCGTTCAAAACCCTCGGTTAAAAGCTATCATCGGTCGCATCAGGTAACCTTGCCGCTATCTGATGCGCCCCGGATTCTGTAGGTAGGATAAGGCGTCCACGCCGCATCCGACAGCCGTGCACCAATGTCTGATGTGCATCTTATCAGGCCTAACACCTCACCCTGTTTCACTCTCTCGAAGCTGCTTGAACAATAAACAAAGCACTGTGTTTTTTGATCTCATCCGGTAAATCCGATTATCTTTTCAGCAACAAAACTTGATTCACATCAATTTTGGTATGACCAATGCACCATTCATGTTATTCTCAATAGCGAAGAACATTTTCATCACTGTAACCTGCTGTTAATTAAGGGCTATGATCATAACCATTAATTAACAATTGGTTAATAAATTTAAGGGGGTCACGTTGACTACGCCATTGAAAAAGATTGTGATTGTCGGCGGCGGTGCTGGTGGGCTGGAAATGGCGACACAGCTTGGACATAAGTTGGGGCGCAAGAAAAAAGCCAAAATTACGCTGGTAGATCGTAACCACAGCCATCTGTGGAAACCGCTGCTGCACGAAGTGGCGACTGGATCGCTCGATGAAGGCGTTGATGCGCTGAGCTATCTGGCCCATGCACGTAATCATGGTTTCCAGTTCCAGTTAGGTTCTGTGGTTGATATCGATCGTGAAGCGAAAACAATCACCATTGCTGAACTGCGCGACGAAAAAGGCGAACTGCTGGTGCCTGAACGCAAAATTGCCTATGACACGCTGGTAATGGCATTGGGCAGCACCTCCAACGATTTCAATACGTCGGGTGTAAAAGAGAACTGCATTTTCCTCGATAACCCGCACCAGGCGCGTCGTTTCCACCAGGAGATGCTGAATCTGTTCCTGAAGTACTCTGCTAATTTGGGCGCCAATGGCAAAGTGAACATTGCGATTGTCGGCGGCGGCGCTACTGGCGTGGAACTCTCTGCCGAACTGCACAATGCGGTGAAACAACTACATAGTTACGGTTACAAAGGGCTGACCAACGAAGCCCTGAATGTAACGCTGGTGGAAGCGGGCGAGCGAATTTTGCCAGCATTGCCGCCACGTATCTCTGCTGCGGCTCACAGTGAGTTAACGAAACTGGGCGTTCGTGTACTGACGCAAACGATGGTGACCAGTGCCGATGAAGGCGGTTTGCACACTAAAGATGGCGAATATATTCAGGCCGATCTGATGGTGTGGGCTGCCGGAATTAAAGCGCCGGATTTCCTGAAAGATATTGGTGGGCTGGAAACCAACCGTATCAACCAACTGGTGGTGGAACCGACGCTGCAAACCACGCGCGATCCAGACATTTATGCCATTGGCGACTGTGCGTCGTGTCCGCGTCCGGAAGGGGGCTTTGTACCGCCGCGCGCCCAGGCCGCACATCAGATGGCTACCTGCGCAATGAACAATATTCTGGCGCAGATGAACGGTAAACCACTAAAAAATTATCAGTATAAGGATCACGGTTCGCTGGTATCACTGTCGAACTTCTCTACCGTTGGTAGCCTGATGGGTAACCTGACCCGAGGTTCGATGATGATTGAAGGACGTATTGCGCGTTTTGTGTACGTTTCTCTGTACCGCATGCATCAGATTGCGCTGCATGGCTACTTTAAAACGGGGCTGATGATGCTGGTAGGTAGCATTAACCGCGTGATCCGTCCGCGTCTGAAACTGCATTAATTGGCTTGTACTGGCGGATGTGGTGTGAACGCCTCATCCGCCCTTACAGGAAGAGGACGATTTGTGAGCCTGATAAGACGCGTTAAGTGTCGCATCAGGCATCCCTTCAGACTCATCTGAATCATTCAGTATTTCCTGCTATTCCCGCGTTTTTCATCTTCTGTCTGATAGCGGCTTTTCCTCTTCGCTTGCATGATTGGCATAACTGCAAAGAAGGAGGTGTTCCCGTGAATAAATCAATGTTGGCGGGTATCGGGATTGGTGTCGCGGCTGCGCTCGGCGTAGCAGCAGTAGCCAGTCTGAACGTGTTTGAACGTGGCCCGCAATACGCTCAGGTTGTTTCTGCAATCCCAATCAAGGAAACAGTTAAAACACCGCGCCAGGAGTGCCGCAACGTCACGGTGACTCACCGCCGACCGGTGCAGGATGAAAATCGCATCGCCGGTTCGGTTCTGGGCGCTGTGGCGGGCGGGGTTATAGGGCATCAGTTTGGCGGTGGGCGCGGTAAAGATGTTGCCACCGTTGTGGGGGCGCTTGGTGGTGGGTATGCCGGTAATCAGATTCAGGGCTCTCTCCAGGAAAGCGATACTTACACGACCACCCAACAGCGTTGTAAAACGGTATATGACAAGTCAGAAAAAATGCTGGGATATGACGTGACCTATAAGATTGGCGATCAGCAGGGCAAAATCCGCATGGGTAGCGATCCGGGCACACAAATCCCATTGGATAACAACGGACAACTGGTTCTGAATAACAAAGTATAAAAAAGCTGTACTCTGCAATTTAGCCCCTCATTCGCTCAGGCTGAGGGGCTTTTTTTGCGTCTTATTTCACCAGCGCTGGCCATAAGCGCAATGTTGTCCGCGAAATCTGCATTAGTTTTTCCAGCGATGCGCCTTCCCGGGCACTGATC
Source organism: Escherichia sp. KTE52 (assembly GCF_000408325.1). Taxonomy (NCBI): domain Bacteria; kingdom Pseudomonadati; phylum Pseudomonadota; class Gammaproteobacteria; order Enterobacterales; family Enterobacteriaceae; genus Escherichia; species Escherichia sp. KTE52. The sequence goes on from NZ_KE138676.1 coordinate 440,842, forward strand.
GACATCCCCTGAATTATACAATTAAGAAATTCCGCAAGATGCGTTACGTCACAGTGGGCAGGAATTTCCCCGCGAGCCTGGCGTTGACATAAAAACTGTTGCAAGGTGCGTTCCTGCATCGCGTGGCGTGACTTTACGGTATGGGCGATATCTCCAGAATCCGGGGAGAGCGTGGCGCAGTTGTTAATCATAAAGCAACCTGCAGGGGTGTCTTTACTGGTAAAACAGCTCGCGATGGCGGCGAAATAGTCTGCCAGTGCAGACTCCACGCTTTTCTCTTCACAAAACAATTGCGCTTCGTGCTTTGCGGCAAAACGGTCGATATAGCGGTCAAGTACGGCGCGGAATAATCCCTCTTTGTTGGTGAATTCCGCATACAGCGTCGGCGCTTTGGCTCCGGTCGCTTCGACGAGATCGGCAAGGGAAGTTGCTTCATAACCGTGCAGCCAGAACAGTTTCATAGCCTTATCAAGCGCGGCTTCCCTGTCGAACATTTTGGGGCGGCCACGGCTTTTTTTTACACAATGTGCTGAGTCAGTTGCCATGATGCCGTTGTACCTTGTAGCTGTGAATGAATGATTATTATAAAAATAATCACCACCGTTCACCAGTCCAGGGAGCAGAAAAATAATTGCTCTCTATTTAACTGAAATTTAAAGAGTTTTAATTTAATTAATGAGTGTTATAAAAAATATCTTGTATGTGATCCAGATCACATCTATCATTTAGTTATCGATCGTTAAGTAATTGCTTGCGACGCCATTCATCTGCATAAGGTCACTATTATGAAAAACGTAAAAACCCTCATCACTGCGGCGATTTTAAGCTCCATGTCATTTGCCAGCTTTGCGGCTGTCGAAGTTCAGGCAACACCAGAAGGTCAACAAAAAGTGGGTACTATCAGTGCTAACGCGGGGACAAATCTGGGATCGCTGGAAGAACAACTGGCACAAAAAGCGGATGAGATGGGCGCAAAATCTTTCCGTATTACTTCAGTAACCGGCCCGAATACCCTTCATGGAACGGCAGTAATTTATAAATAAGCATTAACCCTCATTAATGCCCGTTACTGCTGCTTTTTTTCCCCGCGACATGCCGTGCCGCGGGGATTTTTTTATCCGGTATTTACAACGCTTGTTGGTTCACTTGATGACGGCGTACATCCACCGGCATTCCTGAACGTACATCCATCACATGCTGCATTACTTCGGCGTCAGTTTGCGCTGCATTTTTAAATGCCTGCATCGCACTATTGAGCGTAATCGGCAACAATTGCGGATCGTCATCAATCTTCTCTGACAGAGGCTGATGCACTTCTACCAGGCGTGCGCCATTTGGCTCGGCAGAGACTTTAATCGGTGTGTTGATAATGTTCACTTTGGTGCCAGGGGTGACCTGGCTGAAAAGTGTTTTGATATCGTCATCGCGCAGACGAATACAGCCGGAACTTACCCGCATACCAATGCCGAAATCGGCGTTTGTACCGTGAAGCAAATAAACGCCGCCATAGGCCGCCAGACGGATCGCATGATGACCCATCGGATTATCCGGTCCTGCCGGAACAACAGCCGGAAGTTCGATGCCCTGGGCTTTATAACGGGCGCGGATGTTTGCGGTAGGTGTCCATGTTGGGTTAGCTCGCTTGTCCGAAACGGTAGTTACCATTGTTGGCGTCAATGTGTCTCCGCCTAACTGGCCAATGCCGATCGGATATACGGTCACCGAATTTTTACCCGGTGGATAATAATAGAGACGTAACTCTGCAATATTGATCACAATGCCTTCACGTGGCGCATCCGGCAGCAGCGTTTGCAACGGAATCGTTAACACGCTTCCGGCTCGTGGTACATACGGATCAACGCCAGGGTTGGCCTGTAACAGCGCCAGGAAACCGACGTTATATTTTTTGGCGATGGCTTCCAGCGAACCACCGTCATTCTCCACCACATGAAATTTATTTTCACCAACCAGACGACTACCCGCAGGCGGCAGCGGCCAGGTATTGGCTTTTGCCGGTAGCGCCAGTGCTACGGCTGCGGCGAACGTAAAATACGTCAGCCAGCGAGAAAAACGCGTTTTGATCATCACCAAAAATCCATAAAAAATATAAGGTTATTGTAATAAAAAAATAAGTATGAATTATGAATGGTGGCAGTGTCGGGTAGTGCAGGGAAGTGCAAAGAATTTGTAAATATTAGGAGAGATGCTGGTTCATGCCCGATGCGGTGTGAACGCCTTATCCGCCTGCAAATTCAATACACGGTAGGCCTGATAAGCGTAGCAAATTTTGTTTATGCTTTGTGTCTAAAGGGGGCATAACCGCCCCCCGATTTACTACTACGCGATGGCGTTCTCTTCCAGCTCACGCATAAACTGGCGCACCCAGTCGATACGTTGTTTCCGCTCGCTCAAATCCTGAATAAACTTCAGGCGCGTCGGGCCATCGAGACGATAGTGCTGCGGCTGTTTTTGCAGCAAACCAATCAACCAGGCTGGATTCACGTGATTCTTCTCGGCAAATTCGATCACGCCGCCTTTCTCATTCCCCTCCAGCTTCCGGATCCCCAGCTTCTGCGCTTGCTGACGCAGGCGGGCAATCTCCAGCAGAGTACGTGCCGGATCCGGCAGCAGGCCGAAGCGATCGATAAGCTCTACTTTGATCTCTTCCAGTTCATTTTCCGTTTTGGCGCTGGCAATGCGTTTATAGAACGACAGACGTGTATTCACGTCAGGGATGAAATCGTCCGGCAGTAGCGACGGCATCCGCAGTTCGACTTCCGTTTGCTGGCTGGTGAGATCTTCCAGCGACGGCTCGCGTCCGGCTTTCAGCGCATCAACGGCGTTTTCCAGCAACTCCATATACAGCGAGAAACCGATGGTTTCCATCGAACCACTTTGTTCTTCACCGAGCAGTTCACCCGCACCGCGAATCTCCAGATCGTGAGTTGCCAGCGCAAAGCCCGCGCCAAGGTCTTCCAGAGACGCAATCGCCTCGAGACGTTTTTGCGCATCGGGAGTCATCGCTTTCGGATGTGGCGTCAGCAGCCACGCATACGCCTGATGGTGTGAGCGTCCGACGCGACCGCGCAACTGGTGCAACTGCGCCAGACCGAAATGATCCGCGCGTTCAATGATAATGGTGTTGGCGGTAGGAATGTCGATCCCGGTTTCGATAATTGTGGTACAAACCAGCACGTTGAAACGCTGGTGATGGAAATCATTCATCACCCGTTCCAGTTCGCGCTCACGCATCTGCCCGTGACCGATGGCAATTCGTGCTTCTGGCACCAGTTCCGCCAGCCGTTCGGCGGCTTTCTGGATGTTTTCCACGTCATTGTAGAGATAATAAACCTGCCCCCCACGCAAAATTTCACGCAGGACGGCCTCCCGGACGACCAGGCTGTCGTACTCGCGGACAAACGTTTTGACCGCCAGACGACGGGCGGGCGGTGTGGCGATAATTGACAGATCGCGCATTCCACTCATTGCCATGTTCAGCGTGCGCGGAATTGGTGTCGCGGTGAGCGTCAGTATGTCGACGTTCGCGCGCATCGCTTTAATGCGTTCTTTATGACGGACACCAAAGCGGTGTTCTTCATCGACAATCAGCAAGCCCAAATCTTTAAACTTGACGTCGTTTTGCAGCAGTTTGTGCGTGCCGATCAAAATATCGATTTTCCCTTCCGCCACTTCCGTAAGGATTTGCGCCTGTTCTTTGGCGCTGCGGAAACGGGAGATCATTTCGATGCGCACCGGCCAGTTAGCAAAACGGTCGCGGAAGTTGTCGTAGTGTTGTTGGGCGAGGAGGGTGGTTGGCACCAGCACTGCCACCTGCTTGTGGTTTTCCACCGCCAGGAAAGCGGCACGCATCGCCACTTCCGTTTTACCAAAGCCAACGTCACCGCACACCAGACGATCCATTGCCAGTGGCCGACACATGTCGCTAAGAACTGCGTTGATGGCCTGCGCCTGATCCGGCGTGGTTTCGAACGGGAAGCTGTCGCAGAACAATTGATATTGTTCGCGATCGTGTTTAAACGCGAAGCCTTCTTTGGCAGCGCGTTGGGCGTAGATATCCAGTAGTTCCGCTGCCACATCACGCACTTTTTCCGCCGCTTTCTGCCGCGCCCGTGACCACACATCTCCGCCAAGTTTATGCAGCGGAGCGTTTTCTTCTGCGCCACCGGCGTAACGGCTAATCAGGTGCAGCGATGACACCGGAACATACAGTTTGGCGTCGTTGGCGTAGGTGAGCATCAGATACTCGCCCGTAATGCCGCCAGCCTCCAGCGTGGTCATTCCGGCATAGCGCCCGACGCCATGTTCCAGGTGAACAACTGGCTGGCCGATATGCAGCTCCGCGAGGTTGCGGATCAGCGTGTCTGGGTTGATGGCGCGACGAGAGTCCTGACGACGACGGGCAACACGTTCACCGAGCAGATCGCTTTCACAAATCAGCGCCAGATGACGTACTGTATCGATAAAACCATGTTCGGCAGCACCGATCATCAGATAACGTCCACGCTCGCTGGCCTCATCGAGACGCATAATGCGTTGCGGGGCAATTTTGATTCGGGCGAGCAGTTCCCCGAGTGCTTCGCGGCGGCCTTCACTTTCTACCGAGAACACCACCGGGCCATCGAAGGATTCGAGAAATTTACGCAGCGCATCCAGCGGCGCTTTTTGTTGCGCCTGAATGGCCAGGTCTGGCAGTTTCTGAAAACCTAAATTGGCATTCGCTGCTTTCGTCGGTAAATGCTCGGTTTTAAGCTGCACGCGAGGCCAGTTTTTTAACGCCGAGAAAAGTTCATCCACTCGCAGCCAGAGCGATTGTGGCGGCAATAGCGGTCGCATCGGATCGACGCCGCGACTTTCAAAACGCGCCAGCGTATCAGCCTGGAAACGTTCGGCACTGTTTTCCAGATCGCCGGTATTCACCAGCAACGTATTGGCCGGGAAATAACTGAACAGTGGCGGCAGCGGTTCGCTGAAGAACAGCGGCTGCCAGTATTCGATCCCGGCAGGCAGCGTGCCTTTACTCACTTGCTGGTAAATATGTTCCGGATCGCGTTTCACCTCAAAAGTATCGCGCCACTGACTGCGGAACAGCTCAATCGCCGCTTTATCGGTCGGAAATTCATGTGCGGGCAGCAGGTTGATGGCTTCCACTTCTTCCAGCGTGCGCTGGCTGTCGACGTCAAATACCCGCAGGCTGTCGATTTCATCATCAAAAAAATCAAGACGATAAGGCAGTTCGCTGCCCATTGGGAAAAGATCCAGCAACGCACCACGCGTGGCGTATTCGCCGTGCTCCATCACCTGATCAACATGGCGATAACCGGCGCTGTCCAGTTGGGTACGCAATGCATCGCGCGATAACCGCTGACCTTTTTTCATTACCAGCGCATGGCCGTGGAGAAAACTGTGCGGGCAAACGCGCTGCATAAGCGTATTCACCGGAACAATCAGTACGCCACGCTGCATTGATGGTAACTGGTAAAGGGTGGAAAGACGCGAGGAGATAATGTCCTGATGAGGCGAAAAACTGTCGTAGGGGAGGGTTTCCCAGTCCGCCAGGTTCATCACCATCTGGTCGGTGAACTGGCTGATTTCATCGTGCAAACGCAGGGCATTTTGCATATCTGGTGCAATAAGCACCACCGGTCCGGCGTGACGTTCGGCAATTTCGGCTACCAGCGTCGCGCAGGCAGCTCCGGTTAACTCGCCCAGCAGACGCTGCTCACCCGCTTTGACGGGCAGCGTATAACGATATTGTTCAGGCATAACAGTTGTCAGAGTCTCGTTAGGATATGCCTCAACATATGGGGGCATATCTCTGATAAGCAATGCTGTTCATTATCCGGAATCGACATGGTTTAGCAAATTGAATCGCCCCGGCTGGGGCGATGGCTTAGCGAGAGTAACTGGTTGCAGGCAGAGAAGGCGGGGAGAACAACAGATCGTTGAATGCGCGTTGTGAAAATTTTCGCACCAGCAAGCCAGCCAGTGTGCAAATCAACAAACTGACAAAGGGATAAACCAGCAGGAGCGCCAGTTCGATTGGCGGCGACCAGCGCGCCGCGTTTATTTGCGGAATCAGACTTAAGCTGAATATCTCTACCAGAATGCGATGGGTGGTGTAGATGGCGATGGTGTTGGAACCAATCACATTCAACAGGCTGAGGGAACGCAGACCGAAGCGCTGCTCGAACTGATAAAACAGCTTCATAATCACCACAATCGACACCAGCGACAGTAGTAGCGACACGTTCAACAACCAGGCTCCGATCGCCAGAACAGCCAGCAGCACTGCTATCAACAGATGGCGACGTAGCGGCACCTCTTTAACGTAGGTCATCAACGTTGAGCCAAACCATGCGCCAAGACTGTAATAAGGCAAATTGCGGATCACACTGTTCATCCCCCACCACGGTGTGGGAACGAAATTAACAGCCACGCTCATCAGTACAAACAGGGCGAATAACGGCAGAGCCTGGCGGTTAAAAGCTTTACACACCACGAAATAGACGATTAAGGCATACAGATACCACAAGCTGGTGCTGGCGGTGGCCATCCCATGCAGGAACTCGCCGGTGGAATCGGCATAAGCAGCATTGGCGGTATTGTTTAAATCGCGCTCTGGTGCCAGCCATTGGTTGAGCGCGCTCAACGCCAGCCACTGGACAATGCCCCAAAGCGCCAGCACCCAAAAGATGCTCCAGATGCGTTTATCGACACAATTACCCCACGGCACGCTGTCGATGTAGCGGCGAATCAAATAGCCGGATATAAAGAAAAAGACCGGCATCCGAAAGGGTGCAAGGTAAAGATTGAAATAGATCCAGCATTTGCTCAAGACTTCCGATAACGGATGCTGGAAAGTGGTCAGATGCGGATAAAAGGTAACAACCGAGTGATAAACCACCACCAGGCAAATACATAACCCTTTGATCTGATTAATCCATAGCTCTTTTTGTTTCATCAGGACAACGCGCTCATAAAATTTAACATGCCGTTGATCCTGCGGGGTGAGCGGCGTGGTGTAATGCGTATCTGTCTGTATTTGGTTATTTTTCAGATAAAGATCAGGTTACAAGGCAGATGAGAAAACGAGACACTTTAGCCGATTGATTTACTGATACTTTTCAGATTAGCCCTGACGATCACTTACAGTTCAGGCGTTTACCCATCCTGCTTTCGCTTATATACTCGTGTCTTTGCTAACAGCAACCAGACGGATTTCATGTACCAACCTGTCGCTCTATTTATTGGCCTGCGTTACATGCGTGGGCGTGCAGCGGATCGCTTCGGTCGTTTCGTCTCCTGGCTTTCTACTATCGGCATTACCCTCGGGGTGATGGCGCTGGTCACGGTATTGTCAGTGATGAACGGTTTTGAGCGCGAACTGCAAAACAACATCCTTGGCCTGATGCCACAGGCAATTCTCTCTTCGGAGCATGGCTCCCTTAACCCGCAACAACTCCCGGAGACTGCGGTCAAACTTGACGGCGTAAATCGTATTGCGCCTCTCACTACAGGTGATGTGGTGCTGCAAAGCGCGCGCAGCGTGGCGGTCGGGGTGATGCTGGGTATCGACCCGGCGCAAAAAGATCCGCTAACCCCGTATCTGGTCAATGTGAAGCAAGCCGACCTCGAACCGGGGAAATATAATGTCATCCTCGGTGAACAACTTGCCTCACAGTTAGGCGTCAATCGCGGCGATCAAATCCGTGTGATGGTGCCGTCTGCCAGCCAGTTTACGCCGATGGGGCGTATTCCAAGTCAGCGTCTGTTCAATGTGATTGGCACTTTTGCTGCCAACAGTGAAGTCGACGGCTATGAAATGCTGGTGAATATTGAGGATGCCTCGCGTCTGATGCGTTACCCGGCGGGTAATATCACCGGCTGGCGTCTGTGGCTGGATGAGCCGCTGAAAGTCGACTCTTTAAGCCAGCAAAAACTGCCAGAAGGCAGCAAGTGGCAGGACTGGCGCGATCGTAAAGGCGAGTTGTTCCAGGCCGTGCGCATGGAAAAAAATATGATGGGCCTGCTGCTGAGTCTGATTGTCGCCGTTGCAGCGTTTAACATTATTACATCGCTGGGGCTGATGGTAATGGAGAAGCAGGGCGAAGTGGCGATCCTACAGACACAAGGCTTAACTCCACGACAAATCATGATGGTCTTTATGGTACAAGGAGCCAGCGCTGGCGTTATCGGTGCGATCCTGGGCGCTGCGCTTGGTGCACTGCTTGCCAGCCAGTTAAATAATCTGATGCCGATAATCGGCGTCCTGCTTGATGGCGCGGCGTTACCGGTCGCTATCGAACCTTTACAGGTCATTGTTATTGCGCTGGTGGCGATGGCTATCGCGCTGCTTTCTACGCTTTACCCTTCCTGGCGCGCTGCCGCCACTCAACCCGCTGAGGCTTTACGTTATGAATAAGATCCTGTTGCAATGCGACAACCTGTGCAAACGCTATCAGGAAGGCAGTGTGCAAACCGACGTGCTGCACAATGTCAGTTTCAGCGTGGGCGAAGGCGAAATGATGGCCATTGTCGGTAGCTCCGGTTCTGGCAAAAGTACCTTGCTGCATTTACTGGGCGGGCTGGATACGCCAACCTCCGGTGATGTGATTTTTAGCGGTCAGCCGATGAGCAAACTGTCGTCGGCGGCGAAAGCGGAACTGCGCAACCAGAAGTTGGGCTTTATTTATCAGTTCCACCACCTGCTGCCGGACTTTACCGCGCTGGAAAACGTCGCTATGCCGCTGCTGATTGGCAAGAAAAAGCCTGCTGAAATTAACAGTCGGGCGCTGGAAATGTTAAAAGCTGTGGGGCTGGAGCACCGGGCGAATCACCGCCCGTCAGAACTTTCTGGCGGTGAGCGTCAGCGTGTGGCGATTGCCCGGGCGCTGGTTAATAACCCGCGTCTGGTGCTGGCGGATGAACCTACTGGTAACCTCGATGCGCGTAACGCTGACAGCATCTTCCAGTTGCTCGGAGAATTGAATCGCTTGCAGGGCACTGCCTTTCTGGTGGTTACTCACGATCTGCAACTGGCGAAACGTATGAGCCGTCAACTGGAAATGCGTGATGGTCGTCTGACGGCGGAACTGAGCCTGATGGGGGCGGAGTAATGGCGATGCCTTTATCGTTATTAATTGGCTTGCGTTTTAGTCGCGGACGGCGACGCGGCGGCATGGTGTCGCTGATCTCCGTTATTTCTACCATTGGCATTGCCCTGGGCGTGGCAGTATTGATTGTCGGTTTAAGTGCGATGAACGGCTTCGAACGTGAACTGAACAACCGCATTCTGGCAGTGGTGCCGCATGGTGAAATTGAAGCGGTGAATCAGCCGTGGACGAACTGGCAAGAAGCACTGGATAAAGTGCAGAAAGTGCCGGGTATTGCCGCCGCTGCGCCATATATCAATTTCACGGGGCTGGTGGAGAGCGGTGCAAATTTGCGCGCTCTGCAGGTAAAAGGTGTTGACCCACAGCAGGAACAGCGACTGAGCGCGCTGCCATCGTTTGTCCAGGGAGATGCCTGGAACAATTTTAAAGCCGGTGAACAGCAGATTATTATCGGCAAAGGCGTGGCGGATGCGTTGAAAGTGAAGCAGGGCGATTGGGTGTCGATCATGATCCCGAACTCAAACCCTGAGCATAAGCTGATGCAGCCGAAACGTGTGCGCTTGCAAATTACCGGAATTTTGCAGCTAAGCGGTCAACTTGATCACAGTTTTGCCATGATCCCGCTGACGGACGCTCAACAATATCTTGATATGGGTTCCAGTGTGTCAGGTATTGCCCTTAAAATGACGGATGTTTTTAACGCCAACAAGTTGGTACGCGATGCGGGTGAAGTGACCAACAGCTATGTCTATATCAAGAGCTGGATCGGTACTTACGGCTATATGTATCGGGATATCCAGATGATCCGCGCCATTATGTATCTGGCAATGGTACTGGTGATTGGCGTAGCCTGTTTCAACATCGTCTCCACCTTAGTGATGGCGGTGAAAGACAAGAGCGGCGATATCGCAGTATTGAGAACGCTGGGTGCTAAAGACGGTTTAATTCGCGCTATTTTCGTCTGGTATGGACTACTGGCGGGGCTGTTTGGCAGCCTGTGTGGCGTGGTTATCGGCGTGGTGGTTTCGCTGCAACTTACTCCGATTATTGAGTGGATTGAAGGTCTGATCGGTCATCAGTTCCTCTCCAGTGACATCTATTTTATTGACTTTCTGCCATCGGAATTACACTGGCTGGACGTCTTCTACGTACTGGTCACAGCATTGTTGCTGAGTCTTTTGGCAAGTTGGTATCCGGCGCGGCGCGCCAGTAATATTGACCCTGCGCGAGTCCTTAGCGGCCAGTAAGGCAGTACATTAAAACAAGGAGTGGCAATGTATTACGGGTTTGATATTGGTGGGACGAAAATTGCGCTTGGCGTGTTTGATAACAATCGGCAACTGCAATGGGAAAAGCGGGTGTCGACGCCGCGTGACAGCTATGACGCATTTTTAGATGCGGTGTGTGAGTTGGTGACCGAAGCTGACCTGCGTTTTGGCTGTAAAGGTTCTGTTGGCATTGGCATTCCTGGAATGCCGGAAACGGAAGATGGCACTTTGTATGCCGTCAATGTTCCTGCTGCCAGCGGTAAACCGCTGCGTGCCGACCTGAGCGCACGTCTTGATCGCGATGTGCGCCTTAATAACGATGCCAACTGTTTTGTCCTTTCTGAAGCCTGGGATGAGGAATTTACCCAATATCCGTTGGTGATGGGGTTAATTCTTGGTACTGGCGTTGGTGGCGGGCTGGTATTCAACGGTAAACCGGTGACGGGAAAACGCTATATTACCGGCGAGTTTGGGCATATGCGTCTGCCGGTCGATGCGTTAACCATGATGGGACTGGATTTCCCGTTACGCCGTTGCGGTTGTGGCCAGCATGGCTGTATCGAGAATTATCTTTCTGGTCGCGGTTTTGCGTGGCTGTATCAACATTATTATCATCAACCGTTGCAGGCTCCAGAGATTATTGCGCTTTACGATCAAGGCGATGAGCAGGCAAGGGCGCACGTTGAGCGTTATCTGGATTTATTAGCGGTTTGTCTGGGAAATATCCTGACTATCATTGACCCTGATTTGCTGGTCATTGGTGGCGGGTTATCCAATTTCCCGGCAATCACAACGCAACTAACGGACAGGTTGCCTCGTCATCTCTTACCTGTAGCTCGTGTCCCACGCATTGAGCGTGCGCGTCACGGGGATGCAGGAGGAATGCGTGGAGCTGCCTTCTTACATCTTACCGATTAATCAATAGAGGTTGCTATGCTGTCGCGTCGGGGTCATCGGTTAAGTCGTTTTCGAAAAAACAAACGCCGCCTGCACGAGCGTTTGCGTCAGCGTATTTTTTTCAGAGATAAAGTGGTGCCGGAAGCAATGGAAAAACCAAGAGTACTCGTACTGACAGGGGCAGGCATTTCTGCGGAATCAGGTATTCGTACCTTTCGCGCTGCAGACGGCCTGTGGGAAGAACATCGTGTTGAAGATGTCGCGACGCCAGAAGGCTTTAACCGCGATCCTGAACTGGTACAGGCATTTTATAACGCCCGTCGCCGTCAACTACAACAGCCAGAAATTCAACCTAACGCTGCGCATCTTGCATTGGCAAAACTGCAAGACGCCCTGGGCGATCACTTTTTGCTGGTGACGCAGAATATCGATAACCTGCATGAACGCGCGGGCAATACCAATGTGATTCATATGCATGGGGAATTGCTGAAAGTACGCTGTACGCAAAGCGGGCAGGTGCTCGACTGGACGGGCGATGTCACGCCAGAAGATAAATGCCATTGCTGCCAGTTTCCGGCACCGCTGCGCCCACACGTGGTGTGGTTTGGTGAAATGCCGTTCGGTATGGATGAAATCTATATGGCGTTATCGATGGCGGATATTTTCATTGCTATTGGCACGTCCGGGCATGTTTATCCGGCAGCAGGATTTGTCCACGAAGCGAAGCTGCATGGCGCGCATACGGTTGAACTGAACCTTGAACCGAGCCTGGTTGGCAATGAGTTTGCCGAGAAATATTACGGCCCGGCAAGTCAGGTCGTGCCAGAGTTTGTTGAGAAGTTGCTGAAGGGCTTATAAAGCAGAAGTCATTGCCTGATGCGCTACGCTTATCAGGCCTATAAAAGGGCACAATTAATTGAATTTGTGGGTTTTGTAGGCCGGATAAGGCGTTCACGCCGCATCCGGCATAATACACGCGCATTTTATCGACCCCTTTTAACTTTTACTCGGCCATAACAGCGCGGCAAAAAACGTACAGACACCAATCAGCACCGCCCAGAGCGGCGATATTCTGGCAATCGTAAAGCTATTATCGATACACAGGCATAAAGCCTGATAGCCCATATTGGCAACAGTCATAGCTACTGCAAATTTTAGCGCATAAATAAAACGTGTCGTGTAGTAAAAGATCCTGGAAAATAAGACAAACGCTGCAGCCCAGGAGATAAAACCTAATGTCGAGGTGCTGCTGGCGGATCACTCTCATGCTTTTGTTCGGGATGCGGATAATATGTCAGTGGCGGCGTCGGTTGTTTTAATATCTGTGCTTGTAAAATATCCAGTGCATTATTCATACCCTGATACCAGAGATCAGCATTTAAATAAGCCAGTGTGTAATTTTCTATCAGCCGTCCCAGATGTTTATCGTCCATACTGCTTTCAACCTGGCCGTTGGTTATCACAATTAACCGTGGCTCCCGGGTAGTAAAGATTAACAGAACACTCCCTTTTACATCAGTCAATGAAGATGACGCATGCACCAGCATCGCTTTGCCATTTTTCCTGAGACTGGTTTCATTAATGTCAGGAACAACCACGATAAATGGCGCAATCCCGGTTTGTTGACGAAAGATCTCCGCTTTACGCGCGATATCCTCGCCATCGGGAACGGTGCCAGTGGTATCCGTAAAGAATGTTTTCATTACGGGTATTACAGGCTGGCTTATTCCCGCCAGTGGCAGAAAAATCAGTAAGTAAAGCAATATAAATAACTTTTTCATTGGCGGGATTTCCTTTTCCTGCGCGTCTTTTTAGAGGAGGGCATACTGATTAATAAACCGACGGCGATAAAAATAACGCCCATCATGCCGATAAATCCCCATTTGAAAAAATTAACCCACGGGTTATTTATTTCAGCCTTTTCAGGATGTCCTGGAGGATAATAAACATTAACTTTATCGCCTTCGCTGTCTTCATAAAAAGTACTACCGATACTCGAATTGAAAATGAGCGTGTAGTCTGGCGTAGGACGAAATGCGACAACAGGATGCCATGAACCATCATTACCGATCTGGCGTGAATTGTGCCAGACGGTATCAACAATGATCCCTTCGGTATGTACAGTATTTTTGCTGTAGGTGAACTGGTTATAAAAGATAACAATAGAAATAAGGAGGAGTATCAGACCGACTCCAGGGAAAACGCGGGATAAAATTTGATTGTCCTGACTCATAAGCAACATCCTTGCTTAATAAAAAAGCGGGCGGTAATAACTCCGCCCGCTTGCTGAATTAACGTCCTGCTTTCAGCTTCTGATAATACTCTTCATAAATGCTGCTGGCTGAGCCAACGTCACTCTGCCATTCGCCATTTTTGATGGTTTCGGCATCCGGGTAGAGGGTCTTGTCGTTCGCCACTTCCGGGCTTAACAGTTTACGTGCGGCGAGGTTTGGTGTTGGATAACCAATAGTTTCCGCAACCTGTTTTGCCACATCCGGACGTAGCAGGAAGTTGATCAGTTTCAGCGCGCCTTCTTTGTTTTTGGCATTTGCCGGAATAGCCAGGCTGTCCATCCAGAAAATGCCGCCTTCTTTCGGCCAGACCACGTCAATTGGCGTGCCTGCCTGACGGGCAACGAAAGCAGAACCGTTCCAGATCATGCCGAGGTTAACTTCGCCTTCCATGTACGGGTTAGCCGGGTTATCGGAGTTAAACGCCGCTACGTTTGGCATCAGCTTTTTCAGCTCGTTATACGCGGCTTCAATCTCTTTCGGATCGGTGGTGTTGCCAGAATAACCCAGCTTACGCAGTGCCATCTGGAACACTTCACGGGCGTCGTCGGTCAGCAGCAGGCTGCCTTTGTATTCAGGCTTCCACAAATCGGCCCAGCTCGTCACGGATTTCGGATCAACCGCATCACCGTTAACGCCAATCGCCGTCGCGCCCCAGATATACGGAATGGAGTAATCGTTATTCGGGTCAAATGGCTTGTTGAGCATTTCTGGATCGAGGTTGCTGAAGTTCGTTAACTTCGACTTGTCGATCTTCTGGATCATCCCTTCTTTACGCATTTTATCGACGTAATAGGTTGAAGGAACCACCAGGTCATAAGCACCGTCTTTGTACGTTTTCAGCTTGGCGTACATGGTTTCATTCGACTCATAAGTCGAATAGATAACTTTAATGCCGGTTTCTTTAGTGAACTGTTCCAGCAGTCCTGGCGGTACGTACTCGGTCCAGTTGTAGAAATACAGCGTGTTGTTGTCATCGGCGTGAGCGGCGCTCATGCCCAGTGCCAGAGCACCCGCCGCGAGCAGGTGGCGTGACCATTTTTTCATTTAACGTCCCCTGTGTTACCTTTCGTTTTATCACGAGCAATAAGCTGGCTGGCAATCACCATCACCAGCGACAGCACCAGTAAAATGGTTGCCAGCGCGTTAACTTCCGGCGATACGCCGACTTTGACCATCGAATAAATTTTTAACGGCAGAATTTCATAGCTCGGCCCGGTGACAAACGACGAAACTACCACATCGTCCATGGACAGGGTAAAGCTTAACACCCAACCCGCCGCCACCGCTGGCATTGCCAGTGGCAGAATGATTTTCCGCAGAATGGTGAACTCGCTGGCACCGAGATCTTTCGCTGCTTCCAGCATCCGCACATCAAAGCCTTTCAGACGCGAATACACCGTCACCACCACAAATGGCAGGCAGAAGGTAATGTGTGAGAACAGCAGCGACCAGAAGCCAAGCTGAATACCCAGCAGCATAAACAGCACCAGCAGGGAAATCGCCATCACGATATCTGGCGACATCATTACCACAAACAGCATCCCGCTAACGAATGGCTTACCGCGGAAGCGATAGCGGTACAGCGCAACAGCCGTCAGTGAGCCAATAAGCGTAGCGAATGTCGCTGAAAACACCGCCATCGTCAGTGAATGTTGCGCTGCTTGTAACAGACTATCGTTGTTCATCAGCAGGCTATACCATTTGGTGGTAAAACCCTGCCAGTTGATGCCAAAGCGCGAGCTGTTAAAGGAGTTCACAATCAAAATGATGATTGGAATATACAGGTACGCATAGATAGCGGTCATAAAACCGCCGCGGAGCAGTCGACCGATCATTCGAGTTCCACCTTCTTGTTCAGCAAACGAGAAGCGCGCCAGTAAACCAGCAGCATCAGACCCATTACGATAGTCAGGGTAATACTGGTCGCGGCACCAAACGGCCAGTCGCGAATGTTGAGGAACTGCACTTTGATGACGTTACCGATCAGCAGGTTTTTCGCACCGCCCATCAGGTCAGAAACATAGAACAGGCCCATTGCTGGCAGCATCACCAACAGACATCCGGCAATAATCCCCGGCATGGTCAGTGGGATGATGATGCGGATAAAAGTCTGCAACTTGCTGGCACCGAGATCGCGAGCCGCTTCCAGCAATGGTTTATCCAGCTTTTCAATACTGGAATAAAGTGGCATCACCATAAACGGCAACAGGATATATACCAGACCGATAATCACCGCGCTGGGGGTGAACATGATGCGAATTGGGGTATCAATAACGCCCAGCCACAGCAAGAACTCGTTGAGATAGCCTTTGGTGCTGAGGAAAATTTTCAGGCCATAGATACGAATCAGTGAGTTGGTCCAGAACGGCACAATCAACAGAAACAGTAACAGCGGACGCACCTTGTGTGGCAGTTTAGCCAGAAACCAGGCAAACGGGTAGCCCAGCACCAGGCAGGCTATAGTCGCGATCAGCGCCATATTCAGTGAGTGCAGCAGCACTTCAAAATAGAGCGGATCGAGCAGACGGGCGTAGTTCTCCAGCGTAAAAACCATTTTGACGAAACTGGCGTCGTCGCGGGTCAAAAAGCTGGTGCCAATGATCATCAGGTTGGGCAGAAAGACAAACAACACAAGCCAACCGACAATAGTGACAATCACTACATTCTGGAACTTACTTGTGTTCTTCATCAGCCAGTACAACCTCCCAGCTTTCTACCCAATTAATGGCCATTTTCTGGTCGAGAGAATGGTCAAAGTCAGGATCGTCTTCATTAAAGAATTCGCTGACCATCACCATCTTGCCATTTTCCAGTTCGACAACTGATTCCAGCGTCATACCTTTGTAGTTGCGTTCGCGAACGTAGCCAATCAGCCCTTCGACGTGGTTGTCATCGTTGATTTCGTCAACGCGTAAGTCTTCCGGGCGCAGCAAAACATGCAACTTTTGCCCTGGTTCAACAGCGAAGTTAACGTAGATATTACATTCGCGGCCTTCAACGTTGGCTCGTACGCGTTGTTCGTCGAGACGCTCGATCACCGTGGCGTTGAACATATTGATTTCGCCAATGAATCCGGCAACAAACAAGTTTTTCGGCTCTTCGTAAATTTCACGCGGCGTGCCGTCTTGTTCAATGCGACCATCGCGCATCACCACAATTCTGTCCGACATGGTGAGCGCTTCTTCCTGATCGTGGGTGACGAAAACGAAAGTAATGCCAAGCTTACGCTGTAAAGCTTTCAGCTCGTTCTGCATCTGCTTACGCAGTTTGTAATCCAGCGCGGAGAGCGATTCATCCAGCAGCAACAGGCGAGGCTTGTTAACCACCGCGCGGGCAATGGCTACGCGTTGCTGTTGACCGCCAGAGAGTTGATGCGGTTTGCGTTGAGCGAAGGTCTCCAGTTGCACCATCCGCAGAGCCTCCATCACGCGAGGCGTAATTTCAGCAGCGGGGGTTTTTTGCATACGCAAGCCAAAGGCCACATTTTCGAACACGGTCATGTGGGGGAATAGCGCGTAGCTTTGGAAAACGGTGTTCACATAGCGGTTTTCCGCCGGAACGTGGGTGATGTCCTCGTTATCCAGCATGATGCGTCCAGAATCAACAGTTTCCAGACCTGCAATCAGGCGAAGAACGGTTGTTTTACCGCAGCCAGAAGGGCCAAGCAGCGTAAGGAACTCGCCATTGTTGATAGTCAGATCCAACTGGGGAATGACTTCTTTACCATCAAAACATTTGCGAATTCCCGCCAATTGCACCAGCGGTGAAAGCGAACTCGGTTGTTTATTCAATTTTTTACTCTGTCCCATGTAAACGCAACGGATGGCTTACCGATGCGGGGTTTGTGGTTAACCACCTTGGTGACTCTTAATGAGGGCGGTAATTCTACGGCAAACCATCGTAATCGCCAATCCTTGTTGTGAATTACTGGCTTAGCTTTATATTGATTAAGGTAATGTTGATAAATATTCCCGCTTGCAGGGGTAAAAGTGACCTGACGCAATATTTGTCTTTTCTTGCTTCTTAATAATGTTGTCACGAAAAGTGAGGGTGACTACATGGATAAACTACTTGAGCGTTTTTTGAACTACGTATCTCTGGATACCCAATCAAAAGCGGGGGTGAGACAGGTTCCCAGCACGGAAGGCCAGTGGAAGTTATTGCATCTGTTGAAAGATCAGCTTGAAGAGATGGGGCTTATCAATGTGACCTTAAGTGAGAAGGGCACATTGATGGCGACGTTACCGGCTAACGTTCCAGGCGATATTCCGGCGATTGGCTTTATTTCTCATGTGGATACCTCTCCGGATTGCAGCGGTAAAAATGTAAATCCGCAAATTGTTGAAAACTATCGCGGTGGTGACATCGCGCTGGGTATCGGTGATGAAGTCTTATCACCGGTGATGTTCCCGGTTCTGCATCAACTATTGGGGCAGACGTTGATCACCACCGATGGTAAAACCTTGTTAGGTGCAGATGATAAAGCGGGTATCGCAGAAATCATGACCGCGCTGGCAGTATTGCAGCAGAAAAACATTCCACACGGCGATATTCGCATCGCCTTTACGCCAGATGAAGAGGTGGGCAAAGGGGCAAAACACTTTGATGTTGAAGCCTTTGATGCTCGTTGGGCTTATACCGTTGATGGCGGTGGCGTAGGTGAACTGGAGTTTGAAAACTTTAATGCCGCATCGGTGAATATCAAAATAGTCGGCAACAACGTTCACCCTGGCTCGGCAAAAGGCGTGATGGTTAATGCGCTGTCACTGGCAGCACGCATTCATGCGGAAGTTCCGGCGGATGAAAGCCCGGAAACTACCGAAGGTTATGAAGGTTTTTATCACCTGACGAGCATGAAAGGCACCGTTGAGCGTGCCGATATGCACTACATCATTCGTGATTTCGACCGTAAACAGTTTGAAGCGCGTAAACGTAAGATGATGGAAATTGCCAAGAAAGTGGGCAAAGGGCTACACCCTGACTGCTACATTGAACTGGTGATTGAAGACAGCTACTACAATATGCGCGAGAAAATCGTTGAGCATCCGCATATTCTTGATATCGCCCAGCAGGCGATGCGCGATTGCGATATTGAACCGGATCTGAAACCGATCCGTGGCGGCACCGACGGTGCACAGTTGTCATTTATGGGATTGCCGTGCCCGAACCTGTTTACTGGCGGTTATAACTATCATGGTAAACATGAGTTTGTGACCCTGGAAGGAATGGAAAAAGC
The DNA here is from genome assembly GCF_000408325.1 of Escherichia sp. KTE52. Classification (NCBI taxonomy): domain Bacteria; kingdom Pseudomonadati; phylum Pseudomonadota; class Gammaproteobacteria; order Enterobacterales; family Enterobacteriaceae; genus Escherichia; species Escherichia sp. KTE52. The sequence continues at coordinate 459,671 of NZ_KE138676.1, forward strand.
GGTACAGGTGATCGTGCGTATTGCCGAGTTAACGGCACAACGGAAGTAAGCGAAAAGGGATGCGGCATGTGATGCCGCATCCGGCTTAGATTCAAACTTATCCTTCGAAGAACCAATACCCGCTATTGACCAGCGCCGCGAGCATCGCGAGGAACGATGGATCTTCCAGCGCATCGCCAAAATTCTCGGCGGTCAGAGCAATATTGCTGGCGAGTGCCTCCAGCGCCGGACGGTGTGGAGAATCGATCTTTTCACCATTAGCATATACTTCATCACCAATACGCAACACGCGCAGACCACCCAGACGTACCAGTACATCACCTTGTTTCAGCGCGTCGTATATTTCATCCGGTTGATAAGGCGGTTCTGGCGGAGCGATATCCAGTTCATGCCGTGACTGGGAGATAAACTCGCCAAACCACTGTTTAAAGTGTTCTGGCTGGTTGATCAATTCAAGCATCATCTCACGCAGTTTATCCATCTCCTGCGGCAGAACGTCCGCCGGATGGGCGCGAGGAGGGATATCCGGATCACTGTAATAATTACCGCCCAGTTCACGTTGCAGAACATAATCGGCAAAACCGCTGATCAGCTCCCGCGTATTCGGTGCACGAAAACCGACAGAATAGTTCATCGCATTTTCCAGCGCGTAGCCTTCGTGCGGGAATCCTGGCGGAATATAAAGAATATCGCCTGGCTCCAGTTCTTCGTCGATAATTGCTTCAAACGGCTCGACCTGTAGCAGATCCGGATGCGGGCAGTGTTGCTTCATCTGCAGCTTTTCACCCACCCGCCAACGACGACGACCGGTGCCCTGAATAATAAAAACGTCGTACTGATCGAGATGTGGACCGACGCCGCCGCCAGGTACGGAAAATGAGATCATCAGGTCGTCAATGCGCCAGTCTGGTAATTCACGGAACGGACGCATCAGCGCGGCGGTTGGCTCATGCCAGTGATTCACTGCCTGCACCAGCAATGACCAGTTGGTCTCACCGAGATGATCGTAGCTTTCGAATGGACCGTGGCTGACCTGCCATTTGCCATCCTGATGACTGACCAGCCGACTGTCGACTTCCGTTTCCATTGCCAGACCTGCCAGCTCGTCTGGAGAGATCGGGTCAATAAAATTATTAAAGCCGCGTTTTAACACCACCGGACGTTTCTGCCAGTGGCGTTTAAGAAAATCGGGCCAGTTAAGGGTAAGTTGGTATTCCATATTAAGCGTCCATAGGCGGGTATCTGCAACCGATTATAACGGATGCTTAACGTAATGCGTGAAGAAAGGGCATATTTATTCACCCTTTGGCGCAGAATGCTGGCGACCAAAAATGACCTCCATTCGTGCGCCGCCGAGCATACTCTCTCCGGCGATGATTTTTCCGTCGTATTGCTCGGTAATTTCACGGGCGACAGCCAGACCAACACCTTGTCCGGGACGCAAAGTATCTATACGTTGGCCGCGGTCGAAAATGACTTCACGCTTGCTTAATGGAATTCCCGGGCCGTCATCCTCGACCACAATATAGAGATGATCTTCGGTTTGCCTCGCTGAAATTTCCACGAACTCAAGACAGTATTTACAGGCGTTATCCAGTACGTTGCCCATCACTTCGACAAAGTCATTCTGCTCGCCAACAAAACTGATTTCTGGCGAAATATCGAGAGAAATATTGACCCCTTTACGCTGATACACTTTGTTCAGCGCCGAGGTGAGATTGTCCAGTAACGGAGCAACGGGATGCAGTTCGCGGCTAAGCAGCGTTCCACCGCGCATACTGGCGCGATGCAGGTAGTAGCCGATTTGTTGTGAAATACGGCTGATTTGCTCCAGCATTACCGGCTCAGCATCACTGACGCTCATCTTTTCACTACGCAAAGAACGCAGCGTACTTTGCAGTACCGCCAGTGGTGTTTTCAGGCTGTGCGTCAGGTCGGTGAGCGTTGTGCGGTATTTGTCGTAACGTTCACGCTCACTCTTTAATAGCCGGTTCAGGTTACGCACCAGACTGGTCAGTTCTCGTGTCGTGGCTGGGTTGAGCAATTCGCGGTTATGTTCTTCCAGTTCGCGGACTTCTTTTGCCAGGGCTTCGATGGGGCGTAAACTCCACCAGGCGGCGACCCATAACAGAGGGATCACTAACAGCAGGTTGGCTGAGAGCACGTAGACAAACCAGCTCCACACCATATAGGAACTTTTAAGCTCCACCGGAATAGTATCCACCACCACAATGGTTAACTTCGGCATCCGCGACGTTGCCGGGTAGATGTTCACCGCCACCGAGTGGGTCATCTCTGCGTCGTCGTCATCTTCTCGTACTTCCTGTAACTGTTGCTGTATCGAATGATCTTCACTCAGCAAGATGCTGGTGTCGTTAACATCCGCTTCGATTTCATGGAAGCCATTTGATTTCAGCCAGTCAGGCTGGATCATTTTCATCAGCCAGGGAACGTCACGCTGCGCCCATAAAAGTTGCCCGTTCTTATCATAAATTAGCGTCATGGTGGGGCTTTGCTTGTCGATATTTTCTGGTAACTCGACATGCAACTTATTGTTTTCCCACTTTGCGAGGGTATAGAACAAATTGCTCTCGCCGCGTAACAGGCGAAACGTGGTTTTATCGAAACTGACGCTATAACCGATCAGCGCGACCATTCCGTAGGCCAGCGAAAGCACCAGTACTACCGCCGCCGTCGCTAACAGAAAACGTACCCGCAGCGAAAGCGGGAAAAAAAGACGCAGTAATTTTTTCATCAGCGCAATTCGAACAAATAACCCTGGCCGCGAACGGTGGTAATCACTTCTTGCGGATATTGCGCCTGAATTTTTTTGCGCAGACGCCCCATGAGTACATCAATGGTATGGCTTTCCCGCAATTCGGCGTCCGGGTAGAGTTGTAACATCAACGAATCTTTGCTGACCACTTTGCCATTATTACGAATCAACGTTTCCATAATGGTGTATTCAAACGCGGTCAGTTTGATCACTTCGTCATTAATCGATAGTTCACGGCGGGAAAGATCAACCTGAAACGGTGGCAGCGAAATAACCTGTGAAGCCAGACCACTATTACGACGCATTAATGCCTGCATCCGCGCCATCACCTCTTCAATATGAAACGGTTTAGTCACGTAATCGTCAGCGCCGGCGCTTAATACTTCTACTTTGTCCTGCCAGCTTTCACGGGCGGTTAATACCAGAATCGGCAGTGAAACATCATTGCTGCGCCAGCGGCGGATCAGTGACAGACCGTCTTCGTCAGGCAAACCGAGATCGACAATTGCAATATCTGGCAAATGTTCATTGAGATAATAATCTGCTTCTTTGGCATCTTCTGCGTCATCGACCTGATGACCAGCGTCCTGAATCTGAACTTTAAGATGGTGACGTAACAACGCATTGTCTTCGACAACCAGTACGCGCATTTTTATTTCTCCCTGTCTTAATTATTAAAATAGTGTAACGCGATTATGTGTTTATGGGAGTAAACATTAATTAAACCAGCGGGTAGGGGAGATAATACGGGAAAAGATCAGCTTAAGAAGCAGGCCGGACAGCATCGCCATCCGGCATTGATATGGGTGTTATTTCAGCTCATCCACCATTGTGATGGCGCGACCAATGTAGTTAGCAGGGGTCATCGCTTTCAGGCGCGCTTTCTCTTCTTCCGGCAGCGCCAGACCGTCGATAAATTGCTTCATGCCTTCGGCGTCAACGCGTTTACCGCGAGTCAGTTCTTTCAGCTTCTCGTACGGTTTTTCGATGCCATAGCGACGCATAACTGTCTGGATCGGCTCAGCCAGCACTTCCCAGTTGTGATCCAGTTCATCCAGCAGATGGTCACGGTTCACTTCCAGTTTGCTCACGCCTTTCAGGGTGGACTGGTAAGCAATTAGCGCATAACCGATGCCCACTCCGAGGTTACGTAGCACGGTAGAGTCGGTCAGGTCACGCTGCCAACGGGAAACCGGCAGTTTGCTGGCCAGGTGCTGCAACACCGCGTTGGAAAGCCCCAGGTTACCTTCGGAGTTTTCGAAGTCGATTGGGTTAACCTTGTGTGGCATGGTGGAAGAACCAATCTCACCGGCGATGGTTTTCTGTTTGAAATGGTTAAGGGCGATATAACCCCAGACGTCACGGTCAAAGTCGATCAGAATGGTGTTAAAGCGCGCGATGCAATCAAACAGTTCGGCAATGTAGTCGTGCGGTTCAATCTGGGTGGTGTACGGGTTCCACTGAATACCCAGTGAGGTGACAAACTCTTCACTGAACTGATGCCAGTCAACTTCCGGATACGCGGCGATGTGGGCATTATAGTTACCGACCGCGCCGTTGATTTTGCCGAGGATTTCCACCTGATTAAGCTGGCGGAACTGGCGCTCCATACGATAAGCGACGTTAGCCATCTCTTTACCGATGGTTGACGGTGTCGCTGGCTGACCGTGGGTACGGGATAGCAGCGGAATATCGCGATACTGAACAGCCAGATCTTTAATGCCGTCAATCAGTTGACGCCAGTACGGCAGGATCACTTCATCACGCGCGGTTTTCAGCATCAATGCGTGGGAGAGGTTGTTGATGTCTTCTGAGGTGCAGGCAAAGTGAATAAATTCAGAAACTGCGTGCAGTTCTGGGATCTCAGCCACTTTTTCTTTCAGGAAATACTCAACCGCTTTAACGTCGTGGTTAGTGGTACGCTCAATGGTTTTGATTCGCGCCGCATCTTCTTCACTGAAATTAGCGACGATTGCATCAAGGTAACCGATTGCGTCGGCAGCAAAAGCAGGAACTTCCTTGATCGCTGCGTGCGCGGCCAGTTTTTGCAGCCAACGTACTTCAACTTGTACACGGAATTTCAGCAAACCATATTCGCTGAAAATCCCGCGCAGCGCGCTGACTTTATCGCCGTAGCGTCCGTCGACAGGGGAAACGGCGGTCAGTGAGGATAATTCCATAGATCACAACTCCGGGGTTAAATGAGCAAGAATTTGTTTTGCCTGAGTGGTCAGGCGATTACGAGAAAACATCAGTTGTAGACGTCCGCCGCCAACCTGGTGCCAGAGCACGGCGGCGCGAATGCCTGCCAGCAGGGTAGCGCGAACTTTCGCCTGCACCTGTGGGCTTTGCAGTACGGCAGGGGAACCGGTGACCTGAATACGTGGGCCAAGTGGGCTGATAACATCAACATAAATAGCAGCCATTGCGCTCATCAGCGTTTCCGACTGTAAATCGAAATGTTCGAGCTGGCGTTGCAGACCGTTAATCCGGTTACCCAGAGTGTCGAGCGCACCTTTGGCAGACGAGAGTTTGCGCTCAAGCACCATCAGGCTAAGGGTGTAGCGGGTTAACTCAGCGTTTAAGCCCTGGCGACTGCTGGCATTGAGCACGCCGAGCAGGGTTTCCAGCCCGACGCGCAGGTTGGCTTCGCTGCCGCCAAAAACCGCCAGCGTGGAGCTGGGGTTCACATCGATAATACTGTTGAGTGAGACGTGTAGCGCATCGGCATCACAATGCCCCTGGTGAGCAAGCTGTTGTACCAGGCGTGCCGCCTGACAAATACCGGCCAGGGCGAGGGTGATGTCATAGTAATTCTTTGCCACGTTCACTGCTTCCTTGTTTTAAGTAAGAAAATAATCAGACTGGCAGCGGCAGACGCTGCTCAATGATGCCGCCGCCGAGGCACACTTCACCGTTATAGAAGACGGCGGATTGACCTGGAGTGACGGCCGCAACCGGCTCATCGAAAATCACTTCAATGCGATCATCATCCAGCGCCTTGACGGTGCATGGAATGTCAGTCTGGCGGTAGCGGGTTTTCACCGTGCAACGTATAGTGCCGGTGAAAGGTTCGCGATCGACCCAGTGCAGTTGCTGGGCAATCAATCCGACAGACATCAGACGTGGGTGTTCATGACCCTGCGCAACAATCAGAATGTTGTTCTCGACGTCTTTATCCACCACGTACCACGGCTCTTCAGTGCCGTCTTTGGTGCCACCGATGCCCAGGCCTTTACGCTGTCCGAGGGTGTGATACATCAGCCCCTGGTGCTCGCCAATCTCATCACCATCGACAGTAATGATTTTTCCCGGTTGCGCCGGGAGATAACGGCCAAGAAACTCGCGGAATTTACGTTCACCGATAAAGCAGATCCCGGTAGAATCTTTTTTCTTCGCGGTGACCAGACCGAGATCTTCCGCAATCTTACGTACCTGCGGTTTTTCCAGTTCGCCAACCGGGAACAGGCTTTGCGCTATCTGCTCATGGCTAAGTGTATAAAGGAAGTAGCTCTGGTCTTTGTTGCTGTCCAGACCACGCAGCAGGCGGCTCTTGCCATTGACATCTGCACGACGAACGTAATGGCCGGTAGCGATATAATCGGCACCTAAATCTTCGGCGGCAAATTCGAGGAAGGCTTTAAATTTGATCTCTTTGTTGCACAGAATATCCGGGTTCGGCGTGCGACCCGCTTTATATTCAGCAAGGAACAGTTCAAAGACGTTGTCCCAGTACTCGGCTGCAAAGTTGACAGTGTGCAGTTCAATGCCGAGCTTATCGCAGACAGCCTGGGCATCAGCCAGATCCGCTGCCGCCGTGCAATATTCCTCACCGTCGTCTTCTTCCCAGTTCTTCATAAACAGGCCTTCGACCTGATATCCCTGTTGTTGCAACAGCCAGGCAGAAACGGAGGAATCGACGCCGCCGGACATGCCGACGATCACTTTTTTTGCGGTTTCAGACATTGGATTACTCACGACATTGAACTTCAAGGCGGCGTATTCTATCACGCAGCCTTTTAGATGACACCCTTTGTAAAAGGCCAGTTAAACTCGCCAATCATCTCCAGCGGATAATGTTGCCCGCTTTGATAACAACGAATACTTTCTGCCACTAATGGCGAGCGCAGATTTGGTGCCTGTAAAATCTCTTCAGCACTGACCCAACGGCAACGGTCGATATCACTGTCATGAGGGTGTGTTGGGCATATTTGCTCAAGCTCAATGGCAAACAGGAAGCGCAAAAATGGCGTCTTATCCGGCGCAATCCACTGATGCATACGGATGAAATATTGCGGTTGCGCGCTGATGCCGGTTTCTTCCCACAGCTCACGCGCCGCTGCTTCTGTTAATGTTTCATCCGCCTCCAGATGCCCGGCGGGTTGGTTCCATAACGCTTTACCATTAATCGTCTCTTCAACGACTAAAAATTTGCCTTCTGCGTGCACCACGCAGGCAACGGTAACGTGCGGTTTAAACATTTTGCGTCCTTATTCTGTCGCTTCTCGCCATTCGCCATTGGCAAGATTATCCAGCGTGTAATTACCCATCGCATAGCGAATCAGTCGCAGCGTGGGGAAACCAACATGGGCGGTCATGCGGCGCACCTGGCGATTACGTCCTTCATATAAGGTGATCTTAAGCCAGGAGGTAGGAATACTTTTACGCTCACGAATTGGTGGATTACGTGGCCATAACCACTCCGGTTCTTCAACCAGTTCCACACCTGCGGGCAGGGTAGGGCCATCATTTAAGGTTACGCCATTGCGTAAGGCTTCAAGTGCGTCTTGCGTGGGAATGCCTTCCACCTGCACATAATAGATTTTTCCGGTGCGTTTGCCCGGCTGGGTTAAACGCGCCTGTAACGCGCCATTATTCGTCAGCACCAGTAACCCTTCGCTATCTCTGTCGAGACGACCTGCCGCATAAACGCCCTGAACAGGGATGAATTCTTTTAATGTTTTGCGCCCGGCTTCATCGGTGAACTGCGGAAGAACATCGTAGGGTTTATTGAACAGGATCACGCGCGTGGGCTGGTTTTCAGGTTTGCGCCTGGTGGAACGTTGCGAGCTGAATCGCTTAACCTGGTGATTTCTAAAAGAAGTTTTTTGCATGGTATTTTCAGGGTTTATGAATTGCCGCATTATAGCCTAATAACGCGCATCTTTCATGACGACAAACAATAGGGTAGTATTGACAAGCCAATTACAAATCATTAACAAAAAATTGCTCTAATGCATCCGTGTGGCAGGACGCAAACGCATGTGCAACGTGGTGGCAGACGAGCAAACCAGAAGCGCTCGAAGGAGAGGTGAATGGAAAGTAAAGTAGTTGTTCCGGCACAAGGCAAGAAGATCACCCTGCAAAACGGCAAACTCAACGTTCCTGAAAATCCGATTATCCCTTACATTGAAGGTGATGGAATCGGTGTAGATGTAACCCCAGCCATGCTGAAAGTGGTCGACGCTGCAGTCGAGAAAGCCTATAAAGGCGAGCGTAAAATCTCCTGGATGGAAATTTACACCGGTGAAAAATCCACCCAGGTTTATGGTCAGGACGTCTGGCTACCTGCTGAAACCCTTGATCTGATTCGTGAATATCGCGTTGCCATCAAAGGCCCGCTGACTACTCCGGTTGGTGGCGGTATTCGTTCTCTGAACGTAGCACTGCGCCAGGAACTGGATCTCTACATCTGCCTGCGCCCGGTTCGTTACTACCAGGGCACTCCAAGCCCGGTTAAACACCCTGAATTGACTGATATGGTCATCTTCCGTGAAAACTCGGAAGACATTTATGCAGGTATCGAATGGAAAGCTGACTCTGCTGACGCTGAGAAAGTGATCAAATTCCTGCGTGAAGAGATGGGGGTGAAGAAAATTCGCTTCCCGGAACATTGCGGTATCGGCATTAAGCCGTGTTCTGAAGAAGGCACCAAACGTCTGGTACGAGCAGCAATCGAATACGCAATTGCCAACGACCGTGACTCAGTGACCCTGGTGCACAAAGGCAATATCATGAAGTTCACCGAAGGCGCGTTTAAAGACTGGGGTTACCAGTTGGCGCGTGAAGAGTTTGGCGGTGAACTGATCGACGGCGGCCCGTGGCTGAAAGTCAAAAACCCGAACACCGGCAAAGAGATCGTCATTAAAGACGTGATTGCTGACGCATTCCTGCAACAGATCCTGCTGCGTCCGGCTGAATACGACGTTATCGCCTGTATGAACCTCAACGGTGACTACATTTCTGACGCACTGGCAGCACAGGTTGGCGGTATCGGTATCGCCCCTGGTGCAAACATCGGTGACGAATGCGCACTGTTTGAAGCCACCCACGGTACAGCACCGAAATATGCCGGTCAGGACAAAGTAAACCCAGGCTCTATCATTCTCTCCGCGGAGATGATGCTGCGCCATATGGGTTGGACTGAAGCCGCAGACCTGATTGTTAAAGGTATGGAAGGCGCAATCAACGCCAAGACCGTAACCTATGACTTCGAACGTCTGATGGAAGGCGCTAAACTGTTGAAATGTTCAGAGTTTGGTGACGCGATCATCAAGAACATGTAATCTCTACATGTGTTAAATATTGAAACGGGCGTGTTATACGCCCGTTGTTTTATGAAGATGTAAAATCTTCCCCAAAACTTTCCCCAAAACCCTTCCCCAAAACTGGCTATTTTCTATGCTGTTTTAATATCTACGATAACCCAGTCTTTACCACGATCATCATTGTATCGGTCGGTCATTTTTCTGGATTTATGACCTAACAACTTTTGCGTATCCAGACCCTGTTCCCGATATAACCGTTCTGACAGAGATCGCTGCTCATGAAATGTGGGCGCAGTTCCTTGCTCCCATTTTATGCCACATTTTTCCCGGGCCTTTTTAAAAGCCGTTGTCAGAGTATTTGCAGAAACCTGGTCTCCTCTGTTTGCTTGAGAGGTAGTGTGACGGTAATGGACCAGATATTTACTAACAACAGCATCCCTGCACTGAGATATAACTTCACGAAGGGTAATATTCAGAGCATCGCATTTCAGGTTAAGCGGAATAGCAAGTTTTGAACCGGTTTTTTCCTGAGTAATGTGCAACATGTCGTCCCATATATCAGAGAATTTCAAATTGCAGATATCGCCTAAACGTTGTCCAGTAACAAGAGCAAGTAGCATGCCGCATTTTAAATAGGGCTGCCGTCTGCTTACGCTTTCAAATATTGCCTGCCATTCGGGCAGTGACAATCTTTGGCGGTTTACTCGATTTCGCGGTTGTTTTGTTGCCTGCGCTGGGTTAAATCCTGGCGGAACATGTCCTGCGTGTTGTGCTTCTTTGAAGACGTCGATCAACACCATTCTCACGACTTGCGCCATCCTGTTATGACCTTCAGCCTTTACAGCATCAATTATTTCGGCAATATCAAGTGCGGTAATATCCTTGAGGTGTTGCATTCCACAATGCTCACGGAAAAGACGAATGGGTTTGCCTTTTTGCCGATAGGAGTTGGGTCTTAGTTCATTATGTTGCAGCCTGTCCTCCTGGATAGAAATATATTTATCAAGCCATTCTGTCACCGTAATGTCTGAGCGCCTGCCTTTCATTCTTTCCAGACGCTCATTGACGCTTAATATTTGTCTGGTACGTTGTTCAGCAATAATGGTATTTGCTTCAGTAGCAACTTGTTTTGCTTCATTCTCATCAGTTCCTAAGCTATGAAAACGACCGGATAGTGGATGTTTGTATTGCCAATATACCTTTCCGGTTCGCTTATCTAATTTGCAATATAAATTAGGTATAGAGATTTTGTGAGATCGGGGTCTAGCAGCCATCAGCGATTATCCGTTGGAGTTTTGGGTTTGCGTTTATTAGGAGTTGCGGTTCTGCAAGCGTTCCTACAAAACGGGAATTTCGGTCAATCATCCAGTAGCGACCAACTTTTATAGCGGGTGGGGCCATCATTTTCCCTTGCGCGTATTTTTTCAGAACTCGCTCACTTGGTGCTAAGTCCCCAAATTCTTCTTTAGCCCAGTCCTGTAAAGTGATTAGTCGAGACATTTGTCCTCCTCTTAGCTGCTGAGGGAGTTTGTGACCGATATATCTGACATGATATTAAGCTCATGGCAGGTACATCTCTTGACTGGTCATAGAGATAAATTTAATGCTGAGAAATGCAGTATTGAATTTATCAATTTTTCTATTTCCTGCGTATGGCACGTAACTTCTTAATGTGTTCTGCCGTTTCGATCTCTTCTGCTATCCGATCTGCATCAGCTTTATTCACAGGTTCAAAGTCATGATTAAAGCGGAACATGCTGGCGATACATGTTCTGCCTTTTCGGATGTAGTGAACTTTGTTGTGGGTAGAACGCAGGATTTTGCAGGGAGTGCCGTGGTGGTCGACGTACCAGGTGTTAGGAAAAATGATTCTGAACATTTTTACACCTCAGTTGGACGATGTTGAAATTTGCTGCTTTGAGGCCATCACAGTCCCCATTGTTTGTTCTTAAGTTCGATCTCCTCCTGGCAACTTGCACAAGTCCGACAACCCTGAACAGCCAGGCGTCTTCGCTCATCTATCGGATCGCCACATTCACAACGATGAGTTGCGGATACAGTCTGATAGTTCAGACGACGCATTTTTATTGCTGTATTGCGCTGTAATTCTTCGATTTCTGATGCTGAATCAATGATGTCTGCCATCTTTCATTAATCCCTGAATTGTTGGTTAATACGCTTGAGGATGAATGCGAACAATAAAAAAGGAGCCTGTAGCTCCCTGATGATTTTGCTTTTCATGTTCACCGTTCCTTAAAGACGCCGTTTAACATGCCGATCGCCAGGCTTAAATGAGTCGGTGTGAATCCCATCAGCGTTACCGTTTCGCGGTGCTTCTTAAGTACGCTACGGCAAATGTCATCGACGTTTTTATCCGGAAACTGCTGTCTGGCTTTTTTGATTTCAGAATTAGCCTGACGGGCAATGCTGCGAAGGGCGTTTTCCTGCTGAGGTGTCATTGAACAAGTCCCATGTCGGCAAGCATAAGCACACAGAATATGAAGCCCGCTGCCAGAAAAATGCATTCCGTGGTTGTCATGCAGCCTCCCGACGGGCAAGAATCCTTGAGCCGAACGCCATCAACTCTCCACGATCAACGGTCGTAAAGTGGCAGTGTGTACGGGGGTATGGGTGCCAGATAATGAGCATCGAGCCTTTATTATTTCCACTGACGGGTTTCTCAGTGAGTGGGTTAATAAATGCCAGTCGTCCTGCCGTGATGAATCTGACCTCACTGGCGGTTTGTATCGCTTCATGAAACCATCCGACAGATGTGTCAGCAGGCAATAACATTACACATCCCACACTACTGAATTTGTTTTCAGTGGCTGCCTTTTTCACAAAAGGGGAAATATTGCTGTATGGTGGATTCAACCAGACATAACCAGAGGCATATCCCATTGCTTCAGGCCATGAAGTGGTTAATGTGTTCTGCTCCTGTGAGATAAAAAGCCGACATAGTCGGTTTTTTTCGCTGGCGGCAGCATCAAGTTGAAAAACGAACTCTGCATTAAGCGCAGCAAAAATCTCTGGTGGTGTGCGCCAGCTGTCGCGATGTTCGGCAGGAGTATTGCTTCCGGTGAAATCAGTCATACAGCCCCCGTTTATTATTTATCGCCTCAGCCAGCCGCTGTGCTTTCAGTGGATTTCTGATAACAGAAAGGCCGGGAAATACCCAGCCTCGCTTTGTAACGGAGTAGATGAAAGTGATCGCGCCTACCCGGATATTATCGTGAGGATGCTTCATCGCCATTGCTCCCCAAATACAAAACCAATTTCAGCCAGTGCCACGTCCATTTTTTCGATGAACTCCGGCACCATCTCGTCAAAATTCGCCATGTACTTTTCATTCCGCTCAATCACGACATAATGCAGGCCTTCACGCTTCATACGCGGGTCATAGTTGGCAAAGTACCAGGCATCTTTTCGCGTCACCCACATGCTGTACTGCACCTGGGCCATGTAAGCCGATTTTATGGCCTCGAAACCACCGAGCCGGAACTTCATGAAATCCCGGGAGGTAAACGGGCATTTCAGTTCAAGGCCGTTGCCGTCACTGCATAAACCATCGGGAGAGCAGGCGGTGCGCATACTTTCGTCGCGATAGATGATCGGGGATTCAGTAACATTCACGCCGGAAGTGAATTCAAACAGGGTTCTGGCGTCGTTCTCGTACTGTTTTCCCCAGGCCAGCGCCTTAGCATTAACTTCCTGAGCCACACCGGTGCAAACCTCAGCCAGCAGGGTGTGGAAGTAGGACATTTTCATGTCAGGCCACTTCTTTCCTGAGCGGGGCTTTGCTATCACGTTGTGAACTTCTGAAGCGGTGATGACGCCGAGCCGTAATTTGTGCCATGCATCATCCCCCTGTTCGACAGCTCTCACGTCGATCCCGGTACGCTGCAGGATAATGTCCGGTGTCATGCTGCCACCTTCTGCTCAGTGGCTTTCTGTTTCAGGAATCCAAGAGCTTTCACTGCTTCGGCCTGTGTCAGTTCTGACGATGCGCGAATGTCGCGGCGAAATATCTGGGAACAGAGCGGCAATAAGTCGTCATCCCATGTTTTGTCCAGGGCAATCAGCATAGTGTTAATCTCCTGCATGGTTTCATCGTTAACCGGAGTGATGTCGCGTTCCGGCTGACGTTCTGCAGTGTATGCAGTATTTTCGACAATGCGCTCGGCTTCATCCTTGTCATAGATACCAGCAAATCCGAAGGCCAGACGGGCACACTGAATCATGGCTTTATGCCGTAACATCCGTTTGGGATGCGACTGCCACGGCCCCGTGATTTCTCTGCCTTCGCGGGTTTTGAATGGTTCGCGGCGGCATTCATCCATCCATTCGGTAACGCAGATCGGATGATTACGGTCCTTGCGGTAAATCCGGCATGTACAGGATTCATTGTCCTGCTCAAAGTCCATGCCATCAAACTGCTGGTTTTCATTGATGATGCGGGACCAGCCATCAACGCCCACCACCGGAACAATGCCGTTCTGCTTATCAGGGAAGGCGTAAATTTCTTTCGTCCACGGATTAAGGCCGTACTGGTTGGCGACGATCAGCAATGCGATGAACTGCGCATCGCTGGCATCACCTTTAAATGCCGTCTGGCGAAGAGTGGTGATCAGTTCCTGTGGGTCGACAGAATCCATGCCGACACGTTCAGCCAGCTTCCCTGCCAGCGTTGCGAGTGCTGTACTCATCCGTTTTATACCTCTGAATCAATATCAACCTGGTGGTGAGCAATGGTTTCAACCATGTACCGGATGTGTTCTGCCATGCGCTCCTGAAACTCAACATCGTCATCAAACGCACGGGTAATGGCTTTTTTGCTGGCCCCGTGGCGTTGCAAATGATCGATGCATAGCGATTCAAACAGGTGCTGGGGCAGGCCTTTTTCCATGTCGTCTGCCAGTTCTGCCTCTTTCTCTTCACGGGCGATCTGCTGGTAGTAACGCGCCCAGCTCTGAGCCTCAAGACGATCCTGAATGTAATAAGCGTTCATGGCTGAACTCCTGAAAATGGCTGTGAAAATATCGCCCGCGAAATGCCAGGCTGATTAGGAAAACAGGAAAGGGGATTAGCGATTCAGGCCGTTACCGCGTCCGTCGAGAAAAACTTCCACGAGCAAATCACGGGTATAAGTGCGCTCGATGCCGCGATGCAGATATAGCCGTCCGCGTAAATTAGCTGATGCAGTCCAGGTACCATCTTTGTGTTTGACCAGCATTCCTGGCATGACCGCACCTCGATTAACGGTCTGCGTTCCGTAATGTTGATGAACCATAAAAACTCCTGCCCGTAAGCTGGGCTGCTGAACATATAGAGACTTCTGCGCGTATTCAGGCGGTGGATGGCCGCCGGTTGTCATAACTAAGCCGCCTCGTTGAAGCGACTGAGGTATGAGGTGTTGAGTTGGGTTGATTTCAGCTGGTCACACCGACGTTCACGCGTCCGCTTCACCCCTCGCACTCCCCGGAGCCTGCTGAAATTCAAGCTGCGGATCTAAGCGGTCATCGCAACGGTGAATCAGGTGATTGCCGTATCGTTGTGTTGTTGCGATATGGTGATAATAGCTATTGCTATTGGCTGTATCAATACTTATTGCTATTGATTGATGTGTTTTGATATTAACTGTTTGATAGCAAAAAGAATTAATTTTGTGACTTGCATCGCATAGCGATAACTGAAGGGAGGATGTGGTGGTTTTTCGAACGGTTTGTGTGATGAGGGGACAAAAGAAAACCCGGCACGGTGGCCGGGATTCTTACGCAGGTAGGTAAAGATATGATTGTGGTGGCTTAATATTACTACCTAGAGCAGAGATAGGAATTGGTTCTTTATATCTTTCCACTTCACCAATTTTTATTGCGTAGGCCTTTTCTCTACCTGAATAATATGAGTCATAAAATTGCTTAGAAATACCTGCGTGTTTTTCCGTCTTTTTCCAAAGAGATTCCGGTTCGTCACTTAGTATTGATTCAATACGGAATTGACCAACAACTTTACCTAATGGCATCGTGGCATAAATAACAACGGTGCTAATTTGCGGATTTTTGAATATACCTTTACGAAACTCGAACCGCTTTGTTCCGTTCAATATTTTTTCTGCAAACTCAGGCTTAATGGATAATAAAACTTTCATTTATCTTGCCTAACTCGATGATCTTTAAGAACTGCTCATTTGTGAGTTTAAAGTGACTCCATCGGAATGCACGCGAACCATTTAGCCCCACATGATCTATTAAAATAGCACGATTGGGTCTCTTTGGCAAAGACAGATTGTATGTGAATCTTATAATGAAAGGGTATCGACGTTCTTTATAGATTTTTCTGAGTTCATCTTCAGAAAATACGCTAAAACGAATACAATAGTCTACAAAACTATCTTCGCTTAAAAATTCAGAAATATTTTTTACGCTCTCAACTACACATAATGTACTGGCTACAGAACGATAGCGAGCTGGCCCTTTTTTGTCTCCGGTTCTATAGATGACAATGATATCTCCTCTTTTCATTCCCATCACAGAACGCATTCCACATATGTAAATTTTATGAATGCTGTTAGCATGGGATATATCTTTGACAATATCTGGTGATTCATTTACAAGTTTTGAATCAGGGAATAGTCTAGTGTGATATTCGGGATAAATCGCCAGTAAATATTTGTTGGCCCTTGATGTCATTATTCGAGGGTAATCTAATAAAATATCACCATAAGGCTCATGCAAAGACCTCGCATATACAAACTCTTTCCCGTTATGTGTTTCTTTTTCACCATGAATGTAAAATCCGTACGTTTGGAAAAGTTTTATTAGATGGACGTGTTTGTCGAAAACAGTAACATAAATATCATCAGATTTTGATGAAAATGCATGGTCAAACGCTTTTTTTAGAAATCGTTGTCCGCGAAGGGTGCCTTTAGATTCAAATTTGAATGTTCCTATCTTTAGATGACGTCCTGGTGGGAGCGCTGGATTAATGTCATTTGCATCATCATTTTCTTTTAGATACATAAAACCTTCGATTTTATGCTTGTCATCATAGAGCACATAAGCTGATTCTCCTTCTCTGGCTTTTTTTTCTAACCAAAGAGGAAACTCTTTATAATCTTTTTTTAAAGAGTCAAAAAATGGGTCATTGTGATCAAAATCAGAGAATTTCTCATATTTTAAAGTATCCATTAAGTTCTCCATTCTAAAATGAATAATTAAGTTGTTTTACTGAATGAGCACAATGCCCGGTTGATAATTTTTAATTGGTACTATCCATGCTTCCTATACGTCTGCGGCATGCTCCCAATAACTTTCCCGAAGATAAATACCCGGTTCATCTCATCTTTCTCGATCGGGTCCCACGGTGAGTAGCTTTTGTTATCAGAGATAACCAGCAGCTTATCCTTCATCATTTGCAGGCGCTTTACATGGGCTGTGTCGTCGTACAGAAACGCATAGATACCATCACCGTCGAAAGATTTAACCGTGATATCAACGAATAGAAGATCACCAGGTTCAATCGTTCCTGACATGCTGTCACCGCGTACGTTAATGATGCGGATATTTTCTGCCTTCCTACCATCGAACATGTGACGAGCATCGTCAAACGAGTACTCAACCGAGCGTAGAACTTCTACAAACTCACGGTTGATGACTCCCGGCCCGGCACTCACTTCTATATCAAGAACGTCAATCTTGAAGTATTTGGGATGGTTGGCAGTAGGCTTCCCTAATTGTTGACCGTCATTTCTCATCGGGCCTATGCCTGATGAGAGCCACTCTGTTCGAACACCCAATGCATTAGCTATTTCAACAATTTTTGTTGAGCCGCGCGCGTTGCCGCTTGTCAGTCTCCAGATTGTGGGTTGAGCTACGCCAGACGCCTTTGCAAGAGCGCCTTGAGACATTCCAGATTGTTCCATCGCTAGGTTTAAGCGATCAGCAAGAGTTTCTTTTTTCATAAGTTTTAATTTATACGCTTGCGTATTGATGGTCAAAACACGTTTTGCTATTGTTATGATTAATACGCATTGCTATTATTTATTCATTGTAATACCAATAGGAATTAACAATGACAAATCAAACCATTCAACTCGCAATCAGTATTACAGGTAGTCAAAAACGACTGGCAGATCTATGCGGTGTAGCCCAGCCCACTGTTTGGCGTTGGCTACACGGTGGCGGAATTGATGCCCGCTATGTAATGAAAATTGTCTCAGCCACTGGTGGAAAGATTAAACCAGCAGATATTCGTCCCGACCTCGCACCATTGTTTAACGCGAGTAATTCTGCCGCCTAATCTGCGGCGTTAACTGATAAGGCAATGACTATGCAACCACTTACATACCAACAGACTAGCGGATTTAGCCCGACTGCGGTGATAAATCGTTCTCAAACAAAACAAGCTCCAGGCCACGAAAAAATCCGTGATGCCGTCCGCGCCTGGTCGGCTGCAGATAATCAGGATGTTGTTGCCGCACTCATTGTGAATGAGTATCGGGAGCAGGGCGGCGGCACCATCGATTTCCCTGATGATGTCAGCCGTGCACGCCAGAAGCTGTTCCGCTTCCTCGATAACAAATTCGATTCTGAAAAATACCGAAATAACGTGCGTGAACTGACCCCGGCAATTCTGGCGGTACTACCGCTGGACTATCGCGGCCACCTGGTTGAGCAGGATAGCTTCATGGCTCGGCTGGCTGAAATGGAAAAGGAACTCAGTGAAGCAAAACAGGCTGTCATTCTCAACGCGCCACGCCACCAGAAACTGAAGGAGATGAGTGAAGGCATTGTGTCGATGTTTCGTGTGGACCCGGATCTGGCTGGTCCATTGATGGCGATGGTCACCACCATGCTGGGGGCAATATGACTGGTTCAGAAATGGCGAAAGCCGGTCTGCTGGAACAGAACCGACTTTCAGGTGCAAATCGTAACGCACTCATTGCGGGAGGAATTATGGCAAACACTGCTGAGATATTCAATTTTCCAGTGCCGGATGCGGCACAAAAGGAGCCGCGCGTGGCAGATCTCGATGATGGTTATACGCGCATTGCAAATGAGTTGCTGGAAGCTGTGATGCTGGCCGGATTAACACAGCACCAGCTTCTGGTCTTCCTGGCTGTCATGCGCAAAACATATGGCTTTAATAAAAAACTGGATTGGGTGAGCAACGAGCAACTTTCCGAATTGACCGGGATATTGCCGCACAAGTGTTCTGCTGCAAAAAGCGTTCTGGTAAAGCGTGGGATTCTTATTCAGAGCGGGCGGAATATCGGCATTAATAATGTGGTCAGTGAATGGTCAACATTACCCGAATCAGGTAAGAAAAATAAAGTTTACCTGAAAGAGGTAAATTTACCTGAATCAGGTAAGAAAAGTTTACCCGAATCAGGTAAACACAAAAGACAAACTAACAAAAGACAATATAAAACCTTTTTCGTCCGAGAATTCTGGCGAATCCTCTGACCAGCCAGAAAACGATCTTCCTGTGGTGAAACCGGATGCTGCAATTCAGAGCGGCAGCAAGTGGGGGACAGCAGAAGACCTGACCGCCGCAGAGTGGATGTTTGACATGGTGAAGACTATCGCACCATCAGCCAGAAAACCGAATTTTGCTGGGTGGGCTAACGATATCCGCCTGATGCGTGAACGTGACGGACGTAACCACCGCGACATGTGCGTGCTGTTCCGCTGGGCATGCCAGGACAACTTCTGGTCCGGTAACGTGCTAAGTCCGGCCAAACTCCGCGACAAGTGGACCCAACTCGAAATTAACCGTAACAAGCAACAGGCAGGCGTGATAGCCAGCAAACCAAAACTCGACCTGACAAACACAGACTGGATTTACGGGGTGGATCTATGAAAAACATCGCCGCACAGATGGTTAACTTTGACCGTGAGCAGATGCGTCGGATCGCCAACAACATGCCGGAAAAGTACGACGAAAAGCCGCAGGTACAGCAGGTAGCGCAGATCATCAACGGTGTGTTCAGCCAGTTACTGGCAACTTTCCCGGCGAGCCTGGCTAACCGGGACCAGAACGAACTGAACGAAATCCGCCGCCAGTGGGTTCTGGCTTTCCGGGAAAACGGGATCACCACGATGGAACAGGTTAACGCAGGAATGCGCGTAGCCCGTCGGCAGAATCGACCATTCCTGCCATCACCCGGGCAGTTTGTTGCCTGGTGCCGGGAAGAAGCATCCGTTACCGCCGGGCTGCCAAACGCCAGCGAGCTGGTTGATATGGTTTACGAGTATTGCCGGAAACGTGGCCTGTATCCGGATGCAGAGTCTTATCCGTGGAAATCAAACGCGCACTACTGGCTGGTTACCAACCTGTATCAGAACATGCGGGCCAATGCGCTGACTGATGCGGAATTACGGCGCAAGGCTGCCGATGAACTGGCCTGTATGACAGCGCGAATTAACCGTGATGAGGCGATACCTGAACCAGTAAAACAACTTCCTGTCATGGGCGGTAGACCTCTAAATCGTGCACAGGCTCTGGCGAAGATCGCAGAAATCAAAGCTAAGTTTGGGCTGAAAGGAGCAAGTGTATGACGGGCAAAGAGGCAATTATTCATTACCTGGGGACGCATAAGAGCTTCTGTGCACAGGACGTTGCCGCGGTAACAGGCGCAACCGTAACCAGCATAAATCAGGCTGCGGCTAAAATGGCGCGGGCAGGAATCCTGGTCGTTGATGGTAAGGTCTGGCGAACGGTGTATTACCGGTTCGCTACCAGAGAAGAACGGGAAGGAAAGGTGAGCACGAATCTGATTTTTAAGGAGTGTCGCCAGAGTGCCGCGATGAAACGGGTATTGAGGGTATATAAAAGAACATCAATGGGTACACAATGATGAAACAGGTGAGTTGAGTTCAAACTGTAGTACAATTCTCTCCAGTTTGAACAGGAAAGAATATGCTATGAACCCTTATATTTATCTTGGTGGTGCAATACTTGCAGAGGTCATTGGTACAACCTTAATGAAGTTTTCAGAAGGTTTTACACGGTTATGGCCATCTGTTGGTACAATTATTTGTTATTGTGCATCATTCTGGTTATTAGCTCAGACGCTGGCTTATATTCCTACAGGGATTGCTTATGCTATCTGGTCAGGAGTCGGTATTGTCCTGATTAGCTTACTGTCATGGGGACTTTTCGGCCAACGGCTGGACCTGCCAGCCATTATAGGCATGATGTTGATTTGTGCCGGTGTGTTGGTTATTAATTTATTGTCACGAAGCACACCACATTAAAATAATTTGTTTCTAAACGACTAAAATATGGAGGCTCTTATATTTATATGAGCCTCGTTTTATGCTTTTTGTTAATGTCTTTATTTTTATGTATTCTTTTGTGCTTTCAAGATTATGGCGTAAGAAAATTGCAATACGATTATTGTTGTATATTCAAGATAATGTGACCTTAATTGTCTTTTTAAATAAAAATTAAACAAAAATTATATCCCATCACTAAGGTTTATAAAAGCATACGTTAGCAGGTGTCACCATGAAAAAAGCCATAGCATATATGCGATTTTCATCACCAGGTCAGATGTCTGGTGACTCATTAAACCGACAGAGAAGACTTATTGCTGAATGGTTAAAGGTAAATAGTGATTATTATCTTGATACCATAACATATGAAGATTTAGGATTAAGTGCATTCAAAGGAAAGCATGCACAATCAGGAGCTTTTTCGGAATTTTTAGATGCTATAGAGCATGGTTATATATTGCCAGGAACTACATTGTTAGTTGAAAGTCTGGACAGACTTTCAAGAGAAAAAGTCGGTGAAGCGATTGAACGTCTGAAATTGATTTTGAATCACGGTATTGATGTTATAACTCTTTGCGACAATACAGTCTATAATATTGACTCTTTGAATGAGCCATATTCATTAATAAAAGCCATACTTATAGCACAAAGGGCAAATGAAGAAAGCGAGATAAAGTCAAGTCGGGTTAAATTATCATGGAAGAAAAAACGGCAGGATGCACTGGAATCAGGTACGATTATGACGGCGTCTTGTCCGAGATGGCTCTCCTTAGATGACAAAAGAACGGCTTTTGTTCCAGACCCCGACAGGGTGAAAACTATTGAGCTAATTTTTAAACTCAGGATGGAAAGGCGCTCATTGAATGCAATAGCCAAGTATTTAAATGATCATGCTGTAAAGAATTTCTCAGGAAAAGAAAGTGCATGGGGACCTTCTGTAATTGAAAAATTATTAGCGAATAAAGCTCTGATAGGTATATGCGTACCTTCATATCGTGCAAGAGGGAAAGGGATAAGTGAAATCGCTGGCTATTATCCCAGAGTCATATCAGATGATTTGTTTTACGCTGTACAGGAAATTCGGTTGGCACCTTTTGGTATTAGCAATAGTAGCAAGAATCCTATGCTAATAAATCTACTTCGAACAGTTATGAAGTGTGAGGCTTGTGGTAATACCATGATTGTTCATGCGGTATCTGGAAGTTTGCATGGCTATTATGTTTGTCCGATGAGAAGATTACATCGATGTGACAGGCCATCAATAAAAAGAGATTTGGTTGATTATAATATCATTAATGAATTGCTTTTTAATTGTAGCAAAATTCAACCAGTTGAAAACAAGAAAGATGCTAATGAAACTTTAGAGTTAAAAATTATTGAGCTTCAGATGAAAATTAATAATTTAATCGTTGCATTGTCTGTCGCGCCTGAAGTTACCGCTATAGCAGAGAAAATAAGACTATTAGATAAGGAATTACGAAGGGCTTCGGTATCATTGAAAACTTTGAAGAGTAAAGGTGTAAATTCATTCAGTGATTTTTATGCTATTGACTTAACCAGTAAAAATGGACGAGAGTTATGCCGTACACTTGCCTATAAAACATTCGAAAAAATCATAATTAATACGGATAATAAAACCTGTGATATCTATTTTATGAATGGCATTGTTTTTAAACACTATCCTTTAATGAAAGTAATATCCGCCCAGCAGGCGATAAGTGCTCTCAAATATATGGTTGATGGTGAGATTTATTTCTAAATAATGATCTCGGATTTTAAGTTATGCTATGGTGATAAAGTGCAAGACAGAATTAATTATCTTTGACGAAACTTAATGGGTAATTACTTTGTTTGCTCCCACAAGCGAGTTTTGTACGGCTGTATTGGGGTAGTAAATGAGCTATACAATCTTAATCATTTGTTAGGTGAGAACTCTTGGTCGCAGATTCAAATACTGAAAATACGTGACAAATTATTATGAGCAAAATGGTGTATGTCACGTATTTTGAATGGTAGGTTAAAAAATAACACCGACTTTCGTAGGTATTACTAATAATAAAGCAGAGTTTTTAGATAGTATCAATGTGCTTTGTGTATATTGTGGCAAATAATTGGGTTGGGGGTACAATTGTGATTGCTTTTGCATAAACATTGCGCCTTTATGCATAATGAGATAAAGGAATATCAAATAAAATAACGATAGGTCATAACAAAGAGGTTTTTATGAAAACACTTATCGTTTCAACTGTATTGGCATTCATAACATTTTCTGCGCAGGCTGCAGCATTTCAGGTCACTAGTAATGAAATAAAAACAGGAGAGCAACTTACAACGTCTCATGTCTTTTCTGGATTTGGGTGTGAAGGTGGTAATACATCGCCCTCATTAACCTGGTCTGGTGTTCCTGAAGGTACCAAAAGCTTTGCCGTAACTGTATATGATCCAGATGCACCTACAGGCAGTGGTTGGTGGCATTGGACTGTTGTTAATATTCCAGCAACAATAACATATTTGCCCGTTGATGCAGGGAGACGTGATGGAACAAAACTGCCGACTGGTGCTGTTCAAGGCCGAAATGATTTTGGCTATGCTGGGTTTGGTGGCGCATGTCCTCCTAAAGGAGATAAACCACATCATTACCAGTTTAAAGTATGGGCTCTAAAAACTGAAAAGATTCCTGTAGATTCTAACTCCAGCGGAGCGTTAGTTGGTTATATGCTTAATGCTAATAAAATCGCAACCGCTGAGATAACACCAGTTTATGAGATAAAGTAGGGTGAGAGTATGCTGGCAAGAGGTAAGACTAACTTAAAGATCGAAGAAATACGGATGCATAAACATCATGAGATTCATAGGGTTAAGCCTCTTATGCCAGCTTTGTGTCGTATCCGTCAGGGAAAGAAAGTTATCAATTGGGAGACGCATACTTTAACTGTTGATAATAATCAAATAATATTATTTCCTTGTGGTTATGAATTTTATATTGAGAATTATCCTGAAGCAGGGCTTTATCTTGCAGAAATGCTTTACTTACCCATTGATTTAATTGAGAGTTTCCAAAAACTTTATACGGTAACTGATCAAATACGTAACAAAACAAGTTTCTTTTTACCTCAGAATCCTGAATTAATATATTGTTGGGAGCAACTAAAAACATCTGTTTCCCGAGGCTTCTCAACTAAAATTCAGGAGCACTTAGCAATGGGCGTTCTACTTTCGTTAGGAGTGAATCATGTTAATCATTTACTTTTATCATATAGTAAACAATCATTGATAAGTCGTTGTTATAACCTGCTGCTATCCGAACCCGGCACAAAATGGACAGCAAACAAGGTTGCTCGATATCTCTACATTTCTGTTTCTACATTACATCGCCGTCTAGCAAGCGAGGGGGTAAGTTTCCAAAGTATACTGGACGATGTGAGGTTAAATAATGCGTTGTCTGCTATACAAACGACGGTAAAACCTATAAGCGAGATTGCCAGAGAAAATGGTTATAAGTGTCCTTCTCGTTTTACTGAAAGATTTCATAATCGTTTTAATATAACACCAAGAGAGATAAGAAAAGCTTCCAGAGAGTAAAAGTGTTTTAAGAAGGAGCAATTCTATCGATTTTGATTTTGGGAAATCAACACGGCATAATTATGTCACCGGAGCCTGAACAACTCCGGTGACTTCTGCGCTAAACGGGGACGTTTATGCGCACATACAATCCAAACTCTCTTCTCCCTTCACAGATGCAGAAATGCACCTGCAATTCTTTGCATCTAGCGTTTGACCTCTGCGGAGGTGAAGCGTGAACCTCTCACAAGACGGCATCAAATTACATCGCGGCAACTTCACCGCTATCGGTCGGCAGATCCAGCCTTATCTGGAGGAGGGCAAATGCTTTCGCATGGTGCTTAAACCGTGGCGTGAGAAACGCAGTCTTTCCCAGAATGCACTCAGCCACATGTGGTACAGCGAAATCAGTGAACACCTCATCAGCAGGGGTAAAACGTTCGCCACTCCAGCTTGGGTAAAAGATGCTCTCAAACACACATATCTCGGTTATGAAACCAAAGACCTGGTTGATGTCGTAACCGGTGATATCACCACTATCCAGTCGTTACGCCATACCTCCGATCTTGATACCGGAGAGATGTATGTCTTCCTGTGTAAGGTTGAAGCCTGGGCGGTGAATATTGGCTGCCACCTGACTATTCCGCAGAGCTGCGAGTTCCAGCAGCTCCGCGACAAGCAGGAGGCGTAATGGCTACACCGCTTATTCGTGTCATGAACGGACACATCTACAGAGTATCAAATCGTCGTAAGCGTAAGCCTGAGCTGAAGCCATCCGAAATACCAACACTGCTCGGATATACCGCTAGCCTGGTTGATAAAAAATGGTTGCGACTGGCAGCAAGGAGGAATCATGGCTGATTTGAGAAAAGCAGCGCGTGGTCGGGAATGCCAGGTAAGAATCCCTGGCGTATGTAATGGCAATTCTGAAACGTCTGTACTGGCACATATCCGGCTGGCTGGATTGTGCGGTACCGGTATCAAACCGCCAGACCTGATTGCCACCATTGCATGTTCTGCCTGCCACGACGAAATCGACCGCCGCACACATTTTGTCGATGCTGCATATGCAAAAGAATGCGCGCTGGAAGGTATGGCGAGAACACAGGTTATCTGGCTGAAAGAGGGGGTTATTAAGGCGTGAATACCTACAGTATCACATTACCCTGGCCTCCGAGCAATAATCGCTATTACCGCCATAATCGCGGGCGCACGCACGTCAGTGCAGAGGGGCAGGCATACCGCGATAACGTCGCTCGAATCATTAAAAACGCAATGCTGGATATCGGCCTGGCTATGCCTGTGAAAATCCGCATTGAGTGCCACATGCCGGATCGCCGTAGCCGTGACCTGGATAATCTGCAAAAAGCCGCTTTTGACGCACTCACTAAAGCAGGTTTCTGGCTGGATGATGCTCAGGTCGTTGATTACCGCGTTGTGAAGATGCCTGTTACCAAAGGTGGGAGGCTGGAACTGACCATCACCGAAATGGGGAATGAATGATGTTTGAGTTTAATATGGCAGAACTTCTTCGCCACCGCTGGGGGCGTCTGCGCTTATATCGTTTCCCCGGCTCTGTTTTGACCGATTACCGAATACTGAAGAATTACGCCAAAACACTGACAGGAGCAGGAGTATGAAGTCAGAGATAACAATCAACTAATACTGTTTTGTTGATTTTTGCTTGTAATTGGCGTTCTGGTCTGAGTTTTGTGGAGTAAGTTGATGCGTGATATTCAGATGGTTCTTGAGCGTTGGGGAGCGTGGGCGGCTAATAATCATGAAGATGTGACCTGGTCGTCCATTGCCGCCGGTTTTAAGGGATTAATTCCTTCAAAAGTAAAATCTCGCCCGCAATGTTGTGACGATGACGCGATGATCATTTGCGGGTGCATGGCCCGTCTGAAAAAGAACAACAGCGATTTGCATGATTTATTGGTGGACTATTATGTCGGCGGCATGACTTTTATGGCGCTTGCACGTAAGCATGGGCGATCTGATTGTTGGGTTGGCAGGATGCTCCAGAAAGCTGAGGGCGTAGTGGAGGGTATGCTGATGGTGTTGGATCTCCGATTGGAGATGGATGCTGATTGTTCGAAATAATTAAAGGAAAAGTTGCTGTCTGATTGTCATTAGTCTAACATTTTAAATGTTGGAATCGCAACGTAGTTATTATCATATAACAGCTTGTTTCCTGATTTAGCCAGCCTCCCCAAAGGCTGGTTTTTTTCTAATAAGTATCATTTCGGGTAGGGATTTTATTGTTTAACCCATAATAATTCATTGACATTGAATCCCAACTTTTGAGCGGTTCGCACATAGTCTGCTTTTACTTTATCTGGAATAGTTGAGGTCCTTGCCAGAATCCATAGGTATTCTCTGTTCGGACCACTGACAAGAGCATACTTATACTCATCATCCAGTTTGATTACATTATAGCCACCATAGAAGGGGCCAAAAAACGAAACCTTCAACGCTGCAGTTTTAGTATCTCCAGTAAAGTATGCTTTACCTTCGCTCTCGCTCCATTTATTTTTCGTTGGATCGTATCCACGGTTAAGTACACGAATCCCTCCGTCGTTCCGTTTTCCATAAGTAGCGCTGACCTGTTCCAGACCACGTTCGAACCGGTTCTCGAGGCGAGCTATTTCATACCATTTTCCGAGGTAGCGGTTGGCGTCAAAATTTGTAATCGGCTGCACACCTTTAGGTGGTGTCGGGGCCTTACATGCTATAAGAGTGAAAGAGAGCGCAATGCCAGTCAACACAGGCCATAACTTCATAATAAATCCTGTACTTTTGATAGTTGAGAGTAAGTATGAAAGATAGATGATTACGACCGATCACTTAAAGAACTTTCATACTATATTAGGAATAGTCCATAACAGAAAAATTGTCAGTGATGACGCCAGAAAGGCAATTTATTCCGTGCACTACACAGTTTATGTGTTAATGAATTAGTCAAGGGGGAGGATATGATAAAAAAACCTGTGATTGGAATCAGCGGTTGTTTGGCCGGTTCTGCTGTTCGTTTTGATGGTGGTCACAAAAGAGCTGACTTTTTAATGGACAAATTAGTGGAATGGGTAACATTCAGACCAGTATGTCCGGAAATGGCTATAGGGCTGCCAGTTCCGCGTCCTGCTCTACGTCTTGTGCGCTCGACGCAAGGAAATATACGGATGTGTTTCAGCCACGACCAGAATGAGGATGTGACAGAGAGAATGACAGAGTTTAGTCGTTCTTATATGGACAAATTAAAGGATGTATCGGGGTTTGTGGTTTGTGCTAAATCTCCCAGCTGTGGCATGGAGCGCGTGCGTGTCTATGATGAAAATGGTAATCGAGGTCGTAAAGATGGAGTGGGACTATTTACGAGCACTTTGATGGAAAAGTTTTCCTGGCTACCGGTTGAAGAGGATGGGCGATTACATGATCCAGTGCTTCGTGAGAATTTTGTTGAAAGAGTTTTTGCTTTGCATGAGCTCAATCACCTTTACAAGGAGAAATTATCAAGAAGAGAGTTATTGGCTTTTCATAGTCGTTATAAGCTTCAGTTGTTGGCGCATAGTCAGACAGGCTATAAAGATATGGGACCATTTGTGGCTGCAATACACGAGTGGGCGGATCTTGAATCATACTTTGAGATGTATCGTGATAAGCTGATGGCGATTCTCAGAAAACCTGCATCACGTAAAAATCACACGAATGTGCTGATGCATATACAGGGGTATTTTAGTAACTACTTAAGTACACGCCAGCGTAAAGAGTTGAGCGAGGTTATACTTAACTATCGTTCTGGCACATTACCTCTTCTTGCGCCGTTGACTCTGCTGAAGCATTATCTGGGTGAGTATCCTAATGATTACTTGCTTACACAGAATTACTTCGATCCCTATCCGGACGAACTGGCTCTAAGACTGATGGTAAATTAATTGTATGCGATATCATCCAAAAGGATGAGTTCCTGCATACAGGATATTTACAATCGTAAAAACTACACTATGATACCCAGAGTGTCAGTTTGTATAAAAACTCTGTTTACGCTGAAGAAACCATTGAGATGCAACTTAAATTTGGTAAACATGCCAGTCAAAATATATGATATTATGATTCCACGCAGCTATATATAATATAACAGATTGGTTTAATAATTTGTCTTTGTGAGTTAAATACATAATTTTATACTTGTGATGCAATGAGATTTTCCTTATTGTTGAACTGGCGAATATTGATTTTCCACCTATACTTACCTGGTGTAACCCCAATGATATCAGGTGGATAATATGCCATACATATGTTCTATCATTTTGGTGTTGAACTCGTTTGATGTCCGAATTGGTAAAGAAGATATTTTGTTTAAAAAAGGAAGTGCTGTTCTCATTGATTACAATTTAAAAGATTTTTTTTCATCAAATATAGATCATGTAATGATCGTAGATGTTGAAGAGAAAACAGTTAATGATTTCTTTAAAAGCAACACACTCTCACCTTTTTCTGTAAGAAGGTTTTATCCGGCATACTTGATGGTGGAATGTGAAGATTTTTCATTGTTAAAGAACTTGATTGCATGCTTGAATTGTGATGGCAGAACTGTGGATTTTGTTAGAAATCAAATATCACTTGCATGTCTTGCTATCTTATCTTCAGAGAAAATAGTGCAAAGTTTTTTATTTGGATGTCTTAATAGTTTAGGAAGTAAAGTTAAGGCTATTATTCACACGGATATATCTGCAACATGGAGACTTTGTGATATATCTTCAAGACTGTATCTGAGTGAAAGTCTGTTAAAAAGAAAATTAAAGCACGAAGGCTTATCATTTAGTAAATTAATTCTTGAAGAGCGAATGGTGATGGCGGAAAGGTTATTAAGCTACAATTTATATTCTGTTGGAAAAGTTGCTGAGATATGCGGTTATGAAAACACGTCATATTTTGTAAGTGTTTTCAGAAGATATTTTGGTGTTCCTCCCCATCAATATTCATCAAGATTTTTTTTAGAAAAAGACATGATGTAACGTGATGCGTTTTAATGATTTTGTAATTTTCGTATTTGATAATTGTATGATGCTTTCAGCTACGCCAGAATAATCGCTGGCGTTTTTCTTTTTGAATAGATGTTCAAGCCTTACGCTAATGTAACTTCTATACCTTTCCTCTTCGTTCCGAACCGTGTACACCATCCGTTATTTGCGGAGGTGAGGCTATGAAATCCATGGATAAGTTAACAACGGGCATTGCCTACGGCACCTCCGCAGGCAGTGCTGGCTACTGGTTTTTACAGCTGCTCGATAAAGTCACGCCCTCACAGTGGGCAGCAATAGGTGTGCTGGGTAGCCTGGTATTTGGCCTGCTGACGTACCTGACAAACCTTTATTTCAAGATTAAAGAAGATAAGCGCAAGGCTGCGAGAGGTGAATAATGCCTCCATCATTACGAAAAGTCGTTGCTGCTGCTATTGGTGGCGGAGCAATTGCTATAGCATCAGTGTTAATCACTGGCCCAAGTGGTAACGATGGTCTGGAAGGTGTCAGCTACATACCATACAAAGATATTGTTGGTGTATGGACTGTATGTCACGGGCATACAGGAAAAGACATCATGCTCGGTAAAACGTATACCAAAGCAGAATGCAAAGCCCTCTTGAATAAAGACCTTGCCACTGTCGCCAGACAAATTAACCCGTACATAAAAGTTGATATACCGGAAACAATGCGCGGCGCTCTTTACTCGTTCGTTTACAACGTGGGCGCTGGCAATTTCAGAACATCGACGCTTCTTCGCAAAATAAACCAGGGCGATATCAAAGGCGCATGTGATCAGCTACGTCGCTGGACATATGCTGGCGGTAAGCAATGGAAAGGTCTCATGACTCGTCGTGAGATTGAGCGTGAAATCTGTTTGTGGGGTCAGCAATGAACAGAGTAACCGCGATTATCTCCGCTCTGGTTATCTGCATCATCGTCTGCCTGTCATTGGCTGTTAATCATTACCGTGATAACGCAATCGCCTACAAAGAGCAGCGCGATAACAAGGCCAGTGAACTGGAGAAGGCGAACGCCACCATCGCTGACATGCGGAAGCGTCAACGTGATGTAGCAGAACTCGACGCAAGATACACAAAGGAGCTTGCTGATGCTAACGCGACTATCGAAAGTCTCCGTGCTGATGTTTCTGCTGGGCGTAAGCGCCTGCAAGTCGCCGCCACCTGTGCAAAGTCAACGACCGGAGCCAGCGGCATGGGCGATGGAGAAAGCCCAGGACTTACAGCAGATGCTGAACTCAATTATTACCGTCTCCGAAGTGGAATCGACAAGATAACCGCGCAGGTTAACTACCTGCAGGAATACATCAGGACGCAATGCCTGAAATAATTTTTTTGCAAATCACAAAGTCCATTTAATGAGCCTCGCGATGCGGGGCTTTTTGCAATAAATGCGTACCGCAACGCATGTTTTTTACACCGAACCTGCCCCTTTGGAATGGGCCTTTGAGGATACCAGTTAGTGCTGGCGAGCCTCGGTGGGCTGGTTTCCTGTGCGGCAAAGGTTCATTTCAAAGAGTAGGTACACGCTATGAAATCATTAACCCTCTTCAATCAACCAATTCGTATCGGTGAAGATGGCATGATCTGCCTCACTGATATGTGGAAAGCCAGTGGTAAAAGTGAATCTGAATCGCCTTACCACTACCTGCGAAACAAGCAGACCAAAGAGTTCTTAGCCGAGCTGGAGAAAAACCACGAATCTGTGGTTTTTACTGAGCGCGGTGTACACGGTGGAACATATGGCGGGAAGTTTGTTGCTTACGATTATGCGGCTTGGTTAAACCCCGGGTTCAAGTACGCGGCCTATAAAGTCCTCGATGACTACTTCACCGGAGAACTTCAGCATCGCAACAGCTTAAGTGCGCAGCTCAACATGAAATGTCATGAGTTTGACCAGAAGAAAGACATGGCGAGCTTCTGCGGACAAGGGCTGGCAGCATGGCGCTATACGAAGCCAGTGTTGGTCGCTGAGATTAACTCCCTGGCTAACCAGCTGCAGATTACGATCCCCGGGCTTCCGGGATGAGTGATCGGGTTATTGAATGCGCCTCCAGAGCGGGGCGCGACTTCTCAGAGTTCATGAAAGGCGAGAAGGGCATGATGGAAGCATTGGCCTCGGTGGATGAGTTTGGCGAGCAGCTGCGCCTCAACGGCTGTGTCAATCATCACTTTGTTAGCTACATGATGCGGAACTCGATCATGCAGGCATTCATGGACATGGCAAAAGCCGAGAGGAAAGAAGAGCGCCGGCGTAAGCGAGCGGAAGCAAAAGCAAAAGCAAAAGCAAAAGCAAAAGTGAAGTAGCCATTACAAAGCCCATTTACGGGTGGGCTTGATAATGAAACCGGAATTTATTCTGGGCCACCAGTTAACGGCAGTACCACGAAACAACCCAAGCCAGTAAGTGGAGAAATAACACCGGCAGCCACTGAAAGATGAACCTCCTGCCTTATGGCAAAAAAGATTCTTTGTGGTGGCGGACTGATGGAAAGACATCCTAATTTCAGCCAAACATTGAAGGAGTTGTTATGTCAGCAGAAGGTTTCAATAACCCATCAAAATTCCGGGATGAGTGGGATAGCAGCGTAAAGAGTAAGTGATGCCATCACAAAAGCCATTCCCTACAGAGTGGCTTTGATAATGGCTTATACCCTACACGGGATAACTTAACTGATATCCCTTTTAAAGGATAAAGGTATTCAAGCCTGACACATCATGCGCTGTATCGTCGCCGTATTCCCGTATTAACAGAGACCGTAGCCCGACGGGGAATTCCTTCTGCGTGAGTGTGCGGGAATAATCAAAAACGATGCACACCGGGGTTACCGGGTACACATATTTCATCATGCCAGCGAGTCCGGTTCTGGCGCGGAAGAAACCGGACGTTATGATTTAGTGCGGAAATATTTGTGTAGTGTTCTGAATGTTCTCAGTAAATAGTAATGAATTATCAAAGGTATAGTAATACCTTTTGTTTTCGTGGATATTTGTAATCCATCTGAAAACCCCTGCTGTAGCAAGATTTTTCCTGTATTCGTAAAATGATAACTCTCCTGATTTGAATCCTTTTAAGGTGGCTTCTATAAGGCATTTATTTTTTGAAAATCTTACATTTACAACCTTACCCTGTCCTTTTATTAAAACCGTATTATCGTTTTCAAGAACAAGATGAATATTCTCTGTGGCTAAATAGTAAATGTAATGTGAGACATTGTGACGTTTTAGTTCAGAATAAAACCAGTGATAGTTTAAATTATTTCGCACTTTATCGAATATTTGTTTAAAAATGGCAACCTGAGCCATTGTAGTACCTTCCATGTGATATGATGGGGCGTAGTCTGCACGATTATCTAAATTGCTTCAATCTGGTCTGACCTGTTTTCTGAGCAATTCAGTAATGTCACTCTTTTCTTTGTTTGCTTCAGGCGAAACTCTTTTTTCTGAGCACAGTCTCCGGCGGCAGGCTTCAATGACCCAGGCTGAGAAATTCCCGGACCCTTTTTGAACAAGAGCGATGTTAATTTGTTCAATCATTTGGTTAGGAAAGCGGATGTTGCGGGTTGTTGTTCTGCGGGTTCTGTTCTTCGTTGACATGAGGTTGCCCTGTATTCAGTGTCGCTGATTTGTATTGTCTGAAGTTGTTTTTACGTTAAGTTGATGCAGATCAATTAATACGATACCTGCGTCATAATTGATTATTTGACGTGGTTTGATGGCGTAGATGCACGTTGTGACATGTAGATGATAATTATTATCATTTTGCGGGTCCTTTCCGGCGATCCGACAGGTTACGGGGCGGCGACCTCGCGGGTTTTCGCTATTTATGAAAATTTTCCGGTTTAAGGCGTTTCCGTTCTTCTTCGTCGTAACTTAATGTTTTTATTTAAAATACCCACTGAAAAGAAAGGAAACGACAGGTGCTGAAAACGAACTTTTGGGCCTCTGTCGTTTCCTTTCTCTGTTTTTGTCCGTGGAATGAACAATGGAAGTCAACAAAAAGCAGCTGGCTGACATTTTCGGTGCGAGCATCCGTACCATTCAGAACTGGCAGGAGCAGGGAATGCCCGTTCTGCGAGGTGGCGGGAAGGGTAATGAGGTGCTTTATGACTCTGCCGCCGTCATAAAATGGTATGCCGAAAGGGATGCTGAAATTGAGAACGAAAAGCTGCGCCGGGAGGTTGAAGAACTGCGGCAGGCCAGCGAGACAGATCTGCAGCCAGGGACTATTGAGTACGAACGCCATCGACTTACGCGTGCGCAGGCCGACGCACAGGAGCTGAAAAATGCCAGAGACTCCGCTGAAGTGGTGGAAACCGCATTCTGTACTTTCGTGCTGTCGCGGATCGCAGGTGAAATTGCCAGTATTCTCGACGGGATCCCCCTGTCGGTGCAGCGGCGTTTTCCGGAACTGGAAAACCGACATGTTGATTTCCTGAAACGGGATATCATCAAAGCCATGAACAAAGCAGCCGCGCTGGATGAACTGATACCGGGGTTGCTGAGTGAATATATCGAACAGTCAGGTTAACAGGCTGCGGCATTTTGTCCGCGCCGGGCTTCGCTCACTGTTCCGGCCGGAGCCACAGACCGCCGTTGAATGGGCGGATGCCAATTACTATCTCCCGAAAGAATCCGCATACCAGGAAGGGCGCTGGGAAACACTGCCCTTTCAGCGGGCCATCATGAATGCGATGGGCAGCGACTACATCCGTGAGGTGAATGTGGTGAAGTCTGCCCGTGTTGGTTATTCCAAAATGCTGCTGGGTGTTTATGCCTACTTCATAGAGCATAAGCAGCGCAACACCCTTATCTGGTTGCCGACGGATGGTGATGCCGAGAACTTTATGAAAACCCACGTTGAGCCGACCATCCGCGATATTCCGTCGCTGCTGGCGCTGGCCCCGTGGTATGGCAAAAAGCACCGGGATAACACGCTCACCATGAAGCGTTTCACCAATGGGCGTGGCTTCTGGTGCCTGGGCGGTAAAGCGGCAAAAAACTACCGTGAAAAGTCGGTGGATGTGGCGGGTTATGATGAACTTGCTGCTTTTGATGATGATATTGAACAGGAAGGCTCTCCGACGTTCCTGGGTGACAAGCGTATTGAAGGCTCGGTCTGGCCAAAGTCCATCCGTGGCTCCACGCCCAAAGTGAGAGGCACCTGCCAGATTGAGCGTGCAGCCAGTGAATCCCCGCATTTTATGCGTTTTCATGTTGCCTGCCCGCACTGCGGGGAGGAGCAGTACCTTAAATTTGGCGATAAAGAGACGCCGTTTGGCCTCAAATGGACGCCGGATGATCCCTCCAGCGTGTTTTATCTCTGCGAGCATAATGCCTGCGTCATCCGCCAGCAGGAGCTGGACTTTACTGATGCCCGTTATATCTGCGAAAAGACCGGGATCTGGACCCGTGATGGCATTCTCTGGTTTTCGTCATCCGGTGAAGAGATTGAGCCGCCGGACAGTGTGACCTTTCACATCTGGACGGCGTACAGCCCGTTCACCACCTGGGTGCAGATTGTCAAAGACTGGATGAAAACGAAAGGGGATACGGGAAAACGTAAAACCTTCGTGAACACCACGCTCGGTGAGACATGGGAAGCGAAAATCGGCGAACGTCCGGATGCTGAGGTGATGGCGGAGCGGAAAGAGCATTATTCAGCGCCCGTTCCTGACCGTGTGGCTTACCTGACTGCCGGTATCGACTCCCAACTGGATCGCTACGAAATGCGCGTATGGGGATGGGGGCCGGGTGAGGAAAGCTGGCTGATTGACCGGCAGATTATTATGGGCCGCCACGATGATGAACAGACGCTGCTGCGTGTGGATGAGGCCATCAATAAAACCTATATCCGCCGGAATGGTGCAGAAATGTCGGTATCCCGTATCTGCTGGGATACTGGCGGGATTGACCCGACCATTGTGTATGAACGCTCGAAAAAGCATGGGCTGTTCCGGGTGATCCCCATTAAAGGGGCATCCGTCTACGGAAAGCCTGTGGCCAGCATGCCACGTAAGCGAAACAAAAACGGGGTTTACCTTACCGAAATTGGTACGGATACCGCGAAAGAGCAGATTTATAACCGCTTCACACTGACGCCGGAAGGGGATGAACCGCTTCCCGGTGCCGTTCACTTCCCGAATAACCCGGATATTTTTGATCTGACCGAAGCGCAGCAGCTGACTGCTGAAGAGCAGGTCGAAAAATGGGTGGATGGCAGGAAAAAAATACTGTGGGACAGCAAAAAGCGACGCAATGAGGCGCTCGACTGCTTCGTTTATGCGCTGGCGGCGCTGCGCATCAGTATTTCCCGCTGGCAGCTGGATCTCAGTGCACTGCTGGCGAGCCTGCAGGAAGAGGATGGTGCAGCAACCAACAAGAAAACACTGGCAGATTACGCCCGTGCCTTATCCGGAGAGGATGAATGACGCGACAGGAAGAACTTGCCGCTGCCCGTGCGGCACTGCATGACCTGATGACAGGTAAACGGGTGGCAACGGTACAGAAAGACGGACGGCGAGTGGAGTTTACGGCCACTTCCGTGTCTGACCTGAAAAAATACATTGCGGAGCTGGAAGTGCAGACCGGCATGACACAGCGACGCAGGGGACCTGCAGGATTTTATGTATGAAAACGTCCACCATTCCCACCCTTCTGGGGCCGGACGGCATGACATCGCTGCGTGAATATGCCGGTTATCACGGCGGTGGCAGCGGATTTGGTGGGCAGTTGCGGGCGTGGAACCCACCGGGTGAAAGTGTGGATGCAGCCCTGCTGCCCAACTTTACCCGTGGCAATGCCCGCGCAGACGATCTGGTACGCAATAACGGCTATGCCGCCAACGCCATCCAGTTGCATCAGGATCATATCGTCGGGTCTTTTTTCCGGCTCAGTCATCGCCCAAGCTGGCGCTATCTGGGCATCGGGGAGGAAGAAGCCCGTGCCTTTTCCCGCGAGGTTGAAGCGGCATGGAAAGAGTTTGCCGAGGATGACTGCTGCTGCATTGACGTTGAGCGAAAACGCACGTTTACCATGATGATTCGGGAAGGTGTGGCCATGCACGCCTTTAACGGTGAACTGTTCGTTCAGGCCACCTGGGATACCAGTCCCTCGCGACTGTTCCGGACACAGTTCCGGATGGTCAGCCCGAAGCGTATCAGCAACCCGAACAATACCGGCGACAGCCGGAACTGCCGTGCCGGTGTGCAGATTAATGACAGCGGCGCGGCGCTGGGATATTACGTCAGCGAGGACGGCTATCCTGGCTGGATGCCGCAGAAATGGACATGGATACCCCGTGAGTTACCCGGCGGGCGCGCCTCGTTCATTCACGTTTTTGAACCCGTGGAGGACGGGCAGACCCGCGGTGCAAATGTGTTTTACAGCGTGATGGAGCAGATGAAGATGCTCGACACGCTGCAGAACACGCAGCTGCAGAGCGCCATTGTGAAGGCGATGTATGCCGCCACCATTGAGAGTGAGCTGGATACGCAGTCAGCGATGGATTTTATTCTGGGCGCGAACAGTCAGGAGCAGCGGGACAGGCTGACCGGCTGGATTGGTGAAATTGCCGCGTATTACGCCGCAGCACCGGTCCGGCTGGGAGGCGCAAAAGTGCCGCACCTGATGCCGGGGGACTCACTGAACCTGCAGACGGCTCAGGACACGGATAACGGCTACTCCGTGTTTGAGCAGTCACTGTTGCGGTATATCGCTGCCGGGCTGGGTGTCTCGTATGAGCAACTTTCCCGGAATTACGCCCAGATGAGCTACTCCACGGCACGGGCCAGTGCGAACGAGTCGTGGGCGTACTTTATGGGGCGGCGAAAATTCGTCGCATCCCGTCAGGCGAGCCAGATGTTTCTGTGCTGGCTGGAAGAGGCCATCGTTCGCCGCGTGGTGACGTTACCTTCAAAAGCGCGCTTCAGTTTTCAGGAAGCCCGCAGTGCCTGGGGGAACTGCGACTGGATAGGCTCCGGTCGTATGGCCATCGATGGTCTGAAAGAAGTTCAGGAAGCGGTGATGCTGATAGAAGCCGGACTGAGCACCTACGAGAAAGAGTGCGCGAAACGCGGTGACGACTATCAGGAAATTTTTGCCCAGCAGGTCCGTGAAACGATGGAGCGCCGCGCAGCCGGTCTTAAACCGCCCGCCTGGGCGGCTGCAGCATTTGAATCCGGGCTGCGACAATCAACAGAGGAGGAGAAGAGTGACAGCAGAGCTGCGTAATCTCCCGCATATTGCCAGCATGGCCTTTAATGAGCCGCTGATGCTTGAACCCGCCTATGCGCGGGTTTTCTTTTGTGCGCTTGCAGGCCAGCTTGGGATCAGCCGCCTGACGGATGCGGTGTCCGGCGACAGCCTGACTGCCCAGGAGGCACTCGCGACGCTGGCATTATCCGGTGATGATGACGGACCACGACAGGCCCGCAGTTATCAGGTCATGAACGGCATCGCCGTGCTGCCGGTGTCCGGCACGCTGGTCAGCCGGACGCGGGCGCTGCAGCCGTACTCGGGGATGACCGGTTACAACGGCATTATCGCCCGTCTGCAACAGGCTGCCAGCGACCCGATGGTGGACGGCATTCTGCTCGATATGGACACGCCAGGCGGAATGGTGGCGGGGGCATTTGACTGCGCTGACATCATCGCCCGTGTGCGTGACATAAAACCGGTATGGGCGCTTGCCAACGACATGAACTGCAGTGCAGGTCAGCTGCTTGCCAGCGCCGCCTCCCGGCGTCTGGTCACGCAGACCGCCCGGACAGGCTCCATCGGCGTCATGATGGCTCACAGTAATTACGGTGCTGCCCTGGAGAAACAGGGTGTGGAAATCACGCTGATTTACAGCGGCAGCCATAAGGTGGATGGCAATCCCTACAGCCATCTTCCGGATGACGTCCGGGAGACACTGCAGTCCCGGATGGACGCAACCCGCCAGATGTTTGCGCAGAAGGTGTCGGCATATACCGGCCTGTCTGTGCAGGCTGTGCTGGATACCGAGGCTGCAGTGTACAGCGGTCAGGAGGCCATTGATGCCGGACTGGCTGATGAACTTGTTAACAGCACCGATGCGATCACCGTCATGCGTGATGCACTGGATGCGCGTAAATCCCGTCTCTCAGGAGGGCGAATGACCAAAGAGACTCAATCAACAACTGTTTCAGCCACTGCTTCGCAGGCTGACGTTACTGACGTGGTGCCAGCGACGGAGGGCGAAAACGCCAGCGCGGCGCAGCCGGACGTGAACGCGCAGATCACCGCTGCGGTTGCGGCAGAAAACAGCCGCATTATGGGGATCCTCAACTGTGAGGAGGCTCACGGACGCGAAGAACAGGCCCGCGTGCTGGCAGAAACCCCCGGTATGACCGTGGAAACGGCCCGCCGCATTCTGGCCGCAGCACCACAGAGTGCACAGGCGCGCAGTGACACTGCGCTGGATCGTCTGATGCAGGGGGCACCGGCACCGCTGGCTGCAGGTAACCCGGCATCTGATGCCGTTAACGATTTGCTGAACACACCAGTGTAAGGGATGTTTATGACGAGCAAAGAAACCTTTACCCATTACCAGCCGCTGGGCAACAGTGACCCGGCTCATACCGCAACCGCGCCCGGCGGATTGAGTGCGAAAGCGCCTGCAATGACCCCGCTGATGCTGGACACCTCCACCCGTAAGCTGGTTGCGTGGGATGGCACCACCGACGGTGCTGCCGTTGGCATTCTTGCAGTTGCTGCTGACCAGACCAGCACCACACTGACGTTCTACAAGTCCGGCACGTTCCGTTATGAGGATGTGCTCTGGCCGGAGGCTGCCAGCGACGAGACGAAAAAACGGACCGCGTTTGCCGGAACGGCAATCAGCATCGTTTAACCTTACCCTTCATCACTAAAGGCCGCCTGTGCGGCTTTTTTTACGGGATTTTTTTATGTCGATGTACACAACCGCCCAGCTGCTGGCGGCAAATGAGAAGAAATTTAAGTTTGATCCGCTGTTTCTGCGTCTCTTTTTCCGTGAGAGCTATCCCTTCACCACGGAGAAAGTCTATCTCTCACAAATTCCGGGACTGGTAAACATGGCGCTGTACGTTTCGCCGATTGTTTCCGGTGAGGTTATCCGCTCCCGTGGCGGCTCCACCTCTGAATTTACACCGGGATATGTCAAGCCCAAGCATGAGGTGAATCCGCAGATGACCCTGCGTCGCCTGCCGGATGAAGATCCACAGAATCTGGCGGACCCGGCTTACCGCCGCCGTCGCATCATCCTGCAGAACATGCGAGACGAAGAGCTGGCCATTGCTCAGGTCGAAGAGATGCAGGCAGTTTCTGCCGTGCTTAAGGGCAAATACACCATGACCGGTGAAGCCTTCGATCCGGTTGAAGTGGATATGGGGCGCAGTGAGGCAAATAACATCACGCAGTCCGGCGGTACGGAGTGGAGCAAGCGTGACAAGTCCACGTATGACCCGACCGACGATATCGAAGCCTACGCGCTGAACGCCAGCGGTGTGGTGAATATCATCGTGTTTGATCCGAAAGGCTGGGCGCTGTTCCGTTCCTTCAAAGCCGTCAAGGAGAAGCTGGATACCCGTCGCGGCTCTAATTCCGAGCTGGAGACAGCGGTAAAAGACCTGGGCGAAGCGGTGTCCTATAAGGGGATGTATGGCGATACGGCGATCGTCGTGTATTCCGGACAGTACGTGGAAAACGACGTCAAAAAGAACTTCCTTCCGGACAACACGATGGTGCTGGGGAACACTCAGGCACGCGGTCTGCGCACCTATGGCTGCATTCAGGATGCGGACGCACAGCGCGAAGGTATTAACGCCTCTGCCCGCTACCCGAAAAACTGGGTGACCACCGGCGATCCGGCGCGTGAGTTCACCATGATTCAGTCAGCACCGCTGATGCTGCTGGCTGACCCTGATGCGTTCGTGTCCGTACAACTGGCGTAATCATGGCCCTTCGGGGCCATTTTCTCTCTGTGGAGGAGTCCATGACGAAAGATGAACTGATTGCCCGTCTCCGGTCGCTGGGTGAGCAACTGAACCGTGATGTCAGCCTGACGGGGACGAAAGAAGAACTGGCGCTCCGTGTGGCAGAGCTGGAAGAAGAGCTTGATGACACGGGCGACACTGCCGGTCAGGATACCCCTCTCAGCCCGGAAAATGTGCTGACCGGACATGAAAATGAGGTTGTATCAGCGCAGCCGGATACCGTGACTGATACGGCTGATCTGGTCACGGTTGTGGCACTGGTGACGCTGCATACTGATGCACTTCACGCCACGCGGGATGAGGCTGTGGCATTTGTGCTGCCGGGAACGGCGTTTCGTGTCTCTGTCGTTGTGGCAGCCGAAATGACAGAACGTGGCCTGGCCAGAATGCAATAACGGGAGGCGCTGTGGCTGATTTCGATAACCTGTTCGATGCTGCCATTGCCCGCGCCGATGAAACGATACGCGGGTACATGGGAACGTCAGCCACCATGACATCCGGTGAGCAGTCCGGCGCAGTAATACGTGGTGTTTTTGATGACCCTGAAAATATCAGCTATGCCGGACAGGGCGTGCGCGTTGAAGGCTCCAGCCCGTCCCTGTTTGTCCGGACTGATGATGTGCGGCAACTGCGGCGTGGAGACACGCTGACCATCGGTGAGGAAAACTTCTGGGTAGATCGGGTTACGCCGGATGATGGCGGAAGCTGTCATCTCTGGCTTGGGCGGGGGGTACCGCCTGCCGTTAACCGTCGCCGCTGAAAGGGGGATGTATGGCCATAAAAGGTCTTGAGCAGGCCGTTGAAAACCTCAGCCGTATCAGCAAAACGGCGGTGCCTGGTGCCGCCGCAATGGCCATTAACCGCGTTGCTTCATCCGCGATATCGCAGTCGGCGTCACAGGTTGCCCGTGAGACAAAGGTGCGCCGGAAACTGGTAAAGGAAAGGGCCAGGCTGAAAAGGGCCACGGTCAAAAATCCGCAGGCCAGAATCAAAGTTAACCGGGGGGATTTGCCCGTAATCAAGCTGGGTAACGCGCGGGTTGTCCTGTCCCGACGCAGGCGTCGTAAAAAGGGGCAGCGTTCAGCCCTGAAAGGTGGCGGCAGCGTGCTTGTGGTGGGAAACCGTCGTATTCCCGGCGCGTTTATTCAGCAACTGAAAAACGGCCGGTGGCATGTTATGCAGCGTGTGGCCGGGAAAAACCGTTACCCCATTGATGTAGTGAAAATCCCGATGGCGGTGCCGCTGACCACGGCGTTTAAACAGAATATTGAACGGATACGGCGTGAACGTCTTCCGAAAGAGCTGGGCTATGCGCTGCAGCATCAACTGAGAATGGTAATAAAGCGATGAAACATACTGAACTCCGTGCAGCCGTACTGGATGCACTGGAGAAGCATGACACCGGGGCGACGTTTTTTGATGGTCGCCCCGCTGTTTTTGATGAGGCGGATTTTCCGGCAGTTGCCGTTTATCTCACCGGCGCTGAATACACGGGCGAAGAGCTGGACAGCGATACCTGGCAGGCGGAGCTGCATATCGAAGTTTTCCTGCCTGCTCAGGTGCCGGATTCAGAGCTGGATGCGTGGATGGAGTCCCGGATTTATCCGGTGATGAGTGATATCCCGGCACTGTCAGATTTGATCACCAGTATGGTGGCCAGCGGCTATGACTACCGGCGCGACGATGATGCGGGCCTGTGGAGTTCAGCCGATATGACTTATGTCATTACCTATGAAATGTGAGGACGATATGCCTGTACCAAATCCAGCAATACCGGTGAAAGGGGCCGGGACCACCCTGTGGGTTTATAAGGGGAACGGTGACCCTTATGCGAACCCGCTTTCAGACGTTGACTGGTCGCGTCTGGCTAAAGTTAAAGACCTGACGCCCGGCGAACTGACCGCTGAGTCCTATGACGACAGCTATCTCGATGATGAAGATGCAGACTGGACCGCGACCGGGCAGGGGCAGAAATCTGCCGGAGATACCAGCTTCACGCTGGCGTGGATGCCCGGAGAGCAGGGGCAGCAGGCGCTGCTGGCGTGGTTTAATGAAGGCGATACCCGTGCCTATAAAATCCGCTTCCCGAACGGCACGGTCGATGTGTTCCGTGGCTGGGTCAGCAGTATCGGTAAGGCGGTGACGGCGAAGGAAGTGATCACCCGTACGGTGAAAGTCACCAATGTGGGACGTCCGTCGATGGCAGAAGATCGCAGCACGGTAACAGCGGCAACCGGTATGACCGTGACGCCAGCCAGCGCTTCCGTAGTGAAAGGGAAGAGCACCACGCTGACCGTGGCATTCCAGCCGGAAGGCGCAACCGACAAGAGCTTCCGTGCGGTGTCAGCGGATAAAACAAAAGCCACCGTGTCGGTCAGTGGTATGACCATCACCGTGAATGGCGTTGCTGCAGGTAAGGTCAACATTCCGGTCGTATCCGGTAATGGTGAGTTTGCTGCGGTTGCAGAAATCACCGTCACCGCCAGTTAATCCGGAGAGTCAGAGATGTTCCTGAAAACCGAATCATTTGAACATAACGGTGTGACCGTCACGCTTTCTGAACTGTCAGCCCTGCAGCGTATTGAGCATCTCGCCCTGATGAAACGGCAGGCAGAACAGGCGGAGTCAGACAGCAACCGGAAGTTTACTGTGGAAGACGCCATCAGAACCGGCGCGTTTCTGGTGGCGATGTCCCTGTGGCATAACCATCCGCAGAAGACGCAGATGCCGTCCATGAATGAAGCCGTTAAACAGATTGAGCAGGAAGTGCTTACCACCTGGCCCACGGAGGCAATTTCTCATGCTGAAAACGTGGTGTACCGGCTGTCTGGTATGTATGAGTTTGTTGTGAATAATACCCCTGAACAGACAGAGGACGCCGGGCCTGCAGAGCCTGTTTCTGCGGGAAAGTGTTCGACGGTGAGCTGAGTTTTGCCCTGAAACTGGCGCGTGAGATGGGGCGACCCGACTGGCGTGCCATGCTTGCCGGGATGTCATCCACGGAGTATGCCGACTGGCACCGCTTTTACAGTACCCATTATTTTCATGATGTTCTGCTGGATATGCACTTTTCCGGGCTGACGTACACCGTGCTCAGCCTGTTTTTCAGCGATCCGGATATGCATCCGCTGGATTTCAGTCTGCTGAACCGGCGCGAGGCTGACGAAGAGCCTGAAGATGATGTGCTGATGCAGAAAGCGGCAGGGCTTGCCGGAGGCGTTCGTTTTGGCCCGGACGGGAATGAAGTTATCCCCGCTTCCCCGGATGTGGCGGACATGACGGAGGATGACGTAATGCTGATGACAGTATCAGAAGGGATCGCAGGAGGAGTCCGGTATGGCTGAACCGGTAGGCGATCTGGTCGTTGATTTAAGTCTGGATGCGGCCAGATTTGACGAGCAGATGGCCAGAGTCAGGCGTCATTTTTCCGGTACGGAAACTGATGCGAAAAAAACAGCGGCAGTCGTTGAACAGTCGCTGAGCCGACAGGCGCTGGCTGCACAGAAAGCGGGGATTTCCGTCGGACAGTATAAAGCCGCCATGCGTATGCTTCCTGCACAGTTCACCGACGTGGCCACGCAGCTTGCAGGCGGGCAAAGTCCGTGGCTGATCCTGCTGCAACAGGGTGGTCAGGTTAAGGACTCCTTCGGCGGGATGATCCCCATGTTCAGGGGGCTTGCCGGTGCGATCACCCTGCCGATGGTCGGGGCCACCTCGCTGGCGGTGGCGACCGGTGCGCTGGCGTATGCCTGGTATCAGGGCA
Source organism: Escherichia sp. KTE52 (assembly GCF_000408325.1). NCBI lineage: Bacteria > Pseudomonadati > Pseudomonadota > Gammaproteobacteria > Enterobacterales > Enterobacteriaceae > Escherichia > Escherichia sp. KTE52. The sequence continues at coordinate 503,639 of NZ_KE138676.1, forward strand.
ACTCAACCCTGTCCGATTTCAACAAAACGCTGGTCCTTTCCGGCAATCAGGCGGGACTGACGGCAGATCGTATTCTGGTCCTGTCCAGAGCCGGGCAGGCGGCAGGGCTGACGTTTAACCAGACCAGCGAGTCACTCAGCGCACTGGTTAAGGCGGGGGTAAGCGGTGAGGCTCAGATTGCGTCCATCAGCCAGAGTGTGGCGCGTTTCTCCTCTGCATCCGGTGTGGAGGTGGACAAGGTCGCTGAAGCCTTCGGGAAGCTGACCACAGACCCGACGTCGGGGTTGACGGCGATGGCACGCCAGTTCCATAACGTGACGGCGGAACAGATTGCGTATGTTGCTCAGTTGCAGCGTTCCGGCGATGAAGCCGGGGCATTGCAGGCGGCGAACGAGGCCGCAACGAAAGGGTTTGATGACCAGACCCGACGCCTGAAAGAGAACATGGGCACGCTGGAAACCTGGGCAGACAGGACAGCACGGGCATTCAAATCCATGTGGGATGCGGTGCTGGATATTGGTCGTCCTGATACCGCTCAGGAGATGCTGATTAAGGCAGAGGCTGCGTTTAAGAAAGCGGACGACATCTGGAATCTGCGCAAGGATGATTATTTTGTTAACGATGAAGCGCGGGCGCGTTACTGGGATGACCGTGAAAAGGCCCGTCTTGCGCTTAAAGCCGCCCGAAAGAAGGCTGAACAGCAGAGTCAACAGGACAAAAATGCGCAGCAGCAGAGCGATACCGAAGCGTCACGGCTGAAATATACCGAAGAGGCGCAGAAGGCTTACGAACGGCTGCAGACACCGCTGGAGAAATATACCGCCCGTCAGGAAGAACTGAACAAGGCACTGAAAGACGGGAAAATCCTGCAGGCAGATTACAACACGCTGATGGCGGCGGCGAAAAAGGATTATGAAGCGACGCTGAAAAAGCCGAAACAGTCCGGCGTGAAGGTGTCTGCGGGCGATCGTCAGGAAGACAGTGCTCATGCTGCCCTGCTGACGCTTCAGGCAGAACTCCGGACGCTGGAGAAGCATGCCGGAGCGAATGAGAAAATCAGCCAGCAGCGCCGGGATTTGTGGAAGGCGGAAAATCAGTTCGCGGTACTGGAGGAGGCGGCACAACGTCGCCAGCTATCCGCACAGGAGAAATCCCTGCTGGCGCATAAAGATGAGACGCTGGAGTACAAACGCCAGCTGGCTGTACTTGGCGATAAGGTCACGTATCAGGAGCACCTGAATGCGCTGGCGCAGCAGGCGGATAAGTTCGCACAGCAACAACGGGCAAAACGGGCAGCCATTGAGGCGAAAAACCGGGGGCTTACTGACCGGCAGGCAGCGCGGGAAGCCACAGAACAGCGCCTGAAGGAACAGTATGGCGATAATTCGCTGGCGCTGAATAACGTCATGTCAGAGCAGAAAAAGACCTGGGCGGCTGAAGACCAGCTTCGCGGGAGCTGGATGGCAGGCCTCAAGTCCGGCTGGAGTGAGTGGGAAGAGAGCGCCACGGACAGTATGTCGCAGGTTAAAAGTGCAGCCACGCAGACCTTTGATGGTATTGCGCAGAATATGGCGGCGATGCTGACCGGCAGTGAACAGAACTGGCGCAGCTTCACCCGCTCCGTGCTGTCCATGATGACAGAAATTCTGCTTAAGCAGGCAATGGTGGGGATTGTCGGGAGTATCGGCAGCGCCATTGGCGGGGCTGTTGGTGGCGGCGCATCAGCGTCAGGCGGTACAGCCATTCAGGCAGTTGCGGCGAAATTCCATTTTGCGACCGGAGGATTTACGGGAACCGGCGGCAAATATGAGCCAGCGGGGATTGTTCACCGTGGTGAATTTGTCTTCACTAAGGAGGCAACCAGCCGGATTGGCGTGGGGAATCTCTACCGGCTGATGCGCGGCTATGCCACCGGCGGTTATGTCGGTACACCGGGCAGCATGGCGGACAGCCGCTCGCAGGCGTCCGGGAAGTTTGAGCAGAATAACCATGTGGTGATTAACAACGACGGCACGAACGGTCAGATAGGGCCACAGGCGCTGAAGGCGGTTTATGACGTAGCCCGTAAGGCGGCAATGGATGTTGTGACCGGGCAGATGCGCGATGGTGGTCTGTTCTCCGGAGGTGGACGATGAAAACCTTCCGCTGGAAAGTGAAACCCGGTATGGATGTGGCTTCGGCCCCTTCCGTAAGAAAGGTGCGCTTTGGTGATGGCTATTCTCAGCGAGCGCCTGCCGGGCTGAATGCCGACCTGAAAACGTACAGCGTGACGCTTTCTGTTCCCCGTTGGGAGGCCACGGCGCTTGAGTCGTTTCTGGCTGAGCACGGGGGCTGGAAATCCTTTCTGTGGACGCCGCCTTATGAGTGGCGGCAGATAAAGGTGACCTGCGCAAAATGGTCGTCGCGGGTCAGTATGCTGCGTGTTGAGTTCAGCGCAGAGTTTGAACAGGTGGTGAACTGATGCAGGATATCCGGCAGGAAACACTGAATGAATGCACCCGTGCGGAGCAGTCGGCCAGCGTGGTGCTCTGGGAAATCGATCTGACAGAGGTCGGTGGAGAACGTTATTTTTTCTGTAATGAGCAGAACGAAAAAGGTGAGCCGGTCACCTGGCAGGGGCGACAGTATCAGCCGTATCCCATTCAGGGGAGCGGTTTTGAACTGAATGGCAAAGGCACCAGTACGCGCCCCACGCTGACGGTCTCTAACCTGCACGGCATGGTCACCGGTATGGCGGAAGACCTGCAGAGTCTGGTCGGCGGAACGGTGGTCCGGCGTAAGGTTTACGCCCGTTTTCTGGATGCGGTGAACTTCGTTAACGGAAACAGCGACGCCGATCCGGAGCAGGAGGTGATCAGCCGCTGGCGCATCGAACAGTGCAGCGAACTGAGCGCGGTGAGTGCCTCTTTTGTACTGTCCACGCCGACTGAAACGGATGGTGCTGTTTTTCCGGGGCGCATCATGCTGGCTAATACCTGCACCTGGACCTATCGCGGTGATGAGTGCGGTTATCACGGTCCGGCTGTCGCGGATGAATATGACCAGCCGACGTCCGATATCACGAAGGATAAATGCAGCAAATGCCTGAGTGGTTGTAAGTTTCGCAATAACGTCGGCAACTTTGGCGGCTTCCTTTCCATTAACAAACTTTCGCAGTAAATCCCATGACAGAGACAGAATCAGCGATTCTGGCGCACGCCCGACGATGTGCGCCAGCGGAGTCGTGCGGCTTCGTGGTGAGAACGCCGGAGGGGGAAAGATATTTTCCCTGCGTGAATATCTCCGGTGAGCCGGAGGAGTATTTCCGGATGTCGCCGGAGGACTGGCTGCAGGCAGAGATGCAGGGTGAGATTGTGGCGCTGGTCCACAGCCATCCCGGTGGTCTGCCCTGGCTGAGTGAAGCCGACCGGCGGCTGCAGGTGCAGAGTGATTTACCGTGGTGGCTGGTCTGCCGCGGGGAGATTCATAAATTCCGCTGTGTGCCGTATCTCATCGGGCGGCGCTTTGAGCACGGGGTGACGGACTGTTACACGCTGTTCCGGGACGCTTACCATCTGGCGGGGATTGAGATGCCGGATTTTCACCGCGAGGATGACTGGTGGCGTAACGGTCAGAATCTCTATCTGGATAATCTGGAGGCCACAGGGCTGTATCAGGTGCCGTTGTCAGCGGCGCAGCCGGGCGATGTGCTGCTGTGCTGTTTTGGTTCATCGGTGCCGAATCATGCCGCCATTTACTGCGGCGACGGCGAGCTGTTGCACCATATTCCTGAACAACTGAGCAAACGAGAGAGGTATACCGACAAATGGCAGCGACGCACACACTCCCTCTGGCGTCACCGGGCATGGCACGCATCTGCCTTTACGGGGATTTACAACGATTTGGCCGCCGCATCGACCTTCGTGTGAAAACGGGGGCTGAAGCCATCCGCGCACTGGCCACACAGCTCCCGGTGTTTCGTCAGAAACTGAGCGACGGCTGGTATCAGGTACGGATTTCCGGGCGGGACGTCAGCACGTCCGGATTGACGGCGCAGTTACATGAGACTCTGCCTGACGGCGCTGTGATTCATATTGTTCCCAGAGTCGCCGGGGCCAAGTCAGGGGGCGTATTCCAGATTGTTCTGGGGGCTGCCGCCATTGCCGGATCATTCTTTACTGCCGGAGCCACCCTTGCAGCATGGGGGGCAGCCATTGGGGCCGGTGGTATGACCAGTATCCTGTTTTCTCTCGGTGCCAGTATGGTACTTGGTGGTGTGGCGCAGATGCTGGCACCGAAAGCCAGAACTCCCCGTACACAGACAACGGATAACGGTAAGCAGAACACCTATTTCTCCTCACTGGATAACATGGTTGCCCTGGGCAATGTTCTGCCGGTTCTGTACGGTGAAATGAGCGTGGGGTCACGCGTGGTTTCTCAGGAGATCAGCACGGCAGACGAAGGGGATGGTGGTCAGATTGTGGTGATTGGTCGCTGATGCAAAATGTTTTATGTGAAACCGCCTCCGGGCGGTTTTATCGTTTATGGAGCATGACGAATGGGTAAAGGCAGCAGTAAGGGGCATATCCCGCGCGAAGCGAAGGACAACCTGAAGTCCACGCAGCTGCTGAGTGTGATCGATGCCATCAGCGAAGGGCCGGTTGAAGGTCCGGTGGATGGATTAAAAAGCGTGCTGCTGAACAGTACGCCGGTGCTGGACAGTGAGGGGAATACCAATATATCCGGCGTCACGGTGGTGTTCCGGGCCGGTGAGCAGGAGCAGACACCGCCGGAGGGATTTGAATCCTCCGGCTCCGAGACGGTGCTCGGTACAGAAGTGAAATATGACACGCCGATCACCCGGACCATCACGTCGGCAAACATTGACCGTCTGCGTTTTACTTTCGGCGTGCAGGCACTGGTGGAAACCACCTCAAAGGGGGACAGGAATCCATCGGAAGTCCGCCTGCTGGTTCAGATACAACGTAACGGTGGCTGGGTGACGGAAAAAGACATCACCATTAAGGGTAAAACCACTTCACAGTATCTGGCCTCGGTGGTGGTGGATAACCTGCCGCCGCGCCCGTTCAGTATCCGGATGCGCAGGATGACGCCGGACAGCACCACAGACCAGCTGCAGAACAAAACGCTCTGGTCGTCATACACCGAAATTATCGATGTGAAACAGTGCTACCCGAACACGGCACTGGTCGGCGTGCAGGTGGACTCGGAGCAGTTCGGCAGCCAGCAGGTGAGCCGTAATTATCATCTTCGCGGGCGCATTCTGCAGGTGCCGTCGAACTATAACCCGCAGACGCGGCAATACAGCGGTATCTGGGACGGAACGTTTAAGCCGGCATACAGCAACAACCCGGCCTGGTGTCTGTGGGATATGCTGACCCACCCGCGCTACGGCATGGGGAAACGTCTTGGTGCGGCGGATGTGGATAAATGGGCGCTGTATGTCATCGGCCAGTACTGCGACCAGTCAGTGCCGGACGGTTTTGGCGGCACGGAGCCGCGCATCACCTGTAATGCCTACCTGACCACGCAGCGTAAGGCGTGGGATGTGCTCAGTGATTTCTGCTCGGCGATGCGCTGTATGCCGGTATGGAACGGGCAGACGCTGACGTTCGTGCAGGACCGGCCATCAGATAAGGTGTGGACCTATAACCGCAGTAATGTGGTGATGCCGGATGATGGCGCGCCGTTCCGCTACAGCTTCAGCGCCCTGAAGGACCGCCATAATGCCGTTGAGGTGAACTGGATTGACCCGAACAACGGCTGGGAGACGGCGACAGAGCTTGTTGAAGATACGCAGGCCATTGCCCGTTACGGTCGTAATGTCACGAAGATGGATGCCTTTGGCTGTACCAGCCGGGGGCAGGCACACCGCGCCGGGCTGTGGCTGATTAAAACGGAACTGCTGGAGACGCAGACCGTGGATTTCAGCGTGGGTGCTGAAGGGCTTCGCCATGTACCGGGCGATGTCATTGAAATCTGCGATGATGACTATGCCGGTATCAGCACCGGTGGTCGCGTGCTGGCGGTGAACAGCCAGACCCGGACGCTGACGCTCGACCGTGAAATCACGCTGCCATCCTCCGGTACCACGCTGATAAGCCTGGTTGACGGAAGTGGTAATCCGGTCAGCGTGGAGGTTCAGTCCGTCACCGACGGACTTAAGGTGAAAGTGAACCGGGTTCCTGACGGCGTTGCAGAATACAGTGTGTGGGGGCTGAAGTTGCCGACGTTGCGTCAGCGCCTGTTCCGCTGTGTGAGTATCCGTGAGAACGATGACGGCACGTATGCCATCACTGCCGTGCAGCATGTACCGGAAAAAGAAGCCATCGTGGATAACGGGGCGCACTTTGACGGCGACCAGAGCGGCACGGTGAATGGTGTCACGCCGCCAGCGGTGCAGCACCTGACCGCCGAAGTCACCGCAGACAGCGGGGAATATCAGGTGCTGGCGCGCTGGGACACGCCGAAGGTGGTGAAGGGCGTGAGCTTCCTGCTCCGTCTGACCGTAACAGCGGATGACGGCAGTGAGCGGCTGGTCAGCACGGCCCGGACGACGGAAACCACATACCGCTTCACGCAACTGGCGCCAGGGAACTACAGGCTGACAGTCCGGGCGGTAAATGCGTGGGGGCAGCAGGGCGATCCGGCGTCGGTATCGTTCCGGATTGCCGCACCGGCAGCACCGTCGAGGATTGAGCTGACGCCGGGCTATTTTCAGATAACCGCCACGCCGCATCTTGCCGTTTATGACCCGACGGTACAGTTTGAGTTCTGGTTCTCGGAAAAGCGGATTACCGATATCAGGCAGGTTGAAACCACAGCCCGCTATCTTGGTACGGCGCTGTACTGGATAGCCGCCAGTATCAATATCAAACCGGGCCATGATTATTACTTTTATATCCGCAGTGTGAACACCGTTGGCAAATCGGCATTTGTGGAGGCTGTTGGCCAGCCGAGTGATGATGCATCCGGCTATCTGGATTTTTTCAAAGGAGAGATAGGGAAAACCCATCTGGCTCAGGAGTTGTGGACGCAGATTGATAACGGTCAGCTTGCGCCTGACCTGGCTGAAATCAGGACGTCCATTACGGATGTCAGCAATGAAATCACGCAGACCGTCAATAAGAAACTGGAAGACCAGAGTGCAGCGATCCAGCAGATACAGAAGGTTCAGGTTGATACAAATAATAACCTGAACAGCATGTGGGCTGTGAAGCTGCAGCAGATGCAGGACGGACGCCTTTATATCGCGGGTATTGGTGCCGGTATTGAGAATACCCCTGACGGTATGCAGAGTCAGGTGCTGCTGGCGGCGGACAGGATTGCGATGATTAATCCTGCGAATGGCAATACAAAGCCGATGTTTGTTGGTCAGGGCGATCAGATATTTATGAATGAAGTGTTCCTGAAATATCTGACGGCTCCCACCATTACCAGCGGCGGTAATCCTCCGGCATTTTCCCTGACACCGGACGGGCGGCTGACGGCGAAAAATGCGGATATCAGCGGTAACGTGAACGCGAACTCCGGGACGCTCAACAATGTCACGATTAATCAGAACTGCCGGATTCTGGGAAAACTGTCAGCCAACCAGATTGAAGGCGATATTGTTAAAACGGTGGGAAAAGCCTTTCCGAGAAATAGCAGTTATGCCAGCGGTACAATAACGGTCACGGTGTACGATGACCAGGCTTTTGACCGTCAGATAGTAATCCCCCCGTTCTGTTTCGCGGTGGTAAGCATGAAAACTTCAACAGCAACAACCAACAGTCATACTGGTATTCAACCTGTAAGCTGCAGGTGCTGAAGAACGGACAGGAAATCTTTCAGCAACCCGCGACGGATGTCAGCAGGGTATTTTCATCAGTCATTGATATGCCTGCCGGACACGGCCATGTCACCCTGACTTTCAATGTTTCTTCATATGGTGCAAATAACTGGACGCCAACGACCAGTATCAGCGACCTTCTTGTTGTCGTGATGAAGAAATCAACAGCCGGCATCAGTATCAGTTGAATTTTAAAACCCAAATTCGGGCACCAGAAATGGTGCCTTTTTTATTTGTGGAGTGAATATGGCAGTACAGATTTCAGGTGTGCTGAAAGACGGTGCAGGAAAACCGATACAGAACTGCACCATTCAGCTCAAAGCAAAACGTAACAGCACCACAGTTGTGGTGAACACGGTGGCCTCAGAAAATCCGGATGAAGCCGGACGTTACAGCATGGATGTTGAGTATGGCCAGTACAGCGTCGCCCTGCTGGTTGAAGGTTTTCCGCCTTCACATGCCGGGACCATCACCGTGTATGAGGATTCTAAGCCGGGGACATTGAATGATTTTCTGGGCGCTGCAACAGAAGATGATGTTCGTCCGGAGGCACTGTATCGTTTTGAAAAGATGGTGGAAGAGGCGGCACGCAACGCTGAAGCCGCCTCTCAGAGCGCAGCGGCAGCAAAGAAATCAGAAACAGCAGCGGCATCGTCCAGGAACGCGGCGAAAACATCAGAGACGAATACAGGTAACAGCGCGAAAGCGGCAGCTTCTTCAAAAACAGCCGCACAAAATGCAGCAACAGCGGCAGAACATTCAGAGACAAATGCCCGTGCGTCAGAGGAAGCCTCCGCAGACAGTGAAGAGGCTTCCCGCCGTAATGCAGAGTCAGCCGCTGAAAATGCCGGAATCGCCACCACAAAAGCGCGGGAGGCCGCAGCAGACGCAACAAAGGCCGGGCAGAAAAAGGATGAGGCTCTGTCGGCAGCGACACGAGCAGAAAAGGCGGCAGACCGCGCAGAAGCCGCAGCGGAAGTGACTGCAGAGCCCTATGCGAATATAGTGCCGCCGCTGCCTGATGTATGGATACCGTTTAACGATACACTGGATATGATTACGGGGTTTTCGCCATCATATAAAAAGATTGTTATTGGTGACGATGAAATAACAATGCCAGGCGACAAGATTGTTAAGTTTAAACGTGCTTCAACAGCAACGTATATTAATAAGTCCGGCCAACTCAAGCTTGCTGAAGTTGATGAACCGCGATTTGAGCGCGATGGCTTATTGATTGAAGGACAGAGGACAAATTATCTGAGGAACTCAAATAAACCAGACTCATGGACTGTTCATTCCGCACTGAATAAAACATTTGGCACTGATAAACAGGGGTTCAATTATGCCACGGTGACACCCACGGAAAGTATAGTGGGAACAACAGGTGGCTATACTGTGCATGGTGTGGTTGCAGCAGACAGATTCCCGCTGGCAAGTGGTGAATGTTTCACTTTTTCGTGCCGGGTTAAAGGCGCTAAAGCACGATGCAGGTTAAGAGTTTCAGTTATTATTGGTGGAACAGATACCTTCTCTGCTGACTCTTATCTTGATCTGGATACCCGGATCGCAACAGTAAGCGGTAATACATCCCTTATAACAGCCAAAGCTGAACAACAGGGCGAGTGGACCTACTATGAGGCCACTTATACAGCTAATACGGACATTGATACCGTTAACTGTGCTTTTTATATGACAAATAAAATAAGTAATGAGCCATTCTATGATGACTCAACATTAACCATGACGACGCCGCAAATTGAACTGGGCAATACGGCATCGTCATTTATTGTAACTACAATGCCAACAACACGCGCAAGTGATGTGGTTACTATCCCATCGCAGAATAACCTGTCAACACGGCCTTTTACGGTATTGTGCGAAGTAAGCAGGAACTGGAGTACACCGCCCAATGTTGCGCCAAGGATATTTGATGTTGGAGGGCACAGTATTGATGATAATTATTTATCGCTGGGGTTTGTTTCAACAGGAAAGATAAGCGCCAACGTAGGAATGGTTCAGCCACAAATTGCCTCAGATGGAGAAAGGTTCATTGTGGGTGTGAGAGCTAAATCTGATTTATCAGTAAATGCAATATGCAATGGTAATTATACAACAAACCTTAATGGTAAAATATTTGGAGTTACAGCAACATCGTACCGGTTTGGTGGGCAGACCGCAGCAGGAACGCGTCATTTGTTTGGACACATCAGAAATTTCAGAGTCTGGTTTAAAGAATTAAATGACAGGCAAATCAAGGAGGCAGTATGAAAGATTTAACTTTGAAATTTCCTGGAAACAGAGAGTTTAAATCCTTCCTGTCATCTCTTGACTGGGAGGAAGATGAAGACCTCCAGAATAAACTGTTAGTCGATGAAATTGGTTTCACCTACACAGAAACAGGGGTAACTGAAGAGGGAGAACCTGTCTGTATCCGGAATGACGGTTATTTTGTCAACATTCGCATTCTTGATGACTTGTTTGATGTTTCTGTATTCTCTGATTATGTCGTGGAGCTGGAAACACCGCTTCGGGAATGGAGCTGAAAGGAGGAAATAATGGATATAAGCCCCTTACTTCATGCACTTTGTGCTGTGGCTGCGCAGATACTGGTTGGTCTTTTTACCGGAAACTGGGCTTACGGAGCGATAGCTGGTTGTACGTTCTTCATTGCGCGTGAACACACCCAGGCAGAATATCGCTGGATTGAAATGTTCGGACATGGCAAGCGTATGAATATGCCGTGGTGGGGCGGTTTTGATCCGCGAGCTTGGGATGTGGCAAGCCTGATGGATTTTGCTGTGCCGGTGGTGGCGTGTCTGCTGGTCTGGCTGTTGGTTAATCGTGGGTGAAAAAAGGTGAGCTGTATATGCAACGGAGGAAGAAACCCCGTTGCTGGAAGCCAGGAAAAAGTATCGGGTGTTGCTAAACCGTGTGGACACTTCCGTAGCACCAGATATCGAGTGGCTTATTCAACCATAATAAACAGTATGTATATCATAGGTTATTAATTGTGAGTTTTTTCGGTGTGTTATTTGTTTGTTTGATGTTATGCTTTTGCGCCCCAAAAGGTTGTTTAGATGTATTTTATCAATTGATTTTCAATATCGTTTAATAAAGAAAAATTAAGCAAGCTGGATGTTGGTTTTTTGTTAATTGAATGGTTCTAATAATGTTTTTTTACTGTTGTTGAATGTGACTTGATAAGAAATGCAAGTAAAAATGATACTCTTTTTATTTTAAATTCAAACGGTTGACATATATATAGCAAGAGGTTTCAGGTGCGTTGTAGTGAGTTTATGTTAATAAAAAGCATAGTAATCGTTGAAAAAATGTAACTTTGAAATACGTTAGAATAAAAAACAATATACATATAATAATTTAATCTTAAATGAAATTTATTAAAATTTGCAAACTATAATTTTGTGTATAAAAATATAAATGCACATCATCCTGATTATGATTGTGTATTTAATTGGTTGTTATTTGACTACTATCAACTTGTTTTAATTTTATGATAGGTGCAAGATGGATTATGTTTGCTCCGTAGTTTTCATCTGTCAATCATTTGATTTAATTATAAACAGGAGAGTTATCTCGTTCAAAAAAAATTCATTGTTTATTGTAAGCGACAAAATTAGAAGAGAGTTACCAGTATGCCCCTCTAAACTAAGAGTTGTTGATATAGATAAGAAAACATGTTTATCCTTTTTTATCGACGTGAATAATGAGTTGCCTGGCAAATTTACTCTTGATAAGAATGGCTATATTGCTGAAGAGGAACCTCCATTATCGCTTGTTTTTTCTCTGTTTGAAGGGATTAAAATAGCAGACTCACACTCCCTTTGGTTAAAAGAAAGACTATGTATATCCTTACTTGCCATGTTCAAAAAACGCGAAAGTGTAAATTCATTTATACTAACAAATATAAATACATTTACCTGTAAAATTACTGGAATAATCAGTTTTAATATTGAGCGGCAATGGCATTTAAAAGATATTGCGGAATTGATTTATACGAGTGAAAGTTTAATAAAAAAAAGATTAAGGGATGAAGGAACGTCATTTACTGAAATATTGAGAGATACTAGGATGAGGTATGCAAAAAAACTCATAACTTCAAACTCTTATTCTATCAATGTCGTAGCCCAGAAATGTGGCTATAACAGTACTTCATATTTCATATGTGCATTTAAAGATTATTATGGTGTCACGCCATCTCATTATTTTGAGAAAATAATCGGCGTCACAGATGGAATAAACAAAACAATTGACTGATAATATTTATTACAAGTTGTCTACATGTTAATTATAATATTATACAGCGTGTTTTTTGATGTGATATTCTGGAACCATTAATTTGTAATTGGGTTGCTGTCGCCTATTTTATACACACTATAATTGATGGTTTTCTATGTGATTTAGTTAATAACCTTCTGGGTTTATTTTAAGGGTTAATTGTTACATTGAAATGGCTAGTTATTCCCCGGGGCGATTTTCACCTCGGGGAAATTTTAGTTGGCGTTCTTAAAATGTGTACTTAAGACCAGCAGTAGTGATGAAGTTATAGTTTTCTATGCCTGCTCCATTTTTGCTGTAGTCTGAAGTGTTATTATTGTGATCATAAAGTGAAGTATTACCTTTTTTATTCGTAACCCGATTCCATGCGCCTTCAACATAAACTTTTGCGTTAGGTGTGACGTAATAACCTGCATTGACTGCAACAGAATAGTAATTTTGGTCTTTGACCTTACTGCGATAAGTGATTCTTTTTCCCGGGTCATAGTGTTCATCGTTATCAGATGATTCCACCCAGCCGCTGTATTTAAATGTGCCACCTAGCTCAAAATCTTCATAACGATAACTTCCAGTCAAGCCAATGTAGGGCATTTTAAAACGTTGTTTGTAGCCGATTGCTCTTTCTCCATTCGGGAAGGAGCCGATATCATCTCTGAATCCCTCCTCAGAACTGTAGATATAGGAACCACCTCTGGCTGTAAAGCTATAACGGCTTTCCTGATATCCGGCCATGAGTCCCAGGCGGTAATTGGGTTCGTTGAGGAGCCAGCCTTTGATATTCAGATCAAATTCGTTGGCATAATTGAGTTGTGTATCAGGATGTCTACTTTCATCCGTCCAGGTTCCGGGGTTACTGGAATCCATCCAGTCCTGATCGACCATATTGCCACCTCGGCTGCCGAGTGTTGTCCAACCAGCAGCCCCGATAGATATCTGAGGCATCAAATCCCAATTAATTGCACCTTTAATAATTGCAGCGTTATTGAATTTCCAGTCAAGTTGACTGACTTTTCGGCTTCCTTCTTCGGCTAGATAAACACGCTCTTTTGTTTTTCCGCTCAGAGTTCCAAGACTAATGTCCGCATTTATGTTGTCAGGAGTAAACGATAAAGTCTCGGTAGAAGCAAAAGAGTTGATCGCAATAGGGGTTGTCAGGACTATTCCCAGAAGTTTCGCCCGCATAAAAGTTCTCCATTCAATCGTTTTAATGATTGAATATGTATTTTTTATATCTAACTTAATGAGTCAATTACATATTGCTCCACTGTTTATATTTTGTTTAGTATTGAATGATTATCACAATGCGCTATCTGTTTTTGGTTTAATTATCTGTTATTGTTTCATATTGCGGTTTTACTGTGTGGTTTTTTTATGATTTTGTGGTGCTTTTATCTATTTAAGTGCCATGCCTTTAGAGGCATATAAGCGAAAATAGCATGAGGTTTATCCTCAATTACTATGTTTTTTAGTACAAAAAAGAGGGACAAAACTGAGACACATAAGGCCTCACAAAGGTCTGCAAGGCCTCACATGTATTGAGATGTTAATAAAATGTAGGCTTGTAATTTTGATATAAATGGTAGATAAAACCTTTCCCCAAAATAAAAACGAACGTCAATGAAATCAAACGGTTGAATAAAGTTGATTTTGGCTAATAAAAAGACAATAAAATAATTTTTATCATTAAATATCAATGAATTGAACTTAATGTTTTTATATACTGCTGCGCCATATGGGTTGGGTTGAAGCGGCTGACTTAATTGTTAAAGGTATGGAAGGCGCAATTAACGCTAAGACCGTAACCTATGACTTCGAACGTCTGATGGAAGGCGCTAAGCTGCTGAAATGTTCAGAGTTTGGTGATGCGATCATCAAAAATATGTAATCACTACATGTGTTAAATATTGTAACGGGCGTATAACACGCCCGTTGTTTTATGTAAGTTTGCTAACGGTTATCAAAATAAGTTATCAAAACCTCTTAGTTGTTTGGGGTCGGTTGGTCAGTCAGATGACAGTTCTACGGCCAGGTTCCTATTAGACATTCCTCTATTTGGTGGACGCTCGTTAATATTTAGATCCGCTATGTGTCAGGTGCGGACATTGTTATAAATGCCAATTGATATAACGTCAGCTCGTTTATCTCATCTTACAGAACCTCAACAACTTCAAACTCTTCCATAATCAACTCCATATCTTCAGAAAAATGACCTTCCTGGGTGAAAAATCGTTGATGCTCTCTCTGCCAATATTCAAGGCTCAAATCGCCTTCACCTTCCTTGCGAGCTAACTCGGCAGTAACATCACAAAAACACACCAGTTGCATCGACACCAGCCTGGTCACGCATACCGGTACATCCTGGCCGTCAAGGATGATGTTATAGCTCCCAATCCTTGGGGCAAATTCTTCCTTCTGATAAGAGGCATAAGAGCCACAGGAGGCCGTTTTAATCCCTTTTTCTATAAGTGCTGCAAGCTCGTTAGCCAGTTCAGGGCTGTCGCCCATTTGCCAGGCATTCGCGTCCGGATATTTCATCTTTAGTTCATCAACCTTACCCATTACACGTCCTTTCTGATTGTAAATAATAGAGAAATAGCTGAGCATTAATTGTTCGAATATTAACAGTGATGCTTTCTTGCTAATATCATAGTTCGTTTTTCGCTCAAAGCGGGCTGTTTGGTTCTTTTTCATGTGGGGTGAGAAATTCAAGGAGGCGTTGAGACGTTTAAATTTTCACAACGCTACTTTGCGCCATTCTTTACCTCAATCATCATGATAACGATCGGTTTGACGAAAGTGATCGCGCCTACGCGGATATTATCGTGAGTATGCTTCATCGCCATTGCTCCCCAAATACAAAACCAATTTCAGCCAATGTCTCGTCCATTTTTTCGATGAACTCCGGCACCATCTCGTCAAAACTCGGCATGTACTTCTCATGTCAGGCTACTTATTTCCTGAACGGGGTTTTGCTATCACGTTGTGAATTTCAGAAGCGGTAATGACGCTGAGCCGTAATTTGTGCCACGCATTATCTCCCTGTTTGACAGCCCTCACGTCGATCCCGGTACGCAGCAGGATAATGTCCGGTGCCATGACGCCACCTTCTGCTCTGTGGCTTTCTGTTTCAGTAACCAGTATAAATCAGGCAGCGGCTAAAGTGGCGCAGACAGGAATTCAGGTTATCGATGGTATATAAACGAACATCAATGAATGCACCGGGATGAAACCGGTGAGTTAAGTTCAAACTGTAGTACAATTCTCTCCGGTATTAACAGGAAAGACTATGCTATGAATCCTTATATTTATCTTGGTGGTGCAATATTTGCAGAGGTGATTGGTACAACCTTAATGAAGTATTCAGATGGCTTTACACGGTTATGGCCCTCTGTTGGTACAATTATTTGTTACTGTGCATCATTCTGGTTATTAGCTCAAACATTGGCTTATATTCCTACAGGGATTGCTTATGCTATCTGGTCAGGAGTCGGTATAGTCCTGATTAGTTTACTTTTCTGGGGATTTTTCGGCCAACGTCTGGATCTGCCAGCCATTATAGGCATGATATTGATTTGTGCCGGAGTGTTGGTAATTAACTTGTTGTCACGAAGCGCACCACATTAAAAATAATTTCTTTTTAATCAAATGGAATATGTCAGCCCGCATGTAAATGCGGGCTGCTTTTTACAGGTTAGCGTTTGGGTTTTGTTGTTGGGTGGTGGTTTTCATAGGGACTCCCAGATTTTTAGTAAACCACTCAACAACCCTGTTTATAATAATTGGCTGATACCATGTATTATCTCCATGCTCAGCCCCTTCTACCAGCACGTACTCAGCATTATTGCCGTTCTTTTTCAACATTCTGAATAGTTTGGCACTTTGCTCCGGTGAAACCAGAGTGTCTTTGCTACCATGCATAATAAGAAATGGGGGTTTTACTCCTTTCATATGTCCGATTGGGCTGGCGTTTAGCGCTTTTTCTTTTGACGCTGTGATGGGGGCTCCCGCAAAACTTCTGAATGCAGGGCCATTGATCATTAAAGCTTCGGTTACGGCAGGAGATCGATGAACCTCCTGCACTGATTCAGGGAACCCCTCACCAATATTCAACAAGTCAGAAATCCCATAAAGTGTGGCAACTGCCTGAACATCTGATGATTGCTGAAGAAAGTCACCTTTATCAAAGGTTTTGTCACCATTTGTAGTTCCCATCATCTGGGCAAGCCATCCACCGGCAGAGTCACCCAGAACTCCGATTCTTTGAGGATCAACCCCATAATCGCTGGCATGCTCTCTCAGGTAACGTATTGCAGCTTTTCCATCCTCAACTGGCGCTGGAAATGTATCAGGAATTGTTCTGTATTCTACAGCGGCTACAACAAAACCAGCTTCTGCCAGAGCCATTCTCATTTCAATAAATTTGTCATGTTCAGAAGACATGAATCCGCCGCCAGGATAATAAATAATGGCTGGTTTCAAATCATTTGTTCGCGGGACAAGAACTGACATGTGAAGCTGTCTGACAGAACGGGTCCCTTTTATCTGGGAATAAACAACATCACCAATAAGATCGACCTGGTTTCTGGTCGATGAAACATTAATGACATCTGCACCAGGGGTGTAACCAGGAAGATTAGTCTGGACAGTTGTTGAACAATTCCCGACCGACATGACTACTGACATACCATACAACAATGTTGCGGATGATAGTATTTTGTTAATTTTCATATTTTACATGCCTTGACTTATCGGATGAAATTTTCTTAGCGAATTTAACGGCAACTTAAGAGTTGTACAACAGGAGGCATCTTAGGAAACTCAACAAGATGCAAAAAATCCTTGTCAGTGAAATTGCGCGTATTCTGGTTCAAAAATAGCCGTCTATAAATCATACTAACTTATGCCCGCATGACTAATAATAAACCTAAAATCTATTTAGATAACATCAATATGATTCGTGCATATTATGGTTAATGCTGGGGTCTATTTTATAATTATGATTGCTTTTGCATGAACATTGCGTCTTTATGCATAATGAGATAAAGGAATATCAAATAAAATAACGATAGGTCATAACAAAGAGGTTTTTATGAAAAAACTTATCGTTTCAAGTGTATTGGTATTCATCACATTTTCTGCGCAGGCCGCAGAGTTTCAGGTCACAAGTAGTGAAATAAAAACAGGAAAACAACTTACAAAGTCTCATATCTTTTCCGGATTTGGGTGTGAAGGTGGCAATATATCGCCCTCATTAACCTGGTCTGGTGCCCCTGAGGGCACTAAAAGTTTTGCCGTAACTGTTTATGATCCAGATGCACCTACTGGTAGTGGTTGGTGGCACTGGACTGTTGTTAATATTCCAGCAACAGTAACATATTTGCCTGCTGATGCAGGAAGACGTGATGGTACAAAACTGCCGACAGGTGCTGTTCAAGGCCGAAATGATTTTGGCTATGCCGGATTTGGTGGTGCATGTCCTCTGAAAGGGGATAAACCGCATCATTACCAGTTTAAAGTATGAGCTCTGAAAACTGACAAGATTCCTGTAGATTCTAATTCCAGCGGAGCGTTAGTTGGTTATATGCTTAATGCCAATAAAATCACAACCGCTGAGATAACACCAGTTTATGAGATAAAGTAGGGTGAGAGTATGCTGGCAAAAGGTAAGACCAACCTAAGGATTGAAGAAATACGGATGCATAAACATCATGAGACTCATAGGGTTAGGGCTATTGTGCCAGCTTTATGTCGTATCCGTCAGGGAAAAAAATTATCAATTGGGAGACGCATAGTTTGACTGTTGATAATAATCAAATAATGTTATTTCCATGTGGACATGAGTTTTATATTGCGAATTATCCAGAAGCAGGTCTTTATCTTGCAGAAATGCTTTACTTTCCCATTGAACTAATTGAAAAATCCCAAAATTTTTTTGCGGTAACTGATCAAACATGTAACAAAACAGGGTTCTGTTTACCTCAGAACCCTGAGTTAATATATTGTTGGGAGCAGCTAAAAATATCTATTTTTCGAGGTTTCTCAACTCAAATTCAGGAGCATTTAGCAATGGCTGTTCTACTTTCGTTAGGAGTAAATCATGCTAATTATTTACTTTTATCAGATAGTAAACAATCACTGATAAGTCATTGTTATAACCTGCTGCTATCCGAACCAGGAGCAAAATGGACAGCAAACAAGGTTGCGAGATTATCTCTACATTTCTGTTTCCACATTACATCGCCGTCTGGCAAACGAGGGGGTAAGTTTTCAAAGTATATTGGACGATGTGAGGTTAAATAATGCGTTGTCTGCTATACAAACGACTATAAAATCCATAGGCGAGATTGCCAGAGAAAATGGTTATAAGTGTCCTTCTCGTTTTACTGAAAGATTCCATAATCGTTTTAAGATAACACCAAGAGAGCTAAGAAAGGCTTCCAGAGAGTAAAAGTATTTTAACTGTATCGATGTTTTTGGGAAATCAAAACGGCATAATTACCCTATCGGAGCCTGAACAACTCCGGTGGCTTCTGCGCTAAACAGGGACGTTTATGCGCACATACAATCTAAACCCTTTTCTTCCATCAGAGATGCAGAAATGCACCTGCGATTTTTTGTATCCAGCGTTTGACCTCTGTGGAGGTGAAGCGTAAACCTGAGCTGAAGTTATCCGAAATGCCAACGCTGCTCGGATATACCGTCTACCTGGTGGGAGAAGAAACTATGTCAGTATTGTCATGGCAAGGGAGAAGTCAGCACGGTGAGCAGAGGGTGTAAGGGTAAAGGTATTGTCCTGGATAAAAAAGAATCCGGCTTCATGGCGTGCCTGTTTATAAGATGTGCGGACGTTGCAATGGAAATTGGTTTAGTCGTTTACCGCCCCCCAGGTGCGATGTCATGTCCAGAAGCTGGTTCCAGACATGACGGATTATCAATGGGATAAAGGATATGCTGACGTTATTGATAAACTGGTTACAAAGTGCTGGCAGGAAGAAGCGTATGTGAGGTGCAGTTAAGGAAATTGACAATATAAATAATTTTCAGCGAAGATGGCGGCATGATGCTTGCTTTTTGCTTCAGAAAACATGGGTGAGATTTTCTCAACGATGGGCTTTGTATATCCGGTGTTGAGAAAAAGTAGAAAACCCGCTAATGAGAGTTTTTTGTGTTTTAAATTGGAGGGGGTGGCTGGATGTCTAAAATAAACATTGCTTCTATGTGTACAACTATGCGTTAATGATTGCGTCGGTTTGAAGAACAGACGATATACGAAGTAGTTTACTAAAGCAGTTCTCATTTCAGGTGTTATTCACTTATTCCTTCTTTGAGTCTCTCCAATTAAGTACGAAGTCGTTTCTGTTATACAAACCATTTATGCCGAAAGGCTCAAGTTAAGGAATGTAGAATGTCAAATAAAATGACTGGTTTAGTAAAATGGTTTAACGCTGATAAAGGTTTCGGCTTTATTTCTCCTGTTGATGGTAGTAAAGATGTGTTTGTGCATTTTTCTGCGATTCAGAATGATAATTATCGAACCTTATTTGAAGGTCAAAAGGTTACCTTCTCTGTAGAGAGTGGTGCTAAAGGTCCTGCGGCAGCAAATGTTATAATTACCGATTAAAATCCAGGACTCGACTGTATACGATAACGAAGATGGCTGATGCCTGAGTAGAGATGCAGATAGAGTAATGGATATAGAATCCCATTTTGTGGTGAAGTACAGGTTTGCTGTATGAATAGTTTAATAGCAGAAGCTAACTGCTGGCATAGTAAAACAAAGTGCGTAAGTGGGTGACTCCCACAAAAAGCACCACAATCTCAAACCCGCTCAGGCGGGTTTTTTCTTATCTGATTTAAATATATTATTAAAATATCAAAGCTCTTGATAAGTAATCAAAAATCAGGCAACAGCTTTAAGATTTGTTTGGAATACTTTGTTGCAATGAGGGCAGATTAAAAGGGCACCTTTTTGTACTCTGGAAAAACTGTGTTCTGATTCTTGGGTGCAGTTTGGGCAGGAGCATTTAACGAGATAATTACGGCGTGATTTTGAGTCTTTACGTTCTGACATAGGCTTTTCCTGTGTAAATGGTCGTATACAATACACTAAATAACAAAACATATCGCGCATTATTATTTAATACATGGTTTTTAACCCTATTATTTTAAATTTCTGTTTTTTAGTGTTGTTGTGAACAATGTTTGCTGTAAAAACTAACCCGTAGACTCCGATCTTTTCAAACATACTGCACCATTCGCGCACATCGGGGTGAGGATATGAAATCCATTGATAATAACAACTGGCGTCGCCTGTGGCACATCGGCCTGTAATGCTGGTTTCTGGGCATTGCCGGAACTCCGTCACATTTCAAGATTAAAGAAGAGAGGCGTAAGACTGCGAGAGATGAATGATGCCGCCATCATTACGCAAGACTGTTGCGGTTGCTATTACTTCCAAAAATCGTTATTTCCCTCAGAGTGAGGAGCAGAAAAAGAGAATATGAGACAGGAATGCTCCTCTTATAACTGGACTTGGTGACTAAAATTTTGCAGGCCCTTTCCGGCAATCCGGCAGACTACGGGGGGGAAGGCGCGCGGGTTTTCTCTATTTATGAAAATTTTCCGGTTTAAGGCGTTTCGTTCTTCTTCACAGTAACTTAATGTTTTTATTTAAAACACCGCCTAAAAAGAAAGAAAACGACAGTTACTGAAAATGGGCTTTTTGGCCTCTGCCGCTTCCTTCTCTGTTTTTTCCGTGGAATGAACAATGGAAGTCAACAAAAAGCAGTCGGCTGACATTTTTGGTGCGAATGTCCGTACTATTCAGAACTTACACGTGCGCAGACCGACGCACAGGAGCTGAAAATACCAGAGACTCTGCTGAAGTGGTGGAAACCGCATTTTGTACTTTTGTGCTTTCACGGATTGCAGGTGAAATTGCCAGTATTCTCGACGGAATACCCCTGTGGTGCAGCAGCATTTTCTTGAGCTGGATAACCGGCATATTGATTTCCTGAAACGGGACATCATCAAAGCCATGAACAAAGCAACCGCACTGGATGAACTGATACGGGGCCGAGTGAATATATCGACCGCTGTCTGGAAGACTGTTATGTGCCAGAAGCAGATGTACTGAGCCTTCATCAACTTTGCGGCAGGCTTTATCTCCACGTGGGACATCACCTAAAAACAAAAATATGACGGCTTAATACTGAGAGAACACTAAATGTAGAAATTATGTCTACTTAGTTCGGACCAGAGTGCTGTTTTTTTATTACGTCGTTGAGACCATCATACTTCCTCCAGTAAAGGAGATAAAAATGGAAAAATTATTTACCCCGTTTCAGGTCGGTGACACTAACTTGGCAAATCGCGTCGTTATGGCACCAATGACCCGCTCACGGGCAATTTCAGACGATACTCCAGATGAACTGACTGCAAAATATTATCAGCAGCGCGCATCTGCAGGGCTCATTATTACAGAAGGATCGCAAATCTCCGTCCAGGGACAGGGTTACCTTTTCACTCCCGGAATCTACAGCGATGCTCAGGTGCAGGGATGGGGAAAAGTTACAAAAGCGGTCCACGACGCTGGCGGAAAAATTTATATTCAACTTTGGCACGTCGGGCGAATTTCTCACACAAGTTTGCAGGCTAATGGACAGGCCCCCGTCAGTTCGGTGGCAGTTAAAGCCAATAATTCCACCTGCTACGCACGCGACGAAAACGGCAAACCCGGTCCGGTTCCGGTATCGGAACCCCGTGCGCTGTCGATCCCCGAGATTAAAGCCGTGGTGCAGGATTACGTTCAGGCCGCTAAAAATGCTATTCGGGCGGGCTTTGATGGTGTTGAGATCCACGCCGCCAATGGCTATCTGCTTGAGCAGTTTATTAATGGTGGGCTGAATACTCGCAAGGATGAGTACGGTGGCGCGGATACTGACAATCGCCTGCGCTTTGTTCTGGAAGTGACTGACGCAATCTCTACGGCCATCGGCTCAGGTAAAACGGGTATCCGCCTGGCTCCCTTCGGGCGTCTGTTTGACATGCGTCCTTTTGATGGCGAGGAAGAAACCTGGCTGATGCTTGCTGATAAACTCAGCGCCCGTTCTCTCTCGTATGTTCATCTGAGCGACCAGCAAACACTGGGAGAACAGGCCATCCCTGCCGGGTTTATTGAAAAATTTCGTGCAGCTTATTCCGGACCTTTGATTATTACCGGTGGCTTTGATAAGCAGCGTGCCGAAGCATATCTCCAGGAGGGGAAAGCTGACCTGATTGGTTTTGGTCGGCCTTACATTGCGAACCCGGATCTTGTGGAACGAATGGTTAATGACTGGCCGTTGAATGACGTTAACCGGGCAACGATGTACGGCGGAGATGAAAAAGGCTATACAGATTACCCCTTCTGGTCCGATAGCAGGGAATAATTAATCAAGCAGGCCGTCTTCCGCAGCCCTGACCAGGGTATCCACTACATAGCGGATTTTGGGCAGCAGTTGGCGGCTTTTTGGCCACAGCGCGCTGATAGGCATCTCCCCGCCGGAGTGTCCGGGCAGCACTTCCCGCAATTTACCCTCGTCGAGATATCTGCCCACCAACCAGAGGGGGAGTTGCGACAATCCCCCTCCCGCCAGGGTAGCAGCGAGCATCGCGTCACCATCGGCAAACTCATGGGGCGGCGGAGGGACAAAGCGGCTGATTTGACCATCCCCCTCTTTCAGCAACCACGAAACAGGCTGGTTACGGCGAAAGCCGACAACGCACTGATGGTGATTCAGGTCATCGATACTGACAGGCTCGCCGTGGTTGAACAGATAATCTGGAGAGGCGCAGATCACCAGCTTCTGGGTTGTCAGTCTTCTGGCAACCAGCCCACTGCTGTCTGACAGCTCACCAATGCGAACGACAAGATCGATCCCCTCATCAATCAGGTCAACGAACCGCTCGCTGAACGTAACGGTCAACGCCAGTTCGGGGTAGCGTCGGGTGATATCAAGCAGGATAGGAAGGATGCGCTGTCGTCCGAAGGCTGCAGGTAAATCTACCCGCAGGCGCCCGGAGGGCTGGCAGGTATGTGACGTCAGTTCCGCCTCAGCCTGCTCCAGGATATCTATTGCGCTCTGGCAACTGGCAAGAAAACGCTCGCCATCAGGCGTCAGGCTCAACCGACGGGTGGAACGTTGAAAAAGCTTCAACCCGAGGCGGTCTTCCAGACGACTGACGCTTTTTCCTATGGCAGACTTTGTCAGCCCCAGCTTTTCCGCTGCTGCCGTAAAACTTCCTTGCTGGGCTGTGGCGACAAAAGCCGTAATTCCCCCCAGATGATCTGTTCTTCTCATAATTGTCCGTGAGAGGTATTAGCCCTGTATACATAGATTTATTTTACAATAAATTGAAAACGATTTGTAGAATCTATGTCTACTCAGAGACGAGTGAAAGCGTGTTTATCGCACGAAGAAAAACAGCCATAGTCACCTTCTCTATTACGCTTCATCTAAATTGCAAGACGATGCCGGATTTCGCCGGCCAGTTTTACAAAAACATGAATTAATACAGAGGAGAATATGATGTTATCTGCTAACGGTTTCAAACATGTGGGCTTTCTTACCCGTAAAAAAGGACAGAGCTTCGACGATTTTGTTAAATACTGGGATGAGGTACATACAGCGATAGCGCTCAGACTCCCCGGCTTAAGAGGTTATGTACTCAACCCCATCGATCGGGAAAAATATCCCGATTCCCCCGTCGACGGTTTCTCCGAACTGTGGTTCGACTCACTTGAAGACGCTATCGCGGCATTCAATTCTCCCGTCGGTAAAGAAGCCTATGACGACGTGTCCAATTTTGTTGAACATGCTGCCATTACCTACATCACTGAAATCAGAAAGCGCTAATGCCTTAACATGCCGGGAGCGGTAGAGGTACTGGATTTAATGCGGAGTTTTTAGGTAAATCTAAGATAAGGTGAAGAAATCTGCCATAAAGGCAGATTTCTTAAATTCATAATTAGAGATTTGCAACGTTATGATATACTTTTTGAACATCATCATCATCTTCAAGGGCATCAACAAGTCCCTCAAAGATTTCTAAATCTTCTGGTGAAAGCTCAACTTCTGATTGAGCAATCATTTCTAATTCTGTTGTTGAGAACTCAGTAATTCCGGCTGCTTTTAGCGCTGCAATTCCTTTGTGAAGGTCTGTAGGCTCAGTATAAATAACGATATTTCCTTCTTCTTCGGTCACATCGCGAACATCAACTTCAGCATCAAGCAAAATTTCAAAAATATGGTCAGGATCTGTTCCTTTAAATACAATCACTCCAGTATTGTCAAACATATAGCTGACAGAACCTGCCGCTCCGATATTTCCGCCTTTTTTGTTGAAAATTGTGCGAACATTAGCAATCGTGCGGTTAACATTTGAAGTTAACGTTTCGGCGATAATCATTGAACCATTGGGGCCAAAACCTTCATAACGTCCTTGTACGAACGTTTCATCTCCGCCACCTTTAGCTTTATCAATTGCTTTATCAATGACGTGTTTTGGAACTTGTGCCTGCTTCGCACGCTCAATAACGAATTTTAAAGATGTATTTAATTCAGGGTCTGGTTCACCTTGTTTAGCTGCAGCATAGATTTCTACACCGAATTTTGCATATATTTTAGACGTTGCACCGTCTTTAGCCGTTTTTTTAGCAACAATATTGGCCCATTTACGTCCCACTGGAATGATCTCCTCGAAATTTATTTACATTACCGACAAGTTGATAACTTGTGTTTTTTCATCGTATTATATTATATCATAACATGAAAAAATTCGTCTATGGGAATATAAAATATTCTATTTTCACGCAAGGATATTTAATTTTAACGATGTTAATTATTGTCGATGCGTTATTTTATAATTTCATTTTTCATTGTTAATAATTAAACCGCAACAATAATGTCGCGGTATGGTTGATTTTGACACCTGAATGCCTTATTAAGGAGGCGCGGTTTTAAATTGGCGGTAGCCCATATTTAGCTCGGGCGCGATTACATGCCTCATTAATTTCTCCATGCTCGCCAGACATGGCGAATTCTCTACATGTGGATGAGCGATTCTTGTATATTGTGCAGCAGGCGTTTTTTCCAGGCGTTCCAGCCAGGGCAACACAGCGTGGATTCTTCTGGTTAGTACCGCGCATACATCGGTGGTAAGGGGATATCTGCTCAGTCAGATGAGCCGGTATGGTGCCGCCTGCATCATCAGCTTCGGCCCAGTAAAAAGAGACGCGGAAAAATGCACAACAGGCACCACACGTCATGCATGGATTCGGATTGCTCATAATTCACCAGTACTACTATTTAAATATCACAACGAAACCGCAGACACGTCATATGAAAGCACGTGCCTGCGGCAGGCTGGCGAACTTTCTATAGTGCGAGTATTGAATGATTACCAGCCGTTATCAATTTTACATATCTATTTAGATATGACCAGACAAGTTGAATGCAAACTGGAAGAGTTAATCTTTACAATTTGTAACGTGGTGGTTTGTGAAAAGTGAACGTCTTATGTAACCAGAGTCTGTATTATATTGTCCCTATAGTCCGACTTGCTAAATATAGCGATTAGTGATTTCTTTTTAATTCTAATTGGTTAGGTAAGTTCATCAGAAAAAGTTATTTTTCTTGTTTTAACGTGTAAGGCTTATATTACTGCTATCCGTGTTTCACATTCATTCTAGTGATTTTGCTGTATGTATTGGTGCTGATTTGGGATGTGGCTATTGAGCGACATGGTCTGGCATCTCCATCTTATGAGCTGGAGCCGCCGCTATCGAAGAAAAGACGCGGGGGCACGTACTGGAAAATTAACACCCACCTTACCAGCGAGGCCCCATCGACGTTGTGCCAGTTCATCATATCCTTACTTATTGATAGCTTATGTATAAAAGTGAAGGGGACACAGAGAACTTTGCCTGACCAATATTCTTGTTCCGTTTTGTTGTCCAATGCTTTTTCTCTGCTTTAAGTTACGGCATAGAGGGCAAAATTTCATCAAGAGTATGGATATTTCTGGTTCTCTCTACCATGCTCTTTGTAGACGCCAGATTGAGCGAATGAACACAAAATAATGGCCCCGGGACACGCAAATGCGCAATACACTTATCCCCATCCTCGTTGCGGTGTGCTTGTTTCTTACTGGTGTGTCTATTTTGAATTTTCAGCTCTGGTATTCCGCAAAAGCAGAGAGCCTGGCGGGGGCGAGGTACGCCGCTAACAACATTAATCATATTCTTGAGGAAGCGTCACAGGCGACTCGAACGGCAATGAAAATTGCCGGGAAGAGGTGCGATCTGGATGAACAATACCAACTAGGTACAGAGGCTGCGCTGAAACCACATCTGCGGACGATCATCATTCTCAAACAAGGTGCAGTCTGGTGTACATCGCTACCAGGTAATCGGGTTCTGCTATCCCGTATTCCTGTTATATCTGACAACAATTTGCTATTGGCTCCGGCGATCGACACCGTAAATAGATTACCCATCCTCCTTTATCAGATTCAATTCGCTGATACGCGTATCATGGTGACAATTAGTGACCAGCATATCCGCGGGGCGCTCAATGTGCCGTTGAAGGGGGTGAAATATACTTTGCGCGTGGGGAATAGCATTATTGGACCGTCAGGAGATGTGACAACTCTCAATGGCAGCCATCAATTTTCTGGACGGGTAAATTCCACAGAATATCATTTCAGTATTATCTATAACCAACCGCCGCTATTTAATTTCACCAGACTTATCGATAAAGGTTTGGGTATTTTGATATTCAGCCTGTTAATCTCCTGTTCTGCTGCTTTTTTGCTTGATAAATATTTTAACAAGAGTGACACGCCTGAAGAGATCCTGCGTAGAGCAATAAGCAATGGTGAAATTGTACCTTTTTACCAACCCGTGGTTAATGGCCGGGAAGGGACGTTACGCGGCGTAGAAGTACTTGCCAGGTGGAAACATCCTCGCGGAGGATATATTTCACCCGCAGCATTTATTCCACTTGCTGAAAAATCAGGGTTGATAGTTCCGCTCACCCAAAGTCTGATGAACCAGGTCGCCACACAAATGAACGCGATCGCAAGTAAACTGCCGGAAGGTTTCCATGTAGGGATTAATTTTAGCGCCTCACATATTATTTCGCCTACGTTTGTTGAAGAGTGTCTGAAATACCGGGACAGCTTCACGCGCCATGATTTGAATCTCGTTCTTGAGGTTACTGAGCGTGAAGCTTTGCATGTTGATGAAAACCTTGTCCAGCGACTAAATATTCTGCATGAAAATGGCTTTGTCATTGCGCTGGATGATTTTGGTACGGGGTACTCGGGACTTTCTTATCTCCATGATCTGCACATCGATTATATTAAGATTGATCACAGTTTCGTTGGTCGGGTCAACGCAGATCCAGATTCCACCCGAATTCTGGACTGTGTGCTGGATCT
Organism: Escherichia sp. KTE52; assembly: GCF_000408325.1. Lineage (NCBI taxonomy): Bacteria > Pseudomonadati > Pseudomonadota > Gammaproteobacteria > Enterobacterales > Enterobacteriaceae > Escherichia > Escherichia sp. KTE52. The sequence continues at coordinate 531,249 of NZ_KE138676.1, forward strand.
GGCGCGAAGACTTTCTATCAGTATTGTTGCCGAAGGTGTCGAAACGAAGGAGCAACTCGATTACCTGAACAAAAATAATATCACGTTTCAGCAGGGGTACTATTTCTATAAACCGGTGACGTATATTGAGTTAGTCAAAATTATTCTCTCAAAACCGAGGGTGAAGGTGGTTGTTGAGTGAATAGGTACTAATTCACGTAGCATGATGATGCCTGACTAAAAAATGATCGAAAAGACTCTGTGGTGGTGCAATTGTAGACAGATAATTAGCTCGTTGCGTCTTGTTACTATTGTTCATTATTTTGTTTGCTATAATTATCTGAAATTGTTTTCAGGATCGCCGTCAGTAGCATGAACAATAGTAATAGCCTGGATTATTTCACTTTGTATATCATCTTCTCCATCGCGTTTATGCTGATCACCATTCTGGTGATCCTGGTCGCCAAACCCAGCATCTGGCTGGGAGAAGTGCTGGTTACCATAAATTTAATCAATGCACTTGTTTGGTTGGTGATCAATTTGCTTAACCGATTAAGAGAAAAGTTTGTAAGTCAAAGGGATCAACATTAATCTTTTTCATTATATTTTGATAATCTGGACTTATAGGATATTTGATCAGGCGTGTTTATAAGTCCAATCATTGAATAATTAATCATTAAAACTGAAAAACTATCCGGGTTTAATTTGAGGAATTGCTTTGGCGGTGAGTAACGCGTATACGAATATGATTGCAGGGAAATAGTTTTTGTGAAGAATAAAAAACTAAATCAATAAAATCACCAAAATAAATAATCAGTGCTTCAGTATTGTCTGTAAGTCTGTTCACCCGCTAAAAATACACCGCGTCGAATCAATCGGCGCGGTGCTACATTATCGATTATTTTTTACCGATGGCACGCATGGTGTCATCAATTGCGGTAATTAACAGCATTTGCGGATCTTTGGCACAAACCTGATTCAGTTTTTCTACCACTTTGGCACTCAGTTCCGGTGATTGCTCAATCTTTAAATCACGGCTGGTAACGCTGGCGTTACCCATTACCGCAACGATATCTGCAACCTGTGCGCTGTCAGTTTTTGCCATTTCGTTGGCTTCTGCGCAGGTAATATAGGTTTCTGCTGGCAAACCATTCTTAATATTATAGTCCTGAGCCCAGGTCATTGGTGCGAAGACGAACAGCCCCGCAAGTAAAGCAAATTTTTTCATCATCATTCCTTATTTCATTTTACCCAGAATTGCACCACCCGTACCGCCAATTACGGCACCTTTAATTGCGCCTTCAAGACCATTGCCGGTCAGAACGCCAGTGACCGCGCCAACGGCGGCACCCACTTTTGCGCCTTTACGGGCATTTTTACCATCGTGGCCTTTTTCTGTTACTGCACCAACGCCAGCGCCCACAGCAGCACCTTTCAGTACGCCATTAACACCATTGCCAGTCAGTAAACCAACGCCTGCGCCTAACAGTGCACCTTTCGTGGTGCGATTCATATCCGCCATCGCTGGCGCGGAGCAGAGCAATGCTGAGATAAGCCCTAAGGCGAGTATTTTTTTCTTCAACTTAGATGTCCGGTATTTAGTAAGTTGCACACACAATAATTTCGTCTTCAATTAAGAACAGCTTAACTAAAGAACGCTCTCTATTATTCAGATAATTCAAAATGAGCGCGGTTTGTATAATAAGAATTATGGTTTTTGCTTGAATGGGAATAATCTTAAATAATAATTAACTCATTGATTTGAAATGTTTATTCAAGAAATGTCATCAAATGTTAACGTGGTATTGTAAAGGTAAGGTGATCTGAAATATCAATATTATTGTGTAATTTATATGTGAACAATATTTATCAGAAAACGTAATGTAAGTGATTATCTTCTGGCGGCAGTAATGTGAATCTGTTTGGCGGGGAAGGGGGTAGCCAGGCAGAGAAAAACTTAAATCGGATGTAATCTGACAGATACCTGTATAAATCACCGGTAACTGTCAGATCAGGTCTGAGCTAATACGGCTTATTTCAGCTCTTCTGCTTCCGGCAAGGTCACGTTAAGCTCAAGGATGGAAATATCACCATCTTTTTGCTCAAGCTGAACAGTCACCATCTCGGGATCGATTTGTACGTATTTACAAATGACATCAAGAATATCTTTACGCAACTGCGGCAGATAGTGCGGTTCTGCATCGCTGCGCCGGCGTTCAGCAACAATAATTTGCAACCGTTCTTTTGCAATATTGGCCGTGTTTTTCTTCCGTGAGAGAAAGAAATCGAGTAATGCCATAACTTATCCTCCGAACAAGCGTTTGAGGAAACCTTTCTTCTCTTCTTCAATGAAGCGGAAAGGGCGTTCTTCTCCCAACAGACGTTCTACGGTATCAGCATAGGCTTTACCCGCATCGGCGTTGATATCGAGAATAACCGGTTCCCCCTGGTTAGAGGCGCGCAATACTGATTGATCCTCTGGGATCACGCCGACGAGCTTGATGCGCAGGATCTCCAGTACGTCTTCCATGCTCAACATGTCGCCTCTGTTAACGCGGCCTGGGTTATAGCGCGTTAATAGCAGGTGCTCTTTAATCGGTTCTTCACCGTTTTCTGCTCGACGGGATTTCGACGCCAGAATACCTAAAATACGGTCTGAGTCACGAACTGATGAGACTTCCGGGTTCGTGGTTATAATAGCTTCATCTGCGAAATAGAGCGCCATTAATGCACCGGTTTCAATACCCGCCGGTGAGTCACAAACAATAAACTCAAAATCCATTGCTTTTAGGTCATCAAGAACTTTGGCGACCCCTTCGCGGGTAAGGGCGTCTTTATCGCGAGTTTGTGATGCCGGAAGAATATAGAGGTTTTCAGTACGCTTATCTTTAATTAAAGCCTGATTTAGCGTTGCATCGCCCTGAATGACGTTGACGAAATCGTAAACGACCCGGCGCTCGCAACCCATAATCAGGTCGAGATTACGCAAGCCGATATCAAAATCGATCACGACAGTTTTCTTTCCCTTCTGGGCCAAACCAGTGGCGATGGCCGCGCTGGAGGTTGTCTTTCCAACGCCCCCTTTCCCCGAAGTAACAACAATAATGCGTGCCATAAAAATTCCTTGTTAAAAAGGGATCAATTTAACGATTGAACGGTCAAAGCGTTTTCGACTAATTGCAGCCGTGCCGCTTTGCCATAAAATTCTGCTGGGATTTTATCACTCAGCCAGTATTCACCTGCGATAGAGACCAGTTCTGCCATCAGGCTCGTACAAAATATTTGTGCTTCCCGATCACCACTTGCCCCCGCCAGCGCACGACCGCGCATCATGCCATAGACATGAATGTTACCATCTGCGATCAATTCTGCCCCTGCGCTAACATGGCTTGTAACAATTAGATCACATTGTGGCGCATAAATGCGCTGACCGGAACGCACTGGGGTATCTATTAAGCGCGTTTTTGTGTCCGGCGTTGTATTTTTCGCAGGAGCCTGGGGGGCAGGAGCTGGACGCGGCGCTTTTTCCTTTCCTTCAGTCAGGATTGGCAACCCCATTTTTTCGATTTCAGCTTTCAGTTTCGCATTTTTGCAGCCACTGACACCAATGATCCGCAAGCCCGTTGCCGAGATAGCTTTATGCATTGCAGACCAGTTGACCTGTTCTTCGAGGCCACTGACATTGAGTACGATGGGGGCATGCTTTAAAAATGCGGGAGCCTGAGCGATTTTGTCTTCCAGCGCCTGATGAATAACCTTAGGTTCTGCCTCATGCAGATGAACCACAGATAAGGTGAAGCTGCTACCTTTAAGCTCGATTGGCGTGTTTGACATCCTGGCCTTACTCAATTAGCTAATTACCATCATCATCAGCGTGCGATGATATTACGAAGACTATAAGGCATGTTATAGTCTGGATTATATTGAGGCAAGTCACCCCCCCATTTATTCAGAGTAAAATTATGTTTTGTGTGATCTATCGAAGTAGCAAACGTGACCAGACCTATTTATATGTTGAAAAAAAAGACGACTTTTCGCGTGTTCCAGAGGAGCTGATGAAAGGTTTTGGTCAACCTCAACTTGCGATGATTCTTCCATTGGACGGGAGAAAGAAACTGGTAAATGCCGATATTGAGAAAGTTAAACAGGCATTAGCTGAGCATGGCTATTATCTTCAATTGCCACCACCTCCCGAGGATTTGCTGAAGCAACATCTTTCTGTGATGGCGAAAAATACAGACAGCACTAAAAAATAACCGATATCCGGCGGTGGCACCATATTTGTCGGAGCGGGTTTTAAGAACCACGATGAAGTGAGAGGAACGTTATGTATCAACATCACAACTGGCAAGGTGCGCTGCTGGATTATCCGGTGAGTAAAGTGGTCTGTGTTGGCAGTAATTATGCCAAACATATTAAAGAGATGGGGAGTGAAGTGCCTGAAGAGCCAGTGTTGTTCATTAAACCCGAAACGGCACTGTGCGATCTGCGCCAGCCATTGGCCATCCCCTCTGATTTCGGTGCGGTTCATCATGAGGTTGAACTGGCGGTGTTGATCGGCGCGACGCTACGCCAGGCCACGGAAGAGCATGTACGCAAAGCCATTGCCGGTTATGGTGTGGCGCTCGATCTGACATTACGTGATGTTCAGGGAAAGATGAAGAAAGCCGGGCAGCCATGGGAAAAAGCTAAAGGGTTTGATAACTCTTGCCCACTGTCCGGGTTTATTCCCGCTGCAGAGTTCACTGGCGATCCACAAAATACGTCGCTAGGCTTAAGTGTAAATGGTGTCGTTCGTCAACAGGGTACAACGGCAGATATGATCCATAAAATCGTTCCGCTGATTGCTTATATGAGCAAGTTTTTTACCCTCAAGCCTGGTGACGTTGTACTAACAGGCACGCCTGATGGTGTTGGTCCACTACACAGCGGTGATGAACTGATCATCACTTTCGGTAGTCATTCGTTGACAACTCGCGTTTTGTAATACTTTTTGCCGCCTGAAAGAGGCGGCAATACTTGCAACGCTGTGCCAGACTGGTTATAAGGTGCGTTTTAACGTAATGGCGGAACACCTGATGAGCGATATACCTTTCTGGCAAAGTAAAACCCTGGATGAAATGAGCGATGCAGAATGGGAGTCGTTGTGTGATGGTTGTGGTCAGTGCTGTCTGCATAAACTGATGGATGAAGATACTGACGAAATCTACTTCACTAACGTCGCTTGCCGTCAGCTTAATATTAAAACCTGTCAATGTCGTAACTACGAACGCCGCTTCGAGTTTGAACCTGACTGCATTAAATTAACCCGTGAGAATCTGCCAACATTCGAATGGCTACCGATGACCTGTGCTTATCGGTTGCTGGCGGAAGGGAAGGCATTGCCTGGGTGGCACCCACTGATTACCGGTTCGAAAGCGGCAATGCATGGTGAGCGAATCTCCGTACGTCATATCGCGGTGAAAGAATCAGAAGTGATCGACTGGCAGGATCATATACTCAATAAACCTGACTGGGCACAGTGAGCAACTGAAACCGAAGGGATTACTTGTTTTGTGCATGGGGCATTGTTGGTGCATCAGAACTGAAATTAGCATCCAGAATTGCCAGTGGATTGCCATTATTGTCTGACACCCATCTGAGCAGAAATCTGCCCCATTTGTGCAGCAATGACCTGCGCTTAGTGCTCTACAAGCAAATGTGCGCCTTGATTTGTACACGTTACAAACACATAGCTGCTCTTTTTAGAGTGTTGTTTCAGTTAGCACCAAATGAGCCAGGTGCATGCCGTTTACCACCTTTGTTATTTCTTGCCATCAAGTGAGGAACGAAGATGAACCTCAATATAAGGTTATTTACCTATTCTGGTAAAAGCCATCTGAATTATCAGCACATTAATAACGGCCTGCCTAAGATTGATCATCCGTATACCGCTTTCTGTTTCTGATGATGTGAAATGATCTTTAATCGCAAGATTGCATTTGATGGTAATTATCCATTTTTTGTATAAATATTTCCCCTGTTAATACATATATTTCGCCGTGCCACACTACTGTGTTTATTACCAGTTTCCAGAGATTATGTATCTGCCTGTACGGGCATTTTCCAGAGAGACGATAATATCCCTCACAAGTGAGAGGGGTTTGATCTGATTTCGCTTTTTTGAGAGGGAGAATAGCTGTAAAAGGAGATTTGCTAATATAGCCGTTTAATTCGTCGAACCCGAACACGGGTCTCATTCAGAACATATACAGATTTATGTTCTCACTGTTCGATCGTTCTTAACGGTATGTTTTTTTGATTATGTCCGCAATGTGGTGGCCTGGTTGATGAAACTGGCACTGTATAGTGCCAGTCGCAACTTAGCTGGTCTGCTTTTTCATCATACTGAGAATGAACAACAGCGCTGCACACAACACCACCGAGGGGCCTGCTGGCGTATCGTAAAACGCGGAAAATGTTAAACCGCCCGTTACAGCAACCATTCCTACTACAACAGCGACACCAGCCATCTGTTCCGGCGTGCGGGCAAAACGGCGCGCAGTAGCCGCAGGAATAATCAACAGCGAGGTAATAATCAACGCGCCAACAAATTTCATTGCTACGCCAATCGTCAATGCGGTCACCAGCATCAACAACAATTTCACACGCTGTAATTTCACACCATCAACAAACGCCAGATCCGGGCTAATCGTCATCGACAGTAAATTGCGCCATTGCCAGAACAGAATCGCCACCACGATAACCACGCCAATCGCAATAGCGATAAGATCTTCCGGTGTTACTGCCAGCAAATCACCGAACAGGTATGCCATCAAGTCAACGCGAATGTTAGACATCAGGCTGACGACGACCAGACCCAGCGACAATGCACTGTGCGCCATAATTCCCAATAACGTATCGATCGCAAGTTGTGGGCGCTTCTCCAGCCATACCAGGCCGCCCGCCAGCAGCAGCGTAACCGCAATCACCGCATAGAAAGGATTCACATCCAGTAACAAACCAAACGCGACTCCCAGTAAAGACGCATGAGCCAGCGTGTCACCGAAATAAGACATACGACGCCAGACAACAAACGAACCCAGCGGACCTGCAGCACAGGCCAGCATGATCCCGGCTAACCAACCGGGAAATAATAATTCAATCATGAGCGGTCATTTCCCCGACGCAGAATAATTCGCCCCTGTAAATCGTGGCGGTGATTATGATGATGGCGATAGATACCTAGCTGTTCAGCACCCCGAGGTCCGAACATCGAAATAAATTCCGGATGCAGGGAAACGACTTCCGGTGTGCCGGAACAACAGATGTGATGATTCAGACAAAGTACTTCATCGGTTTTGGCCATCACCAGATGCAGATCGTGAGACACCATTAAAACGCCGCAATCCAGTTCGCGGCGCAGTTGGTCAATAAGGTCGTACAGCGCAACCTGACCATTCACATCCACGCCCTGAGTAGGTTCATCCAGCACTAATAATTGCGGTTGATTTAACAACGCGCGTGCCAACAATACACGCTGCGTTTCACCACCAGAGAGCTTTTGCATTGGCGCGTCAATCAGATGCCCGGCCTGAACGCGTTTCAGTGCAGGCAGAATGTCTTCTTTATGTGTACTGGGGCGTAAGCGTAAGAAACGGTTTACAGTTAGTGGCAACGTGGTGTCGAGATACAGCTTCTGCGGCACATATCCGATGCGCAGTTTTCCGTGGCGCTTGATAACACCTTCATCAGGTGTTACCAGTCCGAGCACAACCCGCACTAGCGTCGACTTACCGGCACCGTTCGGCCCAAGTAAGGTCAAAATTTTTCCAGGTTTAAGTTCCAGCGACACATCAGAGAGGACGCGGCGTTGGCCAAAAGAGACCGAAACATTTTCCAGGGAAACCAGACTTGTCATGTTAATTTTAGTCTTGCAGTAGTCATGAAATGTTATAATATCACACTTCTCATATTCATTACGATGATTGGTCGCATTATGTTACATAAAAAAACGCTTCTTTTCGCAGCATTATCCGCTGCTCTCTGGGGGGGCGCAACACAGGCCGCAAATGCCGCCGTTGTTGCTTCGCTTAAACCTGTCGGATTCATCGCTTCCGCCATTGCTGATGGGGTAACAGAGACCGAGGTATTACTTCCGGACGGTGCTTCTGAACACGATTATTCACTGCGTCCATCGGATGTAAAACGCTTACAGAACGCGGACTTAGTCGTTTGGGTTGGCCCGGAGATGGAAGCGTTTATGCAAAAGCCGGTGAGCAAATTACCAGAGGAGAAACAGGTAACGATTGCGCAGCTTGAGAATGTAAAACCGCTGCTGATGAAAAGTATTCACGACGATGATGATGATCATAACCACGCGGAAAAAAGTGACGAAGATCACCATCACGGCGATTTCAACATGCATCTTTGGCTTTCCCCAGAGATAGCGCGGGCTACAGCGGTTGCAATCCATGGAAAATTAGTGGAACTTATGCCGCAAAGTCGAGCCAAACTTGACGCCAACCTGAAGGATTTTGAGGCACAATTAGTTGCAACCGATAAACAGGTTGGTAATGAGCTCGCGCCGCTCAAGGGAAAAGGTTATTTCGTTTTTCATGATGCTTATGGCTACTTCGAAAAACAATTCGGACTGACACCGCTTGGTCATTTTACCGTTAACCCAGAGATTCAACCGGGCGCGCAGCGTTTACATCAAATAAGAACACAGTTGGTTGAGCAAAAAGCAACCTGCGTTTTTGCTGAGCCACAGTTCAGGCCAGCGGTCGTTGAAAGCGTCGCACGAGGGACATCCGTTCGTATGGGAACGTTGGATCCCCTTGGGACGAATATCAAACTGGGTAAAACAAGTTATTCAGAGTTTCTGAATCAATTAGCCAACCAGTATGCGAGCTGCCTGAAAGGAGATTAATGAGGAAGTGATTACGTGCAACAGATAGCCCGCTCTGTCGCCCTGGCGTTTAATAATTTACCGCGACCACACCGCGTTATGCTGGGGTCGCTCACCGTTCTTACCCTGGCCGTCGCTGTCTGGCGGCCCTATGTTTACCACCGCGACGCCACGCCAATTGTCAAAACAATTGAGCTGGAACAGAACGAAATCCGTTCACTCTTACCTGAAGCCAGTGAACCGATTGATCAAACCGCACAAGAAGATGAAGCCATTCCGCAGGACGAACTGGACGACAAAACCGCTGGTGAAGCGGGTGTGCATGAATATGTCGTTTCCACAGGCGATACGCTAAGTAGCATCCTCAATCAATATGGTATTGAGATGGGTGATATCACCCAACTGGCTGCTGCGGATAAAGATCTGCGTAACCTGAAAATTGGTCAACAACTCTCCTGGACATTAACCGCAGAGGGCGATTTACAGCGTCTGACCTGGGAAGTTTCTCGCCGCGAAACCCGTACCTATGATCGCACTGCTGCTAATGGTTTTAAAATGACCAGCGAAATGCAGCAAGGGGAGTGGGTTAATAATCTACTGAAAGGCACCGTTGGGTCGAGCTTTGTTGCCAGCGCCAGAAATGCTGGTTTGACCAGCGCTGAAGTGAGCGCAGTGATCAAAGCGCTACAGTGGCAGATGGACTTTCGGAAGGTGAAAAAAGGCGATGAATTTGCTGTATTAATGTCGCGTGAAATGCTTGATGGCAAACGTGAGCAAAGCCAGTTGCTGGGCGTGCGTTTGCGTTCTGAAGGCAAAGATTATTACGCAATCCGCGCTGAAGATGGCAAGTTCTATGACCGTAACGGTACTGGCCTGGCGAAAGGTTTCTTGCGATTCCCGACGGCGAAACAGTTCCGCATCTCGTCTAACTTTAACCCGCGTCGTCTGAACCCGGTAACTGGTCGTGTTGCACCACACAGAGGTGTTGATTTCGCGATGCCACAGGGTACACCGGTGCTTTCGGTGGGTGACGGTGAAGTGGTGGTAGCCAAACGCAGTGGCGCTGCAGGTTATTATGTTGCGATCCGTCATGGTCGTAGCTATACCACGCGTTATATGCACTTGCGTAAGATTCTGGTGAAACCGGGGCAGAAGGTGAAACGTGGCGATCGTATCGCGCTATCCGGTAACACCGGGCGTTCAACCGGACCACACCTGCACTATGAAGTATGGATCAACCAGCAGGCTGTAAACCCGCTGACGGCGAAACTGCCGCGTACCGAAGGGCTGACAGGTTCCGATCGTCGCGAGTTCCTGGCGCAGGCCAAAGAGATTGTGCCGCAGCTACTGTTTGATTAATTAACATCCATTCACAGCCGGTACGCAGTCAGTACCGGCTTTTTTATTTGGTGCGGGGCAAATTGCGCCGCTACACTATCAGCAGATTGATTTTTGCCTTATCCGAAACTGGAAAAGCATGGAAACGAAAAAAAATAATAGTGAATACATTCCTGAGTTTGATAAATCCTTTCGCCATCCGCGCTACTGGGGAGCCTGGTTGGGCGTGGCGGCGATGGCCGGTATTGCTTTAACACCTCCGAAATTCCGCGATCCCATTCTGGCGCGACTCGGGCGTTTTGCCGGACGACTGGGAAAAAGCTCGCGCCGTCGTGCGTTGATCAACCTGTCCCTCTGTTTTCCGGAACGTAGCGAAGCCGAACGCGAAGCGATTGTTGATGAGATGTTTGCCACAGCGCCCCAGGCGATGGCGATGATGGCGGAACTGGCGATACGTGGGCCGGAGAAAATTCAGCCGCGCGTCGACTGGCAGGGGCTGGAGATCATCGAAGAGATGCGGCGTAACAACGAGAAAGTGATCTTTCTGGTGCCGCACGGCTGGGCAGTGGATATCCCCGCCATGTTGATGGCCTCGCAAGGACAGAAAATGGCGGCAATGTTCCATAATCAGGGCAATCCAGTTTTTGATTATGTCTGGAACACCGTGCGTCGTCGTTTTGGCGGACGTCTTCACGCGAGAAATGATGGCATTAAACCGTTCATCCAGTCGGTTCGTCAGGGCTACTGGGGCTATTATTTGCCCGATCAGGATCATGGCCCGGAGCACAGCGAATTTGTTGATTTCTTTGCAACCTATAAAGCGACGCTGCCCGCGATTGGTCGTTTGATGAAAGTGTGTCGTGCGCGCGTCGTACCGCTGTTTCCGATTTATGATGGCAAGATGCACCGTTTGACGATTCAGGTGCGCCCGCCGATGGACGACTTGTCAGAAGCGGATGATCATACGATTGCGCGGCGGATGAATGAAGAAGTCGAGATTTTTGTTGGTCCGCGACCAGAACAATACACCTGGATTTTAAAATTGCTCAAGACCCGGAAGCCTGGTGAAATCCAGCCGTATAAACGTAAAGATCTTTATCCCATCAAATAAAAAAAGCCTCTCACGAGGAGAGGCTTCCGTTAGTTGATAAGTTCAAGTTTGCCTGATGAGTAATTTTATCGAGCCTACAGACGATTTGTAATCTTTTGAATTATCAAGGTGTTGTAGGCCGGATAGGGCGTTTACGCCGCATCCGGCAACTTACTTACTCAACAGTTAAAATACGCGTGGTATTGGTAGAACCCACGGTACTCATTACGTCGCCCTGGGTGACGATGACCAGGTCGCCGGACATCAGATAGCCTTTATCGCGCAGCAGATTTACCGCTTCGCTGGCCGCAACTACGCCATCACTTGCACTGTCAAAATAGACCGGCGTGACACCACGATAAAGCGCAGTCAGGTTCAGGGTACGCTCATGACGAGACATGGCGAAAATTGGCAGACCGGAACTGATACGGGAGGTCATCAGCGCGGTACGACCAGACTCGGTCATGGTGATGATAGCGGTAACCCCTTTCAGGTGGTTAGCTGCATACATCGCGGACATGGCGATTGCTTCTTCCACATTATCGAACTGAACGTCCAGACGGTGTTTAGAAACGTTAATGCTCGGGATTTTTTCAGCACCCAGGCAAACGCGCGCCATCGCAGCAACTGTTTCTGAAGGGTATTGGCCCGCAGCGGTTTCCGCAGACAGCATCACGGCATCAGTACCATCCAGCACGGCGTTTGCCACGTCCATAACTTCTGCACGGGTTGGCATCGGGTTGGTGATCATTGACTCCATCATCTGGGTCGCTGTAATTACCGCACGGTTAAGCTGGCGCGCACGACGGATCAAGGCCTTCTGAATGCCGACCAGTTCCGGATCGCCAATTTCAACGCCGAGGTCACCGCGTGCGACCATCACCACGTCAGAGGCGAGGATAATGTCGTCCATTGCATCCTGGCTGCAAACGGCTTCCGCACGTTCAACCTTGGCGACAATTTTCGCATCACAACCTGCGTCGCGTGCCAGACGGCGGGCATAGTTCAGATCTTCGCCACAGCGCGGGAAGGAAACTGCCAGATAATCCACGCCAATCAGTGCGGCAGTCTGAATATCAGCTTTATCTTTTTCGGTCAGTGCTTCAGCCGACAGACCGCCGCCGAGTTTGTTGATCCCTTTATTGTTAGAGAGAGGGCCACCGACAGTGACTTCGGTGAACACTTTCATGCCCTGAACTTCCAGCACTTTTAACTGTACGCGACCGTCGTCCAGCAGCAGGATGTCGCCAGGCACGACGTCAGCAGGCAGACCTTTATAGTCGATACCGACTTTTTCTTTATCGCCTTCACCTTTACCCAGGTTAGCATCCAGCAGGAATTTGTCCCCAATGTTGAGGAACACCTTACCTTCTTTAAAGGTAGATACACGAATCTTTGGCCCCTGAAGGTCACCCAGAATAGCCACATGACGCCCCAGTTTTGCGGCAATTTCACGAACTTTATCTGCGCGCATTTTGTGATCTTCAGGCGAGCCGTGAGAAAAGTTCATACGTACAACGTTTGCGCCGGCAGCGATAACTTTTTCAAGGTTATTATCGCGATCAGTAGCCGGGCCTAACGTGGTAACGATTTTGGTTCTGCGAAGCCTTCTGGACATGTAATACTCCGTTGACTGAAACAACAAGGTGTTGCTTGAACATGAAATTCGCATAAATTAAAACGATAACGGTTCTAAATTAAACACATGCGAATGTCGTATAAGGATAGAACAGTGACTATCGTTTCAGCGATCGTCACTTAAATTAAGTAACTGCTTATCAAAACGCGATTCCTTGAGAGCTTCCTTGACCCGCTTCAAGTTATCTCTGAATTTTGTTCCGCGTCGCAAAGTAAATCCTGTTGCCAGCACATCTATCACGGTCAACTGTGCAAGTCGAGAGACCATGGGCATATAAATGTCAGTATCTTCCGGTACATCGAGGGTAATTGCCAGCGTTGCTTCCCGGGCGAGTGGCGTTCCCGCTGAGGTGAGGGCAATCACCATTGCGTCGTTTTCTCGCGCCAGTTGCGCCAGTTCAACCAGATTTTTTGTTCTGCCGGTGTGGGAAATCAGCACAACGACGTCACCATCACTACAATTCATACAACTCATTCGTTGCAGTACGATATCGTCCGAGTAGATCACCGGAACATTGAAGCGAAAAAACTTATTCATCGCATCGTGGGCAACGGCAGCGGAAGAACCTAATCCAAAAAAGGCAATTTTCTTCGCCTGGGTGAGGAGATCAACGGCACGATTGACGGCGGATTTATCCAGCGAGTGACGGACGTGATCAAGAGTAGCCATTGCCGACTCAAATATTTTCCCTGTGTATGATTCAACGCTGTCATCTTCATTGACGTTGCGATTAACATAAGGAGTGCCATTCGCCAGACTTTGCGCCAGATGCAGTTTAAAATCAGGAAAACCGCGAGTGTCCATGCTGCGACAGAAACGATTCACCGTCGGCTCGCTAACATTGGCTTCCAGCGCCAGAGCAGCAATACTCGAATGGATCGCGTTGTCGGGCGAAGCAAGAATGACCTCGGCAACTTTGCGTTCTGATTTGCTCAACTGTTCCAGTTGAGACTGGATTTTTTCCAGCATATTCATGATGTAAAGAGACTCACGGGTAATGACGATTTCCGCACTGAAAGAAATCGAAATGCAGTTTTGTCAGATATTACGCCTGTGTGCTGGGTTAATGACAAAAGCAGATAAAAAAGTTGTTATTTTTTTTCATAACATGATCAGTGTCAGATTTTTACCCAATGGAAAACGATGGTTTTTTTATCAGTTTTGCCGCACTTTGCGCGCTTTTGCTGTAATCGCACGGGTGGATAAGCGTTTACAGTTTTCGCAAGCCCGTAAAAGCAGTACAGTGCACCGTAAGAAAATTACAAATATACCCAGGCTTAAGTACCGGGTTAGTTAACTTAAGGAGAATGACATGGCGGTAACGCAAACAGCCCAGGCCTGTGACCTGGTCATTTTCGGCGCGAAAGGCGACCTTGCGCGTCGTAAATTGCTGCCTTCCCTGTATCAACTGGAAAAAGCCGGTCAGCTCAACCCGGACACCCGGATTATCGGCGTAGGGCGTGCTGACTGGGATAAAGCGGCATATACCAAAGTTGTCCGCGAGGCGCTTGAAACCTTCATGAAAGAAACCATTGATGAAGGTCTGTGGGATACCCTGAGTGCGCGTCTGGATTTTTGTAATCTTGATGTCAATGACACGGCCGCATTCAACCGCCTTGGCGCGATGCTGGATCAAAAAAATCGTATCACCATTAACTACTTTGCCATGCCACCAAGCACCTTTGGTGCGATCTGCAAAGGGCTGGGTGAGGCAAAACTGAATGCTAAACCTGCTCGCGTGGTCATGGAAAAACCGCTGGGAACATCACTGGCGACTTCGCGTGAAATTAACGATCAGGTAGGCGAATATTTCGAGGAGTGCCAGGTTTACCGTATCGACCACTATCTGGGTAAAGAAACGGTACTGAACCTGCTGGCGCTGCGTTTTGCTAACTCTCTGTTTGTGAACAACTGGGACAATCGCACCATTGATCATGTTGAGATCACGGTGGCAGAAGAGGTCGGAATCGAAGGGCGCTGGGGGTATTTTGATAAAGCCGGTCAGATGCGCGATATGATCCAGAACCACCTGCTGCAAATTCTTTGCATGATTGCGATGTCTCCGCCGTCCGACCTGAGCGCCGACAGCATCCGTGATGAAAAAGTGAAAGTACTGAAGTCATTGCGTCGAATTGACCGCACCAATGTGCGTGAAAAAACAGTACGCGGGCAATACACCGCAGGCTTCGCTCAGGGCAAAAAAGTACCAGGCTATCTGGAAGAAGAGGGTGCGAATAAAAGCAGTAACACGGAAACCTTCGTGGCTATCCGCGTCGACATCGATAACTGGCGTTGGGCTGGCGTGCCGTTCTACCTGCGAACAGGTAAACGTCTGCCGACAAAATGCTCTGAAGTTGTGGTCTATTTCAAAACACCAGAACTGAATCTGTTCAAAGAGTCGTGGCAGGATCTGCCGCAGAACAAACTGACTATTCGTCTGCAACCCGATGAGGGCGTGGATATCCAGGTGTTGAATAAAGTCCCTGGTCTTGATCACAAACATAATCTGCAAATCACCAAACTGGATCTGAGCTATTCAGAAACCTTTAATCAGACGCATCTGGCTGATGCTTATGAGCGTCTGTTGCTGGAAACGATGCGCGGTATTCAGGCGTTGTTTGTGCGTCGCGATGAAGTGGAAGAAGCGTGGAAATGGGTAGATTCCATTACTGAAGCATGGGCGATGGACAACGATGCGCCGAAACCGTATCAGGCCGGAACCTGGGGCCCGGTTGCCTCGGTGGCGATGATTACCCGTGACGGTCGCTCCTGGAATGAGTTTGAGTAATGTCTCGACTTATCCTTACGGGTTATTTTACCGGTAACATGATCTTGCACAGATTGTAGAGTAATTTTTACACTTTTGAGCCTCGTGTGGATTCACCCACGAGGCTTTTTTTATTACACTCACTGAAACGTTTCTGCCCTATGAGCTCCGGTTACAGGCGTTTCAGTCATATTTTTCTTGAGTGAAACGCATTGTGAATCACCCTGCTCTGACAACTCAATTTCAGGAGCCTTTATGAATCCACAATTGTTACGCGTAACAAATCGAATTATTGAACGTTCGCGCGCGACTCGTTCTGCTTATCTCGCCCGGATCGAACAAGCGAAAACCTCGACCGTTCATCGTTCGCAGTTGGCATGCGGTAATCTGGCACACGGTTTCGCCGCTTGCCAGCCAGAAGACAAAGCCTCCCTGAAAAGCATGTTGCGTAACAATATCGCCATTATCACCTCCTACAACGACATGCTCTCTGCCCACCAGCCTTATGAACATTATCCAGAGATCATTCGTAAAGCACTGCATGAAGCTAACGCGGTCGGCCAGGTGGCGGGGGGTGTTCCGGCGATGTGCGATGGTGTCACCCAGGGGCAGGACGGAATGGAGCTGTCGCTGTTAAGCCGCGAAGTGATTGCCATGTCGGCGGCGGTGGGGCTGTCTCATAACATGTTTGATGGCGCGCTGTTCCTCGGCGTGTGCGACAAGATTGTCCCAGGGCTGACGATGGCTGCACTGTCGTTCGGTCATCTGCCTGCGGTATTTGTGCCATCAGGCCCGATGGCAAGTGGTTTGCCAAACAAAGAGAAAGTTCGCATTCGCCAGCTTTATGCTGAAGGAAAAGTGGATCGTATGGCGCTGCTGGAGTCAGAAGCCGCGTCTTATCATGCGCCGGGTACGTGTACTTTTTACGGTACAGCCAACACCAATCAGATGGTGGTTGAATTTATGGGGATGCAGTTGCCAGGCTCTTCTTTTGTTCATCCGGACTCTCCACTGCGTGATGCATTAACTGCAGCCGCTGCGCGCCAGGTTACACGCATGACCGGCAATGGTAATGAATGGATGCCAATCGGTAAGATGATTGATGAGAAAGTGGTGGTGAACGGTATCGTGGCGCTGCTGGCAACAGGTGGTTCCACTAACCATACAATGCACCTGGTGGCGATGGCGCGTGCGGCGGGTATTCAGATTAACTGGGATGACTTCTCTGATCTTTCTGATGTCGTACCGCTGATGGCGCGTCTCTACCCGAACGGTCCGGCCGATATTAATCACTTCCAGGCGGCGGGGGGCGTACCGGTGCTGGTGCGTGAACTGCTCAAGGCGGGTCTGCTGCATGAAGATGTGAATACGGTAGCGGGTTTTGGTCTTTCTCGTTATACCCTCGAGCCGTGGCTGAATAACGGTGAGCTGGACTGGCGAGAAGGTGCAGAAAAATCGCTCGACAGCAATGTGATCGCTTCCTTCGAACAACCTTTCTCTCATCATGGTGGGACAAAAGTGTTAAGCGGTAACCTGGGCCGTGCGGTTATGAAAACCTCCGCTGTACCCGT
Source organism: Escherichia sp. KTE52 (assembly GCF_000408325.1). NCBI lineage: Bacteria > Pseudomonadati > Pseudomonadota > Gammaproteobacteria > Enterobacterales > Enterobacteriaceae > Escherichia > Escherichia sp. KTE52. Next base: position 548,523 of record NZ_KE138676.1, read on the forward strand.
TGAAAACCAGGTAATTGAAGCGCCTGCGGTTGTTTTCGAGAGCCAGCATGACGTTATGCCAGCCTTTGAAGCGGGTTTGCTGGACCGTGATTGTGTGGTTGTTGTTCGTCATCAGGGGCCAAAAGCGAACGGAATGCCAGAATTACATAAACTCATGCCGCCACTTGGTGTATTATTGGACCGGCGTTTCAAAATTGCGTTAGTTACCGATGGACGCCTCTCCGGTGCTTCAGGTAAAGTGCCGTCAGCTATCCACGTAACACCAGAAGCCTACGATGGCGGGTTACTGGCGAAAGTGCGCGATGGAGACATCATTCGTGTGAATGGACAGACAGGCGAACTGACGTTGCTGGTAGACGAAGCGGAACTGGCTGCTCGCGAACCACACATTCCTGACCTGAGCGCGTCACGCGTAGGAACAGGACGTGAATTATTCGGCGCCTTGCGTGAAAAACTGTCCGGTGCCGAACAGGGCGCAACCTGTATCACTTTTTAAGACGACAAAATTTGTAATCAGGCGAGAGAAAACTCTGATGAAAAACTGGAAAACAAGTGCAGAATCAATCCTGACCACTGGCCCGGTTGTACCGGTTATTGTGGTAAACAAACTGGAACACGCGGTGCCAATGGCAAAAGCGTTGGTTGCTGGTGGCGTGCGCGTTCTGGAAGTGACTTTGCGTACCGAGTGTGCAGTTGATGCTATCCGTGCAATCGCCAAAGAAGTACCGGAAGCGATTGTGGGTGCTGGTACTGTGCTGAACCCACAGCAACTGGCAGAAGTGACCGAAGCAGGCGCACAGTTCGCCATTAGCCCGGGTCTGACTGAACCACTGCTGAAAGCAGCGACTGAAGGCTCCATTCCTCTGATTCCAGGTATCAGCACTGTTTCTGAACTGATGCTGGGTATGGACTACGGCCTGAAAGAGTTCAAATTCTTCCCGGCGGAAGCTAATGGCGGCGTGAAAGCACTGCAGGCGATCGCAGGCCCGTTCTCCCAGGTTCGTTTCTGCCCGACTGGTGGTATTTCTCCGGCTAACTACCGTGACTACCTGGCGCTGAAAAGCGTGCTGTGTATCGGTGGTTCATGGCTGGTTCCGGCGGATGCGCTGGAAGCAGGCGATTACGACCGCATCACTAAGCTGGCACGTGAAGCAGTAGAAGGCGCGAAGCTGTAAAAGTCAAAATGCCCGATCCATGATCGGGCATTTTTGCAGCGTGTTTCTGACGGACTTAACCTTGTACTTTCACCTGTGCGGCGGCGTGCTTCGCGCGTTCAATTGCCTCATCAATGCTCTCCGCTGTAGCCAGCGTCACACCCAGACGACGGCTGCCATCAATTTCCGGCTTACCAAATAAACGAATCTGCAAACCTGCGCCAACGGCATTCTGCACATTATCAAACGTGACATTCTGACTGGTCAGTTGCGGCAGGATAACAGCAGAAGCGGCAGGGCCATTCTGACGAATCCCGCCAACAGGCAGTCCGAGGAACGCGCGTACATGCAGGGCAAATTCCGAGAGATCCTGAGAAATTAACGTCACCATCCCGGTGTCATGCGGGCGAGGGGAGACTTCACTGAAAATCACCTCATCGCCACAGACAAACAACTCCACACCAAACAGACCATAGCCGCCCAGCGCCAGCACCACTTTGCGGGCAATCTCCTGCGCACGTTCCAGAGCCAGTGGACTCATTTGCTGCGGTTGCCAGGATTCGCGATAGTCACCATCTTCCTGACGATGACCTATTGGTGCACAGAAATGGACGCCATCCACCGCACTGACGGTTAGTAGGGTAATCTCAAAGTCAAACTTAACCACGCCTTCAACAATCACGCGGCCCGCCCCGGCGCGACCACCTTGCTGGGCGTACTCCCACGCCTGAGCAAGCTGGTCGGCAGAGCGAATAAACGTCTGCCCCTTGCCGGAAGAACTCATGACCGGTTTAACGATACAGGGATAGCCAATGGCGGTAACCGCCTCGCGGAAAAGACTTTCGCTATCGGCAAAACGATACGTTGAAGTGGGAAGCTGAAGTTCTTCTGCCGCCAGGCGACGGATCCCTTCGCGATTCATCGTTAGCTGAGTCGCACGAGCGCAGGGGACAACATTCAACCCTTCCTTTTCAAGCTGGATCAGCATATCGGTGGCAATAGCTTCGATCTCCGGCACGATATAGTGCGGTTTTTCCAGTTCAACCACACGGCGCAACGCATCGCCATCCAGCATATTGATGACATGAGAACGATGCGCGACATGCATGGCTGGCGCGTCGGCATAGCGATCGACCGCAATCACTTCTACACCGAGGCGTTGGCACTCGATGGCCACTTCTTTACCCAGTTCACCGGAGCCTAATAACATCACGCGAGTTGCTGCCGGACGCAGCGCAGTGCCTAATAACGTCATAACGAATATCCCCTGATTAATTCCGCGCGCAGTATAAACGAAAACGTTTGCGTATGTCTTTATTGCTTGATTGCTCGTGTTGATTTCAAGACCGAAAAGAATTATACTGTATAAAATTACAGTTATTGTGAGAGGCTGCAAATGGCGGTTGAAATTAAATACGTAGTCATTCGTGAGGGCGAAGAGAAGATGTCGTTTACCAGCAAAAAGGAAGCCGATGCTTATGACAAAATGCTTGATACGGCGGATCTGCTCGACACCTGGCTGACAAGTTCTCCAGTACAAATGGAAGACGAGCAACGTGAAGCGCTTTCGCTGTGGCTGGCAGAACAGAAAGATGTGCTTAGCACGATTCTGAAAACTGGTAAATTACCGTCTCCCCAGGTGGTCGGTAGTCGCTCTGATGTGGCAGATGAGACACACGCCGCCTGAAGCCACTTGCGCTCCTGATAATTTGTACCATGCTTTCTCCTGAATCATTGTGCTATGGAGAAAAACATGAAAAAAAGAGGGGCGTTGTTGGGGCTGTTACTGCTTTCTGCCTGTGCATCAGTTTTCGCTGCAAATAACGAAGCCAGCAAGTCGGTCACTTTCCCAAAGTGTGAAGGTCTGGATGCAGCCGGAATCGCTGCGAGTGTAAAACGCGATTATCAACAAAACCGCGTCGCGCGCTGGGCAGACGATCAAAAAATCGTTGGTCAGGCCGATCCGGTAGCGTGGGTCAGTGTGCAGGATATTCAGGGTAAAGATGATAAATGGTCAGTTCCGCTGACAGTGCGTGGTAAAAGCGCTGATATTCATTATCTGGTTAATGTGGACTGTAAAGCGGGAATGGCGGATTACCAGCGTCGTTAATTGCTGTCAGTCATTGCACATAACCCCTGGCGGATGCGGCGCGAGCGTCTTATCCGCTCTATAACGCACCAGATCCTGCAGGCCTGATAAGGCGCGACAGCGTCGCATCAGGCAATCAGCATAAGGCAACTCCAATTACGGCTACAAACCTCTACCATCGCAATTACCCTAAATAACCCGATCACCATTTTCCGTGGCTGGCTTCCTTGCTGTCCGCTAATTTGCGCATCTTTTGCCTCAATATACACTTTCTGACATCCTCATCCGCTATGCTACAGGCATTAAAATGGTTATTGAGGAGCAAACATGGCTAACTGGTTAAATCAACTGCAATCCCTTCTCGGGCAAAACAGTTCTTCTACCTCCTCGTCTACGGATCAGGGATTGGGCAAACTTTTAGTGCCGGGCGCATTAGGCGGGCTGGCTGGGTTACTGGTAGCGAATAAATCAGCACGTAAACTTTTAACGAAGTATGGCACGAACGCGTTGCTGGTAGGCGGTGGCGCGGTGGCTGGTACGGTGCTGTGGAACAAATACAAAGATAAAATTCGCGCGGCGCACCAGAACGAACCGCAATTCGGCACCCAGAGCACGCCGCTGGATGAGCGCACGGAACGTTTGATCCTCGCGCTGGTATTTGCCGCTAAAAGTGATGGTCATATTGATGCCAAAGAACGTGCGGCTATCGATCAGCAATTGCGTGAAGCGGGTGTAGAAGAGCAGGGCCGTGTTCTTATCGAGCAGGCAATCGAACAGCCATTGGCTCCTCAGCGTCTGGCCCTGGGGGTTCGAAACGAAGAAGAGGCGCTGGAAATCTATTTCCTGAGCTGTGCAGCTATTGATATTGACCATTTTATGGAGCGTAGTTACCTGAATGCACTGGGCGACGCGCTGAAAATTCCCCAGGATGTTCGCGAAGGGATCGAACGCGATCTCGAACAGCAAAAGCGTACTTTGTCTGAATAATCCTTCTCTCTGTATAGCCCTATATTTACGTTTTTCGGGCTATACAAACTCGCACAGCTAGTTGAACCGACTGATTTTATCTGCCTGCTACCTTTCGATTTTCACTTCATAACGTGTCATCATCGCTGCAATGACTGTCCTGTTTCGCTTGCATCCCGGGTGAGTTTTGCCACCCTTATAAGATGCTTCAACCAGAAAGAACAATAACATGCTACCAAAAGCTGCTCGAATTCCCCATGCCATGACGCTTCATGGTGATACGCGTATCGACAATTACTACTGGTTGCGGGACGACACGCGCTCGCAGCCGGAAGTACTGAATTACCTGCAACAGGAAAATAGTTACGGGCACCAGGTGATGGCTTCGCAACAAGCCCTGCAGGATCGGATACTAAAAGAAATCATTGAGCGTATCCCGCAAAGAGAAGTCTCTGCGCCTTATATTAAAAACGGTTATCGTTACCGGCATATTTATGAACCCGGCAGTGAATATGCCATTTATCAACGCCAGTCTGCATTCACTGAAGAGTGGGACGAATGGGAAACGTTGCTTGATGCCAACAAGCGGGCGGCACACAGTGAATTTTATTCTATGGGCGGCATGGCTATAACGCCCGATAACACCATTATGGCGCTGGCAGAAGATTTCCTTTCCCGACGCCAGTACGGCATCCGTTTTCGCAATCTTGAAACGGGCAACTGGTATCCCGAACTGCTGGATAATGTGGAACCCAGCTTTGTCTGGGCGAATGACTCATGGACTTTTTATTATGTGCGTAAGCATCCGGTAACTCTGCTGCCTTATCAGGTCTGGCGGCACGCCATCGGGACTCCGGCATCGCAAGATAAACTGATCTACGAAGAAAAAGACGATACGTTTTATGTCAGTCTGCATAAAACGACATCAAAACACTATGTGGTTATTCACCTTGCCAGCGCCACGACCAGTGAAGTTCGTCTGCTGGATGCCGAGCTGGCCGATGCAGAACCGTTTGTCTTTTTGCCGCGGCGTAAAGATCACGAATACAGTCTCGATCATTATCAGCACCGCTTTTATCTACGCTCTAACCGTAACGGCAAAAACTTTGGTTTATATCGTACCCGAATGCGTGAAGAGCAGCAGTGGGAAGAGTTAATTCCGCCACGCGATAACATCATGCTGGAAGGGTTTACGCTGTTTACCGACTGGCTGGTGGTTGAAGAGCGCCAGCGTGGGTTAACCAGTCTGCGGCAAATCAATCGCAAAACGCGGGAAGTTATCGGTATTGCTTTTGACGATCCGGCTTACGTCACCTGGATTGCCTATAATCCGGAACCTGAAACTTCGCGATTGCGTTACGGCTATTCCTCCATGACCACGCCAGACACGCTGTTTGAACTGGATATGGACACCGGTGAACGCCGCGTATTAAAACAAACTGAAGTGCCCGGTTTTGATGCAGAGAATTACCGTAGTGAACACCTGTGGATCACCGCCCGTGATGGCGTCGAAGTTCCGGTTTCGTTGGTTTATCATCGCAAACATTTCCGCAAAGGGCACAACCCGCTGCTGGTGTACGGATATGGTTCTTACGGCGCAAGTATTGATGCCGATTTCAGTTTTAGTCGCCTGAGTTTGTTGGATCGCGGCTTTGTCTACGCCATTGTGCATGTTCGTGGCGGTGGTGAACTGGGACAGCAGTGGTACGAAGATGGCAAGTTCCTGAAAAAGAAAAATACTTTCAATGATTATCTTGATGCCTGCGACGCACTGTTAAAGCTGGGTTACGGTTCTCCTTCGCTCTGTTATGCGATGGGTGGTAGCGCGGGTGGCATGTTGATGGGGGTCGCTATCAATGAACGACCAGAATTGTTCCACGGCGTTATTGCCCAGGTGCCGTTTGTCGATGTGGTGACGACGATGCTTGATGAGTCGATTCCGCTCACTACGGGCGAGTTTGAAGAGTGGGGGAATCCGCAGGATCTACAATATTACGAGTACATGAAAAGCTACAGCCCGTATGACAATGTCACGGCGCAGGCTTACCCACATTTGCTGGTGACGACAGGTTTACACGATTCACAGGTGCAATACTGGGAACCGGCAAAATGGGTGGCTAAATTGCGCGAGCTTAAAACAGACGACCATCTGTTGCTGTTATGTACCGACATGGACTCGGGGCATGGCGGCAAATCCGGTCGCTTTAAATCTTACGAAGGTGTGGCAATGGAATATGCTTTTCTGGTCGCGCTGGCGCAGGGAACATTACCTGGTCAGCCAGCGGCTTAAGCATCCGCCAAATAGTGCTTCAAGGTTAAACGCAGTTCCGGGCTCATACTGTCGAGGTTATTAAACAACCAGCGCAGATAGCCCGGATCGCGCTCTGCAACTTCTGATACCGCTTTGCCGCGATACTTGCCAAACGTGAATGTCGTTAACAATGACGGACGCCCGGTGATATCCGCCATTTGTTCTACCGTCCAGCCGGATGTGTTCATAATATCGATAAGTAAGGCCGCGGTGATGTAACAGTCATACAGCGCACGGTGGTGATGCAGCCCCGGCGGCGTTTGCACATTGAGCTTACGTGTTTTATACAGCGCCATGTTGCTGTACTTGATCCCCGGCCACAAACGACGGGCCAATTTCATCGTGCAGATCCACTCACCGGGCATTTCAGGCAGTACACGGCGGTCAAAGCTGGCGTTGTGGGCGACATACCATTCACTACCGTAGTAGTGTGGGAGCACGTCTTCAATCCACGGTTTGTCAGCAACCATGGCTTCAGTAATACGGTGGATCGCCATAGCCTGCGGAGTGATAGGGCGGTCGGGGCGAACCAGGTGACTCATAGGGTTAACGATTTTCCCGTCAACAACATCAACAGAGGCAATCTCCACGACCCCTCCCTGTAAACCGCAGGTTTCAGTATCGATAATACGCAACATGGCAAAACTCCGGGTCGAAAACGCCTAGCGTAATGGAATGATATCGCCTTGCCAACCCTGCGATGTGCGCTGACCAACTAACAATAACGAACCGTAATCGGCGCGGACGATGAGGCGACAATATTCATCCCACAATGCACTATTACCGCGGGCATTAGCCATTAGAACAGCGATGGAATATTGATGTGAGAAAAATTGTAAGTGGCGAGTAGAAGTCAATAAATCTGGCTCGCTGATGCACTGACCGGTGGTAAAGAGTGAGCAGCTCGGGTCCATATCAATACCTTCAGGTTGTCCATCCACCACCGTGATGGTTTTGGAATGTCGCCCCAGGCATGCTCCGTGACTTTGATGATAAATTGCTGGCGCATTCATCCACGGTGCAAATACGGCAATTCCACGAATAAATCGATCGTTATATTCAACGGGAAGGCCGGTAATAATGGTCATTCGATAAGTCATTGCGGCATAACAAAGCGGGTCTAATAGCGAGAGGTCGGGCGGGGCAGGAAGAGGGCGTCGTTTATAATCACATCCCAGTAGAGAAAGCGAGGGGAAAACCAAAAGTTCACACTGCTGTCTGGCGGCAGCCCTCACGAACTCCAGATGATGGGCTACCTGCTCAGTGAGTGAGGCTTTACGAGGCTCATATTGTGCTGCTGCGACTTTCCTGTATGACATGATGACTTCCTTTTCACAGTGTCCGCAAATATTGGTGAGAATAAGAAAATACTCATAATTTAGCAGGCATCATGTAAGGAAGTGTAACTTAATATAAGGTTTATTTAAGTTTAGGTTCGTAAGGTAAACGTGACAGATTTACAGAGGTGAGACGGTGGGCGATAAGGCGCTCACGAAACCAGCTTCGCAGGTGTTCTGGTTGTTCACGTTCAACCGCTTCAGCAATCACCGGCATATTGTAACGTTCTTTAAATGCTACCCCGGCGGCCGCCAGATCGACATTAACTTTATCCATTTCAGTTTGATCCAGTTTGGCCAGATTCTTCAACATGCTGTGTCTCCTCATTAATCGCGGGCAAAAGTTACTAAGAGTTAGCCAGGATGGCAAGCCGGAATTGATGATCCTCGACTCTATCATTAGACAAGGTTATGCTCTGTAAAAAAGTTATTACAAAAAGGAATAGATAATATGGCTTCAACTGCACGTTCCCTTCGTTATGCGCTGACATTTCTGACAGCTTCGCTGGGAGTACCTTCTGCCTGGGCGCATGCGCATTTGACGCATCAGTATCCTGCGGCGAATGCGGAGGTTATCGCTGCTCCACAGGCCATTACTTTAAACTTCTCTGAAAGAATTGAACCCGGGTTCAGTGGCGCAAAAGTCATTGGCTCAAAGAATGAAAATATTAAAACGTTACCCGCGAAGCGTAATGAACAGGACAAAACCCAATTGATTGTTCCGCTTGCCGACGCCCTGAAGCCCGGGAGTTATACCGTTAACTGGCATGTTGTTTCGGTGGACGGGCATAAAACCAAAGGGCAATACACCTTTACAGTGAAATAAAGCATGTTGGCGTTTACCTGGGTCGCACTACGATTTATCCATTTTATCTCCCTGATGCTGGTCTTTGGCTTCGCGATGTATGGAGCATGGCTGGCACCAGTAACAATTCGTCGATTACTGACGAAACGTTTTCTGCGTATACAACAGCACGCCGCCGTCTGGAGTTTGAGCAGTGCCGCTGCGATGTTCGCCGTTCAGGGAGGGTTGATGGGCGCGGGATGGCCGGATGTGGTGTCGTTGAACATTTGGTTGTCGGTGTTACAAACACAGTTTGGTGGTGTCTGGATTTGGCAAATCGTTCTCGCCCTCGTTACGCTGACCGTGGCTCTGATGCAACCACGGAATATGCCTCGTCTGTTGTTTATGTTAACTACCGCGCAATTTATTTTGATGGCGGGAGTAGGACACGCGACATTAAACGAAGGATTAACGGCGAAAATCCATCAGACGAATCACGCCGTACATCTGATCTGTGCGGCGGCATGGTTTGGTGGCTTGCTGCCGGTCGTCTGGTGTATGCAGTTGGTGAAAGGGCGTTGGCGACGTGAGGCCATTCATGCACTGATGCGATTTTCCCGGTGTGGACATTTTGCTGTGATAGGTGTACTGGGCAGTGGTGTGCTTAATACATTGTTAATCACTGGATTTTCCCCCACACTTGCGACGTACTGGGGGCAGCTTTTATTACTTAAAGTCATACTGGTAATGGTTATGGTGGCCATCGCGCTGGCAAATCGTTATGTTCTTGTTCCGCGCATGGGGCAGGACGAAGACCGTGCGGCACCCTGGTTTGTGTGGATGACTAAACTCGAATGGGCGATAGGTGCGGTAGTGCTGGTGATTATCAGCCTGCTTGCGACTCTCGAACCTTTTTGATGGATTACGAAAATGATGAAAAAAAGTATTCTGGCGTTTCTGTTACTCACCAGTTCGGCAGCGGCGTTGGCGGCTCCGCAGGTGATTACCGTCAGCCGTTTTGAAATGGGTAAAGACAAATGGGCGTTTAATCGCGAAGAGGTGATGCTGACCTGTCGTCCGGGCAATGCTTTGTATGTCATTAACCCAAGTACCCTGGTGCAGTATCCTTTAAACGATATCGCACAAAAGGAAGTAGCCAGCGGGAAGACTAAAGCCCAGCCCATTTCGGTGATCCAGATTGATGATCCCAATAAACCAGGTGAAAAAGTGAGTCTGGCACCGTTTATTGAAAGAGCAGAGAGACTCTGTTAATTATCTATAGTAATTTTTTGATTTTAAATAAAAAACCGCCCGGGTACTTTCACCAGAACGGGCGGTTTTTAACATTTTAGAGGATGATAAACGCGCTTTTTTTCTGACCACTTTACGCGCGGACTGGAAAACCTGGCGTCGTCATCTATTCTTAAAAGGCAAGGCAACTAAGCCTGCATTAATGCCAACTTTTAGCGCACGGCTCTCTCCCAAGAGCCATTTCCCTGGACCGAATACAGGAATCGTGTTCGGTCTCTTTTTATCTATAAAGCCAGTTTGATAATGGCATTACTGCTTTTCCCTCACTGACTTCACAATCAACCATAACACACACTCTACTGCTTCAGTCCAGGCTTTTTTAACATTTTTGTTAAAATAATGTGATCTTATGCGCGGGAGTAAGGAATTGATGAAACAGGCAGGCCACATCTATCAGAGAATTGATGGTAGTCAGTGGCGACATATTTGGCTGGTGGGTGATATTCATGGCTGCCTGGCGCAACTGCGAGAGAAATTATGGTTCTGCCGGTTTGACCCGTGGCAAGACTTGTTAATCTCGGTTGGTGACGTTATCGATCGTGGCCCGGAGAGTTTGCGTTGCCTGCAATTACTGGATCAACGCTGGGTCAGGGCGGTAAGAGGCAATCATGAGCAGATGGCGATGGATGCGCTGGCATCGCAGCAGATGTCTTTGTGGTTTATGAATGGTGGCGACTGGTTTGCCGCACTGACAGAGCACCAACGTGAGCAAGCGAGAAGGGCGCTGGAAAAGTGCGGGTCTTTGCCGTGGATAATTGAATTAAGCTGTAGTAGCGGACTGCATGTCATCGCCCATGCGGATTACCCCAATGATATTTATGAGTGGCATAAGGAAGTCGATCTGCATCAGGTGTTGTGGAGTCGCTCGCGATTGCGTGAAGGCCGAAAAGGGCAGGGAATTACCGGCGCTGATCATTTCTGGTTTGGTCATACGCCATTACGCCATCGCGTAGATATCGGTAACTTGCATTATATTGATACCGGCGCGGTCTTTGGTGGAACACTCACGTTGGAACGACTCCAGTAATTAAAAGTCACTGTAATCTTGCGCAGGCCGCCAGAACCCATCAATGAAATCTTCAACGGGAAAACAGCCACCGTGGCGGATCCGTTGATCGTCCATTGAGTAGAGGCACTGCTGTTCCGTATTGTAGACATCAACCACAATATCTTCACAACCAGCGTCCAGATAGCAAACAAAAAGTACCAGCGCGAACATTTCATCCTCGAAGTGCGTTGCCGTACCGTTAAGTTTAGGAGAGATTTTACAACGGGAAAATAACCGGGATAAATAACCCGTCATGCCGACGGGTTCTTTTTGGATCAGGCAAGACGCATAATCCAGGCATCGGACTGTTGATCGTAGCGGGTACGGTAAAGGACAGAGTGTTCGCCGTTTAGCAGGGCAGGAATGCTGGTGTCGGCGTCCCAGGCATCCAGTTGCATACATAAATCCGGGTCAGATTTACAGGGAATGGTCAACGTTCGGTCACCAGGCGATTCGCCGTGTAACTCGCCGTCATCGATTTCAAAAGCGCCTATGCGCACACTGGTTTTCATCTTCGTGCTCTCCATTGAAGTGCTGGTTGTGGTACGACCAGTCCGATCGCACCATTTTTCAGCCTAGTCAAGGCAGTCAGATTCGCCAGTCAAAACGTGCGCTTTTTGTGTACTGTCAGGCTTTACCCGTAAAAAGTTTTCCGTCGCGCACTAGCTCACGCGGGTAACTGTTTTTCAGTCGCGAGCCAATACGTTTGGCTAAACCGATTGGCTGGCGCTGGAAGGTGACCAACACATCATCCCCGGTTGGTGCGGTCTGCGGGTAAACATCGCGCCCACGATACCACTCTTCTGCTTCTTGTGGTGTTAGTTCAAACGCGTTAGCGTGGTCGGGTGAGGCAAGGGCAATGACCGCTTCATGCTGCCAGCGGTAACCTTTGTTATGCGTTTCGGCAAGTTTTACTCCCAGACGAGAAAATCGGACTTTACCGATCAACGCTTCAATGCCCACCGGGAATAACCAGATTTCTTTATCACGCTGCCAGAGACGCAGGTTTTTGTCCCACTGTAAGCCAACATTCGCAGCCGCCTGCCGAATTTGTGCGGTTTCGCGATCCTTCACTGGGCTAAACGGGAAATTGCCCACTTTGTATTTCGGTGCGGGTAAGGCAGGAATGGCCTGAGTTTTACGCAGACGAGCAACGAAGAAGCCTTCGCAGTCATAAATTTGTGGGAAGACGTGCAAGAAGCCTTCTTCGGTCAGCGCTTTTTTTGCATCAGGGAAGAGATCGCCCAACGGCAAAAACTCTACTGCACCGGGATAAGTCTCTTTCAGCCACAGGCAAACGGCTTCGTTTTCGTCACGGTTTAAGGTACAGGTCGAGTAAACCAGCGTACCGCCAGGACGTAAGGCATGAAATGCACTGTCAATCAGTTCACGCTGGGTGGCGGCGATTTCCAGGTTGCTTTCCGGTGACCAGTTTTTCAGCGCGTCGGGGTCTTTACGTACCACACCTTCACCGGAGCAGGGAGCATCCAGCAAAATGGCGTCGAACATTTCTGGCAACGCTGCACCAAACACGCGGCCATCAAAATGCGTTAAAGCTACATTACTGATACCGCAGCGGCTGATATTGGCATGTAACACCTTTACCCGGCTGGCGGAAAACTCATTGGCAAGGATCGCGCCTTCATTATTCATACTCGCAGCAATCTGCGTGGTTTTTGATCCCGGCGCAGCCGCCACATCCATCACCCGTTGCGGGGAGTTACCATCGGCAAACAACGCCGCAACCGGTAACATCGAACTGGCTTCCTGAATATAAAACAGGCCACTTAAATGTTCGGCGGTACTGCCCAACGGTAATGCCTCTTCATCGTCGCGTTCAATCCAGAAACCTTCCTTACACCAGGGAACCGGTGTTAACGTCCAGCCGTAAGGTGCGGTTAATTGCAGGAAATCAGCAACGGAGATTTTCAGCGTATTAACGCGAATGCTGCGGCGCAACGGGCGCTGGCAGGCGGCGAGAAAATCATCAAAAGAGAGCGTCGAAGGCATCGCTTCGCGCATTTGCGTCAAAAAGGCGTCCGGGAAATAAACGGTGTGTTGAGCCACAAGTATGTACCAGCGGAAAAAAACAGGCGCGCAGTTTAGCATAAACGCTCCGGCGCAGGCACGCCGGAGCAGGAGGAGATTAACGAGGCAGGGCGGTGCCCCATTCACGCCACTCTTTCGGTTCGCTTTCCAGCAACAGGAAGTGTTTGCCTTCCTGAGCTTTCGGTGCCAGTGGCGTTCCTGGTGGGGTAGCGAAGGCGATCCCTCCACGGATAAACTGATTAAAGGTGCCGGTTTTCACCACACCACCCGTCAGGCCAAAGTCCAGACTGTAGCCCGATGCCAGCCAGAAGACGGAATTGTTACGCACCAGGTGCTGGTATCGCTTACTGATGCGCATCGCAATCATCACCCGATCTGACAATGTCCCCAGCGTCATTCCGGTAACCGTACCTACTTCCAGACCACGGAACAGTACCGGAGTACCAATGCCTAATGACCCGGCTTCTGGCGCTTCAACAATAATGCTTAAGCCATCAAGGTAACGAGAATCGGTAATGGTGGCTTCTTGCAACTCAAAGTCACGGCGAGGATTACCCCGACCAGGTTCGACATTGATATACGGCTGAAGGATGGTATCAAGGTGCTCAACGCCCGCTGCCGAAATCTGTGGTGTGACCACCGAGAAGCGCGTACCTCCGCGGGCGAAGGTCTGGACATATTCCGGATAGAGCACCGCTTTTGCCTGTACTTCATTGCGTGCGGTGATCAGATCCAGCGTCTGGATCTGCCCGATATCAATACCGAGATAGCGAATTGGCATACCAACAGCCAGTTTTCCGGCATCGAAAGCATGGAGCGTAATCTGCCCGCCAACCGCACGAGCGGCTGTTTCGGAAGCATATAGAATTCGCTTGTCGCCTTTACGCTGACTGGCGCTGGCACCGCTGAGGTTATCGAAACTGATAGCCCCCTTTAATGCCCGTGAAAGCGGTGATGCCTGTACGGTCAGGCCGCTGCCGTTAAGCTGAACTTTTGCGCCACCTTCCGCCCAGAACACACTGTTGCTGGTCAGGAGATTGCGATATTCCGGCTTAATATGCAGATCGATATCAAAGGCATTGGCCCGAGGACGTACGGTAATAACTTCACCAACCTCAAATTTGCGGTACAGCACTACCGATCCCGCCTGCACATCTGGCAGCGTTTCCGCGCTCAAACTCACGGTCGTTGTAGGCAAATCGCTCAGGCTGTTTTCCAGGGCTTTTTCCAGATTGGCATACAGCGGATAGCTGGCTTTCATCTCGCCTTTTTCACCCGGCAGAATGCGGATGCCACCGTTGAGCCATTCTGAGGCGCTGGCACCGAGGAACTCGACGCCATCCAGTCCCACTTTCACGTCAACACGGCTATTAACGACAAATTTGCTGTCACCTTTTACCAGTTCACGATGCTGCGGTTCGATGGCAACGGTAAAGGTGACGCCTTTGCTGGTAAGTTTACGTTCAATTACCTGGCCTACCTGTACACCATGCAGAATTAACGGCTGACCGGCATCAATACCGTAACTTTCCGGCGCGGTCAGGGTCAGCGTCATAACATCCGGTTCATGCAGCAGGGCTTTCTCGCCAGGCACAACAACAAACTCTTTGCGTGGCTCGCCATTACCTGGCACCAGTTCGAAGGTTTTGCCGGTCAGTAGGGAACTCAGATTGGCATCGCTGAGGGATAATTTCGGGTTACGTAACTCAATGCGAGTATTTTCACGAAGTAGGGTAACTACGCTGGGATCAACGGTCATTTCACCAGTAACTTTGCCACCTGGATTTAAATTCAGTTTGGTCAGTTGCCCGACTTCCAGTCCCTGGTACATGAGCGGCGTTGAATCGGCGCTTAATCCGACTCCGTTTGGCAGATCCAGTTTTATGAGCACCCCACGCTGGCTGTGGGCGAGATCTTCATACAGACCAAAGGTATCTTCCGGATCGGCAGGTTTCGACTCTTCCGGCGAGTCGAAGGCAATCGCACCGTTAACCAGAGCAGCCAGACTTTCCAGTTTCACCTTCGCGCCACTGATACTGACATTGGCATCAACGCCAGAAACATTCCAGAAGCGACTGCCTTTTTTCACCAGGTCGGTAAAGCGCCGCTCAATCAGGACATCAATCACCACGCCTTGCTTATTGGGATTGATCGCATAGTCATAGACTCGCCCCACCGGGATTTTGCGGAAATAGACCAACGAGCCGCTGTTCAGCGAACCAAGATCGGGGGCTTGTAGATGGATCATAAGATCACCATTATCCAGCCGATATTTGGGCTGGGTATCGAGGGCGACAAAGTGATCTTGCTCTTTACCTTTACCTGGCATCATGCCGATATAGTTTCCGCCGACCAGCGCATCCAGCCCGGAAACACCTGCCAGCGAAGCTTTTGGCGTCACCAGCCAGAACTGCGTCTCTTCGCGCAACGCATCTTTCATATCGGACTTGATGCTGACCTTCACTTCAATCTTACGCAGATCGTCGCTCAGACTGACATCCTGCACCGTTCCGACTTCAACGCCCTGATAGCGAACAGGTGTGCGACCCGGAACAATGCCATCCGCCGACATAAAATCGATGGTGACGGTATTGCCTCGATCCTGATAACTCCCCCAAATTAGCCAACCGGCTATCATTAGCGCGATGAATGGCAGTAGCCAGAAAGGTGAGATACGGCGTTTAGTTTTAATTTGCGCTTCAGTCGTCGAAGCGGGCGTTTCCTGACTCATGTGCATCCCAAAGTAAGCGGCTGTCCAGCCATTCCACTGCAAGAATAGTCAAAATAACCGCTGCGCCGAAATAAAACGCAGCCGGTCCCATAGTAAAAGCGAGGATTTGATCGCGATTAATCAGCGACATGGTTAAAGAAATGACAAACAGATCCAGCATCGACCAGCGGCCAATCCAGGTCACTATTCGCAGTAACATTATTCGCGTACGTAACCCCTGTTGGCACTTAAAATGAATGCTCAACAATAAAGTGAACATAACAATCACTTTAGTAAATGGCACCAGAATACTGGCGATAAATACGATTCCGGCAACGGCAATATTGCTGTTCGCCAGCGACATAATCCCGGAAAGGATCGTATCTTCTTGTCGACCACCGTTCAGATAAATGATCGAAATAGGTAACAGGTTGGCAGGAAACAACAAGATGATTGAAGCTAACAGCGCCGCCCAACATTTTTGAATACTATGATGGCGACGCAGGCGAAGCGGGATATGGCAACGGGGACAGCGACCGCGCGGATCAGGGTAGCCGGTAAAGTGACACCCCAGACAAACGCGTAGTTTTTTATCCCTACGCGTGGCAGGGCGTTCAGGGTAAAATCGCTCCCACAACTGTTCAACATTAAGATGTGACAACGTCACCGTCGTTAAAATCACCAGCGCTACAAAAGAGAATAGGCCGACACCGGCCTGGATATGGGCATAGTCCTGCACCTTAATAGAGGCAACGGCAATGCCGACCAGGTAGATATCCAGCATTACCCACTCTTTCAGCCGCTCAAGCATCAGCAACACCGGACGTAAATTCATTCCCAGCCGATTACCAAACCACAACCAGGCAATAGATGTCACCAGAATGAGGGGGGCACCGATAACGCAGAAAAAAACCATTGCGCCCGTTACCGCATCTCCCTGTTTGGTCATTTGCCAGATGCCTTGCATTACGTTGGCGTCAATACGAATACCTAACAACCAGATATGCAATAGTGGTTCGCCCCACGCAAAAGGCATCAGCAACAGCATTGTGAAGGCCATTGCCGCCAGGCGCGTTAGCGACCAGTCGCGTCCGTCACGGATTTTTGCCTGGCAGCGTGGGCAATAGGCACTTTGGTGTGAATTTATCTCTGGCAGGCTGAACAGCATGTCACATTGCGGGCAGCGTTGGTAATCACCATGCGGCAACGCTTCGCCAATTGATCTCACTGTTATTTTTTTTGTTGGCGTAACTTGTGGGGTGTAAAGAGCCATGACGCGCCAAATGTAATAAGAATTAACACTAATCTTAACTCATGATGGGAATGATCTTGAGCATTAACGCATTTAATGCTTATTTTAATAGGCTGGCAGTTCCAGGTAAGACAACCAAGTGATTATATAATGAACAAAACAGAATTTTACGCGGACTTAAACCGCGACTTTAATGCGCTGATGGCGGGAGAAACCAGTTTTCTGGCAACACTGGCTAATACCAGCGCGTTATTATACGAACGTCTGGCCGACGTAAACTGGGCGGGGTTTTATCTACTCGAAGATGAGACGTTGGTTCTCGGACCGTTTCAGGGCAAAATTGCCTGCGTAAGGATCCCCGTCGGGCGCGGCGTGTGTGGCACCGCGGTTGCCCGTAACGAAGTACAGCGAATCGAGGATGTTCACGCATTCGATGGACATATTGCCTGTGATGCGGCGAGTAATTCTGAAATTGTTCTACCGTTGGTGGTGAAAAATCAGATTATTGGCGTTCTCGACATCGACAGTACCGTCTTCGGTCGCTTCACCGACGAGGACGAACAAGGCTTACGTCAGCTTGTGGCACAGCTTGAAAAGGTGCTTGCAACGACGGATTACAAAAAATTCTTTGCGAGCGTCGCAGGATAATCAACGGATAACGTAGCATTTACTGATGGCGTCATTATAATGACGCCTGTTCATGCCTGCGCTTGTTGGCTACGTCCGTTGTAATCAGGAAATTTCATGGAAAATCAACCTAAGTTGAATAGCAGTAAAGAAGTAATCGCGTTTCTGGCCGAACGTTTTCCCCACTGTTTCAGTGCGGAAGGTGAAGCGCGTCCGCTGAAAATCGGTATTTTTCAGGATTTGGTCGATCGTGTTGCCGGGGAAATGAACCTGAGCAAAACGCAACTGCGATCCGCTTTACGTCTCTACACTTCGAGCTGGCGCTACCTGTATGGTGTTAAACCAGGCGCGACGCGTGTCGATCTTGACGGCAACCCTTGCGGTGAGCTGGACGAGCAACATGTAGAACATGCTCGCAAGCAGCTTGAAGAAGCGAAAGCGCGCGTTCAGGCCCAGCGTGCTGAACAGCAAGCTAAAAAACGCGAAGCTGCCATCGCTGCTGGTGAGAAAGAAGATGCACCACGTCGTGAACGTAAACCACGTCCTGCTGCGCAACGCCGTAAAGAAGGCGCCGAGCGCAAACCTCGTGCGCAAAAACCGGCTGAGAAAGCGCCAAAAACAGTAAAAGCACCTCGCGAAGAACAGCATACCCCGGTTTCTGACATTTCAGCTCTGACTGTCGGACAAGCCCTGAAGGTGAAAGCTGGTCAAAACGCGATGGATGCCACCGTATTAGAAATCACCAAAGACGGCGTCCGCGTCCAACTGAATTCGGGTATGTCTTTGATTGTGCGCGCAGAACACCTGGTGTTCTGAAACGGAGGCCGGGCCAGGCATGAACATGTTTTTTAGGCTTACCGCGTTAGCTGGCCTGCTTGCAATAGCAGGCCAGACCTTCGCAGTAGAAGATATTACGCGTGCTGATCAGATTCCGGTATTAAAGGAAGAGACGCAGCATGCAACTGTGAGTGAGCGCGTAACGTCGCGCTTCACCCGTTCCCATTATCGACAATTCGACCTCGATCAGGCGTTCTCGGCCAAAATCTTTGACCGCTACCTGAATCTGCTTGATTACAGCCACAACGTGCTGTTGGCTAGCGATGTCGAACAATTCGCGAAAAAGAAAACCGAGTTGGGCGATGAACTTCGTTCCGGCAAACTCGACGTTTTCTACGATCTTTACAATCTGGCGCAAAAACGCCGCTTCGAACGTTACCAGTATGCGTTGTCGGTACTGGAAAAACCGATGGATTTTACCGGTAATGATTCTTATAACCTTGACCGCAGCAAAGCGCCCTGGCCGAAAAATGAGGCTGAGTTAAACGCGCTGTGGGACAGCAAAGTTAAATTCGACGAGTTAAGCCTGAAGCTGGCGGGAAAAACGGATAAAGAAATTCGTGAAACCCTGACGCGTCGTTACAAATTTGCTATTCGCCGCCTGACGCAAACTAACAGCGAAGATGTTTTCTCGCTGGCAATGACGGCTTTCGCACGCGAAATTGATCCGCATACCAACTACCTTTCCCCGCGCAATACCGAACAGTTCAATACTGAAATGAGTTTATCGCTGGAAGGTATTGGCGCAGTGTTGCAAATGGATGATGACTACACCGTTATCAATTCGATGGTGGCGGGTGGTCCGGCTGCGAAAAGTAAAGCGATTAGCGTTGGTGACAAAATTGTCGGGGTCGGACAAACCGGTAAACCGATGGTTGATGTGATCGGTTGGCGTCTTGATGATGTTGTTGCCTTAATCAAAGGGCCGAAGGGCAGTAAGGTTCGTCTGGAAATTTTACCTGCGGGTAAAGGCACTAAAACCCGCACGGTGACGTTGACGCGTGAGCGCATTCGTCTGGAAGACCGTGCCGTTAAAATGTCTGTGAAGACGGTTGGCAAAGAAAAAGTCGGTGTGCTGGATATTCCGGGCTTCTATGTTGGCTTGACGGACGATGTCAAAGTTCAACTGCAGAAACTGGAAAAACAAAATGTCAGCAGTGTCATCATCGACCTGCGTAGCAACGGTGGCGGTGCGTTGACTGAAGCGGTATCGCTCTCTGGTTTGTTTATCCCATCAGGTCCGATTGTGCAGGTTCGCGATAACAACGGTAAAGTCCGTGAAGACAGTGATACCGACGGCCAGGTCTTCTATAAAGGCCCGCTGGTGGTGCTGGTTGACCGTTTCAGTGCTTCGGCTTCGGAAATCTTTGCTGCCGCAATGCAGGATTATGGTCGCGCGCTGGTTGTGGGCGAGCCGACATTTGGTAAAGGCACAGTCCAGCAGTATCGCTCTCTGAACCGCATCTACGATCAGATGTTGCGCCCAGAATGGCCTGCGTTAGGCTCAGTACAATATACAATCCAGAAATTCTATCGCGTTAACGGTGGCAGTACGCAACGCAAGGGCGTAACGCCAGATATCATCATGCCTACGGGCAATGAAGAGACGGAAACGGGTGAGAAATTCGAAGATAATGCGCTGCCGTGGGATAGCATCGACGCAGCAACCTATGTGAAATCAGGAGACTTAACGGTATTTGAGCCGGAGTTGTTGAAGGAACATAATGCGCGTATCGCGAAGGATCCTGAATTCCAGAATATCATGAAGGATATCGCTCGCTTCAACGCCATGAAGGATAAGCGTAACATCGTCTCTCTGAACTACGCCGTGCGTGAAAAAGAGAATAACGAAGATGATGCGACGCGTCTGGCGCGGTTGAACGATCGCTTTAAACGCGAAGGAAAACCGGCATTGAAGAAACTGGATGATCTGCCAAAAGATTATAAGGAGCCAGATCCATATCTGGATGAGACAGTGAACATCGCGCTTGATTTGGCGCGTCTGGAAAAAGCCAGACCCGCGGAACAGCCCGCTCCCGTCAAGTAACATCAATCAGGCACAAGAAATTGTGCCTGATTTTTTAACAGCGGCAAGATGCCGTAAATCAGATGCTACAAAATGTAAAGTTGTGTCTTTCTGGTGACTTACGCTCTATCCAGACTTGAAAATAGTCGAGTAACCCATACGATGTGGGTATCGCATATTGCGTTTTGTTAAACTGAGGTAAAAAGAAAATTATGATGCGAATCGCGCTCTTCCTGCTAACGAACCTGGCCGTTATGGTCGTTTTCGGGCTGGTACTGAGCCTGACAGGGATACAGTCGAGCAGCGTTCAGGGGCTGATGATTATGGCCTTGCTGTTCGGCTTCGGTGGTTCCTTCGTTTCGCTTCTGATGTCCAAATGGATGGCATTACGATCTGTTGGCGGGGAAGTGATCGAGCAACCGCGTAACGAAAGGGAACGTTGGCTGATCAATACTGTTGCAACCCAGGCGCGTCAGGCTGGGATTGCTATGCCACAAGTGGCTATCTACCATGCGCCGGACATTAACGCTTTTGCAACCGGTGCGCGCCGGGATGCCTCTCTGGTTGCTGTCAGCACGGGTTTGTTGCAAAACATGAGCCCGGATGAAGCCGAGGCGGTAATTGCCCACGAAATTAGCCACATTGCTAATGGTGACATGGTTACCATGACGCTGATTCAGGGCGTGGTGAACACCTTTGTTATCTTTATTTCCCGTATTCTGGCACAACTGGCCGCTGGCTTCATGGGCGGTAACCGCGACGAAGGCGAAGAGAGTAACGGCAACCCGCTGATCTACTTTGCAGTTGCGACGGTACTGGAGTTAGTGTTTGGTATTCTGGCGAGCATTATCACCATGTGGTTCTCGCGTCACCGTGAATTTCACGCTGATGCCGGTTCAGCCAAATTGGTTGGCCGTGAAAAAATGATTGCTGCGCTACAGCGCCTGAAAACCAGCTATGAACCGCAAGAAGCAACCAGCATGATGGCTTTCTGCATTAACGGTAAGTCAAAATCGCTGAGCGAGCTGTTCATGACCCACCCGCCGCTGGATAAACGTATTGAGGCTCTGCGCACGGGTGAATACCTGAAGTAAGATGAAATAAATACTCAAAAAGCGCGTCCAGGTTGACGCGCTTTTTTTATGCCTGGGATCGTGGCTGGGTGATCCGTAAACCACTAACACCGGCAGCGATTACTGCCAGAATAGCCGCGGTCATCAGCGAGACGTGCGTACCATTATCACCAAACTGATTTAACATCAGTGCCACCAACGCTGCGCCACTACTCTGACCAAGCAGACGAGCCGTACCTAACATGCCACTGGCACCGCCGCTACGTTCCCGCGGGGCGGAAGTAATAATGGTGTGGTTATTGGGTGACTGGAATAATCCAAAACCGGCACCGCACAAGATCATAGGCCAGATGATATTGATATCGGCAGGTGAAGCAGGCAAGAGAACCAGCGAAAAAAGCCCCGCCGCCATAATAAACAACCCTAAAGCTCCAAGTAACCCAGCATGCACGCGTTCTATCAGATAACCTGCCAGCGGTGCCATCACCATTGTTGCCAGCGGCCATGGGGTCAGAAGTAGACCTGTTTCCACTTCACTACGTCCGAGCACCGTTTGCAGATAAAAGGGCAGGGAGACCATTGCCAGCATCTGTGCGCAGAAAGAACAAATAGACGTGCAAATAGACAGTGAAAAAAGCGGAATACGCAGTAAATCCACTGGCAACAGCGGCACGGGAAGAGAAAGCTGACGACGAATAAAGAAAATACCAACGACAACCATTACCGCCAGTTCTACACCAATCAACGTCAGCGATTGCCCCTGAGCAAAACCACTCAACGCGGTAATAAGCAGACCAAATGTTAACGCGTTCATCACGGCGCTGGGCAGGTCAAAACGTGGTTTACTGGCACGAGAACCATTAGGTGGCAGAAAACGCATTGCCAGAAGCAGGGCGATAATACCCAACGGTACGTTGATTAAAAATAGCCACTTCCATGACGCGATGGAGAGGATTACCGCGGCGATAGTTGGCCCGGCAGCAGAGGAGACGGCGACAATAAACGAGTTAATTCCCATTCCCCGCCCCAGAAAACGCTGTGGATAGATTAGCCGGATAAGAGCAGTATTGACGCTCATTAGTGCTGCGCCACCAAAACCTTGTATTACACGCGCCAGAGTTAGCATTTGCAGCGAATCAGAAAGGGCACAGAACAACGATGACAGCAGAAATACGACCAGGCCGCATTTATAAATGCGTCGATAGCCAAACATATCTCCCAGAAACGAAAACGAAAGCAGGGAGACGACGATCGCGATTTGATAGGCATTCACCACCCAAATAGAACTGGCTGGCGTGGCGTGAAGATCAGTAGCAATAGTTGGCAAGGCGACGTTGGCGATAGCGCCGTCGAGGACCGCCATCGAAATACCGATAATAATGGTTAAAATCGCGCCGTATCGCTGAGGCAACGGCAGGCCATCGGCCTGAACTTTTGGCATAGGAATTTTATATCTTTGGATGATAATCAACAGGGTTATGATTCTAGCACTGATATTCACGGCGGATGTCGCAGAATTGTAACTAACCGGCAAAAGATGGATTGCGACCACCCAGGCGCGAAATTATAATAAAAAACAGTTCTGATTTTTATAAAACACTCGCAATGAGGTGATAAATGGCTAACGCAGATCTGGATAAACAGCCTGATTCTGTATCTTCTGTACTGAAGGTTTTTGGCATTTTACAGGCGCTGGGCGAAGAGCGCGAAATAGGGATAACCGAGCTGTCACAGCGCGTCATGATGTCAAAAAGCACCGTTTATCGCTTTTTACAGACCATGAAAACCCTGGGGTATGTGGCGCAGGAAGGGGAGTCGGAGAAATATTCTCTGACCCTGAAATTGTTTGAGTTGGGGGCTCGTGCCTTACAAAACGTCGATCTCATTCGTAGCGCAGATATCCAGATGCGCGAAATCTCCCGCCTGACGAAAGAAACCATCCACCTTGGCGCACTGGACGAAGACAGCATTGTTTACATCCACAAAATTGACTCTATGTACAATTTGCGCATGTATTCACGGATTGGTCGTCGTAATCCGCTTTACAGCACCGCGATTGGTAAAGTGCTGCTGGCCTGGCGCGATCGTGATGAAGTGAAGCAGATCCTTGAGGGCGTTGAGTATAAACGCAGTACCGATCGTACCATTACCAGTACCGAAGCGTTACTACCGGTGTTGGACCAGGTGCGCGAGCAAGGTTATGGTGAAGATAACGAAGAGCAGGAAGAAGGACTACGCTGTATCGCGGTTCCGGTATTTGACCGCTTTGGTGTGGTTATTGCCGGTCTGAGCATCTCCTTCCCAACGCTGCGTTTCTCTGAAGAGCGTTTGCAGGAGTA
Source organism: Escherichia sp. KTE52 (assembly GCF_000408325.1). Classification (NCBI taxonomy): domain Bacteria; kingdom Pseudomonadati; phylum Pseudomonadota; class Gammaproteobacteria; order Enterobacterales; family Enterobacteriaceae; genus Escherichia; species Escherichia sp. KTE52. The sequence goes on from NZ_KE138676.1 coordinate 572,436, forward strand.
CGTAGCTATGTTGCATACGGCCGCACGTAAAATTTCCTCGCAAATGGGGTATCACGACTATCCGTTCTGATTAGAGTTAGAACCTGTCTGTATAATATTCAGACAGGTTCTTATCTGGTGGGGGTTAAATAAAGTTACTGATGGCTGGCGTAATATCGTATACGTTGGTGATAAGTGTACGTTTTATTCATTGAGTTTAATGTGGGTATTTATACCTTAATCTATTAGCCATTATCGACGACGATATTGTTTTTACGTAACAGTGGGCAATCGGTCATCCCGAAAAAACCACTTTTAGTGTGCAGGTATTGTACCGTACTGGTATCCCGGGCCGTCAGATAGGTGCATTGCAACCCTAACCCAGCGGCATTTTCCTTGCTTCCAATCAGAACACCATATCCGCTTAGTAATAATCCTGTCCATACCAGTGCTATCAACATAATTGTGCGAATAATGAATCGCATTATGACCTCTTCTCTTTTTTGTTCGCTTAATCGTAGCGGTAATATGGACTGAAGCAAGCGTATAGTTCCGAAAAAGCACGAATATCGACATGGTTAGGCGCTGTTTAACTAACGCATGATAGTTTAATGACATAAGGTAGGTTAAACGGAGAATGGAGTGAAAAAGTTTCGATGGGTCGTTCTGGTTGTTGCTGTGCTGGCTTGCTTGCTGCTATGGGCGCAGGTATTCAACATGATGTGCGATCAGGATGTACAATTTTTCAGCGGAATTTGTGCCATCAATCAATTTATCCCGTGGTGATATCATTTTTTCAGCAGTAGATTTCCTTCCTGTGTGGCAGTGGTAGAATGACACCTCTACTTAGAGGTGGTGAAATGAACGAAGTTGTAAATTCAGGCGTAATGAACGTTGCGTCTTTGGTTGTATCGGTGGTAATTCTCGCTATTGGGCTCATCTTGTGGTTTTTCATCAACCGTGCCAGTTCACGGACTAACGAACAGATTGAACTTCTTGAGGCATTGCTGGAACAGCAAAAACGGCAAAATGCACTGTTACGTCGTTTGTGCGAAGCAAACGAACCTGAAAAAACGGATGCGAATACTGCTGAGAACCTAAAAACGGCTGAAGATGAAGATATCATCCGCCTGGTAGCGGAACGGTAATCTTTCCTCAAAATTTGAGTAGCCCTAATGCTGATGGGTTACTCATCTTATCCGCACTATAGTGGTGCAATTGATTCAAATTAATACTCTGGTCTGACTTCGATTATTTATCGTGTTATTTATTTCATAATAGCGGTATCGGAAAAAGATATTAATCGCACTAAGCTATTGGGATGTTTACATCGGAATTGTGATCAATTGCGGTATTATTTATTAGCGAAACGTTTCTCCCTTCACTTTTTAGTAATTCATCAATTTTTCTTATTTTAAATTAATAATGAGCATTAAGTCTGGTTTCTTCATTTCACCTGTGTATGTTGTTAACTATCTGTTTTATTGGGTGAAGTTATATAACATTTTATTCGTTATATATCATAAAAAGTGATATCGCTCGCATTGCGTAATAACTTGTACTGCTGCTCTGGAAGAACTGAACTTATTGAACTATGTTAGAAACTGCATCAGGTCAAGTATCTGCGTGTAATGGTATGGTTAAGTGCATCGATATATCGGCACGTATTCCGTTGCATAAGTGTGCAAAAAAAGTGGAAGGCGTATCGAGATTTGTGCGGCTGATCGAGACATGTTTAAAAATGGCTTGCCATAATTAACGTTGTATGTGATAACAGTTTCGGGTTAAACGAGGTACAGTTCTGTTTATGTGTGGCATTTTCAGTAAAGAAGTCCTGAGTAAACACGTTGTCGTTGAATACCGCTTCTCTGCCGAGCCTTATATTAGTGCCTCATGCAGTAATGTGTCAGTTTTATCTCTGTAATGCCTGCGGGCGAAGAAAACAATCTAAGGAATTTTTCAAATGGCAAAGATTAAAGGTCAGGTTAAGTGGTTCAACGAGTCTAAAGGTTTTGGCTTCATTACTCCGGCAGATGGCAGCAAAGATGTGTTCGTACACTTCTCTGCTATCCAGGGTAATGGCTTCAAAACTCTGGCCGAAGGCCAGAACGTTGAGTTCGAAATTCAGGACGGCCAGAAAGGTCCGGCGGCTGTTAACGTAACAGCTATCTGATCGAATCCACTGATCTGAAGTGTAAACGCGCTTCAATCTCGCTATAAAGCCTCGTCGAATTTGCGAGGCTTTTTACTTTGTTTTATTTTTGCTCCTGTCTCCGGATATTTGCCAGTCGTGCGATTCGCGTTACACTTGCGGCCTTTAGTATCCTGCCGGAGTTGTCATGTCATTTTCCTGTCCACTTTGTCATCAGCCTTTAGCGCTTGAAAAAAACAGCTATATCTGTCCCCAACGGCATCAATTTGATATGGCGAAAGAGGGATATGTTAATTTGCTGCCCGTTCAGCATAAACGTTCTCGCGATCCGGGCGATAGTGCGGAAATGATGCAAGCGCGGCGTACATTTTTAGATGCCGGTCATTATCAGCCGCTTCGCGATGCGATTGTCGCTCAATTGTGTGAATGTCTTGAGCAGCACGCAACGGCGATACTGGATATTGGTTGTGGGGAAGGGTACTACACCCATGCTTTTGCCGATGTCTTACCTGGCGTGACGACTTTTGGTCTGGATGTCTCTAAGGTCGCGATTAAAGCTGCTGCGAAACGCTATCAGCAGGTCACCTTTTGTGTCGCTTCCAGCCACCGTCTGCCGTTTTCTGATGCCAGTATGGATGCCATTATCCGTATCTACGCACCGTGCAAAGCAGAAGAATTAGCGCGAGTAGTCAAACCGGGTGGGTGGGTCATTACCGCTACTCCTGGGCCACGGCATTTAATGGAGCTGAAGGGTTTAATTTACGACGAAGTACATCTACATGCGCCCCATGCTGAGAAACTGGATGGTTTTGAGCTGCAGCGGAGTAATGAATTACATTATCCGATGCGCCTGCGCGGAGATGAGGCGGTTGCGTTGTTACAGATGACGCCGTTTGCCTGGCGCGCAAAGCCAGAGGTATGGCAAGCGTTGGCAGCAAAAGAAGAATTTAATTGCCAGACGGATTTTAATATTCACGTCTGGCAACGAATAAATTAGCTGTGGTAGTGCGTCCAGAGGATCTGGACGCCAATGCCAATAAGCACCAGCCCGCCAAGAATTTCCGCTTTTTTCCCAATAATTGAACCGATAAAGCGGCCCACCATCATGCCTAATGTTGACATGATTAAGGTGGCGCAGCCAATCGCCAGCGCAGTCGCGATAATGTTCACTTGCAGGAAGGCCAGACCAACACCAACAGCCATTGCATCCAGGCTGGTGGCAATTGCGGTAGTCACCAGCACCCAGAAACCGTGACGACGACGCGGTTCTTCATCTTCATCATCTCCACCGCGAAAACCCTCAATAATCATTCGCCCGCCGAGGAATATCAGCAGTACAAACGCAATCCAGTGGTTCCACTCGAGGACAAAACGGCTGGCCAACATGCCCATCCCCCAGCCAATCAGCGGCGTCAGCGTTTCGACGGCACCGAAAATAAGGCCAGTTCGCAGAGCTTCAGAAAATTTCGGTTTATGGAGGGTGGCACCTTTACCGATTGATGCAGCAAAGGCATCCATCGACATACCAAAAGCAAGAAGAACAGTAGCAGTGATATTCATGACAATGTCCTGACCGGGGTATCCATAAAACACATCATCGCCCCCAGCAAACATGCACACACGAACGACAAGAAGCGCTCATGCAGGCATAGCGATTGATGTGCATATGGTCTCGCCTGACTGAAAATGTTCAGTCCGTACGCGCCACGTTTTGCAACGAGTATGTTGACACGTACATTTCCGGAGTCTGGAAATCGGCTACTCCCCAAATGAGGGCGCAACCTTAACATATTTTGAGAATATAAAACAACTGTCAGAATATATTATTCTATTGCTATTACTGATAACGATTTTCATTTAGATTTATATATCAATAAAACGTTAAAAATAATAACAAATAAGGGACGGCGTAATATAGCCTAAGCTATGTCTGGTTATTAAAAATACACTACACATAGCTTTGGCTAAGTTGATAACTTATTGAGTTGAAACTAGAAGTTTATAAATCTTTTCCAGGTCGTCGATATTTCGGACGCGGATTAACAAACGGCGCTGTTCTAATTGCATCACCAGTACACCATCTTCCGATAAGTTCATCGCTTTAATTCGGCTATATTCAATCCAAACATTGGCGAAGAAAAACCCTTTTTGTTTGAATATGATTTTCGGAACCCGGATCCAGAAAGTATAAAATCCCATTAGCGCCAGTGCACTTAATAACCAGGTGGTTATTTGTGCGCCATGGCTGGTTACATTGTTATAGATAAGAATGACAATCAGCCCGACAAAGATAACGCTATCGATGCGACCGCGCCGGAGCAAAGGAATTGCCAGCAGGGTGGGGCCGTTGCGGCGGGGCATGATGAACTGATCGTATATCGCAAAAGCAAGCAGTGCGGCGATGAACAGAATCAGTACCAGTTCCGTGATTGTCATTAATCCTCCAGATAAAAAAACGGGGCCAAAAGGCCCCGGTAGTGTACAACAGTATTACAGTCCCAGCAGGCCGCAAGCGTAACCAGCGATACCAATGACGAAGAAGCCAACGATAATCCACAGCGGGTTAACTTTTTTGCGCAGCAGCCACATACAGGCAAAGGTCAGCAGCAGCGGCACCAGGCCTGGCATTAACTGGTCAAGAATGGTCTGGACAGTGGTAACGTGCTCTTTACCCGTCTGGTCGGTGATGCGAGAGACGACCAGAGGGATGTTGACATGTGTCCACTTGTTAACCAACGCCCCCATGACAAACAGGCCGAGAATAGACGCCCCTTCCGTCAGTTTTTGCAGGAAGCCGCCACCCATATCTTTAACGATATCGATACCTTTGGAGTAACCATACGCTACGCCGTAGTAACGTGTTGCCAGACGCACCAGGTTAAACAGGATAAAGAACAGCAGCGGACCTAACAGGCTGCCACTCATCGCGATACCGGCTCCCAGAGCTGCAAAAACCGGACGTACCGTACCCCAGAAGATCGGGTCACCCACGCCTGCCAGCGGACCCATCAGACCTACTTTGATACCGTTGATAGCACCGTCGTCGATCTCTGCGCCGTTAGCACGCTGTTCTTCCAGAGCCAGGGTTACGCCCAGAATTGGCGCAGCCACGAACGGTTGGGTGTTAAAGAATTCTAGGTGACGTTTAATCGCCTGTTTACGGGCATCATTGTTCTCAGGGTAGAGGCGACGAATCGCCGGAACCATAGAGAAGCAGAAACCCAGTGCCTGCATACGTTCGAAGTTCCATGAACCCTGGAAGAGGTTAGAACGCAGGAAGACGCCACGAATATCACTCGGAGTGAGTTTTTTCTCGGTGGTAGTTTTAGTTGTATCAACCATTTCGCTCACCTGTTAGTCCAGTTCGTTATCGAGATCGTTGTTACCAGCAGCCTGAACAGGCGCACCAGCTACGCGGTTATATTTCGGGCTAAGTTGGATGTAGAGCACTGCCATAACAGTACCAATTACACCCAGAGCAACCAGGTTAAAGTTGGTGAATGCTGCGGTTACGAAGCCGAGGTAGAAGAACGGCATCAGGTAGCCTGCACGCATCATGTTGATAACCATTGCATAACCAACAACCACGATCATGCCGCCAGCAATGTTCAGACCATTGGTCACCACTTCCGGAATGGCGTTCAGCATGTTCTGAACTTCACTGGTGCCTACAGACAGCGCAACAATTACGGCCGGGATAGCCACACGCATCGCTTGCAGGAACAGCGAAGAAACGTGGATCCAGGAAATTGCCGTCAGGTTGCCATTCTCAGCCGCCTTATCCGCAGCGTGCTGGAAAGCAACGGTGATGGTACGAACGATGATGGTCAGCACCTGGCCCGCAGCGGCCAGCGGGATTGCCAGCGCGATACCGGCACCGATGCTCTGATGACCTGCAATAACCAGAATGGTAGAAATGATAGAAGCCAGGGCGGCGTCAGGCGCAACTGCGGCACCGATATTCATCCAGCCCAGAGCGATCATTTCCAGAGTACCACCGATAATAATACCGGTTTTCATATCCCCAAGAACGATACCCACCAGGGTACAGGCGATTAACGGACGGTGAAACTGAAATTCATCGAGGATAGATCCCATACCTGCGATACAGGCTACGATAAATACCAGCACAATTTGAAGAGTGGTAATCTCCATTGTACTTCTCCTGTTTACGTAAGACTTAAGTGTGAAAACTGAGTGATAATCAACACAATACGTTACTTATCGATTTTGCTGATCAGATCCATCATTTTCAGTTTCGGATCGGTGGAAACCTTACGGACTTCCAGTTCGATACCGCGTGCATTCAGTTTCTTGAACGCTTCGATATCTTTTTCATCAACCGAAACCGCGTTATTCACCTGGGTTTTGCCCTGACGGAATGCCATACCACCGACGTTAACAGAGGTAATTTTCACGCCGCCTTCAACGAGGCGCTCAACATCTGTCGGGTTGGTGAATAACAGCATTACACGTTCGCCAGCATATTTCGGGTTGTTGTAGACGCGAATCATCTTGGCAACATCAACCACGTGTGCTGTTACGCCCGGAGGTGCGACCTGGGTGAGCAGTGTCTTACGAACGGTATCCGCAGCCACTTCATCACTAACAACAATAATACGGGAGACATTGGTTTCTTTGGTCCAGCGGGTAGCTACCTGACCGTGAATCAGACGGTCGTCGATACGCGCAAGGCCAATAACCATGTAGTCATTTGGTCCCATTGGTTTTGCCGGAGTTGGGGCCGCTTTGGGTGCCGCCGAAGCGGGGGCGGGAGCTGCTTTTTCAACCGGTTTGGCTTTCAGTGCTTTCACACCTTCACGGCCTGTTTCTACTGCCAGCGCCACCAGTTCATCAAAGCCCGGGTCATCATCACGAGCCATTAACGTTTCCACCAGCATTGGAATGTTAACGCCTGCGATCACTTCATAATGCTCTTTGTCGACGACAATGCGGCTGGCAGCATTGAACGGGCTGCCTCCCCATGTATCAACGAGAAACAGCACGCCTTTAGTGGTGTCGAGTTTTGCCAACTGAGCGTTGTACTTTTCGATCAGCGTTTCGGCATTTTCGCCTGGAACGAAATCGATCCAGCCGACGTTTTCCTGCTCGCCTAACAGCATCTCTGCCGTTTTAAGCAACTGCTCTGCAGCCCAACCATGTGTGCCTATAACAATAGCAATGGTCACTTGCTACCTCCTTTATTATTGTTAACACCTCAACGTGCCAGATGTATTTTTGAATCGTCGTCCACAATCGAATCGATTCAGATAAGGGTTACAACCAAAAACCCCCTGCGTTTCGCGATTTATTTTAGATATCGAAAAAAATATTTTATGTGATGAAGATCCGTAATTTAACTTTGGATTATCAAAATTCCGAAAGAGAAAATATTTTCGTCACATTTGTTTGCAAAGGAAGGTAAATCTTTGCCAAATCAGAGGTCTCTCTGATATGTTTAACTCCCGTTTAACAACCAAGGAGTATAGGGCAGCAGCCCGCAGTATGGATCGTCACCGACGTCATTTCAGCATCAGGCCTTTCAGCGCCTGCCTTTCTGGCACTTTTTGCCGCACCTTTTGTTTGCATTTTGTTGTTACGCCTGCATTATTTCTGGCGCCGAATAGCTATTCCTTAAGCAGGAGCTTGTCATGGAATTCTTAATGGACCCCTCGATTTGGGTGGGGCTACTCACGCTTGTCGTTCTTGAAATCGTGCTGGGTATCGATAACCTGGTTTTCATCGCCATCCTTGCCGACAAACTGCCACCGAAACAACGTGATAAAGCTCGTTTGTTAGGACTGTCGCTGGCGCTGATCATGCGTCTGGGACTGCTGTCGCTGATTTCATGGATGGTCACGCTGACCAAACCGCTATTTACCGTGATGGATTTTTCCTTCTCTGGTCGCGACCTGATTATGTTGTTCGGGGGGATATTCTTGCTGTTTAAAGCGACAACGGAGCTGCATGAACGGCTGGAAAACCGCGATCATGATTCCGGTCACGGTAAAGGTTATGCCAGCTTCTGGGTGGTAGTAACGCAGATTGTCATTCTCGATGCCGTCTTCTCGCTGGATGCGGTGATTACCGCAGTTGGGATGGTCAACCACCTGCCGGTGATGATGGCGGCGGTGGTGATTGCGATGGCGGTCATGTTGCTGGCGTCGAAACCGTTGACGAGATTCGTTAACCAGCATCCTACAGTGGTGGTGCTCTGCCTGAGCTTCTTGTTAATGATTGGTCTGAGCCTGGTTGCTGAAGGGTTTGGCTTCCATATTCCGAAAGGTTACCTGTATGCCGCGATTGGCTTCTCGATCATCATCGAAGTGTTTAACCAAATTGCGCGCCGTAACTTTATTCGTCATCAGTCAGCTTTACCGCTGCGTGCGCGTACTGCCGATGCCATCCTGCGTTTGATGGGGGGTAAACGTCAGGCGAACGTTCAGCACGATGCCGATAACCCGATGCCGATCCCTGTGCCGGAAGGCGCGTTTGCGGAAGAAGAGCGATATATGATTAACGGCGTGCTGACACTGGCGTCTCGCTCTCTGCGTGGGATTATGACACCGCGCGGCGAAATTAGCTGGGTTGACGCTAATCTCGGTGTTGATGAAATCCGTGAGCAGTTGCTTTCTTCGCCACATAGTCTGTTCCCGGTATGTCGCGGTGAACTGGATGAAATCATCGGTATCGTGCGTGCTAAAGAACTGCTGGTGGCGCTGGAAGATGGCGTTGATGTCGCAGCAATTGCCTCGGCTTCTCCGGCGATTATCGTTCCGGAAACCCTCGATCCGATCAACCTGCTGGGCGTGCTGCGTCGTGCTCGCGGTAGTTTTGTTATCGTTACCAACGAGTTTGGTGTGGTGCAAGGCCTGGTCACGCCTCTGGATGTGCTGGAAGCCATTGCCGGTGAGTTCCCGGACGCTGATGAAACGCCGGAAATCATTACTGACGGCGACGGCTGGCTGGTAAAAGGCGGTACAGACTTACATGCCTTACAGCAGGCGCTTGATGTTGAGCACCTTGCCGATGACGATGATATCGCGACGGTGGCAGGTCTGGTGATTTCTGCAAATGGTCACATCCCGCGTGCTGGCGATGTGATTGACGTAGGGCCGTTACATATCACCATTGTTGAAGCTAACGATTATCGTGTTGATCTGGTTCGCATTGTTAAAGAGCAACTGGCGCACGACGAAGACGAATAATCATTAACGAAATGGCATGACGGGCGTGATATGCCCATTATGCCGGGCGGGCGGCGGTTGGCTGCCCGCCAGCCATTTTGGGAAATCACGCAGTGGCATCGGCTGCGCGTACAAATACCCTTGTAAAATATGCACCCCATGACGGCGTAAATACTTCGCCTGTTCTTGCGTTTCTACGCCCTCCGCCACCAGTTCAATATTCAGTCTTTGCCCCAATGCGATGATGATATCGGTTACCGTCGAGTTAACCGCATCGGAACCAATTGCAGCGGTGAAAGACTTATCGATTTTCAGCACATCAGGGCGTAACGTTTCCAGCCAGGAAAACGAACTGTTGCCGGTGCCGAAGTCATCAATCGCCAGTTTGACGTTTTTACGATGCAGTTCGCGGGCAATCCGATAATCGACATCCAGTAAGGCATCGCGCTCGGTGATTTCGAGGATGAGTTGCTGAATCGGGTTAGCACTAAACCAATATTGATTGAGATCCTTCAATAACACGCCGCGGCGAAAATGGCTGGGGGCGACGTTAATCCCAATGTGAAACTGGCTGCTCATTGGAAAAACGTGGATTTGGCGGATGGTTTCCATCATCACATAACGGGTAAGCGGCACTATCAGATGATGTTCTTCCGCGATAGGGATAAATACATCTGGTGAGATCCACCCCTGACGCGGGTTATTCCAGCGCAGCAATATTTCTACACCAACACATTGCTGGCTACGAGCGTTTAGTAAAGGTTGACAGAATAGCTCGAATTCATGTTGCGCGAGGCCAAGATTAATTTCGCGCGAAAAACTCATTCTATGGGCGGTTGCCAGCCATGCGATGTAACCCACCAGTAAACTCAACAGTACCGCCAGTGGAAACTGGCTGGGAAGATGATGCAACGCCAGCGCTGTCGCGCCAGGGCCGCTAACGCTGATGGTAAAAGGGAAGTTCTGCGATGAAACCTGGTAACGTTCATTGCCATTAAGTGGAGGTAAAGCGTCAACCAGACCGTCACCATAGAGTAAATGGCGATCAGCCACCGTCAGGCTGGCGTTTCTAATTTGCGGCAACTGCGGTTCCAGTAACATCGTCGTCAATAGGTCAATGTTGATCATCTCCAGAACGCCATCGCCAGTATGTGATTGAGAGGGATACCACTGGATCAGCACTGGACTACCTTTAATCAATACGCGATCGGTGGTAAGGCGCAAAAGAGCCTGTGGGGCGGGCAAATCGGCCTGAATATCATGAACCGGAACATTGCGATAGCCAAAGATACTGGAGCAGTAAAGTGTACCGTTTTGTACCAGACCAATAGAACGCACCGTTTGCAGTTTTGCGGCTTGTTTGCGTAGAGGCAAATGAGTGACTGAGCAAGGGAGGCCAATCAACGGAAGTAACATCTCGCGTCCCGCCTGAAGGGGTTGCAATATATTATCCAGCTCTTCAACCGCGTGATTGGCGAAAAGTATCACCCGCTGTTGATTTAAATTACGCTGTGAAATAAATCGCACGCTTAGTGTCGCCACAAGCGTAAAGAGTGCGCAAATTGTACAAACAATCATTCGATTACGGCGATAAGTTTTGATGATCCGTTGTGCTTTTTGCATGCGGGCCGCCCTGTAAGCGTATGGCAACAAACGCCTGACGCAACAGTGGAAGTGTAGTGGGGAAATTTACAGCAGACGAGAAAGCGGGGGAAATTCGCCCATCCGTTGCAGATGGGCGAAAGAAAAGTATTAGTCACACTGGACTTTTATTGCCAGACCACCGCGAGAGGTTTCACGGTACTTGGCGTTCATATCCTTACCGGTTTCGTACATTGTCTCGATGACTTTATCCAGCGAGACGCGCGGAGCACTGGTGCGGCGTAAAGCCATGCGTGCGGCGTTGATCGCCTTCACCGATGCAATAGCATTACGCTCAATGCATGGCACCTGAACCTGACCGGCCACCGGATCGCAGGTCAGACCGAGGTTGTGTTCCATCCCAATTTCCGCTGCCACACAAACCTGTTCCGGGCTACCGCCCAACAATTCAGCCAGGCCTGCGGCGGCCATTGAACAGGCTACGCCGACTTCGCCCTGACAACCCACTTCAGCACCGGAAATAGAAGCGTTCATTTTATACAACGCGCCAATTGCCCCAGCGGCCATAAAATAGCGGGTATAGATATCCGGGCTGACCGATTCAATAAAGTGGTCGTAATAGGCCAACACTGCCGGAACAATGCCGCACGCACCGTTGGTAGGCGCTGTCACCACGCGCCCACCTGCGGCGTTTTCTTCGTTCACTGCCAGCGCAAACATGTTCACCCAGTCGATAACATTCATCGGATCGTTAGACAGTTTATCGCTGGAAACCAGCATCCGGCGCAGGGCAGATGCACGGCGCGGAACACGCAGCGGCCCAGGCAATACGCCTTCGGTATTCATTCCGCGATCGATACACGCCTGCATGGTCTGCCAGACATGCGCGAAATAGTCATCGATCTCTTTCTTACTGTGCAGCGCCAGTTCGTTCTGCATTGCCAGGCCGGAAAGGGAATAGCCAGTTTCATTACAGTACGCCAGCAACTCGGTTGCAGATTTAAACGGATACGGCACACTGACTTCGTTGGTGGCATCGTGACCAAAATGTTCTTCATCGACGATAAAACCGCCGCCGATGGAATAATAAGTTTTGCTGTAAACAACTTTATCGCCATTATACGCGTGGATCTGCATCCCGTTTTCATGCAGCGGCAGGTTGCCGTTATGAAAACGCATCCCATTGTCACGGGGGAAATCCACTTCATGCCGTCCCTGCGCCAGCAGCAGACGTTCGCGCTCTTCTACGTCGCGAATAAAACCGGGAATACTGTCGATATCCACGGTGGCAGGTTCGTTACCTGCAAGACCCATAATAATGGCGATATCGGTATGATGGCCTTTACCCGTCAGCGATAGAGAACCGTAAACGTCCACGGCAACGCGGGTAACGCTATCCAGTAAGCCTTTTTCGACCAGATCATCGACGAACTGTTTACCCGCCTTCATAGGCCCTACAGTATGGGAAGATGAGGGACCAATCCCCACCTTAAACATGTCGAATAGACTAATCACGATAATACTCCTGACAAGGTGACTGGACTTCCAGTAACGAACTAATAACAGCGCATAGTGTAAGAGGGAACGCGGCGATCGGCTTAACTATTCACATGAATTAAACTAATCAAAAACCGCGATTTAACTAATATTGCGATGATTGTCTCAAGTAGTGTTTTGTAGATGTAAAGATAAGTATAGTCAGGGTTTCACACCAATTTGCAGCGCCAGCTCACGAATTATGCCTGCGGTCATTCCCCATACAAAATACTGTTCGTACCAGGAAAGCCATACCCGATGTGAATCGCCACGGCGGTAGATATCTAAAGGGTGATAGCGCCCCAGATGTAATGCCTGAGCGAGCGGCATTTCAAACACAGCGGAGACTTCATCTTCACTGGCGCGATAGGGTAAATCGGGCGGGATAATACCGACGACTGGGGTTACCTGGTAACCCGTTACGCTATCGACGGGCGGCAGCACGCCGATAACTTCAACGGCTGAAGGCGGTATAGCGACTTCTTCTTCGGCTTCGCGTAGCGCGGCGGCGATAACTGACGCGTCGGTGTCATCTACTGCGCCACCTGGAAACGCCACCTGTCCGGCGTGTTTACGCAGGTGAATTGAACGCTGAGTAAGTAACAAACCCGGTTGCGGTCGGCGCACGATGGGGATTAACACAGCAGCCTGACGATGATTTAAGGTTTCCCGGTTAATTTGCGGGCGCAAAAGTTGAAAGCGTGATAAAAAATCATCAAGCGTCAGGCTACGGTATTCCACGTCTTACTTCTCCAGTTGCTTCAGAATACGATTAACTTTATCAAAAGTTTCCTGATATTCCGCCTCTTCCTGGCTATCGGCGACAATACCGCCGCCCGCAGAGCAGTAAATTTGCCCGTTAACCGCGGTCAGGGTGCGGATAGTGATGCTGGTGTCCATATTGCCGCAAAAACTTAAATAGCCAATGCTGCCACACCAGGCGTTGCGTCGCTGAGGTTCCAGTTCGTCGATAATTTCCATTGCCCGTACTTTCGGTGCGCCGGTGATTGAGCCTCCGGGAAAAGCCGCGCGCAGCAGATCGCTGGCATGCAACTGCTCGGGAAGGCGTGCCGTTATGGTGCTGACCAGATGATGCACTGCAGGGAAGGGCTCCACCACGAACAGCTCCGGCACTTTTACCGAACCTGCGACGGCAACACGGCCAATATCATTACGCATTAAATCGACAATCATCAGGTTTTCGGCGCGATCTTTCGGTGAGTTCGCCAGTTTTTCTGCCTGTTTGCTATCTTCCTGAGGATCGGCCAGACGCGGCAGAGTGCCTTTAATCGGACGGGTCTGGATCTCACCATCAGCACAAAGAATAAAACGTTCTGGCGAGAGGCTTAAAATCGCACCTTGCTCCAGGCGCAGGAAGGCACTAAATGGTGCACGGTTGGCCTGGTTGAGTTTAACGAACGCCAGCCACTCATCACCAGAATAGGTAGCTTGAAAACGCTGGGCAAGATTCACCTGGTAACAATCGCCGCTGTGCAGATATTCCTGCACCTGGCGAAATTTCTCGCCATACTGTTCGCGGCTCATATTAGATTGCCAGGCAGAGGTTAGCGTGAAATCACCCTGCGGTGTAATTTGCTGGTTTTCCAGCCACGCCAGACGGGCATTGACATCATTATGACTCAGCAAAGAAACAACCCGGCGCTGGTTGTCGACAATCAACGCCCAGTCGTAGATACCTACCGCCATATCAGGAAGGTTGATATCTCTCAGCGCCAATTCCGGCAGGGACTCAAAACGGCGGCCCAGGTCATAGCCAAATAAACCCAGTGCGCCACCCTGAAATGGCAAATTACCATTATGCAACGGGTGAATGTTTGCATGCTCCAGCGCCTGTTGGAGTACCTTTAACGGGTCATCAGTGGTCGTTGTACGGGTTTCTCCTTCACACACCACGGTTTCATTACCGTGAGTTGTTAAGGTGCAAACGGGGTCTGCCACCACAATATCAAACCGACTATGCGGATGATCGGCATAGCCGGAGTGCAAAAGCATCGCCCACGGCAAGTGGCTCAAGCGGGAGAAATAAAATTCAGCGGCGTCCTGACGCCAGGGTAAAGTAATCACAGCGGGAGATAACGTCTTCATTAGTCCTGACTCTACTGGCTATGTGCCGGGTAGCATGAAATAATTAGCGCCAACAATTTAGCAGGAGTTAACAATGTTTGCAGGTTTACCTTCACTCACCCATGAACAGCAGCAAAAAGCCGTTGAGCGGATTCAGGAATTGATGGCACAGGGGATGAGCAGCGGTCAGGCAATCGCACTGGTAGCCGAAGAGTTACGCGCCAACCATTCCGGCGAACGGATTGTGGCGCGTTTTGAGGATGAAGACGAGTAATACACAATGATCCGTATCGATTTCGTCACGGATGACGTTCTGTATCTTGATACGGATAGCCTCATCGGCTGGGATTTTTCTGGCATGAATTTACATCGCGCTATTTTTGATGGCATGTGTCTGGATGGTGCTCGGTTTAATGATGCGCATCTGCGTAATATCAGTTTTATCACATCCTCCCTTATTGGGGCCGACCTCTCGTCTGCCGCCCTGATGTGTGCCTGGCTAAATCACGCCGATCTGACGAATTGTAATTTTTATCAGTCACGCCCCATTGCTGCTGATTTTAGACATTCACGACTTTGTGGGGCAGATTTTACCGCTGCCGATTTAAGAGGTGCTAATTTCGCTGGGACAGATCTTCAGAATGTTTGTTTCAACGGGGTGCATTATGACAAGCGAACCATTTGGCCTGCAGCGTTTGAACCAAAGAAACGCGGGGCTGTTTTGCTTGATTGAATTCAGCGGTTTTATTGATAACGAGAAAAAAGGACGCTTTTCTAAGATCAATGAAAGCGTCCGGATTGATTTTTAGTGCTGGAGTTTTGACTCACACAAGGGCTTTAAGTTCTTCCTGCATATAAGACGAGAAGTATTCAGGGTTTTTAATCACCACGCGTTCACCAGACTCCATTTTTTTTGCCCAGCCAACCATTTTTTCCGTGAATCCAGGATTCCAGCCTTCCTGTTCAGCTCGCGCAGTAATATCGGTGGCCGTCGCGGGTACACCCAGAGCATGCAAATATTTAAATATTCCCTTCGCCGTACTTTCATTCATAGAGCTGGGGGTTGGTGCTGATATATCCATAGCACTAATGAAATCCAGGGCTTTATCTATTACAGCAGGCATATTCTTGTCCTTAAATTAACCACGTTTTCGATAAGGCTATATATGACATTAAATTGTGCCTAATATCAAAAGGATTATGACAATATCTCATTCGTTAACCTGTTGACATTCAGGTATTTTAAAGGTAGCAGGTCATGGCGGGTTATCTAGTGATGTGCCGAAATTAACAGAGAATCGTAGTACCGTAGCCAGGTTGTTCAGGTAAGTAAGGGCAACAGCGGAAAACAGGTTAGGTTAATTGAGTGATTAACACGTGGTTTAGTTTTTATGATTAATATCGTTTCTTTATAAATAAACTTGAAATCAAAAAAATAAATAATAAAGCCCCCGACTGGGGCACCGTCCATCTAAAGTAAGAGCTTAAGCACTGGTCGATTTGTTCATGATCGACCAGTATTTTCGATAATTCTCTTCCGGAATTAAACCGCCGCAATAATCTTAATTTCAACTTTATACTGCGGATTCATCAGTCCCGCTTGCACCGTGCAGCGTACCGGAGCATGACCCGCGACAACCCAGGCATCCCACGCTTTATTCATTGCCGCAAAGTCGTTTTTATCGGCCAGGAAAATGGTGGCATCCAGAATGCTCGACTTATTGCTGCCCTGTTTTTCCAGCACCGCGTCAATTTGCGCCAGTGTATTTGCCGTTTGCTCAAAAGCATCGGCGTCGAGGTTTTCCGGTACGCCAGTGTAGTAGAGCGTGTTGTTGTGGATCACCACATCAGACCAGCGGGCTTCGGCGTCTATACGAACGATAGTCATCATTTTGTCCTCATTATCATTCCATTTTTGTGCTGCAAAGACTGCCACAATGTGAAGTCGCCGTCATCACTTCAACTGGCGAAAAATAGCCTGGCCTGACATAATCCCTGTTCAAATCAACAGGGGGTAGTGTGACGGACGATTTTGCACCAGACGGTCAGTTGGCGAAAGCGATACCAGGCTTTAAGCCGCGTGAACCACAGCGACAGATGGCGGTAGCCGTCACCGGGGCGATAGAAAAAAGCCAACCGCTGGTGGTGGAAGCGGGAACCGGTACGGGCAAAACCTACGCTTACCTTGCCCCTGCGCTGCGGGCGAAAAAGAAAGTCATTATCTCGACTGGCTCGAAAGCATTACAAGATCAACTCTACAGCCGTGATTTGCCGACGGTGTCAAAGGCGCTGAAATACACCGGCAATGTGGCATTGTTGAAAGGACGTTCAAACTACCTCTGCCTCGAACGTCTCGAACAGCAGGCGCTGGCGGGCGGCGATCTGCCGGTACAAATCTTAAGCGATGTGATCCTGCTACGCTCCTGGTCCAATCAAACCGTCGATGGTGATATCAGCACCTGCGTCAGCGTTGCGGAAGATTCTCAGGCATGGCCGCTGGTCACCAGCACTAACGATAACTGCCTCGGCAGCGACTGCCCGATGTATAAAGATTGCTTTGTGGTCAAAGCACGCAAAAAAGCGATGGACGCCGATGTAGTGGTGGTAAACCATCATTTGTTTCTGGCGGATATGGTGGTCAAAGAGAGCGGATTTGGCGAACTGATCCCGGAAGCGGACGTGATGATCTTCGACGAAGCCCATCAGTTGCCGGATATTGCCAGCCAGTACTTTGGTCAGTCACTTTCCAGCCGACAACTGCTCGACCTGGCAAAAGACATCACCATCGCCTATCGCACTGAATTAAAAGACACTCAACAGTTACAAAAGTGCGCCGACCGCCTTGCTCAGAGTGCGCAGGATTTTCGCCTGCAACTCGGTGAGCCGGGTTATCGTGGCAATCTGCGCGAATTGTTAGCCAATCCGCAAATTCAGCGGGCGTTTTTACTGCTCGATGACACGCTTGAACTCTGTTACGACGTGGCGAAATTGTCGCTGGGTCGTTCCGCGTTGCTGGATGCGGCATTTGAACGTGCCACGTTATATCGCACACGTCTGAAGCGGCTGAAAGAGATCAACCAACCGGGCTACAGTTACTGGTACGAATGCACCTCACGTCATTTCACTCTGGCGCTGACGCCGCTCAGCGTGGCGGATAAATTCAAAGAGTTAATGGCACAAAAACCCGGAAGCTGGATTTTTACCTCGGCAACGTTGTCAGTGAATGACGATCTGCATCATTTTACCTCCCGGCTTGGCATCGAACAGGCCGAGTCGTTGCTGTTACCCAGCCCATTTGATTACAGCCGCCAGGCGTTACTCTGTGTGCCGCGTAACCTGCCGCAAACTAATCAACCGGGTTCCGCACGGCAACTGGCAGCAATGTTGCGACCGCTCATCGAAGCCAACAATGGGCGCTGCTTTATGCTTTGCACCTCACACGCCATGATGCGCGATCTGGCCGAGCAGTTCCGTGCCACCATGACGCTTCCCGTTTTGTTGCAGGGTGAAACCAGTAAAGGGCAATTGTTGCAGCAGTTTGTCAGTGCCGGTAACGCGCTTCTTGTCGCAACCAGTAGTTTCTGGGAAGGGGTGGATGTGCGCGGCGATACGCTGTCACTGGTGATTATCGACAAGTTGCCGTTTACCTCGCCGGACGACCCACTACTAAAAGCGCGAATGGAAGATTGTCGTTTGCGCGGTGGCGACCCGTTCGATGAAGTGCAACTGCCAGATGCGGTCATTACTCTCAAACAGGGGGTAGGGCGACTGATTCGCGACGCCGACGATCGCGGTGTGCTGGTGATTTGCGACAATCGGCTGGTGATGCGCCCTTACGGCGCGACGTTCCTCGCCAGCCTGCCGCCTGCGCCGCGCACCCGTGATATAGCCCGTGCGGTTCGTTTCCTTGCGATACCTTCCTCCAGGTAATTTGTGATGGAGTATGGTATGATGCGCGCCTTTTTATTGATCTAAGCACGAAGACCCATGCGAATTCTGGCTATCGATACCGCGACAGAGGCCTGCTCTGTCGCCCTGTGGAATGACGGCACTGTCAACGCTCATTTTGAGCTTTGCCCACGTGAACATACTCAACGAATCTTACCGATGGTGCAGGATATCCTGACCACCAGCGGAACCTCCCTGACTAACATAAACGCATTAGCTTACGGGCGTGGTCCCGGTAGCTTCACCGGTGTGCGTATCGGTATTGGTATTGCACAAGGGCTGGCGCTTGGCGCGGAGCTGCCGATGATTGGCGTCTCCACGCTAATGACCATGGCGCAAGGGACATGGCGCAAAAATGGCGCGACCCGCGTGCTGGCGGCCATTGACGCGCGAATGGGCGAAGTTTACTGGGCCGAATATCAGCGTGATGAAAATGGTATCTGGCACGGTGAAGAAACCGAAGCTGTACTCAAACCAGAACTCGTTCATGAGCGGATGCAGCAGCTTTCCGGTGAATGGGTGACGGTGGGGACAGGCTGGCAAGCCTGGCCGGATCTCGGTAAAGAGAGCGGGCTGCTTTTGCGCGATGGCGAAGTGTTACTGCCCGCCGCAGAAGATATGCTGCCGATTGCCTGCCAGCTCTTTGCTGAAGGCAAAACGGTGGCAGTGGAACATGCCGAGCCGGTTTATTTGCGTAACAACGTCGCGTGGAAGAAACTTCCGGGCAAAGAATGAATCTTAAGAGTATGCCCTGAGAAAAAAAGGAGTCGCATCATGGCGGTTCAAAAGAATGTTATCAAAGGCATACTGGCAGGTACGTTTGCGCTAATGTTGAGCGGTTGTGTCACTGTGCCGGATGCCATTAAAGGCAGCAGTCCCACGCCGCAACAAGATTTAGTTCGGGTGATGAGCGCGCCGCAATTGTATGTTGGTCAGGAAGCGCGCTTTGGCGGCAAAGTGGTCGCGGTACAAAACCAGCAGGGGAAAACCCGTCTGGAAATTGCCACCGTACCGCTCGATAGCGGAGCCAGGCCGACGTTGGGGGAACCTTCTCGCGGGCGCATTTATGCCGATGTGAACGGTTTTCTTGATCCAGTTGATTTCCGCGGACAACTGGTGACGGTTGTCGGGCCAATCACCGGTACGGTTGACGGTAAAATCGGCAATACACCCTATAAATTTATGGTTATGCAGGTAACGGGCTATAAGCGTTGGCATTTAACCCAGCAGGTGATTATGCCGCCGCAGCCGATTGATCCGTGGTTTTATGGTGGCCGTGGCTGGCCCTATGGCTACGGCGGATGGGGCTGGTATAATCCCGGCCCTGCAAGAGTACAAACAGTTGTAACTGAATAATTGCTTGTTTTTAAAGAAAAAGAAACAGCGGCTGGTCCGCTGTTTCTGCATTCTTAGAGTAAAGATAAAAATAAATAGTGACGCGCTTCGCAACCTTTTCGTTGGGGAATTATCAAGCTGGTATGATGAGTTAATATTATGTTAATAACATGTATATCACTTGGGGTTGCGATGACGACGAACACGCATTTTAGAGGTGAAGAATTGAAGAAGGTTTGGCTTAACCGTTATCCCGCGGATGTTCCGACGGAGATCAACCCTGACCGTTATCAATCTCTGGTAGATATGTTTGAGCAATCGGTCGCGCGCTATGCCGACAAGCCCGCGTTTGTGAATATGGGGGAGGTGATGACCTTCCGCAAACTGGAAGAGCGCAGTCGTGCGTTCGCCGCGTATTTACAACAAGGGCTGGGGCTGAAGAAGGGCGATCGCGTTGCGCTGATGATGCCTAACTTATTGCAATATCCGGTGGCGCTGTTCGGCATTTTGCGCGCCGGGATGATCGTCGTAAACGTCAATCCGTTATATACCCCGCGCGAGCTTGAGCATCAGCTCAACGACAGCGGCGCATCTGCGATTGTCATCGTGTCCAACTTTGCCCATACCCTGGAAAAAGTGGTTGATAAAACCGCTGTCCAGCACGTGATTCTGACACGTATGGGCGATCAGCTTTCTACGGCGAAAGGGACGCTGGTTAACTTCGTTGTTAAATACATCAAGCGTCTGGTGCCGAAATATCATCTGCCAGATGCCATTTCATTTCGTAGCGCTCTGCATAATGGTTACCGGATGCAGTATGTAAAACCTGAACTGGTGCCGGAAGATTTAGCCTTCCTGCAATACACCGGCGGCACCACTGGCGTAGCGAAAGGCGCAATGCTGACTCACCGCAACATGCTGGCAAATCTGGAACAGGTTAACGCGACCTACGGGCCGCTGTTGTATCCGGGTAAAGAGCTGGTGGTGACGGCATTGCCGCTGTATCACATTTTCGCATTGACCATTAACTGCCTGCTGTTTATCGAACTGGGCGGGCAGAATCTGCTTATTACTAACCCACGTGATATTCCGGGGCTGGTGAAAGAGCTGGCGAAATATCCGTTTACCGCGATCACCGGCGTTAACACGTTGTTCAACGCGTTGCTGAACAATAAAGAATTCCAGCAACTGGATTTCTCCAGTCTGCATCTTTCCGCTGGTGGTGGGATGCCTGTTCAGCAAGTGGTGGCAGAACGCTGGGTGAAACTGACCGGACAATATCTGCTGGAAGGTTATGGCCTGACCGAGTGTGCACCGCTGGTCAGCGTTAACCCGTATGATATTGATTATCATAGCGGTAGCATTGGTTTGCCGGTGCCGTCGACCGAAGCCAAGTTGGTTGATGACGACGATAACGAAGTACCGCCGGGTCAACCGGGTGAGCTTTGTGTCAAAGGGCCGCAGGTGATGCTGGGCTACTGGCAGCGTCCGGATGCTACCGATGAAATCATCAAAAATGGCTGGTTACACACCGGCGACATCGCGGTGATGGATGAAGAAGGATTCCTGCGCATTGTCGATCGTAAAAAAGACATGATTCTGGTTTCTGGCTTTAACGTCTACCCCAATGAGATTGAAGATGTGGTCATGCAGCACCCAGGTGTACAGGAAGTGGCGGCTGTTGGCGTACCTTCCGGTTCCAGCGGTGAAGCGGTGAAAATCTTCGTGGTGAAAAAAGACTCGTCACTCACGGAAGAATCACTGGTGACTTTTTGCCGCCGTCAGCTCACAGGCTATAAAGTACCGAAGCTGGTGGAGTTTCGTGATGAGTTACCGAAATCTAACGTCGGAAAAATTTTGCGACGAGAATTACGTGACGAAGCGCGCGGCAAAGTGGACAATAAAGCCTGAGCGTTAAGTCAGTCGTCAGACGCCGGTTAATCCGGCGTTTTTTTTGACGCCCACTAAAGAGAATACAATTTGAATTACCAAATGATTACCACGGACGATGCGCTGGCTTCTTTGTGTGAAGCCGTCCGTGCCTTTCCGGCGATAGCCCTGGATACTGAATTTGTACGTACGCGCACCTATTACCCGCAACTTGGGTTGATTCAACTTTTTGATGGCGAACATCTGGCGCTAATCGATCCACTCGGGATCACCGACTGGTCACCGCTGAAAGCGATCCTGCGCGATCCTTCCATCACCAAATTTCTCCATGCGGGCAGTGAAGATCTGGAAGTGTTCCTCAATGTCTTTGGTGAGTTACCACAACCTCTGATTGACACGCAAATCCTCGCCGCATTCTGTGGACGCCCGATGTCATGGGGCTTTGCCTCTATGGTGGAAGAGTATTCCGGCGTTACGCTCGACAAGAGCGAATCGCGCACCGACTGGCTGGCCAGACCGCTAACCGAGCGTCAATGCGAATACGCGGCGGCGGACGTCTGGTATCTGTTACCGATCGCCGCAAAGCTGATGGTTGAAACGGAAGCCTCTGGTTGGCTACCTGCGGCACTGGATGAATGCCGCCTGATGCAAACGCGTCGTCAGGAGATCGTTGCGCCAGAAGACGCATGGCGTGATATCACCAATGCCTGGCAATTACGCACGCGCCAACTCGCCTGTCTGCAACTGCTAGCCGACTGGCGGCTGCGTAAGGCTCGGGAGCGCGATCTGGCGGTGAACTTTGTCGTGCGTGAAGAACATTTGTGGTCGGTAGCGCGTTATATGCCGGGCAGTCTGGGCGAGCTGGATAGCCTGGGCTTATCCGGTAGCGAAATCCGCTTCCACGGTAAGACGTTGCTGGCGCTGGTAGAGAAAGCGCAGGCATTGCCAGAAGAGGCCTTGCCGCAGCCGATGCTTAACCTGATGGATATGCCCGGTTATCGCAAAGCGTTTAAAGCGATTAAGTCGCTGATTACTGACGTGAGTGAAACGCACAAGATCAGCGTCGAATTGCTGGCATCGCGTCGGCAAATCAACCAACTGCTGAACTGGCACTGGAAATTAAAACCACAGAATAATTTGCCAGAGCTGATTTCCGGCTGGCGTGGTGCGCTGATGGCGGAAGCATTACACAATTTATTGCAGGAATATCCGCAATAAAACGTGCGTAAGCCGGACAAGGTGCGTTATGCGCTGCATCCGGCTTCGGATAAACTACAAATCCAACACCAGTCGGTTCAAATAAACTGGTTTGACCTTAACGCAAAATAATTTTGCAAATAGCGTCAGTAAATTGTGGCGTGGTGGCATTGCCTTTCATATCCGGTGTTTTTGGCCCGTGAGTAATCACTTCTTCAATCGCTGCCAGGTTTGGTGTCTGGCAATTGTGCAATAAAGAAGGGCAGCATACGATTAAAGTTACCGGGCCGATGTTGTCTAACCATGGGGAAATTGTGCATCAGTGGTGCCTCGATGGCCAGGGGATTGCGCTGCGCTCCTGGTGGGATGTCAGTGAAAATATTGCCAGTGGTCATTTAGCGCAAGTGCTACCGGAATATTACCAGCCAGCGAATGTCTGGGTGGTATATGTATCAAGGCTGGCGATGTCAGCGAAGGTGCGGATAACGGTAGAGTTTTTACGCCAGTATTTTTCCCAACACTATCCGAATTTTTCACTGGACCAGGCATGAATAACAATTCAATTGTCCAGTTATTGTCAGGTTAAACCCTGATTTTCTCCTTTCTAAGCCGTTGCGGATTGGTTAGCATATTCACCTTTAATCGCGCATGATCCAAAGAGAATTAAAGAGGTTAATGTGTTCGCAGAATATGGGGTTCTGAATTACTGGACCTATCTGGTTGGTGCCATTTTTATCGTGTTGGTGCCTGGGCCGAATACCCTGTTTGTGCTTAAAAATAGCGTCAGCAGTGGAGTGAAAGGCGGTTATCTTGCGGCCTGCGGTGTATTTATCGGTGACGCGGTATTGATGTTTCTGGCGTGGGCTGGTGTCGCAACCTTAATTAAGACCACACCGATATTATTCAATATCGTACGTTATCTTGGCGCGTTTTATTTGCTCTATCTGGGGGGTAAAATTCTTTACGCCACCCTGAAAGGTAAAAATAACGAGGCTAAATCAGATGAGCCACAATATGGTGCCATCTTCAAGCGCGCATTAATTTTGAGTCTGACCAATCCGAAAGCCATTTTGTTCTATGTGTCGTTTTTCGTACAGTTTATTGATGTCAATGCGCCACATACTGGGATTTCATTCTTTATTTTGGCGACAACACTGGAATTGGTAAGCTTCTGTTATTTGAGCTTCCTGATTATTTCAGGTGCATTTGTCACGCAATACATTCGCACCAAGAAGAAACTAGCCAAAGTGGGCAACTCGCTGATTGGTCTGATGTTTGTTGGTTTTGCCGCACGACTGGCGACGCTGCAGTCTTAATGCTTTCAGCCCGCGATGCTGCGGGCTTCCCTCCTGAAATGCATCTGTATTCACCGTTTGATGATGCTAAAAAGTAACCAATAAATGGTATTTAAAATGCAAATTATCAGGCGTACTCTGAAACGGCTGAAATAAATGGTTTTCAGCATATTTACTGAAGGAGGGAAAAGGATGCTGCAAATCCCACAGAACTACATTCATACGCGCTCAACACCTTTCTGGAATAAACAAACTGCGCCTGCCGGAATATTCGAACGTCATCTTGATAAAGGAACGCGTCCGGGTGTTTATCCACGCCTGTCCGTTATGCATGGGGCGGTCAAATATCTCGGCTACGCCGATGAACACAGCGCAGAACCTGATCAGGTGATCCTCATCGAAGCAGGTCAATTCGCGGTGTTCCCGCCAGAAAAGTGGCACAATATTGAAGCCATGACTGACGATACTTATTTCAACATTGACTTCTTCGTTGCTCCTGAAGTCCTGATGGAAGGTGCAAAACAACGGAAAGTCATTCATAGCGGGAAATGAATCATGGGCAAAGCAACGTATACCGTAACCGTCACCAATAACAGTAATGGTGTTTCTGTCGATTACGAAACAGAGACGCCGATGACCTTGCTGGTGCCAGAAGTGGCGGCTGAAGTAATAAAAGATCTTGTCAATACCGTGCGTTCATATGACACGGAAAACGAACATGATGTTTGTGGTTGGTAATAATTGCTAATGTCAGATGGCGCTAATTCAGCGCCATCGCAAAAAAAATCCTCTGTGACACACATCACAATTCTTGCTTCTCTTATGTTGTGCTATGCTTTTTATCAGCGACTAACCCGCTAATGCAAAACAGATAAGTGAGGAAACAATGGGCATTCTGTCATGGATTATTTTTGGACTTATTGCCGGTATTCTGGCGAAGTGGATCATGCCTGGTAAAGATGGTGGTGGATTCTTTATGACCATCCTGCTGGGAATTATCGGTGCCGTAGTTGGTGGATGGATCAGTACACTGTTTGGTTTTGGCAAAGTCGATGGCTTTAACTTTGGTAGTTTTGTTGTTGCCGTGATTGGTGCGCTTGTCGTGTTGTTTATCTACAGAAAAGTCAAAAGTTAATGCTGAAAAACACAAAGGCTGCCGACAGGCAGCCTTTGCTATTTTTACCGACGTAGTGTTACCACCATCCCAGCTCGGTGCCAAGAACGACAATAATCGCCACGCCCATCATGATAATCGTTGTTTTTTTCATCTTCATGCCCCTGGGGCCGCATAGCCGCCAATAAAAAACCACGCTAAAAATACGACTGCCGTAATAAAGATTACGACGGGAAAGATAATACCGATTCGCATGTTACCACCAAAGAAAAGGATGTGAATATGCCTCAGGAATGCCTGTCTGAATGCGCGATAAAAGGTGTTTTCTCTTTGTGTTTTTTCTCCTGATACATCGCGATATCGGCAGCGTGCAGGGCACTGTCTGCGTCGGTTGTTTCAGGATCCACTTCAACTATGCCAAGACTGGCACCAGGATAAAACAGCTCAATATCGCCCAAGTGATATTCTCCACGTATTTGCTGTTGAATACGCTCACGCAGTGACGGGATATCCGCGTTTTCATTAACCAGAGATACGACTAAAAATTCATCGCCGCCGAGACGACCAATAATCTCGCCATTTTGATGCAGCTTATTGAGGCGCTCACCAACCTGAATAAGAAACAGATCGCCGCTATTGTGGCCAAAACGGTCATTGATTAGTTTGAAGTTATCCAGGTCGATAAAGGCAATCATGGCTTTACGCTTCAGATGCCGGGCAAGAGAAAACAGCGTCTTCAGGTTATCAAAAATCGCCCGCCGATTAGGTAGCCCAGTTAAAGAGTCAGTATACGACTGCGCAATCAAAGCGGCATTGGCTTCACGTAATTGCTCAACCAGCGCCTCTTTTTGAATATATTGTGCAATCAGCCCGGCGAATAACTGTAAAACCTGCTCTGCGCGCTCACTCCACGGACGCTTCTCGCTGCTGGCGGCGCAAAGCGTGCCATAGAATGAACCATCCGGTAAGTGAACCGGCGTGCTCAGGAATGTCGTGATGCCGAGATTGCGGGCTGCGATGCAGTCACCCCAACGATCGGGAACTTCATCGCTGAAAAAACAGTTTTCATCAATGGCGCGTTTGCACAACGAGTAATCCCACGAGACAGTAAAATTCTCCGGAATGTGCATTTTCTGGCTATTACGGGCGAACAGAATATGTTGCAGGCGCGCGTCAATATCCACTTTTGTCAGATAAGTCGACTCCATGTCGGTGACCATTTCCAGCATCTCCAGAAGCTGCCGAACCAGACTTTCGAGAGAATGTTCTGAGGCGAGTGACTGCGAAACGCGGGCAATGATCTGATCTGACACGAAAGAACTCCAGGATGCTGCGGGTAAAATGCTGATTATTTAATCTTTACAGGCATGATAAAACATCATCAACGAAGATGAAACTAGCTGTAATATATTTTAAGTGAATGTAAAAGAAATAGTGCTGCAAAACAAAACGATACCGCGATATTCTAAGGCGTAGATAAATGTGCGGGATCAATATATGAAAATTCACAGTTTTGCTCTGCCTTGCCTGCTAATTCTGGCAGGGTGTTCAACTACTTCTCAGCCGGATGCGCCAAAACCGCCGCAGGTTGGCATGGCGAATCCGGCTTCGGTCTACTGTCAGCAGAAAGGCGGTACGCTCATTCCGGTGCAGACACCGCAAGGGGTCAGTAACAATTGCAAATTGCCGGGTGGTGAAACGATTGATGAATGGGCGTTATGGCGGCGGGATCATCCGGCTGGTGAAAAATAACAGCCGGATGCCATGCTAAAATCACAAGCTGCGTAGCCAGTCGGCCAGGACCAGTGCATGGTTTTGCGTGGTATTTTTTGCCGAGTAGAGCAGGGTCAGCGGCTGTTTTTGAGCGATTTCCGCCAGCCGTTTCCCTTCCGGCTCGTGTTGCGCCAGTTCAGCAAGATATTGTTCGCGAAAGGTTTTAAAATCGACCACTTCTCCGTGAAAGGCTTTGCGCAACTCTGTTGATGGTGTGATCTCTTTATCCCACTCATCAAATGCTAAATCAGTTTTTTTGATACCACGCGGCCAGAGGCGGTCGACCAGTACGCGATAACCATCGCTCTGTTCAGCCGGATCATAAACGCGTTTACACTGAATATTCATCGTGTTTGTTCTCCCTTTCACGCATGATTTACCACGTCACTATAGCACTTTGTGGCTGTTGGTTTTTTGTTGTGCCAGTTCTGAGTTCGAAAACAGTCTACTGTTTCCCGATGATCAGAGAGACCAGTCCCGCGGCAATAAGCGGGCCGACCGGTACACCGCGAAACAGTGCCACACCTAAAATTGTGCCTACCAGCAGCCCGGCGACCAGTTGCGGCTGGCTGCCCATTAACGTCACGCCGCGTCCTCCAAGCCAGGAGACAATCACTCCCACGGCAATCGCTACCAGCGATTTCCAGTTCAGAAACGAGTGAATCAGTGTCGAGGGGGGCAGTGTTCCGCTGGCAATAGGGGCCATTACGCCAATGGTCAGAATGATTATCCCGATACTCAGTCCCTGTTTTTCGATCCACGGAAAAAAGGTGCTTAACGGTGTGACGCGGACAATGATCAACACCAGAATTGAAACGGCGACAGTGGTGTTGTGGCTGATAAAGCCCAGCGCAGCTAAGCCGAGCAGGATCAGCAAAGTGACATCAAACATCGTGGTTTCCTTGCCAAAAAATAATAACCCCGCCTACTTTACGCCTGCTGCTGAAAGGAAGCAGAAAAAATTACGTGTTATGCATAAAAAATCAGGCAATTTGTCATCAAATTGCCACTTGTACACGCTAACAATAACGTGAAAACAGGTATCTTCTGGGGGAAAACCATGAACGATCAAATGCTCGTTGAGACACTGATTATCACGTCATCGTTTTTTGCCATTGCAGTTGTGTTAGTACTGTCCGTTCTGCTTATTGAACGGACCAGCTAGTTACGCAGTACGGCGGAATTTGACCAGTTCTGGTTGCGCAATGCGCAAGTAATCTGTGGTGTTCAGAATTACAGATTTATCCAGCATGCCTGCGTTGAAGGCAATCTCATCGAATCGCTCAAAGAGTAGTGGGTCGGCAACCAGTTTGAGTTTTGGGTGGAAGCTGAAGGGGGGGATAGCGCCAAAGACACAGCCTGTCAGTTCATCGACTTCCGCCGGGCTGGCCAGCGAAGCGCGTAGCCCACCGATGTGACTGGCGAGTTTACTAAGATCAGCCTGTTGATCGGCTGCGAGGATCGCCAGAACATGCTGATTTACGCCATTACCTTTGACTTTACACACCAGTGCTTTAGCTCCCTGACCCAAAGCGGTGCCACGAATTTCTGACACCGCTTCGCATTTACCTACCGCTTCGTGGGTAACGATGCGGTAGTTAGCACCTTCTTGTGATAATAAAGCGATTAACCGCTGATGCGTCACGCTTCCTTTAGTCATTTCAGTCATTTCACGCTCCTGGAATTATAACCAAATAACCACAGAAGATTATCATGAACGGCTGTTTTTGTTCTGCTTATTGACATATAAACGTTCATCAGAAGCTTTATACGCATCATGTAACGTATCGTTTTCTTTCATCGCGTAAATACCGGAAGAGAAGCCGATCTCTTTCTTCGGCGCGATATGTTGCAGGCGTTTTTCGATACGTTCAGGCAGTTGCGCGGCAATTTGCGGCGTCGAATCGACCAGAATGATGCAAAATTCATCGCCACCGAGACGGATGGCATAATCGCTTTTACGAATCGACTGCTTAATCGCCTGGGCTAATAATGTAATCGCTAAATCGCCCTCCTGATGACCAAGGGTGTCATTAATTTGCTTTAACTTGTCCATGTCAATTGCAATAAACATGACAGAAGAACCGGATTGCACCAGTTTCTGCAAACGCTGCTCCAGTTCAGGCGTTAATATTTTGCGATTATACAGTCCGGTCATCGCATCACTGATATTTTCGCGCGTCACGTTCTGGTACAAGCGGAAGTGCATCCGGACCATATTCAGCAAAATTAACGCTGTCAAAATCCAGAACAGAACGCTTTTCCACGAAGACGTGATAAAGTAAAGAATATCAATGGATAACGAAACGCGAATACCGCCAGGTAAGTCGTGGACGTAACTGACATACTGAAACAGGTTATCTTCGCTCTGGTTGATAATAATGTCCCGTCCCGAATCTGTATCGGTTAGCGTGACATTAAGAAAACGCCAGAGGAGAGGGCGATCATGAGTGTAAAAGATATTTCGTAGATTATTCTTATTAATATCCAGCAGTACAATACCTTTTAACTGCCTTGCAACATAAACTGGTGTCAGCAAACTCATCACGTTCTGTTTAGTACGCTGATCCTGGTAAATGCTCGATAACACAGTACGTCCGGTAAACACTTTTTCAATATCTTTACGATCAATGCCAATGCTTCCTGATTGCAGGAAGGACCAGTTATTCATCGCGAAGTACTCAACATTGACTGGCTCATAAAAATAGACATAGCGGTCATTGAGATCGAGATAATAGTGAAATTTCTCTTCGGCCATGCCAAGACCGGAACCATAATCATCCTGATGGCGGTTGCCTTCAACTGCCTGATCAAATGCCGGTAATAGCGCCGCAGCTTCCACAATCGTGTCGCAGTCAGTGGATGCAGTCTGCAATGTTCCGTGTAAACCCGCGTAAGTATGGGCTGTCAGGTTTAAGCCATGGGTATTGTTGGCAGATTCAAAAGCTTCACAGATGGCACGTCGCTGTTCTGGCGACACCTCAGACTGTTTCGCAGCAAGCGCGCGCATCACATGTGCGGCGATACTCTGATTTTGATACTTGTCGTAGAGAAAGGAGGAATCTGCTTTCTGGACGATATAGCGCAAATAAGCACTCATTGCCCTGTCGCTGGCGACAAGTTCAAAAATAAGGAAGGAAGATGTCAGCACAATGACACTTGCGGCGATAAAATGCCGGAGCATTCTATGGTGCAATTTCATGATAAATGGCACTCCTTCGGTTAGTGAAACGAGAAAACCAGATAAAGTTCGATTGCGGCCTGGTACAGGGGCGCTAATTATACTCATCTCTGCGCCGCTGGGGAGGGGAAATTTAGGGGTATTGATAATAAATTGTATGCCAAAGCCACGCAAAACGCATGGCTGTGAATAATTTTGCACTCAAATATAATGAATAATCACTTTGTTGCCACCATCATTTTTCGCTTCTCGTAACGCTTTATCAGCTTCCGTCATGACAAGCGAGATATTACGCGTGTCGCCAGTGGAAAAAACACAGCCAATGCTGATGGTCATTTGTTCAGGGACATTATATCTATTACTAAAACCGGTCAGTAGTTCGACATTTTTACGCACCCGATCGGCGATAATTTTTGCCTGGGCAGCATTCAATTCGGTAAATAGTAAACCGAACTCTTCACCTTCCAGACGCGCGAAGATGTCATCGGGGCGGATACTTTGCTGGATAATATCGACAATTGAAACCAGAACTTTATCGCCCACATGATGACCCCACTGAGCATTTATGCGTTTGAACTGGTTAATATCTACCAGCATGATACAAAAATCCTTCACAACAGGGCGAGAGAGTAATGACTCTACACTGTTGAAAAAGTGACGGCGGTTATAAATATTGGTCAGTACATCATAAACCGCCAGTTTACTGGCAAGTTGTAGTTCCTGAAAAATGTTATAAATCAGGAAAGAAACCACAAACAGTTTACTGGAAACCTCAATACCGCGGCTGATATACCAGATGGTGTAATTATATTCATCCAGAGTCAGTAGCAACAAGTTACAACAGAGTGAGGCCAGACATAATAACGCGATTGACGGCCAAAGTTCGCTCGCTAAACCTGTCCGTGTGATAATAAAAAATAGTAAACATGCCCACAGACAAACCAGAATCTTGGTGTAGTTAATACCCCAACTCGCAGTATTATTATTCGGGCAGTAATCTACGACATATAAGGCATAGTCAGGATTATAACTGCTCAGGTTGTGCGCCAGTAATGGAAACAACATAAAAGGTATTAGTGCCAGCAACAGGATGCATGTTTTTTTCTTGTTGTTTGTCAGAATGCTGTTTCGGTCATAACAGAAAAGAGCCAGCGATGCTAAGCTAATAAAACTTAGTTGGCGAAAAAGATAGAAAATGGAAACGTCATTCGATTTCGTCTGGATCAGCGTACTATCGCTGATAGGCTTGTGAATAATAACGATCGTTTCAGTTAAATAGACAAGGCCACTTAAAAAAGCAAGACTTAAAATTAGGGTTGGGAAAATATCTCGATTAGTAAAATACTTCATTAACATGAAAAGGAAAATGACGGCGTTAAGGAAAAATAAAGCCACAACGACCATCAGGTAGTTCATCTGAGGGATGAGCTTTATATTAGCGTTTTCATTATATAAGGTGGTAATGCAAAATAAAATTAATGTCAATAGTAAGCTGAAAATAAAAAAGCTGTGTGCTTTTAATTTTTGTGTACCCATGGGAACCATAAAAAAGGAGAGCAATCTGAGTAGTCGATTTTATTGATTGCAGAGAAATGGAGTTTTGACCGGGATCAATTATCATTATCAGTAAAAAAGAATTAAAGTATAGCATTGAGAAAAGCGTGCTAACAGAATCATTTTTCCGAATGATTGTTTCATGAAACTAAGTTCTGTAAAGGTTACGCTGTTATATTTAAGTTGTTTGTAAGCTAATGTAGATAATAAATAACTGTATTTACAATTAACTAAAAATCAGCCAGGGAATAATGACCTGGCTGATGGTTTTAGTCTTTAGTAGTTGCATTTTGTTTATGAAATAGTTCGCGAAACACCGGATAAATATCATCCTGATCGCGGATATGCTGCATCGCAAAGTTTTCGAATGTAGATTGCAGATGCTCATATTCCCGCCACAATGTCTGATGAGCGCGACGGGTAATTTCGATATAGCTGTAATAACGAACAACGGGCAACAATTTTTTCGCCAGAATTTCATGGCAAAGCGGAGAGTCATCGGCCCAGTTATCACCGTCCGACGCCTGCGCGGCATAAATATTCCATTGTGCCGGGTTATAACGCTCTTTCACCACCTCATCCATCAGTTTCAGAGCGCTGGAAACAATGGTGCCACCCGTTTCCTGCGAGTAGAAAAACTCATGTTCATCGACTTCTTTCGCCTGGGTATGGTGGCGGATGTAAACGACCTCCACGTTCTTGTAAGTTCTGCTCAGGAACAGATACAGCAAAATATAAAAACGTTTGGCCATATCTTTGGTGGATTGATCCATTGAACCAGAAACGTCCATCAGACAAAACATTACCGCCTGACTGGAGGGATCGGGTCGTTTTTCGTAGTTCTTATAACGTAAATCGAAGGTGTCGATGAACGGAACGCGTTCAATTTTGGCGCGTAATTCGGCAATCTCTTTGCGTAGCCGTTCCTCTTCCAGCAATTGCGCAGGTTCACTGTTGCTGATGATTGCCAAATCTTCTTCCAGAGCATGAAGTTCCCGCCGTTTACCTGCGGTCATCGCGGTACGTCTCGCCAGTGAGTTTTGCAATGAACGCACCACGCTGATATTGGCCGGAACGCCGTTAGCGGTATAACCCGCCCGATGCGTTTTAAACTCGGTCAATTGGCGTTGCTGGTTCTGTTTTAAATTCGGTAAGGCTAAATCTTCAAACAGCAGGTCGAGATATTCGTCTTTCGAAATCTGGAAGACAAATTCATCCTGACCTTCACCGTCCTGACTAGCCTGGCCCTGACCACTACCGGAACCGCCGCTGCCGCCCTGGGGACGTTCAATGCGATCGTTCTGGATGAAATGGTCGTTACCCGGGTGAACGCGATGGCGCAGGCCGCCACGCCCCTGATGAAACATCGGTTCGCTAATATCTTCCGTTGGAATGGAGACGGACTCGCCGCTGTCGACGTCAGTCACCGAACGCTTATTAATGGCCTCGGAGATCGACTGTTTAATTTGCGCTTTATAACGGCGTAAAAAACGCTGGCGATTCACCATGCTTTTGTTTTTGCCGTTCAGACGCCGGTCAATAAACCAGGTCATATGCCCCCCGTACTGCATTTGCCAACTGTATGCTGCACCTGTATTGCCGGACACGCTTCGCTTATCCGGCCTACGGTTCGCTGTCGTTGTAGGCCCATGAGCATGTGCTCCGGGCCATGGTTGTTAAGAGGATTTACGTACGCGCAAATACCATTCGCACAGTAAACGCACCTGTTTACGGGTGTAGCCTTTCTCCATCATACGGTCGACAAAATCGTCGTGTTTCTTCTGCTCGTCGGTTGAGGTTTTAGCGTTAAACGAAATGACTGGCAGTAATTCTTCGGTATTGGAAAACATTTTTTTCTCAATAACCGTGCGCAGTTTTTCATAACTGGTCCAGTTCGGATTGCGTCCGCTGTTATTTGCTCTGGCGCGCAGCACGAAGTTGACAATCTCGTTACGGAAATCTTTCGGATTGCTGATCCCCGCTGGTTTTTCGATTTTCTCCAGCTCGGCGTTCAGCGACTCGCGATCAAACAACTGACCGGTATCCGGGTCGCGATACTCCTGATCCTGGATCCAGAAATCCGCATAGGTGACATAACGATCGAAAATGTTCTGTCCATATTCGGAATAAGACTCCAGATAAGCCGTCTGGATCTCTTTGCCGATAAACTCGGCATATTTCGGGATCAGATAACCTTTCAGGAACTCCAGATAGCGTTCTGCCTGCTCTTGCGGGAACTGCTCGCGCTCAATCTGCTGTTCAAGAACGTAGAACAGATGGACCGGGTTAGCTGCCACTTCCACGTGATCGAAGTTGAACACGCGAGAGAGGATCTTAAACGCAAAACGTGTGGACAGACCGTTCATCCCTTCATCGACGCCCGCGTAATCCCGATACTCCTGATACGATTTGGCTTTCGGATCGGTATCTTTCAGACTTTCGCCATCATAAACGCGCATCTTTGAATAAATGCTGGAGTTTTCTGGCTCTTTCAGACGCGAAAGAATGGAAAAACGTGACAGAGTTTCCAGCGTGCCAGGTGCGCATGGTGCGTGAGTCAGTTCACTATGATTAAGTAATTTCTCGTAGATTTTAATCTCTTCGGAAATGCGCAAGCAGTACGGCACCTTCACGATATAGACACGGTCGAGGAAGGCCTCGTTGTTTTTATTGTTACGGAAAGTGACCCATTCGGATTCGTTCGAGTGGGCGAGAATAATCCCGTTGAACGGCAGGGCGGAGATACCTTCCGTCCCGTTGTAGTTGCCTTCCTGGGTGGCGGTCAACAGAGGATGCAGCACTTTAATCGGTGCTTTAAACATCTCGACAAATTCCATGATCCCCTGGTTGGCGCGGCACAGCGCACCGGAATAACCATAGGCGTCTGGATCGTTCTGCGCGTAGTGTTCGAGCTTACGAATATCGACTTTCCCTACCAGCGCTGAGATATCCTGGTTGTTCTCATCGCCGGGCTCCGTTTTAGCGATGGCAATTTGTTGTAGAATCGACGGCCAGACCTTCACAACCCGAAATTTAGTGATATCGCCACCAAATTCATGCAGGCGCTTCGCGGCCCACGGCGACATGATAGTGCCGAGGTAGCGGCGCGGAATGCCGTACTCTTTTTCGAGGATCTGCGCATCTTCCTGTGGATTGAACAGACAGAACGGATGATCGTTGACCGGGCTGCGCTCACCATTGGCGCTCAATACATAAATAGGCACGAGTTGCATTAATGATTTCAGTCGCTCCGCAAGCGACGATTTCCCCCCACCCACAGGCCCCAGCAGATACAGAATTTGTTTCTTCTCTTCCAGCCCCTGAGCCGCGTGTTTCAGATAAGAGACAATCTGTTCAATCGCGTCTTCCATGCCGTAAAACTCTTCAAACGCCGGATAACGTGCGATGACCCGGTTCGAGAAGAGTCGAGAAAGTCTGGGTTCCTGGGCTGTATCGACCATGACAGGCTCACCAATAGCCATCAGTAGCCGCTCAGCCGCGTTGGCATAAGCACTGCGATCTTGCCGACAAGTGGTAAGAAACTCCTGCAGTGTGAACTCTTCGTCCTTGGCAGCTTCATATCGCTGGCGATAGTGATCGAATATATTCATGGTATGCCGTCCTTTCGTTTTTTAGCACAGGTTAAGAGCCGTTCATATGAATAGTAGAGGCTCCCGGAAGAGGTAAACTGAACGACGTCTCTTGCTAAAACACAGCAACTCTCATGCCATCTTACCGACTGCGAGAAGAACGTGCCCGGTGATACACCTTCAAAATTAAGCGTAGATGGCAAATGGAAAACTTGCCTGCACGGCTTTCTGGATTTCAATGGCATATCAACAACTCACCCATAAAAATTGCATAACTAATGTAAAGAATATTGCCGTCGGTAATGCAAAATTCATTCAGGTGTAAGCCTGATGTCACCAGCGTCAGGAAAATTAAACAGTTACCTTTAGAAATGAAAATGTAAAAAGGTTGGGTTTCGATGTATTGACGGGTAAACTTTGTCGCCCGCTAAACATTTGTTTAAGGAATGATTAATTGTGACCAAACTCAAACTTCTGGCACTTGGAGTGCTTATCGCAACGTCTGCAGGCGTAGCACACGCTGAAGGTAAATTTTCCCTGGGCGCAGGCGTAGGTGTCGTTGAACACCCTTATAAAGATTACGATACCGATGTTTACCCAGTACCGGTAATCAACTATGAAGGCGATAACTTCTGGTTCCGTGGCTTAGGTGGTGGTTACTACCTGTGGAACGATGCAACGGATAAACTTTCGATTACCGCTTACTGGTCGCCGCTCTACTTCAAAGCTAAAGACAGTGGCAACCACCAGATGCGCCACCTGGATGACCGTAAGAGCACTATGATGGCCGGTCTGTCCTACGCTCACTTTACCCAGTACGGTTATCTGCGTACCTCTCTGGCAGCCGACACACTGGATAACAGCAACGGTATCGTCTGGGATACGGCCTGGTTGTACCGTTACACTAACGGTGGTCTGACTCTGACCCCGGGTATCGGTGTGCAGTGGAACAGCGAAAACCATAACGAATACTATTATGGCGTATCGCGTAAAGAGTCTGCGCGCAGCGGTCTGCGTGGCTATAACCCGAATGATAGCTGGAGTCCGTATCTGGAACTGAGCGCCAACTACAACTTCATGGGCGACTGGAGCATTTACGGTACTGCGCGCTACACCCGTCTGTCCGATGAAGTTACCGATAGCCCGATGGTTGATAAGTCCTGGACAGGTCTGATTTCGACCGGGATCACCTACAAATTCTGATAGTGCATCTTTCCAGGGCATTTTGTGCATAAAAACAGGGCGTCACGCCCTGTTTTGCATTACGGTGGTGCGTAACCTGGGAGGAAACAATGCAACAAAAAATGATTCAGTTTAGTGATGGGGACTCAGTGCCAGCCATAGGGCAGGGAACATGGTTTATGGGCGAAGATGTCAGTCAGCGCAAAACAGAAGTCGCTGCACTGCGCGCGGGCATTGAACTCGGTTTAACCCTCATTGATACCGCCGAAATGTATGCGGACGGTGGTGCTGAAAAGGTAGTTGGTGAAGCATTAACTGGCCTGCGTGATAAGGCCTTTCTCGTCTCTAAGGTCTATCCGTGGAATGCTGGCGGACAAAAAGCGATTAATGCCTGCGAAGCCAGCTTACGCCGTCTTAATACCGATTATCTCGATCTTTATTTATTACACTGGTCTGGCAGTTTCGCTTTTGAAGAAACTGTTGCCGCGATGGAAAAATTGATCGCCCAGGGCAAAATCCGCCGCTGGGGCGTTTCTAATCTTGATTATGCCGATATGCAGGAGCTCTGGCAGGTGCCGGGGGGAAATCAGTGTGCGACTAATCAGGTGCTTTATCATCTTGGCTCACGGGGTATTGAGTTCGATTTACTCCCCTGGTGCCAGCAACAGCAGATGCCGGTGATGGCTTACAGCCCGTTAGCCCAGGCTGGGCGGTTGCGCAATGGACTGCTAAAAAACGCGGTCGTCAACGAAATCGCACATGCCCACAATGTCAGCGCGGCGCAAGTTCTGCTGGCGTGGGTAATCAGCCATCAAGGCGTGATGGCGATTCCAAAAGCGGCAACTATCGCGCATGTTCAACAAAATGCGGCTGTGCTGGAGATTGTGCTTTCGCCAGAAGAATTAGCGATGCTGGACAAAGCGTATCCGGCACCAAAAGTAAAAACTGCGCTGGATATGGTGTGATGCTGAGCAGTGCCGGATACATCGCATCCGGCACACAAAACTAGCGCAGATTAGCGTTTGGCAACGCGGATGGATTGTGCCAGACGAGAGGGCATATCTTTGGACGTTTTTTGTGCTTCAGAGGCGTAAGCGGTTTCTACGCAGACAAAGGTTTTGTAGCCGTCATCTGGCATATCGCCCATGCTGACTGAAAGCGCCGGACCTGGATTCCAGCCAACAACGTTCAGATGATGCTGGTGACCAACGGTAATAATGCGATTCAACGCTTCGTCATTAATCACACTACAATCTTGCGGATTCAGATACACGCGATCGGTACGATCCGGGAATGTCTGAATCCCCCCGGTCAAAGTGCCTTCTTTCGCGTCATTGACTTTATCAATGAAGCGATCGCCCAGGCCACTGACGCTCACCTTAGCAATATCACCCACGTTAAAGTAGGTATGCAGGGCAGAGGTGGTTTCAAATTCGCCGTGCGCTTCAAGATCAATTTCACAAGTCTTACCCACGCGGAAATGCGCTAACAGCGTAAAGTCGTGCGGCCAGTATTTTTTCGTCTCGTCGCTTTGTGTCAGTTCAAAAGTCAGCGCTACGCCATCGGCATCTTCACTGTGCGATTTCAGCGTCCACGGCAGAATGCGGGCAAAACCGTGAGCAGGCAGACCTTGCTGTGCTGCCGGACCAAACCACGGCCAACAAACCGGCACGCCGCCGCGAATGGCGACGCCATTTTTAAACGGCGTGTTATTACTCAACCACAGAACGTCTTCTTCACCTGCAGGTTTCCAGGAGAGAAGGTGTGCGCCCTGTAATGCAAAAGAGGCTTTTACCTGGGGATGATCGACCACAATAAGGTTCAGTTCATCCAGTTTACGACGGGAGAGGACAGGGGAAATTTGTTCGATGACCGGAAGGGCAAAAATTTTCTTAATCATGACGCAGTCCTTTAACTTCATTTCATCAGGTAAAAAAAAGAGCGACCGAAGTCGCTCTTTTTAGATCACAGAGTCATCTCAACTTATTTGGAGATGTGAGCGATCAGATCCAGAACTTTGTTGGAGTAACCGGTTTCGTTGTCGTACCAGGATACCAGTTTCACGAAGTTGTCGTTCAGAGCGATACCCGCTTTAGCATCGAACACGGAAGTGCAAACTTCGCCGTTGAAATCGGTAGATACTACGTCATCTTCGGTGTAGCCCAGAACGCCTTTCATTTCGCCTTCAGCAGCAGCTTTAACGGCAGCTTTGATCTGCTCGTAAGTTGCAGCTTTTTCCAGACGAACGGTCAGGTCAACGACGGATACGTTCGGAGTCGGAACACGGAACGCCATACCAGTCAGTTTGCCATTCAGTTCTGGCAGTACTTTACCTACAGCTTTAGCAGCACCGGTAGAGGACGGGATGATGTTCTGGGAAGCGCCACGGCCGCCGCGCCAGTCTTTGTGAGACGGGCCGTCAACGGTTTTCTGAGTAGCGGTAGTAGCGTG
This sequence comes from Escherichia sp. KTE52, assembly GCF_000408325.1. Taxonomy (NCBI): domain Bacteria; kingdom Pseudomonadati; phylum Pseudomonadota; class Gammaproteobacteria; order Enterobacterales; family Enterobacteriaceae; genus Escherichia; species Escherichia sp. KTE52. Next base: position 611,487 of record NZ_KE138676.1, read on the forward strand.
AACGGTGGTCATCAGACCTTCGATGATGCCGAAGTTATCGTTGATAACTTTAGCCAGCGGAGCCAGGCAGTTGGTGGTGCAGGAAGCGTTAGAAACGATGTCCTGGCCAGCATATTTGTCGAAGTTAGCGCCTTTAACGAACATCGGAGTGTTGTCTTTAGACGGACCAGTCATAACCACTTTTTTCGCACCAGCGGTGATGTGTTTACGAGCAGTTTCGTCAGTCAGGAACAGACCAGTTGCTTCAGCGACAACGTCAACACCAACTTCGTCCCATTTCAGGTTAGCCGGATCACGTTCAGCGGTAACACGGATTTTTTTACCGTTTACGATCAGATGACCGTCTTTCACTTCAACGGTGCCGTCGAAACGACCGTGAGTGGAGTCATATTTCAGCATGTATGCCATGTAATCAGCGTCTAACAGGTCGTTGATTGCAACGATCTCAATGTCAGAACGTTTCTGAGCAGCACGGAAAACAATGCGACCGATACGGCCAAAACCGTTGATACCTACTTTGATAGTCATATATTCCACCAGCTATTTGTTAGTGAATAAAAGGTTGCCTGTAAAATTACAAAAACCTTACGCAGCGTCAAGCGGAATCGTGTCAATCATTGCGACAAATCAATCCTGTGCCTTGGCATTACACGACTGACTCGCCTCACTCTTCCTTTGGGCTTGAAACCACATGAGGGCGGCGCCCAGAATTTTAAAGGGCAATTATGATAAAAATGTGATTTTCATCACGATTTAGGTGCAGCTATTTCGTCGAGATCAAGTTTAGGACAAAATTTTGCCAGTAGGTGTTAATGTTTTGTTAGAATAAGTCACGTAATGTGAGCGTGATTAAAGTGAGATGTGAGCAAATGGCTAACAAACCTTCGGCAGAAGAACTGAAAAAAAATTTGTCCGAGATGCAGTTTTACGTGACTCAGAATCACGGGACGGAGCCGCCATTCACTGGACGTTTACTGCATAACAAGCGCGGCGGTGTTTACCACTGTTTGATTTGCGATGCACCTCTGTTTCACTCCCAAACCAAGTATGATTCAGGCTGTGGCTGGCCCAGTTTTTATGAGCCGGTGAGTGAAGATTCGATCCGTTATATCAAAGACTTGTCACATGGTATGCAGCGGATAGAAATTCGTTGTGGAAACTGTGATGCCCATCTGGGGCACGTCTTTCCCGACGGCCCGCAACCCACAGGCGAACGTTATTGTGTTAACTCGGCATCATTGCGCTTTACTGATGACGAAAATGGCGAAGAAATCAACGGTTGAAAAAACGATTCAGCAACTTATTCCACAGGAGCGGGAAAATTATGGATCTTGATGAAATAATCAACAGCATGACGCCTGAGGTTTACCAGCGTTTATCGACTGCCGTTGAACTGGGAAAATGGCCAGATGGTGTTGCGCTGACTGAAGAACAAAAAGAGAACTGCCTGCAACTGGTGATGTTATGGCAGGCCCGAAACAATACCGATGCGCAGCATATGACAATCGACACTAACGGTCAGATGGTCATGAAGAGCAAACAACAGTTGAAAGAAGATTTTGGTATCTCGGCAAAGCCGATAGCCATGTTTAAGTAAGAGATTTGTTCCCTTTATCAGACGTTTATGAAGAGAGGGATAATCTTTACTGTTACGAGTTGATTGTTTGATTTAACTACGAGCACGCCAGATGCGCCGTTGATGTGTCTTATCTGGCCTACAACGTCAGTACTGAATCGTAGGCCAGCAAAATTATCCCTGCGTCTCTTCCCAGTCCGCCAGCGTGTACAGTGTTGCTCCAGCCGCTGACATCTCCATAAATGCGTGTGCACTGTCCTGCGGCTGAATATTTACGCCACGACAGCCATCGGTAATCACGCTCACGCTATAACCTAACTGCAACGCGTCCAGCACGGTAAACTTCACACAATAGTCAGTAGCCAGCCCCATAACGATCAATTCATTGATTTCATGGTCGCGTAACCAGCCATCGAGCGCGGTTTTCTGCCGACGTCCGTTATCAAAAAAAGCACTGTAACTGTCAACTAAAGGGTTTTCGCCTTTATGGAACACTGCTGCGATCGCATTTTGATTGAGTAACGGATGTAATTGCGCGCCTTCACTGCTCTGCACGCAGTGTTCAGGCCAGAATGTTTGCGGCAAACCGTCGAGCGTCCCCTGGCTGTATGGCTCCACCTGATGCTGGCTGGCAAAACTGCCGTGATTAGCCGGATGCCAGTCCTGACTGGCGATAACTGGTTCACCGCGCAACTGACACCAGTCAATCAAGCGGTTAGCGACATCCACAGTGCTGTCACCTTCTGGCACGGCGAGCGCGCCACCGGCACAGAAATCATTTTGTAAATCGACCAGTAACAGGGCGCGATGGGGCATTGCAATCTCCTTGTATCTTGAAAATTGGTTAATATAACAGCGATTAGATTTGGCAATGAGTATGCAGCCTGTTGTCTCCTGGGGTTTATAGCCCGTGATTAAGCGTTTGGCGCATACACTGAGCCACTCATCTGAAACCCGAACAAGACAGTTGCTTAATCATCCGGCGTCAGCTCGCCGCGTAGGTTTTGGCTCATAGCCTTGCGAATGGTTTCAGTATCCAGTCCCTGGCTAAGTAGATAGTGCAGCTTGGTGAGAGTGGCTTCCACAGTCATATCCGCGCCGCCAATAACGCCGGCGTGGGCGAGGGCGTTACCGGTGGCATATCCCCCCATATTCACTTTACCGGACATACATTGCGTCAGATTAACCACCACGATACCGCGATCGCTGGCCTCCTGTAATTCTTGCAGGAAAGCTTTGTTTTGCGGCGCATTACCCACGCCGTAAGAGCGAAGAATCAACGCCCTAACCGGTTGGCGCAGGAAATTACGCACAACATCGGCAGAGATCCCCGGATAAATTGTCACCACGCCGATCGGTTGTGGCGTAATTGGATGAACGATCAGTTCTCCATCACCGTGCGGGGCGGGTGGTGTATTCAAACGACGAATATGGATACCTGCCTCCAGTAACGGTGGAAGATTGGGGGAAGCAAAGGCATCAAAACCATCGGCATGGGCTTTAGTGGTTCGGTTTCCGCGATACAGGCGGTTATTAAAAAACAGCGTTACTTCGTTGATCGGGTAGTTAGCAGCAACGTACAACGCATTCAGCAGATTGATTTGTCCGTCAGAGCGTAGCTCGGCTAACGGGATTTGTGACCCTGTCACAATGACCGGTTTACCAAGATTCTCCAGCATGAACGACAGTGCAGAGGCGGTATATGCCATGGTATCGGTGCCGTGCAGAATGACAAAACCATCGTACTCGTTATAGTGCGCTTTAATGTCTTCAGCGATATGCTGCCAGTCTTCCGGCGTCATATCGGAAGAATCCATTAGCGGCGTATATTCATGAATAGTGAAATCTGGCATCTCCGGGCGATGGAATTCCGGCATCAACGCCAACTGGCGTTGCAGATGACCTGACACTGGAATATAACCCTGCTCGGAACGCTGCATCCCGATGGTTCCGCCCGTGTAGGCAACGTAAATTGATTTCTTTTGCATGATATTGATATGAATGATATCGAAAGAGCAAAAGTATATACGTGAGGGGCAGGGAGCGCACCTGGATACTCTGTGGATATGAGAAAAGTCTGGCGGAACAGAGGGTGTAGCATCCCGCCGGAGAAAAGTGATTAATCCTGCAACGCATAGGTTACGGTCGTTACCACGCGCACCGTTTTATTAATCGCCGTAGGATCATCTTCATCACTGCCACTGGCGAAGATCTGGAACACCCCTTGCGAAGCATCGCTGATTGACCCCACCTGACTACCTGAATCCGTCGCAAACTGTAATGCTGCGTTGCGTGCGTCTTTTGTCGCGGCGGCAATCATCTCAGCGCGAAGTGCGCCAATGCCATTAAAACGATAGGCGATTTTGCTATCAGCGATAGCACCATCCGTGGCGACTTGCAGTTCGTTTAGTTTAGCGACGACTTTTTCGACGGCAGCAACGTTATGGGTTTTTATCGTCACTGACCCGTCGGCATTATAGCGAGGCATCGTTGGATCATCTTTGAGATAAAAGGAGTCCGTTCGCTTGCTTGTCCATTGGCCCAGGTTTATCTCTGTGCTGCTAATCCCCTGAGCGTTGAGTTCGACAACAATTTTTTTCTGCGCGTCTTCCAGTTTTGGGAAAAGCTCGCCGGGAACATTGCCCTTAAAGTTAATCGCAATGGTTAATTCAGCCGTATCTGCGCGAACTTCTTTTTCCGAAAGCCCCCGCACGTTCACATAACGGTTGTTAGTTTTTAAATGCTTAACTCCATCGCCAACGAAATAACCACAGGCGCTGATCCCCAGTCCGAGGACAATAGCGGCAATTAAAGAGGGTGCCTTATTCACTGATGACTCCTTATCAGATGCAGAATGAGCAAGGCAATGTAGTGGAGAGAGGAAGTGAAAGACAGTCCGGTTCAGGAGTGTGGCCGACAGCATATCGGCCACATATTTGCAGGGATTACCGCACGTTGGCGCAGGTCAGGCAAAACGCGTAACGGTTTTGCGGATCGTTAAAGGCCGCCAGCTTGTCGCTTTCGCTTTTAACGGTTGAAGCCACCGAGGCCAGCGGTGCAGGCAACATAGCCTGGAGCGTATCTGGCAACATCGCCCGTACAGAACCTGACATGTTGTCCATCACTTTGTCGAAGAAGGTTGGTTCATCGACGTAATATTCCAGATGCCACTGTTTCATTTTGGCCAGTTCTGCCGCTTTGGCAACTGCATCATCGAAATCACCGAGACTATCGACCAGACCGTTAGCTTTCGCATCCTGACCAGTCCAGACGTGCCCCTGAGCGATTTTATCGATCTGCTCTGGCGTCGAGTTACGCGAATCCGCAACCAGCGTGATGAAGCGTTTATAACCGTTCTCAATGCTTAACTGCATCATCTGCTGCGCTTCCGGCGGCAGTGCTTTAGTAATGGAAACATCCGCCAGAGGTGAGGTTGAAACGCCATCAGTATGTACACCAATCGAATCCAGACTGTTTTCTACGGTAGTGATCACGCCGAAGATACCGATAGAACCGGTCAGAGTGCTGGGGTTAGCCACAATGTAATTGGCCGGCGTGGAGATCCAGTAACCACCAGATGCCGCCATGCCGCCCATCGATACAACCACAGGCTTGCCAGCCGCTCGGGCTGCTGCCAGTTCAGATCGAATCACTTCAGACGCAGTAACGCTGCCGCCAGGGCTATTAACACGCAGAACAATCGCTTTCACTTTCGGGTCAAGACGAGCGTCGCGGATTTGCGCTGCGGTTGTGTCGCCGCCAACATTACCCTGGGTTTCTTCGCCATCCATAATTGCGCCATTTGCGAAGACGACACCGATGCTGTCGCCGGTATCTGCCGGAGTTTTCAAAGCATAATCGTAATAACTGATGGCGCGATAATTTTTATCCGCCTTACTCCAGCCGAACTCTTTGGTCAGGGCTTTTTCGATTTCGGCACTTGATGCCAGTGCATCGACCAGTTTGTTATCCAGCGCGTACTTCGCGGTATCGCCACCGGTTTTGGTTAAGCCATCAAGCACCCCTTGTGCGCCAGGGAATACTTGCTGGGCGGTGATCTGACGATTAGCAGCCACAGTGTTGAGATAGTTTTGCCACAGCTCACCAATCCAGCGGCTGTCAGCCTCGCGGGCTGCCGGTGACATATCATCACGAATAAACGGCTCAACGGCAGATTTATACGTACCGACGCGGAACACATGGGTGGAAACTTTTAACTTATCCAACAATGACTTGTAATACAGTCCGTTGGTCGCAAAACCATGCAGATCAACCACGCCTTGTGGTGATAGCCAGATTTTGTTGGCAAAACTGGCAAGATAATATTGCCCCTGGCTGTAGTTCTCGCCAATGGCATAAACCGGTTTGCCGCTGTCACGAAACTCTTTCAGGGCTTTACCAATGTACTGCATGGAAGGCTGATCGCCGCCCGCGAAGTTTTTCAGATCCATCACGATACCGGTGATGTTCCGGTCATCTTTTGCCTGGCGAATGGTGTTTACAATGTCAAACAGTGAGTTTTCCTGCAAACGATCAGAACTGGCACCAAGTAACTGACGGCTCAGCTTGCTAAACCGCTGCGAACTGTCAGGCTTATCGACGATCACGCCGGAGATATCGAGCAGCAACGCGCCACGACTGGCGGTTTCTTTGCTATCGCTACCACTGACCTGCATCCAGATACCCACGACAACAAGCACGAGAAAAATAAAAAACAGGTTAAGTACCATTTCACGGACAAAATTCAGTAGACGCCACGTCCATTTAAAAAATCCGGCAATAAGTCGCCAAAGGGTTCGCATGTATTCTCCCAGACTAAAAGTTACACCTGTCGCAGGTGCAATAGATGTGGTTATCGTAATGACCCAACCGGCACTTGTCAGCAGGAATCGCGGCCTGTGCTGTAACAAAATCCACTCTCGTGTTAATTTTGTGAATAAACATCATGACAGGAGTTAATCAAATGGATGCACTCGAACTATTGATCAATCGCCGTAGCGCCTCCCGCCTGGCGGAACCCGCACCAACAGGTGAGCAACTGCAAAACATCCTGCGTGCGGGGATGCGTGCGCCGGACCATAAGTCCATGCAACCGTGGCATTTTTTTGTGATTGAGGGGGAAGGGCGCGAACGTTTCAGCGCCGTTCTGGAACAGGGCGCAGTTGCTGCGGGGAGTGATGAGAAAGCGATCGACAAAGCCCGTAATGCGCCGTTCCGCGCGCCACTTATCATAACGGTGGTGGCGAAATGCGAAGAAAATCATAAAGTCCCGCGCTGGGAACAGGAAATGTCTGCCGGTTGCGCGGTCATGGCAATGCAAATGGCTGCGGTTGCCCAGGGCTTTGGCGGGATCTGGCGTAGTGGGGCGTTAACCGAAAGCCCGGTGGTACGTGATGCATTCGGTTGTCGGGATCAGGATAAAATCGTCGGGTTTCTCTACCTCGGCACACCGCAGTTGAAAGCGTCAACGTCAATTAACGTTCCGGACCCGACACCGTTTGTGACTTATTTCTGATAATTGCGGTGAAACTGAGTGGATTGTGAGCAAAGACGCAGGAATTCAGACACTCTCACTTATCACTTCACGGAATGAGGGTTACCATACCCGGATTGCATTGACAGGAGATGTCCATGAGCGAGAACTCGATTCGTTTGACCCAATACAGCCACGGAGCTGGTTGCGGCTGTAAAATTTCCCCAAAAGTGTTGGAAACCATCCTGCACAGTGAGCAGGCGAAGTTTGTTGATCCGAATTTGCTTGTGGGTAACGAAACCCGCGACGACGCGGCGGTGTACGATCTGGGCAATGGCACCAGCGTCATCAGCACCACCGACTTCTTTATGCCGATTGTTGATAATCCTTTCGATTTTGGTCGCATTGCGGCGACTAACGCCATCAGCGATATTTTTGCGATGGGCGGCAAACCGATTATGGCAATTGCGATCCTCGGCTGGCCGATTAACAAACTGTCCCCGGAAATTGCCCGTGAAGTGACCGAAGGTGGCCGTTATGCATGCCGTCAGGCGGGTATCGCGCTGGCCGGTGGTCACTCCATCGACGCGCCGGAACCGATTTTTGGTCTGGCGGTGACGGGGATCGTACCGACTGAACGGGTGAAGAAAAACAGTACCGCACAAGCGGGATGTAAACTGTTCCTGACGAAACCGCTGGGGATTGGTGTTCTTACCACTGCCGAGAAAAAATCACTGCTGAAACCGGAACATCAGGGACTGGCGACGGAAGTAATGTGTCGGATGAATATCGCGGGAGCGTCCTTTGCCAACATTGAAGGCGTAAAAGCGATGACCGACGTTACCGGTTTTGGTCTGCTGGGCCATTTAAGCGAAATGTGCCAGGGCGCAGGCGTGCAGGCGCGCATTGACTATGAAGCAATCCCGAAACTGCCGGGCGTGGAAGAGTACATTAAGCTGGGCGCTGTGCCGGGGGGCACCGAACGCAACTTTGCCAGCTACGGTCATCTGATGGGTGAAATGCCACGCGAAGTGCGCGATCTGCTGTGCGATCCGCAAACTTCCGGCGGCCTGCTACTGGCGGTTATGCCAGAGGCGGAAAACGAAGTTAAAGCTACCGCAGCCGAATTTGGTATCGAACTGACAGCGATTGGCGAACTGGTGCCTGCGCGCGGTGGTCGTGCCATGGTTGAGATCCGTTAATTCAATGCGGTTATTTATTGCCGAAAAACCGAGTCTGGCGCGCGCTATTGCTGATGTCCTGCCCAAACCGCACCGTAAAGGCGATGGCTTTATCGAATGCGGCAATGGTCAGGTGGTGACCTGGTGTATCGGTCACCTGCTTGAGCAGGCGCAGCCAGACGCCTACGACAGCCGCTATGCGCGCTGGAATCTGGCAGATCTGCCGATTGTCCCGGAAAAGTGGCAATTGCAACCGCGGCCTTCCGTGACCAAACAACTTAACGTCATCAAACGCTTTCTGCACGAAGCCAGCGAAATCGTTCATGCCGGAGACCCGGATCGTGAAGGGCAATTGCTGGTGGATGAAGTGCTGGATTACCTGCAACTTGCGCCGGAAAAGCGCCAGCAAGTTCAGCGTTGTTTAATCAACGACCTGAACCCGCAGGCGGTTGAGCGGGCGATCGATCGTCTTCGTTCCAACAGTGAGTTTGTACCGTTGTGCGTTTCTGCGCTGGCGCGAGCGCGTGCCGACTGGTTGTACGGCATTAATATGACCCGCGCATATACCATTCTGGGGCGTAATGCTGGCTACCAGGGGGTACTTTCCGTTGGGCGCGTGCAGACGCCAGTGCTTGGGCTGGTGGTGCGCCGCGACGAAGAGATTGAAAACTTCGTGGCGAAAGATTTCTTTGAAGTCAAAGCGCATATCGTGACGCCTGCCGATGAGCGGTTTACCGCCATCTGGCAACCGAGCGAAGCGTGTGAGCCGTACCAGGATGAAGAGGGGCGTTTGTTGCATCGTCCGCTGGCGGAGCATGTCGTTAACCGCATCAGCGGCCAACCGGCGATTGTCACCAGTTATAACGATAAACGGGAATCAGAATCCGCGCCGCTGCCATTTTCGCTTTCGACGTTACAGATTGAAGCGGCAAAACGTTTTGGCCTGAGTGCGCAGAACGTGCTTGATATCTGTCAGAAATTGTACGAAACGCACAAGCTGATTACCTATCCACGTTCCGATTGTCGTTATTTGCCGGAGGAACATTTTGCCGGACGCCATGCGGTGATGAATGCCATCAGTGTCCATGCGCCGAGTCTTCTGCCGCAGCCCGTGGTTGATCCAGATTTACGCAACCGCTGCTGGGATGACAAAAAGGTGGATGCCCACCACGCCATCATCCCGACCGCGCGGAGTTCGGCTATCAACCTGACGGAGAACGAAGCGAAGGTTTATAGTCTGATTGCTCGTCAGTATCTGATGCAATTCTGCCCGGACGCGGTGTTCCGCAAGTGTGTGATCGAACTGGACATAGCAAAAGGCAAATTTGTTGCAAAAGCACGTTTTCTTGCCGAAGCGGGCTGGCGCACGCTGTTAGGCAGCAAAGAGCGTGACGAAGAAAACGACGGCACGCCACTTCCTGTGGTGGCAAAAGACGATGAGTTGCTGTGCGAGAAGGGTGAAGTGGTAGAGCGGCAAACCCAGCCGCCGCGCCATTTCACCGATGCAACACTGCTTTCGGCAATGACCGGGATTGCGCGCTTTGTACAGGACAAAGATCTGAAGAAGATCCTTCGTGCGACCGATGGTCTGGGCACAGAAGCGACCCGCGCGGGGATTATTGAACTGCTGTTCAAGCGCGGCTTCCTGACCAAAAAAGGGCGCTACATCCACTCTACTGATGCCGGAAAAGCGTTATTCCATTCGCTGCCAGAAATGGCGACGCGACCGGACATGACAGCGCACTGGGAATCGGTGCTGACGCAAATCAGCGAAAAACAGTGCCGCTACCAGGACTTTATGCAGCCGCTGGTGGGGACGCTGTACCAACTGATTGATCAGGCTAAGCGCACGCCGGTGCGGCAGTTTCGCGGCATAGTGGCTCCGGGCAGCGGCGAAGAGAAGAAAAAGGCTTCACCACGCAAGCGAACGCCGAAAAAAAGCCCACCATCGGAAGATGCGGGCAGTGGAGCGATAACATAAAGGCGTGATGCTGAAGATTTTCAGGGGGTTTACGTCGCACCCGGACAAATGCCTGATGCGACGCTTGCGCGTCTTATCAGGCCTACAGAGCTGTTCTCTGATTCAGAGGGTTTTCGTAGGCCGGATAAGGCGTTCACGCCGCATCCGGCACAAACGCCTGATGACTTAAATCACCCCTTGCGCCAGCATCGCATCGGCAACCTTCACAAAACCAGCAATATTCGCGCCCTGCACGTAGTTGGTTTGCTCACCTTCACCACCATGCTCAACACAGGCATGGTGGATATCCAGCATAATGTGGTGTAAACGCGCATCAACTTTTTCGGCTTTCCAGCCCAGACGCGCAGCGTTTTGCGCCATTTCCAGCCCCGATGTTGCAACGCCACCTGCATTAGCCGCTTTACCTGGCGCAAACAGCACGCCTGCCTGCTGGAACAGCTCAGTCGCTTCGATGGTCGTTGGCATATTTGCCCCTTCGGCCACCGCTTTAACGCCGTTGGCGATAAGCTGATGTGCAGCGTCAACATCCAGTTCGTTCTGGGTCGCGCACGGCAGGGCGATATCAACCGGCACAGACCACGGTTGTTGGCCTTCGAGATAGACCAGACCAAATTCTTTGGCGTAATCCGCAACGCGACCATCACGGCTGGATTTGATTTCGATAAGACGCGCCAGTTTCTCTTTGGTAAATCCACTTTCATCAACCACGGTGCCGCTGGAGTCTGATGCTGTAACCACGCGAGCGCCAAATTCCATCGCTTTTTCGATAGCGTACTGGGCGACGTTGCCGGAGCCAGAAACGGAAACACGCATTCCTTCAAAACCCATACCGTGGCGTTTCAGCATCGCTTCAGTGAAATAAACCAGACCGTAACCGGTGGCTTCCGGACGAATCAGACTGCCGCCAAAAGAAAGCCCCTTACCGGTGAAGACGCAGGCGGTATTGTTAGACAGTTTTTTCATCATCCCCGCCATAAAGCCGACTTCACGGCCACCAACGCCGATATCGCCCGCCGGAACGTCGGTATCCGCGCCCAGGTGGCGATACAGTTCAGTCATCAGCGCCTGGCAGAAACGCATCACTTCGCCTTCGCTTTTCCCTTTCGGATCGAAATCGCTACCACCTTTACCACCGCCCATTGGCAGGGTAGTCAGAGCATTTTTAAAGGTTTGTTCGAAGCCGAGGAATTTAAGGATGGAGAGGTTTACTGAAGGATGGAAGCGCATACCGCCTTTGTACGGGCCGATGGCGGAGCTGAACTGGACACGCCATGCGCGGTTAACCTGTACCTGATTGCGATCGTCAACCCAGACTACGCGAAACTGAATCACGCGCTCCGGTTCAACCAGGCGCTCCAGTAACGACATTTGGCGATATTTTGGATTTTGTTCAAGAAAAGGCCAGAGTGTGGTCATGACTTCACGAACGGCTTGCGCGAACTCGGTTTGATTCGGGTCGCGCTTTTGGACATGGTTGAGGAATGACTCCAGAGAATATGTCTGATCCATAGATATAAAACCCTTATATATTAATACGATTGTGCTGGTGTTGTTTGTTTTAGATGTTTCTGCAGTTTTCGACTATACCATCAAGAATGTGACGGTAAGCAAGAAAAAAATGACGCAGGAAAGCAAATTAATGATCTGCGGGTTTTATAAACGTCACCTAATGTTTGCTGTGACTCTGGTGCGTTTTATCAGACCTGGAAAACCGTGCGCATTTTCAAGAGTGGTTCGAGGCGGATAAGACGTGCACGTCGCATCCGGCAACCAGACGCTAAAGTTTTTCTGCCCGGTTACCGTTATCAGTAGCAGAGACAACGAATATAAGGAGTTTCCTGTGAGTAGAGCATTATTCGCCGTAACATTGGCATTTCCATTCTTTGCGCTGGCCAACCCGCAATATCGTCCGGATGTAGAGGCGAATGTGCCGCCGGAGGTGTTTAGTTCTGGCGGACAATCGGTGCAGCCCTGTAACCAGTGCTGCGTTTATCAGGATCAAAACTATTCGGAGGGGGCAGTGATTAAAGCGGAGGGGATATTGCTGCAATGCCAGCGGGATGACAAAACCATTAGCACCAATCCGCTGGTCTGGCGGCGCGTAAAGCCATAAACGCCTGTAAAAGTGGAATATCAGCAGGAGCCAGCGGATATTGCAAAGCCTCTTCTGGCGAACACCAGACCAGCGCCTGATGTTCGAGTGCCTGGCACGTACCGTGGAAGTCCGGTACGTGCCAGGCATGAAGATGGATAATCCGGCCAGACACTTCCTTCTGATGGCTGGCAACGTAAACACCGACAGTAGCTTCGATGCCGAGTTCTTCGCGCAATTCCCGCACCAGCGCCTGCGGCTGGCTTTCATCCGGCTCGACTTTGCCACCTGCAAACTCCCATAACCCCGCCTGATCGCTATGAGCGGGGCGCTGTGCGAGTAAAATTTTGCTATCCCGTTCGATAATGGCGGCAACAACATCAATCATTTTCATAAATTACCCACAGGCAGATAAGCGAAAAATGCCATAATATCCGCAGTGTTGCCCGAGCTGAAGGGCTTTATATTTAAGGAGTGCCCGTGTTAGACCGCCATCTTCACCCCCGGATTAAACCTTTGCTGCATCAATGCGTGCAGGTGCTTGATAAACCCGGCATCACGCCAGATGGTTTAACGTTAGTCGGGTTTGCTGTTGGTGTGCTGGCACTGCCGTTTCTGGCGTTGGGCTGGTATCTGCCTGCGCTGATCGCCATTTTGCTGAACAGATTACTTGATGGTCTGGATGGCGCGCTGGCGCGGCGTAGAGGATTAACTGACGCAGGCGGTTTTCTTGATATTTCTCTCGATTTTCTCTTTTATGCGCTGGTGCCGTTTGGCTTTATTCTCGCGGCACCAGAACAAAATGCGCTGGCGGGCGGCTGGCTGCTGTTTGCGTTTATCGGCACGGGCAGCAGTTTTCTTGCTTTTGCTGCGCTGGCGGCGAAGCATCAGATCGATAACCCCGGTTATGCGCATAAATCGTTTTACTATCTGGGGGGATTAACTGAAGGCAGCGAGACGATTTTGCTGTTTGTTCTGAGTTGCCTCTTTCCAGCGTATTTCCCGTGGTTTGCGTGGATATTTGGCGCGCTGTGCTGGATGACGACATTTACACGGGTGTGGAGTGGGTATCTGACGCTGAAGGGGCTTCAGCGTCAGTAATTGCAGTGTTATTTGCTACTGTCCGGGCCGCGTTCACCGGTTGCTACCGGGTTTTTCGGATCGCTGCTCCATTCGTACCAACCACCGTCGTAAACAGAGACATTATTCCAGCCCATTGCCCGCGCATACATAAAGGTTTCTGATGCGCGCCAGCCGGTGCCGCAGTAGAACGAGACTTGTTGATCCGGCAGGATGTTCCATTCTTTCCACATCGCTGTGATGTCGTCCGCAGTACGCATAGTGCCGTCTGGGTTATGGAAATCTTCCATATGCGTTGAGTCGCTGCCCGCATGACCCCAACGTGCGCCTGGGATATCACCTTTTGGCTTGATGTAGTCATAGCCGCTGGTGGTGCCGATAAATTCAGCCCATGAACGAATGCTGACCAGTGACGCATCCTGGCGATGCAGCAGACCGCGCGCCTGTTCCATATCGAGCATCAGTTGCGGTTGCGCCGGGATCTTCACGCCGAAGTCAGGTTCGGGTTTCACTGTCGGTGGCGTACCGCGTTCAACGGGCAGACCCGCATCAGACCAGGTTTGCCAACCACCGTCCAGCAAGCGCACATCTTTCACGCCAGCGTAGAGCATAATCTGCGCCACGCGCGCGGCGGCGTAAACGTCGCGCCCGTACAGAATTACTGTGGTGTCATGACGAATGCCATGTTTTGCCAGCATTGCTTTAAGTTGTTCGTCAGAGACTTTATTCCACAGTGGTTCGCTTTCCACTTCGTTGGTGTCAATGTAATCGGCACCAGGAATATGGCTGAGGAGGTAAAGTTTCGGAGCGCCCCATGCTGCTTCGATCACTTTCCAGTCACCCGCAGGTTTCGCCGTAACTTCTTTGCCTTGTTGCAGGTCATGCAGCCATTGCGGGTAAACCAGTTGCTCAAAGTGCGGCAATTTTTGCAGACGGGAAGGTTCGCTTAGCGCGCCACTCAAGATGGAGATATGCGTAAAGCCTGCTTTTTGCAGACGCGTTTTAACGGCTTCGACGTCTTTGTCATTACCGTATAACGCCACCGGCGCATCGGCTTTCAGGTTATGTTGCTTAATCCACGCGTTGAGCTGTTCAGTACTCATTTTGTCGAGCCAGCTTGCAGAAAGGTTTAAGGCGGCAGGTTCATGGCCGGAAGGGCCATTTAAGGTTTGTGGCCAGCCGTTATAAAACGCGCTTGGGCGGGTATCTATTGCTGCGCCATTTTGTTGTTGAAGCTGGTCAAGTGTAAGAGGCTTCGCCAGTTCAGCGGCCCACGAAGAAGCGCAAGCCAGCCCTAAAGCCATTGCCAGCGCGGTCATTTGAGAAACACGTTTCATCGAAAATCCCGACATTGTAGTTTTGAGTGCGCCATTCTGAACTGACGCATCGGGAAAAACTTTGCGTTATCGCAGTTTGTTGTAATTTTCTGACCACTGAGCCATATCCAGAACGGGACTATCGGCAGGAACATCCTGAAAATCGTGGGTGACTTGAACGACGGGGATCGCCAGTTCGCGGACTTCATTGAATACCCACTGACGAAAATTATCGCGCAGAGCTACGTCAAGACGGCTGAACGGTTCATCAAGCAATAATGCCTTTGGCTGGGCGAGAAGGGCGCGCAGCAGAGCCACCCGCGCACGTTGGCCACCAGACAGCGTGGCCGGGTCCTGATGGAAAGTTCCGCCAAGTCCCGCACGCTCAAGCGCATCATCCACTGCATTGCGTCTTGCGTCACCTTTGAGCGTTGACGGTAGTGCCAGTAGTAAATTTTGTCCAACGCTGAACTGATCAAACAACAGCGCATCCTGGAAAAGAATACCAATCTGACGCCGGGCGGTGGGTAGGGTGTCGAGGCGTTGCTCATTGAGCCATAGTTCACCGGTGTAAGAAAATTGTCCCGCCAGTGCGCCAATCATCCAGGAAAACAGCGTAGATTTTCCGCAGCCAGACGGGCCCATTAACGTGACAATGTCACCTTTATTGACTGTGAAATTAACGTTTTCCAGTAAGCAGGTTTCAGGCAAACGTAGCGAAACATCTTTTACGCAGAGCATTAACGGAGTCCTTGTCTGGCAAAACCTACCCATTTTGCAAGCAGGGCGGTAAGGGCAAAAATAATAAGTGGTAATAGCAGTTGCCATAAAGCCTGAGCGGCGAGGATACCGTTGCTGCCGCCACTGCTTAACGCCACTGCTTCAGTCGTCAGCGTCGGGAAGCGCCCCGCGCCCAGCCACAGCGTCGGCATATATTGCGCAATGCTGACTGAAAATCCGACAGCGAAGGCAATAAGCGCAGGACGCAGCATGAGTGGGCATTTCACGTAAAAGAATATTTTGCCTCGCGACCAACCCAGCGTTTGGGCAATCAGAATTAACCGTGAGTCAATACGCTGCCAGGCCGGTTGCAGGATAAACAACATCCACGGCATCACCCACAGCAGATGTCCCCACACCACCACAGCCCAGCAGCCATCCAGATGTAACCACAGCGCCAGCGTGTACTGGCCTGCCACCAGCGGCAGCGCTGGTAATAAAATGGGCAGCCATAACCACAACTGGCGACGCTTTGCTCCCCATTCCAGCCACAGCAGTAATAGGATCAAAGCGATGAATGTCGTTGCCAGTCCCATCGTCAGGCTATTGAATAGCGCCTCGTCATTGATCGTCGATTGATCTGCAAGGATCGCCAGCAGAACCACACAGAGCACGCCAGTCAATGGTAATAATCTCGCCAGCGTACTACCGGGCAATAAAGGCGTGGCTGGTTTGCGAACGCCATCTTTGCGGGGAATTGTGCGCCGCCAGGTGCGCCATAAAAGATAGCCCAGCAAAACACAGGTGGCGAGTAACAGCATCAGCAGCAGGCTGGCAAGTGCGCCTTTTATCTGTTGATCGGTGTCGCCCTGGGTTAACCACTGCCAGCTAATTACCGCCAGCGTCGGTGGATTACCCGGCCCAAGGATAATTGCGATATCCACGACCGATAGCGACCAGGCCACAATTGCCAGCATCGCCATTGCCAGTGCGGGAGCGACTGAGGGTAACAGCAGCCAGTTCAGGCATTGCCAGCGGCTGTAGCCCAGTGAATCCAGCACGATGACTTGTTGCAACAGCCTTTTTTCACTCAATACTGCCGCCAAAATCCACAGCAGAAATGCGCTTTCTTTCACCGCCAGAGTAATGCCCAGACCGATACCCAATCTGTCTGTCGGCGGAGTGAGGAAAGGGAAAAACTGATAAACCAGGCCGCCTTCGGCAAACAGTAGCAGGACGCTGGTGGCAAAAGCGACGTGGGGGATGGCGAGCAGCCACGGCAGACGGGCGCACAAATGCAGCCATTTCGCGCCAGGCCACAGCGCCACAATCACCAGCAGGGCAATCAACAACGCACCTACCGCCGCGATAGTTGTCGACACCAGCGTTGCCAGTATTGCCTGTGATAACTGCGGATCGGCAAATAACGCCTGCCAGTGTGTCAACGACAAGGCAGGCGTTATCAGCGTGAGCGCTGCCGGGATCAGCGGTGCGTAAATCACCGCCATCACCACCCACAGCAATAAAATTAATGCGTACCGTAACGGCGTAGCCATTCTTGTTCCAGCACATTTACCCAACCAGCATGCGGTTCCGCCAGTACTGGCGGCAGATCCTGCGGCATTCTTGATTGTAATGTTTCGCGCTGCCCGGCAGGCAGTTTTTGTGGTTCAAGAACAGAAGGATCGCCCCAGACCGCAGGATCCGCTTTACGCAGTTGCGCTTCGGGTGAGAGCAGGAAGTTGGCGACCACCTTCGCCGCAGCACTGGCACTGGCGTTGGCAGGAATGGTGACGAAATGCACGTTGCCAATCATTCCCTCGCTAAAGCCAAAGCTGTAACTGCTCGCTGGCAAATCGCCACTGGCTATTTTTTGCCGGGCATGAGCGGGGTTAAAGGTCAGCGACAGGCGCAATGTGCCGGATTTCAGCAGGGCATCCATTCGCGCGGGCGAAGGGGGGAAATCCTTTCCTTCGCGCCACAAATACGGATGCAGCGCATCGAGATACTGCCACAGCGGTGCAGTAATCTGGGCGAAAGTAGCATCGTTCGGCGCTTCTTTTAATGCAGCGGGATCTGGCGTCAGCATAATCAACAACTGTTCAAGAAATGCTGTGCCGGTAAAGTCTGGTGGGCGTGGATAGGTAACTGCGCCTGGATTGGCTTTGGCAAACTCCAGCAAGGCTTGCGGTGTTTTCGGTGGTTGTGGTGTCAGATCGCGGCGAGCGATAAACGTAAGTTGTGCGCCGCCCCAGGGGGATTCTGCCCCCTCGGTAGCGACAGAAAAATCTTCCCGTACAGGTAGTTGCGTGTCGACATAACGCCAGTTAGGTAATGTTTCCGCCCAGCCGGTTTGCAGCAAATTCGCCTCTTTTAACGTGCGGAAATTTTCACCATTTACCCACAAGAGATCTACCGAGCCGCCCGTTTTACGTCCGGCTGCGGCTTCGGTCTGAATGCGTTTTACTGCGTCAGCGGCATCAGCCAGGCGAACAATCTTCAGGTTTATATCGTAATGCGTTTTCATCTCACCGCTGACCCAGTCGAGATAGCGGTTAATCGCGGTGTCGCCGCCCCAGGCGTTAAACCAGACGGTTTGCCCTTTGGCGTCGTTCTTAGTTTCCTGCCAGTCACTGGCATGTGTTGCCAAAGAAAACAGCGATAACAGTCCCAGCAACCACCCACAATGGCGCATCATTTCTCCTTAAGAACGTTTTTCAGGAAGTCGGCACAGTCCCTGGGCGGGAATGGCCATAGCAGAATTAAAACGGGCCGACAGGTTTTGCAGGCCGATTAATGCCGTCAGTTCGGTGAGCGCCTGAGCGTCAAAATGGGCTGCCAGTCGGGTGCGCAGGGCATCATCTACCGTTGGCGGCGTAACGCTGGCGGCTTCGGCGTATTCCAGCGCCAGCCGCTCCTCATCGCTGAACAGCGGGCTTTGCCGCCAGTCGGCCACCGCCAGCAGTTTATCGGTGCTGCCGGTTCGTTCAGCGACTTTCATGCTGGTGATGTCTACGCAAAACTCACACAGGCACATTTGCGCAATGCGCGCGCTGACAAGCGATCGCACCACCGGATCGAGCGGGGAGCGTTTGCGCTCCAGCCAGCCGACAAACATCGACACCAGATAGAAGATAAATGGGATCCGCCCCCACCAGCGAATCGGACTTAGCACCTCACCGTAATGGCGACGATGTAGCCACGCCTGCGGACGTAAAATTAAAGGAATTTTGCTAAGCGGCGGTAAACCCATCAGACATTCCTCTTCTGGCGCTCAAACCATATTTTTTTCGCCATGAAAATCACCACAGTCAGGGCAAACAGGATAAACAGTCCGGTAACAAACCAGAATGTGCCGCCCGTTAACATGCTGCCCGCCCAGGAATAGACAATGGTTGCGGGTAACTGACCAAGCCCGGTGGCGATAAAAAACGGACGAAAACGTATTGATGTCAGGCCGGCAGCATAGCTGATTGGATCAAAAGGGACAAAAGGCAATAACCGACATACCAGGATGGTATGTTTGCCGTAGCGAGTGAAAAAACCGTCCATGCTATCGAGCACGGTTTTACCGGTTAACTTTTCCACTACTTCGCGGCCCATCACTCTGGCGATAAAAAAGCACAGCGCCGCACCCGCCATCGAACTGGTCCACGACAGCAAGCCCCCCCAGAACGCGCCAAACAGCGACGCATTGGCAAAGGTGATCAAAAACGCAGGCAGCGGTGCGGCAATGGCCTGCAAAATCATCAACAAGAATGAGACAACTGCCGCCAGTGTGCCGTAAGACTGAATAAATCGTTCTATACCCTGTTGGTCCACAGCGGCAAACGCCGCAAGGCTGCGATTGATAAAGTCATGGACGCCAGGAACCAGCGCCCATGCGAGCAGCGTAGCGAACAACAGGATGATGATGGCTGTACGGTAGTACCAGATTTTACGCGAATGCATCTTCATCATCCTTTATCCATGTTTTATTCTGTGATTTTAAAGGTCACCGTTGCCAGCGTGCTATCTGCCGGGAGAACTGACGCATTGCCTTTGAATTTCACTTCGCCACGTTTTTCCACCGCACCATAAGTGTATGTCGCATTGCTGACAATACCGACCGGGCAGCTATCCAGGCACACCAGACAACCGGTTTTTTTCTCTTCTGCCGCCGCTAAATTGCCACCAAAGCGCATGTCCAGTTTCTTGCCATTACTATCAACAATCACTTCATCGAAGGAATACGCTTTTGCCGCCCCTTGCCAGTTCACCGAAATATCCAGTTTGCTGCCTGCAACATGGGTAGCTTCTTTGTTATCCATAGTCATATTTTCGCCCGGTGTGCCACCCGCCTGTTTCAGAGCGTCATAAAATGCTTTCGGGGTGGCATATCCCATAAACAGTGATTTATGCCCGTTGGAGCCGTCTTTAAACACAATGCCGTGACGGGTATCGTCGGTGAGGAAACGACCATTAATTTGCACCAACATAGTTACCGTATGTGCCTGTGTATCGACGCGCAGTGGCTCACTGGCCGAAAGCCCATCGTATTCCACTTTGGCCTCGGTATTCTCTTTTTGATCACAGCCGCTAAGCACTGCCGCTGCCAGTAAACACAGCGCAGCCAGTCCTTTTTTCCATGACACTGAATATTGTTGCAACATCGTTCTATCCTTCGTTTTTAGGGTGAGTAAGCGGTTGGCTGTCAGAAGCAGTCAGATCCACGTGTTTAAAGCGGGCGTAGCGTTTGGCGAGTTGGACGAGAATAAACAGCGTCAGTCCAGCCAGACAGAGGTTTAAAATAAAGTGCACGGTAATGCCTTCACGGGCGAGATCGCTGGCCATCACGGTATAAATAATAATCCCAGGCAGGGTAGTTAATGCCGAAATAAGGGTAAAAGGCCAGAAGGCTATAGCAGTTAATCCGTAAGCGTAATTTTGAATATTGTAAGGAAACAGCGGGATTAAGCGGGTCAGAATAAGAAAATCGATACCATTACGCGCAATACCTTTTTCAATAGCCTGAAAAGTATGGCTATGACCGACGTATTTCAGCAGCAAGTCACGCCCCAGCCAGCGCGCCAGCAGGAATGAGCACGACGAGGCCAGCGTAGCGGCAATTAACGAAAGTAGCGTTCCCAACAACGGGCCAAAGACTATTCCACCGGCGATCACCAGTACGCTACCGGGTAACAGAAAGAGGGTAGCGATAATGAATAACAGAATATAGAGGCTATAACCGAAAAATCCGCTCTGGCGAATGAGCGTTTGTAAGTGGGGTAAATCGGTGACCAGATCGAATAAACCGAAAGCGTGGATAGCGTAAATTATCAGTGCAAAAAGCAGACAGGCAAAAAGAAATTTACGCTCAGCGTTCATCGTAGAGTTTCCTATATCAAACTTGATAATAGAGAAGTGGTCAGACAACTAAAAACGCAGTGACGGTATAACAAAGGACGGCAGGCAACAAATCATTACTGACAGTTTGTTGATTTTTCTCAAGGTTAATTCTCCTGACCTCGTGCGGGTCAGGAGAGCAGATAAATTAGCGGCGGAAGGTCGCCCACACAGGTGCGTGATCTGACGGTTTTTCCATACTGCGGATTTCATAGTCGATGCCGGTTTCTACGCAGCATTCCGCCAACGGCTGGCTGGCGAGCAGCAGGTCGATACGCAGACCACGGTTATCGTCAAAACCTTTTGAGCGGTAATCAAACCACGAAAAGCGATCTGCTGTTTCCGGATTAGCGTGACGGAAGGTATCTACCAGCCCCCAGCCGATCAGTCTGTCCATCCATTCGCGTTCTTCCGGCAGGAAGGAGCATTTACCGGTACGCAGCCAGCGTTTGCGGTTCTCTTCGCCAATGCCGATATCCAGGTCGGTGGGGCTGATGTTCATATCGCCCATAATCAGCACCGGATTATCGCGCTTAAGCTCAGTTTCCAGATAGTTTTGCAGGTTCTGGTAGAACTGCGCTTTTGCCGGGAATTTAATTGGATGGTCGCGGCTTTCGCCCTGTGGGAAGTAGCCGTTGATCACGGTGACATTGCCCAGCGGCGAGGGGATTTCTGCCATAATAATCCGCCGTTGAGCCTCTTCGCCGTCGCCCGGGAAGCCGCGACGCACAGCAATCGGCGTCTCTTTGGTCAGCAGCGCCACGCCATAATGGCCTTTCTGCCCGTGATAAAACACGTTGTAGCCGAGCTTTGCCACCTCTTCGAGCGGAAACATATCGTCATGAACTTTTGTCTCCTGCAGACCAATCACATCCGGTTGGTGCTTTTCGACGATGGCTTCAAGTTGGTGAGGTCTGGCGCGCAGACCGTTGATATTAAAAGAGACAAATTTCATAGTCGCTGCCGTTTATTCATATTAAGAGTGCGTGGATGGTAGCAGAAATTCGCTGTACTTACCGCCCGTTGTTAAGTGATTTGATCGATGGTTGTTAATGATGTCAACGATGGCGCAAAAAATGCCCGCTTTTGGTGCGGTCTGCGTCAGAATGGCGCAGTAATTTCCAGTAAATTTCGTCAATGATCACAATTCCAGAATTATATTTTACTTCTGCATAACATTGCGTTTTTTATTCTTTTTATTCATCCGTATCGCAAACGTATTCACTTTATATGCACTTTAAATGCATATCAGTTGGTTATAACTCGTTGATTTTCAGTTGGCCGCCGTCGCTTATGCAATTTTACCCCTGGCTGGCACGAACCCTGCAATCTACATTTACAGCGAAAACATTACTTATAATTAACATATAAACAACTATTTATTTACTGTGGGGTCGCTATGTCTCAGTCAATTACGCGTGAAAACTTTGATGAATGGATGATACCTGTTTACGCTCCGGCACCGTTTATTCCGGTACGCGGTGAAGGTTCGCACTTGTGGGATCAGCAGGGGAAAGAGTATATCGATTTCGCGGGTGGCATTGCAGTGAACGCGCTGGGCCATGCGCATCCGGAATTGCGCGAGGCGCTAAACGAGCAAGCGAGTAAGTTCTGGCATACCGGTAACGGCTATACCAACGAACCAGTGCTGCGACTGGCGAAAAAACTTATCGACGCGACGTTTGCCGATCGCGTGTTCTTTTGTAACTCCGGTGCGGAGGCCAACGAAGCAGCGTTGAAACTGGCGCGCAAATTCGCCCATGACCGCTACGGCAGCCATAAGAGCGGCATCGTGGCGTTTAACAATGCGTTCCACGGGCGCACGCTGTTTACCGTTAGCGCAGGCGGCCAGCCAGCCTATTCTCAGGATTTTGCGCCACTGCCGCCGGACATCCGTCATGCCGCGTATAACGATCTCAATTCTGCCAGTGCGCTGATTGACGACGCCACCTGCGCGGTAATTGTCGAGCCAGTGCAGGGTGAAGGCGGCGTGGTGCCAGCCAGCAAAGCGTTTTTACAGGGGCTGCGAGAATTGTGTGACCGCCACAATGCATTGCTGATTTTTGATGAGGTACAAACCGGCGTCGGGCGTACCGGTGAACTGTATGCCTATATGCACTACGGCGTAACCCCCGATCTGCTGACCACCGCCAAAGCGCTGGGCGGCGGTTTCCCCGTTGGTGCGCTGCTGGCAACGGAGGAGTGTGCCAGCGTGATGACCGTTGGCACCCACGGCACCACCTATGGCGGTAATCCGCTGGCATCAGCAGTGGCGGGCAAAGTGCTGGATCTTATCAATACGCCGGAAATGCGTAAT
Source organism: Escherichia sp. KTE52 (assembly GCF_000408325.1). Classification (NCBI taxonomy): domain Bacteria; kingdom Pseudomonadati; phylum Pseudomonadota; class Gammaproteobacteria; order Enterobacterales; family Enterobacteriaceae; genus Escherichia; species Escherichia sp. KTE52. The sequence goes on from NZ_KE138676.1 coordinate 634,608, forward strand.
GGCGTCAAACAGCGCCACGACGGGTTTGTTGAGCGGCTTAACGCTATTAATCATCGCTGCGGTTTGTTCAGTGAAATTCGTGGCCTGGGTCTGCTGATTGGCTGTGTTCTGAATGCCGACTATGCCGGACAAGCGAAACAGATTTCTCAGGAAGCGGCAAAAGCAGGCGTGATGGTGCTGATTGCGGGCGGCAGCGTGGTGCGTTTTGCTCCGGCGCTGAATGTCAGCGAAGAAGATATGGCTACCGGGCTGGATCGCTTTGCGCTGGCCTGTGAACGCGTTGTTAGCCGAGGTTCATCATGATGGTCATCCGTCCCGTTGAGCGCAGCGATGTCGCGGCGTTAATGCAACTTGCCAGTAAAACGGGCGGCGGTTTAACGTCGCTTCCTGCCAATGAAGCCACACTTTTGGCGCGTATCGATAGAGCCATCAAAACATGGCAAGGCGAATTACCCAAAAGTGAGCAGGGTTATGTGTTCGTGCTGGAAGAGAGTGAAACAGGTACGGTGGCGGGCATTTGCGCCATTGAGGTGGCTGTTGGGCTAAACGATCCCTGGTACAACTATCGCGTCGGCACGCTGGTTCATGCTTCGAAAGAGCTGAATGTTTATAACGCGCTACCGACGCTTTTTCTCAGTAATGATCACACCGGAAGTAGCGAATTGTGCACGCTGTTTCTCGATCCGGACTGGCGCAAAGAGGGCAACGGCTATTTGTTGTCGAAATCTCGCTTCATGTTTATGGCAGCCTTTCGCGACAAGTTTAACGACAAAGTGGTTGCCGAAATGCGTGGGGTGATTGACGAACACGGCTATTCGCCGTTCTGGCAAAGCCTCGGTAAACGCTTCTTTTCGATGGATTTTAGCCGAGCCGATTTTCTCTGCGGTACTGGTCAAAAGGCATTTATTGCTGAGTTGATGCCAAAACATCCGATCTATACGGACTTTTTATCCCAGGAAGCGCAAGACGTTATCGGTCAGGTACATCCGCAAACGGCACCCGCGCGGGCGGTGCTGGAAAAAGAGGGCTTTCGCTACCGCAACTATATCGACATTTTCGACGGTGGGCCGACGCTGGAGTGTGACATCGACCGCGTTCGCGCCATTCGCAAAAGCCGGCTGGTGGAAGTGGCAGAAGGGCAACCCGCACAGGGCGATTTTCCGGCCTGTCTGGTCGCCAATGAAAATTATAATCATTTCCGCGTGGTGCTGGTGCGTAGCGATCCGGCTACCGAGCGTTTGATTTTAACCGCCGCACAACTGGACGCTCTCAAGTGTCATGCCGGGGATCACGTTCGTCTGGTACGCCTGTGCGCAGAGGAGAAAACAGTATGACTTTATGGATCAACGGCGACTGGGTGACGGGCCTGGGTGCGCTGCGCGTGAAGCGTAATCCGGTATTTGGCGACGTTTTATGGCAAGGCAATGATGCCGATGCTGCTCAGGTGGCGCTGGCATGTCGTGCTGCTCGCGCAGCGTTTCCGCGTTGGGCGCGGCTCTCCTTTGGCGATCGTCAGGTAAGAGTTGAACGATTTGCCGGACTGCTGGAAAGCAATAAAGCTGAATTAACGACGATTATTGCCAGAGAAACGGGTAAGCCGCGTTGGGAGGCGGCAACCGAAGTGACGGCGATGATTAATAAAATTGCTATTTCAATCAAGGCATATCACGTGCGCACGGGTGATCAGCGCAGTGAAATGCCAGATGGGGCGGCAAGCTTACGCCATCGCCCACACGGCGTGCTGGCGGTGTTTGGTCCGTACAATTTTCCTGGGCATTTACCTAACGGGCATATTGTTCCGGCGTTGCTGGCAGGCAACACAATTATCTTTAAACCCAGTGAGCTGACACCGTGGAGCAGCGAAGCGGTAATGCGCTTATGGCAGCAGGCTGGATTGCCGCCAGGGGTGCTGAATCTGGTGCAGGGTGGGCGCGAAACCGGTCAGGCGCTGAGTGCGCTGGAAGATCTCGATGGTTTGCTGTTTACCGGTAGCGCCAACACTGGCTACCAGTTGCATCGTCAGCTTTCCGGTCAGCCAGAAAAAATCCTCGCCCTCGAAATGGGCGGCAATAACCCGCTGATTATTGATGAAGTGGCGGATATCGACGCCGCAGTGCATCTGACTATCCAGTCGGCATTTGTTACTGCCGGACAACGCTGCACCTGCGCCCGTCGTATATTGTTGAAAAGTGGAGCGCAGGGCGATGCGTTTCTTGCTCGCCTGGTTGCCGTCAGCCAGCGATTAACACCGGGCAACTGGGATGACGAACCACAGCCGTTTATCGGCGGGCTGATTTCTGAACAGGCCGCGCAGCATGTTGTTACCGCTTGGCAGGAGCTGGAAAACATGGGCGGGCGGACGTTGCTTACGCCACGCTTACTGCAACCAGGTACTTCACTGCTTTCACCTGGAATCATTGACATGACGGGTATTTCTGGTGTGCCGGATGAAGAAGTGTTCGGGCCGTTACTGCGTGTCTGGCGTTATGACACCTTCGATGAGGCGATTAAGATGGCGAACAACACTCGCTTTGGCCTCTCTTGTGGGCTGGTTTCACCAGTGCGGGAAAAATTCGAACAACTGTTACTGGAGGCACGAGCGGGGATCGTTAACTGGAACAAACCGCTGACCGGTGCGGCCAGTACTGCACCATTTGGTGGCGTAGGCGCTTCCGGCAATCATCGCCCCAGTGCATGGTATGCCGCTGATTATTGTGCCTGGCCGATGGCAAGCCTGGAATCGGACTCGTTAACGCTGCCCACTACGCTTAACCCCGGGCTGGATTTTTCCGATGAGGTGGTGCCATGAACGCCCGGGAAGTTAATTTCGACGGGCTGGTGGGGCTGACGCATCATTACGCTGGCCTGTCGTTTGGTAATGAAGCTTCTACCCGCCACCGTTTTCAGGTATCTAACCCGCGACTGGCGGCAAAACAGGGCTTGCTGAAAATGAAAGCCCTTGCCGATGCGGGATTCCCGCAGGCGGTGATCCCGCCTCACGAGCGCCCGTTTATTCCGGTTTTGCGTCAACTGGGATTCAGCGGCAGCGATGAGCAAGTGCTGGAAAAAGTTGCCCGTCAGGCGCCGCACTGGCTTTCCAGTGTCAGTTCCGCTTCGCCAATGTGGGTCGCGAATGCGGCGACGGTGGCACCTTCTGCCGACACGCTGGATGGCAAAGTGCACCTGACGGTTGCCAATCTGAACAACAAATTTCACCGTTCGCTGGAAGCACCGACCACCGAATTGCTGTTAAAAGCCATTTTTATTGATGAAGAGAAATTCACCGTGCATTCGGCACTGCCTCAAGTGGCGCTGCTCGGTGATGAAGGGGCGGCAAACCACAATCGGCTCAGTGGTAACTATGGTGATCCGGGTATACAGGTTTTCGTCTATGGCCGGGAAGAGGGCACTGGCACGCGACCTTCCCGTTATCCGGCGCGGCAAACCCGCGAAGCCAGCGAGGCGGTAGCAAGGCTGAATCAGGTTAATCCACAACAGGTAATTTTCGCTCAACAAAACCCGGAAGTTATCGATCAGGGGGTTTTTCATAATGATGTGATTGCCGTGAGCAACCGCCAGGTGCTGTTTTGCCATCAGCAGGCATTCGCCCGTCAGGCGCAATTACTGGCAAATCTGTGTGCGCGGGTGAGCGGTTTTATGGCAATAGAAGTTCCGTCGGCACAGGTTTCCGTAGCGGATGCTGTCTCGACCTATCTGTTTAACAGCCAGTTGTTGAGCCGTGATGACGGTTCGATGGTGTTGGTGCTGCCGCAGGAGTGTCGGGAACATGCCGGGGTATGGCGTTATCTCAATGAATTACTTGTTGCCGATAACCCGATCAGTGAACTGAAAGTTTTTGATTTACGCGAAAGTATGGCAAACGGTGGCGGCCCTGCGTGCCTGCGTTTGCGCGTGGTGCTGACGGCAGAAGAACGTCAGGCGGTGAATCCGGCGGTGATGATGAACGAAACACAGTTTAATGCGCTCAATGACTGGGTGGATCGTCACTACCGCGATCGTCTTACCGCTGCCGATCTTGCCGATCCGCAATTGCTGCGCGAAGGAAGGGAAGCTCTGGATGCACTGACTCGTTTGCTGAATCTCGGTTCGGTTTACCCGTTCCAACGGGAGGGGAGTGGCAATGGATAATTTTCTTGCCCTGACGTTAACGGGTAAAAAACCAGCCGTAACAGCGAGAGAAAGCAACGGTGTCCACTGGCGCTGGCTGGGGGACGGGCTGCTGGAACTGACGCCAGTCACCCCACCGCAAGGTGCGCTGGTGATATCAGCGGGGATCCACGGTAATGAAACAGCACCTGTTGAGATGCTGGAGGCGTTGCTTGGGGCAATTTATCACGGTGAGATTCAGTTGCGCTGGCGGCTGCTGGCGATCCTCGGAAATCCTCCTGCCCTGAAGCAAGGTAAGCGTTATTGTCATAGCGATATGAATCGAATGTTTGGCGGACGCTGGCAGCTATTTGCCGAAAGCGGCGAAACCTGTCGCGCCCGCGAACTGGAACAGAGTCTGGAAGATTTTTATCAACAGGGTAAAGAGTCCGTTCGTTGGCACCTTGATTTGCATACCGCAATTCGTGGTTCATACCATCCGCGTTTTGGTGTTTTACCGCAACGTGATATTCCCTGGGATGAGAAGTTTCTGACGTGGCTGGGCGCAGCGGGGCTGGAGGCACTGGTGTTTCACCAGACGCCTGGCGGCACGTTTACCCATTTTAGCGCCGAACATTTTGGCACCCAGGCGTGTACGCTGGAACTTGGCAAAGCGTTGCCGTTTGGGCAAAACGATCTTTGCCAGTTTGCGCCAACGTCCAGCGCGATTGCCGCGCTGTTATCCGGGATGAGCGTCGGTTTTGATAAAAAGCCGCCATTACGTTACCGGGTGGTTTCGCAAATTACCCGCCACTCCACTGATTTTGAACTGCATATGGCGAGCGAGACATTGAACTTCACGGCGTTTAAGAAGGGGACGTTGTTAGCGCAGGATGGCGAAGAACGCTTTACGGTGACTCATGATGTTGAATATGTGTTATTCCCTAATCCATTGGTGGCGCTGGGATTGCGTGCAGGGTTAATGCTGGAGCAAATAATCTGATGCTTACCTGCAGAAATCATCTGCGGGTATTTACTGGGTTTTTAATGAAATAATACGGATTAATCCTGGTTATTTGCTTTAATTATCACCGGCTATCAGGTATAGTTCTTCATAATTCCTGCAAAATCAGCGTGTTGTAATATTTATTCATCACTCTCCATCAAATTTTCTTTTTTTCTCCATAATTGGCGCAAAAGTGTTTTTTACACTTTCATTGATTTACCGTTGCTCTGATTAATTGACGCTAAAGTCAGTAAAGTTAATCTCGTCAACACGGCACGTTACTTAAGAAAGCCGTAATAAATAACTGAAAGGAAGGATATTGAATATGCGTAAATTAACTGCACTGTTTGTTGCCTCTACCCTGGCTTTTGGCGCGGCTAACCTGGCCCATGCCGCTGATACCACTACCGCAGCACCGGCTGACGCCAAGCCGATGATGCACCATAAAGGTAAATTTGGTCCACATCACGACATGATGTTTAAAGACCTGAACCTGACCGACGCGCAGAAACAGCAGATCCGCGAAATCATGAAAGGTCAGCGTGATCAGATGAAACGTCCGCCGCTGGAAGAACGCCGCGCAATGCATGACATTATTGCCAGCGATACCTTCGACAAAGCAAAAGCTGAAGCGCAGATCGCAAAAATGGAAGAGCAGCGCAAAGCTAACATGCTGGCGCACCTGGAAACCCAGAACAAGATTTACAACATCCTGACGCCGGAGCAGAAAAAGCAATTTAATGCCAATTTTGAGAAGCGTCTGACAGAACGCCCTGCGGCAAAGGGTAAAATGCCTGCAACTGCTGAATAATCTTTCAGCCTGACAACTTAAGACCGCCGGTCTTGTCCACTACCTTGCTGTAATGCGGTGGACAGGATCGGCGGTTTTCTTTTCTGCTGCTCAACTTTTGCAAAAAAAGCCTAATCACCACTAAGGTAAATCACCCGAGTTGCCGATAACAATCCCCGGTTGCCTGAACGATAACAATGAAAAGAGCATGCCGGGAGCGAGTATGGAATACTTTGATATGCGTAAAATGTCGGTGAACCTGTGGCGAAACGCTGCCGGTGAAACTCGCGAAATCTGTAGCTTTCCCCCGGCAAAACGTGATTTTTACTGGCGCGCCAGCATTGCTTCCATTGCCGTAAATGGTGAGTTTTCTTTGTTTCCGGGCATGGAAAGGAGTGTGACGCTGTTGGAAGGTGGCGAGATGCTCCTTGAAAGCGCAGGCCATTTTAGCCATACCTTAAAACCGTTACAGCCTTTTGCCTTCGCGGCGGACCAGGTGGTAAAAGCAAAACTGACCGAAGGGCAGATGTCGATGGATTTCAACATTATGACGCGCCTTGATGCCTGTAAGGCGAAAGTCAGAATTGCCGATCGCACGTTCACCACTTTTGGCTCACGTGGTGGGGTGGTGTTTGTTATTAGCGGAGCGTGGCAACTGGGCGACAAGCTGTTGACTACCGACCAGGGCGCATGCTGGTACGATGGCAGGCACACCCTGCGGCTTTTACAACCGCAAGGCAAACTGCTGTTCAGTGAAATTAGCTGGCTTGCAGGCTATTCACCGGATCAAGTTCAGTGATTCATTATTAGAATGCTGCGCCCGATAACACTGGTGATATCTGACACAGCATGTCTGCGTTATTTTTTCCAGAAATCATCAAAAACGGTAATGGGCGGGCGGCGTTTATGCTCGGTTTTCAGATACCAATTCTCAATGGTTCTGGCGACCTGTTCCGGTACGGTTTTCCCTTCCAGATAGTCATCAATGTTGTCATAAGTGACGCCAAGCGCGACTTCATCCGGCAGTGATGGACGATCATCTTCCAGATCGGCGGTTGGTGCTTTCTTATAGAGATGCTCCGGGCAACCTAACGCTGCCAGTAATTGTTTACCCTGACGCTTGTTCAAACGGTATAGCGGGTTAATGTCAGTGCCTCCGTCACCGTATTTAGTGAAGAATCCGGTAATGGCTTCTGCCGCATGATCGGTGCCCACCACGACGCCGTGGGTCATGCCTGCAATGCTGTATTGTGCTTTCATCCGCTCACGTGCTTTTTCATTGCCACGAACGAAATCACTTAATTCAATACCCGCTTCGCGCAGTGCCTGTTCGCTGGCCAATACCGCGCCCTTGATATTAACGGTTAATACGCGATCCGGTTGAATAAAGGCAATGGCATCCTGACAATCCTGTTCATCGGCCTGAACACCGTAGGGCAGGCGTACTGCAATAAATTGCAGTGCCTCGTTGCCCGTTTCCTGACGAAGTTCGTTAATCGCCATCTGACACAGTTTCCCGGCAAGCGTGGAGTCCTGACCGCCACTAATACCAAGTACCAGTGATGTAATGAACGGATAGGTTTGCAGATAGCTTTTCAGAAAATCGATACTGCGGCGAATTTCCTCTTCGGCATTAATCTGCGGTTTTGCGCCCAGCGCCTTTATTATTTGTTGTTGCAATGTCATTGACCCCCTCCAGACAAAAAAATAAAACTTCCTTAAAGCTAACCCGTTGCTACAGAAACGACAAGCGACAGCAAGTTGAATGGCGGTTAAAACGTCATACAGGAATCCTCTGAAAGCGGAGCCGTTTCGTTCACGGGCTTGAAAAAGCCCCCGATGTATTCCAGGCTTATCTAACACGCTGATAAACAAGAGGACGAAATATGAACAAGAATATGGCAGGAATTCTGGGTGCAGCGGCGGTATTAACCATGCTGGCAGGTTGTACGGCGTATGATCGTACCAAAGACCAGTTTGTACAGCCTGTGGTGAAAGACGTCAAAAAAGGCATGAGCCGGGCGCAGGTTGCACAAATTGCGGGTAAACCTTCGTCTGAAGTGAGCATGATCCATGCTCGTGGTACTTGCCAGACCTATATCCTGGGTCAACGTGATGGTAAAGCAGAAACCTATTTTGTCGCGTTAGATGATACCGGACATGTCATCAACTCCGGCTATCAGACCTGTGCCGAATACGACACCGATCCACAAGCAGCGAAGTAATTTCTTCGCCAGAAAGCTTGAGTTACAACAGAAACCGGCCATTGCGCCGGTTTTTTTTTGACCCTTGTTCTTATTTATTGTCGCGAATTATTTAACTGAAATGTGAAGAAGGTCATAACGGCAGGTCAAGGAGAGACAATTTATGAGGTCAAGGAAATACTATCGTTCAGGTCAATACCGTATACTCTTTTCAGCCACCAAAAAAAGTCATGTTGGTTTCGCAAGTTACCCAGAGCATGGAAGCAGGTTAAGACTTGCGGAGTGTCTGGCTGACAGATAGTCGTTGATGAGGGCAGTTTTATGGAAAAGAAACACATTTATCTGTTTTGTTCTGCGGGCATGTCTACCTCTTTACTGGTATCAAAAATGCGCGCTCAGGCAGAAAAATATGAAGTTCCGGTCATTATTGAAGCATTTCCGGAAACACTGGCTGGTGAAAAAGGTCAGAATGCCGATGTCGTGTTATTGGGGCCGCAGATTGCTTATATGTTGCCCGAAATCCAGCGTTTGTTACCCAACAAACCGGTTGAAGTAATTGACTCACTGTTATATGGCAAAGTCGATGGTTTAGGCGTGCTTAAGGCTGCAGTTGCAGCAATTAAAAAAGCCGCAGCAAATTAATTTTTAAATTTTCCGTCAAAGAGTTATTTCATAAATCTATACCGCAATATTTTAATTGCGGTTTTTAAGGGTATTTTTCTATGAGTAATGTTATTGCATCGCTTGAAAAGGTACTCCTCCCTTTTGCAGTCAAAATAGGAAAGCAGCCACACGTTAATGCAATCAAAAACGGCTTTATTCGCTTAATGCCGTTAACCCTCGCAGGGGCCATGTTTGTATTAATCAATAACGTTTTTCTGAGCTTTGGGGAGGGGTCGTTTTTTTACTCGTTAGGTATTCGCCTTGATGCCTCAACTATTGAAACACTCAATGGGCTGAAGGGTATTGGCGGCAACGTTTATAACGGAACGTTAGGGATTATGTCTTTAATGACACCGTTCTTTATCGGCATGGCGCTGGCAGAAGAGCGTAAAGTCGATGCACTGGCGGCAGGATTGTTATCCGTTGCGGCATTTATGACCGTCACTCCTTATAGCGTCGGTGAAGCCTATGCGGTCGGCGCAAACTGGTTAGGCGGCGCGAATATTATCTCCGGGATTATTATCGGCCTGGTGGTAGCAGAAATGTTTACCTTTATTGTCCGCCGCAACTGGGTCATTAAATTACCCGACAGCGTACCGACATCGGTATCGCGTTCTTTCTCTGCATTAATTCCCGGCTTTATTATTCTTTCCGTGATGGGGATTATTGCCTGGGCGCTGACTACCTGGGGCACTAACTTCCACCAGATTATTATGGATACCATTTCGACGCCGCTGGCATCGTTGGGTAGCGTGGTTGGCTGGGCCTATGTGATCTTTGTTCCGCTGCTCTGGTTCTTCGGTATTCATGGCGCGCTGGCGTTGACCGCCCTGGACAACGGCATTATGACGCCGTGGGCGCTGGAAAACATCGCCACCTACCAGCAATATGGTTCCGTCGAAGCGGCGCTGGCAGCCGGTAAGACTTTCCATATCTGGGCCAAGCCGATGCTGGACTCCTTTATTTTCCTCGGCGGCAGCGGCGCGACCCTGGGGCTTATTCTGGCCATTTTTATCGCTTCTCGTCGTGCTGATTATCGTCAGGTGGCAAAACTGGCACTGCCGTCAGGCATCTTCCAGATTAACGAACCGATTCTGTTTGGTCTGCCGATTATCATGAATCCGGTAATGTTTATCCCGTTCGTGCTGGTGCAACCAATTCTGGCGGCAATTACCCTGGCGACGTACTACATGGGCATTATCCCGCCGGTGACCAACATTGCGCCGTGGACCATGCCAACCGGTCTGGGAGCCTTCTTTAATACTAACGGTAGCGTCGCCGCATTGCTGGTCGCACTCTTCAACCTTGGTATCGCAACGCTGATTTATCTGCCATTTGTTGTGGTGGCGAACAAAGCGCAGAACGTGATTGATAAAGAAGAGAGTGAAGAAGATATTGCTAACGCTCTGAAATTTTAATCGACACCGGCGCGGGCAACTCGTGCCGGTAAGAATAGAGAGGAACGATGTATGATGGATCTCGAAAACATTCCTGACACGCAAACCGAAGCCGAAGAACTGGAAGAAGTGGTGATGGGGCTTATCATCAACTCCGGACAGGCACGTAGTCTGGCGTATGCCGCGCTGAAGCAGGCGAAGCAGGGCGATTTTGCAGCCGCCAGAACGATGATGGATCAATCGCGGATGGCCTTGAATGAAGCGCATCTGGTACAGACAAAGCTGATTGAAGGCGATCAGGGCGAAGGAAAGATGAAAGTTAGCCTGGTGCTGGTCCACGCGCAGGATCATTTAATGACTTCAATGCTCGCGCGTGAACTGATTAGTGAATTAATTGAGCTTCATGAAAAACTGAAAGCATAAGGAGTCAATGATGCAGCCAGTGATTAACGCGCCGGAAATTGCCACTGCCCGTGAGCAGCAATTATTTAATGGCAAAAATTTCCATGTGTTTATCTACAATAAAACCGAAAGTATTACTGGGTTGCATCAGCATGACTATTATGAATTTACCCTGGTTTTAACCGGTCGTTATTTCCAGGAGATTAACGGCAAGCGTGTGTTGCTGGAACGGGGCGATTTTGTTTTTATTCCGTTAGGATCACACCATCAAAGTTTTTATGAGTTTGGTGCCACGCGCATATTGAACGTTGGGATCAGTAAACATTTTTTTGAACAGCATTATTTACCGTTGTTACCTTATTGCTTTGTTGCTTCACAGGTTTACCGCACTAATAATGCTTTTCTCACTTATGTGGAAACGGTAATTTCTTCATTGAATTTCAGTGAAACCGGGCTGGAAGAATTTGTTGAGATAGTCACTTTTTATGTCATTAACCGTTTACGCCATTACCGCGAAGAACAGGTGATTGATGATGTGCCACAGTGGCTAAAAAATACGGTTGAAAAGATGCATGATAAAGTGCAGTTCAGTGAAAATGCGTTGGAAAACATGGTGACGTTATCGGCTAAATCGCAGGAGTATTTGACGCGTGCGACTCAGCGATACTATGGCAAAACGCCGATGCAGATTATTAATGAAATCCGCATTAACTTTGCCAAAAAACAACTGGAAATGACCAACTATTCTGTGACGGATATTGCATTTGAAGCTGGTTATAGTAGCCCAAGTCTGTTCATTAAAACGTTTAAGAAACTAACGTCTTTTACGCCAAATAGCTATCGTAAGAAATTGACTGAATTTAATCAGTAGCTGTTATCGCTGATCATTAAATTTACATGCGTGCCTTGTTTATCCTGGGGAAACCGGGATATTCCTGACACAGAGGCAGGCATGAAGAATATCAGTATTTCCTGATGAAGGGAGAAATTATGAACCAGAAATTAAAAATCGTCACTATTGGTGGCGGGAGTAGTTATACCCCGGAGTTACTGGAAGGGTTTATTAAGCGTTATCACGAATTGCCGGTTACTGAATTATGGCTGGTGGATGTCGAAGGTGGTAAAGCGAAACTGGATATTATTTTTGAACTCTGCCAGCGCATGATTGATAACGCTGGCGTACCGATAAAGCTTTATAAAACGCTTGATCGTCGAGAGGCGCTGAAAGGGGCTGATTTTGTCACTACCCAACTGCGCGTAGGTCAATTACCGGCACGTGAACTGGATGAACGCATTCCGTTAAGTCATGGCTATCTTGGCCAGGAAACCAACGGTGCGGGAGGCCTGTTTAAAGGTCTGCGCACCATTCCGGTGATTTTCGATATTGTGAACGATGTTGAAGAACTATGTCCGAATGCGTGGGTTATCAACTTTACTAACCCGGCGGGAATGGTCACTGAAGCGGTTTATCGTCACACTGGATTTAAACGCTTTATCGGCGTGTGTAATATTCCTGTGGGTATGAAAATGTTTATCAGCGATGTTTTAGCGTTGAATGAGAGCGATGATTTATCTATCGATCTGTTCGGCCTGAACCATATGGTGTTTATTAAGGATGTGCTGGTAAATGGCAAATCGCGCTTTGCCGAATTGCTCGACGGCGTGGCATCCGGGCAGTTAAAAGCGTCTGGCGTAAAAAACATTTTCGATCTGCCGTTTAGCGAAGGCTTAATTCGTTCGCTGAATCTGTTGCCATGTTCTTATCTGCTTTATTACTTCAAGCAAAAAGAGATGCTGGCGATTGAAATGGGTGAATACTACAAAGGCGGTGCGCGTGCGCAGATAGTGCAGAAAGTCGAGAAACAACTCTTTGAGCTGTATAAAAACCCGGAGCTGAAAGTTAAACCGAAAGAGCTGGAGCAGCGCGGTGGGGCTTATTACTCAGACGCGGCGTGCGAGGTGATTAACGCTATCTACAACGACAAGCAAACGGAACATTACATTAATATCCCGCATCATGGGCATATTGATAATATTCCGACTGACTGGGCGGTAGAAATGACCTGTACGCTGGGTCGCAATGGCGCGACGCCACATCCGCGAATTACCCATTTTGATGACAAAGTCATGGGGCTGATCCACACCATTAAAGGCTTTGAAATTGCCGCCAGCAACGCAGCACTTAGCGGTGAATTTAACGATGTGTTACTGGCGCTAAACCTTAGCCCGTTGGTGCATTCCGATCATGACGCAGAGTTGCTGGCACGTGAGATGATTCTGGCGCACGAGAAGTGGCTACCAAACTTTGCTGACTGTATTGTAGATCTCAAAAAAGCACATTAACCGGGGCTGATTATGGAACGCTTACTGATTGTTAATGCAGATGATTTTGGCTTAAGTAAAGGTCAGAACTACGGCATTATCGAGGCCTGTCGCAACGGGATTGTCACGTCGACGACGGCGCTGGTAAATGGTGAAGCCATCGACCATGCGGTGCAGTTGAGTCGTGATGAGCCGAGCCTGGCCGTCGGGATGCATTTTGTCCTCACCCTGGGCAAGCCGCTAACTGCAATGCCCGGTTTAACCCGCGAAGGCGTGTTGGGGAAATGGATCTGGCAACTGGCAAAAGAAGATGCTTTACCACTGGAGGAAATTGCTCAGGAACTTGCCAGCCAGTATCTGCGTTTCATTGAGCTGTTTGGGCGCAAACCTACCCATCTTGATAGTCATCATCATGTGCATATGTTTCCGCAGATTTTCCCGATTGTGGCCAGGTTTGCCGCTGAAGAGGGGATTGCGTTGCGCATCGATCGTCAGCCAGTATTTAACGATAGTGATTTACCGGCTAAATTGCGCAGTTCGCAGGGCTTCAGTAGCGCATTCTATGGTGAAGAGATCTGCGAGTCCCTGTTCCTGCAAGCGGTGGATGATTCCAGTCATCGCGATGAGCGCTCGCTGGAAGTGATGTGCCATCCGGCGTTTATTGATAATACGATTCGCCAGAGTGCTTACTGTTTTCCACGATTAACGGAGCTGGAAGTGTTGACATCAGCATCGTTGAAGTATGCCATTGCCGAGCGAGGTTATCGGTTGGGTAGTTATCTTGATGTGTAGGTAATGTTGTTTTGCCGGATGTAGCGTAAATACCTTATCCGGCCAGCAAAGTGTCGCAATTTCAATATATTATGAATTATTACGCTAGACCTGATAAGCGCAGTGCATCAGGCAAAGGCGGCGCAACTGCGCCGCCTATATTCAGGCAGGGATTTTGTCAATCTTAGGGATACGTGACCAGACGCGGTGCGCCGCTATCAGAGTCAGTAACTCATTCATAAAATTGCCGTCAGCTCTGTCGGCTTCAACAATCCCTTCTTCACCCTGGTCATCGACCTTGATTGTTGCCTTGAACTTGCGTGCATCTCCCGTCAGGGCTATCGGTTTAAGGTGTTTATAGGCTTCCATCAGGTAGTAGTTTGCGTCGCCGTTGTCTGCGATATCCGCGATATTGCCGCATGGGACAATAACCGCATCAACCGTCAGTGAGGGGGCTCCAGCAAAGGTAGCGGCTATTGGCAATAGTGTACCGTCATCTGCTGTCACTTCTCCCATCCGTGAATAAAGCAGTTTGGCATGAACGCCTTTAGCTTTCAGTGCCTTGAGCATTTCCAGAAGGTCTGCCGATCTCACCTCATCATTAAGCAAAATCGCGACCACACGGCCTTTCACATCCCCATCCGGAATGGCATACAGACTTAACGCAGGATCTTTTTTCAGCCCGTTCACATCCGGTGGTGGCGTAATGTTCAGTTGGTCGTCTGTCAGTGCGATACCGAGATTTTTTGCTACCGCTTGCGCCAGGTTGAGATCGATATGCGCTAGCTGGTCAACAACGCGCTCACGAATATATGGGCGTACAACTTTACTCAACTCAAAGCTGAAAGCATCGATAATATGGCGCTGTTCGAATGGTGTCTGGCTTAACCAGAACAGGCGCGGATGGGAATAATATTCGCCAAACGATGGGCTACGCTCGCGCACCTTATTGCCTTCTACGCGCTCCTGATAGGATTCAAAACCTCCGCGTTTCGGCCCCGGCGGTGTTTCTCGCGGCCAGTTATCGTTGATCGAATTCGGTTCGTAGTTTGCTGGGTTAGTGTCGATTCCCATCCGATGCATGCCGTCACGCTGGTAATTGTGGTACGGGCAGGTTGGGCGGTTAATTGGAATTTCATGGAAATTCGGCCCGCCAAGACGGCTGATTTGTGTGTCGGTGTAGGAGAACAAACGCCCCTGCAACAGCGGATCGTTGGTGAAATCCAGACCGGGGACAATGTGTCCAGGATGGAAAGCCACTTGTTCATTTTCGGCAAAAAAGTTATCCGGGTTACGATTGAGCACCATTTTACCGACGCGCTGAACGGGGACTAACTCTTCCGGGATAAGTTTTGTTGGGTCAAGCAGGTCGAAGTCGAATTTGAATTCATCCTCTTCCGCAATCAACTGGAAGCCAAGTTCATATTCCGGGAAGTCGCCCGCTTCAATCGCTTCCCACAGTTCGCGACGGTGGAAGTCCGGGTCTCGCCCCGTCAGTTTCTGCGCCTCATCCCATACCAGCGAGGCTTTACCTGCCAGTGGTTTCCAGTGGAAACGCACAAAGGTTGCTTTACCTTCGGCGTTAATCAGGCGGAAGGTGTGAATGCCGAAGCCTTCCATTGTGCGATAACTGCGGGGGAGCCCACGGTCTGACATCGCCCACATTACGTTATGCAGGGTTTCAGGTTGCAGGGAAACATAATCCCAGAAAGTGTCGTGGGCGCTGCCTCCCTGTGGGATCGCCCAGTGCGGCTCCGGTTTTACCGCATGAACAAAATCGGGGAATTTGTGTGCATCCTGAATAAAGAAGATCGGCGTGTTGTTGCCAACGAGATCAAAAATACCTTCTTCGGTATAGAACTTGGTGGCGAAACCACGGATATCACGCACGGTATCTGCCGAGCCAGCGCCTCCCTGAACGGTAGAGAAGCGCACAAATACCGGAGTGATTTTGTTCGGATCAGACAGAAAATCGGCTTTGGTGATGTCGCTCAAGTTTTTATACGGCTGGAAATAGCCGTGAGCAGCAGAACCGCGTGCGTGAACAATGCGCTCCGGGATGCGTTCGTGGTCAAAGTGAGTGATTTTCTCACGCAGAATAAAATCTTCCAGCAGCGTAGGCCCACGGCTACCGGCACGCAGGGAGTTTTGATCGTCGGCTATGCGTACGCCCTGATTGGTGGTCAGTGCATAATTCTCGCTGCCTTTACGCACATCTTCCAGGGAATTTATTTTTTCATTACGCGTATCCGGCGCTTTCAGGCTACCTGGCGCAGTAGGTTGCGCACCAGGCGGGGTCGGTTCAGCCGCTGGACGATGAGAGCCGTCCTCAGGTGCCAGTGAGTCCATCCCGGGTTTCGCTTCGCTCGAATCGTGCAGGGGGGACTGGTGCTGATGTGGGTTCTTTTCGTTATGTTGCGACATTGAACTCGTCTCCTTATTTCATTGCTGAAAGGGCCGCTGTTTTGGTCAAAAAACCTTCTAACTATAGACCACCAGGGGGATCTCGCTCTGGAAGTGGTGCCAGAGAAGGTTTTTGGGAATGTACGCAAAGCAGGACGGACGGGGGCTAAATCGGCTAAACTACAGTTTTTCTGATTTTTAATATGCGTTTAGTGAAGCCAGTAATGAAGAAACCGCTACGTCAGCAAAACCGCCCGATTATTAGCTATGTTCCGCGCACAGAACCCGCGCCGCCAGAACATGCGGTTAAAATGGATTCGTTTCGTGATGTCTGGATACTGCGCGGCAAGTATGTGGCGTTTGTCCTGGTGGGGGAATCATTCCTGCGCTCACCGGCGTTTAGCGTACCGGAGTCGGCCCAGCGTTGGGCAAATCAGGTGCGGCAAGAAAATGAGATCGAAGAATAAATAAACGCCTGTCGGATGACAGGCGTTTTGCGTTATAAACCAGGATTAACGGTGTGCCAGCTCGGCGTCGTCTTCGCTGTCCAGAATGGACTTATCGGTTTGCTTCAGCCACTGGCTGGTCAGCGTACCTGCGGTCATTGAGCCGCTAACGTTCAATGCAGTTCGGCCCATATCGATAAGCGGTTCAACGGAGATTAGCAGAGCCACCAGCGTTACCGGTAAGCCCATTGCTGGCAGAACAATCAACGCGGCGAATGTCGCACCACCACCAACACCTGCAACACCTGCTGAACTCACCGTGACGATACCGACGAGTGTCGCAATCCACACTGGATCCAGTGGGTTAATGCCAACTGTAGGCGCAACCATCACCGCCAGCATTGCCGGATACAAACCAGCACAGCCGTTCTGACCAATGGTCGCACCGAAAGAAGCGGCGAAACTGGCAATGGATTCAGGAACACCCAGACGACGCGTTTGCGCTTCTACGTTCAGCGGAATAGACGCGGCGCTGGAGCGACTGGTGAAGGCAAACGTCAGTACTGGCCATACTTTACGGAAGTATTTCAGCGGGCTTACGCCGTTAATACCCAGCAGAATGCCATGTACCGCAAACATAATGATAAGACCCAGGTAGGACGCGACAACGAAGCTACCCAGCTTAATGATGTCTTGCAGATTGGAACCGGCAACGACTTTGGTCATCAGCGCAAGCACGCCGTAAGGGGTCAATTGCATGACCAGGCGAACCAGTTTCATCACCCAGCTTTGCAGCGTGTCGATAGCGGTTAAGACGCGTTCACCTTTCGGCGCATCATCTTTCAGCAGTTTTAGCGCGGCGACACCAAGGAAGGCGGCAAAAATTACCACGCTGATAATTGACGTCGGATTGGCACCAGTCAAATCGGCAAACGGGTTTTTCGGGATAAAGGACAGAATGAGTTGCGGAACACTTAAGTCTGCAACTTTACCAACATAGTTGCTTTCGATAGCGTTCAGACGCGCCGTCTCTGCGCCACCCTGAACCAGACCTTCAGCAGTCAGACCAAACAGGTTGGTCACCAGCACACCGACCAGCGCCGCAATCAGCGTGGTAAACAGCAGCGTACCGATGGTCAGAAAACTGATTTTGCCTAACTGAGATGCGTTATGCAGGCGAGCAACCGCGCTCAGAATAGAGGCGAATACTAATGGCATGACGATCATTTGCAGTAGCTGAACATAGCCGTTACCGACAATGTTAAACCACTGTACAGAATCTTTAAGTACCTGGCTGTCAGAGCCATAAATGGTGTGCAGAGCAAGGCCAAAGACCACGCCCATCACCAGACCCACCAGCACTTTTTTTGCCAGACTCCACTGTTTGTGGCGAGTCTGGGCCAACGCAAACAGCAGCACAACGAACACCACGATGTTCGCAATTAATGGAAAGTTCATCCCCGTTCTCCTGATCTTATTATTTCTATCACTGTGTAACAGTCATAGTGTTGTCGCAAGATTAACAGAACTGTGAGCTGGCTCTTATATTCAAATGGAATTGCTTATTCCAGAAAGACGGTTTTTGCCGCTTTAATATTCAACCTGATGCTTAATAAGGCGATGAAACTGGATCTGCAAGGTATTGATCATTTCCGATGACCAACGCACGGCACTGTTTTCGGGCAATGAATGGGGCATCCACACCGACCAGACAAATAATGCCATGCAGAGAAAACGTTCCAGTTGATTGCCCTTTTGTGGCACCAGAATTGGCAGGCGGAAGCGCCAGCGACATGGCCAGAGGAGGGGAACGCCAGCCGGTGTCAGCATATCGGCAAGGATATGGCTCAAATAACCCAGCACCATACCTTGCAAAGCATCAGCCGGAATAAACCAGCTTTCCGGAACTTTAAGATAAAAGGTCGCCAGCAACGCAAAGACCGCCAGCAGACTGTGGGTAAATCCACGGTGTCCAAATGCCCTGGCAATGGGTTTTGATATCCACTTTAATCGCTGCCCAAGAAACGATTTTGGGTGGTCGATGTCCGGTAACAGACACGTTAAGATTGCGGAAGGGACAATATGCCACCAGTCACCCTGTGCCAGCACGGGCGTTAGTTCGGCATTTTTGGCAAATACCGCGCAAGCAATAGAAAAAAGAAGGTGACCTTCCGCCGTCATGATAAAACTCACTAAACTGTCGATACGTACAGTATAGGATTTTTATACAGTGCGCGGAAGTGGTGACGGTGTAACTCTTTATCACAAAATGATGATAAATCCGCCAGTTGAATAAAAATTCAGATAAAAAACCAGGGGCAGTGATGACACTGCCCGATTTTTATTAGCCGAGGAGGTCTTCCGCGGTGAGTTCGGTGAGAGATGAAAGCTTCACGTTTGCCAACACAAAACGTGGATCATTTTGCGCTTCTGGCGCAGGAACGACGATGGAACGCATACGGGCTGCTTTAGAGGCGATCATACCGTTTACAGAATCTTCCAGCGCCACGCAGGCCAGCGGATCAATACCCAGCTTTGCTGCGCAGTCGAGATACACTTGCGGGTGCGGTTTGCTGTAAGGCAGTTTTTCTGCGGAGGCGAGGGCATCGAAACTGTCACGTAAGTCAAACATGGTCAGCACTTTTTCCAGCATATGTAACGGCGACGCAGAGGCCAGGCCAACCAATAAACCGTGTTCTTTGCACAGCGCAACGGCCTCACGCACACCAGGCAGTAATGGCCGAGTCTCTTCAACCAGTGAAATGGCACGAGCAATAACCCGTTCTACCACTTCCTGACGACCCGGCCCACGCCACGGTTGCCGGGCGTACCACAGATCAACCACCATATCGATGCGTAAACCTAAGGTGTCCGGTAGCTCGTTACGACGGGAGATGTCCACCCCCAGGCTTGCCATCACATCCAGTTCGGCTCGATCCCATAAAGGTTCAGAGTCGATAAGTAATCCATCCATATCGAAAATTGCAGCAAGAATCTGTCGCGGGGTTGACATTACAACCTCTCCTTTAGAGCATTAAGTGTAAGGTATTAAGCAGTGCTTATGATTAAGCGCCTATCATATCGCCTTTAAAGAATGGGCGAAAACAGATATCTACAGGTAAACTAAGTGAATCGACGCGTCTTAATCAAGGAGAACTCATGACGTATCAACAAGCTGGACGCATTGCTGTTTTGAAAAGGATTTTCGGTTGGGTGATTTTTATACCCGCACTGATCTCTACGCTGATTTCTTTGCTGAAATTTATGAATACCCGGCAGGAAAATCAGGAAGGCATTAATGCGGTCATGCTCGACTTTACCCATGTCATGATCGATATGATGCAGGCGAATACGCCTTTTTTGAATCTGTTCTGGTACAACTCACCGACGCCCAATTTTAATGGCGGTGTGAATATTATGTTCTGGGTGATTTTCATCCTGATATTTGTTGGACTTGCGTTGCAAGACTCCGGTGTCCGTATGAGCCGCCAGGCGCGTTTCTTACGTGAAGGTGTTGAGGATCAACTCATTCTGGAGAAGGCTAAAGGAGACGAGGGGTTAACGCGTGAACAGATTGAGTCACGCATTGTTGTTCCGCACCATACCATTTTCTTGCAGTTTTTTTCACTCTATATCCTGCCGGTCATTTGTATTGCTGCTGGGTATGTGTTTTTTTCTCTGCTTGGGTTTATTTAATCAAAAGGCCGCGCGAAGCGGCCATTATCATCAACTCACATCACGCCGCTAATAATCTATCCAGTGACTGCTGAGCAATAACCAAATGCTGCCCGCCAAACAACCTTGCACGATTAAGTAACGTGTAGAGCTGGTAAATTGGTTGACGTTCGAGGAAATCTGCCGGTAGCGGTGAAACTGACTGATAGCCGTCATAGATTTGCGGCGGTTGTTCAGTGTGCAGCGGCAACATCGCCAGATCGCACTCTCTGTCACCCCAGTAACAAGCGGGATCGAAGATGTACGGGCCATTCGGACCCAGCGCACAGTTTCCGGACCATAAATCACCGTGTAACAGTGACGGCTGCGGCTGATGTGAGGCCAGACGTTGCTGAATGTGTTCGACGATGGCGTCGATATTGCCGAAGGCGATCCCTTTTTCTGCCGCCAGTTCCAGTTGCCAGCCAATACGTTGTTCAGCAAAAAACGTTGCCCAGCGACGTTGCCAGGTGTTGGGTTGTGGAGTAGTCGAAAGTGCGTTATCGAAATCGAGGCCAAATTGTGGCTGATCACTCCATTGATGCAGGCGCGCAACTTGCTGCCCTAAAATAAATGCGTTATGTGCATCCAACGGGCGAGGCGGGAGATAGTCCATCACCAAAAAACTGTAGTCCCGGTCAGCGCCAACAGCCCAGACTCTGGGCACAGTAACGGTTTTACTGCGTGATAATAATTCCAGTTGATCGGCTTCGGCGGTAAAACCGGAAAGCAGGTCCCTTTCATCACATTTGACGAAAAAATCACGTCCAGCATAGCGCAAATGCCATGCGGCATGGACTTCCCCGCCAGGCAGTTCATTACGCAGTTCGATTTCGCCTTCACCTAACTGCTCGCTCAAAAGACGACTGATTGCCTGCCACATGATGTCTCTCCCATGTTGTCTGCCAGATCATAAAGTTAGCGCAAGAATGCGGTGAAAAAACACGAGCTAACGCACACCACAGACTGATTATTGCCCAAAAACCATTTATTTTCTGTCGCTATACCATTTCTCCCAGGTGGTGATTGTGATTTCCGGGGATTTGCCGGTTGCACTTTGGGTAAGCCCGGCAACCAGCTCTCTTATTTCATCTTCATTTTGAGTACTGATAAGCCCAAAGGTGTTCGTTCCCAGCTCATGGATATTTCCGTCATCATCCGTCATGGTCAGTAAAAAACCGTCGCGTGTTAGAAAGTTATTTAACTCATTAATTTCAGTTAATGTGTCTTCATGCAACATGACGGTAATGACATAACGGACAAGGTCGCCACCGGCCATAATTCACCTCTTTGTTATCACGTGATTTTTTAGCATAGTCGGAGAAACGCGTTGCCGACAGGTTTGTGGTGATTCCCCCAATGTTGGGGGAATATCTCTATTAGTGGGAAAGGTAAGCGTAAATTTTTTGCGTATCGTCATGGGAGCACAGGCGAGTTCCTTGATTGAGCGTGGCGGCACTACCTGCGGCTACGCCAAAACGAACCATTTCTTCAAGAGGGGCATTTTCCGCCAGCTTCAGCGTCATCGCGCCGACCATGCTGTCACCTGCACCGACGGTACTCTGGCTTTTCACCGGTGGCGGCACTACCTGAATGCAGTTTTCGCTGTCCACTCCCAACGCCCCTTGCGGGCCAAGAGAAACAACAACCCGTTTGGCCTTACCACTATTTACGATTTCCTGCGCGGCTTTGCGCACATCATCTGGCTGGGTGAGTTCGCGATTGACCAGTGCGCTGAGCTCTTTCTGGTTAGGTTTCACCAGTTCGATATTGCCAATGGCCAGTGCCGCGCTTAGTGCATCGCCGGAACTGTCGACAATGCAACGAATCCCTTGTTTTTGTGCAGCGGAGATAAGTTGAGTTAATTTTTCCAGCTTCACACCTGGAGGCAGACTGCCGCTTATGACCAGGATAGCCCCAGATTCAATTTCCAGAACCTGTTCTTCAAGTTGACGAAATTCATCTTCACTTAACGTCGCGCCAGGCATGACAAATCGGTACTGCTCACCCGTAGATTCTACATGTACGTGCAGATTCTGGCGGGTCCAGTCTTTTGCTTCGACAGTGGCGACCGGGACATTTTCATTAGCCAGCAGTGAAACCAGATGTTCGCCGGTTGCGCCGCCAGCCGGGAAGATTGCCGTGGCGCTACCCCCAAGGTGAGCAATGGCGCGGGCGACGTTAATACCGCCGCCACCAGGCTCAAACACCGGGGCGGTACAGCGCAGTTTTCCTTCGGGATAAATTTGCGGGGTAATTGTTGCGCTATCGAGAGAAGGCGCAAGTGTCAACGTATAGATACGTACCATCATTTCCTCCTATAGGCTGATTTCAGTCTGGCACTGAATCAGTGGAAAGTGAAGAAATTAACAATATGATTTATTGGATATTTATATAAAATTAATCGGGTAAAGATATATAAATAAATATCTGTTTTCGCAATGTGCTTATTCAAAAAATGAAATAAGAAGTCATTGCTAAGTTTTTCACTCCTTTTTATAATTTGTTACCTTTCCAGGGACGCTACTCTTTGATCCTCAAGAAAGTTTCCGGGACCGCGATGGTCTCTTTTTTTGTTGTACGGACTTTTAATAAATGAAGCTTTTGAAGACAGTTCCTGCCATCGTTATGTTGGCGGGGGGTATGTTTGCGTCTCTGAATGCAACTGCCGATGATTCCGTTTTTACTGTCATGGACGACCCTGCCAGCGCCAAAAAACCTTTCGAAGGTAATCTGAATGCAGGTTACCTTGCACAATCAGGTAACACGAAAAGTTCTTCACTAACGGCTGATACCACTATGACCTGGTATGGGTATACTACTGCCTGGTCGCTGTGGGGGAACGCCAGCAATACGTCTTCTAATGATGAACGTTCTTCGGAAAAATATGCGGTGGGCGGGCGTAGCCGTTTTAATTTAACTGACTATGACTATTTATTTGGTCAGGCTAGTTGGCTGACAGACCGTTATAACGGTTATCGCGAACGCGATGTGCTGACTGCGGGTTATGGTCGCCAGTTTTTGAATGGTCCGGTACATAGTTTCCGCTTTGAATTCGGTCCTGGCGTGCGTTACGACAAATATACCGACAATGCCAGTGAAACTCAGCCGCTGGGTTATGCTTCCGGGGCTTATGCGTGGCAGTTGACCGACAACGCTAAATTTACCCAAGGTGTTTCCGTCTTTGGCGCGGAAGACACGACGTTAAACTCGGAAAGTGCGCTGAATGTTGCCATCAATGAGCATTTCGGTCTTAAAGTGGCTTACAACGTCACGTGGAACTCTGAACCGCCTGAATCGGCTCCAGAACATACTGACCGCCGAACAACGTTATCGCTGGGATATAAAATGTAACTATTACTGCCGGACTGCGACGTGCGGTCTGGCTTTTACGTTAGCGGATAGAGTCTTACCATTCAGCCCCAAATCATTGCTGCCCAACGCAGTAACAGCATCGCGCCACAGATAGCCAGTAGTACCACCACCATCTTCCAGTGTTTTTTGTCAAAACGTTTTGTCGGCATGCGATTTTCCTGCGTATTTCGAGTAGTCGATAATCGAGTGTAACAAAATGGGCAGGTGTTGCCTGTGTTGATTTATATCATATCGATCATGGTGATTGTCGCTTTGCCCGACAACAAATACCGTGTAAACTGCCAGGCGGTATTATCAGAAAGTGGGTGTAGGTCTGGCATCACCAACCGGTATGCTGTGACATATTTCGCAGAGTGAAGCGGGAATCAACCCAAACCTTTTTGGTAAATTTCATATGAATCTTTGTATGTGATCTTTCGTGTGGGTCACCACTGCAAATAAGGATATAACATGCCTGTTATTACTCTTCCTGATGGCAGCCAACGCCATTACGACCACGCTGTAAGCCCCATGGATGTTGCGCTGGACATTGGTCCAGGTCTGGCGAAAGCCTGTATCGCAGGGCGCGTTAATGGCGAACTGGTAGATGCGTGCGATTTGATTGAAAACGACGCTAAACTGGCGATCATTACCGCTAAAGACGAAGAAGGTCTGGAGATCATTCGTCACTCTTGCGCGCACCTGTTAGGGCACGCAATTAAACAACTTTGGCCGCATACCAAAATGGCAATCGGCCCGGTTATTGACAACGGTTTCTATTATGACGTTGATCTTGACCGCACGTTAACCCAGGAAGATGTCGAAGCACTCGAGAAGCGGATGCATGAGCTTGCTGAGAAAAACTACGACGTCATTAAGAAGAAAGTTAGCTGGCACGAAGCGCGTGAAACGTTTGTTAAACGCGGCGAGAGCTATAAAGTCTCCATCCTGGACGAAAATATTGCCCATGATGACCTGCCGGGTCTCTATTTTCATGAAGAATATGTCGATATGTGCCGCGGTCCGCACGTACCGAACATGCGTTTCTGCCATCACTTCAAACTGATGAAAACGGCAGGGGCTTACTGGCGCGGCGATAGCAACAACAAAATGTTGCAGCGTATTTACGGTACTGCGTGGGCAGACAAAAAAGCCCTCAACGCTTACCTGCAGCGCCTGGAAGAAGCCGCTAAACGCGACCACCGTAAAATCGGTAAGCAGCTTGACCTGTACCATATGCAGGAAGAAGCGCCGGGTATGGTGTTCTGGCACAACGACGGCTGGACAATCTTCCGTGAACTGGAAGTGTTCGTACGTTCTAAACTGAAAGAGTACCAGTATCAGGAAGTAAAAGGTCCGTTCATGATGGACCGCGTCCTGTGGGAAAAAACCGGACACTGGGAAAACTACAAAGATGCGATGTTCACCACGTCTTCAGAGAACCGTGAATACTGCATTAAGCCGATGAACTGCCCGGGTCACGTACAAATTTTCAACCAGGGGCTGAAGTCGTATCGCGATCTGCCGCTGCGTATGGCCGAGTTCGGTAGCTGCCACCGTAACGAGCCGTCAGGTTCTCTGCATGGACTGATGCGTGTACGTGGTTTCACCCAGGATGACGCGCATATCTTCTGTACTGAAGAACAAATTCGCGATGAAGTTAACGGATGTATCCGTTTAGTCTATGATATGTACAGCACTTTTGGCTTCGAGAAAATCGTGGTCAAACTTTCCACTCGTCCTGAAAAACGTATTGGCAGCGACGAAATGTGGGATCGTGCTGAGGCGGACCTGGCAGTTGCGCTGGAAGAAAACAACATCCCGTTTGAATATCAACTGGGTGAAGGCGCTTTCTACGGTCCGAAAATTGAATTTACCCTGTATGACTGCCTCGATCGTGCATGGCAGTGCGGTACGGTACAGCTGGACTTCTCCTTGCCGTCTCGTCTGAGCGCCTCCTATGTGGGCGAAGACAACGAGCGTAAGGTTCCGGTAATGATTCACCGCGCAATTCTGGGGTCTATGGAACGTTTCATCGGTATCCTGACCGAAGAGTTCGCTGGTTTCTTCCCGACCTGGCTTGCGCCGGTTCAGGTTGTTATCATGAACATTACTGATTCGCAGTCTGAATACGTTAACGAATTGACGCAAAAACTATCAAATGCGGGCATTCGTGTTAAAGCAGACTTGAGAAATGAGAAGATTGGCTTTAAAATCCGCGAGCACACTTTGCGTCGCGTCCCGTATATGTTGGTCTGTGGTGATAAAGAGGTGGAATCTGGCAAAGTTGCCGTTCGCACCCGCCGTGGTAAAGACCTGGGAAGCATGGACGTAAATGAAGTGATCGAGAAGCTGCAACAAGAGATTCGCAGCCGCAGTCTTAAACAATTGGAGGAATAAGGTATTAAAGGCGGAAAACGAGTTCAAACGGCGCGCCCTAACCGTATTAATGGCGAAATTCGCGCCCAGGAAGTTCGCTTAACAGGTCTGGAAGGCGAGCAGCTTGGTATTGTGAGTCTGAGAGAAGCTCTGGAGAAAGCTGAAGAAGCCGGAGTAGACTTAGTCGAGATCAGCCCTAACGCCGAGCCGCCGGTTTGTCGTATCATGGATTACGGCAAATTCCTCTATGAAAAGAGCAAGTCTTCTAAGGAACAGAAGAAAAAGCAAAAAGTTATCCAGGTTAAGGAAATTAAATTCCGTCCTGGTACAGATGAAGGCGACTATCAGGTAAAACTCCGCAGCCTGATTCGCTTTCTGGAAGAGGGTGATAAAGCCAAAATCACACTGCGTTTCCGCGGTCGTGAGATGGCGCACCAGCAAATCGGTATGGAAGTGCTTAATCGCGTGAAAGACGATTTGCAAGAACTGGCAGTGGTCGAATCCTTCCCAACGAAGATCGAAGGCCGCCAGATGATCATGGTGCTCGCTCCTAAGAAGAAACAGTAAGGCCATCAAGTAATCATTCCTGTGGGCCTCGGCTCACAGGGTGATTCGCCTTTGTTTCTGTTTATCAACAATGCGAAGTGGAAGTTATTAAAATGCCAAAAATTAAGACCGTACGCGGTGCTGCTAAGCGCTTCAAAAAAACCGGTAAAGGTGGTTTTAAGCACAAGCACGCTAACCTGCGTCACATTCTGACCAAAAAAGCGACCAAACGTAAACGTCACCTGCGTCCGAAAGCCATGGTTTCTAAAGGCGATCTGGGCCTGGTAATCGCGTGCCTGCCGTACGCATAAGCCGTTAACGTTTTTTAACTTTTTAATTAGAATAGATACAGGAGAGCACATATGGCTCGCGTAAAACGTGGTGTTATTGCACGCGCACGTCACAAGAAAATTTTGAAACAAGCTAAAGGCTACTACGGTGCGCGTTCTCGCGTATACCGCGTTGCCTTCCAGGCTGTTATCAAGGCTGGTCAGTATGCTTACCGTGACCGTCGTCAACGTAAGCGTCAGTTCCGTCAACTGTGGATTGCGCGTATCAACGCAGCAGCACGTCAGAACGGTATTTCTTACAGCAAATTCATCAATGGCCTGAAAAAAGCCTCTGTTGAAATCGACCGTAAGATCCTGGCTGACATCGCAGTATTCGACAAAGTAGCGTTCACCGCTCTGGTTGAAAAAGCGAAAGCAGCTCTGGCATAAGCCAGTTGAAAGAGGGAGCTTGTCTCCCTCTTTTCGTTTCAACACTATCAGAACATTGACTTTTATCGTCGTAGCCTTTTCAATAAAGGTCTTTTGAAAAGTTCCAAAAGGTAACGCAAGCAATGAATGCTGCTATTTTCCGCTTCTTTTTTTACTTTAGCACCTGACTCCAGGAGGCTAGCGCGTGAGAAGAGAAACGGAAAACAGCGCCTGAAAGCCTCCCAGTGGAGGCTTTTTTTGTATGCGCGTTCTGAAAAATAAAAAGCCTGTCTCATCAGGCGTAATTGTCGCAGTCAGTTTGGACACGGCCAGCGCGGAGAAACCGGAGCGTACTTAAGTACGTGAGGATTTCGAGCACTGCCCGGGACAAAATGGCAAGTAAAATAACCTGATGGGATAGGCTCTAAGTCCAACGAACCAGTGTCACCACCGACACAATGAGGAAAACCATGTCACATCTCGCAGAACTGGTTGCCAGTGCGAAGGCGGCCATTAGCCAGGCGTCAGATGTTGCCGCGTTAGACAATGTGCGCGTCGAATATTTGGGTAAAAAAGGGCACTTGACCCTTCAGATGACGACCCTGCGTGAGCTGCCGCCAGAAGAGCGTCCGGCAGCCGGTGCGGTTATCAACGAAGCAAAAGAGCAGGTGCAGCAGGCGCTGAATGCGCGTAAAGCCGCGCTGGAAAGCGCGGCGTTGAATGCGCGTCTGGCAGCAGAAACTATTGATGTCTCCTTGCCGGGGCGTCGTATTGAAAACGGCGGTCTGCATCCGGTGACCCGTACTATCGACCGTATCGAAAGTTTCTTCGGTGAGCTTGGCTTTACCGTGGCTACCGGGCCGGAAATCGAAGACGATTATCATAACTTTGATGCTCTGAACATTCCAGGTCACCACCCGGCGCGCGCTGACCACGACACTTTCTGGTTTGATGCTACTCGCCTGCTGCGTACCCAGACGTCTGGCGTACAGATCCGCACCATGAAAGCCCAGCAGCCACCGATTCGTATCATCGCACCTGGCCGTGTTTATCGTAACGACTACGACCAGACTCACACACCGATGTTCCATCAGATGGAAGGCCTGATTGTTGACACCAACATCAGCTTTACCAACCTGAAAGGCACACTGCACGACTTCCTGCGTAACTTCTTTGAAGAAGATTTGCAGATCCGCTTCCGTCCTTCCTACTTCCCGTTCACCGAACCGTCTGCAGAAGTGGACGTTATGGGTAAAAATGGCAAATGGTTGGAAGTGCTGGGTTGCGGCATGGTGCATCCAAATGTGCTGCGTAACGTCGGTATCGACCCGGAAGTTTACTCCGGTTTTGCCTTTGGGATGGGGATGGAGCGCCTGACTATGTTGCGTTACGGCGTCACCGACCTGCGTTCATTCTTCGAAAACGATCTGCGTTTCCTCAAACAGTTTAAATAAGGCAGGAATAGATTATGAAATTCAGTGAACTGTGGTTACGCGAATGGGTGAACCCAGCGATTGATAGCGATGCGCTGGCGAATCAAATCACTATGGCGGGTCTGGAAGTTGACGGTGTAGAACCGGTTGCCGGTAGCTTCCATGGCGTGGTTGTTGGTGAAGTAGTTGAGTGCGCACAGCATCCAAACGCTGACAAACTGCGAGTGACGAAAGTCAACGTTGGTGGTGATCGCCTGCTGGATATTGTCTGTGGCGCACCAAACTGCCGTCAGGGCCTGCGTGTGGCGGTAGCGACCATTGGTGCTGTTCTGCCGGGTGATTTTAAAATTAAAGCGGCGAAACTGCGTGGCGAACCGTCTGAAGGGATGCTGTGCTCTTTCTCCGAGCTGGGCATTTCTGACGATCATAACGGCATTATTGAACTGCCAGCGGATGCGCCGATTGGTACTGACATTCGTGAATACCTGAAACTCGATGATAACACTATCGAAATCAGCGTTACGCCAAACCGTGCCGACTGCTTAGGCATCATTGGTGTTGCGCGCGACGTTGCTGTGCTGAACCAGTTGCCGCTGGTTGAACCGGAAATCATTCCGGTTGGTGCAACCATTGACGATACGTTGCCGATTGCAGTAGAAGCGCCTGAAGCCTGCCCACGTTATCTTGGTCGCGTCGTAAAAGGCATTAACGTTAAAGCCCCAACTCCACTGTGGATGAAAGAAAAACTGCGTCGCTGCGGCATTCGTTCTATCGATGCGGTCGTTGACGTGACCAACTACGTGCTCCTTGAACTGGGTCAACCGATGCACGCTTTCGATAAAGATCGCATTGAAGGCGGTATTGTGGTGCGGATGGCGAAAGAGGGTGAAACGCTGGTGTTGCTCGATGGCACTGAAGCGAAGCTGAATGCTGACACTCTGGTTATTGCTGACCACAACAAGGCACTGGCAATGGGTGGCATCTTCGGCGGCGAACATTCTGGCGTAAATGAAGAAACGCAAAACGTTTTGCTGGAATGCGCTTTCTTCAGCCCGCTGTCTATCACCGGTCGTGCTCGTCGTCATGGCCTGCATACCGATGCGTCTCACCGTTACGAGCGTGGTGTTGATCCGGCACTGCAGCATAAAGCAATGGAACGTGCGACTCGTCTGCTGATTGACATTTGCGGCGGTGAAGCAGGTCCGGTTATCGATATCACCAACGAAGCAACGCTGCCGAAGCGTGCGACTATCACTTTACGTCGCAGCAAACTGGATCGCCTGATCGGCCATCATATTGCCGATGAGCAGGTTACCGACATTCTGCGCCGCCTCGGCTGCAAAGTGACCGAAGGTAAGGACGAGTGGCAGGCAGTTGCGCCGAGCTGGCGTTTCGACATGGAGATTGAAGAGGATCTGGTCGAAGAGGTCGCTCGTGTTTATGGCTACAACAACATTCCGGACGAGCCGGTGCAGGCGAGCCTGATTATGGGCACTCACCGCGAAGCTGACCTGTCGCTCAAGCGTGTGAAAACGCTTCTCAACGACAAAGGCTATCAGGAAGTGATCACCTACAGCTTCGTGGATCCGAAAGTTCAGCAGATGATCCACCCGGGTGCAGAAGCGTTACTGCTGCCAAGTCCGATCTCGGTTGAAATGTCAGCAATGCGCCTTTCTTTGTGGACTGGCCTGCTGGCAACGGTAGTGTACAACCAGAACCGTCAGCAAAACCGTGTGCGTATTTTCGAAAGTGGTCTGCGTTTTGTTCCGGACACTCAGGCACCATTGGGCATTCGTCAGGATCTGATGTTAGCTGGTGTTATTTGCGGTAACCGTTATGAAGAGCACTGGAACCTGGCAAAAGAGACCGTTGATTTCTATGATTTGAAAGGTGATCTGGAATCCGTTCTCGACCTGACTGGTAAACTGAATGAGGTTGAGTTCCGTGCAGAAGCGAATCCGGCGCTGCATCCTGGACAATCCGCAGCGATTTATCTGAAAGGTGAACGCATTGGTTTTGTTGGGGTTGTTCATCCTGAACTGGAACGTAAACTGGATCTCAACGGTCGCACTCTGGTGTTCGAACTGGAGTGGAGCAAGCTCGCAGACCGCGTGGTGCCTCAAGCGCGCGAGATTTCTCGCTTCCCGGCGAACCGTCGCGACATCGCGGTTGTGGTCGCAGAAAACGTTCCCGCTGCGGATATTTTATCCGAATGTAAGAAAGTTGGCGTAAATCAGGTAGTTGGCGTAAACTTATTTGACGTGTACCGCGGTAAGGGTGTTGCGGAGGGGTATAAGAGCCTCGCCATAAGCCTGATCCTGCAAGATACCAGCCGTACACTCGAAGAAGAGGAGATTGCCGCTACCGTCGCCAAATGTGTAGAGGCATTAAAAGAGCGATTCCAGGCATCATTGAGGGATTGAACCTATGGCGCTTACAAAAGCTGAAATGTCAGAATATCTGTTTGATAAGCTTGGGCTTAGCAAGCGGGATGCCAAAGAACTGGTTGAACTGTTTTTCGAAGAGATCCGTCGCGCTCTGGAAAACGGCGAGCAGGTAAAACTCTCTGGCTTTGGTAACTTCGATCTGCGTGATAAGAATCAACGTCCGGGACGTAACCCGAAAACGGGCGAAGATATTCCCATTACAGCACGGCGCGTGGTGACCTTCAGACCAGGGCAGAAGTTAAAAAGCCGGGTCGAAAACGCTTCGCCCAAAGACGAGTAATCTGATCTAACTAAAAAGGCCGCTCTGCGGCCTTTTTTCTTTTCACTCCCGCTGAGTCACCGTAAAATCAACAGCATTATTCTGAAGCTGAACGGATATCATGCTGACACTTGCCCGCCAACAACAGCGACAAAATGTACGCTGGTTATTTACCTTGTCAGCATTAATGCTGCTGGCGCTTCTTTTAAGCCTTTGTGCTGGTGAACAATGGATCTCGCCAGATGACTGGCTTACCCCCCGAGGCGAGCTTTTTATCTGGCAAATACGTCTTCCGCGCACGCTGGCTGTGCTATTGGTTGGAGCGGCGCTGGCATTGTCCGGTGCAGTGATGCAGGCGTTATTTGAAAACCCATTGGCAGAACCCGGGCTACTCGGCGTCTCTAACGGTGCAGGTGTGGGGCTTATTGCTGCTGTATTGCTGGGGCAAGGGCAATTACCTGAGTGGGCGCTGGGACTTTGTGCTATTGCTGGTGCGCTCATTATCACTTTAATTCTCTTACGTTTTGCTCGTCGTCATCTTTCGACCAGCCGATTATTGCTGGCGGGGGTTGCATTAGGGATTATCTGTAGTGCATTAATGACGTGGGCCATCTACTTTTCCACTTCTGTTGATTTACGGCAGTTGATGTATTGGATGATGGGCGGCTTTGGCGGCGTTGAGTGGCGGCAAAGTTGGTTGATGCTGGCGTTGATTCCCGTGCTGCTGTGGGTCTGCTGCCAGTCCAGACCGATGAATATGTTAGCGCTTGGTGAGATCCCGGCGCGACAGTTAGGTTTGCCTCTGTGGTTCTGGCGCAATGTGCTGGTGGCCGCGACCGGCTGGATGGTCGGCGTCAGTGTGGCGCTTGCTGGTGCTATCGGATTTATTGGGTTGGTGATCCCGCATATTCTGCGGCTGTGCGGGTTAACCGATCATCGTGTATTGCTTCCCGGCTGTGCGTTGGCGGGAGCTACCGCATTGCTTCTCGCTGATATTGTCGCTCGCCTGGCGCTGGTTTCCGCCGAGTTGCCCATTGGTGTGGTCACCGCAACCCTGGGAGCGCCGGTGTTTATCTGGTTATTGTTAAAAGCAGGGCGTTAGCCGCAAAAGACGGTCTATGATTAAAAGCTAAGATTTTTACTGACCTCATCCAGGAGACACGATGCAAGATTCCATACTGACCACCGTAGTGAAGACGATTGACGGTGAAGTGACCACGCTGGAGAAATATGCCGGTAATGTGCTACTGATTGTCAATGTCGCCTCAAAGTGTGGCTTAACGCCGCAATATGAACAGTTAGAGAACATTCAGAAAGCTTGGGCCGATCGTGGTTTTATAGTATTGGGATTTCCGTGCAACCAGTTTCTTGAGCAAGAGCCGGGCAGCGATGAAGAAATTAAAACTTACTGTACAACGACCTGGGGTGTGACGTTCCCGATGTTCAGTAAGGTTGAAGTTAATGGCGAAGGTCGTCATCCGCTGTACCAAAAATTGATTGCCGCAGCGCCGACCGCCGTTGCGCCGGAAGAAAGCGGATTCTATACGCGCCTGGCCAGTAAGGGGCGGGCACCACTGTATCCTGATGATATTTTATGGAATTTTGAAAAATTCTTAGTGGGCAGGGATGGTAAGGTTATCCAGCGTTTTTCCCCGGATATGACGCCGGAAGATCCTATTGTGATGGAAAGCATTAAACAGGCGTTGGCGAAATAATGTCTATTGTGATGCAGTTACAGGATATTGCGGAATCAACCCGCCTGGGGCCGCTTTCTGGCGAAGTCCGGGCAGGGGAGATCCTGCATCTGGTGGGGCCGAACGGCGCAGGCAAGAGTACGTTGCTGGCGCGGATGGCCGGAATGACCAGCGGTATGGGAAACATTCAGTTTGCTGGCCAGCCACTGGAAGCATGGTCCGCGGCGAAGCTCGCGCTGCATCGTGCTTACCTTTCGCAGCAACAAACGCCGCCATTTGCTATGCCGGTATGGCATTACCTGACCATGCATCAGCATGATAAAACGCGTACTGACCTGCTAAATGATGTTGCCGGGGCGCTGGCCCTTGATGACAAGCTCGGACGTAACACTAATCAACTTTCCGGCGGTGAATGGCAACGAGTGCGTCTTGCTGCGGTGGTACTGCAAATCACGCCGCAAGCCAATCCTGATGGTCAATTGCTGCTTCTCGATGAACCCATGAACAGCCTTGATGTTGCCCAGCAAAGTGCGTTAGACAAAATTCTGAGCGCGCTGTGCCAGCAAGGACTGGCGATAGTGATGAGCAGTCACGATCTCAATCACACATTGCGTCACGCGCATCGGGCCTGGTTACTTAAACAAGGGAAACTGTTAGCCAGTGGACGCCGGGATGAAGTTTTGACGCCGCCGAACCTGGCCCAGGCTTACGGGATGAATTTCCGCCGTCTGGACATTGAAGGACACAGAATGCTGATTTCGACTGCCTGATAGCAATAGCATCTTGAAAATCGGGTAATTTCGACGCTAAATTAATGCAAGAATAAAAAACAGAGGATTCGTACGGAATGCGTTTCTGCCTTATTTTAATCACAGCACTGTTTCTGGTTGGGTGTAGCCATCACAAAGCGCCGCCGCCAAATGCCAGACTTTCTGACTCTATTACCGTCATTGCCGGTTTGAACGATCAACTACAAAGCTGGCATGGCACACCTTATCGTTATGGCGGCATGAGTCGTCGTGGGGTGGACTGCTCAGGCTTTGTGGTCGTAACGATGCGCGATCGTTTCGATTTGCAGTTGCCGCGTGAAACAAAGCAGCAGGCCTCTATCGGTACTCAAATTGATAAAGAAGAGTTGCTGCCAGGCGATCTGGTTTTTTTCAAAACTGGCTCCGGGCAAAATGGTTTACATGTGGGTATTTATGATACCAACAACCAATTTATTCATGCTTCTACCAGCAAAGGGGTGATGCGCTCTTCCCTTGATAATGTCTACTGGCAGAAAAATTTCTGGCAAGCAAGACGGATCTAGTATGTCAAAAAGGACGGTGATGATACATCGCCGTCCTTTTACTTCTGAATAAAGTAGTATTTTTCAGACAAAAATTCCGTAAATGGAATATTCGTTTATAATTAGGATAATCTTAAAAGGGACCCCTGAAAAAGTGGTTAACAAGGAAAAAATGAAAGTTATCCGATCTGTATTTTTTATGCCTTATGGTCTCATCTTTTTTAGCCGGAATTGCAAAAACATTCCTGGAGAAGGGTGGTTACCATGAAGGTTCTACTGGAGAATGTTTATCATTCTGATTGCTATTTTCTGCCGATAAGAGATAGTCAGCAAAATCTTGTTGGGATTGAATTAATAACCCATTTCTCCAGTGAAGACGGTACGGTTCGCATCCCGACGACGCGGGTTATGGCGCAACTTTCCGAGGAGCAGCATTGGCAGTTATTTGTCGAGCAGTTGGAATTACTTAAATCATGCCAACATTTTTTTATTCGACACAAACTCTTTGCATGGGTTAATTTGACACCGCAAGTGGCAAGGTTATTATTAATTGATAATAATTACGCAGCCCAACTATTAAAAATCCCCTTTGTTGAATTGCGGATTAATGAAAATTATCCACAGCTTAATGAGGGGAAAGATAATTACAACCTTTTGCACTTATCGCAAATTTTTCCATTGGTATTGGGAAATTTAGGTGCGGGAAACAGTACCATGAAAGCGATATTTGATGGTCTTTTCACCCGAGTTATGTTGGATAAAGGCTTTGTTCAGCAACAAATAGCTAATACATCCTTCGCGCCATTTATTCGTGCTATTCATGCGCAAATATCACCCTGTTGCAACTATATCATTGCGGCGGGTATTGATACCTCAGGAATGTTGGCGAAAATAACGCCGTATGGTTTCCATGCCCTACAAGGAAGCTTATGGCCAGCCGTTCCCGTAAGCAAGGTAACAACTCTGGTTCAGCGATAACCCCTTTGTTTGCTGGTGTTTAAGACGAGGGTTACCGTCTACACTATCAGACAGGAGGATCTATGACCCTGTCTTTTATTACTCGCTGGCGTGATGAATTACCTGCAACTTATACATCACTTTCCCCCACGCCTTTAAATAATGCCCGGCTGATCTGGTATAACGCCGAACTGGCTAATACGCTGGGTATTCCATCGTCGCTGTTTGAAAGTGGCGCGGGCGTCTGGGGAGGAGAAACATTACTACCGGGCATGTCACCACTGGCGCAGGTCTACAGTGGTCATCAGTTTGGCGTCTGGGCGGGCCAGTTGGGTGACGGGCGCGGCATTCTACTTGGTGAGCAACAGCTTGCCGATGGCACCACAATGGACTGGCATTTGAAAGGTGCGGGGCTGACGCCTTATTCGCGAATGGGCGATGGACGGGCGGTATTACGCTCTACGATTCGCGAAAGCCTCGCCAGCGAGGCGATGCATTACCTGGGCATTTCAACGACGCGCGCTTTAAGTATTGTCACCAGCGATACGCCGGTTTATCGGGAAACGGTGGAATCGGGCGCGATGCTGATGCGTGTGGCGCGCAGTCACTTACGATTTGGCCACTTCGAGCACTTTTATTATCGCCGCGAGCCGGAAAAAGTTCGCCAGTTGGCTGATTTTGCCATTCGTCATTACTGGCCGCACCTTCAGGATGATGAGAACAAATACCGTCTCTGGTTTACCGATGTTGTTGCACGTACCGCGTCGTTAATTGCTAACTGGCAGACAGTCGGCTTTGCACATGGCGTGATGAACACTGACAATATGTCAATTCTCGGATTGACGCTCGATTACGGACCGTTTGGTTTTCTTGATGATTACGAACCGGGCTTTATCTGTAATCACTCGGATCATCAAGGGCGTTACAGTTTTGATAATCAACCTGCCGTCGCGTTGTGGAATTTACAGCGTCTGGCACAGACATTATCGCCATTTATTTCTGTGGATGCGTTGAATGAGGCACTGGACAGCTATCAGCAGGTTTTGTTGAGCGAATATGGGCAACGGATGCGCCGAAAACTGGGCTTCATGACGGAGCAAAAAGAGGATAACGTTTTGCTGAGTGAATTATTCAGCCTGATGGCGCGAGAGCGCAGCGATTATACCCGCACATTCCGCATGTTGAGTCTGACCGGGCAGCACAGCGCGGCATCACCACTGCGTGATGAATTTATTGATCGTGCGGCGTTTGATAACTGGTTTGCGCGTTATCGGGCGCGTTTGCAGCAAGATGAAGTCACCGACAGCGAACGTCAGCAACTTATGCAGAGCGTCAATCCGGCGCTGGTGTTGCGTAACTGGCTGGCACAACGGGCCATCGAGGCGGCAGAACAAGGCGATATGACGGAGTTACATCGCCTGCATGAGGCGTTGCGAAATCCTTTCAGCGACAGAGATGATGATTATGTCAGCCGTCCACCGGACTGGGGCAAACGGCTGGAAGTCAGTTGTTCAAGTTAAACGCTACTTGGTCAGCAACAGTTTGCCTGCCTGTGTTTTACGTAGCAGATATTCTTGTCCGTCATGATCAATGATGAGCTTGCCATCCGGACCTAGCAGTGTCTGGCTGGCAATCCGCCGAATGGGCTGTGGGGAAGGAGCCTTCTGATTTGCATCCGTTTTAGGCGTGAGTCTGCTGCTATCCGTATAGCTCATAAAAATTAATAATAATTGATATAACAATGATTCTTATTATCAATATAATATTGCGTCAGGGCAAGTAATAATTCGTTGAGAAGACAACAGGTTGAGCAGAAATGCCCATTCCCGACGGAATGGGCACGCATTCAGAAGCGGGTATCTACCGCAGAGGCGAGTTTTTCGATCAGGTGTTCGGTATCTTCCCAGCCTAAACACGGGTCGGTAATGGATTGGCCATAGGTGAGCGGCTGACCGCCGACAATTTTTTGCGTACCTTCGCGCAGGAAACTTTCCGCCATAATGCCGGCAATCGCCGTAGAGCCATTGCGGATTTGCTGACAAATATCTTCACAGACTTCTAACTGGCGACGATGCTGCTTCTGGCAATTGCCGTGGCTGAAATCCACCACCAGATGTTCTGGTAAATCAAACTCGTGCAATGTATCGCAGGCGGCGGCGATATCATCGGCATGGTAATTCGGTTTTTTGCCGCCACGCATAATAATGTGGCCATACGGGTTGCCGCTGGTCTGGTAAATGGTCATCTGGCCGTTTTTGTCTGGCGAGAGGAACATATGGCTGGCGCGGGCAGCACGGATTGCATCTACGGCAATCCGCGTGTTGCCATCAGTGCCATTTTTAAAACCTACCGGGCAGGAGAGAGCTGAAGCCATTTCACGGTGGATCTGGCTTTCGGTTGTGCGTGCGCCAATCGCCCCCCAGCTAATCAGATCGGCAATAAACTGACCGGTCACCATATCGAGAAACTCAGTGGCAGTGGGCACACCCAGTTCATTCACCTGCAACAGTAACTTGCGCGCCAGTTCGAGGCCGTGATTTACGCGATAGCTGCCGTTTAAATCCGGGTCGGAAATTAATCCTTTCCAGCCGACAACGGTGCGCGGTTTTTCAAAATAAGTGCGCATTACGATTTCCAGCCGTGACTGGTACTGATTACGCAGCGCCTGCAGACGGGTGGCGTACTCCATTGCAGCGGTAAGATCGTGGATCGAACAGGGACCAATAACGACCAACAGTCGCTTGTCTTCACCATTCAATATTTTTTCAATTCTGCGCCGGGAATCAATTACATGGCTGGCAACGCCAGGCGTTACGGGATACCGCAGCGCGAGTTCAGCGGGCGTTACCAGACTCTCGATACGCGCAGTACGGAGTTCGTCAGTTCTGTTCATTACAAGTCTCAGAAATTTGTTGCTTCAACGGCAGGGTTGCCAGGAAGTGATGCGCATCACGATAAACCAATCCCTGCTGATTTCAAGTGCGAGGCAGGCAACACCTCGCGCAATTGACGGCATAGTAACAAAAAAACGAACTTCTATACTAGTTTTCTAGTACATTCTCCGACTAAGTCCCATGATATCAAGGATTTTGGTGGCAATCTCTTCTACCGAATAATTGGTACTGTTGATCCACGGGATCTGATTTTTACGGTACAACGCTTCCACTTCTGCGACTTCCATCCGGCACTGACGCAACGAGGCATAGCGGCTGTTCTCTCTACGTTCTTCGCGAATGGCTGCCAGCCGCTCCGGGTCAATAGTCAGGCCGAACAACTTATGCTGAAGTGGTTTGAGCGACGCAGGCAGGACCAGGTTGTCCATATCATCGGCAATAAAGGGGTAGTTTGCTGCGCGAATGCCAAACTGCATCGCGAGGTAAAGGCTGGTAGGTGTTTTACCACAGCGAGAGACGCCGAGCAGGATCACTTGCGCCTGATCCAGATTGCGCAACGAAATGCCGTCATCATGGGCGAGGGTGTAATCAATCGCCGCAATGCGCGCATCATATTTATTAAGATTATTAGGGTTCAGGCCGTGGGTACGGTGAGCAATTGGTGTCGGGTCCAGCTTCATCTCTTGTTGTAGCGGAGCAACCAGCGCCTGAACAATATCCTGACAAAACCCTTCGCTTTGCAAAATGATGTTGCGAATCTCCGGTAACACAATGGAGTAAAAGACCAGCGGGCGCACGCCCGTCTGCTGGTAAATCGCGTCGATCTGATCTTTCACCGCCCGTGCACGGCTCTCATTTTCGACAAACGGCAGCGTAATGCTGCTGATAGTAACGGGAAATTGCGACATGACTGCGTGACCTAATACCTCCGCAGTAATTGCCGTACCATCAGAAATATAAAAAACGTGGCGATCAACAGCATTATCCATTTTGTTCTTCCCGAGATGCAGACATAATTCTATGAAAGCATAAATTAAAAATGCACAGAAGCGTAGAACGTTATGACTGGTTTATAAAATGAACCTTCAATTTTATTTTTTATGAAAATAGCATTTCATTTTTATGGTTTCGTTTATACCGATGGTTTATGTGGGAATTATCGAAGATAGTGGATTTGCGCAACGCTGGGAGCAGTCTTAAAAAGCAAAAAAATATATTTGCTTGAACGATTCACCGTTTTTTTCATCCGGTTAAATATGCAAAGATAAATGCGCAGAAATGTGTTTCTCAAACCGTTCATTTATCACAAAAGGATTGTTCGATGTCCAACAATGGCTCGTCACCGCTGGTGCTTTGGTATAACCAACTCGGCATGAATGATGTAGACAGGGTTGGGGGCAAAAATGCCTCCCTGGGTGAAATGATTACTAACCTTTCCGGAATGGGTGTTTCCGTTCCGAATGGTTTTGCCACAACCGCCGATGCGTTTAACCAGTTTCTGGATCAAAGCGGCGTAAACCAGCGCATTTATGAACTGCTGGATAAAACGGATATTGACGATGTTACCCAGCTTGCGAAAGCGGGCGCGCAAATCCGCCAGTGGATTATCGACACTCCCTTCCAGCCTGAGCTGGAAAATGCCATCCGCGAAGCCTATGCCCAGCTTTCTGCCGATGACGAAAACGCCTCTTTTGCAGTGCGTTCCTCCGCCACCGCAGAAGACATGCCGGATGCCTCCTTTGCCGGTCAGCAGGAAACTTTCCTTAACGTTCAGGGGTTTGACGCCGTCCTCGTAGCTGTGAAACATGTCTTTGCGTCCCTGTTTAATGATCGCGCTATCTCTTATCGCGTTCACCAGGGGTACGATCACCGTGGCGTGGCGCTCTCCGCCGGTGTTCAGCGGATGGTGCGTTCCGACCTCGCATCCTCTGGCGTGATGTTCTCCATTGATACCGAATCCGGTTTCGACCAGGTGGTGTTTATCACTTCCGCATGGGGCCTCGGTGAAATGGTGGTGCAGGGCGCGGTTAATCCGGATGAATTTTACGTGCATAAACCGACGCTGGCGGCGAATCGTCCGGCTATCGTGCGCCGCACGATGGGATCGAAAAAAATCCGCATGGTCTACGCGCCGACTCAGGAACATGGCAAACAGGTTAAAATTGAAGATGTGCCACAGGAACAGCGTGACATCTTCTCGCTGACCAACGAAGAAGTGCAGGAACTGGCAAAACAGGCCGTACAAATTGAGAAACACTACGGTCGCCCGATGGACATTGAGTGGGCAAAAGATGGTCACACCGGCAAATTGTTCATTGTGCAGGCGCGTCCAGAAACCGTGCGTTCACGCGGCCAGGTCACGGAACGTTATACCCTGCATTCACAGGGCAAGATTATCGCAGAAGGCCGTGCTATCGGCCATCGCATTGGCGCAGGCCCGGTGAAAGTCATTCATGACATCAGCGAAATGAACCGCATCGAACCAGGTGATGTGCTGGTCACCGACATGACCGACCCGGACTGGGAACCGATCATGAAGAAAGCGTCGGCCATCGTCACTAACCGTGGTGGGCGTACCTGTCACGCGGCGATCATCGCTCGTGAACTGGGTATTCCGGCGGTAGTCGGCTGTGGTGATGCAACCGAACGGATGAAAGACGGTGAGAAGGTTACCGTTTCCTGTGCCGAAGGTGACACCGGTTACGTGTATGCCGAACTGCTGGAATTCAGCGTGAAAAGTTCCAGCGTGGAAACCATGCCGGATCTGCCGCTGAAAGTGATGATGAACGTCGGTAACCCGGATCGTGCGTTTGACTTCGCCTGCCTGCCAAACGAAGGCGTGGGTCTGGCGCGTCTGGAATTTATCATCAACCGCATGATTGGCGTTCACCCGCGCGCACTGCTCGAGTTTGACGACCAGGAACCGCAGTTGCAAAACGAAATCCGCGAGATGATGAAAGGT
The DNA here is from genome assembly GCF_000408325.1 of Escherichia sp. KTE52. Classification (NCBI taxonomy): domain Bacteria; kingdom Pseudomonadati; phylum Pseudomonadota; class Gammaproteobacteria; order Enterobacterales; family Enterobacteriaceae; genus Escherichia; species Escherichia sp. KTE52. The sequence goes on from NZ_KE138676.1 coordinate 675,747, forward strand.
TTTGATTCTCCGCGTGAATTTTATGTTGGTCGTCTGACCGAAGGGATCGCGACGCTGGGCGCTGCGTTTTATCCGAAGCGCGTCATTGTTCGTCTCTCGGACTTTAAATCTAACGAATACGCCAACCTGGTGGGCGGCGAGCGTTACGAGCCGCATGAAGAGAACCCGATGCTTGGCTTCCGTGGCGCGGGGCGCTACGTTTCCGAAAGTTTCCGCGACTGCTTCGCGCTGGAGTGTGAAGCGGTGAAACGTGTGCGCAACGACATGGGGTTAACCAACGTTGAGATCATGATCCCGTTCGTGCGTACCGTTGAGCAGGCGAAAGCGGTGGTTGAAGAACTGGCGCGTCAGGGGCTGAAACGTGGTGAGAACGGGCTGAAGATCATCATGATGTGTGAAATTCCGTCCAACGCCTTGCTCGCTGAACAGTTCCTCGAATATTTCGATGGTTTTTCTATCGGCTCAAACGATATGACACAGTTGGCGCTCGGTCTGGATCGTGACTCCGGCGTAGTTTCTGAACTGTTCGATGAGCGCAATGACGCCGTGAAAGCACTGTTATCAATGGCGATCCGTGCCGCGAAGAAACAGGGCAAATATGTCGGGATTTGCGGTCAGGGCCCGTCTGACCACGAGGACTTTGCTGCATGGTTGATGGAGGAAGGGATCGATAGCTTGTCCCTGAACCCGGATACCGTGGTGCAAACATGGTTAAGTCTGGCTGAACTGAAAAAGTAAATAAAAGCCCGGCGGCGTTCAGTCGCCGGGTTTACGCTATTTCCGCATACGAAACTTATCCCATGATTTCGCAATAACGCTGGGTTAATCGCTGAATAATATCTTTCCTTAACAAAAACTTTTGTATTTACCGGATGGTGTACGTTAGTTAAGGGGCAGGCTAAGTTTGGTGCTGTCATCAAGCGTGAAGTCACCAGAAATAAAGCGATTAACCGGTGCGCCGCCATAAAGCTGAGTTTGATCGGGATCGACAACAACGATATCCACCAGATAGCCCGGAATACGGACAGATTTGGGATGCAGCGTGGCTTTCTTAACCATCTTCTGCACCTGCATCATCACGATACCGCCGTTATTGTGCACCGCCTGGGTAATAACCAATGCGTCGAGATACATCACTTCATCTTCAAAGGTGGCATAGCCTTCGCTGTCGCAGGTGGTGGCGCGAATAAAGGCGATATTCGGCGCAATCGCTTTGTAATAGAGATATTCTTTATTATCAAACTCGACCATTTTAATCAGGTCTTCGTTGGTCACTTCATTAAGTTTTCCGCCTTGTTGGCGAGGGTCGACAAATGTGCCGATACCAATATCGCTAATAATCCCCGGCTGGTGGGTAGCGGCGGCGCGCAATGTTTGGGTGAGCACACCTTGTGGATAGTTATAGGCAACAATTTTATTTTGTTCTGCAAGGTCAGGAATACGCGGCGATTGTCCCCAGTGTCCGCATAATGCCCATTTCACAAGACCTTCTTGCGCCAGCGGACTAATACCGCGATCGCCAAGCCCTGTAGGGCTAATAATTGATAAATTACGCGGTGTCTGGGTCTGCTTATATTTATCAGCAAGAATGGTAATTAATGTGGTGGCCTCCAGAATATCGCCGCTAGCGCCTAATATACAAAGCCTTGCTTCGTCGGGGATATAATTTACTGCTTCCTGTGCCGACAGGATCGGCACTCATCCATTAATACGAGATGGTTTTACAGGTTTCATTATTTTTTTTCCTGATTCAGGTGTGAATTTCCCTGCGTCAGCCAGAAAAATAGCGCGCAGATATTCACGGAATATTTTTATTAAACACTCTTAAAATACTTACTTTTATTTCGGCGGGTAAGGAAGTTCCCGCCGGAGCGTTATTTATTATGCCTGATGCAAAATAGTTAATACTGTGCGTAAATCATTCACCGATATTTGCCCCGGCGCAGAGGCTTTTTTTACTGCGCCAAAGGTTGCCGCCGAACCAAATACTTCACCGGCCAGACGAGAAATTACGCCAGTTTTTGCCATCGACATCGTAATGATTGGACGATCGGCATACTGTTCCTGCATCTCCAGGGTCGCGGCAAGTAATGTCAGCACATCGCTGGTGCTTTGTGGCATCAGTGCAATTTTGGGAATATCGGCGTCGAAGGACTGCATTTTGCGCAGACGGGCGATGATTTCTTTGGCCTCTGGCGTTTTATGGAAATCATGATTGGACATGACAACCTTCACATCATGCGCGTGAGCGTAGGCGATGGTTTCTTTAACCTGATCATCGCCGGTAAATAACTCCAGATCGATCATATCGACCAGACCACTGTCGATGGCTGCGCGATTGAGCGCAATATACGCTTCTGTCGAAAGTGCCTGCTCACCGCCTTCTTTGGCGCTGCGGAAGGTAAACAGCAGTGGTTTTTCCGGCATTATCTCACGGATAGCTTTTGCCGCTGCCATGACCGACTCTACACAGGAGAGGTCGGAAAAGTGATCCACGCGCCATTCCAGAATATCAAAGTCCGCTTCACGATAGATGAGAGCTTCAGATTTCACGCTGGCGATATCTTTCGCCATCAGCGAGACGATGATTTTTGGTGCGCCCGTGCCAATGACGAGATCTTTTACGGTTACGGTTTTCATTTTTTACCCTTTCTGCACGCGGTCAGCCTGTCAGGCGTCGAACCCCATGACCTGTTTAACGTATTCCAGAGGGAAATCTTTGCCAGTCCATAACGTGAACTGTTCAGCCCCTTGCCACAACAACATGCCGTATCCATCAATCGTTTTGCAACCTGCTTGTTGCGCCTGCTGTAATAACTTCGTCATATGCGGGTTATACACGCATTCAGTGACCAGAAGTCCTGGATGTAACAAACTGATATCATTAACTAAAGACTCATTCTTAAGGGGTTTCATTCCTACTTTTGTGCCGTTGGTTAAAATGTCGGCAGAAGCCAGCGCTTCAGCAAAGGCTTGCTGGTCGGCAAGATCGGTGACGGTTACGACACAATCGGTGTTTTCATTAACCTGTTGCGCGAAGGCGAGGGCTTTATCGAAAAACTCATCCCGACGGTTAAAGAGTTTAATTTCTTTTAAACCTTCAATTGCACCGGCAAAGCTGTCGTTATCCACCTCAAAGGCCATATAGGTAAATGGCAATCCCGCTTTTTCTAAGGCTTTATTCTGCATTTCAGGCGATAAGCTATGGCGGATAGGATAAGCCATCAGCCCAATTAATTCATATTTAGCCGTAACATCCATAATTAACACCAGAGCCAGCAGAGCAAAAGTGAAATTGAGAACGATGATATATTGCAGGCCGATATTCGACAGATAACCGGTAATCAGTGGAATAACAAAGTTAGCCAATCCCCCCATCATCATATAAATACTGGTGACTTTGGCTTTGCTTTTTGGGAAGAACTCTGACATGACCGAAATACCGAGCTGTAAAATACCGCCAGCAGCAGAGAAACCGATAACAAAGGCTCCGGCATTACACACCAGCGGAGAAGGGTAGAGATAGATAATGGCGGCAGTGATCGTTGCCAGCGCAAAGCTAAAAACATTAGCCCAGATGGGGCGTACCATTTTTTCAGTAGCGCAGCAAAGATAAAGACACAGACCAGCGAACCCATACGGTTTTTAAAGCCTCGGCCTCCGACATACCGGCAAATGCCATCGCATATTTGGGCATCCACACCACTATCACATAAAAGGTCGAGAATGCCGCGACACCGAACACTACCGATGAAACACCTTCCAGCCAGACTAACGGTTTGCTGTTCATTTGCGATAATTCTCCGGCAACGCCAGCATCAACCCGTTGGCTGGGGAATTTTCTTTTCAATAGCATCAATGTAATAAGTACAAATAATATGCCTGGGATAATTAACCCATAGCCGTACCAGATGTTATTCAGCGGCATATAACTCACCAGCATTGGATAGAACATTTGCCCGAATGAGATCATCGCTTTAACCAGAATTACCGCTGAACCGGAGGCTTTCGGGAAACATTCCATCAGCGCGGGGTAGCCACCAGTATCCAGTGCTGAGTTGGCGATACCGACGCACACAGCCAGACAGTAAGCGAGGGTTAAATTCGGGCAGGCAGGAATACCAAATAAAAACAGCATTTTCATAAGTTCCACTTAGCAATTTTGCTTTAAAAAGTGTGGCGATGTTGCGTCAATATCCGGTCATTATTCTTGTAATAATGGCTATTGATTCCCGTTAAAATATCAACAAAGACGCTCAAGGTCGTGCGCATATAATTCAGCGGCTACCGATTGATAAATCTTCCAGTCAATAAAATTGCCATCAGGGTAGACACGTTGAAACGCAGTTAAGTCAGGGAAGGAACGCATGGTATTATTGCCGATGCGGTTATTTATTTTCTTTATGATAGCGTGAAGATGTTTTTTTCTTTGCTGACGCATAGCCAGCAGTTGTTCAACAACGCGATCAGGAATGGCACGTTTGCCGTCTTCCCACTGTTTCCAGCTTTCACTGTCACCCGTCAGGGCAATCCAGGTCGCGCATTCATCAATAGTCATGGCAAAAATATGGCGTAGTGCCTGGAGTTCATAAGCGTTCATTGTGTAATGGCTGCATGAATAAAAGGATAAAATATAAATAACACTATCAGCCAGCTAACGGCTTGAAGAGAATCACAGTATCTTGTGCAATATTCCTGGAGATATCGAGAGGCGAGTTGTTGGGGCGAAAAAGTGTTAAAAAAAAGCCCATCATGGGAGATGGGCAAAGACTACACACAGCAATTCGTTTTTCACTCAGGGGATTCCATGCTTATAAATCAATATGTTGATTTATAACCGTGAGCTAATAGTAGGCATACGGACTTTTTGCGTCGATCAGATTCGTCTCATTAGTTTAAAAACTGTAAAGGATTTGCGACAGGTAAGCGTTGCTGAATGGCAGTAAGCAAGAGGGTGAATGAAAAAAAGGAAATATTAATTAGCCCTGATTAACAATCAGGCGGCAAAGCCGCCTGATGAGAGATTTACTTATTCGTTTTTTCAATTTCGCCCAGTTCTTCGATAATTTCCTCCGGCTGGTCAGTCGGCGGCGGGACTTCTTCCACCCACGCGGCAAACAGACGCCAGGAAACAGCCAGAAGTACCGGACCAATAAACAAGCCGATCATACCGAAGGCAATCAAACCACCGATGACCCCGGAGAGGATGAGGATGAGCGGTAAATCTGCTCCCATGCGAATTAACATCGGGCGAATAACGTTATCCAGTGTGCCGACCACGCCACTCCACACTAACAATACCGTGCCCCAGGTGGTATCGCCGGTCCAGTAAAGCCAGATGATCGCCGGAATCAACACCGGCAACGGACCAAGCTGGACAAGGCAGGAGAGGATCATTAATACCGTCAGCAGCGTGGCGTAAGGAACGCCGGAAACGGCCAGACCGATCCCACCAAGAACGGCTTGTACTAACGCAGTCACCACAACGCCCAGCGCTACTGCGCGGATAGCCTGCGCCGCCAGCAGTACAGCGGCATCACCGCGAGCGCCTGCCAGACGAGTCGCAAAATGGCGAATACCTTGCGCTACCTGTTCACCGCGCCAGTACAACAGGGCGCTGAATAACAGCATCAGCGCACAATGCACCATAAAGCGACCAATATGTGCCGCTTGTCCGACGAACCAGGTGGTGGTGGTGCCAATATAAGGACGGACTTTCGCCATGATCGCCGTCCCCCCCATATCCAGCAAATTGTGCCAGCCTGCATACAGCTTCGCGCCAATCACCGGAATGGTATTAAGCCACGCTAAATCGGGTAACGTCATGTCACCGCTGGAAATGGCTTTAATTACCGGACCGCTGCCATCGACAATACTGTTAACCAGTAAGGCAATAGGGATGATAAACACCATCACCAACAACAGCGTCATTACCAGAACGGCGAGAGAGCGGCGGCCAAACATGATTTTTTGCAAACGTAACAATACCGGCCAGGTGGCGATAACCACCGTACCGGCCCATGCAAAGCCGAGAATAAAGGGTTGAACAATCCACAGACATGCCACAATCATGATGGCTAAAAACAGCACCGAAAGCAGAATTTGTGCGACATCCCTGGGCTGACGAACATTTACCATAACTACTTTTCACCTTTTTTGTGCGTCAAATCGTCGACGCGACGTGAACACGTGAAACTCACCTGCATAATGATGAGCAATTTCAGCGGTTTTTAACAGGCCGATTCTGCCCTTAATTCTGATGGGCGTGTAAGAAAAAAATGTGGTACAACAAGTGACATAACACGCAAACGATTAATCTCTCATCACAGACCGCAGGAAAGGGTCAATATAATGATTCCACAGATTTCCCAGGCACCCGGCGTCGTTCAACTGGTGCTTAATTTTTTGCAAGAGCTGGAGCAACAGGGTTTTACTGGCGATACGGCGACAAGTTATGCCGATCGTCTGACAATGTCGACCGACAACAGCATTTACCAACTTCTCCCCGATGCGGTGGTATTTCCACGTTCAACCGCAGATGTGGCGTTAATCGCCCGTCTGGCTGCGCAGGAACGCTATTCATCGCTGATCTTCACCCCACGCGGCGGTGGCACCGGCACTAACGGTCAGGCGCTCAACCAGGGGATTATTGTTGATATGTCTCGCCATATGAACCGCATCATCGAAATTAATCCTGAAGAGGGCTGGGTGCGCGTTGAAGCTGGGGTGATTAAAGATCAACTTAACCAGTATCTGAAACCGTTCGGATATTTCTTTGCACCGGAACTTTCGACCAGCAACCGGGCAACGCTCGGCGGGATGATTAATACCGATGCTTCCGGTCAGGGATCGCTGGTCTATGGCAAAACGTCAGATCACGTGCTGGGCGTGCGGGCGGTGTTGTTGGGGGGCGATATTCTCGATACGCAACCTTTACCCGTAGAACTGGCTGAAACGCTGGGTAAAACCAACACCGCTATCGGGCGTATCTATAAAACGGTTTATCAACGCTGCCGCCAGCAGCGGCAGTTAATTATCGACAAGTTCCCCAAACTTAACCGTTTTCTTACCGGTTACGATCTGCGCCATGTCTTTAACGATGAGATGACCGAGTTCGACCTGACTCGTATTCTGACGGGTTCAGAAGGGACGCTGGCCTTTATTACCGAAGCGCGACTGGATATTACTCGTTTGCCTAAAGTGCGCCGTCTGGTGAATGTCAAATATGACTCTTTTGACTCCGCGCTGCGTAATGCGCCGTTTATGGTTGAGGCGCGCGCGCTTTCAGTAGAGACGGTGGACTCTAAAGTGCTGAATCTGGCGCGGGAAGATATCGTCTGGCATTCCGTTAGCGAGCTGATTACCGATGTGCCCGACAAAGAGATGCTCGGGCTGAACATTGTTGAATTTGCCGGGGACGATGAGGCGTTGATCGACGAGCGGGTAGACGCACTCTGTGCGCGGCTGGATGAGCTGATCGCCAGCCAGCAAGCGGGCGTGATCGGCTGGCAGGTGTGTCGTGAGCTGGCTGGAGTCGAGCGCATTTATGCGATGCGTAAAAAAGCTGTTGGCCTGCTTGGCAATGCTAAAGGGGCAGCCAAACCGATCCCATTTGCCGAAGATACCTGCGTACCGCCGGAACATCTGGCGGATTATATTGCTGAATTTCGCGCACTGCTCGACAGTCACGGTTTAAGCTATGGCATGTTTGGCCACGTCGATGCGGGGGTCTTGCACGTCCGTCCGGCGCTGGATATGTGCGATCCGCAACAAGAGATTTTGATGAAACAAATCTCTGATGACGTGGTGGCGCTTACCGCGAAATACGGTGGTTTGTTGTGGGGGGAGCACGGTAAAGGTTTTCGTGCCGAATACAGCCCGGCGTTTTTCGGTGAGGAACTTTTCGCTGAACTGCGCAAAGTTAAAGCGGCGTTTGATCCGCATAATCGGCTTAATCCGGGGAAAATTTGTCCGCCAGAAGGTATCGACGCGCCGATGATGAAAGTGGACGCGGTGAAACGCGGTACGTTTGACCGGCAGATCCCTATCGCAGTTCGTCAGCAGTGGCGCGGGGCAATGGAATGTAACGGCAACGGTTTATGCTTCAACTTTGATGCTCGTAGCCCAATGTGCCCGTCGATGAAGATAACCCAGAATCGTATCCATTCACCGAAAGGGCGCGCGACGCTGGTGCGCGAATGGTTGCGTTTGCTGGCTGACCGTGGTGTTGACCCATTAAAACTGGAACAAGAACTGCCTGAAACGCGAGCCAGTTTGCGCACGTTGATTGCCCGCACTCGTAATAGCTGGCATGCCAATAAAGGTGAGTATGACTTCTCCCACGAAGTCAAAGAGGCGATGTCTGGCTGCCTGGCCTGTAAAGCCTGTTCAACCCAGTGCCCTATCAAAATTGATGTGCCGGAGTTCCGCTCTCGTTTCCTGCAACTTTATCACACCCGTTATTTACGCCCGCTGCGTGACCATCTGGTGGCGACGGTCGAGAGTTATGCGCCGCTGATGGCGCGAGCGCCGAAGACGTTTAACTTCTTCATTAACCAACCGCTGGTGCGCAAACTGTCGAAAAAACATATCGGCATGGTCGACTTGCCGCTGCTTTCGGTGCCGTCGTTGCAACAACAAATGGTGGGGCATCGCTCGGCAAACATGACGCTGGAACAGCTTGAAGTGATTAATGCTGAGCAGAAAGCACGCACGGTGCTGGTGGTGCAAGACCCTTTCACCAGTTATTACGATGCACAGGTGGTAGCGGATTTTGTCCGTCTGGTCGAGAAATTAGGTTTCCAGCCCGTGTTACTGCCGTTCTCACCAAATGGTAAAGCGCAGCATATCAAAGGCTTTCTCAATCGTTTTGCAAAGACAGCGAAAAAGACGGCGGATTTCCTCAACCGCATGGCGAAGCTGGGAATGCCAATGGTGGGCGTCGATCCAGCTCTGGTGCTTTGTTATCGCGACGAATATAAGCTGACGCTGGGCGAGGAGCGCGGTGATTTTCAGGTCTTACTGGCAAATGAATGGCTGGCAAACGCACTTCAGCCACAGCCGGTGGCAGCGGTTAGTGGCGAGCCGTGGTATTTCTTTGGTCACTGTACCGAAGTCACCGCCTTGCCGGGTGCGCCAGCGCAGTGGGCCACGATATTTGCCCGTTTTGGCGCGAAGCTGGAAAATGTCAGTGTGGGGTGCTGCGGCATGGCGGGGACTTACGGACATGAAGCGAAAAATCATAAAAATTCGCTCGGGATCTATGAGTTATCCTGGCATCAGGCGATGCAGCGACTGCCGCGTAATCGCTGCCTGGCAACCGGATATTCCTGCCGAAGCCAGGTAAAACGGGTTGAAGGCACGGGGGTACGCCATCCTGTGCAGGCATTACTGGAGATTATTAAATGATATGGAAACGTAAAATCACCCTTGAGGCGCTGAATGTCATGGGTGAAGGAAACATGGTGGGGTTACTGGATATTCGCTTTGAACATATTGGTGATGACACGCTGGAAGCGACAATGCCAGTAGATCAGCGGACGAAGCAGCCTTTTGGGTTGCTGCATGGCGGGGCGTCTGTGGTTCTGGCTGAGAGTATCGGTTCCGTTGCCGGTTATTTATGTACCGAAGGCGAGCAAAAAGTCGTTGGTCTGGAAATCAATGCCAACCATGTCCGGTCGGCGCGAGAAGGGCGGGTTCGCGGCGTTTGCAAACCGCTGCATCTCGGTTCAAGGCACCAGGTCTGGCAGATTGAAATCTTCGATGAGAAAGAGCGTTTGTGCTGCTCGTCACGATTGACGACCGCCATTTTGTGACGTTGTCACCAGAAAAATGTGACGCATATTGTTTTTGGTTATTATCTGCGCAGTAAACGGTGGTATACTGTGCAGGTCTTGTCTACAAACGAGGATGCTATGTCTACTCAACTTGATCCCACCCAACTGGCTATGGAATTTTTACGCCGTGACCAGAGCAATCTTTCTCCTGCCCAATATCTCAAACGACTGAAACAATTAGAACTTGAATTCGCTGACCTGCTCACACTCTCTTCTGCTGAATTAAAAGAAGAAATCTACTTCGCCTGGCGTCTGGGCGTGCATTGATTGTGGTGTAATGCCGAAAGCTCGCCAAATCGACCTGGATTAACCTCCGTCCAGGCTCGACGGCTTCCTTAATGCTGCTTATTTTACCCGCTTGATCTCGCTTAAAAAGAATACAAATCGCAGTTTGTGTTAAAACGGTGGCCTGGTCTTATGAGATTATTCTTATCGCCCCTTCAAGAGCTAAGCCACTGTGAGTGCCGGAGATAAGCGCCGGATGGGGTAGAAACCCTTAAGTCTGTGTCGAACAGACTTAAGGGTTTTCTTATTTCTGAACTCGCTACTTTTTTACCTATCCCTTAAATAGTCATTTTCGATACAACTTTTCCTTTTCCATCACCGCCTTAACTCTATTTCTATAATAATCATTATCTAACAATGAGATACCTAATTCTTAGCGTATCTGTTAACCCACAAATCAGGGTCTATGCTTATTAAATGCAGGCAAAAAGCATGTTTTACGGGAAAGCCCCTGCGTTTGCTGGGTTGAACTGATAATCATTATCACTAACATGCTGTTATCCGCGGTAAGCGATTTAAGTGAGGTAAATCGATGGACATGCATTCAGGAACGTTTAATCCAGAGGATTTCGCCTGGCAAGGCTTAACGCTAACACCGGCAGCGGCAGCACACATCCGTGAGTTGGTGGCGAAGCAGTCGGGCATGGTCGGCGTGCGATTAGGTGTTAAACAAACGGGCTGTGCGGGCTTTGGCTATGTACTCGACAGCGTCAGCGAGCCGGACAAAGACGATCTGCTGTTTGAACACGACGGCGCGAAGTTGTTCGTCCCGCTGCAAGCGATGCCGTTTATTGATGGCACGGAAGTCGATTTCGTTCACGAAGGACTTAATCAGATATTCAAATTTCACAACCCGAAAGCCCAGAATGAATGTGGCTGTGGCGAAAGCTTTGGGGTATAGGCGGTACTATGTCTCGTAATACTGAAGCAACTGACGATGTCAAAACCTGGACCGGCGGCCCACTGAATTATAAAGAAGGATTCTTCACCCAGTTAGCCACTGATGAGCTGGCTAAGGGCATAAACGAAGAAGTGGTGCGCGCAATTTCGGCTAAGCGTAATGAGCCAGAATGGATGCTGGAATTTCGGCTCAATGCCTACCGCGCATGGCTGGAGATGGAAGAACCGCACTGGCTGAAAGGCCACTATGACAAGCTGAATTATCAGGATTACAGCTATTACTCGGCACCATCGTGCGGTAACTGTGATGATACTTGTGCGTCGGAACCTGGTGCCGTGCAACAAACGGGTGCGAACGCTTTTTTAAGTAAAGAGGTGGAAGCGGCATTTGAGCAGTTGGGCGTACCGGTGCGTGAAGGCAAAGAGGTGGCGGTGGATGCCATTTTCGATTCTGTTTCGGTTGCCACCACCTACCGTGAAAAACTGGCAGAGCAAGGGATCATCTTCTGCTCCTTTGGCGAAGCGATTCATGAACACCCGGAACTGGTGAGGAAATATCTCGGCACTGTGGTGCCAGGTAATGACAATTTCTTTGCCGCACTCAATGCGGCAGTAGCTTCCGACGGTACGTTTATTTATGTACCTAAAGGTGTGCGCTGCCCAATGGAACTTTCGACCTATTTCCGTATTAACGCAGAAAAAACCGGGCAGTTTGAGCGCACTATTCTGATAGCCGACGAAGACAGTTATGTCAGCTACATCGAAGGCTGCTCCGCACCAGTGCGAGATAGCTATCAGCTACACGCGGCGGTGGTGGAAGTCATCATCCATAAAAACGCCGAGGTGAAATATTCCACGGTGCAAAACTGGTTCCCAGGCGATAACAATACTGGCGGTATTCTCAACTTCGTCACCAAGCGCGCCTTGTGTGAAGGAGAAAACAGTAAAATGTCGTGGACGCAATCGGAAACCGGTTCAGCGATTACCTGGAAATACCCAAGCTGCATTCTGCGCGGCGATAACTCAATCGGTGAGTTCTACTCGGTGGCGCTGACCAGTGGCCATCAGCAGGCTGATACCGGCACCAAGATGATCCACATCGGTAAGAACACCAAATCGACCATTATCTCGAAAGGGATCTCCGCAGGGCACAGCCAGAACAGTTATCGCGGCCTGGTGAAAATCATGCCAACGGCAACCAATGCGCGCAATTTCACTCAGTGCGACTCAATGCTGATTGGCGCTAACTGCGGGGCGCATACTTTCCCGTATGTCGAGTGTCGCAATAACAGCGCGCAACTGGAGCACGAGGCGACTACGTCGCGCATTGGCGAAGATCAGTTGTTTTATTGCCTGCAACGCGGGATCAGTGAAGAGGACGCCATCTCGATGATTGTTAACGGTTTCTGCAAAGATGTGTTCTCTGAACTGCCGCTGGAATTTGCCGCTGAAGCACAAAAACTCCTCGCCATCAGTCTTGAACATAGCGTCGGATAAGGAATAAATATGTTAAGTATTAAAGATTTACACGTCAGCGTGGAAGATAAAGCTATCCTGCGCGGATTAAGCCTCGACGTTCGTCCAGGTGAAGTTCACGCCATTATGGGGCCAAACGGTTCGGGGAAAAGTACCTTATCGGCAACGCTTGCCGGACGCGAAGATTATGAAGTGACGGGGGGGACGGTTGAGTTTAAAGGCAAAGATTTGCTTGAGTTGTCGCCGGAAGATCGTGCAGGTGAAGGTATCTTTATGGCCTTCCAGTATCCGGTGGAAATCCCTGGCGTCAGTAACCAGTTTTTCCTGCAAACGGCACTCAATGCGGTGCGCAGCTATCGCGGCCAGGAAACACTCGACCGCTTCGATTTTCAGGATTTGATGGAAGAGAAAATCGCCCTGCTGAAAATGCCGGAAGATTTATTAACCCGTTCGGTTAACGTTGGGTTTTCCGGGGGCGAGAAAAAGCGCAACGATATTTTGCAAATGGCCGTGCTGGAGCCGGAACTGTGTATTCTTGATGAGTCGGACTCCGGGCTGGATATTGACGCATTAAAAGTGGTTGCTGATGGTGTGAACTCGCTGCGTGATGGCAAACGCTCGTTCATCATTGTTACGCATTACCAGCGCATTCTTGATTACATCAAACCTGATTATGTCCATGTTTTGTATCAGGGGCGAATTGTGAAATCCGGTGATTTCACGTTGGTCAAACAACTGGAGGAGCAGGGTTATGGCTGGCTTAGCGAACAGCAGTAACATGCTGCAACAGTGGCATCACTTGTTTGAGGTCGGAGGGGCGAAACGCTCCCCGCAAGCACAGCAGCATTTACAACAACTGCTGCGTACCGGACTGCCGACACGTAAACATGAGCACTGGAAATATACGCCACTGGAAGGGCTGACCAATAGCCAGTTTGTCAGCATTGCGGGTGAGATATCCCCGCAACAGCGAGATGCTTTAGCACTCACTTTAGACGCCGTGCGGCTGGTGTTTGTCGATGGACGCTACGTGCCATCACTTAGCGATACGACCGAAGGCAGCGGCTATGAGGTGAGTATTAACGACGAACGTCAGGGACTGCCTGATGCCATACAGCCGGAAGTGTTTCTGCATCTGACGGAAAGCCTGGCACAAAGCGTGACACATATTGCCGTGAAGCGCGGTCAACGGCCCGCGAAGCCATTGCTGTTAATGCATATTACCCAGGGCGTGGCAGGTGAAGAAGTGAACACCGCCCACTATCGGCATCATCTGGATCTGGCGGAAGGTGCCGAAGCCACGGTGATTGAACATTTTGTCAGCCTGAATGACGCTCGTCATTTTACCGGAGCGCGGTTCACTATCAACGTTGCCGCGAACGCCCACTTGCAGCATATCAAGCTCGCGTTTGAAAATCCTGTAAGCCACCACTTTGCACATAACGATTTGCTGCTGGCGGGCGATGCCTCCGTATTTAGCCACAGCTTCCTGCTTGGTGGCGCTGTTTTACGCCATAACACCAGTACGCAACTCAATGGCGAAAACAGCACGTTACGTATTAATAGCCTGGCGATGCCGGTGAAAAACGAGGTATGTGATACCCGCACCTGGCTTGAACATAATAAAGGGTTTTGTAACAGCCGTCAGTTGCACAAAACCATCGTCAGCGACAAAGGGCGCGCGGTATTTAATGGTTTGATTAACGTCGCGCAGCACGCCATTAAAACTGACGGCCAGATGACCAACAATAATCTGTTGATGGGCAAGCTGGCGGAAGTGGATACCAAACCGCAACTGGAAATCTATGCTGATGATGTGAAATGTAGCCACGGCGCAACGGTCGGGCGCATCAATGACGAACAGATGTTCTATCTGCGTTCGCGCGGGATCAATCAGCAGGATGCCCTGCAGATGATTATCTACGCCTTTGCTGCTGAACTGACAGAAGCATTGCGTGATGAGGGGCTTAAACAGCAGGTGCTGGCCCGTATCGGTCAACGGCTGCCGGGAGGTGCAAGATGACTTTTTCCGTCGACAAAGTGCGGGCCGACTTTCCGGTGCTTTCGCGTGAGGTGAACGGTCTGCCGCTGGCTTATCTCGACAGCGCCGCCAGCGCGCAGAAACCGAGCCAGGTGATTGACGCTGAAGCCGGGTTCTATCGTCACGGCTATGCGGCGGTGCATCGCGGTATTCATACGTTGAGCGCCCAGGCGACCGAGAAAATGGAGAACGTGCGCAAGCGGGCGTCGCTGTTTATCAATGCCCGCTCGGCGGAAGAACTGGTGTTCGTTCGCGGTACAACGGAAGGCATCAATCTGGTGGCCAATAGCTGGGGCAACAGCAACGTGCGGGCGGGCGATAACATCATTATCAGTCAGATGGAGCACCACGCTAACATCGTTCCCTGGCAAATGCTTTGTGCGCGCGTTGGTGCAGAGTTGCGGGTGATCCCCCTCAACCCTGATGGCACGCTGCAACTGGAGACGCTGCCTAATCTGTTCGATGAGAAAACCCGCCTGCTGGCGATTACTCACGTGTCTAATGTGCTGGGGACGGAAAATCCGCTACCGGAAATGATTGCTCTTGCGCATCAGCATGGCGCAAAAGTGCTGGTGGATGGCGCTCAGGCAGTGATGCATCATCCGGTGGATATGCAGGCGCTGGATTGCGATTTCTACGTTTTCTCCGGGCATAAACTGTATGGTCCCACCGGGATTGGCATTCTTTATGTTAAAGAAGCCTTGTTGCAGGAGATGCCGCCGTGGGAAGGGGGCGGATCAATGATCGCCACCGTTAGTCTTAGCGAAGGCACCACCTGGGCCAAAGCGCCGTGGCGGTTTGAAGCAGGTACGCCCAATACCGGCGGCATTATTGGACTTGGCGCGGCGCTGGAATATGTTTCGGCGCTGGGGCTTAAGCACATTGCTGAGTATGAACAGAATCTGATGCATTACGCGCTGTCACAACTGGCAGCAGTGCCGGATCTTACTCTCTATGGCCCACAGAACAGACTTGGCGTTATTGCCTTTAATCTCGGTAAACATCATGCCTATGACGTCGGCAGTTTTCTTGATAACTATGGCATTGCTGTGCGTACCGGTCATCACTGCGCGATGCCATTAATGGCGTATTACAACGTACCCGCTATGTGTCGGGCATCGTTGGCTATGTATAACACCCATGAAGAAGTGGATCGTCTGGTAACAGGATTACAACGTATTCACCGTCTGCTGGGATAACAGGGAGGCTCTATGGCTGTGTTGCCAGATAAAGAAAAATTGCTGCGTAATTTTTTACGTTGCACCAACTGGGAAGAAAAATACCTCTACATTATTGAGCTGGGCCAGCGTCTGCCTGAATTACGTGACGAAGACAGAAGCCCGCAAAATAGCATTCAGGGCTGCCAGAGTCAGGTGTGGATTGTGATGCGTCAGAATGCGCAGGGAATTATTGAATTACAGGGCGACAGCGATGCCGCCATTGTGAAAGGGCTTATCGCGGTCGTCTTTATTCTCTACGACCAGATGACGCCGCAGGATATTATTAATTTTGACGTGCGTCCGTGGTTTGAAAAAATGGCGCTCACCCAACATCTCACCCCGTCTCGCTCACAAGGTCTGGAAGCGATGATTCGTGCAATTCGCGCCAAAGCCGCTGCACTTAGCTAAACTAAAAGAACAGCTTTCATCCGGATGACTCACATTGCCGGATGGTCGATGTTTACTCTGGCCAGCACAGGAGTGTTTTGGCTTCAGGTAAGCAAAAGCACCATCCGACGTCTCAGCGTGAGTCTCCGGCAAATACAGGAGGTTTACAATGAAACGCGCGTCTCTGCTTACACTGACTCTTATCGGTGCTTTTAGCGCCATCCACGCGGCCTGGGCGGTAGATTATCCGCTTCCACCAACCGGAAGCCGACTGGTTGGGCAGAATCAAACCTATACGGTTCAAGAGGGGGATAAAAACCTTCAGGCTATCGCACGACGTTTTGATACTGCGGCAATGTTGATCCTTGAAGCCAATAACACCATTGCACCAGTACCAAAACCTGGCACGATGATAACCATCCCTTCGCAATTGTTATTACCTGATGCGCCGCGTCAGGGAATTATTGTTAACCTTGCTGAGCTGCGACTTTATTATTATCCGCCGGGAGAAAATATCGTACAGGTCTACCCGATAGGAATTGGTTTGCAGGGACTGGAAACGCCGGTGATGGAAACACGGGTAGGGCAAAAAATCCCGAATCCTACCTGGACGCCAACTGCAGGTATTCGTCAACGCTCACTGGAGCGAGGCATCAAATTACCGCCAGTTGTACCCGCCGGGCCAAATAACCCACTAGGACGCTACGCACTGCGCCTGGCGCATGGTAATGGCGAGTATCTCATTCATGGCACCAGCGCGCCGGACAGCGTTGGTTTGCGCGTCAGTTCGGGCTGTATTCGTATGAATGCGCCGGATATTAAAGCGTTGTTCTCCAGCGTGAGAACGGGAACGCCGGTTAAAGTGATCAATGAGCCGGTGAAATACTCCGTAGAACCGAACGGAATGCGTTATGTGGAAGTGCATCGACCGCTATCGGCAGAGGAACAGCAGAACGTTCAGACGATGCCGTATAAACTGCCCGTTGGTTTTACACAATTCAAAGATAATAAGGCGGTAGATCAGACGCTAGTTGATAAAGCATTATATCGTCGGGCAGGGTATCCGGTTGCGGTGAGCAACGGAGCGACGCCCGCAGCCAGCAATGCGTCCGCAGTTGAGTCAGCGCAGAATGGCGAGCCTGAGCAGGGAAATATGTTACGCGCGACGCAATAGCAGTCATTAGCAGGCAAAAAAAATGGCGCACAATGTGCGCCATTTTTCACTTCACAGGTACTATTACTTGCGGTATTTAGTAGCCATGTTGTCCAGACGCTGGTTAGCACGAGCTGCGTCATCTTTAGCAGCCTGAACGTCGGAACGCATTGCGTTCACGTCGTTGCTCAGCTGGTCAACTTTAGCGTTCAGAGTCTGAACGTCAGAAGACAGCTGATCGATTTTAGCGTTGCTGGAGCAACCTGCCAGCAGAGTAGAACCCAGGATTACCGCGCCCAGTACCAGTTTAGTAGCTTTCATTATTAATACCCTCTAGATTGAGTTAATCTCCATGTAGCGTTACAAGTATTACACAAACTTTTTTATGTTGAGAATATTTTTTTGATGGGAAGGCACTTATTTTTGATCGTTCGCTCAAAGAAGCATCGAACGCTGGGTTTTAGATAAAAAAATTGAGAGAAAACAGGATGCTTCCATCGGATTCATCTTAGATAAAGTGAGATTATATAGTGAAATCCGATTTGATTTTTTATTGTTTCTGATTATCGATTAAATAAAAAAAGCGCCCATCAGGGCGCTTCGATATACAAATTAATTCACAAAAGCAATATTACAGGACGTGAACAGATGCAGTGTTGGTAGTGCCGCTCGGGACAAGTGCGCCAGAAACCATTACTACAACGTCGCCTTTGTGCGCCAGACCGCTCTGCAGAGCCAGTTCTTTACCCAGACGATAGAAATCATCAGTAGAGGTGATTTCTTTAACCAGTTGCGGTACAACGCCTTTGCTCAACACTAATTGATGTGCAGTTTTTTCATTAGTGGTCAGGGCCAGGATAGTTGCATCCGGGAAGTATTTACGCACTGCACGAGCAGATTTACCGCCCTGGGTTGCGACGACGATCAGCGGAGCATCCAGTTTTTCAGCCGTTTCAACCGCGCCACGGCAAACTGCTTCGGTAATGCGTAGTTTACGGTTATCGTTGTTGAACTCGAGACGGCTGTTCATCACGCGGTCAGTACGTTCGCAAATGGTTGCCATGATAGAAACAGCTTCCAGCGGGTATTTACCTTTTGCGGATTCACCAGACAGCATGACTGCGTCAGTACCGTCAAGGATGGCGTTCGCGACGTCACCGGCTTCTGCACGGGTAGGACGCGGGTTTTTGATCATAGAATCCAGCATCTGGGTCGCAGTAATAACGACTTTACGTGCACGGATACATTTTTCGATCATCATCTTCTGGGCGAAGATAACTTCTTCAACCGGGATTTCTACGCCCAGGTCACCACGTGCAACCATGATGCCGTCAGAGGCTTCGAGAATTTCGTCGAAGTTGTTGAGGCCTTCCTGGTTTTCGATTTTGGAGATGATTTGGATGTTTTCGCCACCGTGCGCTTTCAGATGTTCACGGATTTCGATAACGTCAGAACGCTTACGGATAAAGGAAGCTGCAACAAAGTCTACACCTTGTTCGCAACCGAAGATCAGATCCTGTTTGTCTTTTTCAGCCAGTGCCGGCAGGGCAATAGAAACGCCCGGCAGGTTCACACCTTTGTTTTCGCCGAGGTCACCGTTGTTCAGTACTTTACAGATAACTTTGTTACCTTCGATAGCGGTAACTTCCATACCGATCAGACCATCGTCAACCAGCACGGTGTTGCCGACGGACAGGTCGGTAGTGAAACCTTCATAAGTTACCGCAACCATTTCGCTGTTGCCGATAACAGATTTGTCAGTGGTGAAAGTAAAGGTCTGGCCTGCTTTCAGAGAAACGTCATTACCGCCTTCCAGTTTCATGGTGCGGATTTCCGGACCTTTGGTATCGAGCAGGATAGCGGCAGTTTTGCCGGTTTTGCTCATCACGTTGCGCAGATTCTGAATGCGCTGACCGTGTTCTGCATAGTCACCATGAGAGAAGTTCAGACGCATGACGTTCATGCCTGCGTCCAGCATTTTAGCTAACATCTCTTCAGATTCGGTTTTTGGTCCGATGGTGCAAACAATTTTGGTCTTTTTCATGACAGTCTTAGTCTTTAAGTTGAGAAGGATAGGAGAAACTTGCTTTCTGGGCGCACTGCCGGAAAGCGAATCCGGTATTACGAAAGTGATGATGCCTCGCTCTAAGGATAGGTGACATCGAAAAAGCGTGCAGAGGAATGTGTGCTTGTGTCTCAGCCCAACGTGAGTGCCTGTTTTTGAGTCGTTGAGTTCTACAGTCCAAAGTGCTGAAACCATTCAAGAGTCAATTGGCGCGCATTATACGCTGAATTTAATCCAAAAGGAAAACAAAAACAGCGTTTCAAAAAACAATCATCCATATTCACAATAAATTGTTATCAAAGATTTAACGTCCTCAGAAAGAGATTACGCAAAAACATCACTGTTTGCGCAACGTGAAAACGATAGCTGGAGAGAGAAGGTCTGTTGGCGTAAAGTCATACCATTCAACTGATACAATTAAAATAATTTATCGGGTTATTTGTTTGATTTTGTTTGTTTTTTGTTTAATTGATGAGATTGATATATGCTGATGACTGGCATGATAAATGGGTATGAATAATGGGCAACCGGACAAAAGATGACGAGCTGTACCGCGAAATGTGCAGAGTGGTAGGGAAGGTGGTTCTGGAGATGCGCGATTTGGGTCAGGAGCCAAAGCACATAGTCATCGCTGGTGTGTTGCGTACAGCATTAGCAAATAAACGTATTCAGCGTAGCGAATTAGAAAAGCAAGCGATGGAAACAGTTATTAACGCACTGGTGAAATAATTGTTCGGGGATGGAGTGCAATACTTCATCCTCTATTATTTTATTGCTCTATGAGGATTTGTTTTAAGAAAGGTATAAAAGGGAATTATCATAATTTCGATATGTATTTTAATTTATAGCGTATTGGCTGTAGTGCCTGTACTACGGCATGTCCGTGGATGATGGCCACCGTAAATACCAAAAGTAAAAAATAACCGAGTGGAAAGATATTACTGTGTGAGTCTTGCAAAGGAAAAATCATGGCTAATATTCTCGGTCCAGGTTGCAGCGCCGTGCTGGCATATCATGACGGCGAAAGAGTGCGCTTTGCCGTCGCCGTTGAAGGCGAAAATAATATTTGTGCCGGAGTTCGCTATCGTCTCAATGAGCAACATCAGTTTGTTGAGTGCTGATAACTTTACCTTTAATCAAACGTAAGACGCCGGCGTGAACGGGAAGCAGGCTTTGCGATGGCCTGTGCCATAGCCTTGCCAATTTCTGCACAAGCCGTAAGCCCCTGAACGAAAGGCTGGTCGTGCATCAGCCAGGGTAACGCGCCGAATGCCACGCGCCCCCGTAATTCTTCAGGCTGCTGTAACGAATAATCTTCACCAACATCAGGGATTTCCTCGCCTGTTTTCTGCAACTGTTCGCGCAGCCCAGGGAAAGGAATATCTTGTACTTTGAGTGGACGTTGACCCCGGGCATCAATAAAAACATCAAACGAGTAGCTGTTGTCTGCTGTTTTCAGAACGGTGTGCGTTTCGTTGGTTTCCATCTCGTAGTCCTCACCAAGGGCGAGAATATGAATGATCCCCGCCTCGCGCAAGGCCAGCAGGCGACGAATAGATTCTGAAGGGATTGCCGCATAATTATCGATAAAGACTCTGGCAAGTCCTTTACTGAATCGTTTATGGTCGTGTTCATTCAGATGCGGCACAATTTCCTGTACGGCTTCATGCAAACGCAGAATGGCATAACGCCAGGGGACAGTATGTTTTTCCCGTTTATTTTGCTCGACTTCGGCTAAGTTCTCTTCCGCCCAGCCGAAAGGATCATGTTGTTTACGCTCGGCAAACCAGGCTTGAGCAAAGGTATCTACATTGAGGCTCTCTAACGCTATACGTTGACTCCAGTCAGGATCGGCAGAACTAATTTCTTGTTGTATCAATTTGAATACCCGATCCAACAGACCGTCTGCACCTTTTTCTATTTCTCTATTTAAAGCCTGTTCTGTGACGATGCGTAATGGTTTGTAGGGGATAGGGCAATAGAAATCGGCTTCCGGCAAAATACCTGTACGGGACATCAACGTAATATGCAGATTTTCACTGTTACTATCGCGTTGAAAGCGAACGTGTTGATTATCTTCTTCAATAAACGAACCGTGCTGAATGGCAACCGCCATTGCTGCATCCAGTCCGCTCAAGGATGTGCCTATAATTCCGACGTTACAGGCATCAATTTTCGCTTCCAGTAATCCTGACCACGGGCTGGGGAAATACGTTCGGGTGACTTCTTCTTCATCAGGCCAGACGTGACCGGTAGCTATCAGCGCTAAATCAAACGTCTCTGTGAGTAGCTCCTGATTTGTGGCAAGAATGACACCGGAGTCTGTGACCTGCAGATCGGTCACCTGACATGATTCATACACGTTTATCTCAAAATTCAACTGTCGGGCTTGTTCAACTAATTGTAAAAAGCAATTGCGAAAATACTCACCCAGCAGAATACGCGGTAAAAACTGGCGATCGTGCAAGGTATCTTTTTTAACGCCGTAACGTTGCAGGTGACTGGCCTCTTGCCTTTGTAACCATTCCAGATAAGTACAATAAATCGGTGGTATTTCAATACTGGCAATATTTGCCAGCATAATTTTAGAATTTTCTTCATCGCTGTACGGCATACCGACACCGGCTTCGTCGGCCTGCTCGAAGATGGAAATAGAAAGCGGCGTTTGTTGTTGTAAAAGTGAGAAGAAAGTATAAATCCCTGTTGGTCCGGCACCCACAATGGCGATTTTTTTCATTGTTACTTACCTGTGTGCATTCTTTCTAATTTAGCGTTATCAGATAAGTTTGGTTGAAATCTATATAAAATGAGAAATTTCAGACAGGGATGAAAAGGGCGCTAACCGCCCTTCATTAAGATCTGTCAGGCGAGTTTTGCCTGATTGATGTGACTCAGTGGCTCATTGACATCGAAAACTTTGGCAATAACTTCATCGACACCGAGATTTTTCAGGCGAGCTGTATGTTTGTCCAGATAGGCAAGAGCGCTTTTTTCATCAGCAAAGAGATAGATGCCACCGGCTTCGTGGTTCTTTTCACTTTCCGTCCACACCTTCCACAGAAAACCGGGTTCCTGATTAATCGACTCGGCAAGCGGTTTAAGCTGTTCGGCCATATCATTGCCAAAGGGACCATTAAATGAAAAGTGAAGCTGTAACAAAGTCGCCATCGTTATTCTCCTTCTGATAACACATACGAAAATAGTGTAAATCTTTTAACGTATTGGATACAGAGAATAAATAAGGGAATAAAAATGAGGAGACCAGACTAAGAAAATCTGGTGCGTCCGAGTGGACTCGAACCACCGACCCCCACCATGTCAAGGTGGTGCTCTAACCAACTGAGCTACGGACGCAGGATGGTGCGTTCAATTGGACTCGAACCAACGACCCCCACCATGTCAAGGTGGTGCTCTAACCAACTGAGCTATGAACGCAACGTTGTAGGTGACAACGGGGACGAATATTAGCGGCAGAGTGGAAAGGTGGCAAGAGGTAAAACGTAATTTTCTGCACCATTTCGACCGTTTGCAGAGCTTTTAAGCAAATTGTCTATATTTTGTTGATTTTAAAGGGCGGTTTTTGTTCAGAGTCATATTTACATCTGACACAGTCAATGGCCTCGCGCATCAGGATGTAAACCGTGCCGTTTGCCTCCATATCAATTCTGGCGTGGATAAATCCTTCGTAGCCTTTACACTTAGGTGGTGATAAGGGCACACAGATGCAGCAAAGGAATAAATCATGGGATCTGATGAAAAAAATTTGATGAGCGACGGGAACGTGCAAATTGTTAAGACAGGCGAGGTCGTCGGTGCGACTCAACTTACGGATGGTGAGTTGATTATTGAGGCTGGCGGAAGGGCAGAAAACACCATAGTGACTGGTGCGGGCTGGCTGAAAGTGGAAGCAGGCGGGATCGCCAGGGGGGCACAGTACGGCAACAATGGCACGTTATCAGTCAGTGACGGGGCCATTGCCACAGATATTGTTCAGTCCGACGGTGGAGCAATTAGCCTTTCAACGTTCGCTACTGTTAATGGCCGCCATCCTGAAGGTGAATTTAGCGTTGATCAGGGCTATGCCTGCGGTTTGTTGCTGGAGAACGGCGGTAACTTGCGCGTACTGGAAGGTCATCGGGCAGAAAAAATCATTCTCGATCAGGCTGGTGGTTTGTTGGTTAACGGAACAACTTCATCTGTAATAGTGGATGAAGGCGGTGAATTGTTGGTTTACCCAGGTGGAGAAGCTTCCAACAGTATGATTAACCAGGGCGGTGTCTTTATGCTGGCGGGGAAAGCCAGCGATACGACACTTGTGGGCGGTGCCATGAATAATCTTGGTGGAGAAGACATCCACACCCTGGTTGAGAATAGCGCCGTTTATCGCCTGGGGACGGACGGTCTACAGCTCTACAGTTCCGGTAAGGCCAAAGATTTGGCGGTGAATACGGGAGGACGGGCTGAAATTCATGCGGGGACGGTGGAAAATGTGGTGGTGAAAGGTGGCACGATGATTGTCATGTCTCCCACCAGCGCGGACGATAAATTTGTAGTGGAAGAGGATTGTGCGCCAGTTGAACTGATGGGTAACGTCGCCGTACAAGAAAGTAGCTCTTTGATTATTGGTTATGGTGCCGATTTACAGCAGTCAACGGTTACGGTACAGCAGGGGGGCGTGTTAATCCTCGATGGTAGCACGGTGAAAGGTGACGGTATCACTTTTCGTATTGGAGAGTTAAAGTTTGACGGTGGAAAAGTGTGGCTGATCACGGCGGCAGCAACGCATGTACAACTGAAAGCGAAAAGCCTGCGCGGAGAAGGAACGATCTGCCTGCAAACCAGTGCGAAAGAGATTTCGCCTGACTCTATCAGTGTGAAAGGGGAAGTTAGCGGTGATATTCACGTTGAGATAACGGATGCCAGTCGGCAACCTGTCTGTAGCGCGCTTAAACTTCAGCCAGACGAAGACGGGATTGGCGCAACGCTCCGGCCTGCATGAAAACAAAGGCGCAACCCGCGAAGGTTGCGCCTTGTCTTTATTAACGAGCGGCTCGTTGCAGAATAATGGCTGACGGTAAACGTTGCAGAAAACGCATACGCAGCATCATCATAATGGCAGCAGAAGTCAGGCCGATAATAAAACCGATCCAGAAGCCTGCTGGCCCCATTGGTTCAACCACCAGATCGGTCAGAGCCAGAATGTAGCCGCTCGGCAAACCCAGCACCCAGTAAGCCGTAAAGGTGATATAGAAAATGGAACGCGTATCTTTATAACCACGCAAAATCCCACTGCCGATCACCTGTATGGAGTCAGAAATCTGATACACCGCTGCCAGTAACATTAAGTGAGCCGCCAGCGTCACAACCTCTGGGTTATCGTTATACAACAGGGCGATTTGCTCCCGCAGTGAAATCGTGAAAATTGCGGTCAGAGTCGCCATACAAACGCCAACCATAAGCCCTGTCCGTGCGGCTGTTTGTGCATCCAGCGTCGAACCCTGGCCCAGACGATAACCTACGCGGATGGTTACCGCTGCAGCCAGTGACATTGGAAGAACGAACATCAACGAACTGAAGTTCAGTGCAATCTGGTGGCCTGCCACATCGACAATACCGAGTGGGGATACCAACAGCGCCACCACAGCAAACAGCGTCACTTCAAAGAACAGCGCCAGCGCGATAGGAAGACCAAGTTGCACCAGGCGTTTCATGGCGGCTGGATCCGGTTTAGCGGTGCCTTTTTCGTTGCGGATATCGCGCATGGAGCGGGCACGTTTAATATAAGAAACCATAGCGAGGAACATCACCCAATACACAGCCGCAGTCGCCACACCACAGCCGACGCCACCGAGTTCTGGCATCCCAAAATGACCATAAATAAAGATATAGTTCACTGGAATGTTCACCAACAGGCCAATAAAACCCATCACCATCCCAGGTTTGGTTTTTGCCAGACCTTCACACTGGTTACGTGCGACCTGGAAGAATAGATAGCCCGGTGCGCCCCACAACAGTGCTCGCAGATAACCTACCGCTTTATCAGCGAGCGCCGGATCGATATTTTGCATGGAGCGGATGATATAACCCGCATTCCACAGTACCACCATAATGAGCACTGAAACGAAACCGGCAAGCCAGAAACCTTGTCGCACCTGGTGCGCAATGCGCTCACGGCGACCAGAACCATTTAATTGCGCGATAACCGGCGTTAATGCCAGTAGCAGTCCGTGGCCAAAGAGGATGGCCGGAAGCCAGATTGACGTACCGATAGCCACCGCTGCCATGTCGGTGGCACTATAGCCGCCCGCCATCACGGTATCGACAAAACCCATTGCGGTTTGGGCGATTTGCGCGAGAATCACCGGGATTGCTAATGCTAATAACAGACGCGCTTCACTGATATACTTCTGCACGTGAACACCTTTTATATTGTTGTTATATGAGAGACTAAAAAGCCGCCTGAATGGGCAGCAAAAAGAAGAAGCAGGGGAAATTCAGTCTATTGTAGCGAGGATTTATTAATTCTCCAGTGAAAAAATAACCATTCAGCCCCCTTTACTGGCAAGGGTGTTTCCCACCTGCTATTGTGCTGAACAGAATGCCTTAACTGATTTCAGGAGTTGTAAGTATGTTTACGGGGATAGTGCAGGGCACTGCAAAACTGGTGTCGATTGACGAGAAACCAAATTTTCGTACTCATGTGGTTGAGTTACCTGACTACATGCTTGATGGTCTGGAGACCGGTGCGTCTGTAGCACACAACGGTTGTTGCCTGACCGTGACGGAAATCAACGGTAACCATATCAGTTTTGACCTGATGAAAGAGACGTTACGCATTACCAATCTTGGCGATTTACAGGTTGGGGATTGGGTAAATGTAGAACGTGCGGCGAAATTCAGTGATGAAATAGGTGGGCATTTAATGTCGGGTCATATTATGACCACCGCCGAAGTCGCGAAAATATTAACCTCTGAAAATAATCGCCAGATCTGGTTTAAAGTGCAGGATAGTCAGTTGATGAAATATATCCTGTATAAAGGATTTATCGGAATCGACGGTATTAGCCTGACCGTAGGCGAAGTAACGTCGACCCGTTTCTGTGTGCATTTAATTCCGGAAACGCTGGAACGTACCACCCTCGGTAAGAAAAAACTCGGCGCGCGTGTCAATATCGAAATCGATCCACAAACTCAGGCAGTGGTAGATACGGTAGAACGTGTGCTGGCAATGCGTGAGCAGGCCTTGAGTCAATAAGATACTGAAGCCTGATTTGAAATGACATCGCCCCCAAAACGGGGGCGATGGAATGACATTTAGCGTGCAACCCGAAGACCGCTTTCGATCCCACGTGAGAACACCACTTGCCAGAGCTGAATATCGCGGGCGCGGAAAGCACCAGCGCAAGCATTCAGATAATAGGTAAACATCCGTTTAAAGCGCTCACTGTAGTTATCAGCAATTTCTGGCCATGCGGCGAGGAATCGCTCATACCAGGCCATTAACGTGGTGTCGTAATCGGCACCAAAGTTATGCCAGTCTTCCATCACGAAATGCGGTTCGCTGGAGCGAGCAATTTGCCGAACAGAGGGCAGACAACCGTTCGGAAAAATATATTTATTTATCCACGGGTCAACATTCAGGTCGGTTTTTTTCGAGCCGATAGTATGCAACAGGAAAATACCTTCCGGTTTCAGATTACGATCCACCACTTCGAAATAGGTATCGTAATTTTTCGGCCCGACATGTTCGAACATTCCAACCGAAACAATACGGTCAAACTGGTCGTTCAGGTCCCGGTAATCTTGCAGCAAGATGGTGACATCCAGACCTGCGCAGCGCTCCTGAGCCATTTTTTGCTGTTCGGCAGAAATCGTGACACCCACCACACTTACGTCATAATTAGACGCCATGTAATGTGCCAGACCGCCCCAACCACAGCCAATATCCAGTACGCGCATACCCGGTTTTAACTGCAATTTTTCACAGATCATTTTGAGCTTCGCTTGCTGGGCTGATTCCAGATTATCGGCATCTTTCCAGTAAGCGCAGGAGTATTGCATGAAGGGATCAAGCATGCGGCTAAACAAGTCATTACCGAGATCGTAATGCTCTTTGCCAACTATCCAGGCACGTTTTTTACTTTGTAGATTGAAAAGGCGTGCACCAGCAATGCGCAGTGTGTCTTTGAAATGATGGGGGAGTTGGTTTTCGAGACCTGCGCGCAAGACCTTGCTAAAAAACATATCCAGTCGGTCACATTCCCACCAACCATCCATATAACTTTCGCCTAACCCTAACGATCCTTCTTGCAGGACGCGTTTAAAAAAATCGGGGTTTTTAACACGAATATCTGCCGGAGCAGGGCCATTAATAGCAATGCCAGCACGGCTAAGTAATTCGTTGGCGATACGATACCAGTTGTCATCCGGTACACTGACTTCTTCTATACACGATGAACTCATAGTTTCTCCATCACTGGTCGGTGATCAGAACCTTAAAACAGCGTAGACGCTTTTTGGGCTTTGTGAGAAATCTCGCAGAAAAAACCGCGAGTCTATAATCCGACGTAGAACAGAGGGAAAGGAGGAACCCTTGCCGAAATGACCATCCATAGTAAACCGGGAACACTCCTGTCCCCGTAGAAACATAATATTTATCGTAATCTTAACAACTGAAAATTAGTATAGGCCGCTAATTTCAATCATACAACAAAATTTTGTTAGCGGCCTAAGTATAAAGATATCGATATATATCAATGCGATTCACTATGAGCGACTTCGGCATTGCTTTGATTCTGGCAGTCTCGTTCTTTACAACGTTGCATCATGTAACCCAGAGCGGCCAGCACCACAGTTGATAACATCACGCTAGTGGTGGTGAACAGAGGTGTGCTAACGCTGATAAGCCAGGAAACCACCAGGCTTGCGAGGAAGCACAGTCCCAGTTGCAGAGTGTTCTGCAAGGCTGCGGCGCGTCCGGTTGCATGTGGGAAGGGCCGCAACGCCTGTGCGACAACAATCGGGTAGATTGCGCCGTTGGCAATCGCCATCACACAGAATGGGACCAGAATTTCGACCAGTGAAACATGGCTAATGAATCCTGCCGCCCAGGTTGCCACGACGCTGACAGCAAACAGCATCAGTAGCCACGGCAACAACTGCTTACCTTGCCATTTCTGCAACGCGGCGCGACAGCCATAACCACCAATCAGAAACGCAATAGTTTGCGGGACATAACTTAAACCAATGACGGCCGGGCTGTAACCCATTTCGCTAAGGATGAACGGAGAACCGGTCAGCCAGGCAAAGAAACTGGCTGAACAGGCAGCATAAATCAGTACGTTTCCGCGATAGATTTTTGAACGCAGCAGATCGGTAAAGGTCAGACCATCCTGGCTATCATTACGTGCTTTAGTCGTGGGTTTAAGCCAGAAAATGGGCAGAATCAGTACTACGGTAATGGCAAACAGGGTGGCGAAAATCGCCTGCCAGGAAAAATGGACCAGCAGCCAGCTACCTAAAAGAGGAGCAAGCGCCGGAGACAGTCCCACTAACGGCATGATAGTGGCGAAAATACGATTCACTTTTTGTGAAGGGTAGTAGTCCGTCACCAACGCCTGCCAGATAACTGCCGCGGCGCAGACCCCCACAGCTTGCACGAACCGCAATACCAGCAGAGTGACGGCGTTTTCCACCCATAACATCCCCAGACTACCCAGAGCAAAAATTGTCAGGCCGATCAATAACACCGGTTTACGACCATATCGGTCGGAGAGCGGCCCCCACAAGAGCTGGGCTGCGGCAAAACCGGCAAGGAACAGACTAAGGCTGGCACTGACAGCAGACGCAGGCGTTTGCAGATCGGCCTGAATGGCGGCGAAAGCAGGCAGATACATATCGGTTGCCAGAAAACCGAGTACGCTCAAACCCGCCAGCCAGACTAAAAATCTTTTCCCAGGTTGCATGTATATTCTCTAAATTTCTCAATTAAACACCGTCGCAAAGTGTAGGGAGTGAAATTCGTGTTGTGAAACGGTAATATTTGATGACTGGTTTCAAAAATTTTGCAGGCAAACTATGTGGTCTGAGTATTCTCTCGAAGTGGTTGATGCGGTGGCGCGTAATGGTAGTTTTAGCGCCGCGGCCCAGGAGTTGCATCGCGTTCCTTCTGCGGTCAGCTATACCGTTCGTCAGTTGGAAGAGTGGCTGGCAGTGCCGCTTTTTGAAAGGCGTCATCGTGACGTGGAACTGACCGCTGCCGGGGCGTGGTTTCTCAAAGAAGGGCGCTCTGTTGTCAAAAAAATGCAGA
Organism: Escherichia sp. KTE52; assembly: GCF_000408325.1. Lineage (NCBI taxonomy): Bacteria > Pseudomonadati > Pseudomonadota > Gammaproteobacteria > Enterobacterales > Enterobacteriaceae > Escherichia > Escherichia sp. KTE52. Next base: position 705,419 of record NZ_KE138676.1, read on the forward strand.
TCACTCGCCAGCAATGTCAGCAGATAGCGAACGGTTGGCGCGGTCAGTTAGCCATCGCGGTAGATAATATTGTCAGGCCAGAACGCACGCGGCAGATGATTGTTGATTTCTATCGCCATTTTGATGACGTCGAACTTCTGGTTTTTCAGGAGGTGTTTAACGGTGTCTGGGATGCGCTTTCCGACGGACGTGTGGAACTGGCGATTGGTGCGACACGGGCGATTCCGGTAGGTGGGCGTTACGCCTTCCGTGATATGGGAATGTTGAGCTGGAGTTGTGTTGTTGCCCGCCACCATCCGCTTGCGTCGATGAATGGGCCGTTCAGCGATGATACGTTGCGCAACTGGCCGTCACTGGTGCGCGAAGACACGTCACGGACGCTGCCCAAACGTATTACCTGGCTGCTCGATAACCAAAAGCGCCTGGTTGTCCCGGACTGGGAATCATCGGCAACCTGTATCTCGGCCGGGTTATGCATTGGCATGGTGCCGACCCATTTCGCTAAACCGTGGCTGAACGAGGGGAAGTGGGTAGCATTAGAACTGGAAAATCCATTCCCTGATTCGGCATGTTGTCTGACCTGGCAGCAGAATGATATGTCGCCTGCGTTAACCTGGCTGCTGGAGTATCTCGGTGATAGCGAGACGCTGAATAAGGAATGGCTGCGGGAGCCGGAAGAGACTCCCGCAACGGATGATTAACGACGATAGTCGCGGAACGGGCCGTCAGCCACGGAGCGGCGTTCAATAAGCCGCGGATGAACTTCAATTGACTGCGGTTCTTCGCGTTTGTTGACGATACGATCCAACAGCATGTTGAACGCCGTTTCGCCCAGCGAATCTTTTGGCTGATGGATAGTCGTCAGCGCCGGAGTAAAATAACGGGCGTTGCGCACGTTATCATAACCGATCAGCGAAATATCTTGCGGTACGCGCAGACCCATTTCATCAGCGGCGCAAAGTGCGCCCATAGCCATGATATCGCCGCCACAGAAGACAGCAGTAGGGCGGTGCGGTTGCGACAGGATTTGCTGCATGGCGCGATAACCCGATTCAGGCTCAAAGTCACCCTGCACAATCCAGTTTTCCGGCACCTTGATCATGGCTTCTTCCATCGCTTTCATAAAACCCGCCAGACGGCCAGCGCCGGTGTTGCGCTCCAGCGGACCAGGAATAACGCCAATTTCGCGATGACCGCGTTCAATCAGATAGCGCCCGGCCATGTAGCCGCCTTCAAAAGCGTTATCGATAACTGCATCGGTAAAGTCCGCTTTTGCTTCGCCCCAGTCCATCACCACCATCGGGATATGGCGATACTCTTCCAGCATCGCCAGCAATGGTTCCGGATACTCAGAACACATGACCAGCAGGCCATCGACGCGTTTTTGCGCCATCATCGACAGATAGGCCCGCTGTTTCTCAAGATTGTTCCACGCATTGCCCAGAATCAGTGTGTAGCCTTTCTGGAAGCAATTTTTTTCTACCGCTTCAATGATCTCGGCAAAATAGGCCGCTTCGCTGCTGGTCGCCAGCAAACCGATAGACTTGGTGTGGTTAACCTTCAGGCTACGCGCCACCGCGCTAGGAGAGTAGTGTAATTCTTTAATCGCTGCCCACACAGCGTTACGAGTCTCTTCCGCGACAAAACGCGTTTTGTTTATAACGTGTGACACAGTTGTAGTGGAAACGTTTGCTCGTTTCGCTACATCTTTTATTGTTGCCATTCCATTTCACTCCAGACCCTAACTTCAGCTCCTGCAAAATCGCAAGGTAAACGTTTGCCTTTACACACCTTACGCACAACGAAAGTGTTGCGGTACGCCGGAAAAATGACACGGAGCGTCAGGAAGGGGTCAATGGCCAGTACGCAAATAGTGTAAGCGTGGAATTTTGGCCGATCTTGATGAAAAGGGGAAGTAGTAAAAACACTTATCATTATAAATGCCGGGAGATTTTTTCATCACACTGTGTAAAAATGAGTAATATCATTTTTTGTGTGGTAATAAAAAAGGAGAAAACTTGATGAGCACCGACCTTAAATTTTCATTGGTAACAACCATTATCGTTCTTGGTTTGATCGTGGCAGTGGGTTTGACTGCCGCGCTGCACTGATTTCCCCTCGAGGGAGCGCGTTCTCCCTCGCATCTCTCTCCTCTTTGTTAGCAAAATGGCAAAAGTGTTTTCTCTTTTTGTTATTTTCATTCTTTTGTGATTGATGTCATGCTTTCGCCACTTTGATGAACATCGCGTGATGACGCGAAGAGGTGGAGATTAGGCATGAAAATTAACTATCCGTTGCTGGCGCTGGCGATTGGCGCGTTTGGTATCGGGACAACGGAGTTCTCGCCAATGGGCCTGTTGCCCGTCATTGCGCGCGGTGTGGATGTCTCGATCCCTGCTGCCGGAATGTTAATCAGTGCCTACGCGGTTGGTGTGATGGTTGGCGCGCCGCTGATGACATTATTACTTTCTCATCGTGCCCGCCGCAGCGCGCTGATTTTCCTGATGGCGATTTTTACCCTTGGTAATGTACTTTCTGCCATTGCCCCGGATTACATGACACTGCTGCTTTCACGTATTTTGACCAGTCTGAATCACGGTGCATTTTTTGGCCTGGGGTCAGTTGTGGCCGCAAGCGTTGTGCCAAAACATAAACAGGCCAGCGCAGTTGCGACCATGTTTATGGGCTTAACTTTGGCGAATATCGGCGGTGTTCCGGCGGCGACCTGGCTGGGTGAAACTATTGGCTGGCGAATGTCGTTCCTGGCAACGGCGGGGTTGGGCGTGATTTCGATGATTAGCCTGTACTTCTCTTTACCGAAAGGTGGCGCAGGGGCGCGACCAGAAGTGAAAAAAGAGCTGGCGGTGCTGCTGCGTCCGCAGGTGTTATCGGCTTTACTGACGACGGTGTTGGGGGCTGGCGCAATGTTTACGCTCTACACTTATATTTCTCCGGTGCTGCAAAGTATCACCCACGCGACGCCGGTGTTTGTTACAGCCATGCTGGTGCTGATTGGTGTCGGATTCTCTATCGGTAACTATCTCGGCGGTAAACTGGCAGATCGTTCGGTCAACGGCACGCTGAAGGGATTTTTGTTGTTGCTGATGGTGATTATGCTGGCAATCCCGTTCCTGGCCCGTAATGAGTTCGGTGCGGCAATCAGCATGGTAGTGTGGGGCGCGGCAACCTTTGCGGTCGTACCGCCCTTGCAGATGCGAGTGATGCGAGTCGCCAGCGAAGCGCCGGGTCTGTCATCATCGGTGAATATTGGTGCCTTTAACCTTGGAAATGCATTGGGAGCGGCTGCTGGTGGTGCGGTGATTTCCGGTGGTCTGGGGTACAGTTTTGTGCCGGTGATGGGGGCGATTGTCGCGGGACTGGCATTATTGTTGGTGTTTATGTCAGCCAGAAAACAACCTGAAGCAGTTTGCGTTGCCAACAGCTAATAAAACAAAAACGCAGAAGGATAACCTTCTGCGTTACAGTTTGCAGGCAAAGTGCGATTTATCTTGCCAGATGTGGTGTTAACGCCTCATCCGCGTAGGTCTGATAAGCGTAACGCATCAGGCAATGTTGCATTTGCCATCAGTTATTATGCAGCGAGATTTTTCGCCACGAACTCCCAGTTCACCAGCGCCCAGAAGTGTTCCAGGTAGCCAGGACGCGCATTGCGATAGTCGATGTAGTAAGCGTGTTCCCAGACATCAACGGTCAGCAGCGGGGTCGCATCGGTGGTCAGCGGAGTACCGGCATTAGAAGTAGAAACGATAGCCAGTTTGCCATCGCTGTTTTTCACCAGCCAGGTCCAGCCAGAACCAAAGTTTTTGATCGCAGCATCAGTAAACTGCGCTTTAAAATCGGCAAAGCTACCAAAAGAAGCGGCGATAGCGTCAGCCAGTTCACCAGTCGGTTCGCCACCGGCGTTCGGTGCCAGGCAGTTCCAGTAGAAAGTATGGTTCCAGACCTGAGCAGCGTTGTTGAATACGCCACCTTCAGAGCTACGAATAATCTCTTCCAGTGATTTACCTTCAAACGCAGTACCTTTGATCAGGTTGTTCAGGTTAGTGACATAAGTTTGATGATGTTTGCCGTAGTGATACTCGATAGTTTCCGCAGAAATGTGCGGTGCCAGAGCATCTTTAGCATATGGTAGTGCAGGTAATTCAAATGACATTGCTACTCTCCTTTATTATTAATTGGCATACGTACAATAGCCTTATTGTGCGTGAGGATAGGGTAGCAAAATAAAAGGTGAGACAAAAGATGAACTTACCCTGTTGCTGTAACAACAGGGTAAAGTTTTAGCGAAGTGTTTTTGGGGTCATTACCCGACGAGCACCTACATAGTGGCGCTGCCAGTAATCTTCGCTTAAAGAAGTGATTTTAATTTCCTGTCCACTGCGCGGAGACTGAATAAATTTGCCGTTGCCAACATACACGCCAACGTGATCGGCGGTTCCGCGACCCTGAGTGCGGAAGAAGACCAGGTCGCCATTTTTCAATTCACTGCGATCGATCGGTGCGGCGTCACGCAGGTGATACATTTCGTTAGCTGTACGTGGAATACGGATCTTCACCAGATCTTTATAGGCGTAATAAACCAGCCCGCTACAATCGAAACCGGTACGCGGTGAGCTGCCGCCCCAGCGATATGGCTTGCCAATTTGTTGCATCAGTTTATTCATTGCCACGGTAGTGGCTTTCTGTACTTTGGCTTTATGTGCGTCAGCGAGGGTTCCTGGTGCGGCATTTTTAACTTTCACGCAATGTGTTTTATAACCCTTACGTTTAGTGCACTTTTCCGTAAAGCTGGCTGCCGCTGTTTTATTCACAACTTGTTTGCTGCGGTTTTTGGCGTTTTTAGAAGCGGTAATGGAGGATTTTTTTACGGAAGAAGCAGTTTTACTTTTAGTGGTACTTTTACTGGCGGCTTTTTTCGCTGTTTTCTGGCTGGCTTTATTGGTCTTTTTGGTGGTTGCCGTGCTTTTCTTTTTATCTGCTTTTTTGGTGATGTGAGTAGTAGCAGAACTCTCCCTGGCTTGCTTTGAAGCATGGGCCATAGGCGTTAAAGGCAGGGTGGTAAAAAGTAAAGCACAGAGCGTGATCGAAATACGGTTTATCCGCGCCACTGAGCGTCCCTCTGTTAAGGCAGGTCTATCATGCCTGCGTCTGATTTACAAAACTTGATGATTCTAATGCATAGAAGAAGAGAAAGTTAATAGCTTTTATTGTTAAAAAATATATTTCGTCGGTGAGCGCAAAAAAATGCAGCAGTGAAAGCTGGAAATGGTCATAAATACGCCAGTTTGCAGCGCAACAGCGAAGAAACGAATATTTGAAATGCAACAAATAGAGCAAAGGGATAAAATAGCAAAAGCGTGATGAAAATGTTATTTTCCGTTGCCGCACTGACCCGCTACAATGTCAGATTACTGCCGTAAAGAAGTTTGAGGAAGCAAGACAATGAGCACCACTATCGAAAAAATCCAACGCCAGATTGCTGAAAATCCGATCCTGCTGTACATGAAAGGTTCACCGAAACTGCCAAGCTGCGGTTTTTCTGCCCAGGCAGTTCAGGCGCTTGCCGCATGTGGCGAACGTTTTGCCTACGTTGATATCCTGCAGAATCCGGACATTCGCGCGGAACTGCCGAAATACGCTAACTGGCCGACTTTCCCACAGTTGTGGGTGGACGGCGAGCTGGTAGGTGGCTGTGATATCGTGATCGAAATGTATCAGCGTGGCGAACTGCAGCAGCTAATCAAAGAAACCGCCGCTAAATACAAGTCTGAAGAGCCGGACGCGGAATAATCCGTCCCGCAATACTGACGGAGGCTAACGGGCATCCGTCAGTGTTTTTTATCCCCAATCCAGCCCTTGTGGCGAACTGGAAAATCCCGCCTCACGCAGCAGCGTAAACATCGGCGTTTGCCGTACCGGTTGATCATTCACTTCTGTCAATGTAAAGCGTAGCCGTGGTTCGCGGCGTAGTGCGGTTGCCAGTGCGTGGAATACTTCTAGGGGGAGCAGTTCATCTTTTTCTTACCATACCAGCATCTTCTTGCCGCCTTGTGCCAGGTAGAGCAACAATTTTCCGCCAGCAATGACTATCAGCGCCCCCGCCCACGGTTCATGCACTCGTCGCCCATAAGGGGAGTGTAAAATAATACGGCAGTCGCCAATTTCATCGTGACAGCGTTCGAGAGCCAGGTGGCGACTTCCCGGAACAACAATTAACGCTATTCCCCGTGAATATCATGCATGATTCGTGGAATAGCCTCACTATAGATGCCTGAGTCATTACATGTCATCAGGCATCGACTCGATTACACCTCTTCAGCGGCAGGGAGCGGCCAGCCGCCCAGTCGTTTCCAGCGGTTGACGATTTCACAAAACAGCACGGCGGTGCGTTCAGTGTCGTACAGCGCGGAATGCGCCTGGGTGCTGTCAAAATCCATGCCAGCGGTCTGGCAGGCTTTTGATAATACGGTTTGTCCGAGAGCCAGCCCGGCCAGTGCCGCGGTGTCGAAAGTGACAAAAGGGTGGAACGGGTTACGTTTCAGTGAGGCGCGTTCTGCGGCAGCCATCATAAAACTGTGGTCGAAATTGGCATTGTGCGCCACCATAATGGCGCGGTTACAGCCGCTCGCTTTAATGCCTTTACGGACAACTTTGAAAATCTCATGCAACGCCTCATATTCGCTGACTGCACCGCGATCGGGATCGTTCGGGTCAATACCATTGAAGGCGAGGGCTTCTGGTTGCAAATTAGCGCCGACAAACGGCTCGACGTGAAAATGTAATGTGGTGTCCGGCATCAGCCAGCCTTGTTCATCCATTTTCAGGGTGATGGCGGCGATCTCAAGCAGTGCATCGGTTTTGGCGTTAAATCCGGCAGTTTCGACATCGATCACAACAGGATAAAAACCACGAAAACGGTCGCACAGACCGGTAAGTTGAGCGTTATCGGACATCTGATTCTCTTAATACGGAAAAATTGCAGCGTGCATTATGACAAATATTACCCGCTGATGCAGTAAAGATGCGGGCGCGATGAGTTCACGCCCGGCAGGAGATTAGTTGCCCAGACCGCGACCGGCGTCTTTCTCTTCAATCAATTCAATTTTGTAACCGTCTGGATCTTCCACAAAAGCGATAACCGTAGTACCGCCTTTTACCGGACCCGCTTCACGGGTAACGTTACCGCCGTTCTGACGGATTTTTTCGCAAGCTTCTGCGGCGTTATCGACGCTAAGGGCGATGTGACCATAAGCGGTGCCAAGTTCGTATTTATCCACGCCCCAGTTATAGGTCAGTTCAATTACCGCTTCTTCTGTTTCCGGGCCGTAGCCAACAAACGCCAGCGAGTATTTGTATTCCGGATTTTCGCTGGTACGCAGCAGTTTCATGCCCAGCACGTTGGTATAAAAATCGATGGAGCGTTGCAGATCGCCAACGCGCAGCATGGTGTGAAGAAGACGCATCTTTATATCCTCAAAATGGCTAACAGATTCAAAATGTTGTTTTAGTATAGCGGCGGTTTTGCGCCGCTCGCAATGTTGGATTACAGCGTAGGGTAGTCGGTATAACCTTCCGCACCGCCGCCGTAAAAACTTTCGGCACGCTGTGGGTTAAGCTCAGCTTTGCGCTGCAATCGAGCGACCAGATCCGGGTTTGCAATCCAGTCACGACCAAACGCCACCGCATCAATTAACCCTTTGCCGATCAGCGTTTCTGCTTTTTCTACCGTATATGCACCAGCCCCGATAATCGGGCCGTGGAAACGGGCGCGTACTTTTTCGCGGAACGCCTCGGTATATGGTTTGCCGCCTGCCCAGTCTGGTTCGGACATATGCAGATAAGCAATGCCGCGTTTACCCAGTTGTTCAATCAGATACAGCGCATCGGCTTCTTCATTCGGGCCGTTATCGGTGTTCTGGAAAGTACCAATTGGCGAAACGCGAATACCAATGCGATCGGCACCCCATTCTTTAATCCCGGCATCAACAACTTCCAGCACCAGACGAGCGCGATTTTCCACGCTGCCGCCGTACTGATCGGTACGATGGTTGGAGGATGGAGAGAGGAACTGATGCAGTAAATAACCGTGAGCGGAGTGGAGTTCCACCAGATCAAAACCGGCTTCACGGGCGTTGGCGATAGCCTGGCGGAAATCGTTGACAATACCCGGGATTTCTTCCAGCTCCAACGCACGCGGCATGGTGGTTTCGACGCGGATCGCCTGACCATTTTCATCGCGCAGAGAAGTTCGTGTACCCGCACTAAGTGCAGAAGGCGCTACCGGTGCCTGGCCACCAGGTTGCAGGCTGGCGTGAGAAATGCGCCCCGTGTGCCAAAGTTGCACGGCGATATGACCATTTTCAGCATGAACACCGGCGGTAATTTTTTTCCACGCGGCGATTTGCTCCGGACTATGAATGCCTGGCGCGCCCGCATACCCTTTTGCCTGGGCGGAAACCTGGGTGGCTTCGCTAATGATCAAACCTGCACTGGCGCGTTGGCGATAATATTCCGCCATCAACGGAGTAGGGATATCACCCGGTTCAATGCTACGCAGGCGCGTCAGAGGAGCCATAAAGATACGGTTTGCCGCCGTGATTGCGCCCACTTTCAGTGGGGAATACAGTTTTTCAGATGACATAAAGACTCCCGGTCGTCTGGTGATAAAATAAAAAATGCCTGCTAAACGGCAGGCGTCGCAATAATGGTTTTGACATGTGTTAGCGCGTTTTCCAGAGGCCCGGAGCTGCGCGAAATTTTGGCTTGCAGATTGGCCCCCAGCCACAGCGCATAGAGAACTTGCGCCTGTTGCAGCGGATCTCCGCAAAAGGTTAAACAGTGGCTATCGCGGCCATTTTCCAGCGCCTGGGCGAGCAGAGCGATTACCTGGCGCGCACCTTTATCCATCGCGCTGCGCATATCTTCTGACAGGTCGCACACTTCAGCAGAAAGTTTTACTGTCAGACAGCCGCTGATCGTCCCATGCTGGCAGAACTGGTTCAGCGTTTGCTGGTAATAGGCCAGAATACGGTCGCGGTTATTTCCCTCGCCAGATTGCAGCAACTCCGTCAGTCGTTGGTGGTATGCCGCGTAATGGCGTTCAAGCATGGCAACACCAAACGCCTCTTTAGAACGAAAGTAGTGGTAGAAAGACCCTTTTGGCACTTCGGCGGTCTTCAGTAATTCGCTTAACCCCATTCCGGTAAACCCACGCTGCAGGCAGAGTTGCTCTCCGGTTGCCAGGAGGTGTTCGCGAGTATCGTGTTCAGGATGTTTGTTCATGCGCTTGAGTGTAGTAGACCGGTCGGTCTAGTGCAAGCAAAGTTGCTACTTTGGGCATTAACAGCTTCAATAGTGGTAATAATCTTATATAAGGAGGGCGAGGTGGCGGAGCAATTAGAGTTCTTTCCCGTCCAGAGCCCATGCCGGGGAATTTGCCAGTCTGACGAACGCGGATTTTGCCGTGGCTGTTTTCGTAGCCGGGATGAGCGTTTTAACTGGAATAAAATGAGTGATGGTGAAAAACAGGAGGTTCTGCGACTTTGCCGACAACGACTTATGCGTAAATTACGCGCGAACAGGCCAACGTCATCAGACGAACCAGAGCAACCATCACTCTTTTGAGAGCAATCTTGCGTATACTCCTCTCATATCTGATAAGAGGAAGCGATTATGGTTCAGCGTATTACTATTGCGCCGCAAGGCCCGGAGTTTTCCCGTTTTGTGATGGGCTACTGGCGACTGATGGACTGGAATATGTCCGCACGCCAGTTAGTTAGTTTTATTGAAGAGCATCTGGATCTCGGTGTGACCACCGTGGATCACGCTGATATTTATGGCGGCTATCAGTGCGAAGCGGCATTTGGCGAGGCGCTGAAACTGGCACCGCATTTGCGTGAACGGATGGAAATTGTCAGCAAATGCGGCATCGCGACGACTGCGCGTGAAGAAAACGTTATTGGTCATTACATCACCGATCGCGACCATATTATTAAAAGTGCCGAACAGTCGCTAATTAATCTCGCGACCGATCATCTGGATTTACTGTTAATCCACCGTCCCGACCCGTTAATGGATGCCGATGAAGTGGCGGATGCGTTTAAACATTTGCATCAGAGCGGCAAAGTGCGCCATTTTGGCGTATCGAACTTCACGCCTGCGCAATTTGCCCTGCTGCAATCGCGTTTGCCATTTACTCTTGCCACTAATCAGGTGGAAATTTCTCCGGTGCATCAGCCGTTGTTGCTGGATGGTACGCTCGATCAACTACAACAACTGCGTATTCGCCCGATGGCCTGGTCTTGTCTTGGCGGTGGCCGTTTATTTAATGATGATTATTTCAGGCCGCTACGTGATGAACTTGCTGTGGTGGCGGAAGAATTAAACGCGGGTTCTATCGAGCAGGTGGTTTATGCCTGGATATTGCGTCTGCCATCGCAGCCGCTGCCGATTATTGGCTCCGGTAAAATTGAGCGTGTGCGTGCCGCCGTTGAAGCGGAATCCCTGAAAATGACACGCCAGCAGTGGTTCCGTATCCGTAAAGCGGCATTAGGTTACGACGTCCCGTAAGCACTTTCGGAATCGCCTCCGTTCAAATATGTGTCACTGGTTTACACTTATTCAGGTATGCACATTGAGCGGAGGTCTTATGAAACGTTTTAGTCTGGCTATTCTGACGCTGGTTGTTGCGACCGGCGCGCAAGCCGCCAGTGAAAAAGTCGAGATGAACCTCGTCACATCACAGGGGATTGGGCAGTCAATTGGCAGCATAACGATTACTGAAACCGATAAAGGTCTGGAATTTTCGCCCGATCTGAAAGCATTACCGCCCGGTGAGCATGGCTTCCATGTTCATGCCAAAGGAAGCTGCCAGCCAGCAACGAAAGATGGCAAAGCTACTGCGGCGCAATCTGCAGGCGGACATCTTGATCCCAAAAATACCGGTAAACATGAAGGGCCAGAAGGTGCAGGGCATTTAGGCGATCTGCCTGCGCTGGTGGTCAACAATGACGGTAAAGCAACCGATGCCGTCATTGCGCCTCGTCTGAAATCACTCGACGAAGTTAAAGACAAGGCGCTGATGATCCACGTTGGCGGCGATAATATGTCCGATCAACCAAAACCGCTGGGCGGCGGCGGTGAACGCTATGCCTGTGGTGTTATTAATTAAGAGGCTAGCGTACCCTGTGGTGGTGCCTGCTCAAGTTGCGAAAGCGAGCAGTACAGTCGCCAGACAATCGCCGCCAGCTCACGGGCAGCGGGTTGATGATGGCGGGCAAGGCTGTCGCAGATTCGCTGTAACTCTTCAAGTGTGGCCGCCAGTGATTTTTGCTGAACGCCACGCTCGCTCATCACTCCTCGCAACAATGAAATACAGTTATCTCGCACCTGCGATAAAGGATCGGAACGTGATTCCCAGTCGCGCAATTGCCAGACAACATGTGAACAGTTCAGCAGCACCACGCCCCAGCGTAATAACCAACGGCGAGCCAGCGCGTCCTGGCTGTTACTCAACTGGCTGACGTGATGATAAGTGAGCGATTCAAATTCGCTTTCACTCAGGGTTGGGTGACGGCTAAGTTGATCGACAAAATCCCGTCGCAGTGCGCGAATATGACGGCGGCTTTTGCGGGCATCGGACCCCGGTCGCAAAATGGCGAATGCTAACCATGCCAGCGCCACGCCAACGATTTTTGCCAGGTTATCGTTAAGAAAATCAGCAAAATCATACACCGGAGGATTAGTGACAGCGATAAACGACCCCATAAATACAATCAGTTGTCCCCACAGCGCGGCCAGTTTTGGCATCTGCAACTTGAGAAGCTGCATTGTCGCCAGTAGCGGGAAGAGAAACAGCAAAAATTGCCACAGATCGCTAATCTGAACCATCAGGCCAAACTTAACCACAAAACTGAATAGCGAAAGTAATACCAGCGTGCGCATCAGTAGCGACAACGACTTAAACGGTGCCGCGACTGCGGAGTAAAGTACGCAACTAATTGCTGCCAGCGTTAATGCATTGGCACCAGCATCCCATTGCGAGGCAATACTCCATGCGCCAATCATCATCAATGTACAAAATGTACGCAGTCCGCTCCACATAGCTTCGGCATTATCGGTATGACGTGCCAGGCCAGATGCGCGAGGGAGCCTGGTATGATCATCTGAGCTGCTTTCCAGGCGATGCAATTCCTGACTACTTTGCAGATAAAGGTGGCAAAAATAACGTAATCGGTGCCAGAAGGCGACGTGCCGGTAGTCGGCTAAGTTGGTTGGGCGTAGCGGGGCAATAATGCGCGCAACGGTGTAAAAATTTGTTTGCGAGTTGGCGAGCACCGTCAGTAACTGTTCGATAATTTCCCGTGTGGCACCGGGCGGTGAGGGCCAGTTGAGCAACATACGTCGCAGGCTGGAGATGACGCTGGTCATACGTAATTGCTGGTGGAGTAGCGCATTCAGGCGTGCATTTTGCTGGCGGAAACGATAGTGGCTCCAGAACGCCTGAATACGCAGCAAATTCATGGTCAGTATTTGCCCAATTACCGATTCATGTGCTGTGCGAATGGCATCGGTCGTTTCGGGCTGCCAAAGCAAACTGGCATGCTCCAGTAAACGAGCATGCATGTTTTTCAGTGCGGTTAAAAGAGCGGTGGCATCAGAACTGCTCGGCAGGATCATCATCATCATGCCGCCGCAAAGAATACCGACAATCACTTCACAAACACGTGCCTGAGCGATATCCCATAGCTGGCTGGCTTCAGTAATATTGACCATCGGAAAGGCGATAATGGCCGCAGTATAGCCCGCCAGTTGAAATGCATAGGCCACGTTATTCGTGAAATGCGCGCAGGCCCAGGTACAAAAGCCAAGCCACGCAGACATGCTCAACAGAAAAAACCACGGCTCGTTGAGAGTATGTCCGGCAAGAATCAGTGCCGCGATAGCTCCGAGCAAACTGCCAGCAATACGTCCCATGCTTTTGCTGATGACACCGCCAACGGTGGGGAAGCTGACCACCGCCGCCGAGGTCATTGCCCAGTAAGGTTCATCAAGATTTAAATAATAGGCAACCGTCAGCGCCAGACACATGGCAATGGTGTTGCGTAACGCATAACGCCATTGCGCCAGCGTGGCTCTGAACCAGGGGAAATTGTGCAGCGACCATGGCGGTACGTTCATTACGGGCCTACAGCGATACTACAGGTGGTGCCGGATACCAGCGTGACATCGCCGGGGACGTTATCGAGAGCAAAACGAACAGGAACACGTTGGGCGAGACGAACCCAGGGAACGTTAGGTTTAACGTCGGGAATCAGGCTGGAATCATTTTCCACACTCTGATCATAAATCGCCCGACCAATACTGGAAACGTGACCCTGTAACGTTTTATTGTCGCTGTAGAGTGTAATTTGTGCTGGCGCACCGCCCCGGATATGGCGCAATTTGGTTTCTTCAAAATAACCAATGGCGTAAAACGAGTGGCTGTCCACCAGAGCAAACAGTGGTTTTCCGGTGTCGGCGTAGTCACCGATGCGGGTGGTGAGATTAGTGACCCATCCACTCACCGGGGCGCGAATTTCCGTTTGCGCCAGTTGCCATTGTGCCTGTTTCAGCGTTGCTTGTGCGGCATCGACACTTGCCTGCATCGCTTTAACATTGAGGTTAGCGGTATCCAGCTCTTCGGCAGAGATAAAGTTTTGTGAGAGATGGCGGCGACGGTTAGCTTCATTATTGGCTTTGGCGAGGTCAGATTGCGCTTTTGCCAACTGAGCCTGGGCATTAAGCACAGCAATCTGAAAGGGCGTTTTATCGATAGAGAACAGAATATCACCCGCGTTAACCAACTGGTTGTCTTTTATATTCAGCTCAACAATACGTCCAGACACCTGTGGCGTGATAGAAACCTGTTCTGCGCGTATTTTTCCGTCGCGTGTCCAGGGGGACTGCATGTAGTAGTTCCATAGCCACCATCCGGCAAGAACTGCAAAAACCGCTACAATAATTGTTGAGAAATATTTAATGGTTTTAATTGACATAGTTACCACGCAATCAGTATTGCCAGGGCAAAGCAAACGCAAATCGCAAACAGCGACAAATCCATTAACAAGGGATGCCAGATGTCTCCGGCGTAGATTTTGTCGCGAAGCAGGCGGTGTATAACGAGCCAGATGACAAATCCAAGCGCGAACGCTTTGAAAAACGGAGGAAAGTAGATGGATGCACCGAACACCAGATCTTGTAAGGGTAATCCTGTTGCACTATGCATAAACTTCACAAAATAGATTCCTTTACGGCTGAATATATTGCTTTAGATTAATAAATATTCTTTATGTGCGAGAAAGTTACTCGCTATTTCTGAAAAGCATGTCTGATGGTAAGCAAATGCAGCAATACATTTGTTTTAGCAATACAATTGCTGCACACTATTCTAAAAGCTGTATAATATCTTAGCAAGCTAATTATAAGGAGATGAAATTGGAATCGCCACTAGGTTCTGATCTGGCACGGTTGGTGCGCATATGGCGTGCTCTGATAGACCATCGCCTGAAACCGCTGGAGTTAACGCAAACCCATTGGGTAACGTTGCACAATATCCATCAGTTACCTCCAGACCAGTCGCAAATTCAACTGGCAAAAGCGATCGGCATTGAGCAGCCTTCACTGGTTCGTACGTTGGACCAACTGGAAGAAAAAGGGTTAATTTCGCGTCAAACTTGTGCCAGTGATCGTCGGGCCAAACGCATTAAACTGACGGAAAAGGCGGAGCCGCTGATTAGCGAAATGGAAGCTGTGATTAACAAAACCCGGGCGGAAATTTTGCATGGGATTTCCGCAGAGGAGCTGGAACAATTGATTAAGCTCATTGTAAAAATTGAGCATAACATCATAGAGTTACAGGCCAAAGGGTGAAATGAAGGAGGCGTGTGGCCAGTTACCTGACCACACGTTAACGTGTTTAGCGCGGGGAAACAGTCACCTGGCTGCCGTTGCTGGCCAGAATGACACGTTGTCCCGGAGAGTAGTGGGTATTGCCCTGTTTCTGTACCACCATGATGGTGTTGCCATCATCTTTACGAATTTCCAACTCCACACCCTGGGTTTTGTTTATTGCGCTCTGCACGCCCTGACCGGCTACACCGCCTGCGATAGCACCTGCCGCGGTAGCCAGAGAACGCCCGGTTCCGCCGCCAACGGTATTTCCAAGGAAGCCACCGAGAACCGCACCGCCAATTGCGCCGATAACGTTGGAATCATCACCACCCTGAATTTGTACCTGTCGTACATTAACGATTGTGCCATAGCTGACATTCTGCACTTGCTTCGCTTCAGAGGCGGTATAGACATCACCAGAAAGGGTATCGTTGTTGACACAACCGACAAGAGACAGACCGACCATTGATACAACCAGTACGCGCTTAATCATTGAAAAATCTCCTGATTACCATGAAACGCCTCACAAGCATCCCTCATGGCCAAAGTAAATGGCATTGGTATAACTATGATTACATGTTCCACTAAAACATGATGGAATCATAATTAGAATACGGTTAACCAAGTATAAACAAAACATTCATAGTAGTTATTGATATAAATATAATGTTTTCCTACCAACGGTAAAAATCGGCACTCATGCATGGAATTCGCGAGAGGTTTGTGTTTGAGTGGAGCGCAAACGTCAGGTTGAAAAAGGATGAACTATGAAATCAGGCCGCTTTATTGGCGTAATGTCAGGCACTAGTCTGGATGGTGTCGATGTTGTGCTGGCGACAATCGATGAACACAGGGTGGCGCAGTTGGCAAGTTTGAGTTGGCCGATCCCTCCATCACTTAAACAAGCGGTGCTGGATATTTGCCAGGGACAGCAGCTTACACTTTCGCAGTTTGGTCAACTGGATACTCAACTTGGTCGCCTGTTTGCCGATGCCGTTAACGCATTGCTCAAAGAAGAAAATTTGCAGCCGAAAGATATCGTTGCTATTGGTTGTCACGGTCAGACTGTATGGCACGAACCCACGGGCGTCGCGCCGCATACTCTACAGATTGGGGATAACAACCAAATTGTGGCGCGCACTGGAATTACTGTCGTCGGGGATTTTCGCCGTCGCGATATCGCCCTGGGTGGACAGGGCGCACCGCTGGTGCCAGCGTTTCATCATGCATTGCTGGCTCATCCTACTGAGCGGCGTATGGTGCTCAACATTGGTGGTATTGCCAATTTGTCACTGCTCATTCCTGGGCAACCGGTGGGTGGCTACGATACCGGACCGGGTAACATGCTGATGGATGCGTGGATCTGGCGTCAGGCGGGTAAACCTTACGATAAAGACGCTGAGTGGGCACGCGCGGGCAAGGTCATTCTCCCTCTGCTGCAAAATATGCTTAGTGATGCGTATTTTTCCCAGTCTGCGCCAAAAAGCACCGGGCGTGAATACTTTAACTACGGTTGGCTGGAGCGTCACCTGCGTCAATTCCCGGGCGTTGATGCGCGCGATGTCCAGGCGACGCTGGTGGAACTGACAGCAGTGACCATTTCTGAACAGGTGTTATTGAGTGGTGGTTGTGATCGTTTGATGGTATGTGGTGGCGGAAGCCGTAATCCATTAGTGATGACGCGACTTGCTGCCTTGCTGCCAGGAACGGAAGTGACCACCACTGATGCTGTCGGCATTAGCGGTGATGACATGGAAGCATTGGCCTTCGCCTGGCTTGCCTGGCGGACGCTGGCGGGGCTGCCTGGCAATCTGCCCTCGGTCACTGGCGCAAGCGAGGCGACGGTATTGGGCGCAATTTTTCCCGCAAACCCGCGATATCAGAGTTAACTGAATTTTTCCTACTGCTTCTGCCGTTACACTTGGATGTTGAGGAGAGCGTTTTGCTCTCCGGACCAGGAAAGTCTTCGGGATATGTTTATGAAAAAACTGTTACTGATCTGTTTACCGGTGCTTCTCACCGGCTGTAGCGCGTTCAATCAACTGGTTGAGCGCATGCAAACCGATACGCTGGAATACCAGTGTGATGAAAAACCGTTGACGGTAAAACTGAATAATCCACGTCAGGAAGTCAGTTTTGTCTACGACAATCAATTACTGCACCTTAAACAGGGCATTTCAGCATCAGGCGCGCGTTATACCGACGGTATCTACGTTTTCTGGTCGAAAGGCAATGAGGCGACGGTCTATAAGCGTGACCGCATTGTCTTGAATAACTGTCAGTTACAAAATCCACAGCGTTGAGATTTTTCCAGGGGCGGCGCACAATAGCGTCACCCACTGACAATCCGTAAAGAAAACCATGTCTGATAACGACGAATTGCAGCAAATCGCGCATCTGCGGCGTGAATACACCAAAGGCGGTTTACGCCGCCGCGATCTTCCCGCCGATCCATTAACCCTTTTCGAACGCTGGCTCTCCCAGGCGTGTGAAGCTAAGTTGGCTGATCCTACAGCGATGGTCGTCGCGACCGTTGATGAGCATGGTCAGCCTTATCAGCGCATCGTTTTACTCAAACATTACGACGAAAAAGGTATGGTGTTTTACACTAACCTTGGCAGTCGCAAAGCGCATCAAATCGAACAAAATCCGCGCGTTAGCCTGCTTTTCCCCTGGCATACTCTTGAGCGCCAGGTGATGGTTATCGGTAAAGCGGAACGTCTTTCGACTCTCGAAGTGATGAAATATTTTCATAGCCGTCCCCGTGACAGCCAGATTGGCGCGTGGGTATCGAAGCAGTCCAGCCGTATTTCCGCGCGCGGGATCCTTGAGAGTAAATTCCTTGAGCTGAAGCAGAAGTTTCAGCAGGGCGAAGTCCCTTTACCGAGTTTCTGGGGCGGTTTCCGCGTCAGTCTTGAGCAGGTTGAGTTCTGGCAGGGTGGTGAGCATCGTCTGCATGACCGCTTTTTGTACCAGCGTGAAAATGAGGTGTGGAAAATCGATCGTCTCGCACCCTGAAAAGATGCAAAAATCTTGCTTTAATCGCTGGCACTCCTGATTCCGGCACTTTATTCTATGTCTCTTTCGCATCTGGCGAAAAGTCGTGTACCGGCAAAGGTGCAGTCGTTATATACATGGAGATTTTGATGGCAAGCAGTAACTTGATTAAACAATTGCAAGAGCGGGGGCTGGTGGCCCAGGTGACGGACGAAGAAGCGTTAGCAGAGCGACTGGCGCAAGGCCCGATCGCGCTCTATTGCGGCTTCGATCCTACCGCTGACAGCTTGCATTTGGGGCATCTTGTTCCATTGTTATGCCTGAAACGCTTCCAGCAAGCGGGCCACAAGCCGGTTGCGCTGGTAGGCGGCGCGACGGGTCTGATTGGCGACCCGAGCTTCAAAGCTGCCGAGCGTAAGCTGAACACCGAAGAAACTGTTCAGGAGTGGGTGGACAAAATCCGCAAGCAGGTTGCCCCGTTCCTCGATTTCGACTGTGGAGAAAATTCTGCTATCGCCGCGAACAACTATGACTGGTTCGGCAATATGAACGTGCTGACCTTCCTGCGCGATATCGGTAAGCACTTCTCCGTTAACCAGATGATCAACAAAGAAGCGGTTAAGCAGCGTCTCAACCGTGAAGATCAAGGTATTTCGTTCACCGAGTTTTCTTATAACCTGTTGCAGGGCTATGACTTCGCCTGCCTGAATAAACAGTATGGTGTGACGTTGCAGATTGGCGGTTCTGACCAGTGGGGGAACATCACCTCTGGTATCGATCTGACTCGCCGTCTGCATCAGAATCAGGTGTTTGGCCTGACCGTTCCTTTGATCACCAAAGCTGACGGCACTAAGTTTGGTAAAACTGAAGGCGGAGCCGTATGGCTGGATCCGAAGAAAACCAGTCCGTACAAGTTCTACCAGTTCTGGATCAATACCGCTGATGCCGACGTTTACCGCTTCCTGAAGTTCTTCACCTTCATGAGCATTGAAGAGATCAATGCCCTCGAAGAGGAAGATAAGAACAGTGGTAAAGCACCACGCGCCCAGTATGTACTGGCGGAGCAGGTGACGCGTCTGGTTCACGGTGAAGAGGGTTTGCAAGCCGCGAAACGTATTACCGAATGCCTGTTCAGCGGTTCTTTGAGTGCGCTTAGTGAAGCGGACTTCGAACAGCTAGCGCAGGACGGCGTACCGATGGTTGAGATGGAAAAAGGCGCTGATCTGATGCAGGCACTGGTCGATTCTGAGCTTCAACCGTCCCGTGGTCAGGCGCGTAAAACTATCGCGTCCAATGCCATCACCATTAACGGTGAAAAACAGTCCGATCCTGAATACTTCTTTAAAGAAGAAGATCGTCTGTTTGGTCGTTATACCTTACTGCGTCGTGGCAAAAAGAATTACTGTCTGATTTGCTGGAAATAATGCACTAAGTGGAAAAGGGGAGTGAGAAATCACTCCCCTGGTTTTTATACAGGGAACACGATGAAAAATATTCTCGCTATCCAGTCTCACGTTGTCTATGGTCATGCGGGTAACAGTGCGGCAGAGTTTCCGATGCGCCGCCTGGGCGCGAATGTCTGGCCGTTGAATACCGTTCAATTTTCTAATCACACCCAATACGGCAAATGGACTGGCTGCGTAATGCCGCCCAGCCATTTAACCGAAATTGTTCAGGGCATTGCCGCCATCGATAAATTACATACCTGTGATGCTGTACTCAGTGGTTATCTGGGGTCGGCGGAACAGGGGGAACATATCCTCGGTATTGTCCGTCAGGTGAAAGCGGCGAATCCACAGGCGAAATATTTTTGCGATCCGGTAATGGGGCATCCTGAAAAAGGTTGCATCGTCGCGCCGGGTGTGGCGGAGTTTCATGTGCGTCACGGTCTGCCTGCCAGCGATATCATCGCGCCGAATCTGGTGGAGCTGGAAATCCTCTGTGAGCATCCGGTACATACCGTCGAAGAAGCCGTTAAAGCTGCGCGCGAACTCATTACGCAAGGGCCACAAATTGTGTTGGTTAAACACCTGGCGCGTGCGGGTTACAGCCGCGATCGTTTTGAAATGCTGCTGGTTACTGCCGATGAAGCCTGGCATATCAGCCGTCCGCTGGTAGATTTTGGTATGCGTCAGCCGGTCGGTGTTGGTGATGTGACGAGCGGTTTACTGTTGGTGAAACTGTTGCAGGGCGCAACGTTGCAACAGGCGCTGGAACATGTGACTGCCGCAGTATACGAAATTATGGTGACCACCAAAGCAATGCAGGAATATGAGCTGCAGGTGGTTGCAGCACAAGATCGTATAGCCAAACCGGAACATTATTTCAGCGCAACGAAACTTTGAAATACCTCTTTTCGGCCCACAGTTTCCTGTGGGACGATGACTATTACTGCAATCCTTCCGCCGTCAACGCAGCTTTCACCGCCGGACGTTCAGCCATACGTTGCATAAATGCCGCAATGTGCTCTAAACCCTCCAGATTCAGTTTCACCGCGTATGCCCAGCGCAGAACCGTAAACAGGTAGGCATCAGCAATAGTAAAACGTTGCCCACAGATCCAGTGCTCATCTTTCAGCGCGTCGTTAACATACTGCAGTTTTTTCTCCAGTTGTGCGCGCGCAATCGGTTTGAACTCTTCTGGTGTAGCCGGGTGAAACAGCGGGGTAAAGCCTTTATGTAGTTCGGTGGCAATATAGTTCAGCCATTCGATGGTTTTATAGCGCGAAATACTATTTACCGGAGCCAGTAATTGACGGTCGGGTACGCTATCGGCAAGGTATTGCATAATCGCCACGCCTTCTGTCAGTAGCGTGGCATCATCGAGCAGTAACGCAGGAACCTGTCCCTTAGGGTTAATGGCAAAGTAATCATCACCATTTTCGAGGCGTTTTTTCATCAAATCCACACTGACGAGCGTAAAATCCTTTCCGCTCTCACGCAGGGTGATATGGGAAGCAAGAGAGCAGGCGCCCGGTTTATAGAACAGTTTCATCGGTAACTCCTTTTGGCTGTGGTTTAAAGAATGGTAGTGCGTTGTTGAATAAAAAAAAAGCCGCTAACGAAAAGTTAGCGGCTTGTAAAAGAGTTTCCCTGAAATTTATGCTACGGCAGCTTTCGCTGCTTTGTCTGCAGCATCGTCCTGAGTCATGCGATGCAGTTTCGGTGCGGTCAGCAGCATCAGCACTGCGATAACGGCAGTGGCGACACCAATCTGCAAGAACACGCGGCCATACACATCCAGCGACATCAGCGGATCGGTTACGTTATCCGGAACAGCCATCATGCCCGCAACATAACCACCAATCAGGTTTGCACCGGCAGTGGTCAGGAACCAGCTACCCATAATGAAGCCCATCAGACGCTGAGGAACGAGCTGAGCAACCATTGCCAGACCCAGACCGGAGATCATCAGTTCACCGATACTCTGCAGGCCATAGCTTGCTACCAGCCAGCCTACAGAAACGATACCGGCGTCAGATGCGAATTTCGCGCCCACTGGCAGGATCAGGAATGCGCCGGAACACATCACCATACCGATTGCAAATTTGGTCGGCATCGGCAGAGTGTCGCCCATCTTGTTATAGATAGCGGCCAGAATCGGGCTACCAATGATGATCCAGAATGGGTTCAGCGCCTGATACTGTTCAGGTTCAACCGCCATCCCCAGAATGGAGTGTTCAACGTTACGAATCGCAAAGAAGTTCAGCGACGTCGGCATCTGGCTGTACAGCACGAAGAAGATGATTGCTTCAAGCATCAGAATGAAGGCAACGATCATTTTACGACGCGCAGCACCTTTCATGGCGAACGCTTCTTTACCGAAGATAACAACGATACCGAAGGCAACAACGCCCAGCGCCATACGCGCAACTTCCTGGTTGTGCAGCAGCCAGGTTGCAACCGCGATCAGTGCCACAACGCCAATAATGGTCAGCAGCAGGTTACGGTAGTTGACTGGTTCAAAGTCAGGTTTCGAACCGTACTGTTTAACCCAGCGCTGGCAGAAGGCAAAGTTAACAATGGTGATCAACAGACCGACTACGCTAAGCGCAAACGCGACGCTCCAGCCGTATTTAACCGCCAGCCACGGGGTTGCAATCATAGAGAAGAAAGAACCGATGTTGACGGACATGTAGTACATGGTAAATGCACCGTCCAGACGCGGGTCGTTTTTCTCATAGCAAGTCGAGAGCAGCGAAGACGGGTTGGCTTTAAACAGGCCGTTACCGACAGCAATTGCCGCCATACCCATATAGACGATACCTGCGTCGTGACCAGACCACGCAACCAGCGCATAGCCAATCGCCAGCACGATAGCGCCAAGCATAATGACGCGTTTAGTACCCAGTACCTTGTCACCTAACCAGCCGCCGATAGCGACCAGACCATAAACCAGGGCACTAAAGGAAGAGAAAAGTGTGATTGAATCCGCTTCAGACATACCCAGTTGTTTAACCAGGTAGACAGCCATAATTCCTTGTAGGCCGTAATAACCAAAACGTTCCCATAACTCAATCGAGAAGATGAGATAGAACGCCTTCGGTTGTTTGAAAGCGTTCAAACTAACGCTTTCTGTTGGTTTTTGGTTTGCAGTGGACACTTTTACCTCTTTTTTTACATCCCATATTAACGGGGGTGCATTCTCGCGTGATGTCTAAAAAACATACGCGCAATTGTTATAGTGGGAGGGGAAACGGCAGGTAATGTTCACTATCTTGCACTTTCAGACAAGTCCTTTGTAATAATCTGTTACATATAACTGGCCTGGAGAATTCATCGGTTTTGGGAAATGTTATCCAGCGTTAAATTTTTCAAAAAACGTAACGGCAGATTTTTTCACTACTGGAGCCGGGTAATAATTCCTCTTTGGCGATATGTTCTGCTATAAGGTGTTTCATGTAGTGGGATAGTCCATTATCTGAAAAATAGCCAGTGTAATGTTTTGTAGGTTTCAGGTCGGATTGAATCAATGCTTTGTCAAATTTAACTTTTGAGGTGCATTATTTTTACATTTGTGTATCAGTGTGATTTCGATCACAAATGAATAGAAAATTTCGCTATTAAAAAAACAATTAACCTGCATTTTTGGTTATTCACAAACGGATTGCCTAATGATGCCGCAGCGAGGCGGCATCATTAACGTTAGAAAGTTGTTTTTGAAGAGGATGAGTAGCGGTAATGGATGAAGAAACGGCAGTACCTGTTTGTGTCAGATGTCAACTTTCTCTTTGTATTCACAAAGATCTTCAATAATGCAGGAGCCACAGCGCGGTTTGCGGGCAATGCAGGTATAACGCCCGTGAAGGATTAACCAGTGATGGCAGTCGACTTTAAATTCTGCAGGAACTACTTTTAGCAGTTTTTCCTCAACTTGTTCGACGTTTTTCCCGGGAGCAAATTGGGTGCGGTTGCAGACACGGAAAATGTGGGTATCTACAGCAATGGTCGGCCAGCCGAAAGCGGTATTCAACACCACGTTAGCTGTTTTGCGTCCAACGCCGGGCAATGCTTCCAGCGCAGCGCGATCTTCCGGAACTTCGCCATTATGCTGCTCCAGTAAGATACGGCAGGTCTTGATGATATTTTCCGCTTTGCTGTTATATAACCCAATGGTTTTGATATACGTTTTCACGCCTTCAACACCCAGTTCGAGCATCGCGGCAGGCGTATTGGCTACCGGGTAGAGCTTCGCTGTTGCTTTATTAACGCTGACATCAGTGGCCTGGGCAGAAAGTAGTACAGCAATCAGCAATTCAAAAGGCGAACTGAAATTAAGCTCGGTTGTGGGATGAGGATTGTTCTCACGCAGGCGGGTGAGGATCTCCAGTCGTTTTGCTTTGTTCATCAGACATTCCCTGTTTCACCGTTTTGCAACTCGCGTTCAGCGGCTGCTTCAGTGCGGCGCTTTTTCATTTTTTCATCAATCAGGTATTTTCCTGCCAGCATCAGTCCCAGGCCAATAAATGCCCCTGGTGGTAACATTGCGAGCAGGAAAGGGGAATCAGTGTGGAAGATCTCCACGCGCAATACTTTTGCCCAGTTACCCAACAGCGCATCGGCACCGTCAAATAACGTTCCGTTGCCGATAATTTCGCGCAGTGAACCCAGCACGAACATTGCGCAGGTTGCACCCATGCCAATCGAAAATCCGTCCAGCGCCGAAAGCGCCGGACCTTTTTTTGCAGCGAAGGCTTCAGCGCGACCAACAACGATACAGTTAGTGACAATCAGCGGAATAAAAATTCCTAACGATTGATACAGACCAAAGGCGTAGGCGTTGATCAGCATTTGTACGGCACTGACCACCGAGGCGATGATCATCACGTAAATAGGGATACGGATCTCGGCTGGCGTCCAGTGACGCAGCGTCGAGATAGTCAGGTTGGTGAGAGTCAACACCAGCGTAGTCGCAAGCCCTAAACCCAGTGCGTTGGTGGCAGTTGACGTGACTGCCAGCAGCGGGCAGAGACCGAGCAACTGAACCAGTGCGGAGTTGTTCTTCCATAACCCCTGAACAATAACGTCTTTAATTTCGCTCACGGTCTATTCTCCACAGGCAGGAAGTTGAGAAAGTTGTTCTGGTAACGTTTGGGCGTACAACCCGGCGCGTTTTACCGCATTCACCACCGCGCGAGGCGTAATGGTCGCGCCGGTGAACTGGTCGAAATCACCGCCATCTTTCTTTACCGCCCAGTGAGCGTCATTTGCGGTGCTGATTTTTTTACCCGCAAAATGAGTGATCCAGTCAGAGAGGCGTAGTTCGATTTTATCGCCAAGCCCTGGCGTTTCGTGATGTTCTGTCACGCGTGTGCCAAGTACAGTGCCGTTAAAATCGGCTCCGACCAGTAGCTGAATCGCGCCTGAATAGCCATCCGGCGCAGTCGCTTCCAGAACGGCAGCTACCGGCTGGCCATCCTGTTTAGCGATGTAAACCCGATGTTCACCTTTACCCAGCTCAGGCGCATTCACTAAATAGCAACTTTGTGCCAGCTCATTGTTATAGCGTTCGGCTGGCAACACCTGATCAAATAACGTCTTTTGTTGCAGGCTGGCCTGTTCAGCAATCGTCGTTTTGGTCATCTGGTTGATGGCCGCCGTTAAACCTGTTGAACCGGCGGCAAACAGTGCCAGCGTAATACCGTGTTTTCGGATAGTTTTCAGCATGGTTTATCCTTTGCGATGGCCGTAAACGCGCGGACGCGTATAGTAATCGATCAGAGGAACCGTGATGTTCGCCAGCAGGACAGCAAAAGCCACGCCGTCAGGATAGCCGCCGAAACTGCGGATCAACCAGACTAATAAGCCCGCCAGTGCGCCAAAAATCAGACGACCACGATTAGTCGTAGAAGCGGTCACCGGATCGGTCAGAATAAAGAATGCGCCAAGCATGGTCGCGCCAGACAGCAGATGAATTTGCGGTGATGCCAGCGTCTCAGGTGAGAACAACCAGCCCAGCGTTGCGCATAGCGCCAGCGTCACTAAGAAGCTGACGGGAATATGCCAGCGAATCGCTTTCTGCCATAGCAACCACACGCCGCCAACCAGCCAGGCGAGGTTTACCCATTGCCAGCCAGCGCCTGCCAGAATACCGCTGTAGATCGGATACTGCATAATTTGCTCAACTGAATGACCGGCGCGGACAGAGGTTTTGAACGTATCCAGCGGCGTCGCCTGGCTGATACCATCAATGCCTAAGCGTAGCGTGTTCATATCACCGCCGCTGACGGTATGGCCGCTGAAGATAACCTGCACAGCGTCGATAAATCCAGGGATGTTGACCGCAATCTCATGCGGCGGCAACCAACTGGTCATCTGTACCGGGAAGGAGATCAGTAATACTACATAACCAATCATTGCCGGGTTGAATGGGTTTTGCCCCAGACCGCCATACAACTGTTTAGCGATGATCACCGCAAACACCGTACCCAGCACGACCATCCACCACGGCGCGAGAGGTGGAATACTTACCGCCAACAATAAGCCTGTTAGTAATGCTGAGTTATCTTTTAACGTTGCGGCTACTGACTGCTTGCGCAGCTTAAGCACAAGCGCTTCGGCTAACAATGCACTGACCGATGCCAGCAGGATCTGAACGAGAGTGCCCCAGCCAAAAAACCACAGTTGTGCCGCGATTCCAGGCACGGCTGCGAGCAGTACCAGCAGCATAATGCGCGATGTCTGGCGCTGGTTATGGGTATATGGGGAGCTAGCTATTCTGAATACCATTTAGTCCTCGTTTACAACCTTTTGCTGGGCGGCTTTTTTTGCCTGAACGCGGGCAATAGCCGCGGCAACTGCCGCTTTGCGCGGATCAACCTGTTCTTCTGACTCGGCGTTAGCCTGCTGTTGTTCCAGTTTACGCGCTTTGGCGCGGGCAATAGCGGCCTCGACGGCAGCTTTGCGCGGATCAACCTGTTCTTCCGGCTCGGCGTTAGCCTGCTGCTGTTCCAGTTTACGCGCTTTGGCACG
>NZ_KE138676.1:731848-862476 GCF_000408325.1 Escherichia sp. KTE52
CGCGGATCAACCTGTTCTTCCGGCTCGGCGTTAGCCTGCTGCTGTTCCAGTTTACGCGCTTTGGCGCGGGCAATAGCGGCCTCGACGGCAGCCTTGCGCGGATCAGCAACGGTCGTTGCGTCGTTGATCTGTTGTAATTCTGCCTGCTTCGCTCTGGCTTGCGCTTTACGCGCTTCCCGTGCTGCAATAATTGCGCTGTTATCCGGACGTTCGCCAGCTTTGATCACAATAGGCTGCGTGGCCTGGGCCTGCTTCTCTTTCACACGTGCCAGTGCGGCAGCAATCGCGTCTTTGTCTTTGGCTGCAGGTTGTACCGCCGCGCTCTTATGTCGTTCAAGACGCGCGGCTTTTTCGCGCTCCAGACGTGCCTGACGGGCTTCAAAACGCGCTTTTGCTTCTGCGGCGCGTTTCTCTTCCTGACGAATGGCGGCAATTTCTGCTTTTTCCTGACGGAAATATTGCACCAGTGGAATGTTGCTCGGGCAAACCCAGGCGCAGGCCCCACATTCAATACAGTCGGCAATGTTGTGCGCGGTGGCTTTATCGTGCTGCTGACCTTTGCTGAACCAGTACAACTGTTGCGGCAGAAGATCGGCAGGGCAGGCGTCAGCACAGGCGCTACAGCGGATGCAGCTTTGTTCTTCCTGCGGTTCACCGAGTTCACTGGCCGACGGCGCCAGCAGGCAGTTAGTGATTTTGACGACCGGCACATCCAGCCATGGCAATGTAAAGCCCATTAGCGGGCCGCCCATAATCACCATTTGATCAGCAGAAGGACGGAATCCGGCATCATCCAATAAATGACGCACAGGTGTACCCAGTCGCGCCCAGACGTTGCCCGGACGTGCAATGGCTTCACCAGTCAGCGTCACCACGCGCTCGGTAATGGGCTCGCCATCGATAACAGCGCGTTTCACCGCGTAAGCGGTGCCGACGTTTTGCATTAACACACCGATATCTGATGAACGGCCGCCGTGTGGCACCTGCTTCCCGGTCAGGATGTACGTTAACTGTTTGGCACCGCCGGAAGGATATTTAGTTGGAATAACCCGTAGAGCGATATCGCGGGAGTCTGCCAGCACTGCGCGCAGCATGGAAATCGCCTGTGGTTTGTTATCTTCAATACCGATAAGAATTTCGCGCGGTTGTAGGATATGCGCAAGAATGCGAATGCCTTCCACCACCTGAGCGGCGCAATCCTGCATCAGACGGTCATCGGCGGTAATATACGGTTCGCACTCGGCAGCATTGATAATCAAGGTTTCGATTTTATCGCCGCCACCCTGCAATTTAACACCCGTAGGGAAGCCCGCCCCCCCCAGCCCGGCGACGCCAAACTGATGAATACGTTCAATTAACTCTTCCCGGCTACGTGAGCGGTAATCGCTCCAGCCGTCACGTGGGATCCAGCAGTCTTCACCATCAGCATCAATAATCACGCTTAACTCAGCTAATGCTGAAGGATGAGCCGTAGAGTGGGGGGCAATAGCTGTAACGGTGCCGGAGGTTGGTGCGTGAACTGGCAGCATTTTGCCGCGACCGCGAGTGAGTGGCTGACCGCGCAGCACTTTATCCCCGACGCTAACACACAGCTCACCTTCAGCGCCAATATGTTGCTTCAGCGGAATGACAAATCGCTGCGCCAGTGGCACCTGGCGTAGAGGCGTACCGTTGGACTGGGTTTTCATTTCTGGTGGATGAATACCGCCGTTGAAGTCCCAGATTTTATTTTTTTTGAAAGCAGAAAATAACTTAAACATGGTGTTCCACGGGAATGATGCGCACGGGAATGGTGTTCAGATCCCATTTCCAGGAGTCAGGCGTTTCTGCGACCGGTTGTAAGGAGATGCAGTGCGTAGGGCATGGGTCAACGCAAAGATTGCAGCCCGTGCACAGATCGCTCATCACTGTATGCATTGCGCGGGTAGCGCCAACAATGGCGTCTACCGGACACGCCTGAATGCACTTAGTGCAGCCAATACAGTTATTTTCATCAATAACTGCCACCATGCGCGCAGGCGTCAACTCTTGCGCTTCGCCATCCAGCGGCTGTGGCTCGACATTAAGCAACTCGGCAATTTTCAACATCACAGCTTCGCCACCAGGTGCGCAGCGGTTGATTTTTTCGCCATTACAACTGATGGCTTCCGCATACGGACGACAGCCTGGATAACCGCACTGACCACACTGGCTTTGCGGTAAAATTTCGTCAATTTTCTCAACGACCGGATCGTCTTCCACCGCAAAACGGCGGGAGGCATAACCCAGAATGGCGCCAAACACCAGGCCCAGCAGGCTCACGGCGGCAACGGCAATCCAGATAGCATTCATTACAACTTCACCAAACCACTAAAGCCCATAAAGGCCAGAGACATAAGACCCGCAGTAATCAGCGCAATGGCATTACCACGAAAAGGGGCCGGAACATCGGCCACAGCAAGACGTTCGCGAATGGCGGCAAAAAGCACCATCACCAGCGAGAAGCCGACAGCAGCAGAAAAACCGTACAGCGCCGACTGCAAGAAATTGTGCCCGAGGTTGATATTCAGCAACGCTACGCCGAGCACCGCACAGTTGGTGGTGATAAGCGGCAGAAAAATCCCGAGTAGCCGATAAAGTACCGGGCTGGTTTTACGCACCACCATCTCGGTGAACTGCACGACTACGGCAATCACCAGAATAAACGCCAGGGTGCGCAGGTAAATCAGATTGAGTGGGATTAAAATCCACGTGTCGATAAGCCAGGCGCAAATAGACGCCAGCGTCATCACAAATGTTGTTGCCAGCCCCATGCCCATCGCGGTTTCCAGCTTTTTGGAAACCCCCATAAACGGACAGAGACCCAGAAACTTGACCAGTACAAAGTTATTGACCAGTACAGTTCCGACAAACAGTAACAGGTAGTCAGTCATTTTTCGGCCTGAAATAAAAAAGCCGCCTATTATCCGTTAATCCAGAGCAGGCGACAACAGGTTAACTGTAAGGTTATTACGGATTCACAAACGTCGCTTTCACCCGCGACGAGCGTTTGAAATAGGGGACGATCAATGCAGTTGCCAACAAAGTAAACAGCAACTGGCGAACGGCTACACCATCTTCAACCGGAGAAAACGCGAAGGCTTTAACTGCCAGTAATACGGAAATCAGTAGCCAGATAATATAATGTTTAGGAACACAACGCCGACGTTTAAAGAAAGCGATGGTTAACCACAGTGTGTAATACCACATAGCGATGGCGGTAATAAACGAAACGCCCCATGAGATTTGCGTTGTCAGGGATTGTTCGCTGAGCGTTTTAAATGTTTGAGGAGAAGATAACGCTGCGGAGTACAGCAACAGCGCCAGCGTCGTACTCAGTAAGGCAACTAACAGCCAGGCTAACGGGCCAAGCAACCAGCCTCCAATACGTTGTGGCGTTGTGGTGGTCATAAGTTCTCCAGAATAGCGACAGCAAACGGGCAAATCTAATTTTAGGGGCGTCATTATAAAGCTTTTATAACCGATCGCTACTTTCTTTATTGAACGTAGTGCCAGACCGATTTCGGAACCTGCCCGAGGTCAAACAAACGCCCGCCAGAAACCAGCTCTGCTCGGCGGTGATCGGCTGCACGATACATATTTATAATATCCTGATCGTCCGTCAGGGTGTAATTAAGATGATCGTAGAGTTTTTCCAGGCTTTCGAGTGAATTGATTTTACGAAATTTTAATAAGTATTCCTGAGCTGTCATAAAAGATCCATTAAATAACTAATACCAAAGTGGTAGGCATTATATGTAATGATAAAATCTCACCATAGGTGAACGTTAAAGCAATAATAAGAATGTGCTGATGGCAAATAATTCTGGGATGAAATACTGCTAATAAAAGAGTAACGCGCTTTACTATCCCTGACAATCGTCAACAACACCGTGCAAAATAATAAATTCCTGGTTTAAATACCCGACAAGTCAAAACATGCACCCGGACGGGCTGCATGTTGCCCTGCAAACGCAGAGATTACTTGTGTTGTACCGGAGTACTCTGTTCAGGCGGCTGGTAGTTGTCAATGTGACTCGCCACGCCAAGAAGAATGACTGAAACGATAAGAACGATCCAACCTGTTAATTCAATAAGACGATTCATTACTGCCCACATCTATGTTGATTGATCCATTAACTAAGGCCGTAAATGTTACTTAGCAATAATTGCTCCAGCAAGATTTTTACTGATGTTTTTGCGATATTTATCTTTTGCCTTCAGAAAATTCGCTCTTTTTTTGACTTAAGTTAAATAACCCCCCGTATTGCAGGCAGGTTATTAAACTGTTGAGAGAGGGTAAAGGATAGTGTCAAATAGCATCATACTTCAATGAGAGGCAATGACATGAGCGACAACATCCGTGTTGGGTTGATTGGGTACGGTTATGCGAGCAAAACCTTCCATGCTCCCCTGATTGCGGGCACGCCCGGGCTGGAGCTGGCGGTGATCTCCAGCAGTGACGAAACAAAAGTGAAGGCTGATTGGCCAACAGTTACGGTTGTCTCTGAACCGAAGCATCTCTTTAATGATCCTAATATTGACCTGATTGTCATTCCTACGCCCAACGATACCCATTTTCCGTTAGCAAAAGCGGCACTGGAAGCGGGTAAACATGTTGTTGTTGATAAGCCTTTCACCGTGACACTGTCACAAGCTCGGGAGCTGGATGCTCTGGCAAAGAGTCTTGGGCGCGTGTTGTCAGTGTTTCATAACCGTCGCTGGGATAGCGATTTCCTGACGCTAAAAGGTTTGCTCGCGGAAGGCTTGCTGGGGGAAGTGGCTTACTTTGAGTCTCATTTCGACCGCTTCCGTCCACAGGTGCGCGATCGCTGGCGTGAACAGGGCGGCCCCGGTAGCGGTATCTGGTACGATTTAGCGCCGCATTTGCTCGATCAGGCTATTACGCTGTTTGGCTTACCCGTCAGCATGACCGTAGATTTAGCACAGTTACGCCCGGGAGCGCAGTCGACAGATTATTTCCACGCCATTTTGTCCTACCCACAGCGGCGGGTCATTTTACACGGCACTATGTTGGCGGCAGCAGAGTCGGCACGCTATATCGTTCATGGTTCTCGCGGCAGCTACGTTAAGTATGGACTCGATCCACAGGAAGAGCGGCTGAAAAATGGCGAACGTTTGCCGCAGGAAGATTGGGGCTATGATATGCGTGACGGCGTACTTACCCGTGTTGAAGGTGAGGAACGCGTCGAAGAAACACTGCTGACGGTGCCGGGAAATTATCCGGCTTACTACGCTGCTATTCGTGATGCGTTGAATGGTGACGGAGAAAATCCGGTGCCGGCAAGTCAGGCGATTCAGGTGATGGAACTCATTGAACTTGGTATCGAATCCGCCAAACATCGCGCGACGCTGTGCCTGGCGTGATAATCGATTTTTGGAGCCGGATAAAGCGACTACACTGCATCCGGCGATGAATTCAAATGCCTGATACGACGCTTACGCGCCTTATCAGGCATGTTCTTACTTCGTAGTCACTTTTTCTCTCAGAGCACGTTTCTCATCGGCGCTCAAAAACGCCATTTCCAGACCGTTAATCTGCGCCTGGCGAATTTTCTCGCGAGATAAACCCGCAGCGGGTGCGGCGACGGTATATTCGTGAATGATATCTACGCCCTGAACCCCCGGATCATCAGTGTTAATGCTGGCGCAAATACCATGCTCAAGGAACGTTTTCAGTGGATGTGCCACCAGAGAGGCTACGGTACTGGTCTGAATATTTGAGGTCAGACAGGATTCAATACCAATTTGCTGTTCGGCAAGAAAATCCATCAGCGCCCGATCTTCAATGGCTTTTACGCCATGTCCAATACGTTCCGCCCCCAGTTCACGAATAGCCTGCCAGATGCTTTCCGAGCCAGCAGCTTCACCTGCATGAACAGTAATATGCCAACCCGCATCACGTGCGCGATTGAAGTGAGAAAGGAACAGACTCCCCGGGAAACCAAGTTCATCACCGGCTAAATCCAGCGCGGTAATCTGGTCACGGTGGGCTAAAAATGCCTCCAGTTCTTGCTGGCAGGCGGCTTCGCCAAAGGTTCGACTCATAATGCCGATAAGATTCGCCTGCACACCAAAAGTGCGGCAACCTTCACGCACGCCATCAATGACGGCTTCAACCACGCCCGCAACAGGCAACTGATGCGTCATCGCCATGTAGCCTGGCGAAAAACGTAGTTCGACATAGTGCAGGCCGTTTCGAGCGGCATCTTCAATATTTTCAAATGCCACGCGACGGCAGGCATCAAGAGAAGCGAGAACTTTAACGCCCCAGTCAAGTTTGCTCAGGAAGCTGACCAG
Source organism: Escherichia sp. KTE52 (assembly GCF_000408325.1). Classification (NCBI taxonomy): domain Bacteria; kingdom Pseudomonadati; phylum Pseudomonadota; class Gammaproteobacteria; order Enterobacterales; family Enterobacteriaceae; genus Escherichia; species Escherichia sp. KTE52. The sequence goes on from NZ_KE138676.1 coordinate 738,188, forward strand.
ATCGGGTTCGTTGGCGATGACCTGAACGTGGGGGATCAGCGTTTCCAGCGATTGTGCAGGAAGTGAAATATTATACTGGCGGCCAAGTTCAAGGATGGTCTGGGGACGAATGTTGCCATCAAGGTGGCGATGGATATCAGTTAATGGCAGGGTGGTATCAATCATGGTCGCACTCTTTTTCTGGATATAAAAGTGCGCACCATTATAAAAACAAAGCAGGGTAAAAATCTACGATTGCGCAACGATTATTTGCGTTGCGCAATCGCAATCAACGTACAGTGCGGATGGCGTTAATTAATCCGGCGACACCTTTTTCCAGTTTCGAACGAGGGCATCCGGCATTGAGACGAACAAAGCCACGGCCTTCTTCGCCGTAGGTATATCCCGGCATGATCGCCACTTTTTCTTGCTCAATCAGGACTTTTTGCAGTGCATTGTCATCAATGTTCAGAGGCCGTAAATCAAGCCAGGCGAGATAAGTGGATTGTGGGGGCTGCCAGTTGAGTTCCGGGAACGCGGCGTTCATTGTATTGGCGATATACCTCAGATTGTCTTTCAGATAGACACGTAAGGCATCCAGCCACGCTGCGCCTTGCTGATAGGCGGCGATATGTGCTGTTAATGCCAGTACAGAAGGGGAGGAAAGCCCATCACGACCTTTCAGTGCTGATAAATACGTCTCGCGGCTCTCGCTGTTTTCAATGATACCGTAAGCTCCGGTCAGGGCAGGAATATTGAAACTTTTCGAACCAGAAGTCAGCAGCGCCCAGTCTCCGCGCGCCACGTTGCTCCAGGGAATATGTGGTTGCTCATCCCATACCATATCCATATGGATTTCATCGGAGATAACGCGTACACCATAGCGTTCGCAAAGGTCTGCCATTATCTCCAGTTCATCGCAAGTCCAGACTTTACCCGTGGGGTTCTGCGGGCTACACAGGAGCATAATTTTACATTCTGGTTTCGCCAGTACAGCTTCCAGTTTTGCCATATTGCAAAACCAACCGTCCTCCCGCTTCTCTAAAGCAACGGGCATCACGGTGCGCTGATTACCTTCAATGGCTTTGTAAAATGCGTCGTAAGCGGGGGTATGGATCATCACGCCTTCACCGACGGCAGACCACTGGCGAATCAATTCCGACACCATATAGATAACAGAAGGGCCATAAACCACCGACTGCGTATCAATGGCGGTGTTATGTTGGGTGGAAAACCAGTGGGCAATTGCCGCGAGAAACTCATCGTTTTTCCAGCGGCTGTAGCCAAACACACCGTGCATCAGGCGCTGATTCAGCGCCTCGATAATGCAGGGTGCGGTGGCAAAATCCATGTCTGAAATCGTGAACGGCAGCAGATCCGCAGAGCCGAAACGGTCAGCGACATAGTCCCATTGTGTACACCATGTTCCATGACGATCCACGACCTTTGAAAAATCGAACATATTTTATCCTTATGCCTGAACAGTGCGCATCAAACCGGCCATTTCATCTTTTACCGATTGAACTTGCGGCCCAATAACAACCTGCAGGTTATGTTGATTCAATTGAACTACGCCAATTGCCCGATTGTCCTTCAGCGCCTGCACATTCACAAGCGACATATCTTTCACAGACAAACGCAGGCGAGTAATACAGTTATCAAGGCTGACAATATTGTCGGCACCACCCAGGGCTTCGAGGATTGCCGGAACGTTGTAACCTGATTTACCCGGCGTACCGACAACGGCTTTTTCGATTGAGCTGGCGATTTCACTGTCGCGTCCCGGTGTTTTCAGATTGAAGCGGGTGATAGCGAAACGGAAGATGACGTAGTAAACAACAAACCAAATTGCCGCCACCACTGGCACCATGTACCACTTAGTCGACAGACCATGCAAAATACCGAATACCACAAAGTCGATGATATTACCGTCGGTATTACCGATGGTGACACCGAGAACGGACATGACAGTGAAGCCGAGGCCGGTTAACAGTGCGTGGATGACATACAGGACTGGCGCAACGAACAGGAACAGGAACTCCAGCGGTTCTGTGGTGCCGCCAACGACACAGGCGATCAGGCCAGAAATCAGCAGGCCTTTAATTTTATGGCGATTTTCCGGGCGTGCGCAGTGATACATGGCTAATGCCGCACCAGGCAGGCCGCCGAGGAAGGCAGGCATTTTTCCCTGGGAGAGGAAACGCGTAGCGCTTTCAGAGAAACCGTGTGTGGTCGGGCAGCTTAATTGCGCCTGGAAGATAGTCAGCGCGCCGCTTACGGTTTGACCGCAGACTTCCTGCGTGCCGCCCGCATCAGTAAAGCGAATTAATGCCACCAGAATGTGATGCAGACCAAACGGCAACAGCAGACGTTCGCCAGTACCAAACAGCATCGGTCCGAAATCGCCTGCGCTATTGATCATATGACCTAATCCACTAATGCCCATAGCAAATATCGGCCAGACTAACGGAATTACCAGACCGACAAGTCCCATCACCAGTGAGGAGATAATGGGCACGAAGCGGGTGCCGCCGAAGAACGCCAGCGCATCTGGCAGGCGGATATTATGGAAACGCTCATGCAGCATCCAGACAATGATACCGGCGATCACTGCACCGAGGATCCCGGTGTCGATCGACTGGATCCCAAGAATACTCTGGATATTATTGGCTTTCAGAACGGCTGCATCGGTGGTTGGTAGAATGCCTTTATTGGTCAACCAGAAGTTAACCGCAAGGTTCATGACCGCGTAACCGACAAAACCCGCGAATGCTGCAACACCTTTGTTTTCACGCGCCAGCCCGAGTGGGATTGCAATACAGAACATCACTGGCAGAAAGCTAAAAGCAAACGAGCCAACCTTACTCATCCAGGTAAAGATGGCCTGCAACACGGGGTTACCCAATGCCGGGATTAGGGTGATGACATCGTGGCTGCTAAGGGAACTGCCAATTCCGAGCATAATGCCGCAGAACGACAATAACGCCACGGGTAACATAAAGGTTTTGCCTAACTGCTGGAAGAATTCCCACAGCGTGACTTTCGGTGCTGCTTTCGCCGTCATAAAACGACTCCTTGTTGAGAACAGTCTGGATTCAATAAATTGCGCGAGAAGATAAAACGTTTTATCAAATTTTAGTGAGGCATAAATCACATTACGCAACGATAATAGCGGGTATAAGATAAATTAAAGGTAAAACGTTTTATCTGTCACATAATCAGGGAGTAGGTCATCTGCATGGCTACCGCCAAAAAAATCACCATTCATGATGTTGCGCTGGCTGCGGGCGTGTCAGTCAGTACCGTTTCGCTGGTGCTTAGTGGCAAAGGGCGAATATCTGCCGCCACGGGAGAACGGGTTAACGCGGCCATTGAAGAGTTAGGCTTTGTGCGAAATCGCCAGGCATCTGCGCTGCGCGGCGGGCAGAGTGGCGTAATTGGCTTAATTGTGCGCGACTTATCTTCGCCGTTTTACGCTGAATTAACGGCCGGGCTGACAGAGGCACTGGAAGCACAGGGGCGGATGGTTTTTTTGCTCCACGGCGGTAAAGATGGCGAGCAACTGGCCCAGCGATTTTCACTGCTACTGAATCAGGGTGTCGATGGTGTGGTGATTGCCGGTGCGGCAGGAAGCAGTGATGACCTGCGGCGCATGGCAGAAGAAAAAGACATCCCAGTGATTTTTGCATCCCGTGCCAGCTATCTTGAAGATGTGGATACTGTTCGCCCGGATAACATGCAGGCAGCGCAGTTATTGACGGAACACCTTATTCGCAATGGGCATCAGCGTATCGCCTGGCTGGGAGGGCAAAGTTCCTCTTTAACCCGCGCGGAACGAGTGGGTGGATATTGCGCAACACTATTAAAATTTGGTCTGCCGTTTCACAGCGATTGGGTACTGGAATGTTCTTCCAGCCAGAAGCTGGCTGCGGAAGCTATAACGGCGCTTTTGCGCCATAACCCGACCATCAGCGCGGTGGTGTGCTACAACGAAACCATTGCGATGGGCGCGTGGTTTGGTTTACTGAAAGCAGGGCGGCAAAGCGGCGAAAGCGGGGTCGATCGTTATTTTGAGCAACAGGTTTCATTAGCGGCATTTACTGATGTAACGCAAACTGCTCTTGATGATTTTCCGATTGTCTGGGCCTGCACACCTGCGCGGGAACTGGGCTTTACGCTTGCCGATCGCATGATGCAAAAAATCAGTCACGAAGAGAATCACTCTCGAAATCTGATTATCCCCGCGCGGCTCATTACGGCGAAATAATCTCTCTTTATCTGCTATACCTGGTAGTGTCTTTTCCCCGAGGTTAATGATAAAAAATGTGGCACACAGGCGGTGCCTTTTAATTTATTTACTGAAGTTCACAGGAGGTTTATGTGTTTAATTCTGACAACCTGAGACTCGACGGAAAATGCGCCATCATCACCGGTGCGGGTGCTGGTATTGGTAAAGAAATTGCCATTACATTCGCGACAGCAGGTGCATCTGTGGTGGTCAGTGATATTAATGCCGATGCAGCAAATCATGTTGTTGATGAGATTCAACAGCTTGGTGGACAGGCATTTGCCTGGCGTTGTGATATTACTTCCGAACAGGAATTATCTGCTCTGGCAGACTTTGCCATCAGTAAGTTGGGCAAAGTGGATATTCTGGTTAACAACGCGGGTGGCGGTGGTCCTAAACCGTTTGATATGCCAATGGCGGATTTCCGCCGCGCTTATGAACTGAATGTGTTTTCTTTTTTCCATCTGTCACAACTCATTGCGCCAGAAATGGAAAAAAATGGCGGAGGCGTTATTCTGACTATCACTTCTATGGCTGCAGAAAATAAAAATAAAAACATGACTTCCTATGCGTCATCTAAAGCTGCGGCCAGTCATCTGGTGAGAAATATGGCATTTGATCTGGGTGAAAAAAATATTCGGGTGAATGGCATTGCGCCGGGGGCAATATTAACTGATGCTCTAAAATCCGTTATTACGCCAGAAATTGAACAAAAAATGTTGCAGCACACGCCAATCAGACGTCTGGGTCAACCGCAAGATATTGCTAACGCGGCGCTGTTTCTGTGTTCACCTGCTGCCAGTTGGATAAGCGGGCAAATACTCACCGTATCCGGCGGTGGGGTACAGGAGCTTAATTAATCGCTAGCAGGCCGGTAAACAACTGAGTGAGTGTTGTTTACCGGTACAGCGAGTTCAGCAGTGAAAAAACGCCAGAAAACTGGTAACCAGGTTATGTTCATTGGTTGACCAATTATCGTGTGAATAGTAAACGAATCGGGTGTGCCTTCGCACTATTCAACAGCAATGATAGGCGCTCACCTGACAACGCGGTAAACTAGTTATTCATGCTAACTATATTGGTTTAACGATGGATAACATGCAGACTGAAGCACAACCGACACGGACCCGGATCCTCAATGCTGCCAGAGAGATTTTTTCAGAAAATGGATTTCACAGTGCCTCGATGAAAGCCATCTGTAAATCCTGCGGTATAAGTCCCGGGACGCTTTACCACCATTTCATTTCTAAAGAAGCCTTGATTCAGGCAATTATCCTCCAGGATCAGGAGAGGGCGCTGGCCCGCTTCCGGGACCCTATCGAAGGGATTCATTTTGTAGAATATATGGTCGAGTCGATAGTCTCCCTGACGCATGAAGCCTTTGCCCAGCGGGCGCTGGTGGTAGAGATTATGGCGGAAGGAATGCGCAATCCGCAGGTTGCCGCTATGCTCAGGAATAAGCATCTGACAATCACCGAATACATCGCCCAGCGTATGCGCGATGCCCAGCAAAAAGGTGAGATAAGTCCTGACATTAACACGGCGATGACCTCTCGTTTATTGCTGGATCTGACCTATGGCGTACTGGCCGACATCGAAGCCGAAGACCTGGCGGGTGACGCGTCATTTGCCCAGGGATTACGTGCGATGATTGGCGGTATTTTAACCGCATCCTGATATCTTCTTGCCGCGGGCCGGTGACCACTGCGCCCGCATTTAATGTCCTTAACAGCACCATACCAAAACGTTCTCGCCTGATCGCAAAATCCCGTTAACACATACACCACAACCATATGTCACGGAAATTTAGCGTTTTAAATCACTCGAACGAGCGTTCGGTTGCTTATTTTGCAGCTTCTGTCAACGTTGTTTTAGAGATTAATGCGATCCATGTCACGCTGTGGGTATTGCAGTTTTTGGTTTTTTGATCGCGGTGTCAGTTCTTTTTATTTCCATTTCTCTTCCGTGGGTTTCTCACAGATAACTGTTTGCATTGCTTAATTGGTTAACTAATCAAATTAAAGGTTGACCAGTATTTTTATCTTAATGAGGAGTCCCTTATGTTACGTCCTGTAGAAACCCCAACCCGTGAAATCAAAAAACTCGACGGTCTGTGGGCATTCAGCCTGGATCGCGAAAACTGTGGAAATGATCAGCGTTGGTGGGAAAGCACGTTGCAAGAGAGTCGGGCGATTGCCGTACCAGGCAGTTTTAACGATCAGTTTGCTGATGCGGATATTCGTAATTATGTGGGCAATGTCTGGTATCAGCGCGAAGTCTTTATACCCAAAGGTTGGGCGGGCCAGCGTATCGTGCTGCGTTTCGATGCGGTCACTCATTACGGCAAAGTGTGGGTTAATAATCAGGAAGTGATGGAGCATCAGGGCGGCTATACGCCGTTTGAAGCCGATGTTACTCCATATGTGATTGCCGGAAAAAGTGTGCGTATCACCGTTTGTGTGAACAATGAGCTGAACTGGCAGACTATCCCGCCGGGAATGGTGATTACCGACGAAAACGGCAAGAAAAAGCAGTCTTATTTCCATGATTTCTTTAACTACGCCGGGATCCACCGCAGCGTAATGCTCTATACCACGCCGAACACCTGGGTGGACGATATCACCGTGGTGACGCATGTAGCGCAAGACTGCAACCACGCTTCCATTGACTGGCAGGTGGTGGCCAATGGTGATATCAGCGTCGAACTGCGTGATGCTGATCAGCAGGTTGTCGCAGCCGGACAAGGTCACAGCGGAACCTTGCAAGTGGTGAACCCGAATCTCTGGCAACCCGGTGATGGGTATCTCTATGAACTGTGCGTCACCGCAAAAAGCCAGACAGAGTGCGACATCTATCCACTGCGCGTCGGTATCCGCTCGGTGGCAGTAAAGGGTGAACAGTTCCTGATCAACCACAAACCGTTCTACTTCACTGGCTTTGGTCGTCATGAAGATGCGGATTTGCGTGGCAAGGGATTCGATAACGTGCTGATGGTGCACGATCACGCATTGATGGACTGGATTGGTGCCAACTCTTACCGCACCTCGCATTACCCTTACGCTGAAGAGATGCTCGACTGGGCTGACGAACATGGCATTGTGGTGATTGATGAAACTGCCGCCGTCGGCTTTAACCTTTCTTTAGGAATTGGTTTCGAAGCGGGCAACAAACCGAAAGAACTGTACAGCGAAGAGGCGGTCAATGGGGAAACCCAGCAGGCGCACTTACAGGCGATTAAAGAACTGATTGCGCGTGACAAAAACCACCCAAGCGTGGTGATGTGGAGCATTGCCAATGAACCAGATACCCGCCCGCAAGGTGCCCGGGAATATTTCGCGCCACTGGCAGAAGCAACGCGTAAACTCGACCCGACACGACCGATCACCTGCGTCAATGTGATGTTCTGCGACGCTCACACCGATACCATCAGCGATCTCTTTGATGTGCTGTGTCTGAACCGTTATTACGGCTGGTATGTCCAAAGCGGCGATCTGGAGACGGCAGAAAAGGTACTGGAAAAAGAACTGCTTGCGTGGCAGGAGAAACTGCATCAGCCGATTATCATCACCGAATACGGGGTGGATACGTTAGCCGGTCTGCACTCGATGTACACCGATATGTGGAGTGAAGAGTATCAGTGCGCGTGGCTGGATATGTATCACCGCGTCTTTGACCGTGTTAGTGCTGTCGTTGGTGAACAGGTATGGAACTTCGCTGATTTTGCGACTTCGCAGGGCATTCTGCGCGTTGGCGGTAACAAGAAAGGGATTTTCACTCGTGACCGCAAACCAAAATCGGCGGCTTTCTCGCTGCAAAAACGCTGGACTGGCATGAATTTCGGTGAAAAACCGCAGCAGGGAGGCAAAAAATGAATCAACAACTCTCATGGCGCACCATCGTCGGCTACAGCCTCGGTGACGTTGCCAATAACTTCGCCTTCGCCATGGGGGCGCTCTTCCTGTTGAGTTACTACACCGACGTCGCTGGCGTCGGTGCCGCTGCGGCGGGCACCATGCTATTACTGGTGCGGGTATTCGATGCTTTTGCTGACGTCTTCGCCGGACGGGTGGTAGACAGCGTAAATACCCGTTGGGGCAAATTCCGCCCCTTCTTGCTGTTCGGCACTGCACCGTTAATGATCTTCAGCGTGCTGGTTTTCTGGGTGCCGACCGACTGGAGTCATAGCAGCAAAGTGGTGTATGCATATTTGACTTATATGGGGCTGGGGCTTTGTTACAGCCTGGTCAATATACCTTATGGTTCACTGGCAACTGCCATGACCCAACAACCACAATCCCGCGCCCGTCTGGGCGCGGCTCGCGGGATTGCCGCTTCGCTGACCTTTGTCTGCCTGGCTTTTCTGATTGGCCCGAGCATTAAGCACTCCAGCCCGGAGGAGATGGTGTCGGTATACCATTTCTGGACGATTACCCTGGCGATTGCCGGGATGGTGCTTTACTTCATTTGCTTTAAATCGACGCGCGAGAATGTAGTGCGTATCGTGGCGCAGCCGTCATTGAAGATCAGCCTGCAAACGCTGAAACGGAATCGTCCGCTGTTTATGTTGTGCATTGGCGCGCTATGCGTGCTGATCTCGACCTTCGCGGTCAGTGCTTCGTCGTTGTTCTACGTGCGCTATGTACTGAATGATGCCGGGTTGTTTACTGTGCTGGTGTTGGTGCAAAACCTGGTCGGCACAGTGGCATCGGCACCGCTGGTGCCGGGAATGGTTGCCAGAATCGGTAAAAAGAATACCTTCCTGATTGGCGCTCTGCTGGGAACTTGTGGTTATTTGCTGTTCTTCTGGGTTTCAGTCTGGTCGCTGCCGGTGGCACTGATCGCGTTAGCCATCGCTTCAGTGGGTCAGGGCGTTACCATGACGGTGATGTGGGCGCTGGAGGCCGATACTGTAGAATATGGTGAATACCTGACCGGCGTACGCATTGAAGGGCTTACCTATTCATTATTCTCATTTACCCGAAAATGTGGACAGGCAATAGGGGGTTCAATTCCCGCCTTTATTTTGGGATTAAGCGGATATATTGCGAATCAGGCACAAACGCCGGAAGTTATTATGGGGATCCGCACATCAATTGCCTTAGTCCCTTGCGGATTTATGCTACTGGCATTCGTTATAATTTGGTTTTATCCGCTGATTGATAAAAAATTCAAAGAAATTGTGGTCGAAATTGATAATCGTAAAAAAATGCAGCAGCAATTAATCAGCGATATCACTAATTAATATCTTATAAAAATAATCAGAACATCAAAGGTGCAACTATGAGAAAAATAGTGGCCATGGCCGTTATTTCCCTGACGGCTGCCTCTGGCCTTACCTCCGCTTACGCTGCACAACTGGCTGACGATGAAGCGGGACTACGAATCAGACTGAAAAATGAATTGCGCCGGGCTGACAAGCCCAGTGCTGGCGCGGGAAGAGATATTTACGCATGGGTGCAAGGAGGATTGCTCGATTTTAATAGCGGTTATTACGCTAATATTATTGGCGTCGAAGGTGGAGCCTATTATGTTTATAAATTAGGTGCTCGTGCTGATATGAGTACCCGATGGTATCTTGATGGCGATAAAAGTTTTGGCTATGCATTGGGGGCGGTAAAAATAAAACCGAGTGAAAAGAGTTTACTTAAATTAGGTCGTTTCGGGACAGATTATAGTTATGGTAGTTTACCTTATCGTATTCCGTTAATTGCTGGCAGTTCGCAACGTACATTACCGACCGTTTCTGAAGGAGCATTAGGTTATTGGGCTTTAACGCCCAATATTGAACTGTGGGGAATGTGGCGCTCCCGGGTATTTTTATGGACTGATTCAACAACCGGTATCCGTGATGAAGGTGTTTATAACAGCCAGACCGGAAAATACGATAAACATCGCGCTCGTTCTTTTTTAGCTGCCAGTTGGCATGATGATACCAGCCGTTATTCTTTGGGGGCATCGGCACAGAAAGATGTTTCTAATCAGCTACAAACTATTTTTGAGAAAAGCATTTCGCTCGCCCGGGATTATGCGCTGAAAGGGGAGTTGCTCGGCTTTTATGCGCAACTGGAAGGCTTAAGTCGTAACACCAACCAGCCCAATGAAACGGCGCTGGTTAGCGGCCAACTGACGTGGAGCGCGCCGTGGGGAAGCGTGTTTGGTAGCGGTGGTTATCTGCGTCATGCGATGAACGGAGCCGTGGTGGACACCGATATTGGTTATCCTTTCTCGTTAAGTCTTGATCGTAACCGGGAAGGTATGCAGTCCTGGCAATTGGGTGTCAATTATCGTTTAACCCCGCAATTTACGCTGACATTGGCACCGATTGTGACTCGCGGCTATGAATCCAGTAAACGAGATGTGCGGATTGAAGGCGCAGGTATCTTAGGCGGTATGAACTATCGGGTCAGCGAAGGGCCGCTACAAGGGATGAATTTCTTTCTTGCAGCCGATAAAGGACGGGAAAAGCGCGATGGTAGTACGCTGGGCAATCGCCTGAATTACTGGGATGTGAAAATGAGTATTCAGTATGACTTTATGTTGAAGTGAAAAAACGCCGGAGAGAAAACTCTCCGGCGTTTTGGCTGTGAATTACTGTTGCGGGATGGCCGGTACAGCCGGAACGGTAAGTGCTGGCATCGCAAACATACCGACAAAATCTTCCAGCGACATTTTCTGACCATTCAACGTGATCTGACCGTTAGCATATTGCAGGCTGGTGGTGATGGCATTGTCCTGCAAGGTGGTCAGACGGAACATCTGGCCCATTGCTGATGCACCTTCAACTTGCTGTTTCGCCAGCTTTTTAGCTTGATCTTCCTGATAGCCTTCCAGCTTCGCCACCTGAGTCATCAGTTCGGTTGCCATATCGACCGGAATGGTCAGTTTTGCATCCAGAGATTTAACCGAGCGATCAACTTCCTGCGCCAGTGTTTGCGGCGCTTCTTTAGTCGCTGCCGGATCTTTCAGGAACAGCGACAAATTCAGCGCGCTTTCACCCTGACTGTTTTTCCAGCTTAACGGCGCAATCGTAATTACCGGATCGCCTTTTAACATCAGCGGCAGGGCGCTAAAGAAGGCTTCCGTCACTTTCTCCTGATAAAGTTCGGCATTGTTGGCAATCTCTGGCTGTGCCAGTAACGCCTGTGTTTGCGCGTTATATTGCTGGCTAAACTGATGCCAGGCTTCACCGTCAATCTGACCGACTTTTAAAGTCAGCTTGCCGCTGCCCAGATCCTGATTCTGTACCTTCAGGCTGTTTAGCGAGTAATCCAGTTGGCTATTGATCGTTTTACCGTCATTAACCAGGTCTGATTTACCACTGATCTCCATGCCTTCCAACAGAGCCAGTTCTTTGCCTTCCACTGAAATGGTCATTTTTTCCAGCGACAGTTTTTGGTTACCCACGCGCTCACCGAAACTTGCCAGCGTGCTGGAACCATCGGTTTTCAGATTATTAAAGGTCAACTGCACTTTCTGGTTGTATTCGTTAACTGCATCGACCCGACCGCTTTGCGCCTCCCCGGAAAGGGAGATGGCTTTACCGTCTCGGTCAGCATTTAACTGGAACTCACCGCCGCTAAAGGCGACTTTTTCATCTTTTTTCTCGTAATTCAGTGGCTTGAGCGAGATATCTGAACTGGAATCGCCGCTGTAACCGATGCGAGAGTTAATCTCAAAAGGTGTATCTCCTTTTGCCATATCAAACAGTGGCTTGCTCACAGCGTTATTGACCAGCGTGGTTTGAATCGACGCCATCGACGGGATCAAATTCAGTTTTTTAAGCTGGGCCAGAGGGAAGGGACCGTGGTCAACAGATTCATTGAAGATGACGCTCTGGCCACTTTTAATCCACGGATTTTCTTTCCCGGCGATGGGCTTCACCACTAATTGCAACTGGCTGCTGAACACGCCGCGATGATAGTTTTGATAACTCACTTCCAGGTTGGATTCAGGAGCTGTCAGTTTGAGTTGCGCGTTCGCCTGTGCGACCATGTCTTCGAGATGGGTTTCAATCTTCTTGCCTGTGTACCATGCGCCGCCTGTCCAGACTACGCCGAGCGCAACAATGACGCCTACCGCTACCAGCGATTTATTCATAATGATTATCCATAAATGAAATCAGGCGGACTGGCCGCCTGAAGTGTTATAAGCCTTTAATAAGCTTAGCAAGAGATGTTAATTATTTCAGTAAGCTCTTACAGCTTGTTGTAAACACGCGCTAAACGTCCGTGGCCTTTCACCGTCACCGGCGACTCATTGGCGGCAATAAATGCGGACTCACCCGGTTTAAGCGCTAACTGTTGAGAACCTTTACCCAGTGTTGCTTCGCCTTCAACGCAGAACAAAATGGCGGCACTTTGCTGGCTGATGGTAGTTTCTTCATCGCTAAGGTCATGCAGCGAGAAAGCAAAATCATCAACCGGAATCGGGAAGTCCAGCTCTGCACCTTGTTTCACCGGCTGGGTCAGCAACTGGCTGGCCGGTTTGGCTTCAAACTTAACGTTGGCAACCAGCTCCGGAATATCAATATATTTTGGCGTCAGACCCGCACGCAGCACGTTATCGGAGTTCGCCATCACTTCCAGCGCCACGCCTTGCAGGTAGGCGTGTGGTGTTTCTGCGAACAGGAACATCGCTTCACCAGGGTTCAGTTTTACCACATTCAGTAACAGTGGGGAGAACAGGCCGCTGTCATCCGGGTAAAATTCAGCAATTAAACGAATCGTTTGCCACGGCTCACCCTGTTGGCTGTCGAGCGCCGATTTCAAAATCGCCAGCGCGCGGGATTTCTCTTCACCCTGCATATTCAACAGGCTGGCGAACAGTTCGCTTAAACGTTCGGCATTGGGCTGCTGTAAAAAATGAGCAATCGCCGGATGCGCGCCCGCGACGGGCTGGAGCAGGGAAACAATCTCGGAAAACTCACGAAACGCGTTCATCGCGAGGAAAGGGGTCAGGGCAAAAACCAGCTCTGGCTTGTGGTTAGGATCTTTATAGTTACGCTCGGCGGCATCCATTGGAATGCCGGCGGCATTTTCTTTGGCAAAACCGATTTCAGAATTGCGTTTATTCGGATGAACCTGAATGGAGAGCGGCTGGGCTGCGCATAACACTTTGAACAGGAAAGGCAGTTCGCCAAAGCGCCTGGCAACGGCATCTCCCAGCAGAGTTGATTTATCACCCTCAATCACATCACGCAGTGAAACGATATCTCCGGCGGCATTGTGCACACGTGAACTGCTCTTCGGATGTGCGCCCATCCACAATTCAGCCATCGGCTGGTTGGATGGATTTTCCATGCCATAAAGTTCAGTCAGTGCCGTTTTGCTTCCCCAGGCATAGTTTTGCACTGAGTTAATAAGCTTTTGCATGATCAATCCCTGTTTGAATGTGGAAATTAATCCCGCTATTAAAGCAAGAATCCTACGGGAAGTAACCTGGAGCCGCAAAAAGTCGTACTAGTCTCAGTTTTTGTTAAAAAAGTGTGTAGGATAATGTAACTCGCTTTTAACAGGGCAATGGAACACCCGCCCAGAGCATAACCAAACCAGGCAGTAAGTGAGAGAACAATGTCAAACAAACCCTTTCATTATCAGGCTCCTTTCCCACTCAAAAAAGATGATACCGAGTACTACCTGCTGACCAGCGAACACGTTAGCGTATCTGAATTTGAAGGGCAGGAGATTTTGAAAGTCGCGCCAGAAGCGTTAACTTTGTTGGCGCGTCAGGCGTTTCATGATGCGTCATTTATGCTGCGTCCAGCTCACCAGCAGCAAGTGGCCGATATTCTGCGCGACCCGGAAGCCAGCGAAAACGACAAATATGTGGCGCTGCAATTCCTGCGCAACTCCGACATCGCCGCAAAAGGCGTTCTGCCAACCTGCCAGGATACCGGCACCGCGATAATCGTCGGTAAAAAAGGGCAGCGTGTATGGACCGGTGGTGGTGATGAAGCGGCGCTGGCGCGCGGTGTCTATAACACCTATATCGAAGATAACCTGCGCTACTCGCAAAACGCACCGCTGGATATGTATAAAGAGGTGAATACTGGCACCAACCTGCCAGCGCAGATCGATCTTTATGCTGTTGATGGCGACGAGTATAAATTCCTCTGTATCGCCAAAGGTGGCGGTTCAGCAAACAAGACGTATCTCTATCAGGAAACCAAAGCGTTACTGACGCCAGGGAAACTGAAAAATTATCTGGTTGAGAAAATGCGTACGCTGGGCACGGCGGCGTGTCCTCCGTATCACATTGCCTTTGTGATCGGTGGTACATCTGCGGAAACTAACCTTAAAACAGTAAAACTGGCTTCCGCTAAATACTATGACGAGCTGCCAACGGAAGGGAATGAGCACGGTCAGGCGTTCCGTGATGTGGAGCTGGAAAAAGAGTTGCTGATTGAAGCGCAAAATCTTGGTCTGGGGGCGCAGTTTGGCGGTAAATATTTTGCCCATGATATCCGCGTGATTCGTCTGCCACGCCACGGCGCATCCTGTCCGGTTGGTATGGGCGTTTCCTGTTCTGCTGACCGTAATATCAAAGCGAAAATCAATCGTCAGGGGATCTGGATCGAAAAACTGGAACATAATCCAGGCAAATATATCCCGGAAGAATTGCGTAAAGCAGGGGAAGGCGAAGCGGTGCGCGTTGACCTTAATCGTCCGATGAAAGAGATCCTCGCACAGTTGTCGCAGTATCCCGTTTCTACCCGCTTGTCGCTGAACGGCACGATTATTGTTGGTCGTGATATTGCCCACGCCAAACTGAAAGAGCGCATGGACAACGGCGAAGGGTTACCGCAATACATCAAAGATCACCCGATTTACTATGCTGGTCCGGCAAAAACGCCAGAAGGTTATGCCTCCGGCTCTCTTGGCCCAACGACCGCCGGACGGATGGATTCTTACGTCGATCAACTGCAAGCGCAGGGCGGCAGTATGATCATGCTGGCGAAGGGTAATCGCAGTCAACAGGTGACCGATGCTTGTAAAAAACATGGTGGCTTTTACCTTGGCAGTATCGGCGGCCCGGCAGCAGTGCTGGCGCAGGGCAGTATTAAGAGCCTGGAATGTGTTGAATATCCGGAACTGGGTATGGAAGCTATCTGGAAAATTGAAGTGGAAGATTTCCCGGCATTTATCCTTGTTGATGATAAAGGGAATGACTTCTTCCAGCAGATTCAACTCACGCAGTGTACCCGCTGCGTGAAATAAGCGGGCGGATAAGGCGTTCACGCCGTATCCGGCATGAACAAAGCGTATTTTGCAAACAATCTGAGCCGCCCTTTACTTCGGGGGCGGCTTTTTTACATGGCACGAAAGACCAAACATTTGTTACCAAATAGTAAATAATGAGTGAGCTAAAAGTTGCTTAACGAAAGCAAAACAGAAAGAAAAAATTAATCAGGTGAGGAGCAGGCCATGAATACAGTACGCAGCGAAAAAGATTCGATGGGTGCGATCGATGTCCCGGCAGATAAGCTGTGGGGCGCACAAACTCAACGCTCGCTGGAGCATTTCCGTATTTCCACGGAGAAAATGCCCACCTCACTGATTCATGCGCTGGCGCTGACTAAGCGTGCAGCGGCAAAAGTTAACGAAGATTTAGGTTTACTCTCTGAAGAGAAAGCGAGTGCTATCCGTCAGGCAGCGGATGAAGTGCTGGCGGGACAGCATGACGATGAATTTCCGCTGGCTATCTGGCAGACGGGTTCCGGCACGCAAAGCAACATGAATATGAACGAAGTGCTGGCCAATCGGGCGAGCGAACTGCTCGGTGGCGTGCGCGGAATGGAACGTAAAATTCACCCTAACGACGACGTGAACAAAAGCCAAAGTTCAAATGATGTCTTTCCGACAGCAATGCACGTTGCGGCGCTGCTGGCGCTACGCAAGCAACTCATCCCGCAGCTTAAAACACTGACACAAACGCTGAATGAGAAATCGCGCGCATTTGCCGATATCGTCAAAATTGGTCGTACCCACTTGCAGGACGCCACGCCGCTGACACTGGGCCAGGAGATTTCCGGCTGGGTAGCGATGCTGGAGCATAATCTCAAACATATTGAATACAGCCTGCCGCATGTGGCGGAACTGGCGCTGGGCGGTACAGCGGTAGGGACGGGGCTGAATACCCATCCGGAATATGCCCGTCGCGTAGCGGATGAGCTTTCGGTAATTACCTGTGCGCCGTTTGTTACTGCTCCGAACAAATTTGAAGCACTGGCGACCTGCGATGCACTGGTTCAGGCTCATGGCGCGTTGAAAGGGCTGGCGGCGTCACTGATGAAAATTGCGAACGATGTCCGCTGGCTGGCTTCAGGCCCTCGCTGTGGCATTGGCGAAATCTCAATTCCGGAAAACGAGCCGGGCAGCTCAATCATGCCAGGGAAAGTGAACCCAACGCAGTGTGAAGCGTTAACCATGCTTTGCTGTCAGGTGATGGGAAACGACGTGGCGATCAACATCGGTGGCGCTTCCGGTAATTTCGAACTGAACGTCTTCCGCCCGATGGTGATCCACAATTTCCTGCAATCGGTGCGCTTACTGGCGGATGGCATGGAAAGTTTTAACAAACATTGTGCAGTGGGAATTGAGCCGAATCGTGAGCGAATCAATCAATTGCTCAATGAGTCGCTAATGCTGGTGACTGCGCTCAACACCCACATTGGCTATGACAAAGCCGCTGAGATCGCTAAAAAAGCACACAAAGAAGGGCTGACTTTAAAAGCCGCAGCCCTTGCGTTGGGGTATCTTAACGAAGCCGAGTTTGATAGTTGGGTACGACCAGAACAGATGGTCGGCAGTATGAAAGTCGGGCGTTAATCTGCAACATACAGGTGCAGCCGTGGAATGATTAAGCGAAGCGGCTGCGCCTGGGGTTTGTAACGGTGCTGCACATTGTCGGCATCATAATTTAGCAGCTCGCCAACGTCCGGCACACCAGCACCATTATCCCGATTAACCAACGCGATAAGCGGCGTAGGGCAGGCATGTTGTACCTGTTTTTGATCTCCCTTATACCAGACACGGGCAATTGGCTGCACCTTCACCGGACGTTTGATTTTTAATTTCGCATCCTGCGGCAGGGCGGCGATATCCTGATACTCACGCTCCAGTTTTCCTTGCCACTCCTCGCGCGTCCACGGCGCGACGCTGCGTGGTGATTTCAGGCTTTTTTCCAGTTGAGCCAGTACTTCATCACGATGCAAATTCTTAATGATATGCTTATTCGCCCAGCCAAAACGTAAAGTGGCAGGATCGTGAAGAACAGTGAGCGTGCGGTAAGCGTTAAGGGTAATCAGTCCCGGCAAATGACGATGTACCCATTCAAAACGCGCCGCCGTGGGGAGTTCTGACTCAACCGTGACGATATGTTCAAAAGTGGTTTTGAGTTGATTGATGCGCTGAATATGACTTGCCAGCGCCGCTTGTGAAAGATTATCGACCTGATAACACAACACGCCAGGCAGACGAACAGCGGCCTTGCTGCTGCGGTTTTCGGACTGTTGCTGAATAAACAAATGGCGGAAATGACGTAGTGCCAGCGCCTGCGCCTCTTTGCCGAGATGTTGCTTAACTTCAATGCAATTCAGCGGATTATGCTCATCCGCTTTTTTGACTTCCGGTAAAGAGAACACGCGGGCAACCAGCAACTTGTGCTGCTCAAGCTCAGCGGCAAACGCGGCCAGTTCTTGCTCCATCTGACGAAAGGTAGTATTGAGTCGGTCAACGAGATCGTAACGAGCCATAAAATCACCACTTTAGTTACAACATACTTATTATATAACACAATGGCGGTAACTTGACCACCGTGCGCGTAGTGTCAGGCAGAGGTAAATTGCGGGATGTTATGCCATAACGGCCAGCTAAACGAGAAGCGGGCACCACCCAGTTCGCTGGAGTCACAGTTAACCGTGCCGCCCATTGCCAGTGCAATAGAGTGGACAATCGCCAGTCCCAACCCACAACCGCCGGTTGAACGGTCACGGCTAGGATCGAGACGCACAAAGGGTTCAAAGACATGCTCGCGATCCTGTGGGGCTATTCCTGGCCCATCATCTTCGACAATTAATGTCGCTCTGTTTCCTGCCAGTAGCAGGCTGGTTTCTACGGTTGAATGGCAGTAGCGCAGGGCGTTATTGATCAAGTTATCCAACACGCGCGCCATTAAGCGCATATCCAGCGCCGCATAATGACCTTGCATGAGCGTTTTTATCCGTACCGTTTTGTCGGGGTTAACAGCCTGGATATCGGCCAGATGTGTTGACAGCCATAACGGTAGGTCTGGCTCGCTAAGATGCAACTCATTTTGCGGGCGGTCTAATCGGGCATAGGTCAGCAGTTCTTCGATCAAGGCTTCCAGTTGGCTGATATCACGATTCAGAGCCTGAGACTCTGTTTCACTCAGGTTATCGCTCATCTCCAGCCGATAACGCAGGCGCACTAACGGCGTTCGCAGTTCGTGAGCAATCCCGTCGATAAGCTGTTTTTTGCTGGCAATTAATGCATTGATATTGTCCGCCATCTGGTTAAATGCTACGCCCAGTCGTTCAAAGCTCGAACCATCATCAAAGTGAATGCGTTCATTGAGATGGCCATCGCCAAATCGTTGCGCCGCTGCTTCCAGTTTTAACATGTCCTGCCAGTGCGGACGCATCCAGATAAACACTGGAAAGGCGAGAGAGATGGCAATAAAGGCAATCAGCGCGATATCCAACAAACGCATTTGATGGAGGTAATAGAGATAAGGAACGGGACCGACGGCCAGCACGTAGTGGCTGCGTGGGATGCGTTGCAAAAAAGTGTACTGATCATCCAGAGCAACAATCTCACCGCCACGCAGTCGGTGCATGGAAATTTCATCGAGATGATACTTACTCAAGGGTTCGACGCGCAGATCGAAAGAGAGATTTAAATCCATCTCCTTCAGCGTTTTTCCCCAGTCGTGCGGGGGGATCTCCCGCAACTCGCTACGCATCAGGTACAGCGAACTGTTCATCAAATCATCCAGCGACTGTTTGCCCGCGCGTTCGGCGGTAAATTTGTACACCAGTCCAACCAGCAGGGACATCACCAGAAAGCAGACAAACAGTAAAAGATAAAACTGGATAAACAGTTTTTTCATCGCTTACTCCCATGCATGGGGCGCAAAAAGATAGCCTTTGTTACGCACAGTTTTAATACGATACGGTTCAGCAGCGTTATCGAGCAGTTTTTTTCTTAACCGCGAAATAGCCACGTCCACGCTACGATCCAGACCGTCATAACTGACGCCGCGTAAATTTCGCAACAACGCATCGCGATCCATAATTTGCCCCGCATGAGTGGCTAATTCCCAGAGCAGTTCGAAATCGGCGGTAGAGAGTGAAATCTCAGTGTTAGCAAGGGTGACTACGCGGTTAATAGGGTCGATGGTCAACGTGCCGAAATGCAATGCTTTGTAGGGCGTCAGAGGCGTTTCCTGAATGCCTTTGGTCAGCGTCGCTTGCTCATTCTGACGCAAATGTAAACGTAGCCGAGCCAGCAGAACCGCAGGAGGAGTCGTTTTGAGAATATAGTCGCAGGCACCCATTTCCAGCGCCAGAATGTGGTTCATATCACTGTCGAGGGAGGTCAGCAGAACGATTGGTCCGGACCACTTAGAACCTAAATCGCGACAGATAGTCATGCCGTCTTTGCCTGGTAGCATGATATCGAGTAGCACCAGATCCGGATTTTCCCGCAGGATCGTTTCTTCTGCATGGTCGCCGCGAGGTTCTATGGTTACCTGCATATCATGTTTCGCCAGGTATGCGGCAATCAGTGAACCAACTTCTGCGTCATCTTCCACAAATACGATAGTGTTCATATTATTCACGGTAGATATAAAAACGTCACAATACACTGCACCGTTTTTACTTACTATCAATCGTTTCTAAACAAGTTTGCATCAGGTATTCTACTAAGGACTTGTTATGGAAGTGTTAAGGTAAAAAGATGGGGCTGGTAATCAAAGCCGCGCTTGGTGCGCTGGTGGTGGTGTTGATTGGTGTATTAGCAAAAACGAAAAATTACTACATAGCCGGGCTGATCCCGCTTTTCCCAACCTTTGCGCTCATCGCGCATTATATTGTTGCCAGCGAACGCGGCATTGAAGCCTTACGCGCAACCATCATTTTCAGTATGTGGTCGATCATTCCTTATTTTATTTATCTGGCGTCGCTGTGGTATTTCACTGGAATCATGCGCTTGCCCGCGGCTTTTGTAGGTTCTGTGGTGTGCTGGGGACTAAGCGCATGGGTGCTGATTATTTGCTGGATGAAACTGCATTAACGCAGATGTCGACCTCCATCAAGCGGGAAACTGCGCCCGGTAACAAAGCAACTGGTGAGCAAGTAATCGACCAGATCGATCACCTCTTTCTCGCCAGGCGCGGTTTTCATCAGCGATTTATTCAGCGCCTGTTGGCGATATTCAGCATCATCATGTTCATTAAACAGGATCAGCGACGGTGCAATAGAATTTACTTTCACTTCCGGTGCCAGCTTGCGGGCAAATGAGCGGGTCATATTATCCAGGGCTGCTTTGCTTGCTGCATAGGCGATATGGTTGTCGCTGCCTCGTTCCACCACATAATCGGTGAAGTGAATAATATCGCTGGCGGCGTGCCCGTGACCACGCAGTAATCTTTCCAGAGCGTGGTTAAGAAGGTATGGGGTATTAACGTGGATTTGCATCATGCAGGCCAGCACGTCAGCCAGTGGCGTACCTGGTTTTTCTGCCATCCACGCGCTGGCATTGTGCAAAATGGCACGCAGGCCGTGGGTGCTTTTTAATACTTTATCGGCAAACGCCATCACGCCATCATTCGTCGAAAAATCAGCCTGAATACACTGTGCTCCCGCCTGAATCAGGCTATCAATGGCAGGATAGTGCGTCCGATAGCTGACAATCACCGGTTGCTTTTGATTAATGAAATGCCAGGCGAGGGCGAGGCCGATGCGACGGCCTCCGCCAGTGATTAATATTGGCAAGGGCTGGGTATTACCCATCGTTATCTCCTTTGCTATCCAACGATGGGACGAACGTTATCCCACCAGCATCCAGGTCGCCGGAACTGCGGCAATTAACAGCATGCCAATCAGTACCATTTCCTGACGATTCAGAACATTATCATGTGTATGCGTTTTACGCGCGTACAGGAATACCAGCAACCCCGGCGCATACAGAACGACGGACAACAACAGGTGCATTGGACCAGAGGCGTACAATAACCATAAGCCATAAATGCAGGCACCGACACCTACCGCTTTATGCAGCGGGCGGGTTGCGATTTTCAGCAAGAACGCGCCAACAAGGAAATAGGGCACCAGAATCATTTCTGAGGCAATGGTTAGCAACGTGTTGTAATCGGAACCGGTCAGCCAGATTAGCACCAGACAAATTTGCACGCAGATGTTGGTCAGCCACAGCGAGGCGGATGGCGCAGCCTGTGCGTTCTGGCGGGCAAAAATGCGCGGGAATGCTTTATGGGTCGCTGCCAGGAAGGGGACTTCTGCCGCCATAATGGTCCAACTTAAATATGCGCCACAAACGGAAACGATCAATCCGGCAGCGATGATAATCTCGCCCCACGGCCCCATCATTTTCACCATCAGGCCCGCCATAGACGGGTTACGAATTTCCGCCAGTTCAGGACGCGCAACCACGCCCAGCGAAAGCAGAGTGACCAGTAAATAAACGCCCAGCGCGGAAAGTACCGCCAGGAGTGTCGCTTTGCCGACATCATGTTTATTACGCGCACGCGCAGAAACCACCACCGCACCTTCCACACCAATGAATACCCACAGGGTGATCAGCATGGTGTTTTTCACCTGTTCCCACACCGGTACACCAAGTGCAAGGCCAGAGAAGTCGAGTCTGAAGGTGTCCAGTTTGAACATCATCAGCGCCAGTACAATAAACAGTCCCAATGGCAACAATTTTGCCAGCGTTGCCACCAGGTTAATGCTGGCAGCGGTCTGTACACCGCGCAGGATCAAAAAGTGAACAATCCACAAAAGTGCGGATGCACCGACGATCGATTGCCAGGTGTTGCCATCGCCAAACAGGCGCAGTTCCGGCGTATCGGTGAAGAAACTCAATGCAGAAAAGACGATCACCAGATAGGAGACGTTAGCGATAACCGCGCACAGCCAATATCCCCATGCGGAGCAGAAACCAATGAGTTCGCCAAAACCTTCACGAGCATAGGTAAAGATGCCGCCGTCAAGATCGGGACGAATGCGTGTCAGGATCAGCATGGCAAAGGCGAGTAATAAAATGCCAGCGCCAGTAATGCCCCAACCGATGAGCAGTGCTGCCGGGCTGGCAACCGCAGCCATATTTTGTGGCAGACTGAAAACACCTGCGCCCAGCATTGAGCTTAATACCAGCGCGGTGAGTGCGCTCAGTCCCAGTTTCTTTTCCATCGATATCCAGTGTTTAAAAGGTGTTCAAAAGAATAAATATTAGGGCAGGACGCATAAAAATGGTGTTTGCCACTGAAGCGCGGGATTTTACGAAGAGATGTGTCTGCATGCAATGGTCACGGGGAAATTTGTGACTAAAAATGCTAAAGGCGGCATAAAGCCGCCTCATTGGGATACTGAATAGTTATTTATACAGGTCTGCGCTGATGGTCAGATTATTACCACGTTCCTGCCACTGGCGGGTGATGTGGTAATACTTCGCACCTTTCTTCGCGGCACGTTTAGCAACCTGGTAGGAGACTTCGGTCATGTTACCGTAGTTACCTGAGAACTTAATGCTGTCGAACGGCACCATCATCGCTGCGGTTGCCTTGTTCAGTTCTTCGACTTTAGTGCCGTCAGGAAGCGTGACAGTGTAACGTCCGCCTTTTGAGGACTGAGTTTCGAAGAAACGACCAACTTCGGAACTGGGTGATGCGGTAGTGGCAACACCCGGGATTTCAACTTTCTTCGCGGCTTCGCCACCGGCAGCCAGGGCTGCACGTCCGGCTTCGGAGTCTGCCGGGATCACATCCGGGCTTTGGACTACACGTTTCTTAGCATCTTTTTTATAGATGAACGCTGTAATGCGTTGGTTACCGCCCTGGTTGGCATCGATTTGGCGAACGATGTAGAAAGAGTATGCGCCTTTTGCTTTCGCCGCTTTGGTGATGGCGTCATTCACTTCCGGTTGGCTACGGTAGAAGCCCTGGACGGTGACAGTGTCAAACGGCTCAATCAGAACGGCCTGGTCTTTTGGCAGTTCAACCACACCGTTAATCACGCGATTTTTTTCGGTTTCTGCTTTTTCAGCATCAGACTTATAGAGATCGGCAACCACTCGCCAGTTACCGCTGTTACCGAAATCTGACGTGTCGACAACATAAAAGGAGGCTGCACCTTCTTTATCAGCACGACGGGAAACGGCTTTCACCGCCTCGCCAATGGCATTGAAACGTCCGGTAACCACTACACGATCAAAAGGTTTAACCGCTGCCGCTTGCTCCGGTGTCAGTTCTGTTGCTGCGTTAACGGAGAATGCCGTAGCAGAAAGCAGTGCCGACGCCAGGAGGGTGTTCTTAAGCTTCATAAAAATAATCCTTCGCCTTGCGCAAACCAGGTACTGGTATTGTTATTAACGAGAAACGTGGCTGATTATTGCATTTAAACGGTGTAACTGTCTGCGTGATTTTTCATATCAGACTTCCTGATTTGATTTTAAACCTGCTCGAATAATCATCTGTGATTAAAAAGTAACCGTGGCGACATACAACGGCTGAAACGGCTGAATTGTATAAGTTAATTTAATGTTAAGTGACAGTTTGCACCGGGGTGATCTCATGTTTTACCTGGCTATCGGAGACAATTATCGCCCTTTATCCGTTGTTCTATGGTGTTTATCTCACTATCAAGGCTGAATCGTTAATATTTTTCGAGTTAACGCCGAAATAGTGATTTTTGGCGCTAGATCGCAAGCATTATTTTCAGTACGTTATAGGGCGTTTGTTACTAATTTATTTTAACGGAGTAACATTTAGCTCGTATATGAGCGGCTTGTGTGGTTCCTGACACAGGCAAACCATCATCAATAAAACCGATGGAAGGGAATATCATGCGAATTGGAATACCAAGAGAACGGTTAACCAATGAAACCCGTGTTGCAGCAACGCCCAAAACAGTGGAGCAGTTGCTGAAACTGGGTTTTACCGTCGCGGTAGAGAGCGGCGCGGGTCAACTGGCAAGTTTTGACGATAAAGCGTTTGTGCAAGCGGGCGCTGAAATAGTAGAAGGGAATAACGTCTGGCAGTCAGATATCATTCTGAAGGTCAATGCGCCGTTAGATGATGAAATTGCGTTACTGAATCCAGGAACAACGCTGGTGAGTTTTATCTGGCCTGCGCTGAATCCGGAGCTAATGCAAAAGCTTGCGGAACGTAACGTCACCGTGATGGCGATGGACTCCGTACCGCGTATCTCACGCGCGCAATCACTGGACGCGTTAAGTTCGATGGCGAACATCGCCGGCTATCGCGCCATTGTTGAGGCGGCGCATGAGTTTGGGCGTTTCTTTACCGGGCAAATCACCGCGGCAGGTAAAGTGCCTCCGGCAAAAGTGATGGTGATTGGTGCGGGTGTTGCGGGTCTCGCGGCCATTGGTGCGGCAAACAGTCTCGGTGCGATTGTGCGTGCGTTTGATACCCGCCCGGAAGTGAAAGAACAAGTTCAAAGTATGGGCGCGGAATTCCTCGAACTGGATTTCAAAGAGGAAGCAGGCAGCGGCGATGGCTATGCCAAAGTGATGTCGGAAGCGTTCATCAAGGCAGAAATGGAACTCTTTGCTGCGCAGGCAAAAGAGGTCGATATCATTGTGACCACCGCGCTTATTCCAGGTAAACCGGCACCGAAACTGATTACCCGCGAAATGGTTGACTCCATGAAGTCGGGCAGTGTGATTGTCGATCTGGCCGCACAAAACGGCGGTAACTGTGAATACACCGTGCCGGGTGAAATCTTCACTACGGAAAATGGCGTCAAAGTGATTGGTTATACCGATCTTCCGGGGCGTCTGCCAACACAATCCTCACAGCTTTACGGCACCAACCTTGTCAATCTGCTGAAGCTGTTGTGCAAGGAGAAAGACGGCAACATTACTGTTGATTTTGATGATGTAGTGATTCGCGGCGTGACCGTGATTCGTGCTGGCGAAATTACCTGGCCGGCACCGCCGATTCAGGTTTCAGCCCAGCCACAGGTGACACAGAAAGCCGCACCGGAAGTCAAAGCTGAGGAAAAATGCACCTGTTCACCGTGGCGTAAATACGCCCTGATGGCGTTGGCAATCATCCTCTTCGGTTGGCTGGCAAATGTTGCACCAAAAGAGTTCCTCGGGCATTTCACCGTGTTCGCGCTGGCGTGCGTTGTGGGCTATTACGTGGTGTGGAATGTATCGCACGCGCTACATACGCCGCTGATGTCGGTCACCAACGCGATTTCAGGGATTATTGTTGTCGGAGCACTGTTGCAGATTGGCCAGGGCGGCTGGGTTAGCTTCCTTAGTTTTATCGCGGTGCTTATAGCCAGCATTAATATTTTCGGTGGCTTCACCGTGACTCAGCGTATGCTGAAAATGTTCCGCAAAAACTAAGGGGTAACATATGTCTGGAGGATTAGTTACAGCTGCATACATTGTTGCCGCGATCCTGTTTATCTTCAGCCTGGCCGGGCTTTCGAAACATGAAACCTCTCGCCAGGGTAACAACTTCGGTATCGCCGGGATGGCGATTGCGTTAATCGCTACTATTTTGGGGCCGGATACTGGCAATGTTGGTTGGATCTTGCTGGCGATGGTCATCGGTGGCGCAATTGGTATCCGCCTGGCGAAGAAGGTCGAAATGACTGAAATGCCGGAACTGGTGGCGATCCTGCATAGTTTTGTGGGGCTGGCGGCGGTGCTGGTTGGTTTTAATAGCTATCTGCATCACGATGCGGATATGGCTCCGATTCTGGCCAACATTCACCTGACGGAAGTATTCCTCGGTATCTTCATTGGTGCGGTGACCTTCACCGGCTCGGTCGTGGCATTCGGTAAGTTGTGCGGCAAAATTTCGTCTAAACCGCTGATGCTGCCAAACCGTCACAAAATGAATCTGGCTGCTCTGGTCGTTTCCTTCCTGCTGCTGATTGTGTTTGTCCGCACCGAAAGCGTTGGCCTGCAAGTTCTGGCATTGCTGATAATGACCGCCATTGCACTGGTCTTCGGCTGGCATTTAGTGGCTTCCATCGGTGGCGCAGATATGCCAGTGGTGGTGTCGATGCTGAACTCTTACTCTGGTTGGGCGGCAGCGGCCGCGGGCTTTATGCTCAGCAACGACTTGCTGATTGTGACCGGTGCGCTGGTCGGTTCTTCGGGGGCAATCCTTTCTTACATCATGTGTAAGGCGATGAACCGTTCCTTTATCAGCGTCATTGCGGGTGGTTTCGGCACCGATGGTTCCTCTACCGGCGACGATCAGGAAGTGGGTGAACATCGCGAAATTACGGCGGAAGAGACGGCGGAATTGCTGAAAAATTCGCATTCAGTGATCATCACCCCAGGTTACGGCATGGCAGTCGCGCAGGCGCAATATCCGGTGGCAGAAATCACCGAGAAACTGCGTGCCCGCGGTATCAACGTGCGTTTCGGTATTCACCCGGTTGCGGGGCGTTTGCCTGGGCATATGAACGTATTGCTGGCAGAAGCGAAAGTGCCGTATGACATCGTGCTGGAAATGGACGAGATCAACGATGACTTTGCTGATACCGATACCGTGCTGGTAATTGGTGCGAACGATACGGTTAACCCGGCGGCGCAGGACGATCCGAAAAGCCCAATTGCCGGAATGCCGGTACTGGAAGTGTGGAAAGCGCAGAACGTGATTGTCTTTAAACGTTCGATGAACACCGGCTATGCTGGTGTGCAAAACCCGCTGTTTTTCAAGGAAAACACCCACATGCTGTTTGGTGACGCCAAAGCCAGCGTGGATGCGATTCTGAAAGCACTGTAACCTCAACGGCCTCTGTGGAGGCCGTTACTCTTTCTTGAGATCGCTTAACAGCACGGCGATGCTTTGACCTCCCGCTGTTTGTTCAAGCGCAATTTTGACAATAATCGTCAACGGCACCGAAAGCAGCATCCCCACCGGTCCTAACAACCATCCCCAAAAAATTAACGACAAAAAGACCACCAGTGTGGAAAGCCCCAATCCGCGTCCCATAATGCGTGGTTCCAGAATATTACCGAAGACCAGATTAATCAGCAGATATCCCGCCAGCACCAACAACGCTTCGTAGAAACCATTAAACACCAGTACCTGGGCGATAGGGGGAATAGCCGCAAGGACCGAACCAATATTAGGAATGTAATTAAGCGCAAAGGCCAGCAATCCCCAGACAAAAGCAAAGCGAACGTCCAGTGCTGCGAGCATCGCCCAGGCGACCAGTCCGGTGATGATGCTGATGGCCGTTTTCAGCACCAGGTAATGCGACACACTGTCAATCGCGCGCTGAATCGCCGCCATTCCTTCGACCGGACGTGCCATCATTTGCTGGAGTTTGCCGGGCAGTTGCGGAACTTCGAGCAGCATAAACAGCACCGTCAACAGCAATAAAAATATTGATGACATGGCGTTAGATAACTGCGTCAGTAAGTTGGTCAGTAACGTCATCGCCGCGTTCGGGTCAATGTAATGCGCCAGTTGGTCAACTGAGACATCAATACCCACGCGCTGTAATAAAGGCTCCAGAGCTTGCAGAGGCTTTATGATTGAGCTGCGATACTGTGGCAAAGTGCGGGTCAGTTCATTGAGTGTTGAGCCGAGATAGGCCAGCATAAGCACCATCGCCATTACGATGATGGTCATTAAAATCGACACCGCCAGTACGCGCGGTACTCGCCAGCGAACCATGCGTTGTACCAGCGGGTTAAGAATGACTGCGATAAATAGGGCGAGGATAAAGGGGACGATGATATCGGCGGCAAACCGGATACCGCAGAGAATAATGACCAGCATTCCCAACATAATGACGATTTTTAGGCCATTGAGCGTGATGATCGGCTTTGCCATGTTTATCCCCGTTTTTTTCTTCGCGAATAATATTTTTTCTGCGGCATTATAACGAAAATCAAACTACTCAGGTAAAGATATGAAAATGTTTTGAGTTAATTCTTAAGCTATGATACAAATCAGGCGTGTACAACTACCGAGGACAATTATCATCCGCGATGACGAGAAGCAACACTGCGGATAATTGTAATATTATGGACAATTTGTTCAGGACGTTATTTTCTACATTTACCCATCTTCGTACCTCATCCAGCATCTTGCTCGCAGGCGAGCAACACTGGCGCAACGCGCTTTAGTCCTTTCTTCTGTCAAAGCTGGCGCTCTGCGCTGGACTGAATACTTTTCTTTGGTTTCGCTGAATTCAGCGAACATTAAAATAATTCTCTTGCAGGGGAAGGACGATGTATATTTATTGGGCTTTATTAGGTCTGGCTATTGCCACAGAAATTACCGGAACGCTGTCAATGAAATGGGCGAGCGTCAGTAACGGTAACGGTGGATTTATTTTAATGCTGGTGATGATTTCACTGTCATATATATTTCTTTCTTTCGCCGTGAAAAAAATAGCGCTTGGTGTGGCTTATGCTCTGTGGGAAGGCATCGGTATTTTATTTATTACGCTATTTAGCGTTCTGTTATTCGATGAAAGCTTATCGCTGCTAAAAATTGCCGGGTTAACAACCCTGGTTGTCGGGATTGTGTTGATTAAATCTGGTACACGCAAAGTACGTAAACCCTCGCTGGAGGTGAACCGTGGCGCAGTTTGAATGGGTTCATGCCGCCTGGTTGGCACTGGCAACTGTGCTGGAAATCATAGCTAACGTCTTTTTGAAATTTTCTGACGGCTTTCGCCGCAAAGTTTATGGCTTGCTCTCGCTGGCGGCGGTGCTTGCTGCCTTTAGTGCGCTTTCGCAGGCCGTTAAAGGGATCGACTTGTCTGTAGCCTATGCATTGTGGGGTGGGTTTGGTATTACCGCCACTTTAGCTGCGGGGTGGATCTTGTTTGGTCAGCGTTTAAATCGCAAAGGCTGGGTTGGCCTGATCTTGCTATTGGCCGGAATGATCATGGTGAAACTCGCCTGATGACCACGCTGCCCGACAATGCGGGCAGCGTTTGAACATTATTGCCGGGTCAGTTCTTCTAACTTGTCGCGAAAACCGGTGACAGAAATGGCCCGGTTATCGGCGCGCCAGCGATCTTTCGCTGCAGGAGCTGAACTTTGCACACCAATTAACTGCCAGCCGTCATCAGTATGCAGCATCAGTGGCGAACCGCTGTCACCCGGCAGGGTATCGCACTGATGCGACATCACCGAGGTTTGCGCCCAGCCAGTCACTTCGCAATTTTGATGGCTGTATAAGGTATCAAGATGATCTTCGGGATACCCCGCCTGAGTCACTTTACGACCAGCCGCTTTTAATGCGGCGGTAAGCGCGGCTTTATCTCCCTCAAATAATGGCAACGGCGTAATGCCAGAAGGGGGATTGCGCAGCACAATCAAACCGAAATCCCACGGCGCGGCTGCGGGCGGGACAATCCAGCCATCACCATCAGCCTTTAACCGTTTCCCTAGCGTCGGATCAACACGACCTTCAATATCGTGGATCTCATAGCGCCATAGCCCTTTATTCGAAACAAAACGCAGCGCAATTGCTTTGTCTGGTTTACCTTTTGGTGGCGTTAATAAACAGTGGCCCGCAGTTAATGCGAGATTAGGCGCAATCAGCGTCGCCGTACATAAATTGCCGCTGGCCGTTTCCAGTTGCCCAACCGCATCCCACGGCGATTGGGTCGTGTTATTTACCGGTACACGATCATCATGACCAAAAAATAGGGTGCTGACCTCATCATGAGCCGATTTAGGATCGTCCGGTTTATCCGCAAACACAAATGCAGATGTCAGACTAATTGCACCCAGTACTACAGCAATGGTTGTACGCATATCACACTCTGGCGAGTAATTATGATTATTAAAAGCAAACCCTCGTAAATACTATAGACGGGACGGGATGAAAGTGGGAGTAAAATCAGATAACTACGCTCAGGAAAGATAAAAACGGGCGGCAATCAGCGCACATAAAATAAGGATGATAAGAATGAACTCAAAGCGATAACGGCCCACCATAGTACCCTCCGCTAAAGGCGGTGCTAAACGTTACCCGCTTAGCACCGTAATTTTCAGGCGCGAGGGGGCGCGCCACTATTGCTGTCGAAAACTTATGCGGCTGGCTGTGCTGCAGGTTTTGTCGGTTGTTGCTGGCTGTGTTTTTTGCTGTGCTTTTTGGCGGCCTGTGCTTTTTGCTCAGGTGCTTTCTGTTCAGTTTTTGCTTTTTTATGATGTTTTTTAGCCGCTTGTGCTTTCTGGGCGGGCGCTGCTTTATGCTGTTTTTTATGATGAATGGTTTTTGCAGGTGCTGCTTTGGTAGCAGCAGTCGGAGCAGGCGTGGTCGCAGTCTCTGCGGCAAAGGCAGCAGAAGAGAGACCCATAGCAGCGGCAACAACCAGAGCTAATACTTTTTTCATTGTCATACCCTCAATTTGGTTTTTTATGCAACCCCACTGCGGGGCCGATGTAATGACTATATCTCTGGAAATAGCAGGCTTCCGTGAGTGGTTGGTTTCGGCATGTAACGATATGTACAAAGCGAGTAGCGATGACGTGAGAAATAATAACGCATTGTGACTTAAGGAGATTTTCCCACCAATATCGGTAGTATTGATTGACTTAACTTTTTCATTACCTATAAATTGGTAGAATCACCGTGTATTAACAATAAATGACACACAGCAAAATGAATCCGTTTATTTGGGTGCTTATTATCCTGATGGCGTTAGATGCACTGCGAGAAATGGCCGGCACTTCGTCTATTTTGGGATGGTTATTAACGTTGAGTTGAGCAGACAATAAGCCCGGACAGGTTTTAACTCAGTCCGGGCTTATTTTTCAGGCGTGCAGGCGATGATGTAAACGTGTTCCGACCAGAATAGCGACCACCAACATCACGGCAATAAATGCACCGACGCCGTTCCAGCCATAGTTATGCCAGAAGACGCCACCTAATGTCCCTGCAATACTTGAACCCAGATAGTAACAAAATAGATACAGCGAGGAAGCCTGGCCTCTGGCGCGTTTAGCACGTGGGCCAATCCAGCTACTGGCGACAGAGTGAGCGGCAAAGAATCCTGTAGAGAAAAGCATCATACCGGCAAAAATCAACCACAGTGGGTTGAACAATGTCAGGAGAAGGCCAAAAAGCATGACACCTGTCGAAAATAACATCACCGGACCACGACCGAAGCGGGTAGTCATGGTGCCTGCTTTTGGCGAACTCCAGGTGCCAGTCAAATAGACTAGCGATAATAAGCCAACCACGGCCTGACTGACATGCCAGGGGGGAAGCATCAACCGATAACCAATGTAATTAAACAGAGTGACGAACGACCCCATCAGCAAAAAACCTTCGACGAATAATAAGGGTAATCCCTGATCACGGCAGTGCAGACGGAAGTTAATAAACAGCGTTTTTGGGCGCAACGAGGATGGGCGGAAATGGCGTGACTCCGGGAGGATTTTCCAGAACATTAACGCTGAGGTCAGAGCGAAACAGCCAATAACCGCCAGAGCAATTCGCCAGTTAAAGAAGTCAGTAAATACCCCGCTGATTAAGCGCCCACTCATACCGCCAATTGAGTTGCCGCTGATGTACAGCCCCATTGAAAATGCCACAAAACTGGGGTGGATCTCTTCGCTAAGGTAGGTCATGCCAACGGCAGCTACGCCGCTTAACGACAGACCAATCAAGGCGCGCATAATTAAAATACCGTGCCAGCTAGTCATCATCGTCGAAAGTAACGTGCAGATGGAGGCCAACAGTAGTGCCGTCACCATCACCGGCTTGCGACCTATGGCATCGGAAAGTGGGCCAGTAAATAGTAAACCAATGGCAAGCATGATCGTTGAAATTGACAGTGAAATACTACTGTTAGCAGGCGTTAAGCCAAATTCTTGCGAAAGCACCGGAAGAATAGGCTGCACACAATAAAGAAGCGCAAAGGTTGCCAGCCCGGCCGAGAATAGAGCCAGAGTGACACGCATAAATTGCGGCGTACCGCGTTTAATGAATTCGTTTGTCCGGGAAAGGTTTTTCTTGTCAGTGTCACTTGCCGGAGTGCCATCAACAGTTGTAGTACGACTCACTTGAAATCCTTGCTAAATATGCCCGTGATGTGGGATTAGGAATAGATTAGGAAAATCGAATTGTTATGTCTAATATATTAATAGTCTCAAATAAGATGTTTAAAATATGAATATTGAATTGCGCCACCTTCGTTACTTCATTGCTGTTGCGGAAGAGCTGCATTTTGGTCGCGCTGCTGCCCGACTGAATATTTCACAACCGCCGCTAAGCCAGCAGATTCAGATACTGGAGCAACAAATTGGCGCGCGACTGCTGGCACGAACCAATCGCAGCGTAATGCTGACGGCAGCAGGGAAGCAGTTCCTTGCTGATAGTCGGCAAATCCTGTCTATGGTGGATGACGCTGCCGCTCGCGCTGAACGCCTGCATCAGGGAGAGGCGGGAGAGTTACGCATTGGCTTTACCTCATCAGCGCCATTTATTCGCGCAGTATCTGATACCTTATCGCTGTTTCGTCGCGAATTTCCTGATGTTCATTTGCAGACACGCGAGATGAACACCCGCGAGCAAATAGCACCCCTTATCGAAGGGACGCTGGATATGGGGTTGCTACGAAATACTGTGTTGCCGGAGACGCTGGACCACGCGGTCATTGTGCATGAACCACTTATGGCGATGATCCCGCATGATCATCCTTTGGCCAATAAATCGAATGTAACGCTGGCAGAACTGGCAAAAGAACCCTTTGTTTTTTTTGATCCGCACGTAGGGACGGGGCTGTATGATGACATTCTCGGCCTGATGCGACGTTACAATCTCACCCCAGTCATCACCCAGGAAGTCGGCGAGGCGATGACTATCATCGGCCTGGTTTCCGCGGGTCTTGGCGTTTCGATTTTGCCCGCATCTTTCAAACGCGTACAACTCAATGAAATGCGTTGGGTATCTATTGCGGAAGAGGATGCGGTTTCTGAGATGTGGCTGGTTTGGCCAAAACATCATGAACAAAGCCCGGCAGCACGTAACTTTCGTATTCAGCTACTGAATGCTCTCTGATGAGGAAAAATTCAGCAAAAAATCCCGAAAAATGTGCTGTCAATCACATGGCTAAGTAAAAATTTGACGTTACGCATTGAAGTGCTTCACCATAGCCTACAGATTATTTCGGAGCGCGAAAATATAGGGAGTATGAGGTGGTTGCTGAAAACCAGCCGGGGCACATTGATCAAATAAAGCAGACCAACGCAGGTGCTGTATATCGCCTGATTGATCAGCTTGGTCCCATTTCGCGTATCGACCTTTCTCGCATGGCGCAGCTCGCGCCAGCCAGTATTACCAAAATTGTCCGCGAAATGCTTGAAGCGCACCTGGTGCAAGAGCTGGAAATTAAAGAGGCTGGAAACCGTGGCCGTCCGGCGGTGGGGTTGGTAGTAGAAACGGAAGCCTGGCACTATCTTTCTTTGCGTATTAGTCGTGGCGAGATTTTTCTTGCACTGCGTGATTTAAGCAGCAAGTTGGTGGTGGAAGACTCGCTGGAGTTGGCGCTGCAGGATGAATTACCGCTGTTGGATCGCATCATTACTCATATTGATCAGTTTTTTATTCGCCATCAGAAAAAACTCGAGCGCCTGACTTCTATTGCCATTACCATGCCGGGAATTATTGATACGGAAAATGGTATTGTACATCGTATGCCGTTCTACGAGGACGTAAAAGAGATGCCGCTCGGTGAAGCGCTTGAGCAGCATACCGGTGTACCGGTTTATATTCAGCATGATATCAGCGCATGGACGATGGCCGAGGCCTTGTTCGGCGCATCCCGCGGAGCGCGCGATGTGATTCAGGTGGTTATCGATCACAATGTGGGAGCGGGTGTGATTACCGATGGTCATCTGTTACACGCAGGAAGCAGTAGCCTTGTGGAGATAGGCCACACTCAGGTCGACCCCTATGGAAAACGCTGTTATTGCGGTAACCACGGCTGCCTGGAAACCATCGCCAGTGTTGACAGCATTCTTGAACTGGCGCAATTACGTTTGAATCAATCCATGAGTTCGATGTTACACGGACAGCCGTTAACCGTGGACTCATTGTGCCAGGCGGCACTGCGGGGCGATCTGCTGGCAAAAGATATTATTACCGGTGTGGGGGCGCATGTTGGGCGCATTCTTGCCATCATGGTGAATTTATTTAACCCACAAAAAATACTGATTGGTTCACCGTTAAGCAAAGCGGCAGAAATCCTGTTCCCTGTCATTTCTGACAGCATCCGTCAGCAGGCGCTTCCTGCCTACAGCCAGCACATTAGCGTCGAAAGCACTCAGTTTTCTAATCAGGGGACGATGGCGGGAGCCGCATTGGTAAAAGACGCTATGTATAACGGTTCTTTGTTGATTCGTCTGTTGCAGGGTTAACATTTTTTAACTGTTCTACCAAAATTTGCGCTATCTCAAATTGGGGCAGGAAAGCATAACTTAGACTTCCAAAGTTGAATTATTTTCCTGGCTTATATTTGTGAAGCATAACGGTGGAGTTAGTGATGCTGAAGCGTTTCTTTATAACAGGTACAGACACTTCTGTAGGGAAAACGGTGGTTTCCCGCGCATTGCTACAAGCGTTAGCCTCCCAGGGAAAAACGGTTGCGGGGTATAAACCCGTAGCGAAGGGGAGCAAAGAGACACCCGATGGGCTACGTAATAAAGATGCCCTGGTGTTGCAGAGTGTTTCATCTATTGAACTGCCTTATGAAGCAGTCAATCCCATTGCGTTAAGCGAAGAAGAAAGTAGTGTGGCGCACAGTTGCCCGATCAATTACACCCTCATTTCAAATGGTCTGGCTAACCTGACGAATAAAGTCGACCATGTGGTGGTCGAAGGCACTGGCGGCTGGCGTAGTCTGATGAATGACCTGCGTCCGCTCTCTGAATGGGTGGTTCAGGAGCAGCTACCGGTGTTGATGGTGGTGGGCATTCAGGAAGGCTGTATTAACCATGCGCTTCTGACCGCACAGGCGATTGCGAACGATGGTCTTCCGCTCATTGGCTGGGTGGCTAACCGTATCAACCCAGGGTTAGCACATTACGCTGAAATCATAGATGTATTGGGTAAAAAACTCCCGGCACCGCTCATTGGCGAACTGCCTTATTTGCCGCGCGCAGAACAGCGTGAACTGGGGCAATACATCCGCTTACCCATGCTGCGCAGTGTGTTGGCGGTAGATAGAGTCACGGTGTAACGTCCGCGACGTTACTGACGCAATCACACAAGCAATTAATAAACCGGGGAGTAGCTGATACTCTCCAGTCATTTCGCATATCATCAATGTCGACATAATTGGCGCATGCGTGGTTGCAGCCAGTAGTGTTGCCATCCCGGTTAGCCCAAGTAACAGCGTAATTTCTTCTCCGCCAGGAAGCCATAACCCCAGGCTACGACCATACAGCATACCAATAGCCAGTCCGATAAATAGTGTTGGCGTAAACACACCGCCTGGCGCGCCGGAACCACTGCTGGCCAGCACGGCAAAAAGTTTGCAAAGAAAGATCCCTGCAATGACCGTAAGCAGTGGCGGGGCAGTTAAAAAGGATTGTACCGTACTATAGCCGTTGCCCCACACAGCCGGTGTGAGCAGGGAAAGCAGTCCCACGATCAAACCTCCCAATGCCAGTTGCCAGGGGGGCGCAAGTTTGAGATTAACAAAGCCCCGATGACTGGCGTTCATTAGCTTTAAAAACAGTGGACCGCACAGTCCCATCAGTACACCAGTACTAATAATCAGCGCATAGTCACGGGTCTTAACTATTACTGAGAGTTGCACGCTGTAGAGCAAAGCATCGCTATTATTAAGAAGATGGCTGACAAGCAGTGCCACTACGGCGGAAATTACCACCGGACCGAGAGAGGCCAGCATCATGGTGCCAAACAGCACTTCAGCAATAAACAAACTTCCGGCAAGCGGGGCGCGATAGGCCGCAGCCATCCCCGCAGCAGCGCCACAGGCAATCCACAATTTCCACTCTTCACGCGGTGTAAGACGTTGTGCAAACCAGGAGGCGGCAAGCGCTGCCAACAGGATCATCGCACCTTCACGTCCAATGGCACTGCCGCTCGTCACCACCAGCAAAGACGCGAAAGATTTGACCAGACTGGTGGCATAATCAAACTGCCCATCGGTTTGTAATGCCTCCATATAATCGGTAGGCGCGTGAGGGCGTTGTTGCGTGAATTTCTGCCATCCCATCAGCAATAGACCTGCTGCCAGTCCGCCAAGTGCCGGAGTTAGCAGGCGACGCCACGGCGAAAGGTTCATGGCAGCATTAACCAGACTTCCGGAATCATTGTTCAGGAACAACCACTCCAGCAACAGCATCGCATGATGAAACCCTGCGACGGCAAGAGCCGCGAGAATACCGATCACCGTCGCAATAAACAGACGGCGGAACATGGTGCGTAGATCCGGGTAGATGTGTAGATGATGCATGAGCAGAAATGGCAAATTAAACACAGGCATCTATTTTGCGGGAAAAGGGGTCTGGAGCAAAAGCTGTATGTGCTTTATGAGAAATTAATCGTGACGTTGTCACTTATTTTATCCGAAAGGCGTGCAGTTACCGCCTTTCGGTCATACTAACGATTATTCAACGAAACAGAGGCTTAACCGCGACAGGAATTAACAATTGTGACTGCCATTGTGCCAGTGTTAAACGGGCCAGCTCACCGAGTGAGCGATAAAAAGGGTGTTCTGCTTTTTCGATAAACACCTCAAGGAAACGTGTCGACCACGGTAAAAGGTGCCACGCCAGCAATTCTTCGCACTCGGTCTGGCGACCGTTCTCTGCCAGCCATGCCGCCATCAATAGCAGTGAACCAAAATGATCTTCCGGTTCGTTTTGTTTCATTTCAAACTGAATGCCTTTTTCGCGCATCCATTGACGGAGCGCCAATGTAGAATCGCCAAACAGCACCGATTCGCGATCCAGCCAGACAGATCCCCACGGCGGTGACGGTAGCGCATACGGGCCGACAAACAGCCGTTGCCAGGCCTGATTACGCGACTCTTCACACTCTTCCTTAAAAGTCGTTACCAGCGGTGCTAATGACGTTTGTGACAAGGGCCACTGGGTATCCCAGCCGTCGCCGGTTAACGCAGAAACCAGCGGAGAGGCTTCTGCACTCTCTGGAGCGTAATAAAACAGCGCGCCCAGCACGCGCGCCGCGACAGAAAAATTATCTTGTTGTGAAAAATGCGTCATTCTTATCATCCTGAAACGTGCGGGGTAACCCGCACTAATTTGTTAACCTGCGACGGCCATTCCGACGGTCATATGCAGGCCATAAAAGAGCGCACGCCCGATCATCTCGCCATCAGGTATGAGGATTCATTCCCGCACAAACCCGGCAAGGGTTATGGCGTGGATTAGTGAACACAGCCTGCATCTTAGACCAGTGCATAACAATACCACACGCGCCAGACCTGGACGTAGACCTGATAAGACGCGTAAGCGTCGTATCAGGCAGCCACAGGTTTATTGCTGCGGTTCGGCAGGGCCACTATCATGGGTTGGTTGAGAGTGGGCAGAAACATTACCGCTGGTGGTGCGGGTATAGAGAATTTTATGCGTGTCGTTGGCACAATGCCCGACGACCTGTGAATCAGGCTGATCAACCTGATCATTCGGCACAATACTTAAAGTGAAGCTGCTTTCCGGGACGCCGTTATTGATAATGCGCTGTGAAATATCGCTTTTTATACGCTCACAAGAATCCGACGCGGCGAGCACTGTGGATGAGGCCAGGGCGAGCAGAAGTGCGGCACTACAGGCGACGTTTTTCATCATTGGCTCCTTACATGAATATTACTACCTAAGCATAGCATTTCACGTGTAAATTACTGTATTTGCTACTATGATTGAGAATCATCTTTACTGTCAGGTGACTGATGTGAATGCCAAATTACTGCCATGTTTGCTCGCGATAACGCTTACAGGATGTGACCGCACAGAAGTAACGCTCTCTTTTACGCCAGAGATGGCCAGTTTCTCTAATGAATTCGATTTTGATCCGCTGCGTGGTCCGGTTAAGGATTTCACTCAGACATTAATAAATGAGCAAGGGGAAGTAACGAAGCGCGTTTCAGGTACTTTATCGGAAGAAGGCTGTTTTGATTCTCTCGAATTGCTGGATCTGGAGAATAATACTGTAGTTGCCCTGGTGTTAGACGCAAATTATTACCGTGATGCACAGACGCTGGAGAAGCGAGTACGTTTACAGGGGAAATGTCAGTTAGCGGAATTACCTTCCGCAGGGGTGAGTTGGGAAACCGATGATAATGGCTTCGTGGTTAAAGCCAGCAGTAAACAGATGAAGATGGAGTATCGGTATGATGGCCAGGGGTATCCGCTGGGTAAAACGACAATAAGCAACGACAAAACGTTATCTGTCACCGCGACACCGTCAAAGGATCCGATCAAAAAACTCGATTATACGGCCATTACTTTGCTGAATAATCAACAGGTTGGCAATATCAGACAGACCTGTGAATATGACAGCCACGCCAATCCGGTGGACTGCCAATTAATCATTGTGGATGAGGGGGAAAAACCCGCTGTCGAACGGGTTTACACCATCAAAAATACCATTGATTATTATTAATGCTATTGCGCGGTCGGTTTCAGTAGAGTCTGCCCCTGCGTTTTATGTTCCGCCAGATACTGATGCTGGAATATGCACATGCGAATGGCATTGCGATATTGACCGTTAATAAAGAATTCATGCATCAGTTCACCTTCGACCGTAAAACCGAGCTTACGGTAAATATGAATCGCTTTTTCATTCTCTTTATCGACGATCAGATAAAGTTTATAGAGATTAAGAACAGTGAAGCCATAATCCATCGCTAATGTCGCGGCGCGGGTTGCCAGACCTTTACCCTGGTATTCCGGGGAGATGATTATCTGAAATTCAGCGCGGCGATGGACGTGGTTAATTTCCACCAGCTCTACCAGACCGGCTTTTTCGCCATCACATTCCACGACGAAACGGCGTTCACTCTGATCGTGAATATGTTTATCGTACAGATCAGAGAGTTCAACGAAGGCTTCGTAGGGTTCCTCAAACCAGTAACGCATTACGCTGGCGTTATTGTCGAGTTGATGCACATAGCGTAAATCTTCACGCTCCAGCGGACGTAGCTTAACACTGTGGGCGCTTGTCATAACGTGTCCTTACATTCCTTATATCAATAACAGGTTAGGGGATGATTACGCGGCCAGTACGACGGTCCAGACAGCGTAAAGTATTCGGCTCCCAGTAGGCATTAATGTTGGCACTCTGCTCACATTTATCGCGGTTATCGAATGCGGCGTCAGCTTTATCCCATTCTTTCTCGGTGCGTTTGTTGACTTTCTGACGCAGATTACGCGTGTCATTCCATTGCTCTTTTTCCATCGCCGCCTGCTGGCGACTCTGTGCGCTGTCGCCAGATTCAATCACCAGTTTGTTAGTTTCTGCATGAGTAGTTGCGCTAAATGCCAGTGCGCAAGGCAGCAGAAAAGCGAGCAGGCTGAGTTTTTTGCAGAGAGTGATATTCATGATTCATTCCTTGTATGAATGATTAAAGGCGATTTTACACGATCCACTGTGAACACGAAACGTAACAGAAGGATGTATATGTTGATGATATTATGTCGCCCTATAAATATACATGATGTCAATAAGTGACAAAGATGATTAAAACAACGTTACTGTTTTTTGTTACTGCCCTGTGTGAAATCATGGGTTGCTTTTTACCCTGGTTATGGCTGAAACGAAATGCCAGCGTCTGGCTGTTGGTTCCGGCGGGGATTTCCCTGGCGCTGTTTGTCTGGCTGTTAACGTTACATCCCGCAGCAAGTGGGCGAGTTTATGCGGCTTATGGTGGAGTTTATGTCTGTACGGCGTTGATTTGGCTGCGTGTGGTGGATGGGGTGAAGCTCAGTCTCTACGACTGGACAGGCGCGATAATTGCGCTTTGCGGTATGTTGATTATTGTTGCTGGCTGGGGACGTGCCTGATTTTTCTGGTCTATAAGATATTTTATTATCAATGACATACGTCTTGTCAGGGCACTGAAAAACAATAAGCTTTGACTATTTTTAGAACTATTCATGGCGCAAATATGCGCTTTTTTTTGTGATCGTTCTGGCTTTTTTTGATCTTCATACTTGTATGGTAGTAGCTCAGTTGCGTAGATTTCATGCATCACGATAAGCGATGCAAGGAATAGAACATGAAGATTGTAGGGGCTGAAGTTTTTGTTACCTGTCCGGGGCGTAATTTCGTCACCTTAAAAATCACCACCGAGGACGGTATTACCGGTCTTGGTGATGCCACTCTCAACGGACGCGAGCTTTCCGTTGCGTCCTATTTGCAGGATCACCTGTGTCCGCAACTTATAGGCCGCGATGCCCACCGTATCGAAGATATCTGGCAGTTTTTCTATAAAGGCGCTTACTGGCGTCGCGGTCCGGTGACTATGTCGGCCATTTCAGCCGTTGATATGGCGCTATGGGACATTAAAGCCAAAGCTGCCAACATGCCGCTTTACCAGTTACTCGGCGGCGCCTCTCGCGAAGGGGTGATGGTCTATTGCCATACCACCGGTCACAGTATTGATGAGGCACTGGATGATTATGCCCGTCATCAGGAACTGGGATTCAAGGCCATCCGCGTGCAGTGCGGTATTCCTGGCATGAAAACGACTTACGGTATGTCCAAAGGAAAAGGGCAGGCCTATGAACCTGCAACCAAAGGGCAGTGGCCAGAAGAGCAGTTGTGGTCAACGGAAAAATATCTCGACTTCATGCCAAAACTGTTCGACGCGGTACGTAACAAGTTTGGTTTTGATGAACATTTGCTGCATGACATGCATCATCGCTTAACGCCTATTGAAGCGGCGCGCTTTGGTAAAAGCATTGAAGATTTTCGCATGTTCTGGATGGAAGATCCGACCCCCGCAGAAAACCAGGAGTGTTTCCGTCTGATTCGCCAACATACCGTCACGCCAATTGCGGTGGGTGAAGTATTCAATAGCATTTGGGACTGCAAACAGCTCATTGAAGAGCAACTTATCGACTATATCCGTACCACGCTGACCCATGCAGGCGGCATTACCGGTATGCGTCGGATTGCGGATTTTGCTTCGCTTTATCAGGTGCGCACAGGCTCACACGGCCCTTCCGATTTGTCACCAGTCTGCATGGCTGCGGCTTTGCACTTTGACCTGTGGGTGCCGAATTTTGGCGTACAAGAATACATGGGCTACTCAGAACAAATGCTCGAAGTGTTCCCGCACAACTGGAGCTTCGATAACGGCTATATGCATCCGGGTGACAAGCCAGGTATTGGCATCGAGTTCGATGAAAAGCTGGCGGCGAAATATCCCTACGAACCTGCTTATCTGCCAGTCGCACGTCTGGAAGATGGCACGTTATGGAACTGGTAAGGTAAAAAACTTGCGACATGGATGTTGATTATTCCTCAATCCTACAAAGGTATATTTTTATGGTTAGTTCCGTCGATATAAAAAATGAAATCAAAAATACACCTGTCGTTCGACGTGTTGCGTCGGCTTCAGCGATTGGTACTGCTGCTGAATACTACGATTTCTTTGCTTATGGCACAGCGGCAGTATTATTTTTCGGTCATTTATTTTTCCCCAGTGATGATCCTTTAATTAGTACACTGGCCGCGTTTGCCACATATGCTGTTGGCTTTCTTGCTCGACCTCTGGGAGGGATTGTATTTGGGCATATAGGTGATAAAGTCGGAAGAAAAAAAGCATTGGTTATTACGATCTTAATTGTTGGATTGGGCACTTTTTGCATTGGGTTACTACCAACCTATGAAGAGATCGGTATATGGGCTCCGGCATTATTAATATTTATACGAGTCTTACAAGGTTTTGGGGTTGGAGGCGAACAGGCTGGTGCTGTATTGATGACTGCTGAATATGCTGAGCCCAAACGACGTGGTTTTTTTGCCAGTTGGGTTCAGATTGGTGCTCCAGTAGGCTTTTTACTTCCGATGGCATTATTCGCAATACTCAATGCGACGTTAACTCCAGAAGCGATGATGGACTATGGTTGGCGTATTCCATTTTTATTGAGCCTGTTACTTGTAATCGTAGGATTATTTATTCGTTTAAAAATTGATGAGTCTCCTGTATTTGCTCAAATTAGGGAAACAAAAGCAGAGGAGTCTCGCCCTCTAATTGAAGTTATACGTGATTATCCTGGCATTGTAGCAAAAGGCGTTTGCGCAAAACTGATTGAAGCCTGTACATTCGCGATGTTTACTGTAATTGTATTGGCTTACGGGAAAGCTAACAATCTGGATGCTAATATTTTAATGGAGACGATGATTGTCGCCGTCATTATAGAAGTGTTCGCAATTCCTTTAATGGGGGCGCTTTGTGACAAGATTGGTCGTAAACCTGTTTATATTATGGGCGCTTTATTACAAGTTATCATGATTATTCCTTTTTTCCTGGCTATCAATCAAGATAACTTCTGGCTAACACAGTTGGTAATGATAATTGTCATTAGTTTTG
Source organism: Escherichia sp. KTE52 (assembly GCF_000408325.1). Taxonomy (NCBI): domain Bacteria; kingdom Pseudomonadati; phylum Pseudomonadota; class Gammaproteobacteria; order Enterobacterales; family Enterobacteriaceae; genus Escherichia; species Escherichia sp. KTE52. The sequence continues at coordinate 781,279 of NZ_KE138676.1, forward strand.
GTCATAGCATGTGTTATGCACCGCAGGCATCTTTTTTCCCTGAGTTATTCCCAACCCATATTCGGTGCAGTGGTATTGCTCTAATTTGGCAATTAGGTTCATTAATAGGTAGCGGAGTATTGGGGTTGGTTGCAGTAAAAATCCTTCAGGTTACCGGTGGTCATTATTATGGCATGGCTATTTATGTGATTGTTCTTGGTGTTATTTCTATTGGTGGTTTGATTCTGATGCCAGAAACTGCGCCACGAAAATTAAAATCAGAATATCAGGAGTGGGCAAAGCATTAATATAAATTATTCAAGGTGACAAGTGTCACCTTGATTTTTATGAGGCATGTAAGCGTTTTATTGTTAAATGTGTAAAGCAGAATTACATATAGTCAAGAATATTATTGACAATTAGGATATGGGATCATGGGAAATAATTTGTTATCAGCGAAGGCTACGCTTCCTGTCTATGAGCGTAATAATTTGATACCTCGAATTGTTCATTTAGGTTTTGGCGCATTTCATCGCGCGCATCAAGGCGTGTATGCCGATATTCTTGCCGCTGAACATTTCAGTGACTGGGGATATTATGAGGTCAACTTAATCGGCGGGGAACAGCAAATCGTCGATCTAAAGCAGCAAGATAATCTCTATACCGTTGCGGAGATGTCCGCAGATGCCTGGACTGCTCGTGTCATTGGCGTAGTGAAAAAAGCGCTGCATGTGCAAATCGACGGTTTGGAAGCGGTACTGGCTGCCATGTGTGAACCGCAAATTGCTATTGTCTCCCTGACAATTACGGAGAAAGGTTATTTCCACTCACCGGCGAGCGGCCAGTTAATGTTGGATCACCCAATGATCGTCGCTGATCTGAACAATCCTCACCAGCCCAAAACGGCACCAGGGGTTATCGTCGAGGCGTTGGCACGACGTAAAGCGGCAGGGTTACAGGCATTTACGGTGATGTCGTGCGATAACATGCCTGAAAATGGTCATGTCATGCGTGACGTTGTCACTTCTTATGCGCGTGCTGTCGACGAAAAACTGGCGCAATGGATTGTAGAAAACGTGACTTTCCCATCGACAATGGTGGATCGCATTGTACCCGCGGTCACGGCAGAAACACTGGATAAAATCGAACAACTCGCCGGTGTGCGTGATCCGGCAGGTGTTGCCTGTGAACCTTTCCGCCAGTGGGTGATTGAAGATAACTTTGTTGCCGGACGCCCGGAATGGGAAAAAGCGGGAGCCGAACTGGTTAGTGATGTACTGCCATATGAAGAGATGAAACTGCGTATGCTCAACGGCAGCCATTCCTTCCTGGCTTATCTGGGATATCTGGCGGGTTATCAGCATATTAATGATTGTATGGAAGATGATAATTATCGCCGTGCAGCGCTTACATTAATGTTGCAGGAACAGGCACCGACGCTGAAAGTGCAGGGAGTGGATCTGCAAGATTATGCTAACCGATTGATTGAGCGCTACAGTAACCCTGCTTTACGCCATCGGACCTGGCAGATTGCGATGGATGGTAGTCAGAAACTGCCGCAACGTATGCTGGATTCTGTGCGCTGGCATTTAGCGCATGGCAGTTCATTTAATCTCCTGGCGCTTGGTGTCGCGGGTTGGATGCGTTATGTCGGCGGTGTAGATGAGCTGGGTAATCCAATTGAGATCAGCGACCCGTTATTGTCTGTGATCCAGCAGACCGTACAAAATAGTGAGGAAGGGAAAGAACGCGTGCGGGCATTGATAGCGATTGAGGCGATCTTTGGTAACGATTTGCCGAACAATGCTTTATTCACAGATAAAGTAACAGAGGCGTATTTGTCTTTATTGACTGAAGGCGCGAAAGCAACCGTGGCAAAATATACCGTGGCGTAAAAACAGCAATGCCGCCATCGGCGGCATTCACACGCTTAGTTCATGCCGAGACGAATCAGGTCCAGAGGCGCGAGTTTTTCATCACAACCTTCAACAACCACGGTTTTTCCGCGGCGGATTTGCTCTGCGGTCAGACCTTCAGTATCAATCGACAGGATCTTGCCAGTGTGACCGGTGCCGCTAACCATAACACGGCTGCCAGTGGTGATTGCGTTACGGTTACGATCGTAGGTCGTCATAGGTGTTTTCTCCTTTCTGATTTACAGTCGAAGCCCACGTAACGGGCGCAATATAAATACTCCTGTCGAGTGAATATTTTTTTGTTTATGATCAAGTTCACATCTTTTTTGATGCTTGCATGAACCAGAAGAAGGGAATGGAGTCTCATCCCGGGTGGGATGAGAGGACATGAATTACTCTTCGCTAAACCAGTCGCTGTTTTCCTGGCGGATTTGCTGCACGGATTCACTTATTTCCTGCAAATGCAGTGTCATTGCTTTTTCTACCGCAGTGACATCATGCTTTTGTAGCGCAGTAAAAATATCCATGTGTTGGCGCAGCAACATATCTGGTGGCGAGACGTGGTCAAAACTCATATAGCGTACCCGGTCAATGGTCGCTTTCAGGTTTTCAATGGTGTCCCACGCGAGCTGACAGTCGGCAATCTGCGTCAGGATTTGGTGGAAGTTATCATCAAGTTCAAAAAAATCATCCAGTTGTTTGCGTTCAATGGCTATACGTTGCTGGTGGAGATTTTGCTCAAGCAGGTAGCACTGGCTATCGGTAATCATGGTCGCCGCTCTGCGGACTACGGCGCACTCAATGGCCTGGCGGATAAAACTACCGTTGCGTACCTGAGTCATGGAGATTTTATTGACGTAGCTGCCACGTTGCGGGCGAATTTGAATCAGGCCATTTTCCGCCAGCTTAATGAAGGCTTCACGAACTGGCTGGCGCGACACATTGAAACGAACAGAAACTTCTTTTTCCGATAACGGCGTACCCGGTGCAATCAGACAATGCACAATGTCGCGACGGAGAATACGATAAATCTGTTGATTGACTGGTTGCGTGGGATTGAGTTGTGTTTCGACGGTCATTCGTTCTTGCTTTTGAGTGGGTTAACTGAGCAAGTCTACCACTTTTTTGTGACAAACAATAACCCGGCGGTTAGGCCGGGTATAAAAATTAATGGCGATGGATATTCAGTCCGGCATAGCTCTGGGTAACTGGCATCATTTCCAGAGTATTGATGTTAACGTGAGCCGGGAGAGTCGCCACCCACCAGACGGCTTCACAGACATCTTCTGGCGTCAGCGCAACGGTGTTTTGATAGGTTTTTTCCGCTTTACCGTCATCGCCTTTAAAGCGGACATTGGAAAATTCAGTACCGCCGACCAGACCTGGCTCGATGTCAGTGACACGAACCGCAGTGCCATGCAGGTCAGTACGCAGATTCAGGCTGAATTGACGAACGAATGCTTTTGTTGCGCCATAAACGTTGCCACCAGCATATGGCCAGCTACCTGCCGTTGAACCAATGTTAATAATATGACCTCGATTACGCTCAACCATGCCAGGCAGCACGGCACGCGTCATATACACCAGGCCTTTATTGTTGGTATCAATCATTGTTTCCCAGTCTTCGACACTGGCTTTATGTGCAGGTTCCATACCCAGCGCCAGCCCGGCGTTATTCACCAGAATATCAATGTCACGCCAATCGGCAGGAAGCGATTCCATCATCTCTTCAATAGCGGCGCGATTACGAACATCGAGCTGGGCGATATAAAGGTTATCGCCCAGCTCGTCTTTTAACTCCTGCAACCGCTCCTGGCGTCGACCCGTAGCGATAACTTTATGGCCTTGTTGAATAAAACGACGAGTAATGCATTCACCAAAACCTGCCGTTGCTCCAGTTACTAAAACGATCATCTCACTGTTCCTCAACGCTTTTGTGTGTCCCTTAACATAGCACGTGATGCTTAAGAGCAGGTAATACTGGTTTGCACTCCGTTACCAGTCAGCCTACGCTATGGGACACCTCGCGTTCAGGAGAAGAAAATGACAACAATGAACCCTTTCCTTGTGCAAAGCACACTGCCGTATCTGGCTCCCCGTTTTGATCAAATTGCAGATCATCACTATCGTCCGGCTTTCGACGAGGGGATGCGGCAAAAGCGGGCTGAGATTACCGCTATCGCGATCAACCCGCAGACACCTGATTTCACTAACACGATTTTGGCGCTGGAACAGAGCGGTGAATTGCTTACCCGCGTCACCAGCGTCTTTTTTGCCATGACAGCGGCGCATACCAACGATGAGTTACAGCGTCTTGATGAACAGTTTTCCGCCGAACTGGCGGAACTGGCTAATGATATCTATCTGAACGGCGAATTATTCGCGCGGGTGGATGCAGTCTGGCAGCGCCGCGGATCCCTAGGGCTTGATAGTGAATCCATTAGACTGGTTGACGTTATTCATCAGCGTTTTGTCCTTGCCGGAGCCCAACTTGAAGATGCGGATAAAGCAAAATTAAAAGTGCTGAACACCGAAGCCGCGACGCTGACCAGTCAGTTTAACCAGCGGTTATTAGCTGCGAACAAATCCGGTGGAGTGGTGGTTGACGATATTCAGCAACTGGCAGGCATGAGTGAGCAAGAGATTGCCCTGGCGGCCGGGGCGGCTCGCGAGAAAGGTCTGGATAACAAATGGCTTATCCCGCTGCTGAATACTACGCAACAACCGGCGCTTGCGGAACTCCGCGATCGTTCCACACGTGAAAAACTGTTCACTGCAGCCTGGACGCGTGCGGAAAAAAATGATGCCAACGATACCCGCGCTATCATTCAACGGCTGGTGGAGATCCGCGCGCAACAGGCAACATTACTTGGCTTCCCTCATTATGCCGCATGGAAAATAGCCGACCAGATGGCAAAAACGCCAGAAGCGGCACTCAACTTTATGCGGGAAATTGTTCCGGCGGCGCGTCAGCGTGCGAGCGATGAATTAGCGTCTATTCAGGCGGTTATCGGAAAACAGCAAGACGGTTTTAGCGCACAGCCGTGGGACTGGGCGTTTTACGCCGAACAGGTACGTCGTGAGAAATTCGATCTTGATGAGGCGCAACTCAAACCTTATTTTGAATTAAACACGGTACTGAATGAAGGGGTATTCTGGACCGCCAATCAGCTTTTCGGCATTAAGTTTGTCGAACGGTTTGATATACCGGTATATCACCCGGATGTGCGGGTCTGGGAAATCTTTGATCATAACGGTGTTGGACTGGCGCTATTTTACGGTGACTTCTTCGCCCGTGATTCAAAAAGTGGCGGCGCGTGGATGGGTAATTTTGTCGAGCAATCTACGCTCAATGAAACGCGCCCGGTAATTTATAACGTTTGCAATTATCAAAAACCCGCTGCTGGTGAGCCTGCCTTGTTGCTGTGGGATGACGTTATTACCTTATTCCATGAGTTTGGACATACATTGCATGGTCTGTTTGCCTGCCAGCGTTATGCCACGCTTTCCGGCACCAATACGCCGCGTGATTTTGTTGAATTTCCGTCGCAAATCAACGAACACTGGGCAACGCATCCGCAGGTGTTCGCCCGCTATGCCCGACATTATCAAACCAGAGAAGCCATGCCGGAAACTCTGCAACAGAAAATGCGCGATGCCAGCCTGTTCAATAAAGGCTATGAGATGAGCGAACTGCTTAGTGCTGCGCTTCTCGATATGCGTTGGCACTGTTTGCAAGAGAATGAGGCGATGCAGGATGTGGACGATTTCGAACAGCGGGCGCTGGTGGCGGAAAATATGGATCTTCCTGCTGTACCGCCACGTTATCGCAGCAGTTATTTCGCCCACATTTTTGGCGGCGGATATGCGGCGGGTTACTACGCGTATCTGTGGACGCAAATGCTGGCAGACGATGGTTATCAGTGGTTTGTTGAGCAGGGCGGATTAACGCGTGAAAATGGGCAATATTTTCGCGAGGCAATCCTCTCCAAAGGCAACAGCGAAGATTTAGAACGTCTGTATCGTCAATGGCGCGGTAAGGCACCACAGATTGCACCAATGTTGCAACATCGCGGGCTGGATGTTTAACTCTCCCATATTGCCCCGGACTGATTCCTGCCCGGGGCAATATATACTATGTTATTCATTTCTGTTTTTAGTTTCCCACTGCTATGTCTGGAATTGTTATTCGGTATCTCCGTACATTTGTAGAATTATAATACTGCCAGATGCTCTAATCCATCTGGCCATTGTTTTCCCCCCTTCGGCATAATCAGTATTATATCTTCTGGCTTAAATTGAACCTGTTTTGCCAGATTTAATTATTTTTTTTCTGCGTATTTTGTTTTAAATCACGCGGTTATGTTTTTATCCATTAGTAAATATTTTTCTATGGAATTGTTGACATAAGTTTTCTTTTCTCCCGTTACAATAGAACGCACAAGGAACTGTGAAAAAGGAGTGGCAATGATCAAGAAGACAACGGAAATCGATGCCATCTTGTTAGATCTCAATAAGGCTATTGATGCCCATTACCAGTGGCTGGTGAGTATGTTTCACAGCGTGGTAGCGAAAGATGCCAGTAAGCCAGAAATTACAGATAACCATTCTTATGGGCTGTGCCAGTTTGGTCAGTGGATTGATCATCTGGGGCCACTCGATAACGATGAATTACCTTACGTTCGGCTAATGGATTCTGCGCATCAGCATATGCATATCTGCGGACGGGAGTTAATGCTGGCTATTGTTGAAAATCGCTGGCAGGAAGCGCATTTTGACGCATTTCAGGACGGGTTACTTTCTTTTACCGCGGCATTAACCGATTACAAAATTTACCTTTTAACTATTCGTAGCAATATGGATGTTCTGACTGGCTTACCCGGTCGTCGGGTTCTTGATGAGTCCTTTGATCATCAATTACGCAATGCTGAGCCGTTGAATCTCTATTTAATATTGCTGGATATAGACCGATTTAAATTGGTTAATGATACCTACGGGCATTTAATAGGCGATGTGGTATTACGCACGCTGGCAACTTACTTAGCTACCTGGACGCGTGATTACGAAACGGTTTATCGCTATGGCGGCGAAGAATTTATCATCATCGTCAAAGCTGCTAATGATGAAGAGGCATGCCGTGCCGGAGTTCGTATTTGCCAGTTAGTCGATAACCACGCAATTGCACATTCTGACGGGCATATCAACATAACCGTGACCGCTGGAGTCAGCCGGGCATTTCCTGAAGAGTCGCTGGATGCGGTAATCGGAAGAGCAGACAGAGCAATGTATGAAGGTAAGCAGACCGGAAGAAACCGCTGCATGTTTATTGATGAACAGAGCGTGATTACTCGAGTTTAAACACCGTTTAACATTCATTGAGAAACGTGATGCTACTGTGTCAGCGATCCGCTACCAGTGCAGGAAAATGCCTGTTAGCGTAAAAGCAAAACACAAATCAATCCATGCAAGCATTCACCGCCGGTTTACTGGCGGTTTTTTTTTCGCCGTCAGAAAAATCAGGCCCCTTGTACACAACTGTAACAAGGGGCCGGTTAGGTGAGGGATTATCTCCGTTCATTAGTCATCCCATTTGTGGCTGAAATACGCGGCCAGAAAACCAGAAAATAAAATTATTCCCAGTACGGCGATAAAAACATTCATATTACCCAGCATTATTTGCCTCCGTTTATGGTGTGGTGTATTTCCTCGCTTACCTTAATTTTCATCTCAATGAGGAAGATATTAGCAGAGGTAACCTAAACGAAGGCTGAATTAGGTGGTTAATGTGATGGTGGTCGGTTGTTTTTCCGATATTGTGAAGGGGATAATAAAAAAAGCTGGTGAAAATGATGACGCAGTAACGCTGAATGACTAAACCCCGTCAGCTCGGCAATTTTATCGATGTTAAAAGCCGAATTTTGCAGATAATCCTGTACGCGTATTAATCGCCGTTGTCGCAGGAAAATAATCCGCAGCGCCGTACCACACTGGCACGGCTCGTCCGTCAACAAAGCACCGGCTGCCCCCACGTTCTGGTGCGAATACCTTTTAACATCAGCATCCACGCCGCAATGATCACCAACGCTAAGATGACAAACAGCGAGGAAGGCGGCATGGTAGTGAGCACGATACCACTCACCAGTGGATTTATCGCTGCGCCAAGCCAGCCTAATGACTGGGCGGAAAAATAACTGGCTTTCATCCCCGGCGGCGCAATATGGTCAATCAACATGTACTCACCAGGGGCATAAATGATCTCACCGAGGGTAAATACCGCGGCTGAAATTCCCCAAAGTAGCAGGCTGTTGCCGGAAAAGATAAACCCGATCAGACCGACGACAAAACAGAGGGTGCCCACCGTCATTAATGCGCGAATGTTGGTCGGATTAATGCGACGACCCACGGAATATTGCAACGTAACCACCATCGCAGCATTAACCGGAAGAACAACCGCGACCACCTTTTCGGCAAAATCGCCATCAGCAATCACCATCACATATTGTGAAATGCACGAGGCAAAAGCACCGCTCACGAAAGAAGCAAGAAAAGCAGAGCAGGTGAACCACAGCAGAGCTTTATCCTGTAACAAAACTTTTGGCGACCAGACGCTACCCGCCTCTGTGGCGATAATTTTCTCGCTGCGCTTTACCCAAATTTGAATGAAAAGCATGGGGAACGCGGAACAGATGGCGGCCAGCCAAAAGGGCAGATTGATGCTTTGCATCACCAATAGCGTGCCGAGCGGTGGGCCGATGGTCCAGCCAATGTTGAGCATGGTGTAGTTGATCGAGAAGATCTTCGTTTTGCTGGTGGATGAAAGATTATCGGCAAACCAGGCTTTCAACACGGTAGCAAAAACGGAATAGGCGCAGTTGATGAGAGCAAAGAACAGCACCACCAGCGTTACGCTGTCCACCAGGGGAATGGCGATAAAACCGCTGGCGAAGGCGGTAATTGCCAGTAACATATAACGTTTCTTGTCGAACTTATCCGCCAGAATGCCAAATCCAAGGCTAAAAACCACGCCGATGGTTAGTGCAATTGTCATCGCATAACCGATCAGATCGACTCCCAGACCGTACTGGCGACTCAAATAAATGGTCATAAACGGTAGCGTGGCGCCCCGTCCGATGGTTAATAACAACGATGAGGCGAGAAGGGCGCAGGTAGAGCGTCTCAGGGATAAGTTCATTTGGCTGTCCGGCGGTGCGTTTTGTTATGTTTTGTTTTCGAGATGTAAAGAAATAGCATGGCAAAAATCCGAAGTATAGCGACTTATTTGCCATTAATGCCGTCGGAAACGATGGCTAACGAATCAACTGTTAAAGAAAAGTAAATTCAGCTAAGTTGATTGCTTACAAAAGATGAAAATTCAGAGGCGGTAGAATGTCGCGAAAAGATGGGTTATTGGCGCTACTGGTTGTGGTGGTGTGGGGGCTTAATTTTGTGGTCATCAAAGTGGGACTTCACAACATGCCACCGCTGATGCTGGCCGGTATGCGCTTTATGCTGGTCGCTTTCCCGGCTATCTTTTTTGTCGCACGGCCGAAAGTACCGCTGAATTTACTGCTGGGGTATGGTTTAACCATCAGTTTTGCGCAGTTTGCCTTTCTCTTCTGCGCCATTAACTTCGGTATGCCGGCTGGACTGGCCTCGCTGGTATTACAGGCTCAGGCGTTTTTTACTATCGTGCTTGGCGCGTTTACTTTCGGTGAGCGACTGCATGGCAAACAACTGGCGGGGATCGCCTTAGCGATTTTTGGTGTACTGGTGTTAATCGAAGATAGCCTGAACGGTCAGCATGTAGCGATGCTCGGCTTTATGTTGACCCTGGCGGCAGCATTTAGCTGGGCGTGTGGCAACATCTTCAATAAAAAGATCATGTCGCATTCATCGCGTCCGGCGGTGATGTCGCTGGTGATATGGAGTGCATTAATTCCCATTATTCCGTTCTTTGTCGCTTCACTCATTCTCGATGGTTCTGCAACCATGATTCACAGCCTGGTCACTATCGACATGATCACCATTTTGTCTCTGATGTATCTGGCGTTTGTGGCGACAATTGTCGGTTATGGGATCTGGGGGACGCTGCTGGGTCGCTATGAAACCTGGCGTGTTGCACCGTTATCGTTACTGGTGCCGGTAGTTGGTCTGGCAAGTGCGGCATTATTGCTGGATGAACGATTAACGGGTCTGCAATTTTTCGGTGCGGTGCTGATAATGGGTGGGCTGTATATCAATGTGTTTGGTTTGCGCTGGCGTAAAGCGGTGAAGGTGAGAGGCTAATAAGCCCCGATATCCCGGGGCCAGAATTAATTACATGGTGTGTTGATTATAATAAGGCACGCCCAGCGCATCCGACTTATCACTGCCTGTCCCCATGTGATTTAAATCGAAAGGGGGTTGTTCCTGCGATGGAGGAACAATCACTTCATCGCCGCAGGGAGTAACGACCGGCTGCGTAGTTTGTTCCGCAAATCCCTGCGCGGAAAAGAGAATAAGCGCGGTTGCTATTGCGGATAAAAGTGGTTTCATGATTGCCTCAAGTGACGTTGTCACGTTTTAACTAACTATTGTAATGATTCAACGGATGTAAAAAGCGCGATTCGCCCTGTATATTCGCCATCCGATATTTATGCGGCGGAACATCAAAATAGTTTTTGAAGGTGCGGGTCAGGGTTTGCTGGGACTCGAAACCATAACGTTCTGCCAGATAGAGTATTGGCTCGTTACTTTCTTTCAGCTTTTGCGCGATTTCCGTCATTTTACGGCTGCGGATGTATTGACCTAATGAATGGCCAGTTTCTTTTTTAAACATCCGTTGCAGGTGCCATTTGGAGTAACCTGAACGCTCTGACACTTTTTCCAGTGACAGTGGTGATTCCAGGTTGTCCTCGATCCAGTCCAAAATGCTATGAATAGTAATAGCGTCAGTATTGCGTCTGGACATCGTCATACCTCTTTTTTTGTTTACGGCAGGACTTTCTTAAGCAAATGCTCAAGCGTTGCCACTTCGTCCGCCGTCAGGTTTTTTGTTAATTCTTGATGCAGGTCCTGGCCAACTAATTGATGGCATTGTTCACATATTGCCGCGCCGCTGGCGGTGAGCTTTACCAGCACGCCGCGCTTGTCATTCGGGTTAGGCAACCGTTCCACCCAACCTTTACAGACCAGGCGATCCAGCATACGGGTCAGTGCTCCCAGGTCGACCGACAACACTTTTTTCAGCTCGACCGGTGTAATGCACGCTGCGCAGCGGATAGAGCAGAGCACCTTAAACTGTGCCGCAGTGATATCCAGCGGTGACAGATAATCGTTAAGCAGACGGTCTTTCTTCTGATTAACCATATAGATTAAGCGACCCAATGGGATGATTTCATTGAACAGGTCGCTGGTACTTTTCACATTAGTTGCCCTGGCAAGTAATTAGTTGCGGGGGATAATATTGCCCAGGCAAGTATAAGTCAAATGAATGGGTTGGCAGATGCCACGTTTTGCTAAATCGGTTCAAGTTTTGGTCAGCGCAATGCAAGGAAAGTTAAAGAGTGAAACTTTCTCCTTGTTTACCCTTTATACTTTTCGCTGATAACTAAGAGACACAGGATAACAATCACCAATGTTAGATTTGTTTAAAGCGATTGGTCTGGGGCTGGTGGTGTTACTGCCGTTAGCTAACCCGCTTACTACCGTAGCGTTGTTTCTCGGTCTGGCGGGCAACATGAACAGTGCCGAACGTAATCGCCAGTCGTTGATGGCCTCAGTGTATGTATTTGCCATCATGATGGTGGCGTATTACGCCGGGCAACTGGTGATGGATACCTTCGGCATTTCGATTCCCGGTCTGCGGATTGCAGGCGGACTAATCGTTGCGTTTATCGGTTTTCGTATGCTCTTTCCACAGCAAAAGGCAACGGACTCTCCGGAGGCAAAAAGTAAATCGGAAGAACTGGAAGATGAACCCAGCACCAATATTGCTTTTGTGCCGCTGGCAATGCCAAGTACCGCCGGGCCGGGAACCATTGCGATGATCATTAGCTCGGCGTCCACTGTGCGTCAGAGCTCAACTTTCGCGGACTGGGTACTGATGGTTGCGCCGCCGCTGATCTTTTTCCTGGTGGCGGTCATTTTATGGGGAAGTCTGCGTAGCTCTGGTGCCATTATGCGGCTGGTGGGCAAGGGAGGAATTGAAGCGATCTCCCGCCTGATGGGGTTCTTACTGGTTTGTATGGGTGTGCAGTTTATTATTAACGGCATCCTGGAAATTATTAAAACTTACCATTAAAAAAGGCCCGAATGGGCCTTTGAGACTGATAACAAAAGCAAAATTGCCTGATGCGCTACGCTTATCAGGCCTGATCTCTGCAATGTATTGAATTTGCGTGGTTTTGTAGGCCGGATAAGGCGTTCCCGCCGAATCCGGCACCGCGTTCGGGCCTTCCAATTATCGTGTCTGTTCTTCGAGTGCCACAGGCCAGCGGCGGAATATTATGATCGACCATATCAATGCGGCAAGTGCCGGAACTGCGCCCACATAACCAATCATCGACATCGACCAGTGCAGACTGACCTGATTACCCACCAGCGCCCCGGCACCAATGCCAATATTAAATATCCCGGAGAATAGCGCCATCGCAACGTCGGTGGCATCCGGTGCCAGCGCCAGCACTTTAACCTGCATCCCAAGCCCGATGATCATCATCGCGATCCCCCAGAAAATGCTCAGTACGCCGAGGTGTATCTCGCTACTTGCCGAAGGTAACAGTAACGCCAGGCACACCAGCAACAGCGCAATCGCAGCACTGACCAGAATAGATGCATACTGGTTACCAAGCTTACCGAAAATCAGGCTACCAATAATGCCCGCGCCACCGAGCATCAACAGCAATGCCGTGGCAAAGTTGGCGCTGAATCCCGCAACGTTTTGCACAAAAGGTTCGATATAGCTGTATGCCGTGTAATGGGCGGTAACGACCACCACAGTCAGCAAATAAATGCTTATCAATGCCGGGCGGCGGAACAGTTGCGGAAGGCTTTTTAATGAGCCGGAATGTTCGCTGGGCAGTAATGGCAGTAGCTTGATGAGGCACAGAAGGGTAAGAAGCGCCCCGATACCGATCGCGAGGAATGTCGTTCGCCAGCCGAAATATTGCCCCACAATGCGCCCGATAGGTAAACCTAATACCATTGCCAGTGCTGTGCCGGTGGCAATTAAACTCAATGCCTGCGCTCGCTTTCCGGCGGGTGCCATACGGATCGCCAGTGACGCCGTAATCGACCAGAAAATAGCATGAGCGAAAGCTACGCCAATACGGCTGATCACCAGAACAGTAAAACTCCACGATAAAAATGACAGGATGTGGCTGGCGATAAACACCACAAACAGGCAGATCAGCAGCTTGCGGCGTTCGACCTGGCTGGTCATTAGCATAAAAGGCAGTGACATTAGCGCCACTACCCACGCATAAATGGTCAACATGATACCGACTTGTGCGGTTTGCATATGGAAGCTTTGCGCAATGTCAGAAAGCAGACCAACAGGAACAAATTCAGTGGTATTGAAGATAAAGGCGGCGACTGCCAGCGTAACTACCCGTAGCCACGCCACTTTGCGGGAAACAATATTCGTTGTCATAACAGATTATCGGGTGAGTTGCGAAAAGGTAATGAAATGATCTTAAAACGGTTAATGATCTGAATACAATGACTTTGTGACCTGTGTCGCGTTTTGCCGCTTCATGTTGTGCCAACTACTGCGTGAGTGGCAGGTACAACATACAGAGCAGAAAATTTTTTCATCATGCTTAGTCTGGCACATCCAGCAGCTCAATAAATGCCTCAAGCGGACGTGTTTTCGCACCGCGACGCCAGACCAGCCAGGTTGTTAACCAACGCCATTGCTCACCTAACGGCCAGGCTTCAACCTGATGATGCCCTGGCATACTTTCCAGCATAGAGCGAGGGATAAGCGCAATGCCTGCACCCGCGATAACACAAGCCAGCATGCCGTGATATGACTCCATCTCATGAATAGTCCCCGGCGCTGCGCCGTCAGCATGAAACCAGCGCTCAAAATGGCGGCGATACGAGCAATTGGCACGGAAGGCATAAATGTTACAGCCATTAACCTGACTGGCCCATCGATAAATGCCGCATTCAGTTTCCCCTCCAGTACACCGTCCAGCATGGTGCCGGATGGGCCGGTAGAGAGTGAAAACTGAATTTTAGGGTAGCGACGGTTAAATTCAGCCAGCGTTGCCGGAATACGCACAGCGGCGGTGCTTTCCAGCGACCCGAGAGAAAACAGACCTTGCGGCTCATCGCCAGCTACAACGTTCCGCGCCTCATCCACCAGCGCGAGAATTTGTTGGCTATAGCGTAAAAAATTATGCCCGGCGGGAGAAAGCCGTAACCGCTGATTCTCGCGAATAAACAGTTCAACGCCGAGTTCTGTTTCCAGTTGGCGTATACGGGTCGTGAGATTAGAAGGTACACGATGCACTTTTGCCGCAGCCTGGGTAATGCTGCCTGCCTCAGCAACGGCGTTAAACATCTCCAGTTGGGTTAGATCCATAGTATTCTCAATTCGTGAATAAGTGGCTTAATATTATTCATTTTAAAGTAAGAGTAAATCTGCGTATCTTTTTACCCTGACTCATGAAGGAGATACCCCAATGACCATCACTCCGGCGACCCATGCCATTTCGATAAATCCAGCCAATGGTGAACAACTTTCTTCACTGCCGTGGGCTGGTGCTGACGATATTGAAAACGCTCTTCAGCTTGCGGCGACAGGCTATCGCGACTGGCGCGAGACGAGCATAGATTACCGGGCGAAGAAACTGCGTGATATCGCTAAGGCTCTGCGTACGCGTAGCGAAGAGATGGCGCAAATGATCACCCGTGAAATGGGTAAGCCCATCAAACAGGCGCGTGCCGAAGTAGTGAAATCAGCGAATTTGTGCGACTGGTATGCAGAGCATGGCCCGGCAATGCTGAAAGCTGAACCTACACTGGTTGAGAACCAGCAAGCGGTCATTGAATATCGCCCAATGGGGACAATCCTTGCAGTTATGCCGTGGAACTTCCCGTTATGGCAGGTCATGCGCGGTGCTGTTCCTATCATTCTTGCGGGTAACAGTTACTTACTTAAACATGCGCCGAATGTGTCAGGTTGTGCACAGTTAATTGCCCAGGTATTTCAAGATGCCGGTATCCCACAAGGCGTATATGGTTGGCTGAATGCTGACAACGATGGTGTCAGCCGGATGATTAAAAACCCGCGTATTGCAGCGGTCACGGTGACCGGCAGTGTCCGTGCGGGAGCGGCTATTGGCGCACAGGCCGGCGCAGCGCTAAAAAAATGCGTACTGGAACTGGGGGGTTCGGATCCGTTTATTGTGCTTAACGATGCCGATCTGGAGCTGGCCGTGAAAGCTGCGGTTATCGGACGTTATCAGAATACCGGGCAGGTATGTGCGGCGGCAAAACGCTTTATCATCGAAGAGGGAATTGCTTCGGCATTTACCGAACGTTTCGTAGCGGCTGCAGCGGCGTTAAAAATGGGCGATCCACGTGACGAAGAGAACGATCTCGGCCCGATGGCACGTTTTGATTTGCGTGATGAGCTACATCATCAGGTGGAAAAAACACTGGCGCAGGGGGCGCGTTTGTTACTGGGCGGAGAAAAGATGGCAGGGGAAGGTAACTACTATCCGCCAACGGTTCTGGCTAATGTCACCCCCGAAATGACGGCGTTTCGTGAAGAGCTTTTTGGCCCCGTTGCCGCAATCACCATAGCAAAAAATGCGGAACATGCGCTGAAACTGGCTAATGACAGCGAGTTCGGTCTTTCTGCGACGATCTTTACCGCTGACGAAACACGAGCCAGACAGATGGCAGCACGTCTGGAATGCGGTGGCGTGTTTATCAATGGTTTTTGCGCCAGCGATGCGCGAGTCGCCTTTGGTGGTGTGAAGAAGAGTGGTTTTGGTCGTGAGCTTTCCCATTTCGGTTTACATGAGTTCTGTAATATCCAGACGGTGTGGAAAGACCGGATCTGACGTCACATATTTAGCTCTGTTATACTCGCAGGTCTTTTCAGACCTGCGAGCAAGGAGCAGAGTGTGGCTGTCGCCATGGATAATGTAATTTTAGAAAACATCTTGCGGCAAGTGCGGCCGCTAATTGGTCAGGGTAAAGTCGCAGATTATATTCCGGCACTGGCAACCGTCGATGGCTCCCGCCTGGGGATTGCCATTTGTACCGTTGATGGGCAGCTTTTTCAGGCCGGAGACGCGCAAGAACGTTTTTCCATTCAATCTATTTCCAAAGTGCTCAGTCTCGTTGTCGCTATGCGTCATTACTCCGAAGAGGAGATCTGGCAACGCGTCGGCAAAGATCCGTCTGGATCGCCGTTCAATTCCCTGGTGCAACTGGAAATGGAGCAGGGCATTCCACGCAATCCGTTTATTAATGCCGGTGCGTTGGTCGTCTGCGATATGCTGCAAGGGCGGTTAAGCGCCCCGCGGCAGCGTATGCTGGAAGTGGTGCGCGGCTTAAGCGGCGTGTCTGATATTGCCTACGATACGGTGGTGGCGCGTTCCGAGTTTGAACATTCTGCGAGAAATGCGGCGATCGCCTGGCTGATGAAGTCGTTTGGTAATTTCCATCATGATGTAACTACCGTTCTGCAAAACTACTTTCATTACTGCGCACTGAAAATGAGTTGTGTTGAGCTGGCGCGGACGTTTGTCTTTCTGGCGAATCAGGGGAAGGCTTTTCATATCGATGAGCCAGTAGTAACGCCGATGCAGGCACGGCAAATTAATGCGCTGATGGCAACGAGCGGAATGTACCAGAACGCGGGTGAATTCGCCTGGCGAGTGGGGCTTCCGGCGAAATCTGGCGTTGGCGGCGGTATTGTTGCGATCGTCCCGCATGAAATGGCTATCGCGGTATGGAGCCCGGAACTGGATGATGCGGGCAACTCTCTTGCCGGTATCGCAGTACTTGAACAATTGACGAAACAATTAGGACGCTCGGTTTATTAATGCAGTCACTTGATCCACTCTTCGCGCGTTTATCCCGTTCAAAATTTCGCTCCCGCTTTCGTTTGGGTGTGAAAGAGCGTCAGTATTGTCTGGAGAAGGGCGCGCCGGTTATAGAACAACATGCGGCGGATTTTGTCGCTAAGCGTCTTGCTCCGGCATTACCGGCGAACGATGGTAAGCAAACCCCCATGCGTGGGCATCCGGTGTTTATCGCTCAGCACGCCACCGCGACCTGTTGCCGTGGTTGTCTGGCTAAGTGGCATGACATTCCGCAGGGTGTTTCGTTAAGTGAGGAACAACAACGTTATATCGTGACGGTTATCTACCACTGGCTGGTTATACAGATGAATCAGCCATAAGAATGGTGGTAAAAGCCAAAAGATCATCTGACTGATATCTTTCCTTGTCGCCGCTGTCAGCGAACATGCTATCCTTTATGAGAATTTACTTATTGCGTTGAGATAATTGCCATCCGCAATTGTATGGACAGATAATTAATGTATGTACACCCCATATCCACTTTCCGTTTGTTCCAGGAAGGTCATCTGCTACGTAATAGCATTGCAATTTTTGCGCTAACGACGCTGTTCTATTTTATTGGTGCAGAGCTACGCCTGGTTCATGAACTCTCTCTTTTCTGGCCGCTCAATGGTGTAATGGCAGGGGTATTTGCCCGCTATGTCTGGCTTAATCGTCTGCATTACTATGCTATCTGTTACGTGGCAATGCTGGCTTATGATGCCATGACCACCGAATGGGGGCTGGTCTCGCTGGTTATTAATTTATCCAATATGATGTTTATTGTGACCGTTGCTCTGTTGGTGGTACGGGATAAGCGTCTGGGGAAAAATAAATATGAACCAGTAAGTGCCTTACGGTTATTTAATTACTGTCTGATTGCCGCTTTATTATGTGCCATCGTCGGCGCGATTGGTTCGGTCAGTATTGATAGTCTTGATTTCTGGCCTTTGCTTGCTGACTGGTTTAGTGAACAATTCTCAACAGGCGTGTTGATTGTTCCTTGTATGCTGACGCTGGCAATTCCGGGAGTATTACCGCGTTTTAAAGCAGAGCAGATGATGCCTGTCATTGCGCTGATCGTGTCGGTCATTGCCTCAGTGGCGATTGGCGGTGCAGGGAGTCTGGCATTTCCGCTGCCGGCATTAATCTGGTGTGCGGTGCGCTATACGCCACAGGCTACGTGTCTGTTGACCTTTATCACCGGAGCGGTAGAAATCGTGCTGGTGGCTAATTCGGTGATTGATATCGCTGTCGGTTCGCCGTTCTCGATTCCGCAAATGTTTTCCGCTCGTCTGGGCATTGCCACGATGGCCATTTGCCCAATTATGGTTTCCTTTAGCGTGGCGGCGATTAATTCACTGATGAAGCAAGTTTCTCTGCGTGCCGATTTTGATTTTCTGACACAGGTGTACTCACGATCCGGTCTTTATGAGGCGCTGAAAAGTCCATCGCTGCAACAGACACAACATCTGACCGTCATGCTGCTTGATATCGACTATTTCAAAAGCATTAACGACAACTATGGTCATGAATGTGGCGATAAAGTCTTAAGCGTATTTGCTCAGCATATTCAGAAAATTGTGGGCGATAAAGGGCTGGTGGCGCGGATGGGGGGAGAAGAGTTTGCCGTTGCTGTACCTTCAGTGAATCCCGTCGATGGTCTATTGATAGCGGAGAAAATCCGCAAAGCTGTCGAACTTCAACCTTTTACCTGGCAACAAAAGACGCTCTATCTTACGGTCAGCATCGGTGTCGGTAGTGGATGTGCTTCATACAGTACACTAACTGATGACTTCAATAAATTGATGGTTGAAGCTGATACGTGTCTCTATCGCTCGAAAAAAGATGGGCGTAACCGCACCAGCACCATGCGTTATGGTGAGGAAGTTGTCTGACAGCTTTATTATTTTTCCGCTGTTTCAGAATAATGTGTTCTACCACTCTGGCGGTTGAATAAATACCGTCAGAACCATGATCTGCGCCACATTTTTCTCTTAAACCTGCTAATTAATCACCACGAGTTGATCAAAACAGGGGTTCAGCGTATTAAAGTTTGCTAATCTGTTATACCAATTCAAGCAGGTTGTATGACTAATCAAAAGGGAACCCATTGTGAAAACACTAAATCGTCGCGATTTTCCCGGTGCACAGTATCCAGAACGTATCATTCAGTTTGGTGAAGGTAACTTTCTGCGCGCCTTTGTTGACTGGCAAATTGATCTCCTGAATGAGCACACCGATCTGAATTCTGGTGTGGTCGTTGTTCGTCCGATTGAAACTTCATTCCCGCCGTCACTTAGCACTCAGGATGGTTTGTACACCACCATTATTCGTGGCCTGAATGAGAAGGGCGAAGCAGTCAGCGATGCGCGTTTGATTCGTTCTGTAAACCGTGAAATTAGCGTCTACGGTGACTACGATGAATTCCTGAAGCTGGCGCACAATCCGGAAATGCGTTTCGTCTTCTCTAACACCACCGAAGCGGGCATCAACTATCATGCGGGCGACAAATTTGATGATGCGCCAGCGGTAAGCTATCCGGCAAAACTGACGCGTTTGCTGTTCGAACGTTTTAGCCATTTCAACGGTGCGCTGGATAAAGGTTGGATCATCATTCCGTGTGAACTGATTGATTATAATGGTGATGCGCTGCGTGAACTGGTGCTGCGTTATGCGCAAGAGTGGCAGCTACCGGAAGCGTTTGTTCAATGGCTGGATAAAGCTAACAGCTTCTGTTCTACGCTGGTGGACCGTATCGTTACCGGTTATCCGCGTGATGAAGTAGCGAAACTGGAAGAAGAACTCGGTTATCACGATGGTTTCCTCGATACCGCTGAACACTTTTACCTGTTTGTGATTCAGGGACCGAAATCCTTAGCGTCTGAATTGCGTCTGGATAAATATCCGCTCAACGTACTGATTGTTGACGATATTAAACCGTATAAAGAGCGCAAAGTAGCAATCCTTAATGGTGCTCACACCGCGCTGGTGCCGGTGGCGTTCCAGGCTGGGTTGGATACTGTAGGCGAAGCGATGAACGATGCAGAAATCTGTGCATTCGTTGAAAAAGCCATTTATGAAGAGATTATTCCGGTACTGGATCTGCCGCGAGATGAGCTGGAATCTTTCGCCAGTGCAGTCACCGGGCGTTTCCGTAACCCGTACATTAAGCATCAGTTGCTGTCCATTGCGCTCAACGGTATGACCAAGTTCCGTACCCGCATCCTGCCGCAGTTGCTGGCAGGGCAGAAGGCGAATGGTAAACTCCCGGCTCGTCTCACTTTCGCGTTAGCGGCACTGATTGCATTCTATCGCGGTGAGCGTAACGGTGAAACCTATCCGGTGCAGGATGATGCTCACTGGCTGGAGTGTTATCAGCAATTGTGGAGTCAGCATCGTGATCGTGTCATCGACACCCAGGCGCTGGTTGCTATTGTGTTGGCAGAAAAAGACCACTGGGAGCAGGATCTGACGCAAGTGCCTGGTCTGGTAGAGCAGGTGGCCAATGACCTGGATGCGATTCTGGAAAAAGGGATGCGCGAAGCTGTACGTCCGTTGTGCTAATAATTGCATTATTTTGTAAGCCGGATAAGGCATTTATGCTGCATCCAGCCGCACTTTTCCAACTAACTGAAATCACATAGCTAGTTGGAGGCGCTGATAAGCGCAGCGCATCAGGCAATTAACGGCGCAATCTCTGAACCCGGTTTCGGCCGGGTTTGTTATTATGCATTATTAGTTACAACATCCTATATACCCTTATCATAACCAGATGCCACATGTCGCATCTGTGATTGTTGTAGTCTTGTAGGTAATTTGTAAATTGATACTTGAGAACGTGATCGCAATCACGTTTAATAGGGCGACTTTTCCATGTTTGAAGATAATCATGATTGTTCGCCCACAACAACACTGGTTGCGCCGTATTTTTGTCTGGCACGGTTCAGTATTATCCAAAATATCCTCGCGCTTGCTACTCAACTTTCTTTTTTCTATCGCGGTTATTTTCATGCTGCCCTGGTATACGCATCTGGGCATCAAATTTACCCTCGCGCCGTTCAGCATTCTCGGTGTTGCTATCGCCATTTTTCTGGGGTTTCGTAATAACGCGGGGTACGCTCGTTATGTTGAAGCGCGCAAACTGTGGGGACAGTTGATGATTGCCTTACGGTCATTATTGCGTGAAGTAAAAACGACGTTGCCCGATTCAGCAAGCGTAAAGGAGTTTGTCCGGCTACAAATTGCCTTTGCTCACTGTTTACGCATGACATTACGCAAACTGCCACAGGCAAAAGTGCTGGCACATTACCTCAATGAAGAAGATCTTCAGCGGGTGCAGGCTACAAACTCCCCAGCTAATCATATTTTGCTGATGATGGGGAAGTGGTTAGCTGTTCAGCGCCGGAATGGGCAACTTTCTGACATTCTATTTATTAGTCTGAACGATCGGCTCAATGATATTTCTGCGGTGCTGGCAGGATGTGAGCGCATCGCATATACACCAATTCCTTTTGCTTACACACTCATTTTGCATCGTACCGTTTACCTGTTTTGCATCATGCTACCGTTCGCGCTGGTCGTGGATCTGCATTACATGACGCCTTTTATCTCAGTACTGATTTCCTACACCTTCATTTCGCTTGATTGTCTGGCGGAAGAGTTAGAAGACCCGTTCGGTACAGAAAACAATGATTTACCGCTTGATGCCATCTGCAACGCTATTGAAATTGACCTGTTGCAGATGAACGATGAAACGGAGATCCCGCCGAAGATTCTTCCCGACCGCCATTACCAGTTGACGTAACAATTACTCTGTTCGCCGGGCAACAATGAACAAGCGCGGAAATGCCAGCAGTATTTGACCATCCTCCTGCAGTGGATACTGCTCTTCCAGCATCTGATGGTAGCGCGTAAGAAAATGCTGCTGTTCACTCTCAGTCAGATCCTGCAACCACGGGCGTAATCCGGTGGCGGTCACCCAGTCAATAATCGCCTGGTGAGATGGCATCTGGTGATAGTAGGTGGTTCGCCAGATATCAACCTCACATGCGGTTTCACTCAGAATATCGTAGTAAGCATGAACGCCTGCCAGTGGTTCGCGTCCACGATCCGGATAATGCTGCTCCCAGGCGACTTCGCGCATTAATACATGTGTCGGCTCCAGCCAGTTGTCCGGCATTTGTACCGCCAGTACGCCATGCGGATTGAGTAACGACACAAGATGTGGAAACAGTTCGTAATGATCAGGCAACCATTGCAACGAGGCGTTGGCGAAAATCAGATCGAATGCGTGATCCGGTTGCCAATTGCGGATATCTGCTTCAACAAACTGACATTCTGGCAACACTGCACGCGCTTCAGCAATCATCGCCGGAGACGAATCAATGCCAGTAATTTTTACCGTTGGCCAACGTTGATGTAGCAGGGCGGTGCTGTTGCCTGGGCCGCAGCCGAGATCGGCTATTTGCCGGACGTTTTCCAGAGGAACTCTGGCAAGCAGTTCTACCGCTGGTCGCGACCGTTCGGCGGTGAAGTGCAAATATAAAGAGGGGTTCCAGTCAGCCATTTTTTTACTCCCGTCAGCGCGTTAACCCAAGTGTAGATAAAATTGATGAATTGATGAATTCGCCTCACGTCATCAATCCACCGAGCTCGCGCATTAAATCAAGGATACCTAAAAGTGATTGACTACGTGCTGCTCAAGATTCATCAGAGATATTTATTAATCAATAATAATATTAGAGGCTAACGGGGTAGGGAAGAGTAAATTTCGCATAAAATCAATTTAAAACAAATAAAGCCTCCTTCTTGTTGTTTTTATTCATTTCATATAAATATATTAACATGCAATATATTAAAAATTAATATCTGTCTGTGGATAGTGAATAATCACAAAGTGACTTTTTTTTGATATCCTTAGGACAGGAACCAGGTTTGAAGTTTTTTGTGTGAAACTCCTGGCATTTGGACGCTAACTCTATTGGATATAGCGATATAAAATATGACGAGAAAATTTGCATTCAACATTATATATATCATCGATGTTTTAGGTGATGAAGATCTTGACTCCTCGAGTGACATCAAAATTAACACCAATAGACCAGATGATATAACACTTAAAAGCAATACCGCTTCAAAACTATTTAAATCGATCTCAAGCTTGAAAGTCCCCATCCCCATTGTGTTTGTTAAGATCCATAATATCCCCATGCTAATATCTTTCTTTAAGGAGCTGGAAAAAGGAGTCATAAAAAAAGGTTTAATCCCGATAGTGCATTTTGAGTGTCATGGCTCACCCGATGAGGGAATGTTTTTCCCTGGCATTAAAAAGTATATATCCTGGAGTGAGATGAATGATCTGTTTTTAATGATAAACAAACATACAATGAATAATCTACTCGCTATAGTCGCTGGATGTGATAGTTTCAAATCAACAGAAAACATTGACTTTGCAAAAGGAAGTCCTTATGGCTGCTATATTGGCGCAAATAAAGTTACCGACGCAAGCATAATTAGTAGGTTTAAGGATTTTTACCGTTATATCTTTATATATAACGATTTCGATGGGGCTTGTGATCTTTTAGGTTCCGATTTTTCTATGGTTTTTTCATATGATATCTGTATGCAAAGATTCTTACTTCCGTTAGTTTTAAGTTATTTCGGAGAAGATAAAAAAGAGTTTGTTGAGTATACAATCAACCGCCTAATAGACAATGGGCAGCAGGGGTCTATAGGTGAAATAAGAAAATTAGCAAAATACAGGTTAAAGCATATTGATAAGTATTATGAACGTTCTGGCGTTCAATTTTTACATGGGCAAAGACCGCTTGCATTTACGGAATTAAAACGCATTGCGCTTGATCTTAAGGACAACCTCAGTGACGAGGCTAAATTCAATATCGAACTGAGGAATGCCATTAAATTGAAAAGAAATATAATCATGGGAAAAGGCGCCTGATCCCGAAGTGCCAGACTTGCCGCGAGTGTACATCAAGAATGGTGAGATCGCTGTGATGAGGCTTGTAATGCAGCTTAAATCAGCAACCTCAAATGGCACGTCAGCGCCGTTTTTTAAATCCTCCATTTTATCCGCGATCGGGGATATCGCAGTATTTATCCCGTAGAGCGGATAAAATGCGTTTACAGATTGACTTTATCCTCACTAAAGGATAAAACTGAAAATATCCCCTAAAGCGGATAAAATTCTTGTGGATGTATGGCATGATGAGCTTTCCGATGATCTATAGCCCAACGCAATTAGCAAATGCAATGAAACTGGTTCGTCAGCAAAATGGCTGGACGCAGAGCGAGCTGGCGAAAAAAATCGGCATAAAACAGGCGACTATTTCCAATTTCGAAAATAACCCTGACAACACCACACTAACGACATTTTTTAAGATATTACAGTCACTTAATCTCTCGATGACGCTATGCGACACGAAAAATGACTCGCCAGAATCAACCGTTCAGCAAGATCTGGAGTGGTAATGCCAAAACTTGTCACGTGGATGAACAACCAGCGGGTAGGCGAGTTGACGAAGCTGACCAACGGTGCCCATACCTTTAAGTATGCGCCGGAGTGGTTGACCAACCGTTATGCCAGGCCATTGTCGCTTTCGCTGCCATTGCAGAGGGGGAATATCACCTCTGATGCTGTATTTAACTTCTTCGATAACCTGTTACCCGATAGCCCGATTGTACGCGACCGCATCGTTAAACGTTATCATGCTAAATCCAGGCAACCGTTTGATTTATTGTCAGAAATAGGGCGAGATAGCGTTGGCGCCGTGACGTTATTACCAGAAGACGAAACCGTGACGCGCCCAATAATGGTATGGGAAAAGCTTACTGAAGCCAGACTTGAAGAAGTATTAACGGCTTATAAAGCAGATATCCCGCTAGGCATGATTAGGGAGGAAAATGACTTTCGCATCTCGGTTGCTGGCGCGCAGGAGAAGACTGCGCTGCTCAGAATGGGCAATGACTGGTGCATTCCGAAAGGAATAACGCCGACGACGCATATC
The DNA here is from genome assembly GCF_000408325.1 of Escherichia sp. KTE52. Classification (NCBI taxonomy): domain Bacteria; kingdom Pseudomonadati; phylum Pseudomonadota; class Gammaproteobacteria; order Enterobacterales; family Enterobacteriaceae; genus Escherichia; species Escherichia sp. KTE52. The sequence goes on from NZ_KE138676.1 coordinate 806,269, forward strand.
ATTAAATTGCCGATTGGTGAAATCAGACAGCCCAATGCGACGCTCGATCTCAGTCAGAGTGTTGATAATGAGTATTACTGTCTGCTGCTGGCAAAAGAATTCGGGTTGAATGTTCCCGACGCAGAAATCATTAAAGCGGGAAGGGTGCGCGCGTTAGCGGTCGAACGCTTTGACAGGCGCTGGAATACTGAACGAACGGTTTTACTTCGCTTGCCGCAGGAGGATATGTGTCAGACATTCGGTTTACCTTCATCGGTGAAATATGAATCTGACGGAGGCCCAGGCATCGCGCGGATCATGGCTTTTTTGATGGGGTCCAGCGAGGCGCTTCGCGATCGTTATGATTTTATGAAATTCCAGGTATTCCAGTGGTTGATTGGCTCGACAGACGGCCATGCGAAAAATTTCTCAGTGTTTATCCAGGCCGGTGGCAGTTATCGACTCACGCCATTTTACGACATCATTTCAGCATTTCCGGTATTGGGTGGCGCGGGAATACATATCAGCGATCTCAAACTGGCAATGGGGCTTAACGCATCCAAAGGCAGAAAAACGGAAATCGATAAAATATATCCGCGACATTTTTTGGCGACAGCAAAGGCACTGAAATTCCCGGAAGTGCAGATGCATGAAATCCTGAGAGACTTTGCCAGAATGATTCCCGCAGCATTGGATAACGTGAAGGCTTCATTACCGGCAGATTTTCCGGAGAACGTGTTGACGGCAATTGAAACCAATGTGTTGAGGTTGCACGGTCGGTTAAGCCGAGAATATGGAATTAAGTGAGATATGGGGTTTGGCCGGTTTTAGCGAGCAAGACAATCTCGACCGCGAAAAATGAGTCCGGTGAAGTACCGGCAGCATCCTGGGATCACAACATAACAGCCCAGGAAACCTAGCCGCGCAACATTAGAATATTGCAGTTATAACATTGGTGCGCATAATGTATATTATGTTAAATGAATAGTATCAGAATGCACTCAGCCACTGTGGCCACCTCATAGCGTGATGTTCATGACACCTCCCCCATGTTATTGGCCAAAACCACTTTTATGGCATTCACGATTACTCGGCAAAATGAAGATGCACTATCAATCGTTTGTTTAGCCTCGGGCATTTCTGTTTTTGATATACTCAAAGTCATTGTCGCAAGGAAAATGTGCAAAGTGACTAAAGATAAATGGAGAATGTTATGATCAGGCAGAAGATTTTACAGCAGCTCCTGGAGTGGATTGAGTGCAATCTCGATCACCCTATCTCAATCGAAGATATCGCACAGAAATCTGGCTACAGTAGACGCAATATTCAACTTCTGTTCAGAAACTTCATGCACATGCCCCTGGGATCATACATCCGCAAACGAAGACTTTGTCGGGCAGCCATTCTTGTCAGACTTACAGCTAAATCAATGCTTGATATTGCACTATCTTTGCATTTTGATTCACAGCAGTCATTCAGCCGCGAATTTAAAAAGTTGTTTGGATGTTCTCCCAGAGAATATCGGCTCCGTGACTTTTGGGATCTCACCAACATCTTGCCTCCTTTATTAACGCGTCAGTACCAAAAGACTGATTGCAGATTAATCAATTTACCTGAGACACGTATTTGGGGTAATTCATTTAAATATGACATTGAAATCTCTAACAAACCACCAGATGAAGAAGTAAAACTGCGGCGTAATCATTTATCCAGATGTCTTCAGAATTTGAAGACGGATATCTATTACGTCTCAACATATACACCATCTACAAAATCGGTAGACTTGCTCACAGTTGAAACCTTCGCCGGTACAGTATGCGACCATGCGGATACGGAGATGCCAAAGGAATGGATAACGGCTGGAGGGCTTTATGCCTCTTTCCGCTATGAAGGAGATTGGGAGTATTATGCGAACTGGGTGCGGAACCTCTATCTGATAGAACTGCCTGCCAGGGGGTTAGTCAGAGTAAACGGTTGTGATATCGAACGTTTTTACTGCAATGAAACTTTTGTAGAAAAGAATAACAACTATGTTGTTTGCGAAATTTTTATCCCCGTTCGCCCGGCTTAGCCTGTATCTATATCTCATTGAGGATTACCCTACCCTGCTACTGTCTAATCAGTATCAGGGTAGGTGTTCAGTAAATAATGGCGTTGCGTGTGTCAACGCCATTATTGTTTATTACAGCGAATTTTTCATTCCTGGAGAAATTATTTTATTGCCTCCTCACCTTCTTCAGTAGCAGCCTCCACTGCGTTAATTGTCACCGTCACTGGCTGCATTTCGTACCCACCATACGTCAGAGTGTTGAATGTGAATGTATATACCCCTGGCTTAGTAGTACTGAATTTACGCGTGATTTTTCCGCTCACAAAATGATCGGCTTTCGATGGCAGGAACTGGTAATCATCCTCCGTCACCCCTTCCGGAGCCTGAATGTCGACCCACATACTCCCCCCAACAGGGTTGCCTGCCGACATCAGAGTGATCTCCAGTGTTGCGGTCGCCACCCCGTCTGCCACCAGAGACTCTACTCGTTCAGGAGAGACCGCAAGTACCGCATTTTTATCATCCGCGACGAATCTGGATTCGGCTGTTTTCGTCGATACCTGACCGTCAGTCCGATTCACTTTCGCGGTTAGCGTATATATCGCCGCTTTAGTGGTAGAGGCGGTGAATACAGCCTGCCCCTGCTCATTGGTTGTTGCAGTCCCGTTCGGCTCCAGGTCTAACGTTGCTGGCTCGGCGCTCAGCGTCACTTCACTATCTTTCACGATATTGTTATTGGCATCAGTAACCGTGACTTTATAAGTCTGTTTGGCTTTACCATCTGCCAGTGCGCGGTTGCCAATCACCTCAATGTTCGAGATGGTTGCCGTAGCCTTGTCGGCCACAAACGTGATGCTCTGCGCATCCGAAGTCTGGTCATTTCCTGCCGTGGCTGTGATTGCATACGTTCCTGCAACCACAGAAACAACACGCAGCTCGGCTTTACCTTCATCGTTAGTCTTCACCCAGGTACTCTCGTCATTAAGCGGTGTGACGCCCCGGGGAAGATTAAAGGCGACCATAGTTCCGGGAACAGGGTTGCCGTGTTTATCCTCAACAGTTGCCGTCAGCGTAAAGGCATCATTGCCGTTTGCTGCTTTTTGGGCGGTATCAACCTGAAGGCTTGCCTGGCCAGTTTTGGCATCCGCTTTGAACTTCACCGTGGCAGTCTTCTGGGAGTTTTTCACCGAAGCCGTGATTTTGTGTTCCCCGGCAACGGTTGATATCAGCTCAATATCGGCTTTACCTGCAGCATTCGTTGTTACCTTATTCCCCGTCTTACTGCTCACTCCCTCCGGCAGAGTCAGCGTTACAGTTTGATCCTGCAACGGGTTACCATAGGAATCCGTTACGGTCAGAGTAACCTTGTTGGCAGACTGTCCATCAGCCAGTTGGTTATCAACATTCACTGAAATATCGTGAATGTTAGCCTCAGATGCGTTACCCACAACGTTCAGCAATAGCGGTTGCGAAGCAGCATCTTTGCCATTCACCCGCGGCCAGATAACCAGTTGGCCGGCTGCAGAGCCTATAGTTAACGTCGTAACATAAGTGCCATCACTTTGTTCCGTCCAGGCTCCTGCCGAAGGTTGCTCCGTCCCTGTGCTGGCTGCGCCACTAATTTCTGGAGCATCAGGTTTCAGACCTCTGACTGGGTTACCGTTCGCATCCTTCGCCGTGAAGATCAGTTGTGTCGTTGTTTTGATCATCGGGGCATCGTTATCAGCTACGAACGTGGAGTTCACTAATGACATCTCCCCGGCGGCAATGGTGACAGAAACCGCCTGTTTCAGAGCGTCAGAGCCATCAACTCGCGGCATGATAGTCAGCTCACCAACTCCCGTTGCGCCAGCAGTCAGCACCGCCGTATAGGTTCCATTGCCCTTATCCGTCCACTGACTGACGGATGGACGCTGCTGGTTGATGTTGTATGCATCACCACCAAATTGTGGTGTTTCAGGCGTAATGCCGGTGATTGCGTTGCCGTATTTATCCGTCATCGTCAGCGTCAGTGTGACGCTTTCACCAACGGTAATCGACGTTTTCGATACCGTCATTTCCGCGTGGTCAACCGAAACAGTACCCGCTTTAACATTAATCGGAGTTGCCTTTGCTGTAGCGTTTTTGCCATCAATCTGCGGCATAATGTTCAACGCGCCTGCCCGTGTTCCCGAACGCAGAATAGCCGTGTATTCGCCGTTGCCTTTATGGCTCCAGCCTGTAACCGAACTACCAGACGCGGCATCACCGGAAAGCGATACGCCAAGTTTAGCAGTGTCGATATCGGTAAGCGCATTTCCAAACTGATCTCTGGCGGAGAAAGTCAGTTCCGTTGCGCTTTCAACAGCAAGAACGCTATCTTTTACCGTCAACGTTGAGTTAGAAACCGCCTGATCCCCCGCAACAACGGTCAACTGCGCAGCGTCGGTGGCTGCTGGCTGGCCGTTGAATAGCGGCATGATGTGAAGATCACCCGTCTTTCCGCCGGTAGTCAGCGTAGCAACATAGGAACCGTCGCCTTTCTCAGTCCAACTGGAAACGGTCGCTCCTTCAGACGCGGCACCCGTCAGACTTGCTGACAGGGAAAGACCGCTGATAGCGTTACCATGCGCATCTTTTGCCACAAGCGTCACTGTCGTGCTTTCCCCTGCTTTAATGCGATCCGCTGCAACGGATACTTTCGACTGGCCTGAAGATAAAGCATCAGCTACCACAGTCACTTTAGCCGCATTAGCTGCTGCATCCTGACCGTTGATCTTCGGCATAACAATTAATTCACCCGCCGTAGTACCCAGAGAAATTTGCGCGATCCACGTCCCGTCGCCATTATCCGTCCAGCCTGAGACTGAAGAACCCGCAGCGGCTGCACCCGTTAATGACGGTGTATCTGGAGTAAGGCCGGTCACTGGGTTGTCATAGGCATCTTTTGCCGCCCAGGTTACCGCAAGCGTGCCGCCAACCACCGGTTTATCCGGGTTCAGAGTGATGGTTGAGCGCGCTGCATCAAGCGGTCCGGCAACAAACTTCAGCGTTTGTTGTAACGTGCCCAACTGATACTGCTCGCTAAAGGCACGCACAACAATGTTTCCGGCACGGGTCGAAGAAACCGTGGCGCTGTAGACCCCCGGCTTTATCTCCGAAATGGTGCCAATGGTAACACCGCTGTTGTCCTGTGGAACAAAGCGCAAACGGCTGGCTTCTCCCTCCACCGGGTTGCCATCGGTATCCACCGCAGTAAGCGTCAACGTGTAAGATTTCTGACCATCGGCAATCACATCACCTGACGTCTCATTCACACTCAGAGTCGATTTTGTCACATCCATCATAGTGGCACGCAGTTCAGCCGTGACGGTTTTGCTCATGCCATCAACGCTCACAGTAATGGTTGCTTCACCTGATTGCGTACCGGTGGTGAAGACAGACTTGTACACCCCGGCTTCTGTTTCGGTGATCTCACCCAGTGTTGGCTGTGCCTGTGATTTAGCGGACTTAAGGGCCCGCGTTACGATGTTTCCGGCAGGTTTAAACGTCAGTTCAGTTTTGATCTGATCTTTCATGCCCGTGATTGGCTGTCCCTCGGCGTCTCGCAGAGACAGAACCAGCGGCTTTTGCGCACTCCCGTTAGCAAGCATTTGGATACGGCTCTGGCCATCAAGCGTTAACGTAGTACGATCGGCACTCATACCCGCTCCGGTAATGACCACCGCTGTCTGCACGCGTTTCGAGGCATTGCCTTTGTTATCGTATGCGACCGCAGAGATCGCGTAATAATTGTCTTTGCCTGCACGATAAGCCGGGAGCGTCACTTGCCACTGGTTACCCTGACCGGTAATTTTACCGCCTGCGGCCAGCAAAGACGGCGCTTCCCATTGCACATTTTTCAGGCCGTGAGTTGCTTTGCTGACCACGAGGCCAAGAGACACCGTCTGCCCGCCCTTACCTTCAATACGGTCTGGCAAGGCAATACGGATCACCTCAGCTTTGCGATACTCAAGAACGATATTGTTATTACGTTCAACCAGATCATAGCGGCTGCCTGCCAGTACCCGACGCTCGCGAATGCTATCCGTATCGAGTTGTTTCTCCAGAGGTTCGCCAATCCGGTAGTTAACTTCCAGGCCAAAGCGAGTGTCATTCTGACCGCTCTTGCCCTGTTTGTGCTCTGCACTCAGTGTCAGAAGAGGCACTGGCGTATAGTTCACCTCGGCAGAAATGGCATGTGGATCTTTCTGGCGTTTATCTTTACCAAACAGACCTACCTCATCGCCATAATACTGTTCATACATCAGGCTTGCGCCAAGCTGCGGCCAGGCCGGTAAATAGCCCTCGGCGCGGATATCCCAACCATTAGCCGGACGCTCCTGATAATCCTCAATATCCGGCGATTTTTTCCAGCCAGATGCCCGGATATAACCGTTGGCGCTCAGTTTCAGATAATCGCGCCAGTATTCCGCACCAACACCAATGCGGGTATGGCTACGGGATAAATCATGATCGATAAATGTGTTCAGCCCCGCCATCCAGTCATTGCCTGAAAAATGACGCCAGCCGAAACCAATATTTGACTGAGTACGATCGTCGGTACGATGTATTGCCCCCTGAGTGAACAGCATATCTGTCGGGGTATCATAAATTGGATAAAGCATTTCCAGCGAAGAGTCCTTCAGCGAGAAATCTTTATCGGCATTCAATTTGACTCGAGCCGTACCATATTTGCCAAGCCACTCCTGGATTTCCTGAGTAGCCTTCGCTGTGGCCATTCCGGTAACAAAATTGCGTGTCGCATCGCTATCCGGCTGACTGCTTAAAAATTTACCGGCATTCGCGGCAAACGACGCGATGTTTTTGTCTGCATTATTGTCAGTAGCAACCGCAGTATTTTCCGTACTTAGACGTGGCAGAGCCGCATTATGCGCTCGCGCCGTCATTGTCGGTGTAAAGGTAACAGCCAGTGGGAAAAGAACCTGAATAGAGATGTTTGCCCACGCCACGCAGTGGGCCAGGGCTGAATAACGAAAACGTGGTTGTTTATAAACCTTTTTTAAACGTGACATTGAGATAATTTCCTGATGAACGAATTAACGAACATAAGCAAACGCAAATAAAACGTTTGCTTGTCAGAAAAACCGGGTATTTCCCGATTTCCTTTTCCGCAGAAAAGGAAATACCTTTATGAAAGAAAGCGCATCGTCACCCTGAATATTCAGTGGTTGCGACTACTCGCCGGATGACAGGGCCGGGATTATATTTTTGTTTGTGAGTGCAAATTTAGCTTTTTGTGCAAGCCGTAAAATAGATTCTTACGTTCTATTTTTTGCTAAAAAATCAAAGCAACTTTATTATTTAAACAGCGTGAGATGAAATATTTTTTGTGGTAGAGCTAATTTGGCTTTTATTGATAGAAATATATTTCACAGTGATAAGGAGATAAAATAGCAAGAACATTTAAATTATAAAATAAAAGCATGCATTAGAACGCTTAATTAATAAAGTATCTATAAGCGCCCCTCTTTTTATCTTCCCGACGCATCAGTTTATATTGTGATGAACATCACAACTTTATGCACCGGAGTGGAAAGTTGCAATAAAAAATATGAAGCAATAATGTTTGTATTGCGCTCAACACCAAAAAATATCTAATCTTTTCAAGATGATAGTTATTTGGTGATCAGAATTTACTTAGTTAACATCTTTCATTTGTCAACCAATTATGGCCTTTAGTTTGCTTATTTTTAGTCAAATCTACTGTCCCTTAATGTGACTTACTTCACTTACATTCACTTATTTTTCTTCGTAAAATTACTTTGGAATTAAGTACAATAAAAAGAGGAAATTTTATGACGTCTGCACTAAAAAAAAGTGTTGTGAGCACATCCATATCCTTAATACTGGCATCAGGTATGGCCGGATTCGCGGCTCATGCAGCAGAAGATGTAAAACTGAAAGCAACAAAAACTAACGTGGCTTTTTCGGATTTTACGCCGACTGAATACAGTACCGAAGGAAAGCCGAATATTATCGTACTGACCATGGATGATCTTGGGTATGGACAACTACCGTTTGATAAAGGGTCTTTTGATCCAAAAACAATGGAAAACAGGGAAGTTGTCAATACCTACAAAATAGGTATTGATAAAGCCATCGAAGCGGCTCAAAAATCAACGCCAACTCTTCTTTCTTTAATGGATGAAGGTGTACGTTTTACTAATGGTTATGTCGCTCACGGTGTTTCTGGTCCATCCCGTGCTGCAATTATGACGGGCCGAGCGCCTGCCCGTTTTGGTGTTTACTCCAATACCGATGCTCAGGATGGTATTCCCCTGACAGAAACTTTCCTGCCCGAATTATTCCAGAATCATGGCTATTACACCGCGGCTGTGGGTAAATGGCATCTGTCTAAAATCAGTAATGTCCCGGTTCCGGAAGATAAACAAACCCGTGACTATCATGACAACTTCACCACATTCTCCGCGGAAGAATGGCAACCACAAAACCGCGGCTTCGATTACTTTATGGGGTTCCATGCAGCGGGAACAGCCTATTACAACTCACCTTCGCTGTTCAAAAATCGTGAACGCGTACCTGCAAAGGGTTATATCAGCGATCAGTTAACGGACGAAGCAATTGGTGTTGTTGACCGGGCTAAAGCACTCGACCAACCATTTATGCTTTATCTGGCTTATAACGCGCCGCATCTGCCGAATGACAATCCAGCACCGGAGCAATATCAGAAGCAATTCAATACCGGTAGCCAAACTGCAGATAATTACTACGCATCGGTTTACTCCGTCGATCAAGGTGTAAAACGGATTCTCGAACAGTTGAAGAAAAATGGTCAGTACGACAACACCATTATTCTCTTTACGTCTGATAATGGTGCGGTCATCGATGGCCCACTACCGCTAAATGGTGCGCAAAAAGGCTATAAGAGTCAGACTTATCCTGGCGGAACGCATACGCCGATGTTCATGTGGTGGAAAGGAAAACTTCAGCCAGGAAATTATGACAAGTTAATTTCTGCTATGGATTTCTACCCTACTGCTCTGGATGCTGCCGATATCAACATTCCAAAAGATCTTAAACTGGACGGCGTTTCATTACTCCCGTGGTTGCAAGATAAGAAGCAAGGCGAACCCCATAAAAACCTGACCTGGGTAACGTCCTACTCTCACTGGTTTGATGAGGAAAATATTCCATTCTGGGATAATTACCATAAATTTGTCCGCCATGAGTCAGATGATTATCCTCACAATCCGAATACCGAGGACTTAAGCCAGTTCTCTTATACGGTGAGAAATAATGATTACTCTCTTGTCTATACCGTGGAAAATAACCAGTTAGGTTTGTACAAACTCACCGATCTACAACAAAAAGAGAATCTCGCTGCTGCTAAACCACAAGTTGTTAAAGAGATGCAAGGTGTGGTAAGCGAGTTTATCAACAGCAGCCAACCGCCGCTTAGTCAGGTGAATCAGGAGAAGTTTAACAATATCAAGAAAGCACTTAGCGATGCCAAATAACTAACCCCTTATGCGGCGGAGATTTTCCGCCGCCTTATTGAGTGAGATAGCAATGCACGTTACAGCCAAGCCCTCCAGTTTTCAATGTAATCTCAAATGTGATTACTGTTTTTATCTTGAAAAAGAGTCGCAATTTAGTCATGAAAAATGGATGGATGACAGCACTCTGAAAGAGTTCATTAAACAATACATTGCTGCCTCAGGTGATCAGGTCTATTTTACCTGGCAAGGCGGCGAACCTACTCTCGCGGGTCTTGATTTTTTTCGTAAGGTTATTCACTACCAACAACGCTATGCTGGGGGAAAAGGTATTCATAATGCGTTACAAACCAATGGTATTTTATTGAATAATGAATGGTGCGCCTTTCTCAAAGAGCATAAGTTTCTGGTCGGTATTTCAATTGATGGCCCGCAAGAATTACATGATCGTTACAGACGCAGTAATTCGGGTAATGGGACATTTGAAAAAGTCATGACGGCAATTGATCGTCTGAAGAAGTATAAGGTTGAGTTTAATACGCTAACTGTCATTAACAATATTAACGTCCAACATCCTCTTGAGGTTTATAACTTTTTAAAATCTATCGGTAGTAAGCATATGCAGTTTATAGAACTACTGGAGACGGGGACACCGAATGTAGATTTTACGGGCAATGGTGAGAATACGTTCAGTATCATCGATTTTTCTGTTCCACCCACCGCCTATGGCAAGTTTATGTCAGCTATTTTTATGCAGTGGGTTAAAAATGATGTTGGTGAAATATTCATTCGCCAGTTTGAAAGTTTTGTCAGCCGTTTTCTGGGAAATGGGCATACTAGCTGTATTTTCCAGGAGTCATGTAAAGACAATCTGGTAGTGGAAAGTAATGGTGATATTTATGAATGCGATCATTTTGTCTACCCGCAATATAAAATTGGCAACATCAATAACGCTGCACTAAAAACGATGAAAAGCGTGCAGTTGACTGCACAAAAAAAGTTGATATCAAAAAAATGCCAGCAATGTGTTTACAAGCCAATTTGTAATGGTGGTTGTCCTAAACATCGCATCACAAAAGTGAATAATGAGGTAGTATCGTACTTCTGTGAAGGTTATAAAATCCTATTTACAACTATGGTGCCATATATGAATGCAATGGTTGAACTCGCTAAAAATAAAGTCCCCCTTTATCACATTATGGATGTCGCAAAACGAATGGAGAGTAATAAATAATACTCCTGCATTCACTCCGGTCATATCATCCTTCTTACGACTTCAGCAGAACACCCGGCACAGACTCAGGCCGGGGGGTTCAGCCATCATTATCTGTTGTTCTGGAGGAGCGTCTTCAGACATGCTTTTGCAATACTCTTGATAATCAAGGGCATGAAAGTAACCAGTACAACAATAATTATCAATATATATCATATAGTTACAGACACTTAAGTAAATTTCATCAGTAAATCATTGCTATAGCCAATCATTGGGTGGCACAATCAAATTTCGTTAATGATAATTGTTCCCATTACCATTTGTATGCTAATTGCAAAGTACCTCTGCTTGCTGAAGCCTTTTTGGCTACGTAAGAATAATAAAACTTCAGTATTATTAATCATTATTATCCTCGCCATGATCCTTGGCGTGGTTAAAATTCAGGTCTGGTTGAATGACTGGAACAATGATTTTTTCAATGCGCTAAGCCAGAAAGAAACCGATAAACTTTGGCAGCTTGTCCTGTGGTTTCCTGCTCTGCTGGGGATCTTCGTATTAATATCCGTTAACAAAACATGGTTAATTAAACTACTGACTATTCGCTGGCGCGAATGGTTAACAGATTACTACCTCAATCGTTGGTTTACAGATAAAAACTACTACTTCACACAGATCTACGGCGAGGATAAGAATACCGATAATCCTGACCAACGTATCTCTGAAGATATCCTTCTATTGATCAGCAAAACACTTAGCCTTTCATTCGGATTCATTCAGTCACTGAGTATGCTGATTACCTTCACCGTTATTCTGTGGCAAAGCGCGGGGACACTCTCATTCACGGTTGGTGGAACGGAGTGGAATATCCAGGGTTATATGGTTTATACCGTCGTGCTCATTGTTATTGGTGGCACGTTGTTTACCCATAAAGTGGGTAAACGTATCCGCCCGCTTAATGTGGAGAAGCAACGTAGCGAAGCGACTTTTCGAACTAACCTTGTGCAGCATAATAAGCAAGCGGAGTTAATTGCATTAAGCAATGCTGAAACGCTGCAACGTCAGGAGTTGAGCGACAATTTTCATACAATAAAAGACAACTGGCACCGTTTAATGAATCGTCAGCGTTGGCTTGACTATTGGCAGAATGTTTATTCACACTCGCTTAGTGTTCTCCCCTACTTTCTATTGCTACCGCAGTTTATCAGCGGGCAGATCAATTTAGGTGGGCTGATGAAATCACGTCAGGCATTTATGTTGGTATCCAACAATCTGAGTTGGTTTATTTATAAATACGATGAACTTGCAGAGCTGGCAGCGGTTATCGATCGGTTGTATGAATTTCATCAACTTACTGAACAGCGCCCGACAAATAAACCCAAAAATTGCGATCATGCCGTTCTGGTTGCTGATGCCAGTATCCGTACCCCCGATAATAAAGTCATATTAGAAAACCTGAACTTTCATGTTTCTCCAAGTAAATGGCTACTGCTGAAAGGATACTCTGGTGCGGGAAAAACAACGCTGCTTAAAACATTATCCCACTGCTGGCCGTGGTTTAAAGGTGATATTTCTTCTCCTGCAGACAGTTGGTATGTGTCACAAACGCCGTTAATCAAAACCGGCTTACTGAAAGAGAACATTTGTAAAGCACTTCCGCACCCTATAGACGATGAGCCGTTGAGCGAGGTGTTGCATCAGGTTGGGCTGGGTAAATTGGCTACGCGCATTAATAACCACGATCGTTGGGGAGATATTCTTTCCAGCGGCGAAAAACAACGTATTGCGCTGGCTCGGTTAATTTTACGACGTCCGAAATGGATATTTCTCGACGAAACAACGTCACATCTGGAGGAGCAAGAGGCTATCCGTTTACTGCGTTTAGTGCGCGAAAAATTACCTGAAAGCGGTGTGATTATGGTGACCCATCAGCCTGGTGTTTGGGATCTGGCGGATGATATTTGTGACATTAGCGCGGTTTTATAAAAACGATAAATGCCCTGCTATACGGAGATAAAAATAAATGAAGCGAGTTCTTATTTCTGGCGTCATTTTATGTGGCGCTGATATGGCGCAGGCCGTCGACGACAAAGACAAGTATATGCCTGTTTTTGAAGAGATGACAGTCTATGCCCCTGTCCCTGTGCCCGTAAACGGTAACACGCATTACACCAGTGAAAGCATCGAGCGTTTACCGACAGGTAATGGCAATATCAGCGATTTATTAAAAACAAACCCAGCGGTGCGTATGGATTCAACGCAAAGCACCTCGTTGAATCAGGGGGAGATCCGCCCGGAGAAAATATCCATTCACGGTGCATCGCCCTACCAGAATGCCTATTTGATTGATGGTATTAGCGCCACCAATAACCTGAACCCGGCGAATGAATCGGATGCCAGCAGTGCAACCAATATTAGCGGGATGTCACAGGGTTATTATCTTGATGTCAGCTTACTGGACAATGTCACGCTTTATGACAGTTTTGTTCCGGTTGAATTTGGTCACTTTAATGGTGGGGTGATAGATGCAAAGATCAAACGCTTTAATGCTGATGATGACAGCGTAAAGCTGAGTTATCGCACAACGCGTTCGGACTGGTTAACGTCTCATATCGATGAGAATAACAAGAATGCATTTAACCAGGGGTCTTCAGGAAGTACTTATTATTCTCCCGACTTTAAAAAGAACTTTTACACCTTGTCATTTAATCAGGAACTCACTGATAACTTTGGCGTGACTGCTGGTTTCTCCCGCCGCCAGTCTGACATTATCCGCGCAGATTATGTTTCGAATGACGGTATTGTTGCAGGTCGGGCGCAGTATAAAAACGTTATCGATACAGCATTAAGTAAATTTACCTGGTTTGCCAGTGAGCGTTTTACCCACGATTTAACCTTTAAATATACCGGTTCTCGCCGGGATTATAATACCAGCACCTTCCCCGAGTCTGACCGCGAAATGGGCAACAAATCTTATGGCCTGGCATGGGATATGGACACACAACTCGTATGGGCCAAACTGCATACCACTGTCGGCTGGGATCATATCAGTGACTATACCCGTCACGACCATGACATTTGGTACACCGAACTCTCATGCACATATGGTGATATTACAGGACGTTGCACCCGTGGCGGGCTGGGGCATATTTCGCAGGCTGTTGATAATTACACCTTCAAAACACGACTTGACTGGCAAAAAGTTGAAGTGGGCAATTTCTCGCATCAGCCTTACTTCGGTGCGGAATACATCTATTCCGATGCATGGACGGAACGCCATAATCAGTCTGAATCTTATGTAATTAATGCCGCAGGAAAGAAAACTAACCATACCATTTACCATAAAGGTAAAGGTAGCCTTGGAATTGACAACTACACGCTGTACATCGCGGATCGTATTAGCTGGCGCAATGTGTCGCTGATGCCTGGCGTGCGTTATGACTATGACAACTACCTGTCAAACCACAATATCTCTCCCCGCTTTATGACGGAATGGGATATTTTCGCTGATCAAACCTCAATAATTACCGCCGGATATAACCGCTATTATGGCGGAAATATTCTCGATATGGGGTTACGAGACATCCGTAATAGTTGGACAGAATCAATTTCAGGCAATAAAACGCTCACCCGTTATCAGGATTTGAAAACACCCTATAATGACGAACTGGCAATAGGTTTGCAGCAAAAGATCGGTAATAACGTTATTGCGCGGGCAAACTATGTTTACCGTGAGGCGCATGATCAAATCAGTAAAAGTAGTCGTACCGACAGCGCAACGAAAACAACGATTACTGAGTATAACAATGACGGTAAAACTAAAACCCATTCGTTCAACGTGAGTTTTGAACTGACAGAACCTCTGCATGTCAGCCAGGTGGCTATTAATCCGCAAATTGTCTTCAGCTATATCAAGAGCAAAGGCAATTTGTCATTGAATAATGGTTATGAAGAGAGCAATACCGATGATAACAAGGTAGTTTACAACGGTAAACTTGTCTCTTATGACAGCGTCCCGGTGGCGGATTTTAATAACCCGTTAAAGATTTCCTTAAATATGGATTTCACTCATCAACCAAGCGGACTGGTGTGGGCGAATACACTGGCCTGGCAAGAAGCACGCAAAGCTCGCATCATTCTGAGTAAGACGAACGCGCAATACATCAGCGAATATTCAGATTACAAGCAGTACGTTGACGAGAAACTGGATAACAGCCTGACCTGGGATACCCGTTTATCCTGGACACCCCAATTTCTTAAGCAGCAAAACCTGACGATTAGCGCCGACATTCTGAATGTGCTGGATAGCAAAACCGCTGTTGATACAACAACCGCAGGTGTGGCGACTTACGCCAGCGGTCGTACTTTCTGGCTTGATGTCAGCATGAAATTTTAAAACTTCGGATTTTACTTTACCGGGTAAATTCACCTGGTTTTCGCATGGAGATGATTATGAGAAACCTCTGTTTCTTACTGACCTTAGTGGCAACACTGTTGTTGCTTCCTGGACGACTTATTGCCGCGGCATTACCACAGGATGACAAGTTAATTACCGGGCAACTGGAAAATGGCTTGCGATATATGATCTATCCACATTCACACCCTAAGGATCAAGTGAATTTGTGGCTGCAAATTCATACCGGTTCATTGCAGGAAGAGGACAACGAGCGCGGCGTGGCGCATTTTGTTGAGCATATGATGTTTAACGGTACAAAAAGCTGGCCTGGTAATAAAGTCATCGAAACTTTTGAATCGATGGGGCTGCGTTTTGGCCGCGATGTTAATGCCTATACCAGCTATGACGAAACGGTGTATCAGGTAAGTTTGCCAACAACGCAGAAACAAAATTTGCAAAAAGTGATGGCAATCTTCAGTGAATGGAGCAATGCCGCCACCTTTGAAAAACACGAAGTAGACGCTGAACGTGGCGTAATTACCGAGGAATGGCGCGCGCATCAGGATGTTAAATGGCGCACATCTCAGGCGCGTCGCCCTTTCCTGTTGGCAAATACACGCAATTTAGACCGTGAACCGATCGGTTTGATGGATATTGTCGCAACGGTCGCGCCGGAACAACTGCGCCAATTTTATCAACGCTGGTATCAGCCGAATAATATGACCTTTATCGTCGTTGGTGATATCGACAGTAAAGAAGCGCTGGCGTTGATAAAGGAAAATTTAGGTAAACTTCCGGCAAACAAAGCGGCTGAAAATCGCGTATGGCCAACGGAAGCAGAAAACCGCCGGCGCTTTAATATCATTAATGATAAAGAAAATCGGGTGAACGGTATCGCACTCTATTATCGCATGCCAATGGTTCAGGTGACCGATGAACAAAGCTTTGTCGAACAGGCAGAATGGAGCATGTTGGTTCAGTTGTTTAATCAGCGATTACTGGAACGGATCCAGTCCGGTGAGTTGAAGACTATTTCCGGTGGCACCGCGCGCAGTATTAAAATTGCGCCTGATTATCAGTCGCTGTTTTTCCGTGTAAATGCGCGGGACGATAATATGCAGGATGCTGCGAATGCATTAATGGCAGAACTGGCAACTATCGACCAACATGGTTTTTCCGTTGCAGAGCTTGATGATGTAAAAGCCACCCGTCTGACCTGGCTGAAAAATGCGGCTGAGCAACAGGCTGAACGCGATCTGCGGATGCTGACCAGCCGCCTGGCATCCAGCTCGTTAAATAATACGCCATTCCTTTCACCGGAAGAGACATACCAGCTTTCTAAACGCCTGTGGCCACAAATTACCGTGCAAAGCCTGGCGAAAAAATGGCAGCAATTAAGAAAGAACCAGGACACATTTTGGGAACAAATGGTCAACAATGATACTGCAGCCCAAAATGCATTATCTCCTGCAGCCATTACGGCGCTGGAAAATGAATATGCCAACAAGAAACTGGCGGCTTATGTCTTCCCTGGCAGAAATTTATCTTTAACGGTAAACGCTGATCCACAAGCAAAAATAACCAGCCAAAAAAGACTGGCTGAAAATCTGACGTCACTGACCCTTTCTAATGGCGCAAACGTCATTCTGGCAAAATCTACGGGCGAAGAAGAAAAGCTGCAAATTATTGCCGTCTCTGATAAAGGCGATTTGAGTTTCCCTGCGGGACAAAAATCACTTATTGCGCTGGCAAATAAAGCCGTTAGCGGTAGCGGAGTTGGCGATCTCTCCTCTTCCAGCCTGAAACGCTGGAGCGCAGAAAACTCAGTGACCATGAGCAGTAAAGTCAGTGGCTTGAATACACTACTGTCTGTTAGCGCACGGGCTAATAATCCTGAACCCGGTTTTCAGTTAATTAACCAGCGGATCACCCGCAGCACAATTAACGACAACATTTGGTCATCGTTACAAAATGCTCAAATTCAAGCGTTGAGAACGCTCGATCAACGCCCGGCAGAGAAATTCGCTCAGCAGATGTACGAAACACGCTATGCCGATGAGCGCACGAAATTACTGCAAGAAAAACAGATTGCACAGTTTTCTGCCGCAGACGCATTGGCTGCCGATCGTCAGTTGTTTTCTTCCCCAGCAGATATCACTTTTGTGATTGTCGGTAATGTGGCAGAAGACAAACTCCTGCCGTTAATTACGCGTTACTTAGGATCAATCAAACGTTCTGATTCAGCATTGGCAGCAGGTAAACCATTAACCCGCGCGACGGGTAACGCGGCTGTTACTGTAAAAGAACAAAATGAACCTGTAGCACAAGTTTCACAGTGGACGCGGTATGATCCCCGGACACCTATTAACCTGGCGACACGCATGGCACTGGATGCATTCAACGTCGCATTGGCAAAAGATCTGCGGATAAATATTCGTGAACAGGCATCCGGAGCATACAGCGTTTCTTCTCGTCTCTCGGTTGATCCTAAGGCCAAAGATATCAGCCATTTGCTGGCTTTCACCTGTCAACCTGAACGTCATAGCGAACTGTTAACATTGGCGAATAAGGTAATGACTAAACGTCTGACTAAAGGGATCAGTCAGCAAGAGCTGGACGAATATCAGCAAAATATTCAACGCAGCCTCGATATTCAGCAAAATAGCGTTCAGCAATTAGCGAACACTATTGTGAATAGTATTATTCAATATGATGATCCTGCTGTGTGGATGACGCAGGAGAAAGTGTTAAAGAATATGACTGTGGAAAATGTTAATGCTACAGTTAAAGAATATCTGAGTAAACCCGCGAATACCTACACTGGAGTATTGCTGCCAAAATAATAACTTACCCCCGCCAACTTTGTTGGCGGGGTATTCTGTATAATTAACGTGTTTGTTTGACAACCTTTGAAAGTTTTTCAAAAAATTAACCGCGAACTAATAATGATATTTTAAAGGCCAATTTTTATGTGATAATTTCGGAGGGTAATAGAACGGACTAAAATAACAATAAAAAGAGTGATATTATCATTGATTATCTTCCTATCTTATTGTTTTTACTTGTCAAAATAAAAAATCCATTTTCAAACAACAAAATAAAATTAGGATTTTGTTATTTGAAACCGAGGCCTTTACGCTTGCTTACTTTATCAATAAATCCTACTTTTTTTAATGCGTTCCAATCATTTTAAGGAGTTTGAAATGGATAAGAAGCAAGTAACGGATTTAAGGTCTGAACTACTCGATTCACGTTTTGGCGCAAAGGCAATTTCCACTATCGCGGAATCGAAACGTTTTCCGCTGCATGAAATGCGCGATGATATCGCCTTCCAGATTATCAATGATGAATTATACCTGGATGGCAATGCCCGACAAAACCTCGCCACATTTTGTCAGACCTGGGACGATGAAAATGTTCATAAGCTGATGGATCTGTCGATCAATAAAAACTGGATCGATAAAGAAGAATATCCGCAGTCCGCAGCAATTGATCTGCGTTGCGTAAACATGGTTGCTGATCTGTGGCACGCGCCTGCGCCGAAAAACGGTCAGGCCGTTGGCACCAACACCATTGGTTCTTCCGAGGCCTGTATGCTCGGCGGGATGGCGATGAAATGGCGTTGGCGCAAGCGTATGGAAGCCGCAGGTAAACCGACCGATAAACCAAACCTGGTGTGCGGCCCTGTGCAAATCTGCTGGCATAAATTCGCCCGTTACTGGGATGTGGAGTTGCGCGAGATCCCTATGCGCCCCGGTCAGTTGTTTATGGATCCGAAACGGATGATTGAGGCCTGCGACGAAAACACCATCGGCGTGGTGCCGACTTTCGGCGTGACCTACACCGGTAACTATGAGTTTCCGCAACCGCT
This sequence comes from Escherichia sp. KTE52, assembly GCF_000408325.1. Lineage (NCBI taxonomy): Bacteria > Pseudomonadati > Pseudomonadota > Gammaproteobacteria > Enterobacterales > Enterobacteriaceae > Escherichia > Escherichia sp. KTE52. Next base: position 825,274 of record NZ_KE138676.1, read on the forward strand.
GCACGATGCGCTGGATAAATTCCAGGCCGACACCGGTATCGACATCGATATGCATATCGACGCTGCCAGCGGTGGCTTCCTGGCACCGTTCGTCGCCCCGGATATCGTCTGGGACTTCCGCCTGCCACGCGTGAAATCGATCAGTGCTTCTGGTCATAAATTTGGTCTGGCTCCGCTGGGCTGCGGCTGGGTTATCTGGCGTGACGAAGAAGCACTGCCGAAAGAGCTGGTGTTTAACGTTGACTATCTCGGCGGGCAAATCGGGACTTTTGCCATCAACTTCTCGCGTCCGGCGGGTCAGGTGATTGCCCAGTACTATGAATTCCTGCGCCTCGGTCGTGAAGGCTACACCAAAGTGCAGAACGCCTCTTATCAGGTCGCCACTTACCTGGCGGATGAAATCGCTAAACTGGGACCGTATGAGTTCATCTGCACCGGTCGCCCGGACGAAGGTATCCCGGCGGTTTGCTTCAAACTGAAAGACGGGGAAGATCCGGGATACACCCTGTATGACCTCTCTGAACGTCTGCGCCTGCGCGGCTGGCAGGTTCCAGCCTTCACCCTTGGCGGTGAAGCCACTGACATCGTGGTGATGCGTATTATGTGTCGTCGTGGCTTCGAAATGGACTTCGCTGAACTGTTGCTGGAAGACTACAAAGCCTCCCTGAAATACCTCAGCGATCACCCGAAACTGCAGGGTATTGCCCAGCAGAACAGCTTTAAACATACCTGATAACGTTTAAGTGGTAATGCTGTCCCGGAACGCTCCTGTTTCGGGACAAATTCCAAAGTCTGTTCACTGGCATTAGCAACGGAAAATATTGCTCTGAACACGCTTCAGAACAAGACAGGTGCGGTTCCGACAGGAATACCGTTTTAGGGGGATAATATGGCTACATCGGTACAGACAGGTAAAGCTAAGCAGCTAACATTACTTGGATTCTTCGCCATTACGGCGTCGATGGTAATGGCTGTTTATGAATACCCGACATTCGCAACATCTGGTTTTTCATTAGTCTTCTTCCTGCTATTAGGCGGGATTTTATGGTTTATTCCCGTGGGCCTCTGTGCTGCGGAAATGGCTACCGTGGACGGCTGGGAGGAAGGTGGTGTTTTCGCCTGGGTATCGAATACCCTGGGGTTGAAATGGGGATTTGCAGCTATCTCATTTGGCTATCTGCAAATCGCTATCGGCTTTATTCCAATGCTCTATTTCGTGTTAGGAGCGCTCTCCTACATCCTTAAATGGCCTGCACTGAATGAAGACCCGGTAACGAAAACCATTGCAGCACTCATCATTCTTTGGGCACTGGCATTAACGCAGTTCGGCGGCACGAAATATACGGCGCGAATTGCTAAAGTCGGCTTCTTCGCCGGGATCCTGCTGCCTGCATTTATTTTGATCGCATTAGCGGCTATTTACCTGCACTCCGGTGCGCCGGTTGCTATCGAAATGGATGCAAAAACCTTCTTTCCTGATTTCTCAAAAATTGGCACGCTGGTTGTGTTTGTTGCCTTCATCCTGAGTTATATGGGGGTGGAAGCATCCGCAACGCACGTCAATGAAATGAGTAACCCAGGGCGCGATTATCCATTAGCCATGCTGCTATTGATGGTGGCGGCAATCTGCTTAAGCTCGGTTGGTGGTTTGTCCATTGCGATGGTCATTCCGGGTAATGAAATCAACCTCTCCGCAGGGGTGATGCAAACCTTTACCGTTCTGATGTCCCATGTGGCACCGGAAATTGAGTGGACGGTACGCGTGATCTCCGCCCTACTGCTGTTGGGGGTACTGGCAGAAATAGCATCCTGGATTGTCGGCCCTTCTCGCGGTATGTATGTCACTGCACAGAAAAACCTGCTGCCCGCCAGCTTCGCCAAAATGAACAAAAATGGCGTGCCGGTAACACTGGTTATTTCCCAATTGGTGATCACTTCAATTGCGTTGATTATCCTCACCAATACCGGTGGTGGTAACAACATGTCCTTCCTGATTGCACTGGCACTGACAGTGGTGATTTATCTGTGTGCTTATTTCATGCTGTTTATTGGCTACATTGTATTAGTCCTTAAACATCCTGATTTAAAACGCACATTTAATATCCCTGGCGGTAAAGGCGTAAAACTGGTGGTAGCTATTGTCGGTCTGCTGACCTCAATTATGGCGTTTATCGTCTCCTTCCTGCCGCCGGATAATATCCAGGGTGACTCTACCGATATGTATGTTGAATTACTGGTGGTGAGTTTCCTGGTAGTACTCGCCCTGCCCTTTATTCTCTATGCCATCCATGATCGTAGAGGCAAAGCGAATACCGGTGTAACACTGGAGCCAATTAACAGCCAGAACGCGCCGAAAGGCCACTTCTTCCTGCATCCACGTGCACGTTCACCGCACTATATTGTGATAAACGACAAGAAACACTAACCCTATCTGAGTGGTGACAGTATAAGGGAGCGATAGTTAATCGCTCCCTTTTTCGTACCAGTTATCGTATTGACTTGCCCCAGATAAGTACGAGAATGAGCAACACATCTGTTTACCGGAAACCAGCATATATGGATATCTGCTCCCGAAACGTGAAATTCGCGCTCAAAAGACCAGCGGCGCTCGTTGCACTGGCTCTTTTACTGTGTAGTTGTAAGACAACACCGCCAACCACAATAGTTACACCACCAGCAGGCTTAAAACCACCAGCAACAGCGCAACAATCGTCACAACCCATGCGTGGTATCTGGCTGGCCACTGTGTCTCGCCTCGACTGGCCCCCGGTTTCCTCGGTTAACATTAGTAACCCCACCACCCGAGCCAGCGTGCAACAACAGGCGATGATCGACAAGCTGGATCATCTGCAACGTCTCGGCATAAATACGGTCTTTTTCCAGGTAAAGCCCGATGGCACTGCCCTTTGGCCATCAAAAATTTTGCCGTGGTCAGATCTTATGACCGGCAAGATGGGTGAAGACCCCGGTTACGATCCGCTGCAATTTATACTCGATGAAGCCCACAAGCGTGGGATGAAAGTACACGCCTGGTTTAACCCCTATCGCGTGTCGGTTAATACTAAACCCGGAACAATCAGGGAATTGAATAACACCCTGTCGCAGCAACCTGCCAGCGTCTATGTGCAGCATCGCGACTGGATCAGGACATCGGGCGACCGTTTTGTTCTCGACCCGGGCATCCCTGAAGTTCAGGACTGGATCACATCGATAGTTGCAGAAGTCGTTTCCCGTTATCCGGTTGATGGTGTGCAGTTCGACGACTATTTCTACACCGAATCACCAGGTTCACTGCTTAACGATAACGAGACGTACCGCAAATATGGGGGCGCTTTTGCCTCGAAAGCAGACTGGCGACGCAACAATACCCAGCAGTTAATCGCGAAAGTATCGCATACCATAAAAAGCCTGAAGCCTGAGGTCGAATTTGGTGTTAGCCCGGCAGGCGTCTGGCGTAATCGCTCACATGATCCACTCGGTTCAGATACCCGTGGAGCTGCTGCCTATGATGAATCCTATGCGGATACCCGCCGTTGGGTCGAACAAGGTTTACTGGATTATATTGCCCCACAAATTTACTGGCCTTTCTCTCGTAGCGCCGCACGCTATGACGTATTGGCTAAATGGTGGGCAGATGTCGTCAAACCGACCAAAACTCGTCTCTATATCGGTGTCGCCTTCTATAAAGTTGGAGAACCCTCGAAGATAGAACCTGACTGGACAGTTAACGGCGGCGTGCCAGAACTGAAAAAGCAGCTCGATCTTAACGACGCTGTTCCAGAAATTAGCGGTACTATTTTGTTCCGCGAAGATTACCTGAATAAACCACAGACCCAGCAAGCCGTTAGTTATCTGCAAAGTCGCTGGGGAAGCTAATCCCCTTTTTTACTGTGCCATCGCCGGTGATTAAAGCACCGGCCTGTTACCTTTCAAAAAAGTCACATTCTCTTAATGTTAAATTATTTGCGTATAAGCAAATGGCCATAATCTCCTGATTAATTAGTATTAATATGAAAAACAAAGTGATGTTCGTCGCCACCGAAAAATAATCACGATGGGCTATACTCTTCAGAAGAACAGTAGCGTAGATTAAAACTGTCTAACTCGTTTATTTCTCTTCATTACATCTTCATATTTCAGGAGAATATGGTGCAATAAGCCTGTCCAGTGTGTTGCGTTTCGTTTTTTCGATCTCATTTGCCTTTCCAGTCGTATAAGGGGCTGAATTATGGAGATGTACTTTAAAAGAATGAAAGATGAGTGGACCGGATTAGTTGCCCAGGCCGCTCCCATCATTCGCACAAAAGCCGCAGAAATTGCCGTTACCCATGCCCATTACCTGAGCAATGAGTTTTATCGTATTGTACGCACTGACCCGCACGCCGAAGAGTTTTTGAGTAACGAACAGGTTGAAAGACAGCTCAAAAGTGCTATGGAAAAGTGGATTATCAACGTACTCTCTGCGCAAACGGACGATGTTGAAAGACTGATACAAATCCAACATACCGTGGCTGAAGTCCATGCTCGTATTGGCATTCCCGTGGAAATTGTCGAGATGGGTTTTCGCGTGCTGAAAAAAATCCTCTATCCAGTGATATTTTCCTCTGATTATTCGCCTGCGGAAAAACTTCAGGTTTATCATTTTTCGATTAACAGTATCGATATAGCCATGGAAGTTATGACCGGGGCGTTTACCTTTAGCGACAGTAGCGCCGCTAAAGAAGATGAGAACTATCGTATATTCTCATTACTGGAAAATGCTGAAGAAGAAAAAGAACGGCAAATAGCCTCATTACTTTCATGGGAAATAGATATTATTTATAAAGTTCTGTTGGATTCTGATTTAGGCAGTAGCCTACCGTTAAGCCAGGCTGATTTTGGCCTGTGGTTTAACCATAAAGGCCGCCATTATTTTAGTGGTATTGCTGAAGTAGGCCATATCTCCCGCCTGGTTCAGGATTTCGACGGAATTTTCAATCAGACAATACTCCATGCCAAAAATCTGAGTAACAAAAGCCTGCGAGTGAAATTTTTATTACAGATACGAAATACCGTATCGCAAATTATCACTTTACTACGAGAACTGTTTGAAGAAGTTTCTCGCCATGAAGTGGGAATGGATGTGTTAACCAAGCTACTCAACCGCCGTTTCCTGCCGACTATCTTCAAACGTGAAATTGCCCATGCCAATAGAACCGGCACGCCGTTGTCTGTGCTAATCATCGATGTTGATAAATTCAAAGAGATCAACGACACATGGGGACATAACACCGGTGACGAGATCTTACGTAAAGTCTCGCAGGCGTTTTACGACAATGTTCGCAGCAGTGATTATGTTTTCCGCTACGGTGGCGATGAATTTATCATTGTACTGACTGAAGCCTCAGAAACTGACACTTTACGTACCGCAGAACGTATACGCAGTCGGGTAGAAAAAACCAAACTAAAAGCTGCAAACGGCGAAGATATTGTCCTCTCTCTGTCCATTGGTGCCGCCATGTTTAATGGGCATCCTGATTATGAACGTTTAATTCAAATAGCCGACGAAGCTCTGTATATCGCTAAAAGACGAGGTAGAAACCGTGTTGAACTCTGGAAAGCCAGTCTTTAAATGCGCCCGGATGCAGAGGTAATCATGAAGCTAACCGATGCAGAAAATGCCGCTGACGGCATTTTTTTTCCCGCCCTTGAACAAAATATGATGGGGGCGGTGTTAATTAACGAAAATGATGAAGTGATGTTTTTCAACCCAGCCGCAGAGAAGCTCTGGGGATATAAGCGCGAAGAGGTCATTGGCAATAACATCGATATGCTCATCCCCCATAATTTGCGCCCTGCACATCCTGAATATATCCGGCATAACCGTGAAGGTGGTAAAGCGCGTGTCGAAGGAATGAGCCGGGAATTGCAACTGGAGAAAAAAGACGGCAGTAAAATATGGACACGATTTGCCCTGTCAAAAGTGACTGCCGAAGGGAAAATTTATTATCTGGCGCTGGTTCGGGATGCCAGCGTTGAAATGGCGCAGAAAGAACAGACCCGGCAGTTGCTCATTGCCGTAGACCACCTCGACCGACCTGTGATTGTGCTCGATCCTGAGCGTCATATCGTGCAGTGCAATCGCGCATTTACCGAAATGTTTGGCTACTGCATCAGCGAAGCCAGCGGTATGCAACCCGATACGCTACTTAACATTCCTGATTACCCGACAGATAACCGCATTCGCTTACAGCAACTATTGTGGAAAACCTCCCGCGATCAGGATGAATTTCTGTTATTGACGCGTACGGGTGAAAATATCTGGATTAAAGCGTCTATCAGTCCGGTCTATGACGTGCTTGCTCATCTACAAAACCTGGTGATGACCTTCTCAGATATCACCGAAGAACGGCAAATCCGCCAACTGGAAGGCAACATCCTCGCCGCCATGTGCAGTAGCCCACCGTTTCATGAAATGGGTGAAATCATTTGCCGTAATATTGAATCCATTCTTCATGAATCACACGTATCGCTGTATGCATTGCGTAATGGGATGCCAGTGCATTGGGCATCGTCCTCTCATGAGGCAGATGTAAAGAATGCACAAAGCTGGGCTGTCACCATTCGCCAGCGTGATGGTGCGCCTGCGGGGATACTGCAAATCAAGACCGCGGCAGGAACAGAAACCAGTGCATTTGTCGAACGTGTGGCAGATATCAGCCAGCATATGGCCGCACTGGCGCTGGAACAGGAGAAAAGCCGCCAGCACATCGAACAGCTAATTCAGTTTGATCCGATGACCGGTCTGCCAAATCGCAATAATCTGCACAATTACCTTGATGACCTGGTCGATAGAGCCGTCTCTCCGGTGGTGTATCTTATTGGCGTCGACCATATTCAGGATGTGATCGACAGCCTCGGCTACGCGTGGGCCGATCAGGCATTGTTAGAGGTCGTTAATCGTTTTCGCGAAAAACTCAAACCCGATCAGTATCTCTGCCGCGTTGAAGGTGCACAGTTTGTCCTCATTAGCCTGGAGGATGAAGTAAGCAACATTACCCAAATCGCTGATGAGCTACGCAACATCATTAGAAAGCCGGTCATCATTGACGATCAACCTTTTCCTTTAACCTTAAGCATTGGTATCAGTTACGACGTTGGCAAAAACCGTGACTACCTGCTTTCTACCGCCCACAATGCGATGGATTTCATTCGCAAAAATGGCGGTAACGGCTGGCAGTTCTTTAGTCCGACAATGAACGAAATGGTTAAAGAGCGGCTGGTATTAGGTGCGGCGCTGAAAGAAGCGATCAGCAACAACCAGTTGAAACTGGTTTACCAGCCGCAGATCTTCGCGGAAACGGGTGAACTGTACGGTCTTGAAGCTCTTGCTCGCTGGTACGATCCACAGCATGGTCATGTTCCCCCTTCCCGGTTTATTCCCCTCGCGGAAGAGATTGGTGAAATTGAAAACATTGGTCGCTGGGTCATCGCTGAAGCCTGTCGCCAGTTAGCAGAATGGCATAGCCAGAATATTCACATCCCGGCGTTATCCGTTAACTTGTCTGCGCTGCATTTTCGCAGTAATCAACTACCCAATCAGGTTTCCGACGCGATGGAAGCCTGGGCGATTGACGGCCGCCAGCTAACAGTGGAAATCACCGAAAGCATGATGATGGAACACGATACGGAGATCTTTAAACGCATCCAGATCCTGCGGGATATGGGTGTAGGTTTATCCGTCGATGATTTCGGCACCGGCTTTTCTGGTTTATCACGCTTAGTCAGCCTGCCGGTAACAGAAATCAAAATTGATAAAAGTTTTGTCGATCGTTGTCTGACTGAAAAACGCATTCGCGCCTTGTTAGAAGCTATTACCGGCATTGGACAAAGCCTGAACTTAACCGTAGTGGCTGAAGGTGTAGAAACAAAAGAACAGTTTGAGATGTTACGCAAGATCCACTGCCCCGTTATTCAGGGCTATTTCTTCTCACGCCCTTTACCCGCCGAAGAGATCTCTGTCTGGATGTCTACTGCGCTACCGCTTCAAATCGACGTTTAGTAAATCTTGCCCGCACTGGCGGGCAAGATTTCATGTATTCGTATTAAGCTATTTGCGCGCCGCTATATTAAAATCTGTACATAATACCCGCACCAATAATGTAATTATAATTCTGCATCCCAGGTGAATCTTTATCTTTTACACGTTCACCATTTTCTTTATGATAAATTGTTGTGTTACCAACATCATTAGAGAATCTACTCCATGATATTTCTGTAAAAATACGCGCCTGTGGATTAATGTTATACCCCACGTTAATAAGACCTGAGTAATATTTTTGGTTAGATACTTTATCTTTAAATGTAATGTTGCTCAAGTAATGCTGATCTGTGCCTTTCCCTTCTCCCCAGGCGCTATATTTAAATTGCGTTATAATATCAAAATCATGGTAGATATATTTACCAGAAAGACCTAAATAGGGAGCGCTGAATTTTTGTTGGTAACCAATAACTTTTTGGCCATGAGGAATATCACCAATGTCGGCACCGTTGTCATAACTATAGTAACCGCCTTTCGCCAACCAACTGAAACGCGTCTCCTGATAGCCTAACACAGCGCCTAATTGGTAGTTTTGTTCCTTTAAAAACCAACCAGTCATATTGAGATCAAACTGATTTGCAAAATTTAACCGTGTTGCAGGATGATGTGACCAATCGCTCCAGTGTTGTTGCCCCGGTTCCAGCCAGTCATAATCATCCATTAGCGCACCGGCAGAGGCAAGCGTCGTCCAGCCGTTGGCATTAAGAGTCAGCCATGAGACTGCATCCCAGGTTACGCCCATTTTAACAATGGGCGTATTTTGAATTTTCCAGTCCAGTTGGCTAAGTGTGCCACCATTACTATAGACAAACTCACCTGACTCACCATTCAGAAATGAAAGAGAAGCATCAACAAAAACACTGTCAGGTGAGAAATTAAATTCTGAAGATGCACTTGCATACTGGCTTAGATAAATTAACACAATAAAAAAAGAGACCTTTTTCACCGACATGGCTTCATCCTTATTGAACAATATCAATTAGCAAATTAATTGAAATGAATTAATTTAAATAGATTTGAATTGGTTAAAATTAACTAAGTCTTACAATGGCACATATGATTCGCACCATCAAACAGAAAACATAAATAACCCAATATTTACTGATATTCTGAACGAAGTATAAATTCACAACCTGATGCAATAATGATTTTTTATGCGCAGAGGGGATAATGAGCAGAATAAAGATGCGGTTTAAATACGAGATCTCATTGGGATAAGGACAAAGTATCTGTGTAGATAACTTGCCGGATGACGCATCATCCGGCGAGAATTTATGCTTTCAACTGGTAATCCAGCGTAATTTCCGCTTTCAGTACCTGAGAAACCGGACATCCTGCTTTTGCTTTCTGGATAATACCGTCAAAGGTGGAAGCATCAATGCCCGGAACGGCGACTTCGCTTTTCAGTGCAATTTTAGTAATCGCAAAACCAGCATCCACTTTATCCAGTGATACATCGGCAGTGGTATCAATCGATGTTGGTGTGAATCCCGCTTCCCCCAGCATTAATGAAAGCGCCATCGAGAAACAAGCGGCATGTGCTGCACCAATCAGCTCTTCCGGGTTGGTTCCTTTTGCGCCTTCAAAACGCGTGTTAAACCCATACGGTTGTTGGTTCAGCACACCGCTCTCGGTAGATACTGTTCCCTTCCCGCGTTTGATATCGCCTTCCCAGTGTGCCTGACCTTTCTTATGGATTGTCATTGTTGCTCTCCTGTGGGCTTAAAAAGGAAATTATAGACTACGGGAGAAACAGCAAGAGGATAAGCAGGATATTCCGAATTAAACCGGCTAAAAAAATCACCTGCGCATTTAAATGGAATGACCGCACCGGATGTCTGGAAATATAGGATTAAAACGATAGCCCAACAAATAAAAGCCAATAACATCATGCATTTAAAATATAAAAATCACCAACCAGGATTATTCCTGGTAACGAGACAATAAATATTTGCCATGCTGAATGTGCTTTATAAATCTGCGAGGCGTAGCAGACACCATAAATACACAGACAAGGAGGATCACTATGTTTACTTATTATCAGGCAGCAAATTCCACAGCAGAACCCGCTCTGGTTAACGCCATTGAGCAAGGCCTTCGGGCAGAGCACGGTGTTGTCACTGAAGATGATATTCTCATGGAGCTGACCAAATGGCTGGAAGCTTCTGATAACGACATCCTCAGTGATATCTACCAGCAAACTATTAATTATGTGGTCAGTGGCCAGCACCCTACACTTTAAGCTGCTATGCTTGATCCGCAACCTTAGGGGTTACGTTTCTTCGCTTTGGCGAATTGTCCTTAAAACTAGTAACAGGATTGAGGAGTTAAAATGAAATCGAACCGTCAGGCCCGTCATATTCTTGGACTGGATCATAAAATATCTAACCAGCGCAAAATAGTTACCGAAGGTGACAAATCCAGCGTGGTAAATAACCCAACAGGCAGAAAACGCCCCGCTGAAAAGTAAGTTTTAACAATCCGTCCTCAATGACGATTAAACACCATTGCCAGCGCAATGGTGTTTTTGTTTTTATCTGCTTTATACTTGGGCCGACGCCCTGGCGGTAAAGCAAAGACGATAAAAGCACCCCAGGGATGGATATTCAAAAAAGAGTGAGTGACATGGAACCAAAAACAAAAAAACAGCGTTCGCTTTATATTCCTTACGCTGGCCCTGTACTGCTGGAATTTCCGTTGTTGAATAAAGGCAGTGCCTTCAGCATGGAAGAACGCCGTAACTTCAACCTGCTGGGGTTACTGCCGGAAGTGGTCGAAACCATCGAAGAACAAGCGGAACGTGCGTGGATCCAGTATCAGGGATTCAAAACCGAAATCGACAAACACATCTACCTGCGTAACATCCAGGACACCAACGAAACCCTCTTCTACCGCCTGGTGAACAATCATCTTGATGAGATGATGCCCGTCATTTATACCCCAACCGTCGGCGCGGCCTGTGAACGTTTCTCCGAGATCTACCGTCGTTCGCGCGGCGTGTTTATCTCTTACCAGAACCGCCACAATATGGACGACATCCTGCAAAACGTGCCGAATCACAACATTAAAGTGATTGTGGTGACGGATGGCGAACGTATCCTGGGCCTGGGTGATCAGGGTATCGGCGGGATGGGCATTCCAATCGGTAAACTGTCGCTCTATACCGCCTGTGGCGGCATCAGCCCGGCGTATACGCTGCCGGTAGTATTGGACGTTGGCACCAACAATCAGCAACTGCTTAACGACCCGCTGTATATGGGCTGGCGGAACCCGCGTATCACCGACGACGAATACTATGAATTTGTTGATGAATTTATCCAGGCCGTGAAGCAACGCTGGCCTGACGTGTTGCTGCAGTTTGAAGATTTCGCACAGAAAAACGCGATGCCGCTGCTGAACCGTTATCGCAATGAAATATGTTCCTTTAATGATGACATTCAGGGGACCGCCGCGGTAACGGTCGGAACGCTGATAGCAGCCAGTCGCGCGGCGGGTGGTCAGTTAAGCGAGAAAAAAATCGTCTTCCTCGGCGCTGGCTCTGCGGGATGCGGCATTGCGGAGATGATCATCGCCCAGACCCAGCGCGAAGGATTAAGCGAGGAAGCGGCGCGGCAGAAAGTGTTTATGGTCGATCGCTTTGGCCTGCTGACCGACAAGATGCCAAATCTGCTGCCTTTCCAGACCAAACTGGTGCAGAAGCGGGACAATCTCAGCGGCTGGGATACCGACAGCGATGTGCTGTCACTGCTCGATGTGGTGCGCAATGTCAAACCGGATATTCTGATTGGCGTCTCCGGACAGGCCGGGCTGTTTACGGAAGAGATCATCCGCGAAATGCACAAGCATTGCCCACGCCCAATCGTGATGCCTCTCTCTAACCCGACATCACGCGTCGAAGCCACGCCGCAGGACATTATTGCCTGGACCGAAGGTAATGCGCTGGTCGCCACTGGCAGCCCGTTTAATCCCGTGGTATGGAAAGATAAAATCTACCCTATCGCCCAGTGTAACAACGCCTTTATCTTCCCGGGGATCGGGCTGGGCGTTATTGCTTCCGGCGCGTCACGCATCACCGATGAGATGTTGATGTCGGCAAGTGAAACCCTGGCGCAGTATTCTCCTCTGGTGCTGAACGGCGAAGGTCTGGTATTGCCGGAACTAAAAGATATTCAGAAAGTCTCCCGGGCTATAGCTTTTGCGGTCGGCAAAATGGCTCAGCAACAAGGCGTGGCGGTGAAAACCTCCGCCGAAGCTTTACAACAAGCCATTGACGATAATTTCTGGCAAGCCGAATACCGCGACTACCGTCGTACTTCCATCTAAGTCTCTGCCCGGTAGTGAACACTGCCGGGCAATTTTTCTCTCCCTTTTTCAGATCTCATCCATACTGGGTAGTGGCGAATAAATCTCATTTGCCTCACCTGCTATGCAGAACATCATCCGAAAAGGAGGAACTATGAAGGCTGCGGTTGTTACGAAGGATCATCATGTTGACGTTACGGATAAAACGCTGCGCTCACTGAAACACGGTGAAGCTCTGTTAAAAATGGAGTGTTGTGGTGTATGTCATACCGATCTTCATGTTAAGAATGGCGATTTTGGTGATAAGACCGGCGTAATTCTGGGGCACGAAGGCATTGGTGTGGTGGCGGAAGTTGGCCCTGGAGTAACTTCATTGAAACCAGGCGATCGCGCAAGCGTAGCATGGTTCTTTGAAGGATGCGGTCATTGCGAATACTGTAACAGCGGCAACGAAACCCTCTGCCGTTCAGTTAAAAATGCCGGATACAGCGTTGATGGCGGGATGGCTGAAGAGTGCATCGTGGTCGCTGATTACGCGGTCAAAGTGCCGGATGGCCTGGACTCGGCTGCCGCCAGCAGCATTACCTGCGCGGGCGTCACCACCTATAAAGCGGTGAAACTGTCAAAAATTCGCCCCGGGCAGTGGATTGCTATCTACGGTCTTGGCGGTCTGGGCAACCTCGCCCTGCAATATGCGAAGAATGTCTTTAACGCCAAAGTGATCGCCATTGATGTCAATGATGAGCAACTGAAACTGGCGACCGAGATGGGCGCTGATTTAGCAATTAACTCACGCTCTGAAGATGCTGCCAAAATTGTGCAAGAGAAAACCGGTGGCGCTCATGCCGCGGTGGTGACGGCGGTAGCAAAAGCCGCATTTAACTCGGCGGTCGACGCCGTTCGCGCAGGTGGGCGTGTCGTGGCTGTAGGTCTACCGCCGGAATCTATGAGTCTTGATATTCCACGGCTGGTGCTGGATGGCATTGAAGTCGTAGGTTCGCTGGTTGGCACGCGCCAGGATTTAACCGAAGCCTTCCAGTTTGCCGCCGAAGGTAAAGTGGTGCCAAAAGTCGCCCTGCGTCCGTTAGCGGACATCAACACCATCTTTACCGAGATGGAAGAAGGTAAAATCCGTGGCCGTATGGTGATTGATTTCCGTCGCTAAGAGTCCTTTGCTGCGACTGCCATGTTCGGGTCGCAGCCTGTTTTGCGAGACGCTTTCCGCAATTTCACTCTTCTTCTTTTCCTCCCCGATCTTTCCCCTCACAATTCGCGAAAACGTAGCGAAATTTGTTGCGCTGCACGAAACAATAGTGATAGTGTTCCTTTTGAAGGAACAAGGATGAAGAGATGATAATGAATTTCAGACACAAGGGATTGCGTGACTTGTTTCTTCTCGGCAAAACCTCCAGCGTTATACCGACGCAAGTCAAACGATTACGCCACCGACTCGCTGTGATTGATGCAGCAAGCTGTCTTGCTGATATCGATATGCCGGTTACCGACTACACCCGTTAAGCGGCGATCGCGATGAAATTTGGACGATATCTGTCTCGGGCAACTGGCGAATCACATTTGAATTCGTCAATGGCGATGCATACATACTGGATTACGAGGACTATCACTGATGAAAATGGCCAATCATCCCCGCCCGGGGGACATTATTCAGGAATCACTGGACGAACTTAATGTCAGCCTGCGCGAGTTTGCCAGAGCAATGGAAATTGCGCCCTCAACGGCAAGCCGATTGCTGACCGGAAAAGCAGCTTTGACACCAGAAATGGCGATTAAACTTTCCGTGGTGATCGGCAGTTCGCCGCAAATGTGGCTGAATCTGCAAAACGCCTGGAGCCTGGCAGAGGCTGAAAAAACGGTGGATGTGTCACGACTGCGCCGTCTGGTTACGCAATAAAAAAATGGCACCTTATAAAGCGCCATTTGAAACTGATGACAAACGCAACATTGCCCGATGCGCTACGCTTATCAGGCCTACACGTTCACTGCAATCTATTGGATTTGAACGGTTTGTAGGCCGGATAAGGCGTTCACGCCGCATCCGGCATGAACAAAGTGCACGTTATCTACAATAAAAAATGGCGCCTTTTACAGCGCCATTTTCAGCTTAAAGCTCAAAAGAGATTATATCCCTTCTTCACTCTCTTTTTTCGCTTCGGCCTTCTCGATTTCACGATACCAGCGCGGATGGTGTTTCTTCGCCCAACGACGGCTCACCTTTCCTTCGACCATCCCTTTAATCGACCCTTTCACCCAGAATGCCATATACATATGGATCAGGATGGCGTGGATCAGGATGATACCCGCGGCTGCGTGGATCAGCAGACTGTAGCGGACAACCTGAATCGGGAAGTACTGCGCAAAGTACGGACGCCAGATAATCACCCCGGTCACCAGCAGCACGAAAATCATGCTCATGATCGACCAGAACATCATCTTCTGCCCGGCGTTGTACTTACCGACATCCGCCACTTTGTGCTCATTGCCTTTCAATACTTCGACAATGTTCAACAGCCACGGAATATCTTTCTTATCCGGGATGTTGTGATGCACAAAGCGGAAGAACATAAACATCAGCGCGACAAAAATCGCAATGCCGAAGAATGGGTGCAAAATGCGTCCCATCTGCGGCGTACCGAAGGTTTGCGTCAGCCATTGCAGCGTCGGGAAGAAGAACGAAATCCCGGAAAGTGCCACCAGGAAGAAGCAAATCACCACGGTCCAGTGACAGGCGCGATCAATAAACTTGGTGCGCACAATCATTTTCGACTTACTCATGATTTCCCTCCTCGTCATCGTCCACTTCCTTATTCGGGCCAATACCGATGTAGTGGAAAATCAACCCGGCAAAGGTGGCGATAAAGCCAGCCGCTGCCAGCGGTTTCAACGCGCCTTTCCACAAGTTCACCGAAGTATCAATCTTCGGCTCCTTCGGCAGACCGTGATACAGCTCCGGCTGATCGGCGTGATGCAACACATACATGACGTGCGTGCCACCAACCCCTTCCGGGTTGTAGACGCCAGCATGTTCGTAGCCACGCGCTTTCAGTTTCGCCACCCGCTGTTCCGCCAGCTCCAGCATCTCCTTCTTGGTGCCGAAGTGGATCGCCCCGGTCGGACAGGTTTTCACACAAGCCGGTTCCTGGCCGACGCTGACGCGATCGACGCAGAGGGTGCATTTATATACCCGGTTATCCTCTTTGTTGAGGCGCGGAATATTAAACGGACACCCGGCAATGCAGTAACCACAGCCGATGCAGTTTTCCGACTGAAAATCGACAATGCCGTTAGCGTACTGAATGATTGCACCGGCAGACGGACACGCCTTCAGGCAGCCCGGATCTTCACAGTGCATACAGCCGTCTTTACGGATCAGCCACTCCAGCTTACCGTTCTGTTCGGTTTCGCTAAAGCGCATCACCGTCCAGGATTTGGCGCTCAGATCGGCGGGGTTATCGTAGACCCCGACGCAGTGCCCCACTTCATCACGGATGTCGTTCCACTCCGAACATGCCACCTGGCAGGCTTTACAGCCGATACAGGTGGAAACGTCGATAAGTTTCGCGACTTCTGCTTTGTAATCACGCACCTGCGAAGGCGGCGTGATGGAGTTAGTTGCGGACCTTTTGATAATGTCCTGCGTTTCCATAGCCATCTGTTCGCCCCCTTACGCCTTCTCGATGTTGACTAAGAACGCTTTATATTCCGGCGTTTGCGAGTTTGCATCACCGACATTCGGCGTCAGAGTGTTAGCGATATAGCCTTTACGCGCGACACCCTCAAAGCCCCAGTGGATTGGAATACCCACCGTTTCTACCTGTTGACCGTTAACGTTCAGCGGCTTCAGACGGCGCGTTACCACGGCCACCGCGCGGATAAAGCCACGCTTACTGGAGACAGTGACACGATCGCCATTGGCAATGCCTTTCGCCGCCGCCAGCGTTTCGCTGATTTCCACAAACTGTTCCGGCTGGGCGATTGCGTTGAGCAATGCGTGCTTGGTCCAGGTGTGGAAGTGCTCGGTCAGACGGTAGGTCGTACCCACGTAAGGGAACTGCTCTTTTTTCCCCATCCGCAGCGCATCTTGTTCATACAGACGCACGACCGGGTTAGACACCACGTTTGGATGCAGCGGGTTCGTACCCAGCGGCGTTTCAATCGGCTCGTAGTGTTCCGGGAATGGACCTTCTGCCATTTTGTTGATGGCAAACAAGCGTCCCATCCCTTCCGGCTGCATGATAAACGGCCCGGTTGGCGTACCCGGTGCGGCATTGCCGAAGTCCGGAATATCATTGCCCGTCCACTTGCTGCCGTTCCACTGGATCAGCATCCGTTTCGGATCCCACGGTTTACCGTTGATATCCGCTGAAGCACGGTTGTACAGCACGCGACGGTTGAGCGGCCACGCCCATGCCCATCCCAGCGTATTCCCCAGACCTGACGGATCGGAGTTATCGCGGTTGGCCATCTGGTTGCCCTGCTCGGTCCAGCTACCGGTGTAGATCCAGCAAGAAGATGCAGTCGTACCGTCATCACGCAGATGCGCAAAGCTACTCAGCAACTGACCTTTCTTCGCAATCAGCACGCCATTGGCATCATAGAGATCTTCCAGCGCATAGCCGTTGTTCTCTTTTGCCACTTCGTCAGATTGCGGCTCGTGCGGCTGCTTGTAGTTCCAGCTCATCTTCATCAGCGGTTCTACGCCTTTACCACCTTCGGCTTTATACAGCTCGCGCAGATGGTGGTAGATACCCGCCAGAATTTCACCGTCGTTACGCGCTTCGCCCGGAGCGTCCTGACCTTTCCAGTGCCACTGCAACCAGCGACCGGAGTTGGCGATAGAGCCATCTTCTTCAGCAAAGCAGGTCGAAGGCAGACGGAATACCTCGGTCTGGATAGACGCCGGATCGACATCGTTCGACTCGCCGTGGTTCTGCCAGAAGGTGGAGGTTTCAGTCACCAGCGGATCGATAACCACCATGTATTTCAGCTTACTCAGGCAGCTAACCACTTTGTTTTTGTCCGGGAAGGACGCAACCGGGTTAAAGCCCTGGCAGAAATAACCGCTGACCTTGCCTTCGTCCATCATGTTGAAATACTTGATGACGTCGTAGGTCTGATCCCACTTCGGCAGCCAGTCGTAACCCCAGTTGTTTTCTTTCTGTGCGGCATCGCCGTAGAAAGATTTCATCAGGCTAACGAAGAACTTCGGATAATTGCTCCAGTAGTTCACCTGATCAGCCAGCGTCGCTTTCGGCGTATTCGCTTCCAGATACGACTGCAGATCAACCTGTTTTTCTGACGGCAGCGTCAGATAACCCGGTAAGCTGGTAGAGAGCAGACCTAAGTCGGTCAGACCCTGAATGTTGGAGTGGCCGCGCAGCGCGTTCACGCCACCACCAGCCATACCCATGTTGCCGAGCAGCAACTGGATCATCGCCATAGTACGAATGTTCTGCGCACCGACAGTGTGCTGCGTCCAGCCCAGGGCGTACAGGAAGGTGGTTGTGCGATCCGGCGCGCTGGTGGAGGCCAGCACTTCACACACTTTCAGGAAGTCGGCTTTTGGCGTACCACAGATGTTTTCTACAACATCCGGCGTGTAGCGGGAAACGTGCTCTTTCAGCAGGTTCCACACGCAGCGCGGATGAGTCAGCGTATCATCGCGTTTCGCATAGCCATTTTCATCGAACTGATAGTTCCAGGACGACTTATCGTACTGGCGTTTTTCAGCGTCATAGCCGCTGAACAGGCCGTCTTCGAAAGCAAAATCATCACGCACCAGCAGGCTGGCGTTGGTGTAATGCTTAACGTATTCAGCGTTGATTTTGTTGTTTTCGATCAGGTAGCGCAAAACGCCAGACAGGAACGTAATGTCCGTACCGGAACGAATAGGCGCGTAGATATCCGCGACAGAAGCGGTACGCGTAAAACGGGGATCGACAACGATCAAGGTTGCATCGTTGTTGTTTTTCGCTTCCATCGCCCAGCGGAAACCGACGGGATGCGCTTCAGCAGCGTTACCGCCCATCACCATCACGACGTTAGCGTTTTTGATATCCACCCAGTGGTTGGTCATCGCACCGCGACCAAATGTTGGAGCAAGACTTGCTACCGTTGGTCCGTGTCAGACGCGTGCCTGGTTGTCTACCGCCAGCATCCCGAGGGAGCGAGCAAATTTTTGGGTCAGCATCCCGGTTTCGTTGCTGGCACCGGAAGCACACAGCATACCGGTAGAAAGCCAACGGTTAACCGTTACGCCCTGCTCGTTCTTCTCAATAAAGTTGGCATCACGGTCAGCTTTCATCAGCTTCGCAATACGGGAAAATGCTTCATCCCAGCTAATACGCTGCCATTTATCTGAACCTGGAGCGCGATATTCCGGGTAACGCAGACGGTTTTCACTGTTCACGTAGTCCAGCAAACCGGCCCCTTTCGGGCACAGCGCACCGCGGCTTACCGGATGATCCGGATCACCCTCAATGTGATAAATCGCTTCTCTGGCGTTTTTAGCTCCATCACCCAGGCTATACATCAATAGCCCGCAACCTACGGAACAGTATGTGCAGGTGTTACGGATCTCTTTTGCGCGTAATAATTTATAGTTTCGCGCCTGAGCCAGTGCTTGCTTCGGGGCAAAGCCCAATGCTGCTACTGTTGTTCCAGCCATACCGCCCGCGCAGATTTTAAAAAATTGTCTGCGACTGACGTCCATTGCTTTCCTCTTTTTACACGGGTGTAACTGCGCGAGGAAACTAACAGTAAAATTCCGAATCTTTTTGCGCCAAATCAAAAAGAACGCCTGTTTGCCACAAAATAGTTCGCCTTTACAAATTGACCTACCTCAATAGCGGTAGAAAAAGTCACCACGTCCTGACAGGCAGGTTAAAAAAATGCTATAAATTTCAGCGCAATTTTTAATGGCAAGAGAGAAAAAAGAGCAAATATGACAAAACAAAAAGCAACACTCATTGGCCTGATTGCGATCATCTTGTGGAGCACGATGGTTGGGTTGATTCGTGGGGTCAGTGAGGGGCTCGGTCCGGTAGGAGGAGCGGCGGCGATCTATTCATTAAGCGGACTACTATTAATATTCACTGTTGGATTCCCACGTCTTCGGCAGATCCCGAAAGGCTATTTACTTGCTGGCAGCGTATTGTTTGTCAGCTATGAAATTTGCCTCGCGCTTTCTTTGGGATACGCGGCCACCCGCCATCAGGCCATTGAAGTCGGTATGGTGAACTATCTATGGCCCAGCCTGACGATTCTTTTTGCCATTCTTTTTAACGGACAAAAAACAAATTGGCTGATTATTCCAGGATTGCTTTTCGCGTTGATGGGTGTTTGTTGGGTGCTGGGCGGTGAGAATGGCCTGAAATATAATGAAATAATCAATAATATCACTACCAGCCCATTAAGTTATTTTCTGGCGTTTATTGGTGCCTTTATCTGGGCGGCTTATTGCACGGTAACCAATAAATATGCCCGTGGATTTAACGGCATTACCGTTTTCGTTCTTCTGACGGGTGCAAGCCTATGGGTTTACTATTTTCTGTCGCCACAACCAGAGATGGTTTTTAGCACCCCTGTCATCGTCAAACTCATTTCTGCGGCTTTTACTTTAGGATTTGCTTATGCCGCCTGGAATGTCGGTATTTTACATGGCAATGTCACTATTATGGCAGTAGGGTCTTATTTTACCCCCGTACTTTCGTCAGCGCTTGCTGCCGTGCTGCTCAGCGCACCGCTGTCGCTCTCATTCTGGCAAGGCGCACTGATGGTCTGTGGCGGTTCTCTGCTCTGCTGGCTGGCGACACGTCACCGATAAATAAAGATGACAAGATGAGGCCAACGCTTCATACAGCAACAAAACACGTTCAGGGATATGCGGATTTAAAAATTAGTGAAGGCAATGATATATTTTTGTTACATTCAGTAACACATAAGCCTTCAGATAATCCGCTTTCTCACCGCGCGGCTGTGCTTTCTTATCTATTCTTTCATTCAGCACTTCACTCTATTCATCCTTAATTCTAAAAACGGGCGGTTGCGCCCAACGTCCTGTCTTTTCTTTTTTTCATTAACAATGTGTGCATGCGAGGAAGAATATGGCACTGCAAAATGAGAAAAACAATCGTTATCTTTTGCGCGACTGGAAGCCAGAAAATCCGGCATTCTGGGAAAATAAAGGAAAGCATATAGCACGAAGAAATCTCTGGATATCAGTCAGTTGTTTACTTCTTGCGTTCTGTGTCTGGATGTTATTTAGCGCTGTCGCCGTTAATCTCAACAAAATCGGCTTTAATTTTACTACCGATCAACTTTTTTTATTAACCGCATTACCCTCCGTTTCGGGCGCATTATTACGTGTTCCCTACTCCTTTATGGTGCCAATATTTGGTGGGCGTCGCTGGACCGTTTTTAGTACCGCTATCCTGATTATTCCCTGCATCTGGCTCGGTTTTGCCGTGCAAAATACAGCTACTCCCTTCGGTGTATTTATTGTAATTGCTCTGCTGTGCGGTTTTGCGGGCGCAAACTTTGCTTCAAGTATGGGAAATATCAGTTTTTTCTTCCCGAAAGCCAAACAAGGTAGCGCACTTGGCATTAATGGCGGACTGGGTAATTTAGGCGTCAGCGTGATGCAACTGGTTGCGCCGCTGGTGATTTTTGTTCCGGTATTTGCCTTTCTTGGTGTTAATGGCGTACCGCAGGCCGATGGCTCTGTGATGTCACTGGCTAATGCTGCCTGGATTTGGGTGCCATTGTTGGTCATTGCCACCATTGCTGCCTGGTCAGGGATGAATGATATTGCCAGTTCACGTGCATCAATTGCCGACCAGTTACCTGTGTTACAACGCCTGCATCTCTGGCTGTTGAGTCTGCTCTACCTCGCCACTTTTGGCTCGTTCATCGGCTTTTCCGCGGGTTTTGCCATGCTGGCAAAAACGCAGTTCCCGGATGTGAATATTCTGCAACTGGCGTTTTTTGGCCCGTTTATCGGTGCCATTGCGCGATCGGTTGGCGGCGCTATCTCCGATAAGTTCGGCGGCGTTCGCGTTACGCTTATCAACTTTATTTTTATGGCTCTGTTCAGTGCGTTGCTGTTTCTGACGTTACCCGGCACGGGTTCAGGTAATTTCATTGCGTTTTACGCCGTATTTATGGGGTTGTTCCTGACGGCGGGTCTGGGAAGTGGCTCTACTTTCCAGATGATTGCCGTCATCTTCCGCCAGATAACCATTTATCGGGTGAAGATGAAAGGCGGTAGCGATGAAGAAGCACAGCGAGAAGCAATCACCGAAACCGCCGCCGCACTTGGCTTTATCTCGGCAATT
Source organism: Escherichia sp. KTE52 (assembly GCF_000408325.1). Taxonomy (NCBI): domain Bacteria; kingdom Pseudomonadati; phylum Pseudomonadota; class Gammaproteobacteria; order Enterobacterales; family Enterobacteriaceae; genus Escherichia; species Escherichia sp. KTE52. The sequence continues at coordinate 847,009 of NZ_KE138676.1, forward strand.
GGTGCAGTTGGCGGCTTTTTTATTCCACAGGCGTTTGGCATGTCGCTGAATATGACCGGCTCGCCGGTTGGCGCGATGAAAGTGTTTTTAATCTTTTACATCATCTGTGTGCTGCTGACCTGGCTGGTCTATGGTCGGCGGCAGTTTAGCCAAAAATAAGAGATCGATGCCTGATGCAACACTAACGCGTCTTATCAGTCCTACAACCGTGTCGCACCCGTAGGTCGGAGTCGGATAAGACGTTTACGCCGCATCCGACAAGGCATCAGATCCCAAATCATTCCTGGAGCAGGAGTCATGTCATGAGTAAACTTTTGGATCGCTTTCGCTACTTCAAACAAAAGGGCGAAACCTTTGCCGATGGCCACGGACAGGTGATGCATAGCAACCGCGACTGGGAGGACAGCTATCGACAACGTTGGCAATTCGACAAAATCGTGCGCTCCACCCACGGCGTTAACTGTACTGGCTCCTGTAGCTGGAAAATTTATGTCAAAAACGGCCTGGTAACGTGGGAAATCCAGCAGACCGACTACCCGCGTACCCGCCCTGACCTGCCCAATCATGAACCCCGCGGCTGCCCACGCGGCGCAAGCTACTCATGGTATCTCTACAGCGCCAACCGCCTGAAATACCCACTAATTCGTAAGCGGTTAATCGAATTGTGGCGCGAAGCACTTAAACAGCACAGCGATCCGGTGCTGGCGTGGGAATCGATTATGCATGACCCGCAAAAGTGCTTAAGCTACAAACAGGTGCGCGGACGCGGCGGGTTTATCCGCTCCAACTGGCAGGAGCTGAATCAACTGATTGCCGCTGCTAACGTCTGGACTATCAAAACTTACGGGCCGGATCGTGTTGCCGGATTCTCTCCGATTCCGGCAATGTCGATGGTCTCTTACGCCGCAGGAACACGCTATCTGTCACTACTCGGCGGCACCTGCTTAAGTTTCTATGACTGGTATTGCGACCTGCCACCCGCCTCACCGATGACCTGGGGCGAGCAAACCGACGTCCCTGAATCTGCCGACTGGTATAACTCCAGCTATATCATCGCCTGGGGGTCTAACGTACCGCAGACACGCACGCCAGACGCCCACTTCTTTACTGAAGTACGCTACAAAGGCACCAAAACTATCGCCATTACTCCTGACTACTCGGAGGTGGCGAAACTGTGCGACCAGTGGCTGGCTCCGAAGCAAGGCACCGATAGCGCGCTGGCGATGGCGATGGGGCATGTGATTTTAAAAGAGTTTCATCTCGATAATCCCAGCGATTACTTTATCAACTACTGCCGCCGCTACAGCGATATGCCGATGCTGGTGATGCTGGAACCGCGTGACGATGGCAGCTACGTTCCCGGACGAATGATTCGCGCGTCCGATCTGGTGGATGGACTGGGTGAAAGCAATAACCCGCAGTGGAAAACCGTGGCATTTAATACCGCAGGTGAACTGGTCGTGCCCAACGGTTCGATTGGCTTTCGCTGGGGCGAAAAAGGCAAATGGAATCTGGAATCCATTGCCGCAGGTGCAGAAACCGATTTGTCATTAACCCTGCTCGGCCAACACGACGCTGTCGCTGGCGTGGCTTTCCCCTACTTTGGCGGCATTGAAAATCCGCATTTTCGCAGCGTAAAACACGAACCCGTCTTGGTGCGTCAGTTACCTGTTAAAAACCTGACATTAGCCGATGGCAACACCTGTCAGGTCGTCAGCGTTTATGATCTGGTGCTGGCAAACTACGGCCTCGATCGCGGGCTGGAGGACGAAAACAGCGCGAAAGATTACGATGAAATCAAAGCCTACACCCCGGCCTGGGGTGAGCAAATTACCGGTGTACCGCGCCAGTATATTGAAACCATCGCCCGTGAATTTGCCGATACCGCCCATAAAACCCACGGGCGCTCGATGATTATCCTCGGTGCTGGCGTCAACCACTGGTATCACATGGATATGAACTACCGTGGGATGATCAATATGTTGATTTTCTGCGGTTGTGTCGGGCAAAGCGGCGGCGGCTGGGCGCATTACGTTGGTCAGGAAAAACTGCGCCCGCAAACCGGCTGGCTGCCGCTGGCATTTGCGCTGGACTGGAACCGGCCACCGCGCCAGATGAACAGCACTTCGTTTTTCTACAATCACTCCAGCCAATGGCGCTATGAAAAAGTCACCGCCCAGGAACTGCTCTCACCGCTGGCCGATGCCAGTAAATACAGCGGTCATCTGATTGATTTCAACGTTCGCGCTGAGCGCATGGGTTGGCTACCTTCCGCGCCGCAACTGGGGCGTAACCCGCTCGGGCTGAAAGCCGAAGCCGATAAGGCCGGATTATCACCCGCCGAATTTACCGCTCAGGCGTTGAAGTCAGGCGAGTTACGCATGGCCTGCGAACAGCCGGACAACGGCAGCAATCATCCGCGTAACCTGTTTGTCTGGCGCTCTAACCTGCTTGGCTCCTCCGGCAAGGGTCACGAGTATATGCAGAAATATCTGCTGGGTACGGAAAGTGGCATTCAGGGGCAAGAACTTGGGCCGACGGAGGGAATTCAACCGGAAGAAGTAGAGTGGCAAACCGCCGCGATAGAGGGAAAGCTCGACCTGCTGGTAACGCTCGATTTCCGTATGTCCAGCACCTGCCTGTTTTCCGATATCGTCCTGCCTACCGCCACGTGGTATGAGAAAGACGATATGAATACCTCGGATATGCATCCGTTTATTCATCCACTTTCTGCGGCGGTCGATCCCGCCTGGGAATCACGCAGCGACTGGGAAATCTACAAGGGTATCGCCAAAGCGTTCTCGCAAGTGTGCGTGGGCCATCTCGGCAAAGAAACTGACGTGGTACTTCAGCCATTGTTACACGACTCTCCGGCAGAGCTATCCCAACCTTGCGAAGTGCTCGACTGGCGCAAAGGTGAATGCGATCTGATCCCCGGCAAGACTGCGCCTAATATTGTGGCGGTGGAGCGCGACTACCCTGCTACCTACGAACGCTTTACCTCACTGGGGCCGTTGATGGACAAACTCGGCAACGGTGGTAAAGGTATTTCATGGAATACCCAGGATGAAATCGATTTCCTCGGCAAACTCAATTACACCAAACGCGATGGCCCGGCTCAGGGGCGTCCGCTGATTGATACCGCCATTGATGCATCGGAAGTGATTCTGGCGCTGGCACCGGAAACCAACGGCCATGTTGCGGTAAAAGCCTGGCAGGCGCTGGGTGAGATCACCGGACGCGAACATACTCATCTGGCGCGGCATAAAGAAGATGAAAAGATTCGCTTCCGCGATATTCAGGCGCAGCCGCGTAAAATCATCTCCAGCCCGACCTGGTCTGGCCTGGAAAGCGATCACGTCTCCTACAATGCGGGATACACCAACGTTCACGAGTTAATTCCGTGGCGCACGTTGTCTGGCCGTCAGCAGCTCTATCAGGATCACCCGTGGATGCGTGCCTTTGGCGAAAGTCTGGTGGCTTATCGCCCACCTATCGACACCCGTAGCGTTAGCGAAATGCGCCAGATCCCACCAAACGGCTTTCCGGAAAAAGCCCTTAACTTCCTGACACCGCATCAGAAATGGGGCATTCACTCCACTTATAGTGAAAACCTGTTGATGCTGACGCTCTCACGCGGTGGACCGATTGTCTGGATCAGCGAAACCGATGCCCGTGAACTGACTATTGTTGATAACGACTGGGTGGAGGTCTTTAACGCCAACGGTGCGCTGACTGCCCGCGCGGTAGTCAGCCAGCGTGTACCGCCGGGCATGACCATGATGTATCACGCTCAGGAACGGATTATGAATATCCCCGGCTCGGAAGTGACCGGAATGCGCGGCGGTATTCACAACTCGGTCACCCGCGTTTGTCCGAAACCGACGCATATGATTGGCGGTTACGCGCAACTGGCCTGGGGCTTTAACTACTACGGCACCGTCGGCTCGAACCGCGACGAGTTCATCATGATCCGCAAGATGAAGAACGTGAACTGGCTGGATGATGAAGGTCGCGATCAGGTACAGGAGGCGAAAAAATGAAAATACGTTCGCAAGTCGGCATGGTGCTTAACCTCGATAAATGTATCGGCTGTCACACCTGTTCGGTGACCTGTAAAAACGTCTGGACTGGACGCGAAGGTATGGAGTACGCGTGGTTTAATAACGTCGAAACCAAACCGGGCATTGGTTACCCGAAAAACTGGGAAGATCAGGAAGAGTGGCAAGGCGGCTGGGTTCGCGATGTCAATGGCAAGATCCGCCCGCGGCTGGGCAGCAAAATGGGCGTGATAACCAAAATCTTTGCCAATCCGGTGATACCGCAGATCGACGACTACTACGAACCTTTTACCTTCGACTATGAACATTTGCATAGCGCGCCGGAAGGTAAACACATTCCCACTGCGCGTCCACGTTCGCTGATCGACGGCAAACGGATGGACAAAGTGATCTGGGGGCCAAACTGGGAAGAACTGCTGGGCGGAGAGTTCGAAAAACGCGCCCGCGACCGCAACTTCGACGCCATGCAAAAGGAGATGTACGGTCAGTTTGAAAATACCTTCATGATGTATTTGCCGCGCTTGTGCGAACACTGCCTTAACCCAAGCTGTGTGGCGACCTGCCCCAGCGGCGCTATCTATAAACGCGAAGAAGACGGCATTGTGCTGATCGACCAGGACAAATGTCGTGGCTGGCGCTTATGCATCAGCGGTTGTCCGTACAAAAAAATCTACTTTAACTGGAAAAGCGGCAAGTCAGAAAAATGCATCTTCTGTTATCCGCGAATTGAGTCCGGACAGCCAACGGTCTGCTCCGAGACCTGCGTAGGTCGCATTCGATATCTTGGTGTGCTGTTCTACGACGCCGACCGCATCGAAGAAGCGGCGAGCACGGAACGTGAAGTTGATCTCTATGAGCGCCAGTGCGAAGTGTTCCTCGATCCGCACGATCCCTCGGTGATCGAAGAAGCTCTGAAGCAAGGTATCCCACACAACGTGATTGACGCCGCCCAGCGTTCGCCGGTTTACAAAATGGCAATGGACTGGAAACTGGCGCTGCCGCTGCACCCTGAATATCGCACCCTGCCGATGGTCTGGTATGTGCCACCGCTGTCACCCATTCAGTCTTACGCCGACGCGGGCGGACTGCCCAAAAGCGAAGGCGTGCTGCCGGCCATCGAAAGCCTGCGTATTCCAGTGCAATACCTCGCCAATATGTTAAGTGCGGGTGATACCGGCCCTGTACTACGGGCACTAAAACGGATGATGGCGATGCGCCACTATATGCGTTCGCAAACCGTAGAAGGCGTAACTGATACCCGCGCAATTGACGAAGTGGGTTTGAGCGTCGCCCAGGTCGAAGATATGTATCGCTATCTCGCTATCGCCAACTATGAAGATCGGTTTGTCATCCCAACCAGTCATCGGGAAATGGCGGGTGATGCGTTTGGAGAGCGTAACGGCTGTGGCTTTACCTTTGGCGACGGTTGCCACGGCTCTGATACCAAATTCAACCTGTTCAACAGTAGCCGGATCGATGCCATCGACATTACCGAAGTACGCAATAAAGCGGAGGGGGAATAATGCAAATCCTCAAAGTGATCGGCTTGTTGATGGAGTATCCGGACGAGCTGCTATGGGAGAACAAAGACGACGCACTGGCGCTGATTCGCCGTAACGCGCCGATGCTCACCGATTTCACCTGCGACCTGCTCAATACACCGCTGTTGGATAAACAGGCTGAATGGTGTGAAGTGTTTGACCGTGGACGTACCACTTCTCTGCTGCTATTCGAGCATGTTCATGCCGAGTCCCGCGATCGCGGTCAGGCAATGGTAGATCTGCTGGCGGAGTATGAAAAAGTCGGCCTGCAACTAAATTGTCGCGAGCTGCCTGATTATCTGCCGCTGTATCTGGAGTATTTAAGTGTGCTGCCGGATGACCAGGCTAAAGAAGGTTTGCTCAACGTTGCGCCAATCCTCGCCCTGCTTGGCGGACGCTTAAAACAACGCGAGGCACCGTGGTATCCGTTGTTTGACGCCCTGCTGCATCTGGCGGGAAGTACTCTTTCAAGTGACAGTGTCACAAAACAGATACGCAGCGAGGAGCGCGACGACACCCGTCAGGCGCTGGATGCAGTGTGGGAAGAGGAACAGGTGAAGTTTATTGAAGATAACGCCACGGCGTGTGACAGCTCGCCGCTTAATCAATATCAGCGACGCTTTAGCCAGGATGTCGCACCGCAGTATGTCGACATCAGTGCGGGAGGTGGGAAATGATTCAGTATCTGAACGTCTTTTTTTACGATATCTACCCGTACTTGTGTGGCACGGTTTTTATCCTCGGAAGCTGGCTGCGCTACGATTACGGACAGTACACCTGGCGTGCCTCCTCCAGCCAGATGTTGGATAAACGTGGAATGGTGCTGTGGTCGAACTTGTTCCATATCGGCATTCTGGGGATCTTCTTCGGCCATTTGTTTGGCATGCTAACGCCACACTGGATGTACGCATGGTTTCTGCCAGTGGCGGTAAAACAGCAGATGGCGATGATCCTCGGTGGTATTTGCGGTGTGCTGACACTGATTGGCGGAGCGGGGTTGCTGGTACGCCGTTTAACGAATCCGCGTATCAGGGCGACGTCTTCTGGTGCGGATATCCTGATCCTCGCCATTTTGTTAATTCAGTGCATTCTGGGGTTAACCACCATTCCCTTTTCAGCACAACATCCGGACGGCAGCGAAATGATGAAGCTGGTGGGCTGGGCGCAAAGCATCGTCACTTTCCAGGGCGGTGCATCGACGCATCTTGATGGTGTGGCTTATATCTTCCGCGTTCATCTGGTGTTAGGAATGACCATCTTCCTGCTCTTCCCGTTCACCCGACTGGTGCATGTGTGGAGTGCGCCGTTTGAGTACTTTACCCGTCGGTATCAGATTGTGCGCTCGCGGCGTTGATTCTCACGTTGGCCGGATTAGCCCTTCGCTCTCCGGCCACTTGCAGGCTATGCTAGTTCTCCAGCCACAGGAGAACGTTAATGAAACCGCAGGTTTACCACGTCGATGCTTTTACCTCTCAACCGTTTCGCGGCAATTCTGCCGGTGTTGTTTTCCCTGCCGATGATCTCAGCGAAGCGCAAATGCAGCTTATCGCCCGCGAATTAGGCCATTCTGAAACCGCTTTTCTGCTGCACAGCGACGACAGCGATGTGCGCATTCGCTACTTTACGCCAACGGTTGAAGTGCCGATTTGCGGTCACGCGACCGTGGCGGCGCACTATGTGCGTTCGAAGGTATCAGGTTTGGGGAATTGCACCGTCTGGCAAACGTCACTGGCGGGAAAGCACCGCGTGACTATCGAAAAACATAACGATGATTATCGTATTTCGCTGGAACAAGGTTCCCCTGGCTTTGAGCCACCGCTGGAAGGCGAAACACGTGCGGCGATTATCAACGCGCTTCATCTCACTGAAGACGACATTCTGCCCGGTTTGCCGATCCAGGTGGCGACTACCGGACACTCAAAAGTGATGATCCCGTTGAAGCCGGAAGTGGATATCGATGCCCTTTCACCAGATCTTGCTGCGCTGACTGCCATCAGTAAACAGATTGGCTGTAATGGTTTTTTCCCCTTCCAGATCCGCCCTGGTAAAAATGAAACCGATGGCCGCATGTTCTCACCTGCAATTGGCATTGTGGAAGATCCGGTTACCGGCAATGCCAACGGCCCGATGGGCGCATGGCTGGTGCATCACAACGTGTTACCCCACGATGGCAATGTATTGCGTGTTAAAGGCCATCAGGGGCGCGCATTGGGTCGTGATGGAGTGATTGATGTGACGGTGACAATTCGTGATAACCAGCCGGAGAAAGTGACTATTTCTGGTACGGCGGTGATTTTATTTCATGCCGAGTGGGCAATTGATCTTTAAAACCGTTGCCATAAATGGCAGAAAAACAAATTGCCTGATGTGCTTCGCTTATCAGGCCTACAACCGCATCATAATTTATTGAATCTGTTGGCTAATGTAGGCCGGATAAGACGTTTACGCCGCATCCGGCACTCTGACACAAACTATTTACCTGCCTCCGGATGCGTATCAAATGCTGCCATCACCTGCGCCAGCTCATCCTCAGTGAAACCATGTTTTGCATCATCCACGCCCAGACCAAACTGCTCCTGCATCACGGCATATAACGACGCTACATCTGGCAAATTCTGCTGCTCTGCTACGTGACCATTCTCATAACGGGTAAAATGAAAATTGGTCAACGTCAGCTTGCCGCCATCTGGCAAATGACGGCACATCAGCAAATGATGGCGAAAATGCGATTGCGGCCAGTGCGCCGACCAGAAGTTGCCCATCACATAATCGCTTTGCTGCTGTTCACAGAGATCAAAACGGTACATCGACTGCCAGTGCTGATGATGATTAAACTGCAAAATCCAGTCGTCATTTTCCTGTCGCAGGCGATACTCTCCGTGCGGCGTGGCTTGCACGATGTCAGGCACTAAACGAATCGGCGCGGTTAACGTCTGCCCACCAAAACCGACATCGGCAATCCAGCGTTCATCTTCCAGCTCCACCAACAGCAAACGGTGCGTGCGCGGCGGCAACGATGGTGGATTAGATAACACCACGCGTCCTAACAGACTACGAACGTTGAAACCTAACTCGCGTAACACCCGCTCAAACACGCCATTCTGCTCAAAGCAGTAACCACCACGACGGGCGATGACCAGCTTATCTTCCAGCGATTGATCATCCAACTGCATTTCCCTCGGCAGCAAGACGTCGAGGTTTTCAAACGGAATGGTGCAATTGTGTTTCAGGTGTAATGCGCGCAGCGTGTCGATGTTGACCGCAGCGGCTCCCGACCAGTTAATGCGGGCAAAATAGTGATTCAGAATGGGCGTCATCAGGCGTTTCCCTAAGTGGTTTTATCAACTTATAACCTGGATTAGACGTAGCACCGGCTATTTTGTGCGTTCGTGGACATCCATCACGTTCGTAAATCGCCAATCCCGTTAATTTCGTTGCTTATTGCGTTACGAGCTACGCTTTTAAAACCCCCTTCATAGCGAGGCGATACCGTGAGCCGATTTATTCCCGTCGAGTTGCATCATGCCAGCCGTCTGTTAAACCACGGCCCGACTATTTTGATTACCAGTCACGATAAACTGTCCCAGTTACGAAACGTAATGGCCGCAGCCTGGTCGATGCCTGTAGAATTTGAGCCGCCGCGGGTGGCAATTGTGGTGGATAAATCCACCTGGTCACGGGAGTTGATAGAACGTAGCGGCATGTTTGGCATTGTGATCCCCGGCGTAGCGGCAACTAACTGGACCTGGGCGGTAGGTAGCGTTTCAGGGCGCGATGAAGATAAGTTTAACTGTTACGGCATTCCTGTCGTGAAAGGTCCGGTGCTGGGTTTACCGTTGGTCGAAGAGAAATGTCTGGCGTGGATGGAATGCCGCCTGCTGCCCGCGACTTCTGCGCAAGAAAAATACGATACTTTATTTGGCGAAGTTGTGTCGGCAGCGGCAGACGCGCGGGTATTTGTCGAAGGTCGCTGGCAATTTGATGATGATAAACTCAACACCCTTCACCATTTAGGCGCTGGCACTTTCGTTACCAGCGGTAAACGCGTCACGGCAGGATAGCGCGCTACATGCTGTAACCCGGTTTTTTGATCAATGTCGCCATCTGGGGCGCGATTTCGCTGTCCCAGACAGCTTGCCATGCTTCCGGTTGGATCTGCTGTAGTGCGATGCTGATCGAACTCTCTTTACTGTTCAGATGGCGAATAATGACGTCGGTAATCTCCGCGGCCAGTTCCGCTTTTTGTTGCTCGTCCAGTTCACGGGGAAAACACTTAATATCAATATGTGGCATTGTTATGCTCCTTTTTAAAGACTGCCAGCAAAATTAGCACAAGCCGAAAACGTCATGTGTTCTTTGATGCGAAATGATGTGCAAAGAGATAGCGATATTTACGTCGCCATTTTAATAACGCATATATACTATTAGCTTCCACAATAATAAACACCTGCCTTGTAATATACAGAATCTATTCTTTATTTCTTATCATATTAAGAAAATTCACGACATCCAGCTTGCTGATTTATTAATGCCAATTATAGTTATTCTTGCCCTCACTAAGAATTTTCGCTCGGAATATCCTTTCTTTTATAAAGTCTTTCTGGAGACACTTGCGATGCAGCTTAATCATATTGCTAAAAGTCTGCTAGTCATGGGATTATTCACCACCAGTTCACTTCCTCTCATTGCCGCGGAAGCACCAAAAGAGGCCACCTCAGCCACCCAACAAGCGAATAATGCGCTTTATAGTCAATTACCCTTTTCCGATAACACCGATTTCACTGATGCTCATAAAGGATTCATTGCCCCCATACCTCAGGAGGTGATTAAGGGTGAACAAGGGAACGTCATCTGGAATCCACAGCAATATACTTTTATAAAAGAAGGCGATAAAGCACCTGATACGGTTAACCCAAGTTTATGGCGTCAGGCGCAACTGATAAATATCAGTGGTTTATTTGAAGTAACCGACGGCGTCTATCAAATTCGCAATCTCGATTTATCAAATATGACCATCATCGAAGGTAAAGAAGGTATTACCGTCGTTGACCCACTGGTTTCTGCAGAAACAGCCAAAGTGGGTATGGATCTTTATTACAAAAATCGTGGTCAAAAACCGGTAGTGGCAGTTATCTACACGCACAGCCATGTCGATCACTACGGCGGCGTTCGCGGCGTGGTTGATGAAGCTGACGTTAAATCAGGTAAAACAAAAATTTATGCACCAGCCGGTTTTTTAGAGGAGGCCGTTTCAGAAAATATTATGGCTGGCAATGTGATGAGCCGACGAGCCAGTTATATGTACGGCAACTTATTGAAACCTGACGCTAAAGGCCAGGTTGGAGCCGGGCTGGGAACAACAACGTCAGCAGGAACAGTTACATTGATTGCCCCTACCAACTACATCACCAAAACCGGGCAAAAAGAGACGATCGATGGGTTGACCTACGATTTTCTGATGGCGCCCGGTTCCGAAGCACCTTCTGAAATGTTGTGGTTTATCGAAGAAAAGAAACTGATCGAAACTGCAGAAGATGTCACGCACACCCTCCACAACACCTATTCACTGCGTGGTGCCAAAATTCGTCAACCTCTTCCCTGGTCCAAATACATCAACGAGGCACTCAATTTGTGGGGTGATAAAGCGGAGATAATTCTCGCTCAGCATCACTGGCCAACCTGGGGCAATGACAACGTCGTTAAACTGCTAAAAACCCAGCGCGATTTGTATCGTTACATCAACGATCAAACGCTGCGCATGGCGAATCAGGGGCAGACCCGCGATGAGATCGCCGCAAACTTTAAATTACCCTCCTCGCTTGCTAACACCTGGGCGAATCGCGGGTATTACGGTTCGGTGAGTCATGATGTGAAAGCAACTTATGTGCTTTATCTCGGTTGGTTTGATGGTAACCCGGCAACGCTTGATGAATTGCCGCCAGAAGACGCTGCGAAGAAATTTGTCGAATATATGGGCGGTGCTGATGCCATTTTACAAAAAGCCAAACAGGATTATGACCAGGGTAATTTCCGCTGGGTTGCCCAGGTTGTCAGCAAGGTGGTATTTGCCGATCCAAATAACCAGGCTGCGAGAAATCTGGAAGCCGATGCGCTTGAACAGTTAGGCTACCAGGCAGAATCCGGGCCGTGGCGTAATTTCTATCTTACTGGCGCACAGGAATTACGTAACGGCGTGCAAAAACTGCCAACGCCAAATACTGCCAGCCCTGACACTGTACGCGCAATGACGCCGGAAATGTTCTTTGATTATCTTGCGGTGCACATTAATGGCGAGAAAGCAGCAGACGCTAAAGCTGTATTGAATTTTGATTTCGGTGAAGATGGCGGCACTTATAAAGTAGAGCTTGAAAATGGTGTGCTCAATCACACTGCAGGTACGCAAGCATCTGATGCTGACGCGACAATCACTCTCTCCCGCGATGTCTTGAATAAAATCGTTCTGAAGGAAGAGACATTGAAAGAAGCGATAGATAAAGGCGAAGTCAAAATCAGTGGCAATGCAGAGAAACTCAACGAAATGTTAGGCTATATGGATAATTTTGAATTCTGGTTCAATATTGTGACGCCATAAGTTCAGCATAAATTGGGCAGGCTTCCTGCCCTTTTCTGGTTATAAGAAATGATTTTTGATAAAAGAAAACACTCTCATTATTCGTGGAAAAAACGACAGGATATGGTTATTCGTGGAATGTCGATTAGCCTGCCGTGGTTTGCCTTGATTAACATCGGTTTTTCATCGATGATTTTGCTGCGAAGCATTTTATTCAATGAGGATATGACTTCATGGTTTAATGAGGAAAACCTTGTACATACTATTGATATTTCATCATTTGGCATTCTGCTGATCAGTGGCTTTTTATTGGTCACCCCCCGCAAAAACGTACTGTATATTCAGCGGTTATTGTTCGTTCTAAGCCTGTTATGGTCATGGTGTTGCTTTTATTTTATTGCACACTGGACGCTACCTTTTGCTTATCCGCTATGTGTATTATTAATGCTTAGCGCCATTGTTGCATTGTATTTTCATACTCCATCACTACTCGCATTTATCATTCCATTATGGTTTACCATTCCGTTAGCCAGTCTTATGCTCAATCATCATTTAAATATTCATTTCGTTGTTATCTGGTGCCTTTTTTCTCTCGCTCTCTATGGTGGACGTTTTATTTTATTACGTTGGTTTGAAGAAGCATGGCAACAAAACAGATACAACAACCTGCTAATTAATCGCCTCGACGCATTGGCTCATCGCGATCCCTTAACGGGAGTGGCAAACCGACGGGCGCTGGATAGTATTTTAGGTGATGCAGTAGAACAAGAGGCCTCATTTGCCCTAATTATGCTGGATGTCGATTTTTTTAAACGCTACAACGACACTTACGGACACCCGGCGGGCGATCGTTGTTTGATACAAGTTGCCGATGTACTGCAACGCGCAATTCGCCAGCCCGAAGATATAGTCGCTCGTTATGGTGGCGAAGAGTTTGCCATTATTCTTTTTAATGCCTGCTTGCAGGAAGCCGAAAAGATAGCAGCCAGAATTAAGCAAGAACTTAAACTGGCAGCGATTGCCCATCAGGCATCTTCTGTAAGTGCGTTTGTTACGGTTAGCCAGGGGATCACCTGTTCTGCTCCCGCCAAAACGACTGAACAAATAGTTGCAGATGCCGATGCTGCGCTGTACCGGGCGAAAGAAAGCGGGCGGAACCGGTGGGCTTTGTAAGCTTTGGGAGACAAGTCAGATTACGCTCCCTTTTCCTCAAAGGCTGTATTTAGCCGCCCTTGGTTTCCTTTTACAGCGAATAAATAATCACCTCCCTGTTTTTGTATCTTCTCTGCAATATCTTTCTGGCACCCCACCGCATTAGTTGTGATAATTTTTCCTTTAATATCCAACATGTTAAGAAGTTCAGGGATAGCTGTGATCTCATTAGATTTCTCATCCGTCTTGATCTGTCCGATGACCAGACTGTGCATTATTGAGAACGCACTAATGACATGAATCGCTCCCTTGCGCCGACTCTTGTCATAAGAGTGCCGGAGCGTTTTTCCATCAATTGCGATGACGTCTTTATCATCTGAAGAATGGCAGTCATGCATCCAGTTAATAAAGCACTCATGAAATTTTACAGGACTGATACAGGATACAACTCTGGCAATAGTATCGTGAACAGGAATACCATTTTCAAATTCACCATATTGCTTCAAAAAATCGAGATGCGTTTCCCTTCCCAACCTTCTGCACCAGAAATAACGGCACAAATAGTCAACAGTAGAATATCAGATAATTTATGTTCCACTTTCCAGGCTTGTCTGTAATCGGGGATAATAGAAATATGTTCCATCAATTTTTTAAATTATGTAAGGAGTATTTGATCATGTATAAGCAATGAAAAATAGCTTTAGGTAATAAGGAATATTTTAATTATTGAACATTTAGTGCGAATTATTTAGTACAAAAAAACAGCGTTACGTGATCTTTCCCTGATGTCTGATCCTGATTGCGGAGCACAACGAAGTAGAGGAGCTACGGAAGGAACTTTATCAGGTTAAACAGGTAGTTAAAGGAATGAAAGTCGGGATATCCGGTGTATTGAAAGAAGCGTAAAAATAAAAGCAGGGAAGATTTAATTCCTTCCCGGATTCTAATTAATGCTATCCGATTAATTTAATAATAAAACAATAGAAGGAGCTTGCCCTTTCTCTTTACATTTTTTACTAACAAACTCAATACTCGTAACCAAAGTATCTCTTATTTTTTGTTCAACGGAAGAAAATCCTCTTAATTCTAACAGTAAATATTCCTCACTATTTACATGTATAGATGTCATTTCATCCTGTGGATAGCGTAAGCTAAACAGGCAATCGATCAGGGCATCGCCGTTTCTACCAAAATATTCAGGAAAGCCTAACTTTTCAGATAGTTGATCGTAAAAATCATCCATTGTTTTTACTTTGTAAAAATCAATTAATACTCTGCTCCCTAATTTCATTATTTCCATCCTCCAAGACAGGGCAAGATTACGAAAGCCCGCTCCCCGCAAGGACTGACGCCAGATAGTTTCTGTCCATGGCTGCTTTTCTCATCTTACGTCTTAACCCTGCCTTGAATACCTTATCATTCGTCAAAATATTAATAGCGATGTGCCGTATCCCTGAAAATAATTCTGCTGCATTTCCTCTTCTTATTTTGCAGTCGTCTTCATTTATTACCACGTCCAGACGCCAGTGCAGCTTATTCTCCACGTGCCAGTGATTTCGGATCGCTGTGGCGAACTTCTCTGCGGTTAAATCAGCAGAACTGATATAATATCTGACCGTCATTTCTGGCTCTTTCTTTTGTTCTGCTATTATTGACCGAAAGGAGACTGCCACGCATAATTTCTTCAGCTCTTTCCATTCAAACGTGAAATTAATAAGTTCATCAGGGACATCGCAAACAATGTGAAGACGGAGTTCTTCTCTGCCGTGACTCTTTTCACTAATTGCGTAACTGTCATGCTCTGGATTATTTAATTCTTTCAGTGGAAATTTTTCCTCAAAGGCTTTATTAAGCCGTCCCTGGTTTCCTTTTACAGCGAATAAATAATCACCTCCCTGTTTTTGTATCTTCTCTGCAATATCTTTCTGGCACCCCATCGCATCAGTTGTGATAATTTTTCCTTTAATATCTAACATGTTAAGAAGTTCAGGGATAGCTGTGATCTCATTGGATTTCTCATCCGTCTTGATCTGTCCGATGACCAGACTGTGCATTGTTGAGAACGCACTAATGACATGAATCGCTCCCTTGCGGCGACTCTTGTCATAAGAGTGCCGGAGCGTTTTTCCATCAATTGCGATGA
>NZ_KE138677.1:0-536662 GCF_000408325.1 Escherichia sp. KTE52
CCGTTCTCGTTTGTGAGGGTGGTCAGCCGTCCGTAGGCGTCGTACCCGAATGCCGTCCTGCGCCCCATCGCGTCCGTCCGGCTGCGCACCCGCCCCTGCCCGTCGCGTTGCCAGCGCGTTATCCTCCCCATCGGGCTGGTATACTTCACCAGCCTGCCCGCCGCATCCGGCTGGTAATGCGCCGTGCGGCCGTCCGCCAGTATCACCTCCACCAGGTGACCGCTGTCGTCATACCCGTAGCGCGTACTGTGGCTCTGCGCGTCTGTCACCCGTATCAGCCGCGTGCGTTCGTCGTAGAACCAGGTCGTCTGCGAGCCGGAACAATCCGTATGCCGCGTGAGCTGCCCGTCTTCGTTCCACTGAAGGTATTTATTCCCCCCACGGGCATCGGTTATCTGTACCACCTGGCCGTGGCGGTCATACTGATACCGGGTGTTCTGTTGCAGCGGGTCGGTCACGGCAAGAAGATTGCCGCGTTCATCGTACTCACAGCGCCAACTGTTCCCCGCTGCATCCACTTCCGTTTCCGGTTCGTGCCATACCGGGTGCCACTGTGTCTGTGCCACCCGCCCCAGCGGGTCGTGCGTCTCCGTGATATGCCCCAGGCGGTCATACACATAGCGCCATTTGCCGCCCTGAGCGTCGGTCATCCCCAGCAGCAGTCGTTCTTCGTCGCTCCAGCGGAACGTCATCACCTGCCCGGCTTCGTCCTGGTACGCCGTCACCTGATTCTGCGCATCCCACTGATGAAAGCGTGTCCGGCCCGCCCCGTCTGTCACACATACCACACGTTCAGCCATCCGCCAGTCCAGACGGTATCGTGCGCCACTGTCGGTATGGTGGCCCGTCACGCGCCAGCCTGCATCATCCGGCCCTTCATACCAGCCCCACTGGTAATAATACCCTTCGCCGCCGGGCTGCCGGTGCAGCGTCATGCAGTTGTTTTCGTCGTAAGCAAACTCACGCAACAGGTGCCCCGTGCTGTCGTACACGCCGTTCAGGTGGCCAGCCTCGTCATAGTTGTAACGACGCAGCAGTAAAGGTGCAGTATCAGGGAAATGCTGATAAATCTGTGTCACCCGCCGGGGATGCGCCGCCAGTTCGTAATACAGACGGATGCACGGACGCTGCTGTTCGCCGCGGATTTCAGTGATGCGCCCCCGGTCGTCGTAGTACAGATTCAGACAGTTGCTGTTACGGTCGCCCAGCATTTTCAGCCGCTGGCGCTGCGGGTGATGCGGGTCGGCTTCAAACAGAAAAAAATGTCCATCATCGCTGCTGATAAGCCAGTGCCCCTGCTCACCACGCCGTACTGCCAGTCCTTCACCGGGGCTGTAAAACCCGCTCCCCGGCAGCACGGCTTCCATATCCAGCCGTCGCCCCATACCCGCCACAAAGGTCATGCAGTTTTCGTCAGCGTTACCCGGTGTGCGCACGAGGCTGACTTCATACATCACGCTCCAGCCCTGACCGAACATCCCATCCGTGCGTTCGTCACGACTGCTGTACACACGCTGCCAGTCCAGCGGAAAGTGGCCCGGCAGGCTGAAATCGAAGTCATCATCATCAGCCAGGTATTTGGCCCCGGTGGCGGCGTTGACCGGATGCGGGAGGGCGCTGATGGCCTTCTGCGTCATCATGCTCATCCCGATACCGGCAGCAAAACAGGCGATTTTAGAAAGCATTTTGCCCGGGCGAAGAAACATCAGCGCCACGGTTGCCACCAGGGTTATCTGCGACCTGCCGCTTCTGATATCCCTGACCACCAGTAACGGACCGCCAATGCGGACATCCGGTGACACAAACGCCCCGTCCCCCGGCGCATTCACCACCCTGGCCTCGCAGGTACAGCGTGCCCCGCTGCGTGCCGCTGGCTGACTGTTGACACGCACATCCCGCGCACCTTCCGCGATATATTCCGCCGCGGGCGGTTCGTCATCACCTTTGAACAGATTACTGATACTACCAATAACCGCATTCACTCCCTGAAAGGCGGTTTCCAGCAGACCGTCCGGACTCAACAGGTTAAGGGCCGTTCCCAGAGGGTCATCCAGAAAGGCGGCTTTTTTTTGTGCGAGTAACTGAGTCAGTGAGGAAGGATGTTTATGGCAGTCGATTTTATCGTCAGGGGTCGGGGTGGAGCCAGGTGCCGCACTGGCCACGGTGGGCTGCCATAGTTCCGACACAAAATGTGTCACGCCATCCACCATCTCAGAACGCCCTTCTTCCGTACTGAGCTGGTCGTGCAGCGCCCGGGACATCAGAACAGGTCCAGTCACCGGATGAACCGCCAGGGCTATTGCCCCCGCCATTTCCAGATATTCCCCGGCCACATCCCGGAACGTTCTGGCGTCCTCCTGACGCTGCGCTTCTTCCTGTTCCGCCTTCGCCTGCGCTTCCTGTGCCTCAATCTCCTGCCGCGATGCCGCTGTGGCCGCTGCCCGCGCGGCAGGTTTGCTGTTGATCAATGTGTCACCAGAGCCGGTGAGGATGTAACCTTCAATCTGAGGCGGGAAAAGCATATCTGCGAGGTCTGAACAGGCTTCGCTGACCGTTTCTGTCACGCCGGTGTACACCATCGCCACACCCGCCACAAAACCGGTCAGCAAGACAGCCGTGCACCCCATCGTGATCCCTACTGACGCCGCCAGTAACGAGGTTGCGCCGACAATGAGGGCATCAATAACGACATTTGCGGCCACTTCCAGCACCGCCCCCAGCACATCTGCCATAAACGACGTATGCAGCAGGGCATCACCCTGCCTTGCCGCCCAGAATGCATCTTCCATGTCCCGTTCCCTGTGTGATTAATGCGTCCTGGTTTCCTGCCGTATCCTGAAGCGCAGATTCTTTTTAATTTCAGCCCAGCGCGTCATGTCTGCCGGGGTCAGCGGTGTGGTTCTGGCGTAAGTGAAGGCCATCATGACCCGCTCACCCGGCAATACAAATGCCACCTGACACTGATACACCTGCTCGTTCCCCCGGAGAAACTGGCTCTGTATCTCCAGCCCTTCCTCAGCGTCATTAATCCCCACGCGGGTCACCTGCACGGGCGTGTGGTGCAGTTCCCTGACCTGCTTTTCCAGCTTTTTCATTTGCTGTTCAACCTGAGAGGCTAATTCGTCTCCTTCCTGCATCTGACCCCGGCTGATAATGAGTGCGGCGTCGGGATTGCTGAGCCGCAACATATTAATGGTACTGTCCTGAATAATATTCCCGGTGAAAGTTATAACTGTCTCATTGAGGTAATATTCCGTCATAATGGCATGAGTCCTTTTTAATAAACGAATTATTTTTTGATGGGTTTTTATTTATTTTTTAGTCATGAAGGTGACGTCTATTGCCGTCTGAAGGGCTGTTTTCTCTAATGCTCCAGGCGGAGGTATATTTGCCGCTCTGTCATTCATGTTTAAATCAAGCTGCCCTGATTGTGTATTTATTTTTCCGTTCTCTGTTGCTGTAATATTAAAATTCTTACAGGTTATATTAAATATTCCGTCACTGGTCATTTGCAGGATAGTTTCTCCGCAGCTAAGAATAATGGAATCTCCCGCAGCAAGGCGTAAATTCTGCACTGTCTGAATTGTTTTATCCCCTCCGGCGAGAGAGATATCATCTGTCTGAACTGTTAGAGAACGTTTCTCACCAATAATCGCAGTTTCTGTTTTATCAATAACTTTAAGGCGATTATTGCCCACCCAATGGCTTTCATTATTATTTACTTCAATGCGTTGATCTTTCTCGGCATGCAACCAGACTTCTTCTCCGCCAGTTTTATCCTCAAAACGCAGAGCGTTAGCATTGGTTGGGCCGCCACCGATGGTGTGGCTGTAAAACCCGCTTTGCGTCGCTGCGCCCGGTAGTCCCCACGGAGGCATGGTGTCCTGGCTGTATGTCCGCCCCACGATAATGGGTAAATCCGGGTCACCGTTTTTGAAATCCACTAGAACTTCCTGACCAATGCGCGGGATCTGAATGCCACCGAATCCTTTACCCGCCCACGGATAACTGACACGGATCCAGCAGGAGCTGTTTTCGTCATTCTTACCGTAACGATCCCAGCCAAACTGAACTTTCACCCGGCCATATTTATCCGTCCAGATTTCCTGCCCCGCCGGGCCAGTCACGATGGCGCTCTGCGGACCTTTGGTATGGGGTTTGCTCAGAGTTCGCTGCGGACGGTAAACTTCATTGGTGGGATGCAACTCAAAGCTGGTTGAGTAAGAGAAGTGCTGCTCCTGGCCGCTGTGTTGCGCATTGTCCTGTATAAATAGTGTGGTCTGTGCCAGCAGATATTCCCGGTTCACTTCGGCTGTTGGATAGTTTTCCAGGATGAAGGTAAAACCTGTCATCAGGGTACGAATATTGCCACTGCCCTGTACCCGACTACCGGGGCTACGCTGTTCTTCCATGCGGATGCGTGTCAGCATTTCACCTTCACTCTTTGTGAAGTAGTCTCCCGGCCATTCGTAGTGCTCATATTCAGCAAGGCCGGTTTCACGTGGATTAGCCACGGTGCTCTTCAGCAGTGAACGCGGCTTCATAAAGTCGAAATCATTCAGCACCCACTGTCCGCTGCGCAGGCTTTCATTTGCTGTGATGGTATGGATAAACTCCTTGTCCAGTTTCAGCCCTTTCTGGTAATAACACACCAGCGGCGAATCTGCGCATGTCTTGTGGACATTAATGGCATCAGCCAGCACTAACGTGTGACTGTTCTCGCTGTGCTCAAACCACCAGTAGATACCCCACTCCTGCATCAGGCGCTGAATAAAATCAAAATCTGTTTCACCGTACTGCACCTGCCAGGTGCGAGTCGGATAATTTTCCACCAGTCGTTTTTCCACTGGCCAGGGGTACTCATCCAGTACCTCATCCAGGATGTCCACCACGTTTTTATTCTGAAACGCTTTGTAGTCACTCGTGTGGGTCAGTATTTTTAACCACGGTTCGATCCGCAGTTCATACACCACCGAGCGTCCTTGATGACCAGCCACGCGCGCCGCCGTCACCAGCCCGCTGATATACCGTTTTCCGCCGCCATCCAATTCGATATGGACGCACAGATCTTTGCCTACCATCGATTTGAGCTGCAGGTTGGCTGCGGGGGAAACATAGCCTATGTTCAGGGTGTCAGGAGTTTTTAATTTAATAGAATAAGTAAATAGTTCCCCTACTGTTTCTGTACCACCTAAGCTTGCGAACAGTAACATTCCATCAGGAACAGCGCTGCCGCTCAAAGTCACGTTATGCTTACCCGATCCAATTAGTGTGCCGGATGGGTAATCTGTAGCTGTAAAACTCATAATTAATCCTTTTAACTAGGAATGGCTAAGTGCTAATAAGAAATCTTACAGAGAAGAAAATATATAAAATATTCGTCGCTGGCATAAAACACCTCAATACTTATGAGTGCTACTGAAGGTACTATCAACCATATATACCATGAAGAATGCACAGTCATGTTACCCTGGTGAAAATATTCACCTGAAGCACATTAATAAAACCAATGAAATTATTTAACTTGTCATTTGATATGATTATCATCAAGTCTTAAAATACGCCCCCCTGATCTAATTATGCTAAAACCATAGTATTCTTTTTTACTTCCGGAAGAGAGCATATATTTTCCGATATAAATAACATCTGAAGATAGCTCACTTATGTCAATACATACGGGATCGAACTGACCAGTCACTCTTTTCAGTTTTATTGCATTACCATATTTACCTTCATATAAAATATAATTTGAAATCATATTCCCATCGTCTGGTTTTGAACAAACCCGTGCGTCTTGTAAATATATATTACCGGGCAACAATGGCCGAACATAATCACCAACAGTGCATCCCGATAAAAAGAGCAACAAAAAGAATCTCTTCACATGACGCCCGCAGGAAATAAATTAAGCACCTTTTTGTATTTTTCCGATAGAGTATTCGCTGATTCAGTTGTATCTCCTACATAGTTAACATTTGCCAAATCAGCTACCAATCCATAGTTAATCAATAGCCAATAATCAGCAACTATAGATGCTTGTTGTTCCATTGAATAAGAAGCAATTGACTGTAAATTAAGATCGTAATGATAATTTGCCGCCCAGGAAAACAAACCACGCAACTTAACTGAATACCCTTTCTGATATTGCCAAACATGCATCATTTCATGAATAAACAAGTGAGAAGCACCAGCTACTGTTTCACGATCGCCAGGCATTGCTTGCGATGAAAAATCTGAACTATAAACAGCATCAGGATAATACATTTCCCCGTTTGGGGTCATCGCTGTTCTTTCCCCTTGATCTGGCAAGGGTTTTTCATTGTGGATCCATACCTTGTTATAATCAATTGTATTCTCAAAAATCGATCTGGCTAATGTTAATTCATCAGATGTCATTCTCCTTAATGACATCTCATTCCTTCTGGAAAGAATATTTTTCAGATAAAAAACAAACGTTCTTTTATTATTTATTAAATAGGGTTCTCTTTGATGTTCAACATTTCCACTTTATGCAGTGTTGATGACATCATCTTCATAGACAATGAAATCAAAGCAAGTTATCAAAGTTTCCCATTACGATTACTTAACATTAACTCTCAGTATCTTTGTTTATCTATCTTCAATATCAATAGTTGATGCAAATGATTGCACGGATAACATAATCCTCATCAATTAATTAATATCTGTAAACGCTACCGCCCCACCCTGATATCATGATCTGCACGTGGCTATCTTAACGTGATGCTCCATACATTAGTAATGTAAATCATGAATTCGGAATATATCAAATTCACTTCATAAATTAATATCGAGAATGATATACATATTAAAATTATATTGAAGTAATGTTTTAAGAGTTGTATTCCCCTGAAACCAGTCATACGCCAGTCCCTCACTGCTCAGTGATAATCAGCGAAGGGATATGTTGGCGACCAACCACACTAGTGACCACTGAAACCACGGGCGTTCAGAGCGACGAACGAGGAACAAAAGATCTGGTCTGCAATCGAGTACCCTCAACGCAACAATAGTTGTATCAGTCATAATTTCACCAGATTGCTATTTTGTCGTCAGTCGCTTTTATACCCATACATTTAGAGCGGGATCATTTTGCATCGTTACACGATAACAGGTAGGATTCTGCGCCGACAGTTATACCCATAAAGAATAATGGTGAAGGCTGTCATTGCCACGGTGAATAAACAAACCATGTGGTGTCATATATAACCTTTTAGCGAGAAACTCAGGGAGCGCAATGAGTAAACACGACACAGATACTTCAGATCAACACGCCGCGAAACGCCGCTGGCTTAATGCCCACGAAGAGGGCTATCACAAAGCGATGGGTAATCGCCAGGTGCAGATGATCGCCATTGGTGGCGCGATTGGTACTGGTTTGTTTTTAGGCGCAGGTGCCCGACTGCAAATGGCGGGACCAGCACTGTCACTGGTTTATTTAATCTGCGGCTTGTTTTCGTTTTTTATTTTGCGTGCGTTGGGTGAGTTGGTATTACATCGCCCTTCCAGTGGCAGTTTTGTCTCATATGCCCGTGAGTTTTTGGGTGAGAAAGCCGCTTATGTTGCTGGCTGGATGTACTTCATCAACTGGGCAATGACCGGGATTGTCGATATTACTGCAGTTGCACTGTATATGCATTACTGGGGCGCGTTTGGCGATATTCCACAATGGGTATTTGCGCTCGGGGCATTAACCATCGTCGGCACCATGAATATGATAGGTGTAAAATGGTTTGCAGAGATGGAGTTCTGGTTTGCGCTGATTAAAGTTCTCGCCATTGTTACCTTTCTGGTCGTGGGTACAGTGTTCCTCGGTAGCGGTCAGCCACTGGATGGCAACACCACAGGATTTCATTTAATTACCGATAATGGCGGTATCTTCCCCCACGGTTTATTGCCTGCACTGGTGTTGATTCAGGGCGTAGTATTTGCTTTCGCTTCCATTGAGATGGTGGGAACTGCCGCCGGAGAATGTAAAGATCCGCAGACCATGGTGCCTAAAGCCATTAACAGCGTGATTTGGCGTATTGGTCTGTTTTATGTCGGTTCCGTGTTGTTGCTGGTGATGTTATTGCCGTGGAGCGCGTATCAGGCGGGGCAAAGTCCGTTTGTGACGTTCTTCTCTAAACTTGGCGTGCCGTACATCGGCAGCATTATGAATATCGTGGTGCTGACCGCCGCACTCTCCAGCCTGAACTCTGGCCTGTACTGCACCGGACGTATTTTACGCTCAATGGCAATGGGCGGTTCTGCACCAAGTTTTATGGCGAAAATGAGTCGCCAGCATGTTCCGTATGCCGGGATTCTGGCGACGCTGGTTGTGTATGTTGTCGGCGTATTCCTCAATTATCTGGTGCCGTCGCGCGTTTTTGAGATTGTGTTGAACTTTGCGTCGCTGGGAATTATCGCTTCGTGGGCGTTTATCATTGTTTGCCAGATGCGCCTGCGTAAAGCGATTAAAGAAGGTAAAGCGCAGGAAGTCAGTTTTAAACTCCCCGGCGCGCCCTTCACTTCCTGGCTGACTTTACTGTTTTTGCTGTGCGTCCTGGTGCTGATGGCGTTCGATTATCCGAACGGGACTTATACCATCGCGGCACTGCCGGTTATCGGTATTCTGCTGGTTGTGGGTTGGTTTGGTGTGCGTAAACGCGTTGCCGAAGTTCACAGCACTGCGCCAGTCATCGAGGAAGATGAAGAAAAACAGGAAATTGTGTTTAAGCCTGAAACGGCGAGTTAATTGCAAAATTGCCCGGTTTAAAGCCGGATGCGGCGTAAATGCCTTATCCGGCCAACAAACTCCAAATAAATCAAATAATTATGCGTGTTGTAGGCCTGATAAGACGCGACAGCGTTGCATCAGGCATTGTGCTCCGCTTGCCGGATGCGGCGCTAGCGCCTTATCAGGCCTACGAAAGACAAACTCCCCTGTGTCGATTACAGCGCAATACGAATCACATCGTCCGGCTGGGTAGCTTCCTGCTGTTTAGTGGATTTTTGTTTAACACTGACATACAGCGTTTTGCCATCGGCAGACAGCGCCAGGCTGTTCGGATGGGTCGGCGTATCGAACGTTTTCACTACCTTGTAGGTTTTCGCATCAGTCACACTGACTTTACCTGCCTGACGATGTGTCACATAGGCTTCATTACGCGCCGGGTTAAACAGCACAGCCAGTGATTCCGGTGCCGCTACCTTCGCCAGAATATTGCCTTCACGAGTATCAACCACCAGCACTTCCGCAGCTTTGGAGTCGGTGATAAACGCACGCTGGTTGGCGGTATCGAGACTAATGTTGATAAAGAAGTGCTCTTTGCCATCATCCAGCAACTTTTTACGGCTCAAAATTTTGTTGTCGGTGGTGTCGATAGTAATCAATTCACCGTCAGCGTTGGTGGTATAGAGACGTTTGCCTTTGCTATCCAACGCCAGGCCAGTGCTCATTTTACCGGTGTTCTGGATGGCAGTTTTCAGTTTGATATTCTCACCGTCAATCACCCAGATCACGCTCTCCTTCCCAATACCGCTGATGTAAACGGTATTCGTGGCATCATCTGCTACCAGTTCACGCGGCTGCAGCGGGCGCACCTCTTCCGTGCGCTTACGATCATCCAGCACCAGACGCCCTTTCACTTCGCCCGTTTTGGCATCGATCGCCGTAACCGCGCTGTTTACGGTGTTACCAAACCACAACGTCTGGGTGGCATTGTTAATGGTGGCGCCAAACGGTTTGAGATCATTATGAATCACCTGAGTCACTTCCAGAGTGACCGGATCGAGACGATAAACCACCCCGCCTTTATCCAGTTTGCGGCTTTGCGATGTAGCGAGCCACAGCGCATTTTCCTGCTGGCTATAAGCCATTTCGTAAGCGCCTTTACCTACCGCTTTACGCAGCATTTCTTCCGCTGCCTGCGTGCTGAACGATGAAGCAACGAGCAATGAACCTAACAGTAATGAACCACGCAGACGCGATGAAAACAGATGACGTAAATGCATGACGACTCCCTTTGATGAACCGATATTTTTGCTGCTTCACAGTGCTTCGCTGAGCGTAATCTTCGTTACACCCTTGTTATAAATGGGAATGGTAATCATTATTTTCTCAAATGTGGAGTATTTCTTGCTGTTACGACTACAATTTTCTCAATTGGTTAACGTATCGTGCCGCTTTGTTTTCTATAAATTTACAAATTTATTACCATGTCGATGTTTTTCCATTCTTAACCTGGCTTTTTTCATGAAGATTTTTTCCGTCCGACAGACTGTTTTACCTGCGCTGATTGCCCTTTCCCCATCCGTTTTTGCCGCTAATGAACAAACCATGATTGTGAGTGCCACACCACAGGTGGTTTCAGAGCTGGATACCCCAGCGGCGGTCAGTGTGGTTGATGGCGAAGAGATGCGCCTGGCAACACCGCGCATTAACTTGTCTGAATCACTGACCAGCGTGCCTGGTTTACAGGTACAAAACCGGCAGAACTATGCGCAGGATTTACAGTTGTCGATTCGTGGATTTGGTTCCCGCTCTACTTACGGGATCCGCGGGATTCGCCTGTATGTGGACGGCATTCCCGCCACCATGCCCGACGGGCAAGGACAAACGTCTAATATCGATTTAAGTAGCGTGCAAAACGTGGAAGTACTGCGTGGCCCCTTTTCCGCCCTCTATGGCAACGCTTCCGGTGGGGTGATGAATGTCACCACACAAACGGGGCAACAACCGTCAGGCATTGAAGCCAGCAGTTACTATGGCAGTTTTGGTAGCTGGCGTTACGGGTTGAAGGCAACGGGAGCAATGGGTGACGGCACACAGGCTGGCGATGTCGATTACACCGTTTCGACCACACGTTTTACGACCCACGGCTACCGTGACCATAGTGGTGCACAGAAAAATTTAGCCAATGCCAAATTGGGCGTACGTATTGATGATGCCAGCAAATTAAGCCTGATTTTTAATAGTGTGGATATCAAAGCAAACGACCCCGGTGGGTTGACCGAAGCAGAATGGAAAGCGGATCCGCAACAAGCTCCTCGCGCTGAACAGTACGATACACGGAAAACCATCAAGCAAACTCAGGCTGGAGTGCGTTATGAGCGTAGTCTTAGCGCCAGCGATGAGATGAGCGTGATGATGTACGCGGGTGAGCGTGAAACGACCCAGTACCAGTCAATCCCGATGGCACCACAACTTACCCCGTCACACGCAGGCGGCGTGATTACGCTGCAACGCCATTATCAGGGAATAGACAGTCGCTGGACACACCGCGGCGAACTGGGTGTTCCGTTCACTTTAACCACCGGTTTAAACTATGAAAACATGAGTGAAAACCGCAAGGGCTACAATAACTTCCGCTTGAGTTACGGCATACCAGAATACGGGCAAAAAGGTGATTTGCGCCGCGACGAGCGTAATCTGATGTGGAACGTCGATCCCTATTTACAGACCCAGTGGCAACTGACTGACAAACTGTCACTGGATGCTGGCGTGCGCTATAGCTCAGTATGGTTTGATTCCAACGATTATTACATTACTCCCGGTAACGGCGATGACAGCGGAGATGCCAGTTATCACAAATGGCTGCCAGCCGGATCGTTAAAATACGCCATCACCGATGCCTGGAATATCTATCTGGCAGCGGGACGCGGCTTTGAAACGCCGACCATTAATGAACTTTCATACCGTGCCGATGGGCAAAGCGGGATGAACTTTGGTTTAAAACCGTCCACCAACGATACAATCGAAATCGGCAGTAAAACGCGTATTGGCGATGGTCTGTTTAGCCTCGCAGTGTTCCAGACCGATACTCATGATGAAATCGTTGTCGATAGCAGTAGCGGTGGGCGTACCACTTATAAAAATGCCGGGAAGACGCGTCGTCAGGGAGCCGAGCTGGCGTGGGATCAACGTTTCGCCGGAGATTTCCGCGTAAAAGCGTCGTGGACCTGGCTTGATGCAACATATCGCAGCAACGTTTGTAACGATCAGAACTGTAATGGTAACCGGATGCCAGGGATCGCCCGCAATATGGGCTTTGCGTCTTTAGGTTACGTACCAGAAGAAGGCTGGTATGCCGGTACAGAAGCGCGATATATGGGCGATATTATGGCTGATGACGAAAACACGGCAAAAGCGCCCTCTTATACTCTCGTTGGTTTGTTTACCGGCTATAAATATAATTACCGCAATATGACGGTGGATTTATTTGGTCGGGTCGATAATTTATTCGACAAAGAATATGTCGGATCGGTGATTGTTAATGAATCCAATGGCCGATATTACGAGCCAGCACCTGGACGGAATTATGGTATTGGCGTAAATCTCGCATGGCGGTTTGAATAATATTACGTGGTGGCGGTATAACACCGCCACCTGTTTTGTTAATTGTCATCCGCCACACGAATAACGACTTTGCCGAAGTTTTTACCTTCTAACAGGCCAATAAAAGTCTGTGGGGCATTTTCTAAACCGTCGGTCATTTGCTCGCGATAATGGATTTTCCCCTCTTTCACCCATTGCCCCATCTCCTGCTGGAACTCATGGATCCGGTGCCCATAATCCTGGCTGATAATAAAGCCTTGCAGACGAATACGTTTTTTCAGCACCGTGGCCATCAGCAACGGTAAACGATCCGGACCAGATGGCAATTCCGTCGCATTATAGCCGCTCACTAAGCCGCAGACAGGAATACGCGCGGATGTATTGAGCAACGGCAACACGGCATCAAACACTTTACCGCCCACATTTTCATAATAGATATCAACACCTTTCGGACACGCCTTCGTCAGTTGTTCAGCAAAATCATCCGCATGGTGATCAAGGCAAACATCGAAACCCAGTACATCAGTAGCATGGCGGCATTTTTCAGCGCCACCGGCAACACCCACCACCCGACAGCCTTTCAGTTTGCCGATTTGCCCCACCGTTGCGCCAACAGGGCCGGTTGCAGCAGCAACCACCAGCGTTTCCCCCTTTTTAGGTTGACCGATATCCAGCAAGCCCATATAAGCGGTAAAACCAGGCATCCCCAGCACACCCAGCGACCACGAAGGGTTTTGTGGCTGATCGCCAAGTTTCACCAGTTCATCACCGCTGGATATGTCGTAGTCCTGCCAGCCGCTGTAGCCCAGCACCCAGTCGCCAGGCTGGTAGTCCGGATGATTTGATTCCACCACCCGGCTCACCGTGCCGCCAACCATCACGCCACCAATATCAACCGGTGGTGAATAGGATGGCTCATCGCTCATGCGCCCGCGCATATACGGGTCCAGCGACAGATAAACTGTGCGCAGTAACACCTGACCTTCACCTGGCGTGGCAACGTCATCTTCTTCCAGACGGAAATTCTCCGGAACCGGCGCTCCATGCGGACGCGAGGCCAGAACCCAACGGCGGTTACGCTGCTTTTGTTGCCCCATAATGATCTCCTGTGCTTTTGGCATGAATCCATCAATGGTAGCAGGCTCACGTGGTTAGATGTGTTTGTATGCATCACATTCGTCCAGCAATACACAATAATTTCATTGTAGATTGCGTTGCTTCCGGCTGTTTTCGATAGTATTGATAGCATCATTACTATTCGATGTTTTATAGAGGCTCGACATGTCCATCCGTTTTGCCCGCAAAGCCGATTGTGCTGCAATTGCAGAAATTTATAACCACGCCGTGTTGTATACGGCGGCTATCTGGAACGACCAAACGGTGGATGCAGATAACCGAATCGCCTGGTTTGAAGCGCGAACATTATCCGGTTATCCGGTGCTGGTGAGCGAAGAAAATGGCGTTGTCACGGGGTATGCCTCATTTGGTGACTGGCGTAGTTTCGACGGTTTTCGCCATACAGTGGAACATTCGGTATATGTTCATCCGGATCATCAGGGCAAAGGTCTTGGGCGCAAATTGTTAAGCCGGTTGATTGATGAAGCGCGGGATTGCGGGAAGCATGTCATGGTTGCCGGGATCGAGTCGCAAAATCAGGCCTCGCTGCATCTACACCAGTCGCTGGGATTTGTCGTCACCGCACAAATGCCGCAGGTAGGCACTAAATTTGGTCGCTGGCTGGATCTCACCTTTATGCAGTTGCAACTCGACGAACGCAGTGAACCGGACGCTATCGGATGAATCAGTCGCTTACCCTTGCCTTTTTGATCGCCGCCGGGATTGGCCTGGTGGTGCAAAACACATTGATGGTGCGCATCACTCAGACCTCCTCCACCATTCTCATCGCCATGCTACTGAACTCACTGGTGGGAATTGTGCTATTCGTGTCTATTTTGTGGTTTAAACAAGGGATGGCAGGGTTTGGCGAACTGGTGTCCAGCGTGCGTTGGTGGACTCTAATCCCTGGTTTGCTGGGATCATTTTTTGTCTTCGCCAGTATCAGCGGGTATCAAAATGTGGGGGCGGCAACGACCATTGCAGTACTGGTCGCCAGCCAACTTATTGGAGGTCTGGTACTGGATATTTTCCGCAGTCATGGCGTGCCACTTCGGGCGTTGATTGGTCCAATTTGCGGAGCGGTTTTATTGGTAGTTGGCGCCTGGTTGGTGGCCAGACGCACGTTTTAATCAGAGGATGGTGCCGCCTTTCGTTAACTGTTCGTGGCGCGCTTCCATATCTTCTTTATGCTTGCGTCCGTGATGGGCGATTGCTGTGCGCAAACGCTGTTGCTGGGTGTAGCGATCTTCCCGGCTTAACTCTGCGTCATCGCTCAGGGCGATTAACAATTCGTTCATATGGGCAATGACGCTCTCCTCAATCGCGGCATCCACGCGCGCGATGACCTCATCCAGATGCGACATACTTTCTCCTTAGCCACTTGTGAAATTTATCGATTCACTCAAATGATATAAGTCTGCGTTGTGCCGTCAAGCCAGCGAGTAAGATTTAAAACAGTGAAAACAGTAGCGCCACTGGAAAACTCATCGGCCATGTGATCCCCACCAGAAAGGCGCTCAGAAAGCGAATGCTCTTCTTATCGTGGGAAAGAAACCAGGTAATAAGAAAGGCGATTACTGCCATAACAGCATAAAAAACAAGCAAACATTGAAAAAGAGACATGTACAGGCATCCAGCCAGGTGAATAAAACGCGCGCAAATATGCGTCATTTCTTGATGCGCATCAAGTTTTCAATCCATTTAAGATAAATTCAATAACCTACGGCATGCTCTTGTCCATCTTCAGAATGAGTATGATTGCGGATTTTCCCAACCCGTACTATACACATAGGGGCTATGACAAAAGGTGGCAAAAATGAACGTTTCCAGTAAAACTGTAGTGCTGATAAATCTCTTTGCTGCTGTTGGGTTGTTTACTCTTATCTCTATGAGATTTGGTTGGTTTATTTGATGTAGCGATATTGCACGCAGCACGTACTGTCAGAGAGAAATCAACTCTCTGACAGTAGGTTAGATCCTCTCACACTCTCCAGATTTACAACACTATCCTTAATGCTTAACCATTACGTGGCGTACTACGGTGTAATCTTCCAGCCCATAAAGTGACATATCTTTGCCATAACCTGAAAGTTTCTGCCCGCCGTGCGGCATTTCACTGACCAGCATGAAGTGGGTATTGACCCAGGTGCAGCCATATTGCAGACGAGCGCTCACACGATGCGCCCGACCGACATCTTTCGTCCACACCGAAGAGGCCAACCCGTACTGACTGTCATTCGCCCAGTTAACCACTTGCTCTTCGTTGTCGAAGGCCGTCACGCTCACTACCGGGCCAAATACCTCTCTTTGAACGATGGCATCTTCTTGTAACGCACCGGCCAGCAGTGTAGGCGCATAATAATAACCGTTACCCTGCCGTTTTTCACCGCCGGTGATCACCTTAATGTGTCCCGTCGCCTTCGCCTCTTCCACCGCCCTGCTGACGCGTTCGAGATGTGCCAGTGAGCTTAACGGCCCCAGCTCTGTGGCACCATCATCCGGAGCACCAGATTTTAACGTTGCCACTGCGGCACCGAGTTTTTCCACCAGCGCGTCGTAAATACCTTTTTGCGCGTAGATACGACAGGCAGCAGTGCAATCTTGTCCGGCATTGTAATAGCCAAAGGTGCGCACACCTTCGACCACTGCTTCAATATCTGCATCATCAAAGACAATCACTGGTGCTTTACCACCCAGTTCCATGTGGGTGCGCTTTATGGATGGTGCTGTATGGCTGATGATGTGCTCACCGGTAGCGATAGACCCCGTCAGCGACACCATGCGCACTTTTGGATGTCCGGTCAGCGGATCACCCACCGTTTTACCTCTGCCAAACAGTACGTTGATCACGCCTGGCGGGAAGATATCTTTCGCCAGTTCTGCCAGTTTCAACGCAGTCAGCGGTGTAATTTCTGATGGTTTAAGCACTACGCAGTTCCCCGCCGCCAGCGCCGGAGCCAGTTTCCACGCTGCCATCATCAACGGGTAGTTCCAGGGGGCGATAGAGGCCACAACACCTAATGGATCGCGGCGAATCATTGATGTATGACCTTCAAGATATTCACCCGCCGCCAGACCATTCAGGCAGCGCGCAGCACCGGCGAAAAAGCGAAAGACATCGACAATCGCCGGAATCTCATCATTAAAAGCACTATGCAGCGGTTTGCCACAGTTACGGGACTCCAGTTCGGCAAAAACCTGACCGTTCTCTTCGATAACATCCGCCAGTTTCAGCAGGCATTCCGCACGCATTTTCGGCGTGGTTTGCCCCCACCCGACAAATGCGGCATCTGCCGCGCGAACAGCGGCATCAACCTGCTCTGCGGTTGCCTCGGCAATCTCCAGTAATACTTCTCCCGTTGCCGGATTATAGACAGGCTGTTTTTCCCCTTCGCCGCTGACCAGTTCTCCGTTAATCAGTAACTTATGTTGCATAGCATATTCCCATTTCAGTGGTTATTGACCCTTGTCGCCTTCACGGGTTAGCCACCAGGCCCCCAGGATCGGCAAGGTTGTTACCAACATAACCAGCAGTGCCACAACGTTGGTTACCGGTACATCACGCGGTCGCCCAAGCTGATTGAGCAACCACAGTGGTAACGTCCGTTCGTGACCCGCGGTAAAAGTCGTCACGATGATTTCATCGAACGACAAGGCAAACGCCAGCATTCCCCCCGCCAGTAACGCCGAACTGAGATTCGGCAACACCACGTAGCGGAAGGTTTGCCAGCCATTGGCTCCAAGATCCATTGACGCTTCCACCAGACTCCACGAGGTACGGCGAAAACGGGCGATGACATTGTTGAAGACGACCACCACGCAAAAAGTCGCATGACCAACCACGATAGTGAAAAAGCCTGGCTCCAGATTGATCGTTTTAAAGGCCGTTAATAGTGCGAGACCAGTGACAATGCCAGGCAATGCAATGGGTAACAGCAGTAACAGTGAAATGGCGCTTTTGCCGAAAAAGTCACGCCGCCAGAGCGCCGCGGCCGCCAGTGTTCCTAACACCAGCGCGATGAATGTCGCCAGCGTCGCCACTTTAAGTGACAGTGTCACGGCATCAAGAATATCGCTACGCTGTGCTGCTATGCTGAACCAGCGCAGCGTCAAGCCTTGTGGTGGAAAACTAAATGCGGCTTCCTCGGTGTTAAACGCATAGGCGGCGATAATCAAGATGGGAAAATGGAGAAAAAGCACGCCGCCCCAGGCCGCCAGTTTGAGGAACAACGGTGCGCGTTCAGAGTGCATCGAACGCCCCCATGCGTTTCACGAACGCCAGATACAGTGCGATAAGAACAATCGGCACCAGAGTGAAAGCTGCAGCCATCGGCATATTGCCAATCGCCCCTTGCTGGGAGTAGACCATGTTGCCGATAAAATACCCCGGCGGCCCCACCAATTGCGGAACGATAAAGTCGCCCAGCGTTAGCGAGAAGGTAAAGATAGAACCTGCGGCAATACCCGGGATCGCCAGCGGTAACACCACATAGCGGAAAGTTTGCCGTGGGCGCGCGCCGAGATCTGCCGATGCCTGCAGCAGTGACGGGGGTAAACGCTCCAGCGCTGCCTGCACAGGCAGGATCATGAACGGCAGCCAGATATAAAGAAACACCAGAAAACGCCCCAGCCCGGAAGTAGACAGTGTATTGCCGCCCACAGCCGGAAGTGTCAGGAACGCTGTCAGCAGTGGCTCCAGCCCCAGATGTTGCAAAAACCACTGCGCTACGCCATCTTTCGCCAGCAATAACGTCCAGGCATAGGCTTTAACAATGTAGCTCGCCCACATCGGTAACATCACCGCAATATAAAAAAACGCTTTCATTTTGCCGCTGGTGTAGCGCGCCATGTACCACGCCATCGGAAAGGCCAGAATAGCGCTGGCGATGGTCACCGCCACTGCCATCGTCAGTGTGCGGATGATGATGTCGTAATTAGCCGGGTTAAACAGTGCGCGTATATTCGCCAGCGTCAGTTCCGGCGTTACCGACATAGTGAAATCATCAAAGGTATAAAACCCCTGCCATAACAGTGTCAGCAGCGAGCCGAAATAGACGATGCCAAACCACATCAACGGGCCAAGCAGCAGTAAAAACAATCCAAGCCCCGGTTTACGCCAGAAAAAACCCGACATCTTCCCCATGCCGGGGCGCGCAGGTGACTGCAATACGTTCATCGCCATTCACCTCTCCTCAACCAGAGGCACCATCACATCACGGGACCAGGAAACCATCACCTGTTGACCAGGCGTGAGCGTGGCGGGTAGTTCTTCGCCCGTCATGTTGCCCAGACTGACCAGCAGTTTTTCACCGCCACTAAGTTTCAGTTCAAAACGAGTCGTCGCCCCCTGATATTGCACCGCCTGGATCGTGCCATTGGCCTGCACTTCGCCAGGTGTATTGAGGCGGATATGTTCCGGGCGCAATGCGAAGCTCCCCATCATGCCGCAAAGTTTCTCCGCAATCAGCGGCGCAAAAACGTTGGATGTCCCGACAAATCCCGCGACAAATGGCGTACGCGGACGCATATAGAGATCGCGCGGTGAATCAACCTGCTCAATACGTCCATTATTGAAAACCGCCACGCGATCGGACATCGATAATGCTTCGCCCTGATCGTGGGTGACAAAGATAAAAGTGATTCCGAGGGATTGTTGCAGCTTTTTCAGCTCCAGTTGCATCTGCTCGCGCAGCTTAAGATCCAGTGCGCCAAGCGGCTCATCCAGTAGCAACACGCGCGGTTCGTTCACTAACGCTCTGGCGATGGCGACCCTCTGGCGTTGACCACCGGAAAGCTGTGACGGCTTACGTTGCAGCACGAAACCAAGCGCCACTTTTTCCAGCGCCTCTTGCGCCATGATGTAACGCTGTTTTTTCTCAACGCCTTTGACCATCAGCCCGTAGGCCACGTTATCGAGAATCGACATATGGGGAAACAGCGCGTAGTCCTGGAAAACGGTATTAACATCCCGCTCCCACGGTGGCAGATTGCTGGCGGGTTTACCAAAAATAGTAATTGCCCCGCCAGAAAGCTGTTCGAATCCAGCGATTAGCCGCAGACAGGTGGTTTTGCCGGAGCCGGACGGCCCCAGCATTGAAAAGAACTCACCATCTTTTATCGCAATACTGACGCCATCTACCGCGCGCACGTCACCGTACAACCGAGAAACGTTGTCAAACTCCACTGCGTACGTCATAAAACACCCCAGCGAAGTTAGCGGCCGCCCATAATGGCAATGTAATCCTGCGTCCAGCGGCTATATGGGACAAATTTTCCCCCTTCTGCGATGGGCGTTTTCCAGAAGGCGATTTTGTCGAAATAGTTAAATCCATTAGTTTCACAGCCTTTATCGCCCAGCAACGGACTGGCTTTACAGCCTTCCGGCACCACAGGCAGTGAGCCAAACCAGGCTGCCACATCACCCTGCACTTTTGGTGTTAATGACCAGTTCATCCATTTGTAGGCACAAACCGGATGTTTTGCTTCGCTATGCAGCATAGTGGTATCAGCCCAGCCGGTGACGCCCTCTTTAGGGAAGACGGTGGCGATCGGTTGTCCTTCGCCTTTCAATGCGTTGGCCTGATATGGCCATGCGCTGGAAGCTACCACGCCTTCATTTTTGAAATCGCTCATTTGTACAGAGGTGTCATGCCAGTAGCGATGGATCAAACCATGTTGATCGCGAAGTACTTTCAGCACCGCCTGATATTGATCTTCGGTCAGTTGGTACGGATCGCTGATGCCCAACTGCGGCTGAGTCGCTTTGACGAACAGCGCGGCATCGGCAATATAGATAGGGCCGTCATAAGCCTGTACGCGGCCTTTATTGCTCTTACCGTCCGGCAGTTCCTGTTCCACAAAGACAACCTGCCAGCTATCCGGTGGCGTCGGAAAGGTTTTGGTGTTGTACATCAGCAGGTTCGGCCCCCACTGATACGGCGTGCCATAAACTTTGCCGCCAACGTTAAACCAGTCGCCCTTTACTACGCGTGGGTCGAGTGTTTTCCAGTTGGGGATCAGTGCGGTATTAATCGGCTGCACACGTTTACCCATAATCAAACGCAGTGAAGCATCACCGGACGCCGTGACCAGATCGTAACCGCCTTTGGTCATCAGGCTGACCATTTCATCGGAAGTGGCGGCGGTTTTCACATTTACCGCGCAACCTGTTTCTTTTTCGAATTGCGTAACCCAGTCGTATTGTTTATCGGTTTGTCCACGTTCGATGTATCCCGGCCAGGCGATAATATCCAGTCGTCCTTCCGGTTTATCTAAATTAGTGAGGGGTTCGGCGGCGTGGGCGGTCATTAAAGTCATGGTTAGCGCACACAGGCTGCTGCGGGCAAATGTCTTGCTCATAGGTCTTACTCCTGTTGTCATTATTGTCAGCAGCCGTGCCGTAAAAATATCTCCCTGTTTAACCATAGACGGCGCATTGCAGGCGTACCTTCGCCCCTGAAAATATTTAGTCAGGTTGTGAGCTAACGCGCATTACGCAATTTTAGAGGCTATCTTCTGGAGTATAGACAAGGGGTTAAGGAATACTGGAGCTATTCGAATTTCCTATTGCTCAACCGGAGGGAAATTAAATTGGAATCTATTTCAACTGCTCTTGAATAAGTTTGCCTAATTGTTTTACCGCTTGTTCTTCGCGTTCTCCCCACTGCCATGCAGTATTAAAACGAAAAAAACGTGACCAGTTTTCGCCAGTAGAAAACATTTTACCAGGCGCAATACTGATGTGATGTGCCAGTGCCTGAACACTTAATTCTCCCGCATCTAACGGTTCGGGAAGTTCCAGCCAGAGAAAATAACCACTGTCGTTATGGTGTATTTTGACTTCCACAGGCAGATAACGCAGCAGCGCCTGCCAGGCGCGTTGTTTGCGTTCCGCAAGCTGTCGACGTAGACGACGCAGATGGGCATCGTAGCGGCGTGTCGAAAGGTAATCCACCAGCGCAAGTTGCATCGGTGAGCTGGTGGAAAGCGTACTCATCAATTGCAATCGTTGGATTTTACGCGCATGTTTTCCTGCGGCGACCCAGCCGATACGAAAACCTGGCACCAGGCATTTAGAGAATGATGAGCAATGCAGCACACGATCATGTTGATCCCAGGCTTTTGCAGGCAGCGGTTTTTCCCGCCCAAAGTACAACTCGCTGTAGACATCATCTTCAATCAGCATCACGTTGTACTGGTTGAGCAACTCTACCAACCGCGCTTTTTTCTGCGGCGTTAAGGTAAAACCGAGCGGATTCTGGCTGTTAGTCATTAACCAACACGCTTTCACCGGATACTCCTGTAACGCCAGTTCCAGCGCCTGAAGGTCAATCCCTTCGTTAACATCCGTCGCCACCGATAACGCTTTCAGCCGTAATCGTTCCAGCGCCTGCAACGCGCCGTAGAAACAAGGATTCTCTACTATCACCCAATCGCCCGGTTCTGTGACTGCTTGCAAACCGAGATTTAATGCCTCTAATGCACCGGCGGTAATGACGATTTCATCAGGCGAAATGGTGATACCCTGTAAGGCATAGCGGCGAGCAATAGCCTGGCGAAGCTCGGCATTCCCTGGCGGTAGGTTTTCGATCACGCTCATTGCCGTGGCGGTTTTGCTTACTTGCGCCAGCGAGCGGTTCAATTGTTGCAGTGGGAAAAGCCGCGGATCGGGAAAGGCTGAGGCAAACGGCACTACCGACGGATCGCGACTGGCCTGCAACATGTCAAAAATATAGGTATTAATATCGACAGCTTCATCACGTGTGACCGGAATGACTGGCGCTTTCTGCATTTTTATTGTCTGTGGCGCAACGTAATAACCCGACTGCGGCCGCGCAATAATATGTCCCTGACTTTCGAGCAACTGGTAGGCATGGCTGACGGTCATAAAGCTCACGCCAGAAAGCGCCACCTGTTCACGTAACGAAGGCAGACGATCGCCGGGCTGCCAGATGCCTGACGCAATTTGCTCGCGTAATTGTTCCGCCAGTTGCTGGTATTTTTTCATTTTTGAATCGTTATAGTGTGCAGGTGATCCGGCAGTCTATATCAGTTGTTAAAAATGACAACTTTGTGTTAACTGTAATTAAACCATCACCAGCGATAACTCTTTGCCAAGCGCCTTAGCCGCGAGCTGGACGGCGTCGATTTTTGTCGCATGGTGCAAATTAAATAGGCGAGTAATCTCCTGTTTAGGTTTGCCAATTCGTCTGGCTAACTCTTGCTGAGTGATTTCTGACTGTAAAAAAGCATTTAGCAGCAATACCTTAGAAGCAACACTTAAAGGTACTTCAATAAAGTGATCGTTGTTATTCAATGGCGAAGGTAACGGGATGAGTTCGTTATCTTCAAAATAAAAATCAAATGCGGTCAGTAAGGCATCTTTTGCTGCTTCCATCGCTTCAGCGACCGTTTCTCCCTGCGTCAACGCTTCGGGGATATCCACAAAAGAAACCATATAACCGCCTTCCGGCGCGGGTGTAAGAGTGACGGGATAACGCATAATTTCGACTGTCTCTCGCATGTCATTAACCTTTTTAATTGGCGATTAACTCAAATCGAGTTGTTTCAGAATTGCTTTACGCAATGGTTCTTTAATCTCTTCGCTGGGGTGACGCGGCATGACACTGCGCCTCCCGTGAAACCTGAGTTTTAAATGGTTGCTGCCATTCGCTACATCGACGCCCTGAGATTCGAGCCAACGTCTGAACTCGCTTTGTTTCACATCGCCTCCCTGCCGCTGAGTATATCAACAAAGTAAACATTAGTGTTTACCTCCGTGTGTAATTTGCTCGAAAATAGCACTTAATCGCCGCAACGGCAGAATGCAATGCAAAATCAGGAAGGCAGATTCCAGAATTTCTTTGCGCTAATTTGCAAAACAGAATAATAACCTCAAGAAACTGTCGGCATCATAGCGGCAAAAGGTAAGAAAAAGGTGGCGGGATGTTTACGAAGGCGTTATCGGTAGTCTTATTAACCTGCGCGCTGTTCTCCGGGCAACTAATGGCAGGACACAAAGGACATGAGTTTTTATGGGTGAAAAATGTGGATCATCAACTGCGCCATGAAGCGGACAGCGATGAATTGCGCGCCGTTGCGGAAGAATCGGCAGAAGGCTTACGCGAGCATTTTTACTGGCAAAAATCACGTAAACCAGAAGCGGGTCAGAGTTGAGTCGTTTGTTGCCGGATGCGGCGTGAACGCCTTATCCGGCCAACAATATCATGCAGATTCAATGAGCTGTGAATAACCCTGAAAACTTGCGGTTTATCCTTTCCGCTTCGGCAATGTTTTCAGCAGATCATCCGGGCTTACGGATGCAACAACGCTTCCCGGTAACGGCATTTTCAGAATGTGATTTTTGATTTTGCCGATGACGTGCATCTCACATGGACGGCAATCAAACTTCAGCGTTAACACTTCATCGCCGTTAACCAGTTGCATTGGTGTTGCCTTCCAGCTTTTGATATTGCCTTTCGCCTGCTTCGGACACAGATTGAAAGCAAAGCGCAGACAATGCTTGGTGATCATCACCGGAACCTCGCCCTTCTCTTCATGTGCCTCATACGCCGCATCAATCAGTTGCACACCATAGCGATGATAAAATTCACGCGCTTTCTGGTTGTAAACATTCGCGAGGAAACTCAGATGCGTTTGCGGATAAACCGGCGCAGGATCAGCAACCGGTTTACGACTGCCGCGCTGGTAACTGGCAAGACGCGCGGCATCCAGCATTTCGGCGGCTTCACGACGGAACTGATTTAACAGGCTGTTTGGCACAAACAGCGCCCCCGGCAAGTTAATTTGTACATCACGAGCGTAATAGATAGTCTGCCCCAGCTTCGACAATCCCTCTTTCAGATTGGTGAGTGCTTTTTCGGCGTTATTCGCTTCGTCGAATTGCCCATCCAGGGTATGAGTGATGCTGACGCCCTCTTCGCTGGTTAACGTCAGAATGAGTTGTTCCTGCCAGCCGCCAAGTTCAATATCTACAGCGACCCGGCGCTCACTGGAGGTTTTGGTCAGCGCCTGTTGCCAGTTATGGTCAAGGTTACGGTTAAGCGGATGATGTGGACGAATTTTATGCAGCTCTGCTGGCATCTCATTTGGCCAGACGCGGTACTGGTTTTTCCCCGTTTTCTCTACCGTGTTGGCACGAAAGCCGACGACTTCACGTTTAATCATTACGTTCAGACCATCACCGTTAGCCAGCGGTTCGGTGACCTCAACATCGAGATGATCTTTAGCAACGTTCAATACTTCACCCACTGGCAGGCCAATAAATTTCGGGGAATCGAACGCGCCAATGTCGCCTTTACGCGCGTTAACAAAGTAGTCTGTACTGCCACGATGGAAGGTTTTTTCCGTCGAAGGTACAAAAAAGTGCTCGGTACGACCAGATGAAGCACGTGCCAGATCGCCACGTTCTTCAATAATGGCATCCAGCCTCTGGCGATAATGCGCGGTGATATTCTTCACGTAGCTCATATCTTTGTAACGCCCTTCAATCTTGAAGGAGCGCACACCAGCATCAATCAGAGCGCCAAGATTGGCAGTCTGATCATTATCTTTCATCGACAGCAGATGTTTTTCATAGGAAACCACCCGCCCCTGATCGTCTTTCAACGTGTATGGTAAACGGCACGCCTGTGAGCAATCGCCACGGTTGGCGCTACGCCCCGTTTGTGCATGAGAAATGTAGCACTGACCGGAATATGCCACGCACAGTGCACCATGAATAAAGAACTCAATGGTCGCGTCTGTGGCCTGATGAATCGCGCGGATCTGTTCCAGGTTAAGCTCACGCGCCAATACGATCTGCGTAAAGCCAACGTCAGAGAGGAACTTCGCTTTTTCCACCGTGCGAATATCACACTGCGTGCTGGCGTGCAGTTCAATCGGTGGAATATCAAGTTCCAGAATCCCCATATCCTGCACAATCAGTGCATCAACGCCGGTCTGATAAAGATCGGTAATCAACCGCTGCGCCGGTTCCAGTTCTTCGTCATGCAAAATGGTATTAAGGGTGACGAAAATTTTTGCGCCATAACGATGAGCAAATGGCACCAGTTCGGCAATATCTTTCAGGCTATTACTGGCGTTATGACGGGCACCAAAACCAGGGCCACCGATGTAAACAGCATCGGCACCGTGCAAAATAGCTTCGCGGGCAATGGCGGCATCGCGTGCCGGGCTTAACAGTTCAAGGCGATGAGAAGATACGGTCACTTTCTTATCCAGTAGCTGAAAAATGGCGGCTATTTTAGCCACAAGCGTGACGTTGCGAAATAGTTTTCCTGTTTAACTACGTGGGTAATGAATGAGGGAATGAAAATGCACGCTTTGCTCGTCACGGTTGCAATAGGCATGAGCGACATCGGCGGCAAAACGGATGCCTTCTCCACGATTAAGACTATGCCACGCGCCATCAACGCACAGTTCAAGCTGCCCTTCGATGACGACGACATGTTCAATCACCCCCTTTTCGTGTGGCGTCGATTCACTTATTGCGCCAGGAGCCATCAGGATCGAAAAGTGTTCAAAGCAGAGTTGTGGATCATAAGGAAACAACGAGGTGATCACCATCGCCTGCTGTTGTGGATCATAAACTGATGGTATAGCGTTCTGCGGCGGCGAAATAAACGTCGAAAACGGCACGTTCATTCCGGTGGCGATTTTCCATAATGTCGCGACCGTCGGGCTGGATTCATTACGTTCAATCTGCCCTAACATCGCTTTAGAAACGCCCGTAACTTCTGCCAGTCGAGAAAGACTCCAGCCTCGTTGCTGACGAAGATATTTAAGCGTGGCGGATAAATAGTGAGCGAGATTTTCCATGCGACTCCTCCTGCAAAACAGGAGTTTATCACTTGTGCGTTATAACGGACAAATGCTACGGTGCCTGTCCGCTATAACGCACGAGGTGATTATGCGTCTGTTTTCTGTTCCTCCACCTACATTACTGGCGGGATTTCTGGCGGTATTGATCGGCTACGCCAGTTCGGCGGCAATAATATGGCAGGCAGCGATTGTCGCGGGTGCCACCACTGCGCAAATCTCCGGTTGGATGACGGCACTGGGACTGGCAATGGGGTTCAGTACTCTTGCCCTGACATTGTGGTATCGCGTGCCGGTTCTGACCGCATGGTCAACGCCTGGCGCGGCTTTGTTAGTAACAGGATTGCAGGGACTCACGCTTAACGAAGCCATCGGCGTTTTTATGATCACGAACGCGTTGATTGTCCTCTGTGGTGTGACGGGATTATTTGCCCGCCTGATGCGCATTATTCCGCATTCTCTTGCAGCAGCGATGCTGGCCGGGATTTTATTACGCTTTGGTTTACAGGCGTTTGCCAGCCTGGATGGTCAGTTTACGTTGTGCGGAAGTATGTTGCTGGTCTGGCTGGCGACGAAGGCTTTTGCGCCACGTTATGCCGTAATCGCGGCTATGGTTGTCGGAATTTTGGTGGTAATACTGCAAGGTGACGTTGTCACAAAAAATGTTGTTTTTAAACCCGTTCTTCCTGCTTATATCGATCCAGAATTTTCGTTTTCTCACAGTTTAAGTGTTGCGCTACCACTTTTTCTGGTGACGATGGCGTCGCAAAACGCGCCGGGGATTGCAGCGATGAAAGCGGCTGGATATTCGGTTCCCGTTTCGCCGCTGATTGTCTTTACTGGACTACTGGCACTTCTATTTTCTCCGTTTGGCGTTTATTCCGTAGGGATTGCGGCAATTACTGCTGCTATTTGCCAAAGCCCGGAAGCGCACCCGGACAAAGATCACCGTTGGCTGGCCGCCGCCGCGGCTGGCGTCTTTTATTTACTGGCGGGTTTATTTGGCAGTGCCATTACGGGCATGATGGCTACCCTGCCCGTAAGTTGGATCCAGATGCTGGCGGGTCTGGCGCTGTTAAGTACCATTGGCGGCAGTTTGTATCAGGCGTTGCATAATGAACGTGAGCGCGACGCTGCTGTGGTAGCATTTCTGGTAACAGCGAGCGGACTGACATTGGTTGGGATTGGTTCAGCGTTTTGGGGATTA
Organism: Escherichia sp. KTE52; assembly: GCF_000408325.1. Lineage (NCBI taxonomy): Bacteria > Pseudomonadati > Pseudomonadota > Gammaproteobacteria > Enterobacterales > Enterobacteriaceae > Escherichia > Escherichia sp. KTE52. Next base: position 27,501 of record NZ_KE138677.1, read on the forward strand.
ATTGCCGGTGGCGTCTGTTACGTGATGTTGAATTTAATGGCTGGTAGAAACCGATAATAAGAAGCGCCATCTTACGATGGCGCGACTGGTATTACTTTTTGTTAACGTCAAACATGGTGGCATCAGTCGCCATGTCATCAATAACTTGCTTAATGTTTTCGAAAGCCATTGGTGTACTTTCGTTATTCAGGTCTTTACCTTCACCCTGACGAACCACTTTAATCACCGGTTTGTTGGTAGCCGCGTCAATCAGCTCACCTTCAAAGTACAAGCGGGTATCCATGGTACGGTGACCCGTCGCCATTTGCGTCCCCGCAACAACTAATGCGACAGGAACAACTTCATAGAACTGTAACCCTTCTTTGCTGGTATCAACACCGGTAATAGCACCACGGAAAATCAGACTACGTGGGCCAGCGGTAGTCACCAGTGGTTTACGCTGCGCAATCGCTTCTTTCATTTCGGTGTTGGTATAGCTCAAAATTTTATCCAGAACTTTCTGCCCTACCTGGGTAGAGGCTTTTGGCACTGGGTAATAGGTGATCGGATTCCAGACAATGCTGTCATATTTGCTTTGATCAAAATTTGGATCAACCCAGCGCAATACCGGTTTGCCCGTTGCTGACGTTGTTTCTTGAAGGTTGGAGTAATTGTTTAAAAAACCAGAATATTTATCCGGCTGGGTGATTTTAGAGGCACAACCAGACAGAGCCAACAAACCGCATAAAGCCGCAACTTTCGCAATCGATGTGGTACGCATGAATAATTTCCTGAGATAATTATATTACTTTTTAAGTTATAGCAAAAAGCGCCGCTTCGTGTTGTGGCAAAAAAAGTGTTGTTGAAAATAAATTTTCCAGCCCCTTTTCTGACAATATAGTCAATGACGAAAAGGGGGCTGAGTCAATCATCAGTTGTTAATCTTCAGGATGTTAAGCTAATAAAAAACTTCGCTTCTTGTGATTTATTTCACACCATATTGATAAAAAACATGCCTACCGAAAAGAACAGCCGTTAATCATCTCTACGCGAAGCATTTCCATGCGCATTGTCCTTTTCTGATTATTTTTTGCGCGCCAACATAGTAGCAAAACGTAGTTTAATACGATTACCGTTGGCGTCGGTTCGGTGTAGTTCACCAACGTCTTCATTGTATTTCAGCATCTCCCAGCCTTCGTAATATCGACGCAACTCCCCCTCTTTGAAGGCAAATGGGAAGCCGACAGTACATGGGAAATCAGCGGTATCCATTGCCGCCACAATCAGGTTGTAACCGCCGGGTTTTGTGCAGCGCTGCATATTCGCAATCAGCCCTGGGATGGTTTTCGCCTCCAGGAACATCAGCACCACAGTAGAAAGAATAAAATCGTATTGTCCATCAAACGTGAGGCTATTCAGATCGACAACCTGAGTACGTAAATTTTCCAGATTTTCAATGGTTTTAATGCGCTCAACGTTGGCAATGCTCATAGCATTTTTATCCCATGCGTCAACATCAAAACCATTAGCTGCAAGGTAAAGGCTATTACGACCATTGCCACAGCCCAGATCCAGCGTTTTACCCGGTTTAACCACTTTCACGGCTTCCAGAACTTCGGAATGTGTGCGGGTTAATTCATATTTATCAGTAAAGTAGTTTTCATCACGAATGATCATTCTTTGTCCTCGGATTTCATTAAAACGGCGCGCTCAGTTCTGATTAATAATTTCCCCTGCATCAGAAGCGCGAAAGTACGGATGAGCAGTAATGCGATAATAAAATTGGTAAAGATAAATAGCGGCACCGCCAGCGTATGGAAAAAACCATTATCGCTGCCGCTACCCAGATGCAAACCGGTGGTTGCCAGCGCGGATACGCCGAACGAGAAACTCCAGAATGAGGCATTAAACGGTTGCGAGAGATACCACGGCATCAGGCGCAACATGAACAGTAGTTGCAGCAGCCCATAACCGAAAAGCATTTTCGCCAGTGTGTCACCCTCGCCACCGTTAACGCTTAACCAGGCGCTACAAGCGACCAGCGCAGGGGCAAGCTGAATACCGAGCGATGTCCGCAGCGCCGTGGGTAACTCACCCGAACTACGCAGCCGTTGAAGGATCACCGGTTCAAGACTCAACCAGGAGAAGACGCCAGCGCCTAAAAAAACCAGACCGGCATCAGTGTAACCTAACGCACCACAGGCCATTGCGCTGATAAAGTTATTGGCAACAGTCGGCAAATAAAGCCCCGGTGTCGTCGCTTCTTCAGGGTGAGAACCGCGCCATAATCCGGCAGTTTGCCAGGCGGCGTAAACCAGTTGAATCACTACGCCAACGCTGAACAGACACACTGCCAACGGGCGATACCACGGCACGAAACCAATTGCTACCAGCATCGTCGTTGCCGGAAACAAACTAACAAAACTGCTCATCACCGGATGGCGCACTTCTGCCAGCACACTGTGCGGAAAGCGCACCAGCCGGGTGATAAATGCCGTGGTCAGTAATCCCCAAATGATCATCGCCAGGATCACCAGACCATCACCTAACCAGTGACTGACCTGCCAAACCTGGCTGGCATAGCGCCAGGCAAACCCCATCCCTATCGTTCCCAACACAATGCCAAAGTAGCCAGCCGGTAAATTGAGCACTTTATCGCTCTGTATCTTCTTACTCATTTTGTTTAATTTATAAAGTATATTTGAAATGCATTTTATGGAAATTTCTCAAACATAGCCAGAGTCGCAGAATTTGCTACGGTTATAGTAAGTCACCTGCGGGAAAACGCTATGCGCAAATATCGTCTCAGTGAAGAACAGCGAGCCTTTAGTTATCAGGAAGATGGCGATAAAAAGAGTGTGTTATTACGGCAGATTATTGCCGTAGCCGATTTTAACGATGTGATAACGGGAACCGCTGGCGGCTGGATCGATAGCGAAACGGCGCTGGCACAGGAGGGAAATTGCTGGATTTACGACCAGAATACCATTGCTTTCGGCGGAACGGTTGTTTCCGGTAATACGCGTATCACCGGTAGTTGCGTGCTGCGGGGGGAGGTCTACGCAACGGATAACACCTGGATCGATAATAGTGAAATCAGCCAGGGTGCACATATAAGTGACAACGTCACGATTAAAGACTCATTAATATGTGGTCAGTGTAGAATTTTTGGTCATGCCTGTATCGATCAACATTCAATGATTGTCGCCGCGCAAGGGCTAACGCCCGACCACCATCTTCTGCTGCAAATTTATGATCGCGCCAGGGTTAGCACCTCGCGAGTTGTCCATCAGGCGCAAATTTATGGCGATGCCGTCGTCCGGTATGCATTTATTGAGCATCGCGCCGAAGTTTTTGATTTTGCCCGTATTGAAGGCAATGAAGAAAACAACGTCTGGCTGTGCGACTGTGCGAAAGTCTACGGTCATGCACGTGTGATTGCCGGGACAGGAGAAGATGCCATTCCCACCCTTCACTACAGTTCCCAGGTAGCGGAACATGCCACGGTAGAAGGTAATTGTGTGTTAAAGCATCATGTTCTGGTTGGTGGTAACGCCATTGTGCGTGGTGGTCCGATTCTGCTCGACGAGCACGTTATCATACAAGGTGACAGTTGCATTACAGGCGCGGTAATGATTGAAAACCATGTGGAGATAACCGACCACGCCGTCGTCGAAGCCTTTGATGGCGACACTATTCATGTACGTGGTCCAAAAGTTATTAACGGCGAGGAACGTATTACACGAACGCCTCTGGCGGGATTATTGTGAATCGATAATGCGCGCGTATATATTCACATCATCGTAAGCATCGTTAAGGAATTCAGCCTGTTTCAGACAACCTTCCAGTGTAAAACCATTACGCACGGCTACCTTGTTGCTTTGCGGATTGTCCACCCGACATTTGATCACGAAGCGTCGTAGCTCACCGATCCGGGCATAATGATGAATAAACGCCTGCAGCGCCTGAGAAATAATCCCCTGTCCCTGATGGGACTCGTCCAGCCAGTAGCCGATTTCCGCCGTTTTATTCAGCGGTTCTATACGATTAAATGAGATAACGCCGACGAGTTCATCTTCTTTGAAAATCATGAACATTTTGGCATAGCCGCGTTGATGCAACATCATATTGCCCTGCACCGTTTTTCGCGTGTCCTCTTCGCTGTGCACAAACTGCGGCCAGTTTAACGATTGTTGTAACCAGGTTTTGTTTTTACAGGTTAATTGATACAGCGGTGTGACGTGTCTTTCTTCAACGGCACGTAATTCAAGTGATTCACTCACTTTAATCGTCTCGGTCATAATCCTTACATCAGTTTAAAAAGCCGCCCTGCTGGCGGCTTAGAAAGTTTACATCTCTTTGACGCTTTCCTGCTGCAGGATTTTAAGCATCTCATCCTTTAACTGTAACTTTTGTTTTTTCATGCGAACCACTTCCGCATTGTACCCTCGACCGTCAGAACCTTCCTTTCTGGCAATTTCATGATCAAGTTTATTGTGTTTATCGAACAAGGACATAAAGCGAGGATTTTCGTTTTTCAGACGGGATATTAAATCTCGGTATTCTGGAAACATACGCACTCCCTGTTAGTGGCTGACAAGGTGTATCTGAAATACACACCATCAGATTACTCATTTAACGTAAGGAAAAATGCGAGCAGGATCGTGTTTAACCAGACGGCACCCTCCGGAAGAAGGTGCCGAAGAAAAGACGATTAATTCATCACGCGATCGTCAACATACTGACGTTTATCCGGTGCTGGTGGGAAATATTGATACAGCCATGTTTCACTGATGGCATCGCCCTGACAACGTAGATACATCCGCATATCAACCGGTTCGGTAGAGTCCGAGGTCGGATACCAGTCAAACTGAATACGGTAACCATCTATTGGTTCAATGTAGAGAATTTCGATTTGCTTCGCTTCACCACTGGAAAGCGTGATGACCGGTTCAATCCCTTTCGGCGCTGCTGCTTTCAGATCACCACCGACAAAATCGACGGCGAAACGACGCGCCCATTTTTCCGGATAGTGTTCACCTGGTGCCCAGCCTTCCGGAAAACCACCCATGCCGGTACGCGTCGCCATAACTCGCGCTAATGGACAATGAACAGGAGGTTGCGCACTCCAGTACAGACGATACTGGAACGCCAGTTCGTCGCCCGCTTTAATTGCTTTCTCCGGTTGCCAGAAACAGACAATGTTATCCAGCGTTTCCCCAGTTGTCGGGATCTCCATCAAACCGATAGTGCCTTTCCCCCACTGGTTACGTGGCTCCACCCACAGACTTGGGCGTTTGTTGTACCAGCCCATGATGTCCTGATAATGGGAGAAGTCGCGATCCAGTTGCAATAAACCAAACCCTTTGGGGTTGTTGTCGGTATAGGCATTGAACTGCAATTTTTGCGGGTTATTCAGCGGACGGCAGATCCACTCACCATTACCCCGCCACATGGAAAGACGGTCGGAGTCATGGATTTGCGGATGGATGGTGTCACACATCCGACGTTCGTTAGTACCACAACTGAACATGCTGGTCATCGGCGCAATGCCCAGTTGTTTAATGTCTTTGCGCGCATACAGGTGATTCTCAACATCCATAATCACCTGGCTCTTCTCACAATGGATGGTGAACTTATAGGCACCGGTAATGCTGGCACTATCGAGCAACGCATAAACGGTAAAGGTGGTTGCACCCGGTTTTACCGTATCGAACCAGAAAGCGGTAAAGTCGGGGAACTCTTCTTTGCTGTCGGTATAAGTGTCGATCGCAAGACCACGCGCCGACAAACCATATTGATAAGTGTCATCAACAGCACGGAAATAACTGGCACCGAGGAAAGAAACTACGTCGCGGCGCGCCAGTTCTGGCGCTTTAAACACTCGGAACCCCGCAAAGCCGAGATCGCTTTGCCCTTCCAGTTGTTTGGTATCGACACCCGCATCGTTGTATTTGAATAACTCCGGGCGGAAGTGAATTTCGCGCGCCAGATGAGTTGCCGGATCGACAGAGAACATGCGCACGCGGCGACGGAATCCCATTCCCATATGGAAGAACTGAGCGTCAAGCTGGCGATTTTCAACGTTATGCCATAACGATTTTTCGGCGTCGTATTGAATGCTGTTATAGGCCTGAGGCGTCATTGTCGCCAGCGTATCGGGTAACGGACGCGGCGCGCCTCGCCACGTTTTTTGCGCTAAATCATGCGCCATTGACTGTAAAATAGAGAAGTCAAAACGCTGGGTTTGCCCGTCGGCAATGTCCGATTCTGCTGCGAACGCAGCCTGAGAAAAAAGAGAAGCAATGCCGCTAGTCCCGCACACGGCGGCCATAGCCATTGAACCTTTAATAAATCGTCTACGATCCATACCTGAAAGTGAGTCCTTCTGGTGTAGTGAATGGTCCCGCGCTGGTCGTATTCAGCGGCAAGAAAATGCTTGTTTATAACCGCTCACTCTAGACAATATTTATTAATAATCCAATTGTTAGACACAGAGAATCTGCACAAATTGGCATTTTTTTTCTGTCGATGGGAAGAGCCTGATTCGTTTGTAAAATCAGGCAAATTTTTGCAAAGTCGGATGCACCGAATTTTAAAGCAAACCACAGCGGCGTTTACTGCGTTCTTCCGCTTCCTGATAGAGCTGAAACTCATCAAACACCGGACACCCCAGCGCCTGTTCAAAAGCTTCCCGGCTGGCATTGCCGCGACTGCGCATTTGCGTTTCATTGCCCAGATTCGACTGGAAGATCCCCGCAGCACTAACCGGCAGAAAATCCTCATAAGTAATAGGTTGCGCTACGACCCAACCACGTTCGATCAAAGGTTGAGGATCATCACCGGGATGAATCGCCCGACGATGTGCCTCACCCGACGGCGTCAGGCGATAACGAAACCATGCCAATCCATGCTGTCGCATCAGAAATTCACTGTCCGGAAAGGCACTAAAGGTTTCCTGCAGATGAAGTTGGTGAGTGAGATTATCCTGTCCTGTTCCGGCATTACGCAGAAGTACATCATACAGTTGCCGTCCTTTCGGCGTTAACGCCACACCGCGTTGCTCTATCTCGCCAAAGCGCGCGGTATGCGTCCCCTGCTTTTGCCCTGCAAACATGACCGACTCTTCCAGCGCCTTAAAGCTGGTCTGGCGCAGTAAAATCGGCACCTCGCGGCGCGGCGGTCCTTCGATCAGAATTTTGGGTTCGATACCGCATTCGGGCATCATCGACTGAACTCTGTCGATATCCAGGGTACGTGGCGTCAGGTGGTTAATATGGCAGCCGTGAAAACAGACCACATCAGCAATTAGTCGATGTTCGTTATGCAATGCGCGATAGGTTTCTTCATCCACCGTTGCCGACTGATGCCAGCGAAACGTCTCCAGAGCTTCCTGCACAAACTCCCGCGCCTGTGCTTCGCTAAAGCCACCTTCCTGATCATATTCATCTAACAGTTGTCGACAACGCGGGGTAAAGATATCGCGCTGATGCAAAATCTCCGCCGCTTTCTGGCGTAAGGTTTCGTTTTCGATAAGCTCAAGGCGAAGTAATGAGGTAAAAACCCGGAAAGGATTACGCGCCAGCGAGGCATCATCGATAGGACGAAATGCCGTGGAATGTACCGGCACGCCCGCCTGCGAGAGATCGTAATAGCTCACCGGATACATCCCCATAATGGCGAATATCCGCCGTAATGTAGCAAGCTCCTGCGCAGTTCCCACACGTATCGCGCCATGACGTTCAACGTTAAGTCGCGCCAGCTCATCCGCATTAACCATTTTTTCATGCAGTTGGGGATTGTTTTCCAGCACAGCCAGATTTACATCAGCTACCAGTTCCAGCAACGTACCGTACTGTGGAACTTCTTGCTGATACATGGCAGACATTGCCTGCGAAAACTGTTCCCGAATCTCATCCGCCGTGATGCTGTTCGCCATAATATCTGCCTCCAGTGGTCGATAATCTGGAGTGTAGGTAACCGCATTCACTCTGGTGTGAAGAATTTACAAACTGTGATCTCCCCGCGAAATCAGCAAAGCTGGACATTCCAAGGTAACAAAACTGCTTTAAATGTTAATAATATTTTGCAATCAGGTTATCATAATTAAACAACTTCACTTGTCAGCGGCACCGCTTCGTTTTTAACATCGCTTATGGAAAAAAATAGTCTGTTTAGTCAGCGCATCCGTTTGCGCCACCTTCATACATTCGTAGCTGTCGCACAACAAGGAACTTTGGGGCGCGCGGCTGAAACCCTTAATCTGAGCCAACCTGCGCTCTCTAAGACACTGAATGAACTGGAGCAATTGACGGGCGCTCGCTTATTTGACCGTGGACGTCAGGGCGCACAACTTACCTTACCCGGCGAGCAATTTTTAACCCATGCAGTCAGAGTGCTTGACGCCATCAACACCGCTGGTCAGGCGCTTAATCGTAAAGAAGGACTTAACAATGATGTTGTAAGAGTTGGTGCATTACCTACTGCTGCGCTGGGGATCTTGCCTTCCGTTATCGGTCAGTTTCATCAACAACAAAAAGAGACCACTCTGCAAGTCGCCACCATGAGTAACACCATGATTCTGGCCGGATTAAAAACAGGAGAAATCGATATCGGTGTTGGCCGGATGTCAGATCCTGAACTGATGACCGGGCTTAATTATGAATTGCTGTTTCTCGAATCACTGAAACTGGTTGTCCGGCCTAATCACCCACTCCTGCAGGAAAACGTGACGCTAAGTCGGGTACTGGAATGGCCTGTTGTCGTATCACCGGAAGGCACTGCACCACGCCAACATTCAGATGCGCTAGTACAGAGCCAGGGTTGTAAAATTCCTTCGGGTTGTATCGAAACGCTTTCAGCCTCTCTTTCACGTCAGCTTACGGTTGAATATGACTATGTATGGTTTGTCCCTTCTGGCGCAGTAAAAGACGATCTGCGTCATGCCACGCTGGTGGCGCTGCCTGTTTCGGGACAGGGTGCTGGCGAACCTATTGGAATACTAACACGCGTAGATGCGACGCTCTCTTCCGGCTGTCAGCTAATGATTAACGCCATTCGGAAATCAATGCCGTTCTGAAAGGTAAAGGGATCTTGAGATCCCTTCTTTAATCTTTTCACGCCGTTACCAGACTAACTGAATCCCCCGCCACTCGTTGAGCTGCCGGCGCAGATTGTTTCGTTAGACGGAATACATCTACCGCTTCAGTTAATCGCGCCGCCTGCTCTTCAAGGGATACCGCCGCCGCAGAAGCCTCTTCCACCAGTGAGGCATTCTGTTGCGTCACTTTATCCATTTCAGAAATCGCCTGACTGACTTGCGTTATGCCCCTGCTTTGCTCATCCGACGCAGCAGCTATTTCCTGCATGATATGCGTGACGCTCGCCACAGCGTCCATTATGGCACTCATGGTTTTCCCTGCTGTCGTCACCTCATTAGCTCCTTGCCCAATTAATCTGACTGATTCACTGATCAGGCCTTCAATTTCTTTCGCTGCCTGAGCGCTACGGCTGGCGAGTGTACGCACTTCACTGGCAACGACAGCAAATCCGCGCCCTTGCTCACCGGCCCGCGCGGCTTCAACGGCTGCATTGAGCGCCAGAATATTTGTCTGGAAGGCAATACTGTTGATCACGGCGGTAATTTCAGAAATTTTCTTGGAACTGCTGGAGATATCCCCCATCGTTTTCACCACGCCGGAGACCGTCTGCCCACCATCGCTGGCTTTAATGGAAGCCTCTTGCGCCAGACGGCTTGCGTAGTGGGCATTATCCGCATTCTGTTTCACTGTCACAGTGAGTTGCTCCATGCTGGCAGCGGTTTGTTCAATCGCCGCGGCCTGTTCTTCAGTGCGCGAAGAAAGGTCGGCATTGCCAGCGGAAATTTCGCTGGTGCCGCGATAAATCTCCTCCGCCCCCTGACGTACCGTCCCGACAGTCATCACCAGCGAATGCTGCATTTGCTGCAAATGACGGCTTAAACGGCCAATTTCACTGCGCCCAGAAGGTTCGTCAGCCATTGTCAGATTGCCGCTGGCAATTTGTTCAATGCGTTGCGCAGCATGCTGCAGAGGTCGAATCACTATCCGACGCAAAACCATAAAGGTCATCAGCGTCATGACCAGGGCAAGCACAAACGCACCAATCATAAACATCACCCCCAGTCGAGTGCGCTGATGCGCCTGCTCCGTCAGATGATTTGCTCTGGCGCTACGTATTTCAACAGCGTTGTTTAAAATCTGGCTATAAACATTATCCAGCGATCGGATCTGCTCACTTTCATGATTAATAATCGCTTCGAACATGCCATTTTTGGCATATTTCAACATGGGTTGCAGACCTGTTATATAAGCCTGAAAACGTTGATTTAATTCAGCATCCAGAGCTTCATCATCACGTGTTTTCACACGGCGATTCTGGTAAGCGCGATAACCTTGCTGCGACTGTTTAATCTGCAATTCTGCTTGTGCAATATTTTTTTTCATCTCTTCCATTTCTGCGATCCGACTCGCCGCCCCGGCCTGAATCATATTGATTCGGGCTGAACGCAAAAAATCAGAGCTATTTGCTAACCCCGTGCGAATCTGGATCTCGGCGGTGACATCTCGCTGATCGCGGTCAGCCTGCCAGAGAAAATATCCAGCCAGGGCTGAACTCAAAGCAAAAAGAAATAATATGCCGCCAAGAATGCAGGCAAATAACGGAACCAATCTGATGTGATGTAAAAAGCCTGAGCGGTGTGAGGATGTTGTATTCATGACCGTGGTCTCTCTTCCAGGTTTACTCCCGATAGAGGGTCATCGGCAATTGACGGTAATTGCTTACTGCCAAAAACCTGTTCATATCACATTTTTACAACAATTATTGCGGTGAGAGATTATTACCGCCGGAATGAAGAAACCGGGAATCAGAAGGACGAAGGCCCCGATCGATAATGCTATCAACCGAAGCCAACGAATGAACCACACAATTCGGATGTTAGCCTCTTACCCGCCATCCGGCAAAGAGAAAGGCTATGAAGCGCCCCCTGGTGGCGTGTCTGCTCATTATTTGTTTCACAATACTGGCATTCACACTCCTGACCCGACAAACGCTCTATGAACTGCGGTTCCGGGACGGTGAAAAGGAGGTGGCAGACCTCATGGCCTGCACGTCCAGGTAAGGGCAGCGCAGGGAGTTTTCCCCGCGTATCTGGCTGGCAGGTTCATTTTCTCATGGCACCCCTTTTTACTTTTCAGTTAGTGCACGTTTTTTTCGATGCGCTGATAGAACCATCGTTACAGACAAATTTGCCGCCAGCAGTGCAGTGAGAGATCCCCCCTTTCGAACCGGAACAAGGTTTTCGCCCTGCATCAGCATAAAAAGACATCAGTAATCCTATCAGTAAAATAAATGACAACTTCTTCATATAACCTCCATGGTTTGCCGAATCTTATGTTCGGTACAAAAGTTATACGCCGGACAGTTTTTATTTCACTTAGGGAGATCAAAGATTGGATTGGGGGAAATTGAGTAACGCTCTTAATAGAAAGACAATTTGATTAAATATTGGCCAGGCAAACATATAAACACGAATTCTGGTTTTATTTGTCATACAAATAAATATAATAGGTGCTTCCGATGTAGACCCGTATTCTTCGCCTGTACCACGGGTCTGGTTTAGTACAGGCGTTTTCTTTTACTGTTGTCAGGAACGCTTACGCGGCATCATGCGCAGAAGCGTATTGTCCTTCCAGAAATAGTGGTGCGCCAATGCAGCAGCGGCATGCAACCCAATAACGAAATACCCCAGATTTGCCAGCGTTTCATGCCACGATTTTAAGGTATCTACCAGATCGAAATTGGCCTCTGATGCATGAGGCATCATCACACCAAACGCAAACCACGGATTGCCACGGTTATACATCATCACCATGCCAATTATCGGCAGTGCGATAAACAGCAAGTAAATGACCAGATGCCCGAGATGCGCAAGCCCCGTCATCATTGGCTTTGGTTTAGGCACAATTGGTGGCGTTGGATATTTCAGTCTTAGCACGAGACGAAGCACCATCAGTACGAAAATCGAAATGCCACAGGAAACATGGATCATGTTGATAACCGGTCGATCGGCTCGCGGGAAAAATCCACGAAACTCCATCGCACAGTAAGCTGCGATAACCAGTAAAAAGACCAGCCAGTGAATACCGATTTGTAACTTTGAGTATTTATTTTCCATAACATTTCCTGATTTAAAACAATTTATTGTTAACATAACCAGCTTTTCTCAAAATTTCATTAAATATTGTTCACCCATTTTCAGTAGGTTACGTTTCACTGCGAGAATGTAGATTGCTCATACCACCATCCTGGTCTAAGCCTGGAAAGGATTAATTTTCACCCACGAGTTCCTGACAGGAGAAAACCATGAGTAAAGTTGGTATTAACGGTTTTGGTCGTATCGGTCGACTGGTATTGCGTCGATTACTGGAGGTCAAAAGCAATATAGATGTTGTCGCCATTAATGATCTCACATCCCCGAAAATTCTCGCCTACTTGCTAAAACACGATTCAAACTACGGCCCGTTCCCCTGGAGCGTTGATTTTACTGAAGATTCACTTATTGTCGATGGCAAAAGTATTGCGGTTTACGCCGAAAAAGAGGCGAAAAATATTCCGTGGAAAGCGAAAGGTGCAGAAATCATTGTTGAATGTACCGGCTTTTATACATCCGCAGAGAAATCGCAGGCACATCTGGATGCTGGCGCGAAGAAGGTGTTAATTTCCGCCCCTGCCGGTGAAATGAAAACCATCGTTTATAACGTCAATGACAACACGCTGGATGGCAACGACACCATTGTTTCCGTGGCGTCCTGCACCACCAACTGTCTTGCGCCGATGGCCAAAGCACTCCATGACAATTTTGGAATAGAAGTCGGCACGATGACGACGATTCATGCCTATACCGGCACCCAGTCACTGGTGGATGGTCCGCGTGGTAAAGATCTACGCGCTTCACGTGCGGCGGCAGAAAATATTATTCCCCATACAACGGGCGCAGCAAAAGCTATTGGTCTGGTGATCCCGGAACTGAGCGGTAAACTGAAAGGCCATGCACAGCGTGTACCGGTAAAAACGGGTTCTGTCACCGAGTTGGTGTCTATTCTCGGTAAAAAAGTGACTGCCGAAGAAGTGAACAATGCACTTAAAAAGGCGACAAACAATAACGAATCATTTGGTTATACCGATGAAGAAATAGTCTCTTCCGATATCATTGGTAGCCATTTTGGTTCGGTGTTTGATGCCACCCAAACGGAAATTACCGCCGTGGGCGATTTGCAACTGGTAAAAACAGTCGCCTGGTACGACAACGAATATGGCTTTGTCACCCAGCTTATTCGCACCCTGGAAAAATTCGCCAAACTCTGACAGATACAGGCGGAGGGAAATGCCTCCGCCTGTTTTACACATTACGACTGTAAATAAACGACCTGGGTTTGCAGGTATTCATGCAAACCATGTTTACCATCCGCACCGCCAATACCCGACTTACGCCATCCGGCGTGGAAACCTTGCATCGCTTCAAAGTTTTCACGATTGATGTAGGTTTCACCGAACTTCAACCCTTTGATGGCTTTCATCGCGACGTTCAGATTTTGAGTATAAATCGACGAGGTCAGGCCGTAATCGCTGTCGTTAGCCATGGCGATAGCGTGTTCCAGCGTATCGAAAGCGACAACAGGCAGCACCGGGCCAAAGGTTTCTTCGTGCATAATTGACATTTCCTGGCGAACATCCAGCAATATTGTCGGCGGATAATAGTACCCTTTCCCCGCTACCGCTTTGCCACCAAGCGCCACTCTCGCGCCCTCTTCTACAGCACGAGCCACTTTCTGCTCAACCTTTTCCAACGCCGCGGCGTTAATCAATGGCCCCATTGCAATGTCGTTGCGTTCAGAAGGATTGCCAAACCGCACCGCCTGCATCGCTTCACCAAGTCGGTTAACAAACTGATCATAAATGCCTTTCTGTACATAAACACGTTCAGCACAGTTGCACACTTGCCCACTATTAATGACTCGTGAATCAACGATGGCTTTGACTGCCAGTTCAATATCAGCGTCATCCATCACAATAGCGGGCGCTTTGCCGCCCAGTTCCAGACACACTTTGGTGATATTTTTCGCCGCAGTTGCCATGATTTTCTCCCCGGCGGCGACGCTGCCCGTCATACTGACCATTGCGACCTTCGGGTTACCCGCCAGTTCCTGACCCACTGTTTCACCGCGCCCCAGCACAAGGTTAAACACGCCGCGTGGAAGGCCAATTTCATCGACGATTTTGGCGAAAGCAATTGCGTTATTTGGTGTAAATTCGCTCGGTTTAATGACGATGGTATTGCCGGTGAGCAGAGCGGGTGCCATTTTGCGGGCAATCAGGAAGAACGGGAAATTCCACGGCAGAATACCGGTGGTCACGCCAAGCGCACGTTTAAAAAGAAGAATATTCTCTCCCGGGCGATCGCTTTGAATAATCTCACCCTCGTAGCGCCGCGCCCACTCCGCCATATAATCAATATAGTCCGCCGTGAAAGCCACTTCGACTTCAGCCAGTTGCTGGACTTTGCCCCCTTCCTCGACAATCAGTGCACTGATTTCACTGGCGCGTTCGCGGATCCCGGCAGCGATTTTGCGTAACCAACTGGCGCGCTCAATGGCAGGCAATGCTTCCCATTCTGGTTGGGCGCGTTCTGCAGCATCGATTGCCTTACGGGCATCCTCAGCCTGGCCATCAGGAATACGGGAAATAACCGTCTCTGTTGCAGGGTTTACAACATCAATCCATGCATCTCCATGCCAGGTAACAAACTGTCCATCGATATACATAGGATGTTGAACGGGTACTGACATGGGCGACTCCTGTGATTATTGTGTTTTTATTTAGTAAATATATTGTTAATAAACATCAATCATTGCGGAAACGGCATCGTGGAAGGACGAATCTGTGAAGGGCTTCATAAAAACAGGTGTGAAAGGAATAAAAGGCAGAAGTAAAAGTAAAGAATCATGCCCGTTTGCCAACGGTTTTTCACAAACGGGCAATTTTTAACGTAGCGAACGACTTTCCATCGCTTCAATAAGTACAGCGTCGTGTTTCAGCGTCTGCCATGCCTGGGCGACTTCTACAGGAAAATCAACGTGAACGATAAAATCACGTCCGCGGGGGCCATAACCGTCGCAATCATCACGCAAACGTGGTAGCTCACCAGTAAGTAGCGATAAATAACGTTCAACTGGCCATAATCCTTCCAGTTGATTAACAAATGCGACACTGTCTGCGTTATTCCCCACTTGTGGTACGAATCCTGGATAACTTAACCAGCGAGGTGCATCGGGATTATCAGCAGTAATACGGCGGAACGTCGCCATCGTGCGCCGCTGCATGGTGGGATCCTGCACAACGATAGCCGTGTGAATGCGCTCTGTGGCCTGATTCAATAACGCGACGCTGAAGCGGGCGTTTTCACCGCAGTTCGTTGACTGGTCTTCAATCCAGATTTTTTCATGGGGAATATGCCAGAACTGATGGGCAATATCTGCAAGGATGGTGGCTTCTGCCCTGCCCGTGGTACGAATGGTGTTGTAATGTGGATGCTGTGCGACAGCACTATATAAAAAGGTTGTCGAGTGACCGATACCACCGCTGATCAGTAATGGAATTTGCTGATCGCGGGCAATCTTGCATGCAGCGTCGATAGTGGGAATAACAGCGTTACCTGCGAGGATCACGCAATCAGCCTGATACGGCACCTCACCAGAGAAATCATCCTGCGCCAGCCATCGACCAATAACGTTTATGGCATCTATAGTTGTCGCTGAAAGCGTCGGAAATGGGTTAATGTTCATGGTCCCTCCTTCTCGTTCCCTTAAGAATACTGCGTGAGATAATAATGAGAAGTGGAGCACTCTGAAAGGAAGACGTTGTATTTTCTCTATCCTCCTTCGTAAGCCTGATATTTGTTTTACTCATACTGTATTTGAGGAAAGACTGTTGATAAAAATTCAGCAAAATCGTTCAATGTTGCGATAGAGTGAATCCTTCAGATCTTATAAAGAAAAAACCCGGCAGCACACGCTTACCGGGTTTTAGATTCATCAGCCAAATAACAGCCGTTAACCGCTAATCTGCTCCATCGCCTGCAAAATACGTTTATCCGATATCGGATACGGCGTACCAAGTTGTTGGGCGAAGTAACTGACGCGCAGTTCTTCAATCATCCAACGGATCTCTTTCACGTCTTCATCCTCACGACGCGCTGGCGGCAGTTTGTTGAACCATTGTTGCCATGCCTGCTGGACGTTTTCGACTTTCAGCATTTGGGCACGGTCACGATGCGGATCAACCGCCAGTTTTTCCAGGCGTTTTTCAATCGCCTGCAAATAGCGCAGCGTATCGCCCAGCCGTTTGAAGCCGTTACCGGTGACAAAACCGCGATACACCAGACCGCCCATTTGTGCTTTGATGTCAGAAAGCCCCAGCGCCATCGTCATATCAACACGCCCTTTCAGACGTTTGTTGATGTTGAACACTGCCGTGAGGATTTGCTCGACCTGCTTCGCAATATCCACCACGGTATCGTTCAGTTCGGCACGCACTTTTTCATGTAGCGCAGTAAAACCCTCTTCCGTCCAGACCGGGCCACCGTTGGCGTCGATTAATTTATCCACACCGCAGGAGATACAGTCATCGATCAGCTCCAGCACTTTGCCATACGGGTTAAAGTACAGCCCCAGCTTGGCTTTATTCGGCAACTTCTCATGCAGATATTTGATCGGTGAAGGAATATTCAGCAACAGTAGACGGCGCAGACCGTTCCACATTGCTTGCTTCTGCTCCAGTGGATTATCAAACAATTTGATCGCCACGCTGTCACGTTCATCCACCAGCGCAGGCCACGCTTTCACTTTGTAATTGCCGCGCTTCTGCTCGTAGCTTTCCGGCAATTGACCAAAGCTCCAGATATGCAGGCCGCTCTGCTCGATACCGTCATCAGCGACCGCAGACAGTGTTTCCTGCACTTTGCCTTTCAGCGCCTCTTTCAGTTCCTGTAATGAGCGCCCTTCTTTCAACTTCTTGTTTTTGTCGTCCACCACGCGGAAAGTAATTTTCAGGTGATCGGGCACCTGATCCCAGTGCCAGTCTTCGCGGTCAACGGTAACGCCGGTCATGCGGCGCAATTCACGTTCAAGACTGTCGAGCAACGGTAGTTCCAGTGGCGTCACGCGGCCTAAAAACGCTTCGGCGTAGTTTGGCGCAGGCACAAAATTACGACGTACCGGTTTTGGCAGCGATTTAATCAGCGCAATCACCAGTTCACGACGTAATCCAGGAATTTGCCATTCAAAGCCGCGCTCTTCCACCTGGTTGAGCAACGGCAGCGGAATATGCACGGTCACGCCATCAGCGTCCGCACCTGGCTCAAACTGATAACTTAAACGCAGCTTGAGATTGCCCTGATGCCAGAAGTTCGGGTAATCCAGCTTGCTGATTTTTTCCGCACCTTCTTTGATCAACATGCTCTTTTCAAAGTTGAGCAAATCAGGCGTTTCGCGGCTAACCTTTTTCCACCAGTTGTCGAAGTGGCGCGAAGAGATCACATCATGGCTAATGCGCTGGTCGTAAAATTCAAACAGCGTCTCGTCATCTACCAGAATATCGCGACGACGTGATTTGTGTTCCAGCTCTTCCACTTCTGCCCGCAGTTTCAGGTTTTCACGGAAGAAAGCGTGACGTGTCTGCCAGTCACCTTCTACAAGTGCATGGCGGATAAAGAGTTCACGGCACAACGCAGGATCAATCTGGCTGTAGTTAACCTTACGCGCGGCGACAATCGGCAACCCATAAACGGTGACTTTTTCCGTCGCCATCACTGCGCCCTGCGCCCGTTCCCAGTGCGGTTCACTGTAGGTGCGTTTGATCAAATGTTGGGCAACCGGCTCTACCCATTCCGGATCGATGCGTGCCGCAATGCGCCCCCACAGGCGGCTGGTTTCTACCAGTTCCGCCACCATCACCCACTTTGGCGGCTTTTTGAATAAACCAGAACCAGGGAAGATAGAGAAACGCGCGTTACGTGCGCCGGTATATTCCTGTTTATCCGCATCTTTCATGCCGATATGTGAAAGCAAACCGGTCAGTAATGCGATATGAATTTCGCGATACTCCGCCGGTTCACTGTTTACCGGAATGCCGAGTTCTTTCACCACCTGGCGCAACTGAGTGTAGATGTCCTGCCATTCGCGCACGCGCAGATAGTTGAGATATTCAGTGCGGCACAAGCGACGGAAGGCGTTTGAAGAGAGCGCCTTTTGCTGCTCACCGAGATAATTCCACAAATTCACAAACGCCAGGAAGTCGGACTCTTTATCGTGGAAACGACGATGTTTTTCATCCGATGCCTGTTGTTTGTCCATCGGGCGTTCACGAGGGTCCTGAATGGAGAGCGCGGAAGTGATAATCATCGCTTCCCTTACACAGCCATGTTTCTGCGCTTCCAGCACCATGCGTGCCAGACGCGGGTCAACCGGTAACTGTGATAACTGACGACCAAGTGGTGTCAGTTTATATGCGGTTTGCTGTTCGTCGGTGGTGATTGCACCTAACTCCTCCAGCAGGCGCACACCATCCTGAATATTGCGTTTATCCGGCGCTTCAACAAACGGAAACGCAGCGATATCGCCCAGCCCCAGTGCGGTCATCTGTAAGATAACCGACGCCAGGTTGGTACGCAGAATTTCCGGATCGGTAAACTCCGGACGAGAAAGGAAATCGTCTTCCGAATAAAGACGAATACAGATCCCTTCTGATACGCGTCCGCAACGGCCTTTACGCTGATTGGCTGAAGCCTGCGAAATTGGCTCGATCGGTAGACGCTGCACTTTGGTGCGATAGCTGTAGCGGCTGATGCGCGCCGTACCTGGGTCGATCACGTATTTAATACCCGGCACAGTCAGCGAGGTTTCCGCGACGTTAGTCGCCAGCACAATGCGCCGCCCGCTGTGTGACTGGAAGACGCGATTTTGTTCGCTGTTTGAAAGCCGCGCATAAAGCGGCAATATTTCCGTATGGCGTAAGTTCAGCTTATTCAGCGCATCGGCGGTATCGCGAATTTCCCGCTCGCCGCTCATAAAGATCAAAATGTCGCCGGGGCTTTCCTGGCTCAATTCGTCTACAGCATCGAAAATCGCCTGTAACTGGTCGCGCTCGGTATCATCCGCTTCTTCAACTATTGGTCGATAACGCACTTCTACCGGATAAGTTCGACCCGAGACTTCGATAATCGGCGCATTGTTAAAGTGGCGAGAGAAGCGTTCCGGATCGATGGTCGCGGAAGTGATGATGACTTTCAGATCCGGGCGACGTGGCAACAGCTCTTTCAAATAACCGAGCAGGAAATCAATGTTCAGGCTGCGTTCGTGCGCTTCGTCAATGATGATGGTGTCGTACTGCATCAGCAGGCGATCCTGCTGGATTTCCGCCAGCAGAATACCGTCGGTCATCAGCTTGACCATCGTGTTATCACTGACGTGATCGCTGAAACGGACTTTATAACCGATGCAGCCACCCGGTTCGGTCTGCAACTCTTCCGCAATACGGTTCGCCACGGTACGGGCTGCCAGTCGACGAGGCTGGGTATGGCCAATCAGCCCTTTAATCCCGCGCCCCAGTTCCATACAGATTTTCGGCAACTGCGTCGTTTTACCGGAACCTGTTTCTCCGGCGACAATCACCACCTGGTGGTCACGGATCGCTTCGAGAATGTCCTGTTTTTTCTGGCTAACCGGCAAATTGTCCGGATAAGTAATCTCCGGACGCGCCGCTTCACGTAGCAGGACTTTCCCTGCCGCCTGGTCAATTTCTTTTGCCATCTCCTGGAAAATGGCCTGTTGTGCATCAGGATTTTTAACCTTCTTCACCCCATGCAGACGGCGGGAAAAACGCAGTCTGTCACGCAGCATTAACGAATCCAACCGCTGCTGTAAGGCGTTAAAGGTCAATTTTTGTTGTTCTGTCATAACGTTAAAGGGCAGCGTTGTGCCTGATTAATTTTCTTTTAAATGATAGATATAGAGTACCACATCGCGGCTTTTTATGTGTTGTTCAATAAATTCGAACATAGACTTCGATATATTGCGCTATCTCTGTGGCAGGATTGTGAATAAAGTGTCAACAAGCAACAGGGCATCGCCCATTCAAACATCTATAAGGAAACACCATGAGCAAGGTATTAGTTCTTAAATCCAGCATCCTGGCAGGGTACTCTCAGTCTGGTCAGTTGTCTGATTATTTTGTTGAACAGTGGCGTGAAAAGCACACTGCTGATGAAATCACCGTCCGCGACCTGGCTGCAAATCCGGTTCCGGTGCTGGATGGCGAACTGGTTGGCGCTCTGCGTCCGAGTGACGCGCCTCTGACTCCGCGCCAGCAGGAAGCCCTGGCACTGTCTGATGAACTGATTGCCGAGTTGAAAGCGCATGACGTTATCGTGATTGCAGCACCGATGTACAACTTCAACATCTCTACTCAGTTGAAAAACTATTTTGACCTGGTTGCGCGTGCAGGCGTTACTTTCCGCTACACCGAGAACGGTCCTGAAGGTCTGGTAACCGGTAAAAAAGCCATTGTTATTACCAGCCGTGGCGGTATCCATAAGGATGGGCCTACAGACCTGGTGACCCCGTATCTTTCTACGTTCCTTGGCTTTATCGGCATTACTGACGTGAACTTTGTCTTTGCTGAAGGTATCGCTTACGGGCCGGAAATGGCAGCAAAAGCACAGGCAGACGCTAAAGCGGCAATTGACGCAATTGTTGCAGCATAAGTTTTAAGAAGCCTACCGCGAGTGCGGGAGGCTTTTTTACTTAACTCGCCTTTTTCGCAATACTGTCCAGCGTTGCCAACACATCATCAGGTAGCGCTAATTCCCCTACTGCCATATTCTCCCGTAAATGCGCAACGGAAGACGTCCCCGGGATCAGCAAAATATTCGGTGAACGTTGCAACAGCCACGCCAGCGCCACCTGCATCGGTGTCGCATTAAGACTTGCTGCGACATCAGAGAGCGTGGAGGATTGCAGTGGCGTAAAGCCCCCGAGCGGGAAGAAAGGCACATATGCAATGCCATCGCGAGCCAAAGAATCAATTAATTCGTCATCCGCACGATGGGCAATGTTGTATTCGTTTTGCACGCAAACAATTTCTGTAATCTTGCGCGCCTCTGCAACCTGCGTTGGTGTTACGTTGCTCAGGCCAATATGTTTTACCAGCCCTTGTTGTTGCATCTCAGCCAGCACGGTCAGGCTGGCTTCAATCGACCCTTCCGCCGGGCCATGTCCATCGTCAGGCATCACCCGCAGGTTCACCACATCCAGCACGTCCACCCCCAGATTTCGCAGGTTATCGTGCACCGCTTTTTTCAGTTCTGCTGGAGAGAATGCCGGCAACCAGGAGGCGTCCTCACCGCGGCGAGCGCCAATTTTGGTGACGATAGTCAGGTCATCGGAATAAGGATGTAACGCTTCGCGGATAATCTGATTGGTAACGTGTGGACCATAAAAGTCGCTGGTATCAATGTGATTGACGCCCAATGCCAGTGCCTCACGCAGCACGGTAATCGCGACATGGCGATCTTTCGGTGGGCCGAATACACCAGGTCCTGCCAGTTGCATCGCGCCGTAACCGAGACGGTTAACGGATTTTGTACCGAGAGTAAATGTGTTGCTGCTCATAACACCCTGCCCTGTAATAAAGCGGATTAAGAAAAATCAGTATAGAAATGAACGGAAAGTGAATAAATGACTATTGAATGCGGATGCGTAAAAACGAGCGCCAACAAGCAAAAACAGCGCCGCAATCAGTCTGGCGGAGGTCTGTAGGTATAATTTGTACCGTTTTGAACGGTAACTGATCTTTCTGAATACGAAATTAATTACCGCTGCTTTACGTTTTTTATTTTTGCAGCCATTTCCCATTAATCCCCTGCACATATTCTCCCGGTTTAGCGCGAGCGACCAGTTTCTGCCCTGCCAGTTTTGCAATCTCCTCAGTTGAGACATTATTTTGTCTGGCCAGTTGCTGATAACTCAGCGCACGAGCTTTATTAATATCGTTTACCAATGCCTGCGTTTCGTCATCCGTTTTCAGTGCCATCAGATAACCATTAAATGTTTCGCCTACCCGCCCCTGACTTCTGGCTTCATTCAGGGTTAACGCCATCGCACTGCTGCTCATCAGGCAAACAGTCCACACCATTATCAGTAATGTTCTTTTCATCATTACCTCAAAAAAGATCGCTACGGGTTTTGAGCAAGTCTTCAACGTCCTTATCTGCTTTTATGATGATCTCATGCTCAATTTTAACGTTCATATTAATGGTGATTGGCTCTTTCGGCGCAGCCACTTCAATGCGCGGCGTGCAACCAAGCAACATAAAAGAGGACGCGAACGCGGTTATCATTATTTTCATTATTTTTCCTCACACTCATTTCCTGATGGGCAACCCGTTTTCGGGAGTCGGGCATTCTGTTCCAGCCACGCCTGGAGATTATCGCCAAAGCGTAAGCTGCGCCATAACGTAAAAATATTCTCTTCGTGGCTGTAATTAAGATTCACCGTGCCCGTTTTACCATCAACCCGGCTATTACCGCTGATCGTTGCCTGCATGGTTAACACACCGAGATTATCCAGATTAATTTTTGTCGATGAACGGCTAATTTCCATATAGCGCAACCAGTTGATTGCAGTCCCTGCGGTCATATTGTCTTTTGCTACTGCATCCGCCGTGTCTTTATCCAGGCGCAAGGTCATGGGGCCTGCGTTTGCCAGCCAGCCATCTTTCACAATCCATTTTTCATTATTAAGCCATAGCGGCAATGCCCCACTGAATGCCCCTGACATAGCGAATTGCTTTGGATTGATGGCGCTAACCAGTTCACTGGAAGAGAGATTATTCAGCCGTAACAGCGCCGGATCGTGCTGCGGCATACGTAATTGTTTCATCAGCACGTTGCCACCTAAAACATCAACACTCACATCAGTCAGTAGCAAGGGTTCGTCTTCGGTCCACGGATAACGCCCCTGAAGATCGGCAGTAATATTTTTTGCCGTCACCAGGTTAACCACTTCAGCAATACGTAATGACACAGGTCGCCGCGTTCCCAGGTGCCACGCACCGTCGGCAAAACGGAACGGTAGTACAAAGTCGACACCGTTGACCTGGTTATCTGGCATCCACGCGCTGCCACCTTTCAACACGCCATGCCCCCCTGCACGGAAGCCCTGCTCAGGCGCGGCAGAAAACGCCACCTGGGCATACAGTTCACCATCGCGTAGATTCATCTTCCAGTCTGGCGGGATCAGCGGCTGGAATACGGTCAGCGATTGTTTAGGCCACCAGGCATTGCCGCGCAGGCGAATACCGTCCCAGCGGCCATTCACCCGTACCGGGCCAATCTCACCAGCATGTAAATCCCCTTTGAAGAGGAAATACGTCGGATCACGTCCATCGACACTAAATTTTAAGGTTGATGGCGGTAACACACTACCGCCTGTGAAAAGCGTTTGTCCTGCATCCAGCGAAAGCGCACCACTAAAAGACGGATTCTGGGCGTCACGCACCCAGATAACGGGTTTATCAAGAATTAAGCGCGGCGTTTCTACTGTCATCGTGCCATATTGCAACTGATCGAACCCGGTCGAGAGGTCGGTAAGCGTAATCGTGCTGTCATGCCACTCACCTTTTCCTGCGACATCCCAGGTGGCATTCATCGGGGTAAAACTGCCTTTGCCCCAGTAACGCCACTGCCAACGCCCTGCATCCGGGAGAAAATCATTCGCCTGACCATCCATATGCAGCACAAAGTCGCCCAGTTCATTTTCATGGGCCTGCAAAATGGCCTGCAAGCGACCGTCAACACCACGTTGAGTGACTTTTACCCCCGCTAAAGGCCAGCGAATTTCATCGATGTCCAGTGAATCGATGATTCTTCCCTTTGAACGTAATAACGCGCCTGGTTCAAAGGCCAGCGTTGGGTCAGTCAGACTTCCGCTTAGCTGTGCCGGTAAGCGGGCATACAGAATGAGATCAGCCTGTTTTGCTTCACCGGTCAGTTGCAGTGGCATCTGACTGTTATCCATGCTCAATTTTCCTGGGCCAAAATTAAGCACCGCATTGCCTTTCCCTGCTTGCCCCTGAGTCAGCACACTCAGGCGTCCACTGACCAACGCGTTCTCAAGCCCGGCCTGCCAGTTCTCGACTTTAACACCCAATCGCCCACTCAGGGGAAAACCTTCATACGGCCAGCTCCAGCGACCATCGCTGACCGTCAATTGCTGACGGGTAATTTGCCACGGCAAATCGAGCAATGGATCGCCGTTATCCCGTGTCATCACAAGCAATTGCCCGCTATTTTCCTGCCACTCCAGTTCAGCATCCACCAGTGACGGTTCCTGTGGCAAGTTCAAGGTCGCGGTAGCATGGCCACTGACAGGAAGCCCATCCGGCACCAGCGGCATGGTAAATTCCCCTACCAGTTTTACCGGCGGCTGATTTTCAAACGCGGCGACATCCAGTTCGCTGACTGTAAGTTGTTGCCCTTTAAGCTGGCCTTGAAATTTAACTTTTTCGCCCTGATAACGCAGTTGCTGGATATCAGAGGTCAACGAGAGAGAGAGTTTTCCCTGCCATTCCTGCCAGGGCGAAAGGATCAGTTTATCAATATTGATCCAGGTGTTAGGCAGCATGGATTGCCACTGCGCAAGGGTTTTCGGCGCTGCCGGAGAGGGCTCTTCCTGTGGCAATTTTGCCAGGCAAGCAGAGTCAAGCTCCACTGTGCCAACGTTCAATAACCAGCGGCTGGGATGTGAAAGGCTGGCATTGGTGATATGCGCCAACTGGCAATCCGCCACCAGATAACGGAGATCGGGAATAATTAAACCTTTACGCGTGATGCGCAGGCTTTCATCTAATGCAATGCGTGTACCGAGCGGCAGCCAGATACCCGCCAGCGTAGGAACCCACAGCCCGAGCGTCATCAGCAGCGTTAACGGCACAAGAATAATCAGTAATAACAGCGCGAGAACGGCTTTATATTTACCCAACATGGGTAGTTAATATCCTGATTTAGCGAAAAATTAAGCATTCAATACCGGTATTGTGGCATGTTTAACCGTTCAGTTGAAGGTTGCGCCTACACTAAGCATAGTTGTTGATGGATTTTTCAATATCACCACAGCTTTCAATTATATTTTAATTTTTGTAAAATATTTTTAGTAGCTTAAACGTGATTCAACATCACTGGAGAAAGTCTTATGAAACTCGCCGTATATAGCACAAAACAGTACGACAAGAAGTACCTGCAACAGGTGAACGAGTCCTTTGGCTTTGAGCTGGAATTTTTTGACTTTCTGCTGACAGAAAAAACCGCCAAAACCGCCAATGGCTGCGAAGCGGTATGTATTTTCGTAAATGATGACGGCAGCCGCCCGGTGCTGGAAGAACTGAAAAAGCACGGCGTTAAATATATCGCCCTGCGCTGTGCCGGTTTCAACAACGTTGACCTCGACGCGGCAAAAGAGCTGGGGCTGAAAGTAGTCCGTGTTCCAGCCTACGATCCGGAAGCCGTCGCTGAACACGCTATTGGTATGATGATGACGTTGAACCGCCGTATTCACCGCGCGTATCAGCGTACCCGTGACGCCAACTTCTCTCTGGAAGGCCTGACTGGCTTTACCATGTATGGCAAAACGGCAGGTGTTATCGGCACCGGTAAAATCGGCGTAGCGATGCTGCGTATTCTGAAAGGTTTCGGTATGCGTCTGCTGGCGTTCGATCCATACCCAAGTGCGGCGGCGCTGGAGCTCGGCGTGGAATATGTCGATCTGCCGACCCTGTTCTCTGAATCAGACGTTATCTCCCTGCACTGCCCGCTGACGCCGGAGAACTACCACCTGCTGAATGAGGCGGCGTTTGATCAGATGAAAAACGGCGTAATGATCGTCAACACCAGTCGTGGCGCATTGATTGATTCCCAGGCGGCAATTGAAGCGCTGAAAAACCAGAAAATTGGCTCGCTGGGGATGGACGTGTATGAGAACGAACGCGATCTGTTCTTTGAAGATAAATCCAACGATGTGATTCAGGATGACGTGTTCCGTCGTCTGTCTGCCTGCCATAACGTACTGTTTACCGGGCACCAGGCTTTCCTGACGGCAGAAGCTCTGACCAGTATTTCCCAGACTACGCTGCAAAACTTGAGCAATCTGGAAAAAGGCGAATCCTGCCCGAACGAACTGGTTTAAACATGCAGCTCCCCTGCAAATCAGGGGAGCTTATTCAGATAATCCCCAAAGATCTTTCATCCGCTATTCTTACAATAAGTTCTGTTGAACGGATAAGACGCCCCAGCGTTGCATCCGGCAATCAGCACCTGATTTATACCTTAAGTTGAGAACTAAAATGAAGAAAGTTGCCGCGCTAGTCGCACTAAGCCTGCTGATGGCGGGATGTGTAAGTAATGACAAAATTGCTGTAACGCCAGAACAGTTACAGCATCACCGGTTTGTACTGGAAAGTGTTAACGGTCAACCTGTTGCCAGCGATAAAAACCCGCCAGAAATCAGCTTTGGGGAAAAGATGATGATTTCCGGCAACATGTGTAACCGCTTTAGCGGAGAGGGTAAACTTTCGGGCGGAGAACTGAAAGTTAAAGGACTGGCAATGACCCGCATGATGTGTGCCAACCCACAGCTTAACGAACTCGATCACACCATCAGCGAAATGCTGAAAGAAGGTGCGCAGGTAGATCTGACCGCCAACCAGTTGACGCTGGCAACCGCGAAACAGACATTAACTTATAAACTGGCAGATTTGGTCAATTAGTAGCTGCCACAGCTTCCGGCGGCAAGCGACTGTTCGCTGCAGCGTTTGCCGTTAGGTAATGCACACATCCCAATAGCCGTTCCGTCAAGTTGACGGGCAACGGATAGCGAACCACCAATCATTGCGCAATTTGCTTCACCGCTACTGGACATGGACGCTTTTAAACCAGGCGCCACATGCGCCGCGGTTGCCTGCTGAACAGGTTCACTACTACACGCAGACAACAATAAAGCGGCACACCCTACCCACAACGCTGCTCGCATCTTTACTTCCTCTAATCTTTAAGCCAAACGACACCGCCCTAAATAATAGGCAGCCCAGGCGGTTACGTCGAGAACTACTATGTGTGTTGCAACGCATTGTTACTTTTTTATCGCTATTTTTTGCCCGGTGCTTGATCGAAACATTCATTATGCGGATATGGGGGACACAAAAGCGAAAATGCAACAGAAAGCCATTTGCTAAAATTGAGAGATAACTACTGGGCGCGCAGCTTTTTCGTGTGCCCCTCATTTGCGCAATGTAAGGGTGTCGTATGATCACAATTGACGGTAATGGCGCGGTAGCTTCGGTGGCATTTCGCACCAGTGAAGTTATCGCCATCTACCCTATTACCCCGAGTTCCACGATGGCAGAACAGGCTGATGCCTGGGCCGGAAACGGCTTGAAAAACGTGTGGGGAGATACACCTCGCGTAGTTGAAATGCAGTCCGAAGCTGGCGCTATCGCGACTGTGCATGGCGCTTTGCAAACGGGCGCACTCTCTACATCGTTTACATCATCGCAGGGTTTGTTGCTGATGATTCCGACATTGTACAAACTGGCGGGCGAACTGACACCGTTTGTACTGCATGTGGCGGCGCGAACCGTCGCTACTCATGCGCTCTCTATTTTTGGCGATCATTCAGATGTGATGGCGGTGCGCCAGACCGGTTGCGCCATGTTGTGTGCGGCAAACGTTCAGGAAGCGCAAGATTTCGCCCTCATTTCGCAAATCGCGACACTAAAAAGCCGTGTGCCATTTATTCATTTCTTTGATGGTTTCCGTACTTCCCACGAGATCAACAAAATCGTTCCACTGGCCGACGATACTATTCTTGAACTGATACCGCAGGCAGAAATTGATGCTCATCGCGCCCGTGCGCTGAATCCGGAACATCCGGTGATCCGCGGTACATCCGCCAATCCTGACACTTACTTCCAGTCTCGTGAAGCAACTAACCCATGGTACAACGCAGTTTACGACCATGTTGAACAGGCAATGAATGATTTCGCCGCCGCTACGGGTCGTCAGTATCAGCCTTTTGAGTATTACGGTCATCCACAGGCAGAACGGGTGATAATCCTGATGGGTTCTGCTATTGGCACCTGTGAAGAAGTGGTAGACGAATTGCTGACCCGTGGCGAAAAAGTTGGGGTGCTGAAAGTTCGACTATATCGTCCGTTTTCCGCCAAACACTTACTACAAGCACTACCGGAGTCCGTACGCAGCGTAGCGGTGTTGGATCGCACCAAAGAGCCGGGTGCCCAGGCAGAACCACTCTATTTGGATGTGATGACCGCGCTGGCAGAAGCCTTTAATAATGGCGAGCGTGAGGCATTGCCTCGCGTCATTGGTGGGCGCTATGGTCTGTCTTCCAAAGAGTTTGGCCCGGACTGTGTGCTGGCAGTATTTGCCGAACTTAACACAGCCAAACCAAAACCACGATTTACCGTGGGTATTTATGATGATGTGACCAATCTGTCACTGCCATTGCCAGAAAATACCCTGCCAAACTCCGCGAAGCTGGAAGCCCTGTTTTACGGTCTGGGCAGTGACGGCAGCGTTTCCGCGACCAAAAACAATATCAAGATTATCGGTAATTCCACCCCGTGGTATGCACAGGGGTATTTTGTATACGATTCCAAAAAGGCCGGTGGTCTGACAGTTTCTCACCTGCGTGTGAGCGAGCATCCAATTCGATCCGCGTATCTGATTTCACAAGCTGACTTTGTTGGCTGCCACCAGTTGCAGTTTATCGACAAATATCAGATGGCAGAACGCCTGAAACCTGGCGGTATTTTCCTGCTTAATACTCCGTACAGTGCCGAAGAAGTCTGGTCGCGGCTGCCGCAAGAAGTTCAGGCGGTGTTGAATCAGAAGAAAGCTCGCTTTTATGTGATTAATGCAGCGAAAATTGCCCGTGAATGTGGACTGGCAGCGCGCATTAACACCGTAATGCAGATGGCCTTTTTCCACCTGACGCAAATTCTGCCTGGCGACAGTGCCCTGGCTGAATTGCAGGGCGCAATTGCCAAAAGCTACAGCAGCAAAGGTCAGGATCTGGTGGAACGCAACTGGCAGGCACTGGCGCTGGCGCGTGAATCCGTGGAAGAAGTCCCGTTGCAACCGGTAAATCCGCACAGTGCGAATCGGCCACCGGTGGTTTCCGATGCAGCGCCTGATTTCGTTAAAACCGTCACCGCTGCAATGCTCGCCGGACTTGGCGATGCCCTCCCCGTTTCGGCGCTACCACCAGACGGCACATGGCCAATGGGCACAACGCGTTGGGAAAAACGCAATATTGCCGAAGAGATCCCCATCTGGAAAGAGGAACTCTGTACCCAATGTAACCACTGTGTCGCCGCCTGCCCACACTCCGCTATTCGCGCAAAAGTGGTTCCGCCGGAAGCAATGGAAAACGCCCCTGCCAGCCTGCATTCGCTGGATGTGAAATCGCGCGATATGCGCGGGCAGAAGTATGTGTTGCAGGTCGCACCGGAAGATTGCACCGGCTGTAATCTGTGCGTTGAAGTTTGCCCGGCGAAAGACCGTCAGGATCCTGATATCAAAGCCATCAATATGATGTCGCGTCTGGAGCATGTGGAAGAAGAGAAAATCAATTATGACTTCTTCCTCAACTTACCAGAAATCGACCGCAGTAAACTGGAACGTATTGATATTCGTACATCGCAATTGATCACACCGCTGTTTGAATATTCTGGTGCTTGTTCCGGTTGTGGCGAGACGCCGTATATCAAATTGCTTACTCAGCTCTATGGCGATCGAATGTTGATCGCTAACGCCACCGGATGTTCGTCGATTTATGGCGGTAACCTGCCATCCACACCGTATACCACTGATGCAAACGGTCGTGGTCCGGCCTGGGCGAACTCACTGTTTGAAGATAATGCCGAATTTGGCCTGGGCTTCCGCCTGACGGTCGATCAGCATCGTGTCCGTGTTTTGCGTCTGCTGGATCAGTTTGCCGATAAAATCCCGGCGGAGTTACTGGCAGCGTTGAAATCAGATGCCACGCCAGAGGTTCGTCGCGAACAGGTTGCCGCGTTGCGCCAGCAACTAAAGGATATCGCTGAAGCTCATGAACTGCTGCGCGACGCTGATGCGCTGGTGGAAAAATCAATATGGCTGATTGGTGGCGACGGCTGGGCTTACGATATCGGCTTCGGTGGTTTGGATCATGTATTAAGTCTGACGGAAAACGTCAACATTCTGGTACTGGATACGCAATGCTATTCCAATACCGGCGGTCAGGCGTCGAAAGCAACCCCTCTTGGTGCAGTAACGAAGTTTGGTGAACACGGCAAACGCAAAGCGCGTAAAGACCTCGGCGTCAGTATGATGATGTACGGTCATGTTTATGTGGCGCAGATTTCTCTCGGTGCGCAACTGAACCAGACAGTGAAAGCGATTCAGGAAGCGGAAGCGTATCCAGGGCCGTCACTGATCATTGCTTACAGTCCATGTGAAGAGCACGGTTATGACCTGGCATTGAGTCACGACCAGATGCGCCAACTCACCGCAACCGGCTTCTGGCCGCTGTATCGCTTTGATCCACGTCGTGCCGATGAAGGCAAACTGCCACTGGCGCTGGATTCACGTCCACCATCAGAGGCTCTGGAAGAAACATTGCTCCATGAACAACGTTTCCGCCGTCTGAATTCGCAACAGCCAGAAGTGGCGGAACAGTTATGGAAAGATGCCGCAGCCGATCTGCAAAAACGCTATGATTTCCTCGCGCAAATGGCGGGGAAAACGGATAAAAGTGGCACCGAGTAGAGTAACAGGGTAAGGATTATCCTGAACAAAAAAAAGCCCGAATGAAAGTTCGGGCTTGTCTTTTTATTTGTTGGGAAATAAGTAATCGTAGCAATGCCCCAACAGAAAATAATATCTGTGACAATAAAGGCATATAACCCGTGCAGAATAACGCATCACTTTTTAAATGTATAATTTTTATTTTATATATATCACCACTAAAACATTCATCAAACTTATTGTCATTTCTCAAGAATTATTTGATTAAGGTTTTACTTAAGACGTAACAAATGATACTTATCGGCTAATGGAACTTTTCCTTTAGGATGTTTTCACTTCCCGAACAGGGAAAGAAAGGCAAATAAAATAACTAAAGGATTTTTTCAATGAAAAGCAAAGTACTGGCACTCTTAATTCCTGCCCTGATCTCCGCAGGAGCTGCTCATGCGGCAGAAATTTATAATAAAGACGGCAATAAATTGGATCTTTATGGCAAAGTTGATGGTCTACATTATTTTTCTGATAGTTCAGCGAAAGATGGCGATCAGAGCTATGCACGTCTTGGTTTTAAAGGCGAAACACAAATTAACGATCAACTCACTGGTTATGGTCAGTGGGAATACAATATTCAGGCAAACAATACTGAATCATCAAAAAATCAATCCTGGACTCGTCTGGCATTCGCCGGGTTGAAATTTGCTGATTACGGTTCTTTCGATTACGGACGTAATTACGGCGTAATGTACGATATAGAAGGCTGGACCGATATGCTGCCAGAATTTGGCGGTGACTCCTACACGAATGCGGACAACTTTATGACCGGTCGTGCTAATGGCGTAGCAACTTATCGTAATTCTGATTTCTTCGGTCTGGTTAATGGACTGAACTTCGCTTTGCAATATCAGGGTAACAACGAAGGCGCGAGCAATGGTCAGGAAGGTACGAATAACGGACGTGATGTTCGCCATGAAAATGGCGACGGCTGGGGTCTTTCCACAACCTACGATTTAGGTATGGGCTTTAGTGCGGGTGCAGCATACACCTCCTCAGACCGCACCAATGATCAGGTTAATCATACTGTGGCGGGTGGCGATAAAGCCGATGCGTGGACTGCCGGGTTAAAATATGATGCTAACAACATCTACCTGGCAACCATGTATTCCGAAACACGTAATATGACGCCATTTGGCAACAGTGATTACGCCGTTGCGAACAAGACCCAGAACTTTGAAGTCACCGCCCAATATCAGTTTGACTTTGGCCTGCGTCCGGCAGTGTCTTTCCTGATGTCTAAAGGGCGTGACCTGAACGCTGCTGGTGGTGTTGATAATCCAGCCGGTGTTGACGATAAAGATCTGGTCAAATACGCAGATGTTGGCGCGACATATTATTTCAACAAAAATATGTCAACCTATGTTGACTATAGAATTAACCTGTTGGATGAAGATGACAGCTTCTACGCTGCCAACGGTATCTCTACCGATGATATTGTCGCTTTAGGTCTGGTTTATCAGTTCTAATCCTGCCTGCCCGCCTCTCTGGCGGGCTTTTTCTACTTATTGAATCCTGCTTAATCTAAATTAAAAATGTGAACTCCGTCATTACACAAAAAGTGTCATCTGGCGTTACACTTTATGCGGATACTAAAACAGGAGGTTTTATGAACAGAACGATTCTTGTCCCTATCGATATTTCAGACTCAGAATTAACTCAACGCGTGATTAGTCACGTTGAAGCCGAGGCAAAAATTGATGATGCAGAGGTTCATTTCCTGACGGTAATACCTTCGCTGCCCTACTATGCCTCTCTGGGTTTAGCGTATTCCGCAGAGTTACCGGCAATGGATGACCTGAAAGCGGAAGCCAAATCGCAACTGGAAGAAGTCATTAAAAAATTCAAACTGCCGACTGACAGAGTGCATATCCATGTTGAAGAAGGTTCGCCAAAAGACCGCATTCTGGAAATGGCGAAAAAGATCCCTGCTCATATGATCATCATTGCCTCCCATCGACCGGATATTACCACCTACCTGCTCGGCTCTAACGCCGCTGCCGTAGTACGTCATGCAGAGTGTTCAGTGCTGGTCGTGCGCTAATAACTAACGCCCGCACGTCGCTGCGGGCTTTTTGATTCATTTCGCAAATGTGCTGACATTTTCCCCTCTAATCCGTACCATACACGCCACTGTTTTTATATCAGACTTCTGCTGTCGGATATCCCGGCATGATGCATACTCTTCTGATGCCATATAATGAATTGAGCCACTATTAAATGTTGCAAAATCAAGAAATTAGTAAGAAAGAACAATACAACCTGAACAAGTAAGGGCAAAAATCACAACTCTCTGACTCATAAGTATTTTACTTATTTTTCAATGTGTTAAATATCATCAGCGACAACAATAAGCTACGATAACCCACTCTTTTTTTGCCCCTTTTTTGCCCCTTTTGCAGCGCTTTGCCCCATTTTTGCCATCAACAATTTTCCTCATCAAGTCATTTCAAAGCCTAATAGGTGCCCTACTTTTTTCCTCAGTACCACGTCGCCAGCAGGAAACAACCTAATCCCGGTTCGGATCTAAAATTGATAATGATAATCATTTTCATTTTGTATTGCTTATGCTATAAAACATAGCCGTTGCTATGTTTGTTCTAATTTTGCTCACTATAGGTACTAAATTATGTACTCAATAAAAAAAGTAACCATGCTCTTGGGGTGCCTCGCCCTCACCTGCTCGATCGCATTTCAGGCGAGTGCAACTGAAAAATTCAAGGTCATTACAACATTTACCATCATCGCAGATATGGCCAAAAACGTGGCTGGAGATGCTGCAGAAGTCTCATCCATAACCAAGCCCGGTGCAGAAATTCATGAGTATCAGCCTACCCCTGGCGATATTAAACGTGCGCAGGGGGCACAACTGATTCTCGCCAATGGTATGAATCTGGAATTGTGGTTCCAACGCTTTTACCAGCATCTTAATGGGGTTCCAGAAGTAATTGTCTCTTCGGGTGTGACGCCAGTAGGGATCACTGAAGGCCCCTATGAGGGCAAACCTAACCCCCATGCCTGGATGTCGCCAGATAATGCTCTGATTTACGTCGATAATATTCGTGATGCGTTGATAAAATACGATCCGGCAAATGCACAAACCTACCAACGTAATGCCGATACTTATAAAGCCAAGATTACCCAAACCCTTGCCCCCCTGCGTAAGCAGATTGCTGAACTCCCTGAGAATCAGCGATGGATGGTCACCAGTGAAGGGGCTTTTTCTTATCTCGCACGCGATTTGGGGCTAAAAGAGCTTTATCTGTGGCCGATTAATGCCGATCAACAAGGCACGCCGCAGCAGGTACGTAAGGTTGTTGATATGGTGAAGAAAAATCATATCCCGGCAGTCTTTAGCGAGAGTACGATTTCCGATAAACCAGCGCGTCAGGTTGCGCGTGAAACCGGCGCGCACTACGGCGGTGTACTCTATGTCGATTCCCTGAGCACAGAAAACGGCCCGGTACCTACGTATATCGACCTTCTGAAGGTTACTACCAGTACGCTGGTACAGGGAATTAAAGCCGGGAAAAGGGAGAAATAATGATGCAATCTGCGGGCATTGTCGTTAATGA
The DNA here is from genome assembly GCF_000408325.1 of Escherichia sp. KTE52. Taxonomy (NCBI): domain Bacteria; kingdom Pseudomonadati; phylum Pseudomonadota; class Gammaproteobacteria; order Enterobacterales; family Enterobacteriaceae; genus Escherichia; species Escherichia sp. KTE52. Next base: position 62,062 of record NZ_KE138677.1, read on the forward strand.
TGTTACTGTCACCTGGCGTAACGGGCACACAGCACTGCGCGATGCATCCTTCACAGTACCAAGTGGATCTATTGCCGCTCTGGTTGGGGTAAACGGTTCCGGAAAATCGACGTTGTTTAAAGCGATTATGGGATTTGTGCGTCTGACCAGCGGAAAGATATCTGTTCTGGGTATTCCCACGCGACAGGCGCTACAGAAAAACCTGGTTGCCTACGTCCCTCAGTCAGAAGAGGTTGACTGGTCATTTCCTGTACTAGTGGAAGATGTGGTGATGATGGGCCGCTATGGGCACATGGGTATGTTGCGTATAGCCAAAAAGAGGGATCGTCAGATTGTCACCGATGCGCTGGAACGTGTCGATATGGTGGATTTTCGCCATCGACAAATCGGCGAGCTTTCCGGTGGACAAAAGAAACGCGTCTTTCTGGCGAGAGCGATTGCACAGCAGGGTGATGTGATCCTGCTGGATGAACCTTTTACCGGCGTTGATGTGAAAACCGAAGCGAAAATCATCAGCCTGTTGAGGGAGTTACGCGCGGAAGGCAAGACGATGCTTGTCTCAACGCACAATCTCGGCTCAGTCACGACATTTTGCGATTATACGGTCATGGTCAAAGGCACCGTCCTGGCAAGCGGGCCGACAGACACCACTTTTACAGCCGAGAACCTGGAGCTGGCTTTTAGCGGCGTACTGCGCCATGTCACACTTAACGGCTCGGAAGAAAGCATTATTACTGACGATGAACACCCTTTTGTGGCACATCGACCGTCAGCGGTGCAGAGGGAAGCAAGATGAACGTGCTACTGGAACCCTTCAGCTATGAATATATGCTCAATGCGATGTGGGTCTCGGCGATGGTCGGCGGTCTCTGCGCTTTCCTGTCATGCTATCTGATGCTAAAAGGCTGGTCGCTGATTGGCGATGCGCTGTCGCACTCTATTGTCCCGGGTGTTGCGGGGGCATATATGCTGGGGCTTCCGTTTTCTCTGGGAGCCTTCTTTTCCGGCGGACTGGCAGCGGGCAGCATGCTGTTTCTTAACCAACGCACTCGCTTAAAAGAAGATGCCATCATCGGCCTGATCTTCTCCTCCTTTTTTGGCCTGGGGCTGTTTATGGTGTCATTGAACCCGACATCCGTGAACATTCAGACCATCGTCCTGGGCAATATTCTGGCAATCGATCCGGCGGATATCCTGCAACTCACTATCATTGGCATTCTCTCGATCATCGTGCTTTTTTTCAAATGGAAAGATCTTATGGTGACCTTTTTCGACGAGAATCACGCCCGTGCTATTGGATTGCATCCGGGCAGATTAAAAATCCTCTTCTTCACCCTGCTGTCAGTTTCGACCGTTGCGGCGCTGCAAACGGTTGGTGCCTTTCTGGTGATCTGTCTGGTGGTGACTCCCGGTGCAACAGCATGGTTGTTAACCGATCGTTTTCCCCGCCTGCTCATAATTGCTGTAACTATTGGCAGTGTAACCAGTTTCCTCGGCGCGTGGGTCAGTTACTTTCTGGACGGCGCGACAGGTGGAATCATCGTGGTGGCGCAGACACTGCTGTTTCTTTTAGCATTTGTATTTGCGCCCACCCATGGGCTTTTGGCAAATCGTCGGCGTGCGCATAAAGCGCTGGAGGATCGCTCATGATGGCATTATTACTGGAGCCACTGCAGTTCACCTTTATGAGTCACGCACTGCTGATTTCACTGGTAGTTTCCATACCCTGTGCGCTGCTGTCGGTCTTTCTGGTCCTGAAAGGTTGGGCACTGATGGGTGACGCGATGAGTCATGCGGTTTTTCCTGGTATTGTGCTTGCCTGGATTCTGAGGTTACCTCTGGCTACAGGGGCATTCGTCGCCGGAGTATTCTGCGCGGTGGCGACGGGATACCTGAAAGACAACAGCCGAATCAAGCAAGATACAGTGATGGGGATTGTTTTTTCTGGCATGTTTGCCGCAGGTCTGATCTTGTATATTGCAGTCAAACCAGACGTACATCTTGACCATATTCTTTTCGGCGACATGCTCGGGGTAACCATCGGCGATATAATCCAGACGGTGATTATTGCCGGGCTGGTTACACTTGTTATTAGCGTAAAATGGCGGGATTTTTTGCTGTTCAGCTTTGATTATCAACAGGCGCAGGTAAGCGGTTTGCATACGAGATGTCTGCATTATGGGCTGCTGTGCATGGTCTCTCTGACCATTGTGGCGACGCTGAAAGCGGTAGGTATCATTCTCTCCATTTCTCTGCTCATTGCGCCTGGCGCCATTGCGGTACTCCTGACACAACGCTTTCATATTGCGCTCCTACTGGCGATTGGCATATCGGTAATAGTGTCAATGACTGGTGTCTGGTTGTCCTTTTTTATCGACAGTGCACCAGCTCCGACGATTGTCGTCTTATTCGCGGTTGTGTTCATCATGACGTTCACCGTTACCAGCATCAACGCACGCACAAAGGGAAACACCCATACACAGGATTTGTCATCACCCAATTAGCACAACATCCGAGGACAGCATCGTCCGCTGGCCCACAGAAGTCCGGAAAGTCATGGAAGGTCGTTGTTGGGAGGAGGTACAAATTCTCTCATGCAAAAAATACGTAAAATCGATAATAGCTGGAAATAATTCAATACATGCACTCTCGAAAGTGCATCAGCCAACCGCAGAACGTTATTGCATACAACGTTTCTGCGGCATAATCCCAATGATTACTCCCTGACAGGGTTCGTAGGCCACTCAATATCAGGTGCAGTTGACGTATCAACACGGTTCAGCAATACCCGATACTTTTTCCATGCTTCCAGCAACGAGATTTCTTCCTCCGTTGCAATTTCCAGATCTGCAGCATCCTGAAGCGGCGCAATATGCTCACTGGCTACCTGCATCAGGTTGTTTTTTGTTTCTTCCGCCTCCCGGATCCGGAACAGTTTTTCTGCTTCCGTATCCTTCACCCAGGCTGTGCCGTTCCACTTCTGAAACTCCCCTTCCGGCGATAACCAGGTAACATTTTCCGGTAACGGACCGAGTTCAGAAATAAATAACGCGTCGCCGGAAGCCACGTCATAAACCGTTTTACCCCGATGATCTTCAACGAGATGCCACGATGACTCATCACTGTTGAAAACAGCCACGAAGCCTGCCGGAATATCTGGCGGTGCAATATCGGTACTGTTTGCTGGCAGACCTGTATGAGGCGGAATATATGCATCACCTTCACCAATAAATTCATTAGTTCCGGCCAGCAGATTATAAATTTTTATGGTCCGTGGTTGTTCACTCATTCTGAATGCCATTATGCAAGCCTCACAATATAGTTAAATGCGATGTTTTTGACGGTGTTTTCCGCGTTACCAGCAGCGTTAACGGTGATGGTGTGTCCATGTGAACCAATCGCAACGGAGTGCGTATGAGCACCAATACCGACAGTATGTGCGTGTGCACCTGCGCTTGCAGCAGTGCCGGACAGTGAGTGGGTATGCGCGCCAGCAGAGTTCGTATTCGCCATCGTGCCAATGCCCAGACCAACCGCCCCTTGTACCTGGTATGAGTTACTTCCGACAGCTGTAGAACCATACTGATAGGTGTCTTTAAAAGTGCTTGTATTAAACCTGCGACCATCAACGTGCGAGTGTGCTCCGGCCGAGCTTGTAGAGCCGCTCAGACTGTGCGTATGAGCCCCGGTGTTATTCGTGGATTTAGTGCCGTAATCAAACGACGATGTGGTTTTCGTCCCCAAATCCGTACTGGATGCGCTGGCGCTGTGGATGTGCGATTTAATGCCGTCCTGTTCCTGAGACAATACGGCACGACCACTGGCAGGTTTGCCCTTAATCGTCCAGCCACGCATATCAGGGATCACGCCTGACGGATAAGCGGCTGCAAGTTTCGGGTAGGCAGATTTGTCAAAAGTCTGCCCGTGCATCAGGGCATAACCAGACGGAACGGTATCTGATGGCCACGGGATTGGTGCACCGACTGGATAAAACTCTGCAGGAGGATGAGCCGAGGTGTAAAGCTGCGCCCACGGCGACCAGTTTGCGTCGGTCGTATCCCGTCGTGAACGAATAAATGCCGGAGCATGAGCACCGCTTGTACCACTCCAGCCGATGAGTAACTCACCTTCGCCAACGGCTGTCATCCCTTTCAGGTGAATGATATTTCCATACGCTGTTGGATATCCGTTGTTATACACCTCGTATAACTCAAGACCTGTTGCCCCCTGCGTATTGTCTGTCAGCGCGGTTACCCGACCTTTTGAAGACAGATTAACTGATGATACTGCTGTTCCACCTGACGGTAACGCCCCGATCTCTGATGCCGTTGGCTTATTTCTGGAGTTATAGTCCCTTCGCCAGCCAGGTGAATAATCTGTTCCGTGATTAATATAGGTAAACTGGGCGTTAGTTGTTCCACCACCAGTGGAGGTGGTCGGTGTGGTAATGCGGATCGTCATCGCTGACTTTATCCCCATTACTTCAATGACAGCTCCGGCGAGATGAATATTACCGCAGTCAGTATCAGTAATGATTTTATTATTGCCATAAGACCAGGACCCCTTGCACATCCAGTAGGGATGGTTAAATGCTCCCTGAGAATCCAGCCACTCGATAAACTGTGCAGTCGTCCAGTTTCCTGTTATTGTGCTTACTGACCCACCAAAGGCACGGCAGGCACCAATATTTTTCGTAAAGGTGTCTTTGCCAGGGATATCCGCACCGTTCTGATCTTTCTGCAGACGTTTCTCAGCATTGTCATTGGCTGCTTTTACTGCCTTTGGTGTCGCGGCAAGCGTTTCAGACGTGCTGTTGGTCGCGCTGCTTAGCTGGATTATCCCTTTCTGTGCTGTCGTTGCATCCTGTGCGGTGTATTTCCCGTTAGCCAGGTCATACGCGGCCTTAACGGCTTTTGGTGTTGCCGCCAGTGACTCGGAAGTGCTGTTAGTCGCACTACTGAGCTGTACTATCCCCTTTTTTGTCGTGCTCGCATCCTCAAGCGCCACGGCGGATGCAATATCCTCTGCCCGTTTTGCTGCTGTCTCGGCGCGCGTTGCTGCGGATTCTGCCGTACTTTTGCTCTGTGCTGCCGCTGCCGCACTGCCAGCAGCCTCTGTCGCCTTCGTGGATGCCGTCGTGGCGCTGCCCCTCGCTGCTGACGCCTGTCTGGTCGCCTCATCTTTTGAAGCAGACGCCGATGATGCCGATGACGCCGCCGAACTGGCGGACGATGCGGCAGCCGTTTTTGAGGATTCTGCGCTGGTTTCCGACGCTTTCGCGTTCGTTTCGGATGTCTTCGCTGCGGAAGCAGACCTCGCTGCTGCGCTGGCCTGTTCAGTGGCTTCGCCAGCCTTCGTTGTGGCTGTTGAAGCGGATGATGCGGCGCTTTCTGCCGATTTTCCGGCGGCGGTGGCACTGACTGCTGCCTCCTCTGCCTTAATGGACGCCTCACGGGCCGATGATGCAGCTGTTGTCTCAGAGTCTGCCGCAGCTGAGGCGCTCTGTTCCGCTGCCGTTTCAGAAGACCTGGCGTTCGTCTCGGACGTTTTTGCCGCCTTCGCAGAATTTGCTGCCGCCGTTGCCGAGGAAGCGGCACTACTGGCGCTTGATGATGCGTTCGTTTCTGATGATTTCGCTGCCTCTTTTGAGGCCGCCGCATCCCGGGCTGAAGTGGCGGCTTCTGACGCTTTCGTCGTCGCAGTGGATGCAGAAGTGGCTGCTGATTTTTGTGACGCTGCAGCATTCGTTTCTGACGTTTTCGCGGCACCGGCACTGGTGGCCGCCGCGCTTTTTGAGGACTCTGCAGCGGCAGCACTTTTTGATGCTTCAGTGGCCTTTGTTGATGCCGTTCCTGCGCTGGAAGACGCCTCCTGAGCCGACGTCGCGGCCTGTCCGGCTGACGTGCTGGCTGCACGCGCTGAGCCTGCAGCATCAGTCGCATAGGTTGCCGCCTCACTGGCAGATGTGCCGGCATCACTGGCTGACTTCTTCGCGGCTGCCGTGTTCTGTGCCACCGCGGACGCGTTACGCGCCACCTCTTCCACCATCAGTTCAAAACGGCGCAGAGCCTCCGGACGGGCATCATCCTCCGTCATGGCACCGAGAAAATCATTCAGCGTACCGGGTCGGGAATCTTCATACACGGTGATGGTCCCGGCATGTGACGGCGGGAATCCTTCCACCAACAGAATAACGCTGTACTGACCGTACTCAACGTCCATGCTGTAACGCCCGGCTTCATCCGGATTTTCTGAGGCCAGCGTGTTCACCACCACCGTGGTGCTGTTACGTTTTGCTTTCAGCTGGATTGTGCAGTTCTGTACCGGTTTTCCTGTGCCGTCTTTCAGTACACCTGAAATCTTAACTGCCATATTCACCCCACAAAAAAGCCCGCCTGAACCGGCGGGCTGTCATAACACTGTGTTACCTGGCTAATCAGAACTTATAACCGACACCCACGATGAAACCGTCAGTGCGCCAGTCGCCACTGCCGGAGCCTTCATAAGCAATATCAATGGCCACGGATTCGGTCGGGTTAAACTGCACGCCAGCTCCCCACGCCAGAGACGTGTTGCTGTGGCGACCGTCATCACTTCCGGTCAGCACGTCGTGCGTTTTCCCCTTGTTGTCAGTTACGCGGAGATAATCCCCGGAGAAAGTCGACACACGGCTGTAAGCCACACCCGCCATCGCATACGCGCTGAACCATTCATTCACGCGCACAGGCGGCCCCGCCATTACGCTGAACCAGCGGTTACGAACGGAATCTTCATGCCAGCGGGTATCGCTGTAATGGGTCAGCTGGCGATTCTTGTCTCCTGCATAGCTGAATGACGTCACCAGCCCCAGCGTATCCGTAAACTCATAACGGTATTTCACGTTAATCCCGTTCAGATCATCACTGCCGGGAACGTTGGTCCGGGCATGAAGATACCCCGCGCTCAGCGTGGACTGATGTTCAGACGCCCATGCAGGCGCACCGGATACGGCCAGACAAATGGCTGCGGACAAAATGGCTGCACAAACTTTACGCATAATTACCTCTCGCTTTTCTGCAATAAAAAAGGCGTCATTCCTGACGCCATTTATTGGGGTTATAAATATTTCAACGAATACTGATGCCTGAAGCCGCTTTTTTGGTCACAATCACCGTACAGTCGGTGATATTACCTGCCCGCTGATTGCCTTTATGGAAAACCTTAAACTCCAGAGTGACGCTTCCCCTGCCACTCGGCATATCAATAACCGCACTGTAGCTACCGGGAATGGCCCCTTTAGTTTCTCTGGATGCGATTAATACACCGTTTTTGCGAACTTCAAAACCATAACCCGTGTATCTTGTACCTCCCGGGTTATTACCACTTCCCGGATCGCTATACGCTATTCCGTTAAAGATAATGGGCGGAATAATGATTTGACGGTCAAAGTTATGATCATCGCTGATGGTGACTGTAACCGTCCCGTTTGGTGTTTCCGTGTTACCCCACGTACCAGCCTGTTTCGGAAATGATTTGGATACAGCTTTAACGAAGTCACCTCTGACCTGAGTCGCCTCCAGCATGCCCTTAATCGTACAGTTCTGGTTAATCGTGACATTGTTGAGCGTTCCTGAGTTCGCATTCACACTACCACTGATATCCGCATTTTTAGCGGTCAGCTTTCCGTCTGATGTCAGGGAAAATACCGGAGGACTGCCACCGCTGGTAATGGTGGGGGCTGTCAGGCGCTTCAGGAACACGTCGTTCATGAATATCTGGTTGCCCTGCGCCACAAACATCGGCGTTTCATTCCCGTTTGCCGGGTCAATAAACGCGATACGGTTAGCGGCAACCAGAAACTGGCTCAGCTTGCCTTCCTCCGTGTCCTCCATGCTGAGGCCAATACCCGCGACATAATGTTTGCCGTCTTTGGTCTGCTCAATTTTGACGCCCCACATGGCATTCCATTTATCGTTAGCGTCCTTCCACTCTTTCGAAAACTCATCCAGTCTGCTGGCGTTATCCTCCGTCAGATCAACTTTTTCCAGCAGCTCTTTACCGAGATGGGATTCGGTTATCTTGCCTTTGAAAAAATCCAGGTAACCTTCCGCATCATCGCTCGCCCGACCGACGGCCTCCACGAATGCCGATTTGCCAACGGTGTTCACACTGCGGATATAAAAGTAATAATCATGGCCCGGTTTGATATTGATACTGGCGGCTATCCAGTACAGCGCCGTACCAAGATAGCGGGCTGTGGTTTCAACCTGCCTGATATCGGTAATCCGCTTTTCCGAGAACCAGAACTCAAACTGTACCGTCGGGTCATAAACGGCAAGATGCGGCGTGGCGGTTATCTGAAAATAGCCCGGCGTCAGCTCAATCCTCGACGGTGCTGCCGGTGCGGCAATCCGGAACGATACCGACGCCGGATCGCCCTGCTGCCCCCACGCATTTACCGCCCGGACTGTCAGCCTGTAGTTCCCTGGCGCCAGTTGCGTGAAGCGGTATGTGGTTTCCGTCGTCCGGGCCGTGCTGACCAGCCGCTCACTGCCGTCATCCGCTGTTACGGTCAGACGGAGCAGGAAGCTCACGCCCTTCACCACCTTCGGCGTGTCCCAGCGCGCCAGCACCTGATATTCCCCGCTGTCTGCGGTGACTTCGGCGGTCAGGTGCTGCACCGCTGGCGGCGTGACACCATTCACCGTGCCGCTCTGGTCGCCGTCAAAGTGCGCCCCGTTATCCACGATGGCTTCTTTTTCCGGTACATGCTGCACGGCAGTGATGGCATACGTGCCGTCATCGTTCTCACGGATACTCACACAGCGGAACAGGCGCTGACGCAACGTCGGCAACTTCAGCCCCCACACACTGTATTCTGCAACGCCGTCAGGAACCCGGTTCACTTTCACCTTAAGTCCGTCGGTGACGGACTGAACCTCCACGCTGACCGGATTACCACTTCCGTCAACCAGGCTTATCAGCGTGGTACCGGAGGATGGCAGCGTGATTTCACGGTCGAGCGTCAGCGTCCGGGTCTGGCTGTTCACCGCCAGCACGCGACCACCGGTGCTGATACCGGCATAGTCATCATCGCAGATTTCAATGACATCGCCCGGTACATGGCGAAGCCCTTCAGCACCCACGCTGAAATCCACGGTCTGCGTCTCCAGCAGTTCCGTTTTAATCAGCCACAGCCCGGCGCGGTGTGCCTGCCCCCGGCTGGTACAGCCAAAGGCATCCATCTTCGTGACATTACGACCGTAACGGGCAATGGCCTGCGTATCTTCAACAAGCTCTGTCGCCGTCTCCCAGCCGTTGTTCGGGTCAATCCAGTTCACCTCAACGGCATTATGGCGGTCCTTCAGGGCGCTGAAGCTGTAGCGGAACGGCGCGCCATCATCCGGCATCACCACATTACTGCGGTTATAGGTCCACACCTTATCTGATGGCCGGTCCTGCACGAACGTCAGCGTCTGCCCGTTCCATACCGGCATACAGCGCATCGCCGAGCAGAAATCACTGAGCACATCCCACGCCTTACGCTGCGTGGTCAGGTAGGCATTACAGGTGATGCGCGGCTCCGTGCCGCCAAAACCGTCCGGCACTGACTGGTCGCAGTACTGGCCGATGACATACAGCGCCCATTTATCCACATCCGCCGCACCAAGACGTTTCCCCATGCCGTAGCGCGGGTGGGTCAGCATATCCCACAGACACCAGGCCGGGTTGTTGCTGTATGCCGGCTTAAACGTTCCGTCCCAGATACCGCTGTATTGCCGCGTCTGCGGGTTATAGTTCGACGGCACCTGCAGAATGCGCCCGCGAAGATGATAATTACGGCTCACCTGCTGGCTGCCGAACTGCTCCGAGTCCACCTGCACGCCGACCAGTGCCGTGTTCGGGTAGCACTGTTTCACATCGATGATTTCGGTGTATGACGACCAGAGCGTTTTGTTCTGCAGCTGGTCTGTGGTGCTGTCCGGCGTCATCCTGCGCATCCGGATGTTGAACGGGCGCGGCGGCAGGTTATCCACCACCACCGAGGCCAGATACTGCGAGGTGGTTTTGCCTTTAATGGTGATGTCTTTTTCCGTCACCCAGCCACCGTTACGCTGTATCTGAACCAGCAGGCGGACTTCCGACGGATTCCGGTCCCCCTTTGAGGTGGTTTCCACCAGTGCCTGCACACCGAAGGTAAAGCGCAGACGGTCGATGTTTGCAGACGTGATGGTCCGGGTAATCGGCGTGTCGTACTTCACTTCCGTACCCAGCACCGTCTCGGAGCCGGAGGATTCAAATCCCTCCGGCGGTGTCTGCTCCTGCTCACCTGCCCGGAACACCACCGTGACGCCGGAGATATTGGTATTCCCCTCACTGTCCAGCACTGGCGTACTGTTCAGCAGCACACTTTTTAATCCGTCCACCGGACCTTCAATCGGCCCTTCACTGATGGCGTCTATCACGCTCAGCATCTGGGATGATTTCAGGTTGTCCTTCGCTTCGCGCGGGGTATGCCCCTTACTGCTGCCTTTACCCATTCCTCACGCTCCAGAAACGACAAAACCGCCCTGAGGCGGTTTCACATAAAACGTTTTTCATCAACGACCAATCACCACAACCTGACCACCGTCCCCCTCGTCTGCCGTGCTGATCTCCTGAGAAGCCACCCGCGACCCCACGCGCATTTCCCCGTACAGAACAGGCAGAACATTGCCCTGGGCAACCATGTTATCCAGTGAGGAGAAATAGGTGTTCTGCTTACCGTTATCCGTTGTCTGTGTACGGGGAGTTCTGGCTTTCGGTGCCAGCATCTGCGCCACACCACCAAGTACCATACTGGCACCGAGAGAAAACAGGATACTGGTCATACCACCGGCCCCAATGGCTGCCCCCCATGCTGCAAGGGTGGCTCCGGCAGTAAAGAATGATCCGGCAATGGCGGCAGCCCCCAGAACAATCTGGAATACGCCCCCTGACTTGGCCCCGGCGACTCTGGGAACAATATGAATCACAGCGCCGTCAGGCAGAGTCTCATGTAACTGCGCCGTCAATCCGGACGTGCTGACGTCCCGCCCGGAAATCCGTACCTGATACCAGCCGTCGCTCAGTTTCTGACGAAACGCCGGGAGCTGTGTGGCCAGCGCCCGGATGGCTTCAGCCCCCGTTTTCACACGAAGGTCGATGCGGCGGCCAAATCGTTGCAAATCCCCGTAAAGGCAGATGCGTGCCATGCCCGGTGACGCCAGAGGGAGTGTGTGCGTCGCTGCCATTTGTCGGTATACCTCTCTCGTTTACTCAGTTGTTCAGGAATATGGTGCAGCAGCTCGCCATCACCACAGTAAATGGCGGCATGATTCGGCACCGATGAACCAAAACAGCACAGCAGCACATCGCCCGGCTGCGCCGATGACAACGGCACCTGATACAGCCCTGTGGCCTCCAGATTATCCAGATAGAGATTCTGACCGTGACGCCACCAGTCATCCCCGCGATGAAAATCCGGCATCTCAATCCCCGCCAGATGATAAGCATCCCTGAACAGCGTGTAGCAGTCCGTCACCCCGTGCTCAAAGCGCCGCCCGGTGAGATGCGGCACACAGCGGAACTTATGAATCGTCCCCCGGCAGACCAGCCACCACGGCAAATCACTCTGCACCTGCAGCCGCCGGTCGGCCTCACTCAGCCAGGGCAGACCACTGGGGTGGCTGTGGACCAGCGCCACAATCTCACCCTGCATTTCTGCCTGCAACCAGTCCTCCGGAGCCATCCGGAAATAATCCTCCGGCTCACCGGAGATATTCACGCAGGGGAAATATCTTTCCCCCTTCGGCGTGCTTACCACGAAGCCGCACGACTCCGCTGGCGCACATCGCCGGGCGTGCGCCAGAATCGCTGATTCTGTCTCTGTCATGGGATTACTGCGAAAGTTTGTTAATGGAAAGGAAGCCGCCAAAGTTGCCGACGTTATTGCGAAACTTACAACCGCTCAGGCATTTGCTGCATTTATCCTTCGTGATATCGGACGTCGGCTGGTCATATTCATCCGCGACAGCCGGACCGCTATAACCGCACTCGTCACCGCGATAGGTCCAGGTGCAGGTGTTGGCCAGCATGATACGTCCCGGAAAAACAGCGCCATCCGTTTCCGTCGGCGTGGACAGTACAAAAGAGGCACTGACTGCGCTCAGTTCGCTGCACTGCTCGATGCGCCAGCGGCTGATCACCTCCTGCTCCGGATCGGCGTCACGGTTTCCGTTGACGAAGTTCACCGCATCCAGAAAACGGGCGTAGACCTTACGCCGGACCACCGTTCCGCCGACCAGACTCTGCAGGTCTTCCGCCATCCCGGTGACCATGCCGTGCAGATTAGAGACTTTCAGCGTTGGCCTTGCACTGGCACCTTTGCCGTTCATCTCAAATCCACTCCCCTGAATGGGATAGGCCTGATACTGCCGACTCTGCCAGGTGACAGACTCTCCTTTCTCGTTCTGCTCATTGCAGAAAAAGTAGCGATCCCCGCCTACCTCGGTCAGGTCGATTTCCCAGAGCACCACGCTGGCCGACTGCTCCGCACGAATGCATTCATTCAGCGTTTCCTGTTGTATGTCCTGCATCAGATCACCACTTCGTCAAACTGACACGAAAAATCGGTATAGGTGATATGTTCTGTCGCTGACCACGTTCGACACACCACTCTGATTTTTCTGTTAATACCCGGCGGGCGCCAAAAAAAAGATTTATAGCCTTCATGCCGGGCTAAAAATTTTTCAAATGAATCACGTTCATTCGCCTCAACTTTGAAATCACAGGTGAAAACGCGCAGAGAATGATTAAGTCCATTTGGACTTCGTTGCTCATAACCATCGCCAAATCTTACAGTTTTTATCGATGGTTTATTTTCTGTTTTCATTCCATCCTCTGGTAACCAGTGAAATTCTTCCGTATTAGCCACTTAACATTCCCCCATCACGTCGCATATTTAACAGATTGCCCTGCACCTGCTGATCAACCATCCCCATAAGTGCTTTTATTGCCTGAGGGCCAATCTCTCCATTCTGGCCGTCATTTTGAATAGTGATTTGGTATACAGGGGCATAGGTAATATCTCCGCCTCCATTACCACTTTTACTATTAATAGCTCTGACACCAAGAGAACCATCGGAAGTTCGTGTTAATGGCATAATGGCTTCCGGTCCAGCCTCACCAAAAACACCAGCCCCTTTTGCAAAAGCAAAAAATTGCGGGGAATCATAAATACCGTTCGAATACGTGCTCAATGACGGAGACTCATAAACACCGCCCTTTGCATTCGGAATAAATTTACTAATAGCACTCCCGATAGTTCCTAAAATCCCCCCAGAAGAACTGTTACTAATGCTGTCGAAAATCCCAGTAATTGAAGCCTTTAATGCTATTCGACTAAGATCCGAAATCACGGAAGTAGCGAAAGAACGAAAATTTGCCTTGCCTGTCGTGACAAAATCACCCAGCGCATCGGTCATCCCATCAAACATCTGAGTCGTGGTTGATTTTATCTGCTCACTGATATCCTTAGTGTCATCCAGCCAGTTATTGAATCCCTGGGAGGCACCACTAACCCAGTCTCCTGCCTGAATATCGAGCTGCTCGTTTTTCTGTCTGACAATTTCTTTTTCCCGTTCCAGAGCATCATTCAGAGCCTGCATTTTCTCTTGAAAAACATGATCTGACATTCCACGGGATTTATCTGCATAGTCACGTTCAAGTTGCAGACGCTGATTGTTATATCCATGTTCAATCCGCAGTAATTCCTGCTGGCGTTGCTGATTTTTATCGCCAACCCCATAACCAGCAATCTGAATATCATACCCCTGCTGACGATTATCAATCGAAGCCTGCAATGAATCACGCCATGCTGTTATTTCGGCGGATTCCTTGATTAGCCTGTTATTCTTTTCAATCGCAACATTTTTCTCCATCAACGCGGTTATTTCTTCCCGGTGTAAGAGAAGCGATTTCTGATCCTGGGTTAATTTCGATGATGGTCGTGACTCTAGGTCGGCAATCCGCTGACGCCACTTAACCAGTTCCTGTTCAGAGGAACTTAATTTAACGGTCAACTCAGCTTGTGAACTTAGTAACGCATTCTGTTGATTCAGATGATCAATCATTCGTTGGGCTGCATCATCAGAATAACCTTTCGCCTTTGGTTGCTTTGGATCTTTATAACGCTCATTTATTTGAGCGATAAGATTATTATATTCTTCCTTTGAATACTGATTCTTTAGCTTTTCCAGTTTTGCAAGTTCACTAGCTCTCTGCTGCTCCCGGGTCTGATATTGTTTTGAAAAGGCATCTGCTCTCTGTCTGAGTTCAATTCCTTCCTGTTGTCGCTTGTTGTAATCGTTTATTGATGAATTTAGTACGTCCTGAGCAATTTTTTCTGCTTGAAGTACGCCCAATTGCTGCTTTAATCGTGCCAGCCTTTTATTTTGAGCTCCGCCATCTCCAATGCCACCTAACCCGAAAACTCCGGGTCGGGTATTTTTTTCTATTTCATCAATTTGACGGAGAACATCTGAGATTTTTTGATCAAGGGAGGCCTCACGGCCAATATCCAGCATGGAATCCCATGCCCATTTTGCGGAGTCTGCGACAGCTTTCCATGCAGTCTCAAGATAACCAAGATTTTCTTTAATCTGGTTGGTGCGCTGGATCATTGAGGATGAGTATTCTTCTGTCGCAATGCGGGCGGCCTCCTGCTGGTTCCCTTCATCCTGTAGCGCCTTAATCTGGTTATAAGTCGCAAGTGTCAGAAAATGGTACTGATCATTAAGTTTTGATATGGCACTGACAGGATCCTTTGCAATTTCATTGAAGTCATTAACCAGTTGTTCGGTTGATATTCCTGTTACTTCGCTCGTTTGTACTATCGCTGTCGTCACTTGCTCCAGCGAACTGCTCGCTACCTTTCCCGAACGCACAAGCTGATTTAATACTGCCGCCGCAGCACCAGTTGTCGAATCAGCCGCATTCCCGGCACGTTGAGCTATATCGGCCAATTGCCCGCTGGTTGTCCCCAACTGATTTCCGGTAAGAATAAGAGATTTATTAAATTCGTCCTGCTCCTGAGAGCCTTTATAGTAAGCCAGTCCTAAGACCCCAACGGCTGCTGCGGCCAGGGTAAAAGGATTAATTAATCCCAGCACATAAGAACCTACACCTTTGATCGCCGGGCCAATCCCACCGAACATATCTTTTAGCTGGCCGCCCTGCTGCATTAACACCATAAATGGCGACTGACCAGTGGACAACCCAACAACAATATCCGTCATTTGTGCAGGCAACATGCGCATAGCAAAAGCCGTTTGTTTTGCCGACATTCCGGTTTTGCTTAATTGTGATTGAGTAACCTCAAGCTCACTCCGCATAGCACGAAGTTTTCCAGAAAGCTCCTCATACATTTCAGGAGAAAGCATCCCCTTAGCTTTTGCTTCATTGAGCTGTTTCTGTTGTTCTACCAGACGATTAAAAGCAGTTCCGACAGGATCAAGTTGAGCAATCAGACGTTGCAAAGCAACAACCTGTTCATCATGCGCTTTTGCTGCTTCTCGCTCTGCCTGAGCCTCTCCGGTAAGCTCTCGCCGTGTTTCCTGTATTTTTCGGCTATAATTCTCAAACTGAGAACCATTTATTTTCCCGGATGCAAACGCAGCATTAAGTTCATCATGCTGTTGTTCAAGATTTCTTAGCGCCGCAGCCAGAGGGTCGATCTTGTCCAGCATTCTTTGAAAGGCCTGAGCCTGCGCTTCCTGCTGGGCGGCAGCAAGTTTTCCGGCCTTCTCGGCTTCTCTCTGCGCTTGCGCAACCCCGCTCAATTCCTCTGTGGTTTCATTAAGTTTACGGACAAGAAATTCATATTCTTCTTTATCAATAAGCCCTTTATCGAAAAATTTCTTTAATTCAGAATAGCGTCGACCGACAGTATCAATTGCGGCACCAACTGGATCAATAGCTGCTTTTAATTTTGCGAGCGCGTTCTTCTCATCTTCTGTTGCCTTAGTCACTTTCCCTGCGCTATTTGCAGCAGTTTCCCCAGCCTGCGTCATTTTGACTAATGAGGAGGTCAGATTGTCAGCATTATTTTTCGCTCCAGTGCTATCAATAATTATTGCGAGACGCGAGGTTTGCTCTGCCATTTATTAAAACTCCTGACAACAAAAAACCCACCGCGAAGTGGGTTTCAGGCGACATAATAGTAGATATAGCGATTACGAGGCCACGCAATGCTTTTCTCCAGGAGCATCATCGATTTAATTAAAGACACCATCACATCTCTGTAACAGAGTGTACGTAATAAACAACTACACACACTGCTCCTGAAAATACTGGTCATCCAGTGCAAAGATCACTGCTTCAAATTCATCGCGCTCAATCAATACCGGATGAGTGGCTAAATATTCATTTATCTCTGTCAGAGATAAAGGCAAAGGCACCCCAGCCATTCCAGCATAACGTCGGGCACGGGATATTACCGAATAGGCGTAC
The DNA here is from genome assembly GCF_000408325.1 of Escherichia sp. KTE52. NCBI lineage: Bacteria > Pseudomonadati > Pseudomonadota > Gammaproteobacteria > Enterobacterales > Enterobacteriaceae > Escherichia > Escherichia sp. KTE52. The sequence continues at coordinate 78,571 of NZ_KE138677.1, forward strand.
AACAACTCCTTAAGCACCGGGTCTATTTCTGGTTCCGGTATCGGTGGCAACCTGAGTTTTTCTCGCTTCCATCTTGCCTTTTCCCCCCTTTCTCCCCCGAACTCCGATAACCACCGCTGGGCAGCTATGGCTTTTTTATCGTATCCTGCTTCTGCTGCTCTTTACCCTGGGCGATGCTGGCTGCTTCTGCAAGGATCTGCCAGTACAACTCTGGATTCTGCTTAAGCAGCGCGATCCCTCGTTCTGCCGTATATTCCAGTGCAACCTCAACACCATTAACCAGTTCACCAACCCCTTTCCAGTCTTTCAGCAGATAACGAGCGGCATTATCAATGAGTAAATCATCAACAGAATCCACCTCGGAAACCTTTGAAATATCAAACTCCTTCGTTCCGACGTGCAAACTGGCATCCATTTTCTCAATGTGGCGACGGATTAATGCATTACGGGAGCGATACTGATCGTTATCGCTGCTTGCCACCAACAGTTTTAACCCGTCTACAGGTTTTAAGTCCTTCATTGGCGTAAACCAGCGTTCTCCACCAATGATAATTTTCTGATTAAGAATAAACATCCATAACCTCATTCAATGCGTCCCCCTGTAGGGCAGTACCACAGGAGGAATAACGGAAAATCAACTAATCGCCTCAGCACTGGCTTTTGCGATCACGGCAGCCGGGGAATTTTTTTTCTGGTTATCGTAGGTGCTTCATCTGCTGCGGTAATGCTCAATTGAACCTGGATAATGTCGCTATTACCCCCATCAGGCCATTCACCTGACACCTGAACCTTCGGGAAACTGAAAGTGTATGCCCCCTCTCCATTCGAAAGCGTGAAGCTGAACGGAACTGTTTCTCCAGTCAGTGTTTTACTCCAGATTTCCCACGCGGCTTTAGACCATGAAAGCGTCACCGTACCGGACGGTGTAAAAGTAGTCGGAATATTTGCTCCTGCATAAGGCGAGCCAGTCCCGATACAACGCTGTGTCTGGAGTTTGTTATCGAACTGAATATCAAAACTGTCGATACAAAAACCGTTACCTCCGGCAACACCATTCAGGCTTACTGCTGAAACCTCCTTAAACGAATAACGTAGCTTTCCTGCACTATCCACAGGTTCGCCTTTGATAAAATTCGTATCATCGGCCTTTGATTCCCAGTCCAGTCCGGCAAAGGTTACGGTCGCTGTAATATCGCCGTCGTTAGGGATCTGCATTTTCCATGAGCCAACCTGCGCTCCTCTGACGACAGAGGCAATTCCGACATCGGACGCATAGGTCGCCAGAGAAAATGTTATTCGCTCATTCCCCATTGTCAGAGAATCGCCTGACCATTCCGCGCCGAAACAGGATGCAAGAAAATCATCATGTTGACCCCAGCGAAATTTGGTACCAACATCACCGCCGACATCCACAGTGCCAGGCGTCGCCCCCTGAGCCATCCGGGAGCCACCAATCTCATTATTTTCGCCTTTATTCTGGGTGGGTTTTACTCCCCAGCTTGTGCGTTTTAATAAACTCCAGTCACCACTTGCTGGCGTAGTGCCTGCAACCGTCTCCCGGATAAATGCCGAGATAACCTTTGCACCTGAACTCACAGGAGCCTCCTATGTCATTAATTGCGCTAGAGCGCGCGATATGGAATTTGAAGATTAAGCTGGAACCAGCCATTCTTTTCGCCAACGGCTATTGAGGAAACAGCCTGGTAACTGAGACGATCGTCATCCTGAAACTCAAACAGTTCCCGCAATTTATCGGCTGTCTCAGTAATGAGTTTTGAACCAGAACCTGCGGGGACAAATAACTGAATAATGATTATCCCCGTGCGATAAACAACCGGCCCCGCGCCAATTTCATTAACTCCAGCCTGCCCGGGAATATTACTTAACCGCGCCCAGATTAACTTACCGGAAGGATCGAACGTTGGCCCGTTCGGATACAATACGTCTTTTCCATCAATAATCGTCTGTGCCGTCATTCTGGAAATAACCGTATTTCTGATTTCAGTAAACTTCATTTGTAAGCCTGTAAAACACCATGAAAAGCGTTGGCATACACGCCAGTTGGCGCTTGTTGTGAATGACCGTTTTCAAGAGCCTCTGCATAAGGAAGGTTATTCTGGATATAAATAACCCCGTAATTTGCAGCTTTCGAAATAACCCCGATCCCACGCTGAACAGCAATCGTACCGTTCGGATCCACGTTATCAGATATACCAAAATCGGGATGCTGTAACGACACCAGGTTGTTATTTCTGAAACGTCCGGTATCAACCGGAGCAGCAATATCAATAGCAGTAAGAATCTGCATAGCGATGTAGCGAATCTTCAGCCCTACATCTTCCTCAATCATCCCGGCAAATATTGACGGTTCTATATCCCATGCCTTTGCCATTTACGCTCTCCTTAACTGGATAGAGTAAACTGATGCGGAAGGATCTACACTTGCTGTAATTACCTCGTATCGTTGTAACTGCCTTGATACAGGATCATAAATCTCAATAATATGGTCGACAGCTGGTTTATCCGTAACCTCGCATACCAGAGCGGTTAATTTAAGGTCACCATGCAAAATATTAATCCCATCAATTCTGCCCAGCTTATAACGTGTCAACACGCCTCGCCCGGTATAGATTGCGGTGGATTCGCCGCCAGTTTCCGTCACAGGATCCCAGTGCCGGTGCGTAACGTAAGAACCAGAAAAATCACTCACGGCGTCCGCTAAATCCTCATCAAAAGCAGCGGCAACCTCTGACTGAATCTCTTCACGAAGCCCCATTATCCCCCCCTCACAACCCTGACTTGTGAGCGACTAAGTCCGTACGGTTTCAGCAGTGCTATCGCAAGCTGTAAATCGGGTTCAAGCAATGCAGTGCTGTTTGCTGGCAACTCAGAAAATGATTTCGATACACTGACCCCGTCAGCCGACACGGCTTTACTGATAACAACGCCAGAATCATTTTTCTGCTGAAACAACTTACCGAATGAGGCAATTCTGGCTGCATATGCTCCCGCAAGTTTTACCTCTTCCGGAATACGGGATGGGTTAATTTTCAGGTTGAAGCCATTAAGCCAGGCATTAGCCATTAAAACAGCTTTATTTTTAGCGTTCTCACTCGTCCAGGCGTTCCCAAACGCATTATCAACGTCATCACAGGTCACGTAAGTGATCATGTGTTACTCCTGAGTTTTCCAGCCCATAGCCTTCCAGTTGTCAACTTCATCAGGATGAACATTAGCGATAGTTGGTGCGCCGGGAAACATCTGATAATCGGTCACCATAACCACTAACTCAATTTGCGTTTTTTGTGCGGCTTCACGCTGTGCTCTTTGCTCTTTAGTTAATCCGGCCATATGCCCCCCATTAAAAATGGGGCCGAGGCCCCGTTTGAATGTTTAACCAAGAATCAGACAACCATGTGCCGGCTTCACTGATGAAACACCCCATGCCAGTCCAACTTCATAGCGCACCTGGCGATACTGACGATACAGTGCAATCTGGAACGTAATCCCTGAAATCGGGTCCGTAACATTCATTACATCATCAGCATTATCGCCACCTTCCGGCATTGCCGGAGTACGGGATGCCAGCAGAAACGCGTTGCGATCAAACGCCATATTTGCAGTAAAGGCCCCAACAACTGTGATGGCAGTATCATCGGCCAGATCCTGACGCAGTCCGGGCGCTGCAAGAGTAATCAGATTGCTGGTCGCTGCTGCCACAACATACTGATTCGGATCACCAGCGAACGTAACAATCTGACCTGCAGAAATACTCCCCGAACCAGTATCAATGGAAATAAGAACATCGCCTTCTTTTTTCTCTCCATTCACGAGATAACCAGTTGCAGCAACCTTTGGCGCTCGTTTCACACCTGCCGAACTGTGAATATTGAATCCCTCCAGACGCCCCAACACGCCCTCACGCAGTAGCTGTTCAGTGCCGGATTCATTCACTTTAAACAATACAGACTGTTTTCCGCGCAAATTAGCAATGGCAGTGGAGCCAAGCACCATCTGCAGATCGGTTGTCGGTGCGCCGTTATCCTCCAGAACCTGACGAGCCAGAGCAGCATCAGAAAGATCATCTTTAACACCAAACGGCGTTGTCCCTGCGGTTCCCACGGCGCGGGAAGCACCGAAATACAACGCACCAAGATCAGCCTCAACCTCGTTTGCAAGGGCGCGAAAAGCCTGCTTGAACTGATCAGCCAGAATGGTGTTGTAAGTCCCTGAAGGGCCAAGAGCCAGTTGTTCTTCACCATTCCATTTAACCGGTGCCATTTTGGATTTAGTAATTTTTACATCAACAGTGCCAATATTTTGATCACCGGTATTCGGAGCTGACGGCCCCGGTACGATATCTTCGGTTTTCGCCTCAGGCGCAACTGGCGCGGTTACCGTCTGATCTTTTGCTGCGGCGTCAGCTTTTGCGTTTTTTGCTACCGCAGGGATAAAACCTACCTGCTCACGGGATACAACATCCAGGGCGGTATAAATAGTCGGGATCAACCCGGTCAGGGTATTTCCAGCCATAATTAAATATTCCTTAAAAATTCGCGTAATTGTGAATAGATGGAGTAATGAGCTATCCAGCCCTGACACCAGCTCCCATCCGGAAGCTGACAAATGTGTTAATCAACGATTGTGATACCGTCTTTCAATGCGTTTTGCTTACCTGCAACATCCAGTGCATCAAAAGCAGAGCGTTTCATCGTTTTCTGACCAATATCATGCTGTGTCGGACGGGAGCCGCCGCCATTGTTGCCACTGGCTTTCAGGATGTAGTCTTTCTGAGGGTAATTTTCGACAAGGAACTCCAGCGCCTCATCAAACTGCGCCAGTTCGCCAGGCTTCGCGCGGGAATAAATTTTGTTGCCGGAAGCGTCATAAGCAACGATCCTCCCTTCTTCCACTTTGAATGCCTGCCCGAAGCGGGCTTGTAATAAATCTGCCGGGATCGCAATTTTATCGGCAATATATTTTGAACCCGCAAAACTACCGCCAATCATAGAATCGTAAAGCTGCTTCTCCAGCATCTGAGAGCGTTGCTTTTCTTCATCTAATTGCTGCTGAAAATTTTTCGTAATTTCTGCCTTAACCTGGTCAACCTGTCCCGCATCGAGCAGCTTTTTCTGGTCGATTTTTGACAGCATTTCCAGTGCCTCGATCGCCTTCTTCGGGTCTTCGATAGCGGCAAACTTAGCCAGTTTTTCCTCTGCAGCTTCTTTAGCCAGGCGATGATTTTTTGCCTCGCCATTAAGCTCTGTAATTTTTTTTGTCGCCAGCGGTGCATCGAAGCCAATTTCTTTACCATCGTCGTGCACATAAACTGGCAGGCCAGCAGTATCAATTTCTGCGTATTGTTTTCCGTTAATCTCGACCGTTTTCAGTTTCATATTAGTACCTGGTTTAAGTCTTCCGACAGTTACGCTGCTCACCATCCGGATCGCAGCAATAAAAAAGGCCACCCGAAGGTAGCCTGTTGTAATAAATGATTTATTTAAATCCCTGCTTTTCTGAATACCTGTGCATCACGCTCACGGAGCTGCTTCAGCGTCAGCCATTCGCCTTTATCGGTGTAAAATTCATCTGGCGACATACCACCATCCCGAATCAGCTTTGCTCGGGTTTCCCCCACAATCTGTTTTTGTCTGGTGTAAGGCTGACGCAAAAACCATTCCCTGTAGGTTGTATCTCCGGCCACCACGCCATCCATGCTGGCCCGCTCAGCCGGGGAAATATCGCGAACATCAATACCCAGTTCCTTCGCTGATTTCAGAATGAACGTTTCCGTTGAGCGGCAGCAGAAATGAATTTTTCCCGGCCCCTGCAAATAAGGCACGCTGTGACCTACAGGTTTATTATTCAGCGTATATTTGAGGCGATCCCTGATTCGACATTGTGGCGTAGTACGATTATCAAGCGTTGATAACCATTGCTTACCCTTAATCAAATCATTATTCGCGCTGGCAAAACTCTCACGGGCAGTAGCAGCAAGATGTCCAACCGCTGTTTTTGCAATGCTGGCCGCATTAGCCCGGCTCATCTGCAATGCACCATCCTGAAATCCCTTACTGACATGTCCCCGAATTTTTCTTGCGATCTGCTCATTGGTATCCCCCAGCAAAAAACCCTGACGCACTGTATTTGTTATGCGTCTGAGCCGATCCGCCTCAAGATCTGAGGCCCACTCACTGAGCAGTCGTCCCTGGAATGGTCGCGCCATTGCAGCGGCATAAAGTGCATCAGGAGAGATACCAACCAGAGGGTGAACATCAGCAACAAAATCAGGTAGCATAGAATCAAACAGACTTAACTGATAACCAGCCTCATAAATTGCCAGCTCGTTCAGCTCTCCGGAGAGACTGGTAAACATGCTGTTAATAGCAGTGCGGTTAACCTCTCTGACGCTCGCCAGAAGTGACTCCAGGCGCGTAACGGTAAAACTACTAGGATCGAGGCTGTCCAGTGCTACCAGCAGGCGAGCTGTAAGCTCCGCATCGCTGTCATTCAGTATTTTCACCATTCTGGCAGCCACACCAGTGCTATAGCGGGATATCCAGACTGCATGAGCAATTGATTCATCACGCAGCCGTTCATTCACGGTTTGCATCATTGATTTCCATCAGCATTACACTCTGATTTTTTAATTCATCGATCACTTCCTCTGGACGGGAATCCTGATCGATAAATTTCAACGCCTGCAACACCCGAACCGCATCAATCTGACGTATATCACCGCCCTGACGCAATGACTGAACAGCCAGCGCGGAGGATGAGTCAAACACCTGGGCAGATACATCCAGTTCAGTGCGCACATCCACATTGCCACCGCAACTCTCTCCGCTCCATTCCGCCATTATCTGGAGAATATTATCGAGGGCATCTTCGAGGGAGTTCGCCATTGTATAAAGCGGCGAGTGTTCCTGCATCCGCTCTTCATTAGTCTGATCAACAGATTTGGTGGATGTATTTTCAGCCCGCAGAAGTTTAGCGCCGGCATGACGCATCTGATTTTCCAGCTTCTCAAGTGATGTTTCGCCAGATTCTATCGCTGCGCCACTATGTTCAACATATTCGAGGCCATTTTTTGTTCTGTCCTCAAAAATCGTAGCGGTGGATGCACCAACCGTCAGTTCTTCATTCCTGTCCAGCCCGTAGGCCACCAGCAATGGAACGCGGGCAACATGAAGAATATTGTCCTGCTCGCTCTGGCTTTGCCAGTGCTTGATATTCAGCAAGCCAAGATTAAGCAATGGCGGTGTACCACGCATAAACCCTGTTTTCTTCGTATACAGTGTTACCAGAGGAATATCATCACGGCTGGTATTCCATGACTCATGAAGCGTCCAGACAGATTCGCCATTAGTACCTTCGCTGCGTCGATAAATTTCAACTCGACGGGGCATAATATGGCGGATCTGCTCCACCTTCTTCTGCCCGAAATCATCACCATCAATAATGATGACCTCTTTTATACGCAAATCAGTGAGAACAACTTTCCCTTTTTCAACTTTCGATTTCCATCCAATAACCTGGCGTGGATTCAGCATCGTAACGTACGGGCGACCACCGGCCGCGTTTTCATCGGCTTTTGTCCGAATCTCTTTCATATCCGTTCGTGGATAGTCCACCAGCGCATGTGCCACACCATACTGAAATGCGAGACTGAAAAATTGCTGCGCCCACACATCCAGTCGGCTCCCCTCCATGTCGATATTTTCTGCATATTCCCTGATTTTTTCCGGCGTTTCCTCACTCAATACTGTCGGCTCTGCAAATATGCGCCCAATATTTTGTTTGATGCTTTCTTCATACACAGGAAGTAGCGTAGCCACAGACAGGCGTTTTTTATAAGCGTCTTCATCTTCATTAGGCCATTTGGGGAGATAATTTTCCCCCTGCCTGCGCATTTCAAGCGTACCGCCCATCAATGCGTCGTTAATATCCCACGCCTCCAGCATATCGTTATAGTCGAGGTTGGGTGTTGATATATCAGCCATAATTAAATCCGAAGTGATGTGACTCTTCCGGTCGGTTTGACAATAGGGAATTGCTTAACGATGAAATAACCTCCGGCATCATTCGGGTGATCATTGCCAGATTTTTTATCAGGCTCCCCCTTATCATCCCAGACCTGTTGCTCCAGAGATTCGGCATATACCGGACAACGCTTCACATTAACTTTATAGCGACGCTCACCATTGGCATTGCAGAACATTGCATTCATTGAGTTAACGCGATCTTTTACTGGCGGGTTCGAGCTGTTCACCACAACGTTAAAACCAGCCTGCTTAAGCTGGGCTATATCCGTCGTACTTGCGTTACTTGATTTTCTGGAATCTCCGGAAGCATCTGGATAAATATAAATCTCCCTCACTTTCCGGTAATCATTCCCGTCATACAGCCAGAAGCGTTCTTTAATGATGCGGATCATATCCGGCGTATCGTAGGCATTGATGATTTCAGTTACCGCACATGGAAGCCCCAAACGCAGCACATGGACGATCCCCGCCATCTTTCCAACGTTAAAATCCATCCCAATATAAATCGGCTCCCCTGGCTGCTCCACTTCTTCGCAATTATTCAGTTTCCGGTCAAACTGATGGTAAACAGTACCACTTGTCAGGTTAGTAAACTGTCCTCGAAGATAGGCTTTAATCAGCTCTGGAGGGTATGATTCAAGAAGCGAAGGAATGTAATCTGCTGGCAGGTTCTTTTCATTATCGAAAGTAGATGCCTGCACCAGACCATACAGTGAGGCCAGCTCTGTTTTTTCACGCACGGCTTTAACAAACTGCTCGTAGACAAATTTGAATCCTTCCGGCGTGGTTGTAACGTCAATACCGTTGCGAAGTCCATCAATCTTATAACGCATACGCGCAATTATCTTGCGCCACGCCGTTCTGGCTTTTTCCTTCGGCAAAATGTCCAGTTCATCCACCAGCGCATTACCAATTTTGAAACCGACGATCGTTTGTGGCTTCTCCATCGATCTGCAGATAGTGGTTCCCCGATACTGGCGTCCGTAATAAAAGTGAACCTCTTTATTTCCCTCATTAATTTTTACGTTCAATCCCCAGTCAGCAGCAACTTCTTCCACTGTAGGGTAAAAAATATCGCGAATTTGGGGATACGTTGGCGCAAAATATCCCTGATTTATACCTGGATGCTCCCAAATCCCCTTGCATATGCCGCCACACCCAACCCATGTTTTGCCCGAGCCAAAACCAGCAATATAGGCTTTAAATTTATGGGGCATTGAAAGAAATCGCGCCTGAGGCACATTAAGCGTCGGAGAGATCATCTTCATCACTCCTTACTCTGGCATCAACCACATTAATATTGATCGCCACAGGCTGGGGATGTTCATTATCTTCCACCGTTTCGATCTCTTTGCGCAGCTTCTGGTTTTCCATTCTGCGTCGTTCAATTTCCAGTTCCTGTAGCCGCTTATCTGCACATAAAGCCCCGCCAGCAGAAAGCAAACGCAACAATTCACGCCGGGCGGCAGCCTTATCCTCCAGCAGGATCTCAACGCCGAATTTTCCGAGTTTTGCCCCTGCATATAATTGCCGCGCATCCCCATCAAGCAGAGTGGTATCAGCCATATAAAGCTGTCCCGTTCCCTCACCGCAGCACTTCGGGCAGTCCGGATTGGGTATGGCGTTATCAACAAAGCCGAGGCCTCCATATTCCGGTTCGGGTTTGCCATCTCTGGAAGCCTGCGCCGCTGCCTTGTCGAATTCTGCTATATCGCGCCACTGGTAGAGATGATTCTCGCCCCAGCAATAACGGCAGTTAACACGGCGAAATTGTGCAAGCTGATTGGGGTCGGCCAGGACAATGGCCATCAACTGACTCACCAGTAAATCCAGGTCTGCGGTATAGCGTTTCTGGTACTGATTGCGGAAGTAGCTGATAGCGCGAAAAACCCTGGCATTTCTAAGCATACGACTGGCGTTGCTGTTAGCTGTCGCACCTTGCCCCTCATAACCGGCTAGTCGGTACGCCTCTGTCGGCTTTTTCCCCTGAGCAACAAGCATCGCAAACTTAGCCTGCTGGTCAGAAATGCCGAATTCATCGGGACAGAACGAAAATTCCTCCGCGTCGCCCTCATTCAGGCCCGCATCGAATACTGGCTTTTTTTCCTGAGATTTTTCGTTCCGCTTTTGTGCAGTCTGCGCAGATTTTTTCTGCGCACTTTTTTGCGCAGTTTTGCGCATTTCTGTCTGCGCATTTTTCGGAGGTTTTTTGATGTAACGACGGGCTGTTGCGTAATTCAGTCCCCTTGCTTCACACCATGCCACCGGAGATATACCGGAGCGGGTGTATTCAGCAATATACTCCTGCTGCAACGCCCCCCAGTCCGGTCTGCTCATCAGTTAGTCCTGATTTTTATCCACCCTGAGTAGTTCGCGCAGAGCAAAGGCATCCCCTTTTCTGGCAAGCTTAAACAATGCCGCTCGTAACTCGGCTTCACCTTTCGCTCTGCCCTTACGGATGGCCGCATAAAAATCTGTCATTGCTTCCCGATTTTCTTTCAGTCGGTTCAGATCAACATCCAGAACGTCAGCGATTTGTTGTGCAGTCATCCGGCACGCTGCCAGAGACTCGACTTTCGAATACGGAATCATTTGTCACCCCCATTGATATGCAGGGTGTCTTCTTCCTGTATTTTTCGTGAAGGATTTTTACTGCAGCGTTGTTCCAGGTGACCTGATGGTGAATGCGTTTATGGCTGGCACCCATCAGTGAAATTTTTACGCACGACGGCGCATACATGACGGAGTAAAAACTTTTAACGTAGGTTCCGGAATCCAGATACAGCTCGGTCATTCCGCCGCTGTTTTTCTGCGTCTGTTTCTGCCCTAACTGGACAGCACCGATCGTCATAAACAATTCACCACAGCGACCGAGATTCGTGTACGTATTCACATCCTCGTTAATGCGCCCCATGAATGAGAACGGTCGATCAACCGAACAGATAAAGCTGTTCATTGCCTTGCGTTTCACCCACGAAGCATGGCCGCCATTGTCACCAAGAAAATCCCCGCCCTGCGACATAGCGATGGAAAGAGCAGGTATTGATTCGTAGTACGCCAGCATTTCAGAAAGGATCGCATCCAGTTTCCTTATCGGAAAATAGGCCTGGTCATAGTTGCGATCCACCCGAAACTGGAACTCGTGATAATCATCATCGAGCTGAATGAAGTATTTACACCCGACCAGTTTTGCCAGGTCGAAACAGGCATTACGGGCGTAAAAAATTGAGCGGCGGTCACAGAAATTATCGGCTTCGTCAAAACGACTGGCGATATCGGTTTTGGAAAACACCAGCACCTGTTCACCAAATTCAGCCATGTACTGATGCCGTGTCTTATCTTCATCATCAACAACGATAAAAATTTTCCCGGTATAGCCAGCACGACGCAACGTTCGGTAAGTCAGAACTTTGTCCGGTCGCCCGTGAGTCAGAATAAAGGCGCAAAAATCATCACGCATATTCCTCCTCCTCACCACCATGCATGATCTCCACCATGCGCTGCGTCATCCGGACAAATCCATTTTCAATAGCCTGCTGATAATCAATGATCACCAGCGCCGACTCCTCGAAAAAACACTGAATTTCAGCGGGGGCGTGAGCGTAATAGTCCGCAATTCTGCTGAAATTAAACACCGTGTGACGTTCTGCCGCACACAGGAGGAATTTCTCAATATCAGGCTCAAGGGAAGCCGAACGTATCCGGCTGATCAGCTCCTGCGTTTTCGTATCGTCGTACAGTTCACTGATATCCGGTTTACCGCCCGACGGCTCATAAACAGGCGTATCAATTTTCGTCGTATACGGCTCCTCCTCATTTCCTGTACCGGGCAAAACATCCGTCAACAGTTCATCAATTTCTGTCGGGATGAAGCCTGTCAGGGAGACATCAAAATCAGCATTGATTAGGTCCGACAGCTCCATCCGCAACAGATCTTCATCCCAGCCAGCATTCATCGGCAGGCGATTATCTGCCAGGCGGTACGCCTTTTTCTGCTCATCCGTCAGGCCAGACAGAACAATGACCGGAACAGAATCCATTTTGAGCATTTCAGCCGCCATAACACGACCGTGACCCGCAATAATTTCGCCCTTTTCGTCAATCAGCACCGGATTAGTCCAGCCGAATTGCTTAATACTTTCTACCAGTTGTGCCACCTGCTCAGTACTGTGCGTCCTGGCGTTGTGCGCATACGGTGACAATTCTTGTAATGGGCGATAGACTATCTTTAATTTCTCGCTCATACAGCCTTGCTTTATGAATAAAACGCACCCCAGCAGCCAGTGCTACTGGGGACGGAGGTGTTGCTGGTAAAGTTAGGTATTGGATCAATGAGTGAGTCAACATAATATTAAACTCACAATTATAAATCAGCCATATATTAGGAGCGCCAAAAAAAACCTGAAAACAATATAATAACAGGATAAATTTCAAGGCGACCAAGAATCATAGCTATGCACATTAAACATTTTGCAATGTCATTAAGCACTCCGAATGACGATGCAGTAGCCCCAAAACCTAATCCCATATTATTAATACATGCAGCCACTGTTGCAAATGATGTAAGAAAATCATATCCCATACCATTTAACACCAGTATAAAAAACACCGTGAAGAGAGTATAAAGAAAAAAGAAACTCCATACAGACCTCATTACACGATCTGTAACTATCTTCCCTCCTACATTTACACTCAACAACGCTCTGGGATGAGAAAGCTGATTTATCTCGTGTTTGCTTTGTTTGAAAAGTATAAGAAATCGAAGTGACTTAATTCCACCACAAGTTGAACCTATACATCCCCCAAAGAAACTTGACAACAGCAAAAACACTATCGTATGCGTGGGCCAACTTGCATAATCCTGCGTAGCTAAACCATTATCAGTGAGCATGGAGCTGGCAAGAAAAAACGAATGAATAAAACTTCCATGCAAGTCATACATACCTATATGCCAGACCTGGAAAGAGGTAACAATGATCACCCCTAAGGCTATTAACAGAAAGAAACGAAGTTCAATATCTCTGATTAAAGGTTTTATCGTTTTCCTGCTAATAACAATATACCAAAGAGTGAAGTTGAAAGCCGATAGCAGGGAAAAAGAACCAGCCACCAGCTCAACCAAATAGTTATTAAAATATCCGATACTCTCGCTATGAGTTGAGAAACCACCAAGCGAAACTGTGGAAATCCCGTGACAAATAGCATCAAACAAAGGCATTCCTGCAAGTCTATAACAGACAATACAAGCAATACCTAATAAAGAATAAGTTATCCACAGTGTCCGTGACGTATCGGCCAGGCGGGGAGTGAGTTTGTCATCCTTAAATGGCCCCGGCATTTCTGACTGATAAAGCTTTGCACCACCAATACCCAATAATGGCAATACAGCAACCGCCAGAACAATAACTCCTAAACCACCTATAAAATTTAACTGTGACCGATAGTACAAATATGCCCGAGGTAATGAACTAACATCATCAATTACAGTTGCTCCTGTTGTTGTTATTCCAGAAACCCCTTCAAACAGAGCATCAATGAACGTTAAATTAAGTTCTGAGTCAATCCATAAAGGGAATGCACTAATAACAGAAAACAAAATCCAAAACATTACAATTATAATAAACCCATCACGGGTACGTAATTGAATGCCAGATTTCTTAGTTGTATACCACGCTCCGCCACCAATGCAAAAAAATATAACGAAAGTTATAAAGAAAACGAACAGGCTTTTTTCTTTATAAAACAATGCTACAACCATTGGTGGCAACATTGAAAGACTATAGAGCCAAACCAGGAACCCACACATATGAGTAACAACTCTTACATGAGATGTATTCATATCTAAATATTCTTTCAATTATAACCACCTTGCTGCAATATTATGATTATACTGTATAAAATTTAACTCCTCTTAGATCTTACTTCACTGTTCCTTATGAAACAATCATCAAAATGAATCATATTGTAGTTAAGATTTTACTTTAAACACTGCTCGGTTATGTATTGCTGAGCACCTTCAAGTTGGGCCTGCATCATTACCAGTCGTTCCCGGAGGGTGAAATAATCCCGTTCAGCGGTGTCTGCCAGTCGGGGGGAGGCTGCATTATCCACGCCGGAGGCGGTGGTGGCTTCACGCACTGACTGACAGACTGCTTTGATGTGCAACCGACGACGACCAGCGGCAACATCATCACGCAGAGCATCATTTTCAGCTTTCGCATCAGCTAACTCCTTCGTGTATTTTGCATCGAGCGCAGCAATATCACGCTGACGCATCTGCATGTCAGTAATTGCCGCGTTCGCCAGCTTCAGTTCTCTGGCATTTTTGTCGCGCTGGGCTTTGTAGGTAATGGCGTTATCACGGTAATGATTAACAGCCCATGACAGGCAGACGATGATGCAGATAACCAGAGCGGAGATAATCGCGGTTACTCTGTTCATTGCTGACCCCACAAACAGATTTCACGCTCAATCTCACGACGAGTCATGAGACCTTTCCATTGCTTACCGCCAGCATATGTCCAGCGACGTAGCTGATCACATGCGCCTTTGATATCGCCCTGGTTTATTTTGCGAAGAAGCGTCGATGTTCTGAAATTGCCAGCACCCACGTTGTAAACGAATGAGTAAAGAGCGCCGCGCGTTGTTTCCGGTATATCGACTTTGATGTACGGGTTAATTTGTCTGGCGACAGTGGCAAGGTCTTTATTCAAGAGTGTTTTGCATTCTGCTTTGGTATACGTTTTACCGAGCATGATGTCTTTTCCTGTATGCCCGTGACATACAGTCCATACACCAACAATATCTTTGTATGGTATGTAGCTGACACCTTCCAGACCATCGTTACCACTTGGGCCAGTGATTAACACTGATGCTATAGCAATTGCTCCGCCACCAATAGCAGCAGCAACGACTTTTCGTAATGATGGAGGCATTATTCACCTCTCGCAGCCTTGCGCTTATCTTCTTTAATCTTGAAATAAAGGTTTGTCAGGTACGTCAGCAGGCCAAATACCAGACTACCCAGCACACCGATTGCAGCCCACTGTGACGGAGTTACTCTATCGAGCAACTGTAAAAACCAGTAGCCAGCACTGCCTGCGGAGGTGCCGTAGGCAATGCCTGTTGAAATTTTGTCCATGGATTTCATAGCCTCACCTCCGCACGGAACGGATGGCATAGTTATTATGTGTAGGCTTTCAGACACATCAATCAGAGCCTTAATTGATATATATGCTGGAGACGATGCAATATAAAAAGCTCGCCGTAGCGAGCTGATAAAATGTATTTCTCTGATATTATGTTTATTTGTATTAGCTCAGACTTGACATCACAGGTTTCGTATATAGAACATCATCAAATCTGTCAGTTTGCTATGAATGAGATATAGTAATTGAAGAGCTAACCTCGCATGTCAAAGCCAGATTTCTGAAAATCTCTGTAGACTTCCGGATTGTTGAAGGCCGGAAATTTGGCTTTATGAGCTGCGGACTTTATCGCTTCGCAATAGGCTTTATCACCGTTACTGGTAGATATTTTTAACGCCGTGCCATCCTGAGAGAATTCCATATGCAACCTGCATTTTTTCCCTTTCCAGTTATGCGGCTCATCAAGTTTGGCATTAATTGCAGCTCTGATTCCCCGCGCTTGCGCCCCCCATTCATCCTGATCATCCCAGCGTCCTGAACTGCAACTACCTGTAGCAGTAGTTTTGTGGCAATCTGAAGGGTGTAAAGGTGTGCATCCCGCAACAAAACCGACCCAAAAAGTCAACATAACGATTTTCTTTAATCCCACTTCTTGCTCCTCAATCCATTAAAATCTCAGCAATAGTAGTTGTTACGTCCGCCACTGGCTCAGAGCTGACTATCCGCTAAATTTAGCTCAGTGCCGTAGCTGTGTTAGAACAAACCTAAGCCGAAACCGTTTATTACAAAACAATAAATATCAGGGTTTAAAATCCAGCACCCCATTTTGAAATACTTTATATACTTCCGGCGAAGGGGGGGCAGGTATATCAGCATTCTTTATCGCATTCATCGCTTCACGACATAAATCGAGGTCTCCACTTTCTCTTTTAACCTCCAGTAGAAGGCCATTCGGGGCCATATGCATTCTCAGTGTACACTCTTTTCCTGAATACTTACTCGCATCCCCGAACTGTTTTTCGATGGCGCTCTTGATTTGATGGGCATACAGACGGATATCCTCACTAACATCAGAAGTACGTTCAGATGAACTCACATACTGTGTCTCTATTGCTTTATCGGAGTAATATGATGTACGGTCATGATAATTTGTCGATACAGCATCAGTGCACCCGATAATAATCCCACTAATAATCAACGTAAGAATTGATGCGCTACGAAAACCCATTTTTCCTCACATATGTCATATAGTAAAGGATTATATATACCGTTGTTTTGGACGCTCAAACAGCGAATCAGATCAAATAAAACGCACATTTGTTAACATTTACACAAAGTCTGCGTGGGATATTCTGAAAGAATATCCATAATGTGGAGAGAATCTATTGAAGTGCATGGTGCCGGGTGCCTCCCGGTGAACAAAATGTTCGTGATACCTGTCGGCGACAGAAAAGGTTAATGGTATCACCCCACCGCACAGGGGGATTCACCATGCAGGAGTTTTCTTAGCAAACTCACTGCGCGCCCGGCAACTCCCAACCACATAAAATGCGGAGTTTGTGGCATTTATGCATATAACTCGCAGGAATTATCTTAAAAAACTGATGTCGATCCGGATTAAAAAGAAGCAGGTCATCATCAGATGACTGGAAAAAAGGAAAACAAAAAATACTCATCATACAGTTTTGATTGCAGGGATGAGCCTGCTATGCACAATATGCAGAATATAAGCAAGATAAAAATATGCAGGCATATTATTTCGGATTTTGTTATTAACACAACCTTTTTAATAATCATTTGGCATACAATAAACCAGCCCAAAAAGAACCGCCTAAACAGGCGGTTGGTCAATACAAAGGATGCTTCGTCTTTATTATAGTAATCTGAGGCGTCGGGTGTCTTGTATCAGACAACATATTGTCCCGCTAAACAGCGAATTACAAACCACCCTGCAATGATCTCTCATCTCATTTTATATGAGTTGACGACATCAGGATAACGCATCATCAGCCCCTGCCAAGAAATATCAAAACTCCCGCCAGCAATGTGTTATCACAATATTGTAAAAAAAACACAGCACCGAAACTATAACTGGTCTCTGTTATAATTTGGAGCAGAAAGACCAGTTGCCCAACTAGCAGCATTCTCCCCTGCTTTCCTGACGTAAAAAAACCGCATTAAGCGGTTTTTTTACGATGTCCATGTCTGCAATCCGCCTCGCGATACAGCTTTGCGAAGCATAGCAAAATTGAAGCAGTTTATACGTAAGAAATCAAGCCATTTTCTCAGCAAATGATTCACGCATGGGAATATATAGGGCATACTCAGCAACAGCTAACCAATTAGCAATCCGTTTTTCGCATGTGCTAAAACACCACTCTGGGTGTGCATCATTTAGCAATTCAGCCATTTTGCGCTTAGTCATCCCCCGCCCTTCATAGCGTTGCCGGAGAATGCAAATCAATCCTGGATGCTCTGCCAGCACCTCACTTATGACTCGATCAATACATAACGCCTCTGCATCAGTACAATGCGCCAGCCAGCTCTTTTGCTTGCCGTTGATCATCTCTCGCAAAAACGCTTCCAGCTCAGCTTTCTCTATTCCCGCTTTTTTCATTCTGCGCAGGGCTTCATTAATGGCTGTTTTCGTCAGTTTTTTGGATGCCAACAACTGATTGAACATATTCCCTGACCTGCCACCGCCAATATACGACCAGCGCCCCCACATACGTAGTTTTCCCTGAATCCAGACACTTTCCAGCGTGGTGAGGCGAAGGTGTTCTCCGCTTTTTCCTGTATTCGTTGGGTAAATCATAAATGACCTTTCTTTCTCCAGATTTCTTGTGTGCGAAAAACCCCTTCAGCATGCATCAGGCGCAATTCTTCTTTGGTGTAATCGCTGGTTTTTACCCGCCCGTCGATTAGATCGTGGCATGAGCTACAGGCTATCGCCGCCTGCATATCGTGTGGTTTTGTCGCTGTTCCGCACGTCCCCGCCAGCCTGTAATGCGCCAGCACAGAGGTTTCGGGATTGTGATTGCAGTAGCCAGGGATTCTGATCTGGCACATCTGGCCTTTAGCCGCTTTACGTAAATTCACCATTACGCAAACTCCAGTAGTTGTGCGGCCACATTTTCAACTTCCTCCTGAGAGGAGAATTTACGGAACAGAATCCAGTTCCACAGCACATTCAGTACAGATTTATAAACCTGCTGAAACTCGACTTCGTCCATATTCGCAAAAGCGATGGATTTTGCCCGACGCCCACGGCTACCGTCCGGATAAATATGCTCGGTGTAAAATCCGGCCTGAATGGTTACCCACTCGCGGAAAGCCTCAAACGACTTTAGCAACGCCGTATCCCGGGTTCTACGAGTCGCAACGGTGTTAAGGTATTGCTCTGCGGCATCACTCAGGGCTGGCGTGTGTTCCCGACCAACTGATTCGCACAGGTAATCAACGAAACCAGACAGCAGTTCTCGTTCGCGAGGCGTGATCGCCCCACCGACCGGAGTCCAGTAATCGAATCCCAGTTGCAGGAGTTTGAAAAAACGCTTGTGGAATGCGTAGTTACGCACACGCTTAAAGTCTGCGTGTATCCACTCACCTATTTTGATTTGATGCAGAAAATCGCAACTCTCCGGCGTCGCCGGGAGAAGTAAACCAGAAGAAGTTTGTTTGACCAGTTGTATATGCGCCATTTCTCAATCTCTCGATGGCGCAGTGCAGCAGGTGCCAGTTGTTCAGGCTGGCGTATAAAGTATAAATAAACTGGTTCCAGTGTAAAGCCCCTACATTAATGGAATAAAAGTCAAACAACAGATTGTTGGGATAAACACAACGCTTATTATTAAAAGCGATTAGATAAATTAAATTTTAATGTTATGCAATTTTACCAGATCACCATAACATCTCGTTTGAAACCACCAAAACAACAACCATATCAATATTGATTATGTTAAAGTGAGTAAATATGGAAAACAACAAATCTGCACATTACGCTCCTTTTTTATCTGTGATATTTTTTGTTTTATGCTGTGTGTGGGCATTATTTTTATAAAAATATTTACAGATAAAATAAACCCGCCGAAGCGGGTTAAGTGCGGGTGCATTGAGGATGCCTGACACATCAGAGGTGGCGAGGGATTTCTCCCTCGCCTGGTCTCTTACTCCTCAGGTTCGTAAGCTGTGAAGACAGCGACCTCCGTCTGGCCGGTTCGGATTCGTACCTCGCAGAGGTCTTTCCTCGTTACCAGTGCCGTCACTATGACGGTTAAACAGATGACGATCAGGGCGATTAACATCGCCTTTTGCTGCTTCATAGCCTGCTTCTCCTTGCCTTTCGGCACGTAAGAGGCTAACCTACATGTGTCTAGCATGAAATTGGCCTCAGATTAATGTTAAGCGTCTTGCAGGACGCGTAATGTTAACTGGGGCTTTTCTCTATCTGCCTTTGGTGTTCATGCCTGAGGCAGATAGCCTCAAGCACCCGCAGCAATTCTACTTAACTCACGTCACCTCGCCAATATAAAATCAATCAGAAAGGCGATCCGTAAGAACAACAGCAAGACAATAAATTGCCATTACAGCCGCAATAGCTAGCGCACATTTGAGAACCAGCACGACAACCTCCTGTATTGGACGTACACCAGTCCTGATAAATATGAGGCTGTCTCATCATTGATTCAATATAACTATTGGGTATAGTTTCTGTGATTTTGTTCTGTAGAAATGGAACACAACAACCAGTCTCCACCAGCACTTCTTTAAATACGCCAAGTCCGACGCAAGCTAACCTTCTAGTCCGCTTTGAGCGAACTGTGGAAGCTCGCAAATGTTGTTACATCTGATGAAGGCATTACTCAAAGGAGGGGATAGTAGTCAACGTGGAGCAGGCCATGTTAGTATTTTTATACAATTCGACTAAGGGAAAAACAATGAGGCTTTACATAATAGGAAATGGATTTGACATGCGTCATGGCTTACCAACAGGATACAAGCACTTTAAGTCGTATGTAGAAAAAAATGACCAAGATCTATATGACGCGATAGAAGAATACATTCCTGCAGGGGACGAGTGGAATGAGTTAGAAAATGCTTTAGGTGAAATTGATTATGAGCTTATCCTTCAAAACAGTGAGATATTTTTGGCTTCATACAATACCGATGATTGGAGCGATGCTTATCATCACGATTACCAATATGAAGTAAATAAAATCACACAAATGCTGTCAGCTCGTTTGAAGGAGCAATTCGCTGATTGGGTTAAAGGGATTAACATAGCCGATGCTTACAATCCTAAGCAATACATCCCGCCCATACCAAGAGAAAGCATCTATTTTTCATTTAATTATACAAATACCTTGCAGCAGATCTATGCCGTTCCAGACGAGCAAATCATACATATTCACGGCAATTGTAGTTACGATGACGATCTCATACTTGGTCATAGTTTTAGGGTGGAAAAGTCACTAAATCCATATATAGGACCGGATCAAGATACAAGAATAGCAGAGGCATACGACAGAATAAACGAATACTTCGGTAATACATTCAAGCCCAGCGAAGACATAATTAAAGAAGAAAACGTTTTTTTCTCATCGCTTAAAAATGTGGACGAGGTCATCGTTTTAGGCCACTCGCTCGCCGAAGTTGACGGTGAATACTTTACTGAAATAAATAAAAGCATCCAAGAAAATGCTCGATGGATAGTTGCTTTATATAGAGGTGAGAAAAAATCAGGCAGTTTAGAAGATTATGGTATCAGAGGCTCAAATATTTCTTACGTACAGTATGAAGATATCTGAATGAGACTTCATATTATAACTATAATTATGTAAAAAAGGCTGGTATTTTATACCTTGAGGAAAATAGATAAGAGGAATGAGGTTTGGTTATGATGAATTATACTGATGAGTCAACTTTTCTTGAAAAGTACAAACCGTTTAGGAAGTTTTGGACAATTTTATCACCTCATTATGTATCTTTAATGCATGCACTTGCCAAAATGATAAGGGGAGGGAATCCAATTCAAGAACTACCTTCCAATGATGAGGATTTTCTTGCAGAGTATGAAACCTGTCTCAAAAATTGGAAAGACTCACAAAAAATCATATCTTTTGAGATTATTATTCGGCTGAGAGATATAAAAAGATTGGAAACTGAAAAAAAAGAGCACCATCGAAACAAGGATAAAGAAAATAAAGAAAAGTGTATTGGTGAAATAAGTTTAAAAAAATTTGAAATTCTTATTCTTCGCCGTTGTATTGACTCAATAATTTGGAGCATTCTTGATGAAGAACACTCTAGTTTGCGGCGTTTACCTATTAATGCAAGCAATGACAATCTATCAGAAGATAACATAATTGATTCTATGGTCGCAGCCGATCTTATCAACCAGGACAAACACTCCGTAGCGATTGTCTCTGACATGAGCACATTTGTTCATGTGGGAGATTTAGTCACCTTTAATCTACTGGATGGCTTCCAGCTCGTGGAAGTTAAAACAGGTGAAAAGAATAATGAGCTTTATGAAGCTGCTGAATTTTCTGTTATCTCAGAATGTCCGCACTTTGAAGAAAACTTCATTAACAATATGCCTGACAATGATGTTAAGCAATTTAATCGCATAAAAAGGCAAATCATTCGTGGCATGAATGTTCTGGAGGCGATTAATACTGGCGAGGGCTTTGACAACTTTCATCAGTCTAAAGTTAAAATCAATGAGATAGATCATCCGTCTGAATTTTATACCCACCGCTTAGTTAAAATGTGGGAGATTATTCGCGGAGGAAAAAATTGGGCAATTGATACTATTGATGAATGTTTGTTCTTAGGTATGTACCGTGATTCTGAAATGGGCTTTGTTGCCTTCAATGGATGGATGGATAGTCTCGGTATAAAAAGCCCTGTTGTGAATATAAATGATTCATTCTTTGACCCTTTGTCTCGACCATTTATGAGTTTGCATCTGCCAACTGAAATGCTCTCCGATCTCATGTCGGGACAAATAATCATCGTCATGTGTTTTGACAATGAACTTTTTTTTCACCGTGCTAACAAAACGTACCCGGGTTTATATCTCCTTAGCGATGCAGCAAGAACAAAGCAGCCATTAGAAAATATTCTTCGTGTTGGTTCACAAGGGATAGCTTCTTACGTAGATGGGAATACCAGCTTTTTAGGTAATGGTATTGAATCCCGTATCCTTTTCGATCAGCAACGACCCGACAACATTATTGAGTGGAGCTATGCTAGAAGCGATCTCAAAAAGCAACATGAAGCATAAGCCGTTGGATGGGATTTCCCATGAATTGCCATGGATAATCTAGACACTTCGAGCCGTTGATAATGTTGATTTTCGTATTCTGTCGGTGGAGTATCCCGAAAGGTATAGAGCAAAACCTGGAGAAAACACACAGCATCCCATTTTAATCTTTAACTCTGACCTTCCATAATGTCCGCTGTTGGCACAAAGCGGACAACCACGCTAGCTCTACCCTGTGCCACAAAATGTCAATTTGCATCTGAACTAATGCACTTTAATCTCGTCACTTCAATAAATACCGAACATCTCCCTGATAAAACGACAATATGCGCTGCATAACTTCGCTTTTACGACACTCAGTACAAATCATATTATGACGCCTGTCGTAACGACGTATTTCTCCATCAGGTAATGACCAGATAAGGTCCGGATCAACCGCAGATGGTTTCTTCAGCTTTGCCCTTGAGAGCTTTTTACGGGCATTTTGCCAGTCCTTACGCGCCTGTTCAGACGGGAATAACCCGTAACCAGAGTTGTATACATCGCCACTGGCAACCAGCTCTCTGGCCAGAACGTTCATCAGATATTTTGTTGCCCCAGTTTTAGTTTCCAGTTGTCTTAACGTCTCGCGCCCACTCTGGCGTACGAGTTCAACAACCTGCCCTTTAATTTTTTCCCGCTCTTCTTGTGTAAAAACTTTTGCCACAAGCCCTCCTGAAAATTACCTCATGACCAGAAATTAACACTTACCCCCTGAAGCCCGGCGGAATTTCGTTATCCGGTTCAGAAATATGATTCACACAACGCTGGTTGTTCGTGCCGCTTACCGGGAGCAACCAGGGGTTCTCAAAATTCCGGTCCGGTCCAAAAAACGTCGTCGCTCGCTGAACAAATTCCGTTCCCGTTTTCCCGGTAGCCGCCAAGTATCTTGCGTAACGCCTCACGCCATCCAGCATGGCCTCTGGTGGCACCCCCTCGCGTAATCTGGCCTTCCAGGCACTGAAAGCGGATTTCTTCGGGTTTGCTCCGGCACGCAACGGGTACTCCCGCCAGACCTGTTCGAACACATCCGGATAATCCACTCGTCCCACAGACTGCCCGGTGTTTTCCGGGACTACCCGATCGGCTTCCCGCTGAATGGCGGAATCGGCTTCGGGCTGCTGCAGTTGGTGTGATTGCTCCGGCCTTGCGGTCATCACCTGCTGCACAGCGCCCGAATCGGCTTTCAGCGCATACGCTGAATCGGCTTCCGGTGTCGTGCCTGCTGGCTGACCAAGATTGACGGTCTGAACATCCCCTGCCTGGTTCGTGGCGTTTTTTACGCCATGGACCATAGTGTTTTGATCTTCTTGATCTGTATCTTTATCTGTATCTTTATCTGTCGTGACTCGTCGTGACATGTGCGTGACATTTCGTGACGCGCCGTGACAATCGCCATTTTGTTCCCGCTTTCTTTCCCTCTCTCGCTGCGCCCTCTTGCGCTCTGCAGGAGATTTTGCGGTTTGCGAAATATTGCCGTTGTCCTCTTTAAGCACCTGGCGTTTTTCCCATCCAGTGATTAAATCACCATCAAGTACCCGCCCCTGCATCGTCTGCAAAATTGAATCAATTACCTCTTCTGTCACGTCGAGCGCACTTGCCAAATCTTCTGTCGTGACATCAATGTGACCTCGCGTGACATTTCGTGACGCGCTCACCAAGAGGTGGATATACACTGCCATCACTGTTGCAATTGGCTGCCCTGACACCCTGGCAATTGTTCGCCACTTAGGGTCATTTGGCATGTCATGCCATAATCTGAGCCAGGCGTTAGCCATACTCACCTCTTTTGATACCGAATCTTTTTACTCACAAATTGCCGGAAGTGATCCGGTATGAATATTGCGAGTCAATGCACAGCCACAATATTTCCTGCAGGGCCACCACGATTCATCTGGTTGAAACCAGCGATCGCCACTGCGACAAAATCATCAGCGTCTCTCACCAGTCGTTCCCGCGTCTCCACTAGTTCCCGAAAATAGGCTGAGCTATGACTGCGCATTCGGGCCACCAGCAGAGGTGGCATTGCTTTTTCGATAGCTGGTAACAACGCCTGAATTTTTTTAACCGCATCAGGGGTGTCTTTCTCCACCCAGCGGAAAATTTTCTGAGTATTGCGAGCCAGGGCTTCCGGATGGCTGTCGTCATACAGTTCCGGGAACGTCATTCCCAGCTCGAAATACGCTTTGGTAATTTTCGCAGCCGGTACTTTTTCGCCGTCCGGATGCGCCCAGGCATTCATCGCCATGCGGATGTGTTCATGCTTGATTTTCATGAATCAACTCCCATCAGCTTTTTCGTAGTAGTTTTATTCCTGCCAATAGTTAAAATTGCATCGGCAGAAAATAATCCGTTTGATGCAAGAGCGATTTTTTCAGCGTAATTTGTTTCGCCGGTATATTCTGTGCGAGGCAATTTTCCGTTATCCATCCATTTATAGATTGCTCTTTGGCTGACACCACAAACGTCGGCCACAACAGCAACGCGAACAGTTTTGATTACATCTTCAAGTGTTTTCTGGTTCATATCACCCTCACAATGTGAACTTTGAGTACATGCTATAACAGAACTGACAGTACATTCAAGAGCGAATATCATTGAACTTATGGTTCATGAAGATAAAGCGCGTAAAGAGTTCGCCAGTAGGCTTGCGCTAGCCTGTGAAAACGCTGGTTATGAACAACATGGAAGGCAGGCAGAAATTGCCCGTCGAATGAAATTAACACCAAAAGCGGTTAGCAAATGGTTTAATGGCGAAACAATTCCTCGCCGGGAGAAATTAAGGGAATTAGCAACACTAATAGGAACAACACCAACCTATCTTTTGGGAGAGGATACAGAAGAAAGTGGACAGGTACGTTTCTATCAGGAGTTAAATCCAAGACAAAAAATCATCATTGACCTTCTGGACGAGCTCCCTGACAGTGAGACAGATGAACTTTTAAAAACTCTTGAAGAGAAAAAACAGAAGTACAATGCAATTTACGAAGAGTTAGCACGAAAGAAAAAACAAAAAGCCTCTTAAACCAGCATAAATCCGGTAGCGCCTTCCTCCGGGTTTGTGCTTCACTTTATCCCATCTCATTTTTTTACACACAAAATGTACTAAAAGTACTTTACAACAATGAACGCAAAGTACATTATATGCCTGCCACCCACCCCGCCCCACAGAATGCAGGGCAATACTTCGAGTTACCAGGCAGTGGTAAGGGGTTAAGTAGCCAGCCCGAGGCGTATGAACATGACGGCGGGATTCAAATTTTGCAGTGCAGCAGTTAGTTCCGCCACCCGGCGTTAAGGGGAGAGATAAGATGGTGCATTACGAAGTAGTTCAGTATTTGATGGATTGTTGCGGTATCACTTACAACCAGGCTGTGCAGGCTTTACGCAGCAACGACTGGGATCTCTGGCAGGCAGAAGTCGCTATACGTAGCAACAAGATGTGAGATTCGCAAAATGCAAAAAATCGACCTCGGCAACAACGAATCCCTGGTGTGCGGCGTGTTCCCCAACCAGGGTGGAACGTTCACTGCCATGACGTATACCAAAAGCAAAACATTTAAAACCGAAACTGGTGCGCGCCGATGGTTGGAGAAGCACACAGTAAGCTAACGATTAAAACGTCTACTCCTGCTGTTCCAGAATAACTTCATAAAATGGGAGTATTTTTCGGTGACGAGATAATAAGAACAGTTTGCGCTATCACTCTGATGTTGAATGATGCCCTTCCGTTCTAATTTTTTCATAACCGGGTTACGGCAAGGAGAAGTGATAATAAGATTTCCTGTTTTAAGGAAATCTTTAAATACAGCGATTTCTTTCTCAGATAAACGAAGCAATACTCGTTGCTCTGGTAGTAATGAATAATGCTTTTGAATATGTGCTCGCAATCTTGAGAAGGAAATGGCGACCACGAAAGAAAAGGCAAAAACGATAATCTGAAAGAGCCAAGGTATTTCAGTATAAGCATTGAATGCGACAGTAAACTCTTTCGGTATCAGCCAGAGAGTGAGACCAAAAATGATAATCGTATACATAAGTCTTTCGAGTGGCTCGTTAGCAAAAAGTTTCAACAATGGAGTAAATACATCCAACATATCAATAACTCTCAACTGTAAGGGTATTGAAATGTTAACACAAGCTCTCGCTGTAGGGGTATAGCCGAGACCACCGAAGCCCGGAGGTGGTGAAATAAAACCGGGCACAACACGAAGGCGCATTTCCGATATCCATAAAGAGTCGGTCTTGTCTGTTAAATTTAAATGGTGGGAGTGCGCCTCCGGTTGTAAATAACGACATTGCTGTGTGTAGTCCTGGCGGCATCAGTTTTTTTCTTGAAGTTCGGCTGATGTCCGCCCTTTTTAAAGTGAATTTTGTGATGCGGTGAATGCGGCTAAGCGCACGTGGCACAGTTAAAAGTCATGTTAGTCCTTATTGGTTTGGGTGGGAAAGCCGACTGTAATTGTTAACTGGTTGCAGTCACCTGGAGGCACCAGGCACCGCATCAACAAAGTTCATTTGTAAAAATGGAGATAATTATGATTGCACATCACTTCGGAACTGATGAAATACCACGTCAGTGTGTGACTCCTGGCGATTATGTTCTTCATGAAGGCCGGACATATATTGCCTCGGCAAACAATATTAAAAAGCGAAAACTATATATTCGTAACCTGACCACAAAAACATGCATTACTGACCGCATGATTAAAGTCTTCCTCGGTCGTGATGGTTTACCTGTAAAGGCGGAGTCATGGTGATGACTAAGAAAATAAAATGTGCTTACCACCTTTGCAAAAAAGACGTTGAAGAAAGCAAAGCTATTGAAAGAATGCTTCACTTCATGCACGGGATTTTATCAAAAGACGAACCGAGAAAATATTGCAGTGAAGCTTGTGCCGAAAAAGACCAGATGGCACATGAACTTTAATTAATTGACTATTCGAAACTGAATTTATGCCAGAAATGGCAGGTATTCGCTCAACCTTAATTAAGGAGAAAAACATGATTACCAATTATGAAGCCACTGTTGTAACTACCGATGACATTGTTCACGAGGTGAATCTGGAAGGAAAGCGCATTGGCTACGTAATTAAAACAGAAAATAAAGAAACCCCATTCACTGTGGTTGATATCGATGGTCCATCAGGCAACGTAAAAACACTTGATGAAGGTGTCAAAAAAATGTGCCTGGTGCATATCGGAAAGAATCTGCCCGCAGAAAAAAAAGCCGAATTTCTGGCAACTCTAATTGCAATGAAATTAAAAGGTGAAATCTGAAAGAAATAGCCTGCGTATGGCGCAGGCTATGAACAGTGTGTATCCGGCAAGATCATTCACTGAACAAAACGAATTTTAATCTGAGTTGAGGTTAAAAAACAATGAGCACAAAACCACTCTTCCTGTTACGGAAAGCGAAAAAATCATCCGGTGAACCTGACGTCGTCCTGTGGGCAAGCAACGATTTTGAATCGACCTGTGCCACTCTGGACTACCTGATCGTTAAGTCAGGTAAAAAACTGAGCAGCTATTTTAAAGCTGTTGCCACGAATTTTCCTGTCGTTAATGACCTGCCCGCTGAAGGTGAGATCGATTTTACCTGGAGTGAACGCTATCAACTCAGCAAAGACTCCATGACATGGGAACTAAAACCGGGAGCAGCACCAGACAACGCTCACTATCAAGGCAATACCAACGTCAACGGCGAAGACATGACTGAGATTGAGGAGAATATGCTACTCCCAATTTCTGGCCAGGAACTGCCCATTCGTTGGCTTGCTCAACACGGCAGCGAAAAACCGGTAACGCACGTTTCACGCGACGGACTCCAGGCATTACACATTGCTCGGGCTGAAGAACTACCGGCTGTTACTGCCCTGGCTGTTTCCCACAAAACCAGCCTGCTCGACCCGCTGGAAATTCGCGAACTCCACAAACTGGTTCGTGACACTGACAAAGTTTTCCCTAATCCTGGTAATTCAAACCTGGGACTGATAACTGCTTTTTTCGAAGCATACCTGAACGCTGACTACACCGATCGAGGACTGCTGACAAAAGAGTGGATGAAGGGTAATCGTGTTTCACACATCACTCGCACGGCTTCCGGTGCTAATGCTGGCGGCGGAAACCTCACCGATCGCGGCGAAGGTTTCGTACACGATCTGACGTCACTGGCGCGCGACGTAGCCACTGGCGTACTGGCCCGTTCAATGGATCTGGACATCTATAACCTTCATCCGGCACACGCTAAACGCATTGAGGAAATTATCGCTGAAAATAAACCGCCCTTTTCTGTTTTCCGCGACAAATTCATCACCATGCCTGGCGGGCTGGATTATTCCCGCGCCATCGTGGTTGCGTCCGTAAAAGAAGCACCAATTGGGATCGAGGTCATCCCCGCGCACGTCACTGAATATCTGAACAAAGTACTGACTGAAACCGATCATGCCAACCCTGATCCGGAAATCGTGGATATTGCCTGCGGTCGCTCCTCTGCCCCGATGCCGCAGCGAGTAACAGAAGAAGGAAAACAGGATGATGAAGAAAAACCGCAACCATCTGGAACAACGGCAGTTGAACAGGGAGAGGCTGAAACAATGGAACCGGACGCAACTGAACATCATCAGGACACGCAGCCGCTGGATGCTCAGTCACAGGTAAATTCTGTTGATGCGAAATATCAGGAACTGCGGGCAGAACTCCATGAAGCCCGGAAAAACATTCCATCAAAAAATCCTGTCGATGCCGATAAATTGCTTGCTGCATCACGTGGTGAATTTGTTGACGGAATTAGCGACCCGAACGATCCGAAATGGGTAAAGGGGATCCAGACTCGCGATTGTGTGTACCAGAACCAGCCAGAAACGGAAAAAACCAGCCCGGATATGAATCAACCTGAGCCAGTAGTGCAACAGGAACCGGAAATAGCCTGCAATGCCTGCGGCCAGACTGGCGGGGATAACTGCCCTGACTGTGGTGCGGTGATGGGCGACGCAACATACCAGGAAACATTCGATGAAGAGAGTCAGGTTGAAGCTAAGGAAAATGATCCGGAGGAAATGGAAGGCGCTGAACATCCGCACAATGAGAATGCTGGCAGCGATCCGCATCGCGATTGCAGTGATGAAACTGGCGAAGTCGCAGATCCCGTAATCGTAGAAGACATAGAGCCAGGTATTTATTACGGAATTTCGAATGAGAATTACCACGCGGGTCCCGGTATCAGTAAGTCTCAGCTCGATGACATTGCTGATACTCCGGCACTATATTTGTGGCGTAAAAATGCCCCCGTGGACACCACAAAGACAAAAACGCTCGATTTAGGAACTGCTTTCCACTGCCGGGTACTTGAACCGGAAGAATTCAGTAACCGCTTTATCGTAGCACCTGAATTTAACCGCCGTACAAACGCCGGAAAAGAAGAAGAGAAAGCGTTTCTGATGGAATGCGCAAGCACAGGAAAAACGGTTATCACTGCGGAAGAAGGCCGGAAAATTGAACTCATGTATCAAAGCGTTATGGCTTTGCCGCTGGGGCAATGGCTTGTTGAAAGCGCCGGACACGCTGAATCATCAATTTACTGGGAAGATCCTGAAACAGGAATTTTGTGTCGGTGCCGTCCGGACAAAATTATCCCTGAATTTCACTGGATCATGGACGTGAAAACTACGGCGGATATTCAACGATTCAAAACCGCTTATTACGACTACCGCTATCACGTTCAGGATGCATTCTACAGTGACGGTTATGAAGCACAGTTTGGAGTGCAGCCAACTTTCGTTTTTCTGGTTGCCAGCACAACTATTGAATGCGGACGTTATCCGGTTGAAATTTTCATGATGGGCGAAGAAGCAAAACTGGCAGGTCAACAGGAATATCACCGCAATCTGCGAACCCTGTCTGACTGCCTGAATACCGATGAATGGCCAGCTATTAAGACATTATCACTGCCCCGCTGGGCTAAGGAATATGCAAATGACTAAGCAACCACCAATCGCAAAAGCCGATCTGCAAAAAACTCAGGGAAACCGTGCACCAGCAGCAGTTAAAAATAGCGACGTGATTAGTTTTATTAACCAGCCATCAATGAAAGAGCAACTGGCAGCAGCTCTTCCACGCCATATGACGGCTGAACGTATGATCCGTATCGCCACCACAGAAATTCGTAAAGTTCCGGCGTTAGGAAACTGTGACACTATGAGTTTTGTCAGTGCGATCGTACAGTGTTCACAGCTCGGACTTGAGCCAGGTAGCGCCCTCGGTCATGCATATTTACTGCCTTTTGGTAATAAAAACGAAAAGAGCGGTAAAAAGAACGTTCAGCTAATCATTGGCTATCGCGGCATGATTGATCTGGCTCGCCGTTCTGGTCAAATCGCCAGCCTGTCAGCCCGTGTTGTCCGTGAAGGTGACGAGTTTAGCTTCGAATTTGGCCTTGATGAAAAGTTAATACACCGCCCGGGAGAAAACGAAGATGCCCCGGTTACCCACGTCTATGCTGTCGCAAGACTGAAAGACGGAGGTACTCAGTTTGAAGTTATGACGCGCAAACAGATTGAGCTGGTGCGCAGCCTGAGTAAAGCTGGTAATAACGGGCCGTGGGTAACTCACTGGGAAGAAATGGCAAAGAAAACGGCTATTCGTCGCCTGTTCAAATATTTGCCCGTATCAATTGAGATCCAGCGTGCAGTATCAATGGATGAAAAGGAACCACTGACAATCGATCCTGCAGATTCCTCTGTATTAACCGGGGAATACAGTGTAATCGATAATTCAGAGGAATAATTCAGCCTGGCGGTGTAATGCACCGCCAACTTGAAATATTTTTTATGAGAAAAATTATGAGATATGACAATATTAAACCATGTCCATTTTGTGGTTGCCCATCAGTAACGGTGAAAGCCATTTCAGGATATTACCGAGCGAAGTGTAACGGATGCGAATCCCGAACCGGTTATGGTGGAAGTGAAAAAGAAGCACTCGAAAGATGGAATAAACGAACCACTGGAAATAATAATGGAGGTGTTCATGTATAAAATTACCGCCACTATTGAAAAGGAAGGTGGCACTCCTACTAACTGGACAAGATATTCAAAATCTAAACTAACGAAATCAGAATGCGAAAAAATGCTCTCAGGTAAAAAAGAAGCAGGCGTTTCCAGAGAGCAGAAAGTAAAACTGATAAATTTTAATTGCGAGAAACTTCAGTCCTCGAGAATTGCATTGTATTCAAATTAAAACTTCATAGCTGATTATTAATAATCAACATCGGGCGTCAATTTCAGTCTAACATTGGCGCCTGCCAGAGGTGATGCGATGGCACAAGTAATCTTTAATGAAGAGTGGATGGTTGAATACGGCCTGATGCTTCGCACTGGTCTGGGGGCCAGACAAATTGAAGCATACCGCCAGAACTGTTGGGTGGAGGGCTTCCACTTCAAACGAGTATCTCCTTTAGGTAAGCCAGACAGCAAACGAGGGATTATCTGGTACAACTATCCAAAGATAAATCAGTTTATCAAAGACTCATGATATGTCTAAATTACCAACAGGTGTCGAGATTAGAGGTAGATACATTCGCATCTGGTTCATGTTTCGAGGAAAACGATGTCGGGAAACATTAAAAGGCTGGGAGATTACAAACAGTAATATTAAAAAGGCCGGAAATTTAAGAGCGCTGATAGTTCATGAAATAAACTCCGGTGAATTTGAGTATTTAAGACGTTTTCCCCAGTCCAGCACTGGGGCAAAAATGGTGACAACGAGAGTCATAAAAACGTTCGGAGAGCTTTGTGATATCTGGACAAAAATTAAAGAGACAGAGTTAACAACAAACACAATGAAGAAAACGAAATCACAATTAAAAACACTCAGAATAATAATTTGTGAAAGTACCCCGATATCACATATTCGTTATAGCGATATCTTAAACTACCGGAATGAACTGCTGCATGGAGAAACGCTTTACCTGGATAATCCAAGATCCAACAAAAAAGGAAGAACCGTGCGCACAGTTGATAACTATATCGCCCTGCTCTGTTCGCTGTTGCGTTTTGCGTATCAGTCGGGATTTATATCAACCAAACCATTTGAAGGAGTAAAAAAATTACAGCGAAACAGAATAAAGCCTGATCCGTTATCTAAAACAGAATTCAATGCATTAATGGAAAGTGAAAAAGGACAGAGCCAGAACTTGTGGAAATTTGCCGTTTACTCAGGACTTCGTCACGGGGAACTGGCAGCTCTGGCGTGGGAGGATGTGGATCTCGAAAAGGGAATAGTGAATGTCAGAAGAAACCTGACGATACTTGATATGTTCGGCCCCCCAAAAACAAATGCCGGGATCCGAACAGTAACACTACTGCAGCCTGCTCTTGAAGCACTGAAGGAGCAATACAAACTGACCGGGCATCATCGCAAAAGCGAAATCACCTTTTATCATCGGGAGTACGGCAGAACCGAAAAGCAAAAACTGCATTTTGTTTTCATGCCCAGGGTGTGTAACGGAAAACAAAAACCTTATTACTCGGTAAGCAGTTTGGGGGCAAGGTGGAATGCAGCAGTAAAACGTGCTGGTATTCGCCGCCGTAATCCGTACCATACGCGGCATACTTTTGCCTGCTGGCTGTTGACGGCAGGAGCGAACCCGGCATTTATAGCCAGCCAAATGGGGCATGAAACTGCGCAGATGGTGTATGAAATTTACGGTATGTGGATTGATGACATGAACGACGAACAGATAGCCATGTTGAATGCGCGGTTATCGTAGTTGCAAAGTTTGCCCCCAATTTGCCCCATTTAGTACCAGAGAACTGAAATAATGCAAGAAAATCAACAAATTACAAAGAAAGAACAATACAACCTGAACAAATTACAAAAACGCCTGCGCCGCAATGTGGGCGAAGCCATTGCTGACTTCAATATGATTGAAGATGGCGACCGCATTATGGTTTGCCTTTCCGGGGGGAAAGACAGCTATACCATGCTGGAGATCCTGCGGAATTTGCAGCAAAGCGCGCCAATCAGTTTTTCGCTGGTTGCCGTTAACCTCGACCAGAAGCAGCCCGGTTTCCCGGAGCACGTCCTGCCGGAGTATCTTGAAAAGCTGGGCGTTGAGTACAAAATTGTTGAAGAGAATACTTATGGGATCGTGAAAGAAAAGATCCCGGAAGGCAAAACCACCTGCTCACTCTGCTCTCGTCTGCGTCGCGGTATTCTTTACCGCACGGCAACAGAACTGGGCGCGACGAAAATCGCACTGGGTCACCATCGTGACGATATCCTGCAAACGCTGTTCTTAAACATGTTCTACGGCGGCAAGATGAAAGGTATGCCACCAAAGCTGATGAGCGATGACGGCAAACATATCGTAATTCGTCCGCTGGCTTATTGCCGTGAAAAGGACATTCAGCGTTTTGCCGATGCGAAAGCGTTCCCGATTATTCCGTGCAACCTGTGCGGTTCACAGCCTAACCTGCAACGTCAGGTGATTGCCGATATGTTGCGTGATTGGGATAAGCGTTATCCAGGGCGTATTGAGACAATGTTCAGCGCGATGCAGAATGTGGTGCCGTCACATCTGTGCGATACCAATCTGTTCGATTTCAAAGGCATTACCCACGGTTCTGAAGTGGTTAACGGCGGTGATCTGGCGTTTGATCGCGAAGAGCTACCACTACAACCCGCGGGCTGGCAGCCTGAAGAAGATGAAAATCAGTTGGATGAGTTACGCCTGAATGTGGTTGAAGTGAAATAACCAGGATAGCGCCCGATACGCAAGCTTATCGGGCTATTCTTGTGCTGGCCGGATAAGACGCAACCAGCGTCGCATCCGGCAATTCAACATTTCGTTATTTTAATAACCGCACCCGGCACGTTTTCCCTTTAATCTTTCCGCCCTGTAACTGTTTCCATGCCTTATGGGCAACAGACTGGCGCACTGCGACGTAGACATGTGCTGGATGAACGGCAATTTTGCCAATATCTGTGCTATCCAGACCAATATCCCCCGTCAGCGCCCCCAGCACATCGCCTGGACGCATTTTCGCTTTTTTCCCACCATCAATGCACAACGTCGCCATTTCTGCTTCCAGCGGCACAATGGCGCTGCTGGCTGGTGGCGTTTGCCAGTTAAGTTTTATCTGCAACATGTCAGAAATGATATTCGCCCGCTGCGCCTCTTCCGGAGCACAGAAACTGATCGCCAGACCGCTATTCCCCGCTCGCGCAGTACGCCCGATGCGATGTACATGAACTTCAGGGTCCCACGCCAGCTCAAAGTTCACCACCAGCGCAAGAGATTTGATATCCAGACCACGTGCCGCGACATCGGTCGCCACCAGCACACGTGCGCTACCATTGGCAAAACGAACCAACGTCTGATCGCGGTCGCGTTGTTCCAGATCGCCATGTAACGACAATGCACTTTGCCCTACTTCATTCAGAGCATCACACACAGCCTGGCAATCTTTTTTTGTATTACAGAACACCACACAAGATGATGGCTGATGCAAGCTTAATAACCGCTGCAACAACGAAATTTTGCCTTTGCTGGATGTCTCATAAAATTGTTGTTCAATAGGCGGTAAAGCATCTGACGTATCAATCTCAATCGCTAAAGGATCGCGTTGTACACGACCGCTAATCGCGGCAATTGCGTCCGGCCAGGTTGCAGAAAACAGAAGCGTCTGGCGAGAAGCAGGCGCAAAACGGATGACGTCATCAATTGCGTCGCTAAATCCCATATCCAACATACGGTCGGCTTCATCCATTACCAGCGTATTCAGGGTATCCAGCGATACAGTGCCTTTTTGCAGGTGATCGAGCAAACGGCCCGGCGTTGCCACGATGATATGCGGCGCATGTTGCAGCGAATCGCGCTGAATGCTGAACGGCTGGCCGCCGCATAAGGTCAAGATTTTGGTATTCGGCAGAAAACGCGCCAGCCGGCGCAACTCTCCGGCAACCTGATCCGCCAGTTCACGGGTCGGGCACAGCACTAAAGCCTGGGTCTGAAACAGCGACGCATCAATTTGCTGTAACAAGCCAAGGCCAAATGCCGCCGTTTTGCCGCTGCCAGTTTTCGCCTGCACGCGAACATCTTTTCCGGCAAGGATCGCCGGAAGCGCGGCGGCCTGCACCGGCGTCATGGTTAAATAGCCCAACTCATTAAGGTTAGTGAGCTGGGCGGGAGGCAAAACGTTCAGGGTAGAAAAAGCGGTCACAATCTATTCTCGTGGTCATCGACGCAAAATTAGCAGGCGCGTATCCTCGCAGATCTACGCTCACGATGCGACAATTTAATCGGTTCTTCATCTGGCGGCGGGTCTGGCATGGGTTGCGGACGAGGGATGGGATCTGGCACTGGTACGGGATCGCCAGGAATGGGTTCAGGGACAGGAATTTGCAAATAAATGAGTGTCGTCATATTTCCCTCCGGTCATGGGGTGGACTCTTAAAGGGTAGACGCTGAAAAATAACAGGCAAAAAAAAGCCGACTCATCTAAGTCGGCGTCGTACGAATCAATTGTGCTATGCAGTAATTCAAAAAAGGAAGTAAGACAATATGGAGCGCAACGCCCATCGCTTGACGTTGCATTCACCTGCGAGGGAGATATTGCCCTGAATGGGTAGAGAGTTTATTGACTTCGCTCAAACTTTACGGCGTTTTTATATACAGGAAGTAGACAAATTTTCTTTTGTTACAACCATTTACTACGATGCAACCATAAAGCAACACCACCAATAAGAACAACTAACAGAATACAAAAAAGCGAAAAGCCGAATTGCCATCCCCCGCCAGGAATGCCACCGAGGTTGACACCAAATAACCCAGTTAAAAACGTACTGGGTAAAAAGACCATTGCCATCAACGACATCGTATAAGTACGACGCGCTAAATTTTCCTGCATGACCTGAGCGATTTCATCTGCCATCACGCCGGTTCGGGCAATACAGGCGTCAATCTCATCCAGGCCGCGTCCGAGACGATCGGCAATGTCCTGCATTCGGCGGCGTTGGTCGTCATTCATCCACGGCAGACGCTCACTGGCAAGGCGAGCATAAACATCACGCTGCGGTGCCATATAGCGACGCATCACAATTAATTGTTTACGCAGCAACGCCAGGAAACCGCGCGGCGGTATTTGTTGATCGAGCAGATTATCTTCCAGGTCGATAATTTTATCGTGCAGTTGTTCTATAAACTCACTGGAATGATCGGTTAACGCATCACACACATCCACCAGCCAGCCACCGCAATCGGTCGGGCCGGTTCCCTCTTCCAGATCGCTAACCACATCATCCAGCGCCAACACTTTACGTTGTCGGGTCGAGACAATTAACCGTCCATCCATATAAACACGCATGGCGACCAGTTGATCGGGACGTTCATCAGTACTGCCATTAATGCAGCGTAAAGTAATCAACGTCCCTTCCCCAAGACGGCTGACCCTGGGCCGCGTGCTTTCCCCCGCCAGCGC
Source organism: Escherichia sp. KTE52 (assembly GCF_000408325.1). Lineage (NCBI taxonomy): Bacteria > Pseudomonadati > Pseudomonadota > Gammaproteobacteria > Enterobacterales > Enterobacteriaceae > Escherichia > Escherichia sp. KTE52. Next base: position 115,550 of record NZ_KE138677.1, read on the forward strand.
ATCGCGTACGTTATTTGGCAACAAGGGTGTTGTCGCCAGCCATTGGGCACTGTCATGGTGCACATAATTGAGGTGGAGCCAGCAAGGATGCGCTTCATCTATATCATCTGTATTTTCCAGCGGTTTAACTCCGCCTTTACCATCCAACATCCAGGCAAATACTGCATCCGGGACATTTACGTCCGCTCCCTTAATCACTTCCACAGTGCCTCCATTGTCAACGCATTATTTTGTAGTCTAGTCTTCTGGTCATCTTACGCAACATCTCATCACCCCATTACCCTGAAATGATTAATAAAATCCTGTCAAAATTAAATACAGAAAGCAAAATACTTTTCCTGATTTGAAAACGTGTAAAGCGTTAAATAGCGTCTATCATTATCAGAATTATCTGATCATTTGTCGTGGCATTTTTGCGATCAGGTAGTAACAAAAGATTGATAAAAATAACGGGATTTCAATGACTACGCACAACTTCAATACTCTGGACTTATTAACCAGTCCTGTCTGGATCGTTTCACCCTTTGAAGAACAATTAATTTATGCCAATAGTGCAGCGCGACTTTTGATGCAAGAACTCACCTTTAGTCAGCTACGTACCGGCCTCTATTCCATCTCCTCGCAAAACGAGCTTCCTAAATACCTCACAGACTTGCATAACCAGCTCGATATTGTAGAAATTCTCACTGTCCAGCGTAATGGTGAAGAGGCGGCATTAAGCTGCCGATTGACCCTCAAAGAGATGAGTGAGACGGGAAAAGTAATTATCTTCGAAGGAATGGAAACTCCAGCAACACTGGGGTTAAAAGCCAGTCGTTCAGCGAATTATCAGCGTAAAAAACAAGGGTTTTATGCTCGTTTTTTTCTGACCAACTCTGCACCGATGCTGTTAATTGATCCCTCACGTGATGGCCAAATCGTCGATGCTAATCTGGCCGCGCTCAATTTCTACGGCTACAACCATGAAACAATGTGTCAGAAGCACACCTGGGAAATAAATATGCTTGGGCGTCGCATCATGCCAGTCATGCATGAAATTTCACGGTTGCCCGGCGGCCATAAGCCTCTCAATTTTGTCCATAAACTGGCAGATGGCTCCATTCGGCATGTGCAAACTTATGCCGGGCCAATTGAGATTTACGGCGACAGGTTAATGTTATGCATCGTACATGATATTACAGAGCAAAAACGGCTGGAGGAACAACTGGAACATGCAGCCCACCATGATGCACTAACGGGATTACTCAACCGTCGGCAGTTTTATCACATAACTGACCCCGGACAGATGCAGCACCTGGCAATAGCTCAGGATTATAGTTTGTTGCTCATCGACACCGATCGTTTTAAGCATATCAATGACTTATACGGTCATCAGAAAGGAGATGAAGTGTTATGCTCGCTTGCCCATACTCTTGAAAGTTGCGCCCGCAAAGGCGATTTGGTGTTTCGTTGGGGGGGGGAAGAGTTCGTCTTATTGTTGCCGAGAACCCCGTTGGATACTGCACTTTCGTTGGCTGAAACTATCCGCTTGAGCGTGGCAAAAGTGAGTATTTCGGGCTTACCGCGCTTCACAGTCAGTATTGGCGTGGCGCATCACGAAGGAAATGAAAACATCGATGAACTGTTTAAGCGTGTTGATGATGCCTTGTATCGGGCAAAAAATGACGGACGCAACCGCGTGTTAGCCGCCTGATATATTCAAAAACGCGGAAGCGTCATTTAATTATCGACTACGTTTAGCGTGGCGTTCCCAGTTTTCCAGCTTCGCCTGCACCGTTTTACGCAGCGCGACGTAACATGCCCCACTACCGCCATGATGCGGTAGTGCGGTGCAATAGGCCTGTACGTCTTCGAACTCCGTCAGCCAACGCGCCACATAGCTACGAATAATATTCGCGTGTGATTTATCTTCCCGCCCTTTGCCATGAATAATAAGCACATTTCGCAAGCCGTCCGCCAGCGCCTGATGAATAAAACTGAATACCATTTTACGGCACTCCTCCACCGGCTGGCGCAGTAAATTCAGGCTGGCCTGCTGCGGATATTTGCCGCTGCGTAGCTTATCAATCACCCCATGTTGCAACCCTTCCCGACGAAATTCCAGCGGCTGGTTTAGTGGAATAATGTCAAGAAATCCGGTGGTGAGAAAATTATCAAGTTGCAGCGTATCTATACGCTGCGGCGCACGTTGGTTACGCGTTGGATGCCAGTAGACATCAGTAGCGCATTTCAGTGGCTGGACATCTTCCATGGCGTCAAGAAACAGCGATTTGTCGTCAGGGTTCATGTAGCATCCTCACGCAATACAGAGCGCGATATAATAACTGTGCCCCATCAGGCCGACAACGGTCTGGCGCAATTTCCCGTATGCAGATTAGGAACAACATATATTACGGCGAAGCATTAATGCATGATGACTCAGTTGTATAGCGGCTGATTTAACTTATATTTTCGTGAAACCGGTCACTGAAGAAAATTGGCAACAGAGTGGTAAAACCGTTATAACACTGTCACCGGCAGACAGGAACCCAGGCCGGAATAAAGACGCGGATGCACTGCTGTGTGTACTGTAGAGTCTGGCGGATGTCGACAGGCTCTATTTTTTTATGCGTGCGCAGAAGATAATCACATTCGCAGACTAAAAACGCGATCAGCAGTGGCTGCCTGCCCCCTTTTTTGCATTGTTTGCACCTCTATATAACCATCAGCACTAATATCTCTGTTTCTCTGACTCCTGCAACGATATAAGCCAGTCGCCAAACTGGATACCTACAATTTGTTAGCCTTACTGTCTCCTCTTATATTCTTGGTGGTATGGCTGCTGATATTGCTGGCATGGTATCTTGTCGGTCTACTGATTAGTCCGGGTTTTACCCACGTTTGTCTTGAGAGAGAACGGATGCTGAGATTACTTGAAGAAAAAATTGCCACCCCATTGGGTCCACTATGGGTGATTTGCGATGAACAATTCCGTCTGCGGGCGGTTGAATGGGAAGAGTACAGTGATCGCATGGTGCAATTGCTGGACATCCATTATCGCAAAGAAGGTTATGAGCGAATTTCCGCAACCAATCCCGGCGGTCTTAGCGACAAACTTCGCGACTATTTTGCCGGTAATCTTAGCATTATTGATACCCTTCCTACCGCTACTGGTGGTACTCCATTTCAGCGGGAAGTGTGGAAAACATTGCGCACTATTCCTTGTGGCCAGGTAATGCATTACGGTCAACTGGCAGAACATCTGGGTCGTCCGGGCGCAGCGCGCGCCGTTGGCGCGGCGAACGGTTCAAATCCGATCAGTATTGTCGTACCTTGCCACCGGGTTATTGGACGAAACGGCACGATGACCGGATATGCAGGCGGAGTGCAGCGAAAAGAGTGGTTATTGCGCCATGAAGGCTATCTGCTGCTGTAGACCTTAAACAATTTGTGCCGGTTTGCTCACAGTTTTATGTAAAGCCATCCTTAATAATTTAAGAATTTTCAAGTAGATAGATATATATTTACATCTATTATCGGAATTCTCCGCTGTTAAGGTTTGCTTAGACTTACTTGCTCCCTAAAAAGATGTTAAAATTGACAAATATCAATTACGGCTTGAGCAGACCTATGATCCCGGAAAAGCGAATTATACGGCGCATTCAGTCTGGCGGTTGTGCTATCCATTGCCAGGATTGCAGCATCAGTCAGCTTTGCATCCCGTTCACACTAAACGAACATGAGCTTGATCAGCTTGATAATATCATTGAGCGAAAGAAGCCTATTCAGAAAGGCCAGACGCTGTTTAAGGCTGGTGATGAACTTAAATCGCTTTATGCCATCCGCTCCGGTACGATTAAAAGTTATACCATCACAGAGCAAGGCGACGAGCAAATCACTGGCTTCCATTTAGCAGGCGATCTGGTAGGTTTTGACGCTATTGGCAGCGGTCATCACCCTAGCTTCGCCCAGGCGCTGGAAACGTCAATGGTATGTGAAATCCCGTTCGAAACACTGGACGATCTGTCTGGTAAAATGCCGAATCTGCGTCAGCAGATGATGCGTCTGATGAGCGGTGAAATTAAAGGCGATCAGGACATGATTCTGCTGCTGTCGAAGAAAAATGCAGAAGAACGTCTGGCTGCTTTTATCTACAACCTGTCCCGTCGTTTTGCCCAACGCGGCTTCTCCCCTCGTGAATTCCGCCTGACGATGACTCGTGGCGATATCGGCAACTACCTGGGCCTGACGGTAGAAACCATCAGCCGTCTGCTGGGACGCTTCCAAAAAAGCGGCATGCTGGCAGTCAAAGGTAAATACATCACCATCGAAAATAACGATGCGCTGGCCCTGCTTGCTGGTCATACGCGCAACGTCGCCTGATTTTTCCGCATAATCGACTATCCTTCTGTCATATCATTAAATTTTTCTGATTTATTGATCTGGCAGAAGGTTCATCACTGTTTCATTCACCAGATATGGGTTAATCTTTTAATTACAAACTGCATTGACAGTTGTTGTAAGGAGACCCTGTATGGCTATGTATCAGAACATGCTCGTTGTTATCGATCCTAACCAGGACGATCAACCAGCATTACGGCGAGCTGTTTATTTACATCAACGGATTGGTGGCAAAATTAAAGCTTTTTTGCCGATTTATGATTTCTCATACGAAATGACTACCCTGCTCTCCCCGGACGAGCGCACCGCCATGCGTCAGGGTGTTATCAGTCAGCGAACTGCGTGGATACACGAGCAGGCGAAATATTATCTTAACGCTGGCGTCCCCATTGAAATCAAAGTGGTCTGGCATAACCGTCCTTTCGAAGCCATCATTCAGGAAGTGGTCAGCGGTGGGCACGATTTAGTCCTGAAAATGGCACACCAACATGATCGTCTGGAAGCGGTTATCTTTACCCCTACCGACTGGCATCTGTTGCGTAAATGCCCAAGTCCGGTGTGGATGGTGAAAGATCAACCGTGGCCGGAAGGCGGTAAGGCGTTGGTGGCAGTAAATCTCGCCAGCGAAGAGCCGTATCATAATGCGCTCAATGAAAAACTGGTGAAAGAGACGATTGAACTGGCTGCACAGGTGAATCACACCGAAGTCCATCTGGTTGGCGCGTATCCCGTTACTCCTATTAATATTGCTATTGAGCTGCCGGAATTTGATCCAAGCGTTTATAACGACGCTATCCGCGGACAACATTTGCTGGCGATGAAAGCCCTGCGGCAGAAATTCGGTATTAATGAAAACATGACGCACGTCGAAAAAGGTCTGCCGGAAGAAGTGATTCCTGATCTGGCGGAACATTTGCAGGCAGGAATTGTCGTTCTTGGCACCGTAGGACGAACCGGAATTTCTGCGGCATTCCTTGGCAATACGGCGGAACAGGTGATTGATCATCTCCGTTGCGACCTGCTGGTAATCAAACCCGATCAATACCAGACGCCAGTTGAACTGGATGACGAAGAAGAAGACGACGACGATTAATCGTTCTTTAATTACTCACGAGGCCCGATACTTCGGGCCTTTTCTTCTTGCTTATTTCTCATCGCCGCCGAGGAAATAAATTCCCAGCGGGATTGCCAGCAACACGGTAAAAACCAGGCTGTACACGAAAATCATCGAAGATTGAATCACATACATTGATGTCGTCCAGTCAGACAGCGGAATATTATATTGTTCAATAACACCACCAATGGTTGCGCGAGTCACCACCGACGCCGCAATAATAAAAACCGCCAACAAGCCTAAGAGAAACTTTCTTCCCCTCGCTGACTTTAATTTCATCATGATCATAATGTAATCCTTGTGCAAACAAACTCTCTGTTACTTACGCGTAACAATACCATGACATTTTGTCGTTGTCTGCTCTGAAGGCGTCAGATTGTTGACGTTTATATCATCAATCTATTGATCAATTCGCTGATGTTGCTACTTCCTTCCCTTACTATTGATGATATGAATCATTTATCGCGGTAAAATAGCCCCGCCAGGGGTTTCCGGCATGACTTCAACCAATCTGGAGGAGCCTGATAAAACAATGATCGCTGAACTGTTTACAAATAATGCGCTTAATCTGGTCATTATTTTCGGTAGCTGCGCAGCATTGATTCTGATGAGCTTTTTGTTTCGTCGTGGGAATCGTAACAAGAAAGGATTCTTATTCCATGCGGTTCAATTTTTGATCTACACCATAATTATTAGTGCTGTTGGCAGCATCATTAATTATGTCATTGAAAATTACAAACTCAAATTTATCACACCAGACGCCGTCGATTTTATTTGTACGTCACTGATTGCGCTTATTCTGACGGTTAAGTTATTCCTTCTGATTAACCAGTTTGAAAAACAACAGATAAAAAAAGGCCGTGATATCACCAGTGCGCGGATTATGTCACGTATCATCAAAATCTGCATAATTGTGGTGATTGTTCTGCTTTACGGTGAACATTTTGGTATGAGCCTTTCCGGGTTGCTGACCTTCGGTGGTATTGGTGGTCTTGCTGTCGGTATGGCCGGTAAAGATATTTTGAGTAACTTCTTTTCCGGGATTATGCTCTATTTCGATCGCCCCTTTAGCATTGGCGATTGGATCCGTTCACCGGACAGAAATATCGAAGGTACGGTGGCAGAAATTGGCTGGCGTATCACTAAAATAAACACCTTTGATCACCGTCCTCTGTACGTGCCAAACTCGCTGTTTTCGTCTATCAGCGTAGAAAACCCGGGACGCATGACCAACCGTCGTATTACTACGACCATCGGTTTACGTTATGAAGACGCGGCAAAAGTGGGTGCCGTTGTCGAAGCAGTACGCGAAATGCTGAAAAATCACCCCGACATCGATCAGCGACAAACCTTACTGGTCTATTTCAACCAGTTTGCTGACTCGTCATTAAATATCATGGTTTATTGCTTTACCAAAACCACGGTATGGGCCGAATGGCTGGCAGTCCAACAGGATGTTTATTTGAAGATTATCGATATTGTACAGTCGCATGGCGCAGATTTTGCCTTCCCAAGCCAGACGTTGTATATGGATAATATTACACCGCCGGATCAGATGAAGTAACAACCCGCAGAAACTGGATGGCGATATACATATTTGCCATCCAGTCTTATTTATTTTTTCAATTAACAGCAGCCAGTGCTACATTATTCTCACCCGCTTTAAACTGAACATACTGTTCTTCAGTACCAAAGAAAACTTCCGACTCAGTGCTGTGGCCGATCCCCGGTACAGTTTCATTCCCTGAATATTGCCAAAGCGTCCAGGGATTGCGCCCCTCAAGCTTCACGCCAGCTTGTCCCCAATACCCCATCCACACCATATACTGCTCAAATCGACTATCCATGAAGTGGGACAGATTATTATGATTGCCATAAAATATGGGGGTCTTATGATAATTTTGATAGACCAGACCAGCAAAGTGCAAAATATCATTACGTGCTTTCGCCATTCCCGATTTTTTAAAACAGGCTAGTTGAGTTGTATCTTCACCTTCAGGATTTACCAATAAAATACCGGGCGGTAACATATTTGGATCAGCAGGCAGGAGGCTTTTTGCCGTTTCCAGTTGTGCTTCAGGAGTGCGACAAAAATCAAATTTGAAATAACCTCCACGGTCAAATTTTGAATCAGCTAATTGTTTCCAGTGAGACTTAAATGATGAATCAGGACCTCTCCAGCCAACTACTCTCGTATATACAAAACGCGCAGACGATTTTTCCTGAAACAATTTCCAGTCGATCTCACCATCATTAGATGAAATATCATGTCCATGGATCGGATAAATCTCCGGCGTTTTAAAAATACGAATATCAGGACGATTGGGAATTGCACTTACGGGACCATAAGGAATCTCAATTGATTTATTATCTTTTTCTTGATTATCTGCGGGGGAAGAATCTGGCTTATCAATAGAGAATGATGCCACATCGATATTAGTAAACTCTCCTGCTTTTCCCGCAGCCAGTTGAGTCTTATTATCCAGACGACTTGCCGCAGGCTCATTGATGAAGAAGAATCCCCCAGGGCCTGCGGGTATTTCTGTTGCACCAATCCAGGCATCACTTAAATGTAATCCCTTCCCTTGTTCATCCAGCTTTTCATTAATATCTGAATATTGATCGTTAACATAGATAAATAAACTCAACGTTCTGGTTATTCCGGCATAGTATTCTTTCTTACCATCTACCTTTACCATATATGACTTACCAAAACGTTCGTCGGCAACACCATTCGTTACCCCTTTGATAATTGTATCAAAAAAGACACTTCCGCGCTTTGCATCCAGCGAGTAAACCTCTGTTTTATCGTCACCGGCAGCTATTGCATACGCACCCGGATTACTGTACGAGTTAGAGTTACCCGCTCCGATGGTCATGCCATACAAGCCAGAACCAAAGCAAGCATTGACTAAAGTCAGAACATGGAAATAACGCTTTGCCAGAATATTAAGCTGTGCATTCAGCGCTGGCATTTCATACATCCCTTTTGAACCATCGATATCTGTAGCATTACTCAAAACAAATGCCGGTGCTTTATCAGAATTACCATTTTGAGTACCAAAACGCCCATGTCCTGAATAAGCAATTAACAAACGGGCTTTCTTATCAAACATCGTCCCTCTGGCAGGTAGATATTCTTTCAAAAAATAATTAATATTATCCAGCGATGCATCCTGATCTTTTAATAAAATAACCTCATCAAACTTCTGTCCGTTGATAAGAAAATCAGCCATTCTTTGGCCATCTACCGCTGCGGCAGGAATATCCTCATGCAAAAGTGGATATTTTGAAATTGCAATAATCAACCCGATGGAGCGAGTTTTTGCTGCATCCTGATCAGGTATTTTTAATGCGTCACTGATTCGGATATCCAGTCTCCCAGGGTTCTCAGAGCCATAATGGATAAAAAAATGACAATATTCATCAGGGACCATTGCGCCATTTTTGCAAATATCATCTGCCAGGACGTCAGTCATTCCCAGTGATATTCCTGCAATGAACAGCCCAAGGGCCGATTTACATAAAATTAGCCATCGTTTGTTCATAATTTAAAACTCCTGAACACCAAGAGTGGAATAAAACTCAGCAGTCGGTCCTTTATAAATACTGGCATCGAATTTCTTACTCGATCCCAAATTAAGCTGTGCAGCATCGGTAAACTGCCAGATTGCCCATTTTGTCTGGTTAATTGAACGCGGGGTTTCACTGGCCTGTGCCTGATTAGAGTAATCAGCCAGCCACAGTTTATGTTCTGCGACCTGGGCGAAACTATTTTCCCCACCAACGGCATCTTTCCACCACGCACGTGCAGTGTAGATAACCGGTTTACGCCCTAAATCGGCTTCTACCTGCGCGGTAAAAGCCTTGATCATTGTTATAATTTCCGCAGGTTTGCGCTTCTGCCAGCGGTCCTTACCCGTTAATGAATCCACATCCCACTCAACATCCACTGCCGGTGGCATGTCTGTCGCCCTTAGCCCACCGTTAGCTTTGATAACTTTGACAAACGTCATTGCCTGCTTGCGTCCCCACAATTCTGCGTCGTCTGCCGGTGTACCGCTGGAAAGAAAGTGGTAGGCTCCACGGTGAAGTTTTATCCCTCGTTCAGTATCGCCGGCCCGCTGCCAAAAGCCGGCGAATTCAGGATCAACATAACGTGTTCCTTGACTGGACTTCATATACAAGAACACAGACTTATTTTTTGCCAACAGTTCGATCGGGAAGTTCCTCCGTTATGATGGCTGATATCCACACCAAATAAAGAACTGGGTCGTGGTTGATTCAATACTGAATCGTAAGCAACATCAGCCGGAAATTTAAAATATTTTTTTACAGCAAAGGAATCAAACTCTTTATCACGCGAAGGATCCGATTCCAGAATTTTCACAAACAATTCTTGCCGGGAGAGATCATTCGTTAAGTTTTCCAGTCCCAGCGATGAGGCATCGGGCAGTGATTCTGCGGCCAGCGTTAAAGAGGAATAATTAATGAATAATAACGAGATAACTAACGGAATAGCTGAAAGTTTTTTCATTTTACCACCCCATTTTTTAGCTGTATGTCTGTTTTCTAATGAAGATATTTCACCAGGAATGCAATTCACTTAACGTTGTAAAGAAAAGTAAAGCACAGCTTATATTCAGCGTATGTAATACACCTGACAAATAAAACATTTGATTATTATTTATGTTCGATATTGCCAGAAAATTTCAAAATTCCATCGTTGGAATGATTTTTTATAGGGAGGATTTAAAAAAAGAAGGGATTTTATCGGGATTGTTAAATCTGGCGCGCTTAACCGCGCCAGATGACATCATATTAATGCTTCACTATATACATAGTCCGACTATACGCCACATCTTCCGGGTTATTAATTGGATAACCTTTCAACCACGGTTTGATTAACCGACCATTAGTATATTGATAAATCGGCGCAATCGGTGCTTGTTCTATCAGGATTTTCTCTGCCGCGTTGTAATCGGCGTTGCGCGCTTTAACGGTATTTTCAGTCGATGCCTGAGCCAGTACCTTGTCGTATGCCGGATTGTTAAAACGTGAAATATTCCCTGAGTGCGTTGATGTTAACAGCGTCAAGAAAGTCGATGGTTCATTATAATCCCCGACCCACGAGGCGCGAATAACATCAAAGTTACCGGTGTTACGACTATCGATATAGGTTTTCCATTCCTGATTTTGTAATTTGACATCTACACCAAGATTCTTTTTCCACATCGACGCGACGGCAATAGCAATTTTCTGGTGATTTTCCGAAGTGTTATACAGCAGTGTAAGTTTCAACGGTTTCTGTGGACCATATCCGGCAGCGCTCAACAATGTTTTCGCCTGGGCATTCAGTTCTTCCTGACTCATTTGCTCAAACGGCGAAGGTTCTGGCGTAAATCCGGCGGTAACATCTGGCGTAAAATGCCATGCCGGCTTTTCACCTGTACCTAATACTTTTTCTGCCATCAGACGACGATCAATCGTCATGCTTAATGCCAGACGGACTCGTTGATCTGCCGTTGGCCCTTTTTGCGTGTTAAATGCATAATAATACGTCCCCAACTGCGGCGGCGTATAAACCTGCCCTGGAATATCCTTCAGTAGTTTCTGATACATATTTTTTGGGAAGGATTCAGTGATATCAATATCACCTGCAAGATAGCGCTTGGTCGCGGCGGACTCCTGGTTAATTGGCAGGAAAGTCACTTTCTGCAGCACCGTTTTAGCGTTATCCCAATAATGGGTATTCGGCACCACGACCAGCTTTTCATTTACTACGCGCTCTTTAAGTACATAAGCACCATTGCCGATCAGATTCCCGGGCTTCGTCCACTCTTTACCACTTTCAACGTTGGCTTTTTGCACCGGGAAAAAAGCAAAGTTAGCGGTTAAATTCACAAACCAGGGCAACGGTTTATCAAGCTGAATTTTCAGAGTATGGGCATCAACAGCGGTGACGCCAAGTTGAGCTGGCGTAGCCTTACCATCAATAATTGCCTGGGCGTTGTTGATTCCAGCCAGTGCGGCAAACCAGGCAAACGGAGACAACGTTTTCGGATCCACCAGACGCTGCCAGCTATAGACAAAATCCTGTGCCGTTACCGGTGTACCATCGGCCCATTTGGCGTTATCGCGCAGGGTAAAAGTCCAGATGCGGTTGTCATTACTTTTCCACTGGGTAGCAACGCCAGGCACAATCTCGCCTTTCTCGTTCTGATTCACCAACCCTTCAAACAAATCGCGAATGACCTGAATCTCTGGCAAACCCACGGCTTTCGCGGGATCTAATGATGCAGGCTCATCTTTAATGTGGCGCACCAACTCCTGTTTCTCTGCCAGTACTGTGCCGCCCGGAACATCTGCAGCATACGACAGGGAAATGCTGCTGACTAACAGCGCACAACAAGTGACTGAAACAGAGTGCTTCATAAGATACCCTCAAAACGATGTTAAGATTGATGCGTAATTATTTGTTTCTCCTTGAAGAAATGCAAATAACTTCCGGTAAAAAAGTGATAAAGGATCGATAACATATCGTTGTCGAAAAGGATTTGATAATCCGCAAAATTTGCACAACACTGCCTGTAATACTTCTTATATTCGAGACGATTATGACCGTGACCCGCCCGCGCGCCGAACGGGGCGCTTTTCCGCCAGGAACCGAACATTACGGACGTTCATTATTAGGTGCGCCATTGATCTGGTTTCCGGCGTCTGCAGCCAGCAGCGAAAGTGGGTTGATTCTGGCTGGCACCCACGGCGACGAAAATTCTTCCGTCGTCACCCTCTCCTGCGCATTACGCACATTAACCCCTTCTCTGCGCCGCCATCATGTCGTGCTCTGTGTGAATCCTGACGGTTGCCAGCTTGGTTTACGAGCCAATGCTAATGGTGTGGATTTGAACAGAAACTTTCCTGCAGCGAACTGGAAAGAAGGTGAAACGGTGTACCGCTGGAACAGCGCCGCCGAAAAGCGCGATGTGGTCTTGCTGACCGGAGATAAACCAGGCTCAGAACCTGAAACCCAGGCGTTGTGCCAGCTCATTCATCGTATCCAACCCGCCTGGATAGTCTCTTTTCACGATCCGCTGGCTTGTATTGAAGATCCCAGGCACAGTGAATTAGGTGAATGGCTGGCTCAGGCGTTTGAATTACCGCTGGTGACCAGCGTCGGCTATGAAACGCCCGGCTCCTTCGGCAGTTGGTGTGCTGATCTGAACTTGCACTGTATTACCGCCGAATTTCCGCCTGTCTCCTCAGATGAAGCCAGCGAAAAGTATCTCTTTGCAATGGCGAATTTACTGCGTTGGCATCCTAAAGATGCAATTCGCCGGTCGTAAACTGTAGCGGCGGCTCCACATCCACCGCCAACCAGGTCGGGCCATCAAGATCAGCAAAACTGACCTGCGGCACCAGCGGTAAAACGGCGCTAATGGCGCGTGAAGTACATAGCATGCAGCCCAACATCAGGCTAAAACCTTGTGCACGCGCTTCGGTCGCCAACGCCAGCGCTTCTGTTAGCCCGCCGGTTTTATCGAGTTTGATGTTAACCATCTCATAGCGCCCTTGCAGCGCCTTCAGGTTACTGCGGGTATGGCAGCTTTCATCAGCACAAATGGGTAACGGATGAATAAAATTCTCCAGCGCCGCATCGTCCTGTGCCGGGAGCGGCTGTTCCAGCATAGCGACGCCTAAATCAGCCAACAACTGACATCGCGCCGCCAACCCTTCCGCGCGCCAGGATTCATTAGCATCAACAATCAACGTCGCATCCGGAACCGCTGCGCGGATCGCCACCATCCGCTCGCTAATAAGATGGTTATCCAGCTTCACTTTCAGCAATTTCGCCCCCGCCTGCCAGAGTGCTGATGCACTGCTGGCCATCTGATCCGGCGTACCAATAACCACTGTCTGCGCCGTGGTAATAGTGTCGGGAAGCGTTATGCCGATAAATTCAGCTAACGTCTGCTGCTGTTTACGCGCACAGAGATCCCACAACGCACAATCCAGCGCATTGCGTGCCGCACCAGCGGGCAAAATTTTTTGCAACTCTTCTCGTGTCAGTCCTTTTTCCAGTTGCGGCACAACACTCATAATTTGCGCCATTACCGAAGCATCGCTTTCACCGTAGCGCGGATAGGGAGTACATTCCCCTACGCCTTTAACACCATCCTCTTCCAGTTCAACCACCACCACACGCGCTTCACTACGGCTACCTCGCGCAATCACAAACGGGGAATGTAACGGCCAGGCTTCCTCAAATACCTTTACGGTTCTCATCTTTACTCCTTGTTGCCGCGGTGGTTTGCGGATTAAGCGCAAATAGCGTTTGCTGTGTTATTGACAGTTAGCATAAACTAGATGTGACGTTAACTATATGTAAACAGGAAAGATAATCATGTCACAAATCGTTCATTTCCAGGGCAACCCGGTTACAGTCGCCAATTCCATCCCGCAAGTGGGTAGCAAAGCGCAGACTTTTACTCTCGTGGCAAAAGATCTGTCTGACGTCACCCTCGGTCAGTTTGCGGGTAAACGCAAAGTGCTGAACATTTTCCCGAGTATTGATACCGGTGTTTGCGCCGCATCAGTACGTAAGTTTAACCAACTGGCGACAGAAATCGATAACACCGTTGTACTGTGTATTTCTGCCGATCTGCCATTCGCCCAGTCTCGTTTCTGCGGTGCGGAAGGTCTGAACAATGTAATCACCCTTTCCACTTTCCGTAATAGCGAATTCCTGAAAGCTTACGGTGTTGAGATCGCTGAAGGCCCCTTGAAAGGTCTGGCAGCGCGCGCAGTTGTCGTAATTGATGAAAATGACAATGTGATTTTCAGCCAACTGGTGAATGAAATCACCACCGAGCCGGATTACGACGCAGCTCTGGCTGTACTGAAAGCGTAAGTTATTATGCCTGATGGTATTGCGCCATCAGGCATTTTACGTGTTTACTCTTCGCTCTTCTTCTGACTCAGGCCGTATTCACGCAATTTGTTGGCAATCGCGGTATGGGAAACACCCAGACGTTTTGCCAGTTTGCGCGTGCTGGGGTAATTGCGATAAAGCTGGGTTAATACCGATCGTTCAAATCGGCTGGTGATCTCATCCAGCGAACCTTCCATCGCATCTTCCCCCACAGGGACGGTAGCAGCGTCATAATCTGGCAGCAAAATATCTTGTGGGCGCAGTTCGTAGCCATCCAGTTGCGTTAGTGCACGGTAAATCGCATTTTTCAATTGCCTCACGTTACCCGGCCAACCATAACGTGTCAGCACGGTATTCAGATCGGCAGCCAATTTCGGACGCGGCACTCCCTGCTCGTCGGCAAAGCGCGCGACGAACAATTCGGTTAACGGCATGATATCCTGCGGGCAGTCACGCAACGGCGGCAGATTCAGCGTCAACACGTTCAGGCGATAATAGAGATCTTCCCGAAATACGCCTTTTTGCACCAGCTCAACCAAATTCTTCTGCGTCGCGCAAATCACCCGCACATCAACATGCACTTCATGATCCTCGCCAACCCGACGGAAGGTGCCATCATTGAGGAAACGCAGCAGTTTAGCCTGCATCCGTGGCGACATCTCACCAATCTCATCCAGCAGCACCGAACCGCCGTTCGCTTGCTCAAAGAACCCTTTCTTCCCTTCCGGGGCATGCCCAAACAGTTCGCTCTCAACGGCATCTTCCGGAATAGATGCACAGTTCAGCGCCAGATAAGGTTTACCGGCACGAGGGCTGGCTTGATGACAGGCATAAGCAAAGAGATCTTTACCTGTACCCGTGTCACCCGTGATCAGTAGCGGCGCGCTTAACATCGCCAGTTTTTGCGCCTGCTCGACAACGTGTTTCATTTTCGAGCTAACGGCGACAATCTGGCTAAAGGCGCTGACGTCCTGCGCAGCCACATTTTGCAACTGACGCCCCATACGAATCGTCGAACGCAGCATCACCACCGCACCAGTCAAAACGTGCTGGTCATTTTCATCCTGAAGATAGACCGGCGTTATCTCCATCAAGAAATTCTGCCCGTTGATCACCACATGTTCGTTATGCGAATCCTGCGGGTCACTCTCCAGCCAACGTAAAAAATTAAATCCGTTAATCAATTGCGCAGCGGTATGATTGCGTAAACGCTCAAGTTTCTGACCAAATAGCTGACAACTCGCCGGATTCGCCATGTCCACTTTACTTTTCATATCGACAGAAAGCACGGGTTCAGGCAATGCCTCAAGCAATGCGCTCAGCGCCAGATGTTCACGCTCGGAAGGCATCCACGACACCGTGCGTACATCGGTAACACCTGCTATACGGCGAATTTCCGCCATCAGGCTGCTGAAACTGTCAAAATCCAGCTCGGCAAAATTAAGGTAAATCCGCCCGATTGGGTCAATCTCAATACCGCGTAAATCGATGCCTCTTAGTACTAGTAGATCGAGTAATTCGCGGGTCAGACCGAGTCGGTCTTCACAAAAGACTTCCAGACGCATGGGAACCTTCACCTGAAAAAAGAACAATTAATATGATGATATGACACTATTCGAGTGGCAGGAAGGTTTCTGTCAACAAACATTGACACAAAGACGAATAAACGGGCACTTCGGCGTAAAGATATCCGATCAGTACCCGATATTGCGTTATTTTTCGCTGGGCGTTTTGCCCTTTTGCAGCGTCTCTTTTACCTGACCGATAAGCTGACGACGAAAATCACCCAGACGGGGTTTGTCATCGTCAATCCACGGCAACGGACGGCAAAGTTCCATAGCTTTAATTCCCAGACGCGCAGTCAGTAGCCCGGCACCAATCCCCTGGGCAGCGCGCGTCGACAAGCGTGCGGCGAGATCCTGCGACATCCAGTCCATCCCCACTTCGCGCACCAGTTCACTGGCCCCGGCGAAAGCGATATTCAGCAGCACCAGTTTAAACAGACGCAAACGGCTGTAATAACCCAGTTCAATGCCATACAGCGTGGCGATGCGATTAATCAACCGCAGATTGCGCCAGGCAATAAACGCCATATCCACCAGCGCCAGCGGACTGACGGCAATCATCAGCGTAGATTCTGCCGCTGAACGGCTGATTTCGCGGCGCGCCTGCGCATCCAGCACCGGCTGAACCAGATGGGCATACAAACTGACGACTTCGCGATCGTTCTGCGTTTCATGGATCGAGGCATACCAGCGTTGCAGCGCCGGATGCGACTGATCGATCCCCGCCTGCTGCGCCAGCTTTTCACAAAAAACTCGCCCTTTTCCAGTACCGTGGCTATGCAGCAAATCTCGCGCTTCATCACGCTCATGAGCACGCTGGCGCAAGCGCCATAACCGCCGCCACTCCGTCACCACAGAGCCAACGCCAGCACCGATGATCAATGCCCCAGCGGCACAACCGCCCAGCGCCACCCAGTCCTGGGTTTGCCAGGCATTCATCGTCCACTGCACCCCCTGACCAACAACGCTCACGCCAAACAGCGTCAGCCCGCCCATCACCATTTTGCGCCACAGACTGCGTTTCGGGCGTAATGCGGCATCCATCACCGCTTCAACTTGCCCTTCTTCTTCCTGTGCTGCGTCGAGCGTCGCCGGTGCAAAATTTTGCGCCTGACTTTCGTCAAAGGTCTGCTGCGCCCTGAATTTAGGGTTCTGATCGACCTCCAGCGGACCGTCGAAATCAATACGTGGTTTTAACGGTTCGGTCATCGCAATTTATCTCCTATTAAAAATTCCAGCGCGGCATCAAGACGAATATGCGGCAGCGGTTTGTCGACATCCATTACCTGCGGACGAAACGCCTCAAACTGGAAACCTTGCTTATCCCAGAACGCCTGACCGGGCAAACGTGCGGGAACTTCGCCAGGATAAACAGTGAGCGGTGCGCCATCGCTCAATCGATTGCCGCGCAGCGCCGGAATTTTCTCACCGTTAACGTCGATAATGCCGCTGGTGGTCGCCTGAACTGAGGCCAGCCCCAGACAATCCATGCTGATCCCTTCAAACGCCGCATTTTGCCAGGCGTCCTGAATCAGTTGTTGCAGTAATGAAACCATATTGGCGTGCTGATCGATGGTCACATGGTCCGCTTTCGTCGCAGCAAACAGTAATTTGTCGATAACCGGCGAGAACAAGCGCCGGAACAGCGTGCGCTGCCCATAATGAAAACTCTGCATCAGTTGCGTCAGCGCCAGGCGCATATCGTTAAAAGCCTGCGGACCACTGTTGAGCGGTTGCAGGCAATCCACCAGTACAATCTGGCGGTCGAAGCGCAGAAAGTGATTCTTATAGAAACCTTTCACCACTTTCTCGCAGTAATAGTTATACCGCTCACGCAGCATCCCGGCGTTGGTGTGTTTATCGGCCTGTGCCAGTTTGGACTCACCCCAGGCGTCAACATCCGGCCACGGGAAGAACTGCAACGCAGGCGCTCCCGCCATATCGCCAGGCAAGACAAAGCGACCAGGCTGGATAAAGTGCAGCCCCTGCTGCTTGCAATGGTGGAGATAATCGGTCCACGCGGCGGCAATGTCCGCAAGACGATTTTCGTCGGCAGGAGCTAACGGGTCCAGCCCTTCGCACATCATCCGCCATTTTGCCGACCACTCGCCACGCTGACCATTAAGCAAGCCCGTCATCTGCCGCGACCAGCTTAAATAATCCTGTGCCAGCATTGGCAAATCGAGTAGCCACTCGCCGGGATAATCAACAATCTCCAGATACAACGTGGAGGTGTCCTTGAAATGACGCAGCAGAGAATCATTCGATTTATAACGCAATGCCAGGCGGATTTCGCTGACGCCGCGCGTTGGCGTCGGCCAGGCCGGAGGATCGCCATATAATTGCGCCAGACCTTCATCATAGGTGAAGCGCGGAATGCCAAAGTCACGCTGGGGAATGCGTTTTACGCCCAGCAGACGATCTTCACGCACCGCACTTAATAGCGGCAAACGTGCTCCGGCATGAATATTGAGCAACTGATTAACCATCGCGGTGATAAACGCTGTTTTGCCACTGCGGCTAAGACCGGTTACGGCCAGTCGCAAGTGCCTGTCGACACCACGATTCACCAGCGCATTAAGTTCATTTTTGAGTCGCTTCATTGCTGTCCTGTGCCAGAAAGCTGTAGAAAGGATGAGATGCTGGAGGTAATAATGTGGGTTAATTTTGATTTATCAAATAAATAAGCGGTGTTATTTACACCGCTCAATGAGTAATTCTTTTAACCTTTGACCTTCGGCATCTCAATATCTTTAAGACCACCGGCGTTTTCAACGTGGGTGTACCCCATTTCGCTGAGGATTTCTTTTGCCTGTCCGGACTGACGCCCTGCGTTGCAATACACTTTAACGGTGTCGTTTTTATCCGGAACGGCGGTGGCAATACGCTCTTTCACTTCCTTCAGGGGAATATTGATGGCTCCCTGAACGTGCTCTTGCTGATACTGTTCTGGAATACGAACATCGATCCAGTGTTCAGCGGCAAAAACAGGCAGTGAAAACGCCAGCGTCAGCGCTAGTAACCCTTTTTTAAACATGTAAGCGTCCTTCTATGGATGAAAATTGCTATCCATTATACGCCTGAGATTTAACAATTTTTGCGAAACTCCCCTCACCTTTTATAGCGCTGTGCCAGTTTATTAGCGGCCCGACTTAACAGCGGTTCCAGCGCCACAGCCAGCAACATTTTCAGCGGCCGACGAGCAACAGATTTTATCGCCCAACCAGCAACGCCCGCCGGGCCGTAGCGCAGTGCGGTAAGAAGTACCAGCTTGCCTGCTAATTTGAAACCAGGCTTCACCTTTTGCCCGGCCTGTTGCCAGCGAATATTCATAACTTTCCTCACAGTTGACGGAAACGACTACGTAGCGAGAAAGTGTCGGAAGTGACATAACGTTCCATCTCGCGTAAACGCGTTTCACTGGCCGCCAGTTCACGGTCGACTTCATCCAGCAATTCGCTGCTGGAAGGTTGTTGTTCACCATACGCCATGTTGTCCGGCATCGGGTCAAGGGCAAATGACAAGATGATGTAAGCGACCAGGGTAAACAGCGCCAGGCCGAAGAATATCGACAGCACCACGAGAATACGCACCAGTTTTACGGGCACATCAAAATAATTGGCAATCCCTGCGCAGACACCACGCACCATGCCCTGTTGTGGGATGCGCCATAATTTTTTATTGAGATTAATACCCGCCATTAGCGATCCCTCCAGTTCGGATGTTCCGCATCAAGAATGGACTCCAGCGCCTGAATACGCTCACGCATCCGTTTTGCCTCATCTGCCAGTTGCGCTAATCGCTGCTGTTCACTTTGCGACAATTCACCGCGGCTGGAGCGGTTGCTGTAATGCAGCCATAACCAGATAGGCAAAACAAACAGCACAAAAATGGTTAACGGAATAGCCAGAAATAGCGCGCTCATAAGTACTCCTTAGACGATGAGCGGCGGCGCGTTCAGACGCCGCCTGGGGTGTTATTATTGATTATCTTGCTTCATTTTGGCTTTTAATTGCGCCAGTTGCTCGCTGATTGCGTCATCGGCTTTCAGTTCAGCAAATTGCTCATCCAGCGATCGTTGTTTACCAAAGCTGTGGCTTTCTGCTTCTGCTTCCATCTGGTCGATACGACGTTCGAAAGATTCGAAACGCGCCATCGCTTCATCAAGTTTTCCGCTATCCAACTGACGGCGCACATCGCGCGACGAATTCGCCGCCTGATGACGCAGCATTAATGCCTGCTGGCGAGCGCGGGTTTCGCTCAACTTGTTTTCCAGTTCGCCTATCTCTTTCTTCATGCGCGCCAGCGTATCGTCCACCAACGTCACTTCATGTTCCAGGGACTTAATCAGATCGGTCAGTTTCTGTTTTTCAATTAACGCTGCACGCGCCAGATCTTCTCTCTCTTTCAGCAGTGCCAGTTCGGCTTTTTCCTGCCACTCAACTTCACGAGCCGACGCTTGTTCAATCCGGCGAGTCAGTTGTTTCTTTTCCGCCAGCGCACGCGCCGAAGTAGAACGCACTTCAACCAAAGTGTCTTCCATCTCCTGGATCATCAGACGCACCAGTTTCTGCGGGTCTTCCGCCTTCTCTAAAAGGGCGTTGATGTTGGCATTCACGATGTCGGCAAAGCGAGAAAAAATACCCATAATGTTGTCCTCTTGATTTCTTTGTTCAGGATTGTCCTGCTGAACTGTTAATACAATTTGCGTGCCAATTTTTATCTTTTTGATTTATAAAGATCTGATTGAAGATTCAACAGCAACATGCCAGGATGAATTAGCGAATTACACTAACAAGTGGCGAATTTCATCATGGCTGAATACAAAGATAACTTACTCGGTGAAGCGAACAGCTTTCTCGAAGTGCTGGAACAGGTTTCGCATCTCGCGCCGCTGGACAAACCAGTGTTGATTATTGGCGAGCGCGGCACCGGTAAAGAGTTGATCGCCAGCCGCCTGCACTACCTTTCTTCGCGTTGGCAAGGGCCGTTTATTTCTCTTAACTGCGCGGCGTTAAATGAAAATCTGCTGGATTCCGAACTGTTTGGCCATGAAGCTGGCGCGTTTACCGGCGCGCAAAAACGTCATCCGGGACGATTTGAACGCGCAGACGGCGGCACGTTGTTTCTTGATGAACTCGCTACGGCACCGATGATGGTGCAGGAAAAATTGTTGCGCGTGATCGAGTATGGTGAACTGGAACGCGTCGGCGGTAGTCAGCCATTACAGGTCAATGTGCGGCTGGTATGTGCCACGAACGCCGACCTTCCGGCGATGGTCAATGAAGGCACTTTTCGCGCCGACCTGCTCGACCGTCTGGCTTTCGACGTGGTGCAACTGCCGCCGCTGCGTGAGCGTGAAGGCGATATTATGCTGATGGCGGAACACTTTGCCATCCAAATGTGTCGGGAAATCAAACTGCCTCTATTCCCGGGTTTTACGGAACGCGCCAGAGAAACGCTGCTAAATTATCGCTGGCCGGGAAATATTCGTGAATTGAAAAACGTGGTGGAACGTTCGGTGTATCGCCACGGCACCAGCGATTATCCGCTTGATGACATCATTATTGATCCCTTTAAACAGCGTCCACCGGAAGAAGCTATCGCCGTTTCAGAAACGACATCACTTCCGGCGTTGCCGGTGGATTTGCGCGAATTTCAGATGCTGCAGGAAAAAGAGTTACTTCAGCTCAGTTTGCAACAGGGGAAATATAACCAGAAACGCGCGGCTGAATTACTGGGATTAACCTATCATCAGTTCCGCGCATTGTTGAAAAAGCACCAGATTTAGCGGGGTTAGGCAATGTCACTTGCCGGATGCGGCGTAAACGTCCTGTTCGACCAACAAAACCGTTTAAATTCAATATACTGTCAGCTAGTGCATGATACGGGTTTCGCCAGACGCAGCCTGGCGCACTGGCGGTGCGCAGCGCCGTTATCTATAAAAAGATGTATGACCCGGATCACGAGTGCTATCATCCGCCCCTATGCTTAACGCATTAACCCCAGGGTAAACCATGAACCACGATATCCCACTGAAATATTTCGATATTGTCGATGAATACGCGAGCGAATGCGCAAAATCTGTCGCAGAATCTGAGCGCACGGCGCTGGCCCACTACTTCCAGTTACTGCTCACCCGTTTGATGAACAATGAAGAGATCAGCGAAGAAGCCCAGCATGAAATGGCCGCTGAAGCAGGGATTAATCCCGCGCACATTGATGAGATCGCAGAGTTCTTGAATCAATGGGGTAATGAGTAATCATTTAATAGTGGACGCCCGGCCAGGATTGTAGGCCGTACCGCATCCGGCTAAAAATGAGACACACCTTGTCAGCAATCTGCAGTCAGTCTCACGATCGCGCCTGTCTGCACCTCGCTAAGTTGTTCTGTGAGTTATAGTTATAAAGAAATCACGGGTACGAATGTTGAACAGATGGCGACGCCACCTGTTCAACGACCAACCACACGGCCCTCATTACGCCCCCTGAACACAAACGGTAATGGCAAATGTCATTAAATATTAGTAAGATAGCCTCTTTACATAAAATCCCTTAATATTATGCGCCAGGTATTATCGTCTCTTTTGGTGATTGCTGGACTTGTGAGTGGTCAGGCAATAGCCGCGCCTGAACCCGCCCCGCACGCTGATATCCGCGACAGCGGTTTTGTCTATTGCGTCAGCGGACAAGTCAACACCTTTAACCCATCCAAAGCGAGCAGTGGGTTAATTGTCGATACCCTTGCCGCCCAGTTTTATGATCGACTGCTGGATGTCGATCCTTATACCTATCGTCTGATGCCGGAACTTGCCGAAAGCTGGGAAGTGCTCGACAACGGCGCGACCTATCGCTTCCACCTGCGCCGCGATGTCCCGTTTCAAAAAACGGCCTGGTTTACTCCCACACGCAAAATGAATGCCGATGATGTGGTGTTTACCTTCCAGCGAATTTTTGACCGCAGCAACCCGTGGCATAACGTCAACGGTAGCAACTTCCCCTATTTCGACAGTCTGCAATTTGCCGACAACGTTAAAAGCGTCCGCAAGCTGGATAATCACACCGTTGAGTTCCGTCTGTCCCAGCCTGACGCCTCCTTTTTATGGCACCTGGCAACCCACTATGCGTCGGTAATGTCTGCCGAATACGCCCAGAAGTTAGAGCAAGAAGATCGCCAGGAGCAACTCGACCGCCAGCCCGTCGGCACCGGACCGTATAAACTGTCGGAAAATCGCACGGGGCAATATATTCGCTTACAACGTCATGATGAATTCTGGCGAGGCAAGCCGTTGATGCCGCAGGTGGTGGTGGATTTAGGCTCTGGCGGCACCGGACGGCTGTCGAAACTCTTGACCGGTGAATGTGACGTTCTGGCCTGGCCCGCTGCCAGTCAGCTATCTATTTTGCGCGATGACCCGCGTTTGCGTTTAACGCTGCGTCCGGGGATGAACGTTGCCTATCTGGCGTTTAACACCGCCAAACCGCCGCTAAATAATCCAGCAGTCCGCCACGCGCTGGCGTTGTCGATCAATAACCAGCGCCTGATGCAATCTATCTATTACGGTACGGCTGAAACTGCGGCCTCAATTTTACCGCGCGCCTCGTGGGCTTATGACAACGAGGCTAAAATTACCGAATACAATCCAGCGAAATCACGCGAACAGTTGAAGGCGTTGGGACTGGAAAACTTAACGCTGAAACTGTGGGTGCCGACGCGCTCACAGGCGTGGAACCCCAGCCCGCTGAAGACCGCCGAACTCATTCAGGCGGATATGGCGCAGGTCGGCGTGAAAGTGGTGATTGTACCGGTAGAAGGTCGTTTTCAGGAGGCGCGATTGATGGATATGAGCCATGATCTGACGTTATCCGGTTGGGCGACGGACAGTAATGATCCGGACAGTTTCTTCCGTCCGTTACTAAGCTGTGCGGCCATTCACTCCCAGACCAACCTTGCCCACTGGTGCGATCCGAAATTTGACAGCGTATTGCGTAAGGCGCTCTCCTCGCAGCAACTGGCTGCGCGTATTGAAGCCTATGACGAAGCGCAAAGTATTCTGGCGCAGGAGTTGCCCATTCTGCCGCTGGCCTCGTCACTGCGCTTGCAGGCCTACCGTTACGATATCAAAGGGCTGGTTCTTAGCCCGTTTGGTAACGCCTCCTTCGCAGGGGTGTACCGCGAAAAGCAAAATGAGGTGAAAAAACCATGATTATCTTCACCTTACGCCGCATTTTGTTATTGATCGTGACCTTGTTCCTGCTGACCTTTGTTGGCTTCAGTTTGAGCTATTTCACGCCACATGCACCGTTACAAGGCGCGTCGCTGTGGAATGCATGGGTGTTCTGGTTTAACGGCCTGATCCACTGGGATTTTGGCGTTTCCAGCATTAACGGTCAGCCGATTGCCGAGCAGTTAAAAGAGGTCTTCCCGGCGACGATGGAGCTGTGCATTCTCGCCTTCGGTTTTGCGCTGATTGTTGGGATCCCCGTGGGGATGATTGCCGGAATTACACGCCATAAGTGGCAGGATAATTTGATCAACGCCATCGCGTTATTAGGCTTTTCAATCCCTGTTTTCTGGCTGGCACTTCTGTTGACGCTGTTTTGTTCGCTTACATTAGGCTGGCTGCCCGTTTCAGGGCGTTTCGATCTGCTCTACGAAGTGAAACCGATTACCGGTTTTGCGTTGATTGATGCCTGGCTTTCGGACTCACCGTGGCGGGATGAAATGATCATGAGCGCAATGCGTCATATGGTATTGCCAGTCATCACCCTGTCGGTTGCACCGACTACCGAAGTGATCCGTCTGATGCGTATCAGCACCATCGAAGTGTATGACCAGAACTATGTGAAAGCAGCGGCAACCCGCGGTTTGTCGCGCTTTACTATTTTGCGTCGCCACGTGTTACATAACGCGTTACCTCCTGTCATCCCTCGCCTGGGATTACAGTTCTCCACCATGCTGACACTGGCGATGATCACCGAAATGGTCTTTAGCTGGCCTGGACTTGGCCGCTGGTTAATTAACGCCATCCGCCAGCAGGATTACGCAGCCATTTCCGCCGGAGTGATGGTCTGCGGTTCACTGGTCATTATTGTTAACGTGATTTCTGATATTTTGGGTGCCATGGCTAACCCTCTGAAACATAAGGAATGGTATGCCTTACGATAGCGTATACAGCGAGAAGCGCCCGCCCGGCACGCTGCGTACCGCCTGGCGCAAATTCTATGGTGATGCCGCTGCAATGGTCGGCCTGTACGGCTGCGCGGGGCTGGCTGTGTTGTGTATTTTTGGCGGCTGGTTTGCGCCTTACGACATCGACCAGCAATTTCTCGGTTATCAATTGTTGCCGCCGTCATGGTCGCGCTACGGAGAAGTCTCTTTTTTCCTCGGCACCGATGACCTTGGTCGCGATGTTTTAAGCCGTTTACTGAGCGGTGCTGCGCCTACCGTCGGCGGCGCATTTGTGGTGACGCTTGCCGCGACAATCTGTGGTCTTGTGCTCGGCACCTTCGCCGGTGCTACGCATGGTTTACGGTCAGCGGTGCTTAACCATATTCTGGATACTTTACTGGCGATCCCGTCCCTGCTGCTGGCGATTATCGTCGTCGCGTTTGCCGGGCCGAGTTTGTCGCACGCAATGTTTGCCGTCTGGCTGGCGTTACTGCCGCGTATGGTGCGTTCGGTCTACAGCATGGTGCATGATGAGCTGGAAAAAGAGTACGTTATTGCTGCCCGTCTGGATGGCGCAACGACGCTGAATATTCTCTGGTTTGCCGTGTTGCCGAACATTACCGCCGGACTGGTCACAGAGATCACCCGCGCACTGTCGATGGCAATTCTTGATATCGCCGCGCTGGGCTTTCTCGATCTCGGCGCGCAACTCCCCTCGCCTGAATGGGGAGCGATGCTTGGCGATGCACTGGAGCTGATTTATGTCGCCCCGTGGACCGTGATGCTGCCTGGAGCGGCAATTATGATCAGCGTGTTGTTGGTTAACCTCCTTGGCGATGGTGTACGTCGTGCGATTATTGCGGGGGTGGAATAATGCCGTTACTGGATATTCGTAACCTGACCATTGAATTTAAAACCGGTGATGAGTGGGTTAAAGCCGTTGACCGCGTGAGTATGACCTTAACCGAAGGTGAAATCCGTGGCCTTGTTGGCGAGTCTGGCTCCGGCAAAAGTTTGATTGCGAAAGCGATTTGTGGCGTTAATAAAGATAACTGGCGTGTTACCGCTGACCGTATGCGTTTTGATGATATCGATCTGTTGCGTCTCTCCGCGCGCGAACGGCGCAAGCTGGTTGGGCACAATGTATCGATGATCTTTCAGGAACCGCAATCGTGTCTCGACCCTTCTGAACGTGTGGGTCGTCAGTTGATGCAAAACATCCCGGCCTGGACCTACAAAGGGCGTTGGTGGCAGCGTTTTGGCTGGCGCAAACGCCGTGCCATTGAGCTGCTGCACCGTGTGGGGATTAAAGATCACAAAGATGCGATGCGCAGCTTTCCGTATGAGTTAACCGAAGGTGAATGCCAGAAAGTGATGATTGCCATCGCGCTGGCAAATCAACCACGTCTGCTGATAGCTGACGAACCGACAAACTCGATGGAGCCAACCACCCAGGCACAAATTTTTCGCCTGCTGACGCGTCTGAATCAGAACAGTAACACCACCATTTTGCTTATCAGCCATGACTTACAAATGCTTAGCCAATGGGCGGATAAAATTAACGTGCTTTACTGTGGCCAAACGGTGGAATCCGCGCCAAGTAAGGAGCTGGTGACGATGCCGCATCATCCTTATACCCAGGCGTTGATCCGCGCGATACCGGACTTCGGCAGCGCGATGCCGCATAAAAGTCGCCTCAATACGCTGCCCGGTGCCATCCCTCTGCTGGAACAATTACCGATTGGCTGTCGTCTGGGACCACGTTGCCCGTATGCACAACGAGAATGTATTGTGACGCCGCGTTTGACGGGGGCGAAAAATCATCTCTATGCCTGTCATTTCCCGCTGAACATGGAGAAAGAGTGAGATGATAGAAACCCTGCTCGAAGTGCGTAATTTAAGCAAAACGTTCCGCTACCGAACCGGCTGGTTTCGTCGTCAGACCGTAGAAGCCGTAAAACCCTTGAGCTTTACGCTGCGTGAACGCCAGACGCTGGCGATTATTGGCGAGAACGGTTCCGGAAAATCGACGCTGGCGAAAATGCTGGCGGGAATGATTGAGCCAACCAGCGGTGAGTTATTGATTGACGATCATCCGCTGCATTTTGGCGATTACTCTTTCCGCAGCCAGCGGATTCGCATGATCTTTCAGGACCCGTCGACCTCGTTGAATCCACGTCAGCGTATCTCGCAGATCCTGGATTTTCCGCTGCGCCTGAACACTGACCTCGAGCCTGAGCAGCGGCGCAAACAGATTATTGAAACGATGCGTATGGTCGGACTGCTGCCGGATCACGTCAGTTACTATCCGCATATGTTGGCACCAGGGCAAAAACAGCGTCTGGGTCTGGCTCGCGCACTAATATTGCGCCCTAAAGTCATTATCGCGGATGAAGCTCTCGCCTCGCTGGATATGTCGATGCGTTCGCAGTTGATTAACCTGATGCTGGAGTTACAAGAAAAACAGGGCATTTCTTATATTTATGTTACCCAACACATCGGGATGATGAAGCATATCAGCGACCAGGTTCTGGTCATGCATCAGGGCGAAGTGGTCGAGCGCGGCAGTACGGCTGACGTGCTGGCATCGCCGCTACATGAACTCACCAAGCGGCTCATTTCCGGGCACTTTGGCGAAGCGTTGACGGCAGATGCGTGGCGCAAAGATCGTTAATCTTCGGCGCCTCATTCTGACAGGGGGAAATCCCCGTCAGAATGAGGCATTCATTAATCCATTACTTCTGACTGTCGATTCTGGTGAGAGCAACCAGCAATGCCAGCGTGTAACACACCGTAATCGCCAGGCTCATTTTTAACAGAGTTTCCCCACCTACTCCCGATAACGGCGCAGCTATACCGCCAAAGACAAACATACTCATCCCCATCAGCGCAGATGCCGTTCCTGATTCTTGCGTCCCTACAGCACTCATTGCCTCAGCCCCACCAACAGTGCCTATGCCGCTACAAAATGCGATGGTGAAAAATAATGCCACCAGTGCCGGAATGGGTAACTGCAACCATGCACATAAGACAGTGAGCAATGCACACAGAATCGCCGCTACCAGGCCGCCTCTCAACAATTTCATCGGGTTAAGTCGTCGGGCCAGTCGTGAGAAGATCCATGAAGCGATGATAAGCCCGATGCCGTTAAGGCCAAACACCAGGCTGAATTGCATTGGGCTAAAGCCAAATTCTTTCTGTAATACGAAAGACGAAGAACCGATGTACGCAAACAAGCCAGCCAGCATAAAACTTTGAATCAGGCAAAAACGCATGAAACGGCGGTTCTGCACCACACTTCGTCCGGTTAATAGTAATGATGAGCCCCTTTTATTTTCTGGCAATGTCTCATGGATAAATAACAGACAGCCCAGCAACAGTACGGTGCTAATTTCAGCCATTACCCAGAATAAAGTGCGCCAGTCAAAGGTGCTGACAATGTAACCTCCCAGCACTGGCGACAATACCGGAGCCAGGCCATTCACCGTCATTAACAGTGCAAAGAACTGGGTCAGCGTTACCCCCTGATATTTGTCACGAGCAATAGAACGAGAGAGCACCGAACCACCTGCCCCCGCGATCCCCTGAATAAAACGCCAGACCACCAGCCAGTAAATATTGTTAGTTGTCGCGCACAAAATGGAGGAGACAATAAACAATAGTAACGACAAGATTAACGGGCGTTTACGCCCTATTTTGTCGCTCAGAGGGCCAAATAACAGTTGCCCTACGCCAAGACCGATTAGTGACGCGGTCAACGTCAATTGCGTTATGGTCGTGGTTGTCGCCAGTTGCTCCGACATCTCAGGTAATGCGGGCAAATAAAGGTCAGTACACATCGGGCCGATACCGGCTAAAAGACCAAGAATCAATGCCCATGAAAGAGAGACTCTAGCCATACTATTCCTTACTTAAGTGATGACATGCCGCCGCCCAGCGACTGCCAGAGTGTTACCCGGTTTGTGAAATCAGTCAGTTGCAATGCCAGTAACGCCTGCTGTGCGCTCCACAAAGTGCGTTGTGCCGTCAACACGGTCAGGTAATCACCGACACCGGCCTGATAGCGGCGCAGGCCAATATCGACCGTTTGTTGTTCAGCTTTAACATACTGACGCTGTGCATCCAGTTGTTCTTCAACTGTTGCTCTACGAGCCAGCGCGTCAGCAACATCTTTGAAAGCGCTCTGAACGGTTTTCTCATAGGTGGCAATAAGCCCGCGCTTTTGTGCTTCTGCGTAACGAAGCTGCGCCAGATTACTACCGCCGGTGAACAGCGGTAATGTTACCGAGGGCGCAAATGACCAGACCTGCATTCCGTGGCTGAACAGCGACGATAATGCGTCGCTGCCGACGCCAGCACTTGCAGTCAGCGAAATCGTCGGGAAAAAGTTAGCCCGCGCGGCACCAATATCAGCATTGGCGCTCTTCAGATTATGTTCCGCTTCCTGGATATCCGGGCGACGCAGCAAAACGTCAGATGACACTCCCGCAGGAACCAGGCTTATCATCTGCTCCGGCAGGCTTTCCAGTGTTCCCGGTAGCAGATTTTCCGTAAGTGTTGTACCCGCCAGTAAGTTCAGGGCATTTTTATCCTGCATCACTTGCGTCTGATAGCTGGCAACGCTGGCGCGCGCCTGCTGATAGATACTCATCGCCTCGCTGACATCTGTCGCTGCCGCCGTGCCAACCTGCTGCTGGCGCTGGATAATTTTCAATGAGTTCTCTGCGCTGGCCATCGTTTCTTTTGCCAGAGCCAGGTTGCTGTTATCGGCCGCCAGGGTCAGCCAGGCGGTGCTGATTTCGGCAATCAGCGTTAAACGGGTGTTCTGGGCTGTAAATTCACTGGCAAGCCAGGTTTCTCGCGCTGCCCGTGACAAACTCTGATTACGACCAAA
This sequence comes from Escherichia sp. KTE52, assembly GCF_000408325.1. NCBI lineage: Bacteria > Pseudomonadati > Pseudomonadota > Gammaproteobacteria > Enterobacterales > Enterobacteriaceae > Escherichia > Escherichia sp. KTE52. The sequence continues at coordinate 145,607 of NZ_KE138677.1, forward strand.
CAGATCTAACGTAAAACTGGACACCGTACCGTCAGCCTCAGCAGTGGTCCCCGTGCCATTCGCCAGCGAACGACTGCGGGTCGAACTTAAGGTTGCATTCACCGTCGGGAATAACGACGCATTAGTTTGCCCATAGAGCGCCCGCGCTGAGTCAATATCAGCAATCGCTTTTTGCACATCGCGGTTACTGTTCAGTGCAATGGTCACCACTTGCTGCAATCGGGGATCGTGGATCACCTGTTGCCAGTCATGGCTGATTGCCTTCCCCTGCCCCTGTGCTCCCGGCAAGCTCGCCGGGATTGGGGATTCGGGCGTGCTGTAGTGGGGATCGAGCGAGACACATCCCGCACTCAACAGCACCAGAAAAATTAGAGAACGACGCAACATAACTTACTCCTGACGGCGCGGTTTACCGGCAAACAAACGTTTAACCAGCACAAAAAACAGAGGAACGAAGAAGATGGCCAGTAATGTAGCGGTCAGCGTACCGCCAATAATGCCCGTACCAATGGCGATGCGGCTGTTCGCACCTGCACCGGTCGCCATCGCCAGCGGCATAACCCCTGCAATAAACGCCAGCGAGGTCATGATGATTGGACGTAAACGGGTCTGCGCCGCGCGTAATGCCGCACGACTCAGGGAATAGCCCTCAGCAACCGCCGCTTCGGCAAATTCCACAATCAGAATGGCGTTTTTCGACGACAAACCGATAGTGGTTAATAGCGCCACCTGGAAGTAAACGTCGTTGTTTAAATCACGCATCCAGGCCGCCAGCGCCGCACCGAGCAGCCCCAGCGGGATCACCAGAATGACCGAGAACGGAACTGACCAACTTTCGTACAGTGCTGCAAGGCAGAGGAAAACCACCAGAATAGAGACCGCATACAGACTCAGTGCCTGACCGCTGGCCAGTTTCTCCTGCAATGACAAGCCACTCCAGGCCCAGGTTGTCCCTGCCGGAAGGTTGTTTGCCAGAGCTTCCATTTTTGCCATCGCGTCGCCAGAACTAAAACCACTCGCGTTTTCCCCCTGAATTTCATAAGCCGCGGAGCCGTTGTAACGCACCAGTTTTTCCGGGCCATAGATCCAGCGCGTAGTAGCAAAAGCAGAGAATGGCGTCATGGCGTTATCGCTACCACGCACAAACCATTTCCCTAAGTCTGACGGCGCAGAACGAAACTCACTGTCGCCCTGAATGTAGACTTTTTTCACACGGCCACGGTCAATAAAGTCATTCACATAAGTACCGCCCCACGCGCTGGCCAGCGTATCGGTGACATCACTTAAACTCAAACCCAGCGATACAGCTTTATTGTTATCAATATCTACCTGCAATTGCGGCATTTGCGGCAGGTCATTGGCACGTACAGAAATCAGCTCAGGGCTTTGATTAGCCTGTTCAATCAACTTGTTACGCATTTGAAGTAAGGTTTCACGGTCAGTAGCACCACTTGCCATTAATTCAAACGTAAAACCATTGCTATGCCCCAGACCATCAACCGCAGGTGGAGTCATGGCAAATACCGTAGCATCACGAATTGCCCCCAACTCTTTGGTTGCCCGTAAGGCAATGGCCTGGGCGGTATTTTCTGCACCCTTACGTTGTGACCAGTTTTTCAACGAGACAAACGCCATCCCGGTGTTCTGCCCGCTACCACTAAAACTAAAACCATCAACGGTAAAAATGACATCAGTGTTTGCTTTTTCGTTTACCAGGAACCAGTCAACAATCTGGCGGTTTACTTCTGCTGTACGAGCTGCGGTCGCTCCGGCTGGCAGCGTGTACTGCACCATGATTTCGCCCTGGTCTTCAGTGGGTAAGAAACTGCCCGGCAGTTTCCACATCATCAGAGCCATTCCACCGCCCAGCACGACATAGACACCCATAGCCCGCACCGCACGACGCAAAACATAAAGGACGCCATGCTGGTACTTTTCTTCAGTACGACGGTAAAAGCGGTTGAATGCGCCGAAAAAACCTTTTTTATGCGGTGGAACATGATGGAGGACAGAACCACAAAGCGCAGGAGTCAGCGTTAATGCGACCACCACGGAAAGCAGCATGGCGGAAATAATGGTTATCGAAAACTGACGATAAATTACCCCCGTAGATCCCCCAAAGAACGCCATTGGCAGAAATACGGCAGACAGTACCAGAGCAATAGCAACCAGAGCGCCAGAAATTTCGCCCATTGATTTTTCCGTTGCTTCACGCGCAGGCAGTCCTTCGTCACGCATAATACGTTCGACGTTCTCCACCACCACAATGGCATCGTCCACCAACAGACCGATCGCCAGTACCATTGCAAATAACGTCAGGGTATTAATCGAATAGCCAAACAACGCAAGAACGCCAAACGTCCCCAGCAAGACGACCGGCACGGCTAACGCTGGGATCAGCGTAGCGCGCAGGTTTTGCAGGAATAAATACATCACACAAACCACCAGTACGATGGCTTCAAACAGCGTCTGAATTACGTCCTCTACGGAGATTTTAATAAATTCAGTGCTGTCTTTTGGGTAAGCGATGTCGTATCCCTGTGGCATGTTGCGCTGAAATTCTGCGATTTTATCCTTTACCAGCGTCGCCGTATTTAACGCATTCGCTCCCGGTGAGAGCATCACGGCTACCCCTGCGGCCGGATGACCGTTCAACTTACTGATGGCGTTATAATCTTCGCTACCCATCTCAACGCGAGCCACATCCTTGATGCGAACAACCGCGCCGTCTGACTGGCTTTTAACAATGATATTTTTAAATTGCTCAACGGTTTGCAAGCGTGACTGAGCACGAACTGTTGCCGTCAATTGTTGCGTGTTCGATGACGGTAAAGCACCGATTTTCCCGGCAGTAACTTGCACGTTTTGCGCTTCAATTGCACTTTGTACATCGGATGGCATCAGCGAGTATGAGGCCAGTTTGGCTGGATCAAGCCAGATGCGCATCGCATATTCAGCCCCAAAAACTTGCAGACTCCCTACGCCTTCAACACGCGCCAGCGGGTCCTGAAGATTACTCACCAGCCAGTCAGCAATATCGGAACTGGTCGCTTTGTCGGTAGTGTCATATACGGCAGCAATCAGCAAAAAGTTGCTTTGTGATTTCTCCACCGTGACACCGGTTTGCTGTACTTCGCTCGGTAAACGTGACTCTGCCTGCTGTATTTTATTTTGTACCTGCACCTGCGCGGTATCAGGGTCAGTGCCTTGTTCAAACGTCACATTAATACTGACTGAGCCATCCGAACTACTGGTGGAACTGAAGTAGAGCAAATTATCCAGCCCGGTAAGTTGTTGTTCGATAACCTGAGTTACGCTGTTTTCCAGCGTTTCGGCAGAAGCACCGGTATAAGTAGCTGAAATTCTGATGGTCGGCGGCGCAACATCAGGATATTGCGCGACGGGTAATGTGCGAATGGCCAGAATCCCCGCCAACATAATCAAAATGGCGATAACCCAGGCAAAGACGGGTCTGCGAACAAAAAAACGCGAAAACATCAGGCATTGCCTCCATTAGCCTGAACCTCAACGGCCTTGACGGTCTGCCCTGAAGTTACTTTGGCGGAACCTTCGACAATCAGTCGGTCACCGTTGTGCAGGCCGTTCAACACCAGCCATTTATCACCGTAGGTTTCTCCCGTTTCGAGCGTGCGCTGCTCTACTTTATTGTCTTTATTCACCACCAGCGCGGTAGCATTACCTTTAGCATCACGCGTAACACCTTGTTGCGGCGCGAGAATAGCGTTTTCCATCACGCCTTCATCGACACGAGCGCGAACAAACATACCCGGTAACAACTGCTGCTGTGGATTAGGGAAAATCGCCCGTAATGTTACCGAACCGGTAGATTCATCAACGGCCACTTCGGTGAGTTCCAGCCGACCTTTTTCGCTATACGTTGTACCATCTTCCAGGATAAGTGAGACGCTCATGGTATCGCTGTTGGTTGCCAGCGACTGTTTGCGCAGACGCAGTAAATCGACACTGGAGCGAGTGAGATCAACATACATCGTTTCCAGACCACGAATAGTCGTTAACGCCGTATCCTGCAACGCGGTTACCAGTGCGCCAGGCGTCACCGACGAAATGCCTATGCGCCCGGAAATCGGCGCGGTGACCGTGGTCCAGTCAAGATTAATTCGCGCGGTTTCCAGTGCAGCTTTTTTCGCTTCTACACTGGCTTTATCTTGTGCACAGGTAGACTGAGCATCATCAGCATCCTGTTGTGACACGCCGCTATCTTTCACCAGTCGGGCATAACGCTGCGCTTTCTGGCAATCGGCTTTTACCAGTGCCTGCGCCTGTTGCAACGCAGCACGGGCTTCATTCCATGCCGCCCGATAACTGGCCGAATCAATCTGGTAGAGCGGCTGTCCGGCCTTAACCAGATCACCTTCCTTAAACAAGCGTTTCTGGATAATTCCCCCAACCTGCGGACGTACTTCAGCACTGAGTGCCGCACTGGTGCGCCCGGTTAATTCACTGACTACAGAAACCGGTTGAGATTTGAGCGTAACAACGCCCACTTCTGTTTCCGACGGGGATGAATTGTTATTTTGCGTATTATCACAACCAGATAAGAGCAGCATTGCCACTACAGACGTTGCTATATACTTCATTATTTTCTCCAGGGTGAACAATACCCTCCTCATTAAAATTAATGAGGATATGTCAGGGATATTCAGATATAACGAACCCGCATCGCGAAATAAATTTCGCAATGAAATAAGGGGGATTAATATCCCCCGCTATCGGTTAATTCTGTTCTTATTTATTTATCAACATACTAATAATATCCTGATATATTTCCTGCAGACGTTGTGGATCGCTTTTTTGCGGTGTTAAACGACGATAAACCGTACCTTCCATCATAGTGGCGAGCACCTCAACGCAACAACGAATGTGCTCATCGCTAAGATGGGGATGCATTCTTTTCATATGCGCACAACCGTTAGCGAACATTCTGGCGTCAGCTTCCTCGAGCATTGCCATCACCCGCGGGTTGCGTGTTGCTTCTGCGGCCACTTCCAGCATCAACGCGTCGTCGTCTTCATTTAAGGATTTCCGCAAGGCAAGGACTTCCGGGAAGCGATCGGTACGCGCGTCAATGTCCATCTGAGCAATACGAAAGTCGATGATACGGCGAACCATCTCTTCAATAATGGCGTCTTTATTGGCGAAGTAACGGTAGATCTGCCCGACGCTAAGCTGAGCTTCGCTGGCAATTTGCGACATACTGGCGGCATGAAAACCGCAGCGATGAAAACACCGACGGGCGGCGTTGATGATTTCATCCTGGCGCTGTTTGTGACGTATCTCCAGCTTGCTCGTCATTTCTGTCTCCTGGCCTTCCACTTAGTGAGAATGATCATTCTCATTTTGGCTAATTATACGTTTCTCCAAAGTAATGGAAAGTATTTTTATCTTATTCATGATGCATATTCTGATAATGAAGAGATTGTGGAGATTCTGTGAAGATGGTTGAAATATTACGTTGATGTCAGTTCATCAGAGAAAGGCAGCGACGTGTTGTCGCCAGATTCTATGAGATATTCCCATAACCTGCCCCTGAAGATGTCAGGATCAGATAGAACAAAATGTTCTGTACTGTAGCTTCTCCCCCGTACAGAAAGCGCAACTATAGCCACCCACAGCCAGGTTGATTATAATAACCGTTTATCTGTTCGTACTGTTTACTAAAACGACGAATCGCCTGATTTTCAGGCACAACAAGCATCAACAATAAGGATTAAAGCTATGGGTTTTCTTTCCGGTAAGCGCATTCTGGTAACCGGTGTTGCCAGTAAACTGTCCATCGCCTACGGTATCGCTCAGGCGATGCACCGCGAAGGAGCTGAACTGGCATTCACCTACCAGAACGATAAACTGAAAGGCCGCGTAGAAGAATTTGCCGCTCAATTAGGTTCCAGCATCGTTCTGCAGTGCGATGTTGCCGAAGATGCCAGCATCGACACCATGTTCGCAGAACTGGGTAAAGTCTGGCCGAAATTTGACGGTTTCGTACACTCTATTGGTTTTGCACCTGGCGATCAGCTGGATGGCGACTATGTTAACGCCGTGACTCGTGAAGGCTTCAAAATTGCCCACGACATCAGCTCTTACAGCTTCGTTGCAATGGCAAAAGCTTGCCGTTCTATGCTGAATCCGGGTTCTGCCCTGCTGACTCTTTCCTATCTGGGCGCTGAGCGCGCTATCCCGAACTACAACGTTATGGGTCTGGCGAAAGCGTCTCTGGAAGCGAACGTGCGCTATATGGCTAACGCGATGGGTCCGGAAGGTGTGCGTGTTAACGCCATCTCTGCTGGCCCGATCCGCACTCTGGCCGCTTCTGGCATCAAAGACTTCCGTAAAATGCTGGCACACTGCGAAGCGGTTACTCCGATTCGTCGTACGGTTACCATTGAGGATGTGGGTAACTCCGCAGCGTTCCTGTGTTCCGATCTCTCTGCCGGTATCTCCGGTGAAGTGGTTCACGTTGACGGCGGTTTCAGCATCGCTGCAATGAACGAGCTGGAACTGAAATAATCGTTCTGTGGGTAATGATGGGCGGCGTTGCGCCGCCCATTTCTCTGTTATACCTTTCTGATATTTGTTATCACCGATCCGTCTTTCTCCCCTCTCCGCCTTGCGTCAGGATAACGATTTCCGTTATGACCAAGGAACGCCCATGGAACAACGCCACAGTTCAGGCAAAAGCCACTGGTATCACGAAACGCAATCCAGCACTGCAGAACATGACGTTCTGCCTCTGGTTCCGGAAGCTGCACAGGTTACCGATCCTTTTCTGCTCGACGTGATCCTTGACGAAGAAACACTTGATCCCTTTCATTCGTGGCTGCTCCCGGCGCGTACTCTTGCTGTAGAGCTATTTCCCAATCAGCTTGCGGTGACCCGTTTACAGACATTCACCGCCTATGAACGCCTGTCGACCGCTCTGACCGTTGCTCAGGTCTGCGGCGTCCAGCGTTTATGCAACTACTATTCCGCGCGTCTGACACCGCTTCCCGGACCAGACTCCTCCAGGGATAGTAATCATCGTCTGGCACAAATCACGCAATATGCCCGTCAACTGGCCGGCTCTCCATCGATTATCGACAACCGATCGCGCCAGCATCTTCACGATGTCGGGCTTACCACCTGGGACTGTGTAATTATTAATCAAATTATTGGTTTTGTTGGTTTTCAGGCGCGAGCAATTGCGACTTTTCAGGCTTATCTTGGACAACCTGTACGCTGGTTACCCGGTCTGGACGTGCAAAGCTACGCTGACAGCTCATTTTTTGCTGAAGTATCAACCGGCTGGCGTGCCTGCTACGAAGGGGAAAAATTCTCTGGAGAGCAAGAGACGAATGCTCTCCTGTTGCCAGGCTCTGAACTTCGCCAACTGGCAGCAATCCTGAATCTGCATCCTGCCTCGTTTTCACTCTTTGTGGCGTTGTTATCCAGCCCGTTGGTAACAACAAAATCCAGCCATCAACTTGCTGCTTTACTCAGCGCACGAATTAACGGCAGTGCTGCCTGTTTCACCTCTCTCATACATTCAACATTTGAATATAAAGAAGCAATATCCATTCTGCGTCAGGGCGAAAACGAAATAAACCAGTGGGCTGACTGCCATTTTGTTGAGCGTGCCACGGTTCAGGCGATACAATGGCTGACACGAGCACCCGATCGCTTTAGCGCCGCCCAGTTTAGCCCGTTACTCGAACATGAAACATCATCAGCGCAGGTTATCAATCTGCTGGTATGGAGCGGGTTTTGTGGTTGGATAAATCGCTTAAAAATCGCGTTGGGTGAGACACATTAACCTTGCTGCGTCAGGCAGAATCGCGTAAAACTGTCAGCCGCTCTAATGGCCACCAAAATAGACAATTATGTTTCAGGACAACCCGCTGCTAGCGCAGCTTAAACAGCAACTGCACTCCCAGACGCCCCGCGCTGAAGGGGTGGTAAAAGCCACTGAAAAAGGCTTTGGCTTCCTGGAAGTCGACGCACAGAAAAGTTATTTCATTCCGCCGCCGCAGATGAAAAAAGTCATGCATGGCGACCGAATTATCGCGGTGATCCACAGTGAAAAAGATCGTGAATCCGCAGAGCCAGAAGAACTGGTTGAACCGTTTCTGACTCGTTTCGTGGGTAAAGTTCAGGGCAAGAATGACCGTCTGGCCATCGTGCCTGATCATCCACTCTTAAAAGACGCTATTCCTTGCCGCGCTGCCCGCGGGCTGAATCATGAGTTTAAAGAAGGCGACTGGGCGGTTGCCGAAATGTGCCGCCATCCGCTGAAAGGCGATCGTTCTTTCTATGCCGACCTGACTCAATACATCACTTTTGGTGATGACCACTTCGTGCCCTGGTGGGTAACCCTGGCGCGCCATAACCTGGAAAAAGAAGCACCAGATGGCATCGCCACCGAAATGCTCGATGAGGGTTTGGTTCGTGAAGATCTCACCGCGCTGGACTTTGTCACCATCGACAGTGCCAGCACGGAAGATATGGATGATGCCCTCTTCGCGAAGGCGTTACCGGATGACAAACTGCAGTTAATTGTCGCAATTGCCGATCCAACCGCGTGGATTGCCGAAGGCAGCAAGCTGGACAAAGCAGCGAAAATTCGCGCATTCACCAACTATCTGCCGGGCTTCAACATCCCGATGCTGCCGCGCGAGCTTTCTGACGATCTCTGCTCACTGCGTGCCAATGAAGTGCGCCCGGTACTGGCATGTCGGATGACGTTGTCTGCTGATGGCACCATTGAAGACAACATCGAATTTTTTGCCGCTACCATCGAATCCAAAGCCAAACTGGTTTATGACCAGGTTTCCGACTGGCTGGAAAACACCGGCGACTGGCAGCCAGAAAGTGATGCGATTGCCGGACAAATCCGCCTGTTAGCGCAAATTTGCCAGCGTCGCGGCGAATGGCGTAATAACCATGCGTTGGTGTTTAAAGATCGCCCGGATTACCGTTTTATTCTCGGTGAAAAAGGTGAAGTGTTGGATATCGTCGCTGAACCACGCCGTATTGCTAACCGTATTGTCGAAGAAGCGATGATCGCCGCTAACATTTGTGCGGCCCGCGTGCTGCGCAATAAGCTCGGTTTCGGTATCTATAACGTGCATATGGGCTTTGATCCGGCAAATGCCGAGGCGCTGGCAGCATTGCTGAAAACGCATGGCCTGCATGTTGATGCCGAAGAAGTGCTCACACTGGACGGTTTCTGCAAACTGCGTCGTGAGCTGGATGCGCAACCGACTGGCTTCCTCGACAGCCGCATTCGCCGTTTTCAGTCTTTTGCGGAAATCAGCACCGAACCGGGTCCTCACTTTGGCCTCGGTCTGGAAGCGTATGCCACCTGGACTTCACCAATTCGCAAGTATGGCGACATGATCAACCATCGTTTGCTGAAAGCGATCATCAAAGGCGAAACGGCGACGCGTCCGCAGGATGAGATCACCACCCAAATGGCAGAGCGTCGTCGTCTCAACCGGATGGCAGAACGTGATGTCGGGGACTGGTTGTACGCGCGTTTCCTGAAAGACAAAGCGGGCACTGACACCCGTTTTGCGGCAGAAATCGTCGATATCAGCCGGGGCGGTATGCGTGTGCGTCTGGTCGATAACGGCGCTATCGCCTTTATCCCTGCACCGTTCTTACACGCCGTGCGCGATGAGCTGGTTTGCAGTCAGGAAAACGGCACCGTACAAATTAAAGGTGAAACAGTTTACAAAGTAACCGACGTTATCGACGTCACCATTGCCGAAGTACGCATGGAAACCCGCAGCATTATTGCGCGCCCTGTCGCGTAATCTCTTTTTACGGCCCATTCATTACGGATGGGCCGTTTGCTTTTCCCTTCCCCCACATTCGTTTATCTCAGCAGATTTTTTTTAATGACATCCGTTTGAAAACTGGCGTTTTCCCAAAACTGGATTACAAATAAATATATAAAAAAAACAATACGTTTAACCGCCATTAATTTCATGTAAGCCATATGAACCGTTCATTTAACTGCGGGACTCCGCTGTTAACCGGAGGGTATGCATCATGAAAACCATTAGGGAGTCCACAACGTTGTACAACTTTCTCGGATCGCACAACCCATACTGGCGGTTGTCGGAAAACAGTGATGTTTTGCGTTTTTCCGCCACCGAAACAACGGAACCTGAACGTACTCTGCAGTTATCTGCCGAACAGGCTGCTCGTATCCGGGAAATGACGGTTATCACCTCCAGCCTGATGATGAGCCTGACAGTCGATGAGAGTGATCTTTCTGTTCATCTGGTGGGACGAAAAATCAATAAGCGTGAATGGGGTGGAAACGCGTCAGCATGGCATGACACACCGGCGGTAGCTCGTGATTTATCACACGGACTGTCCTTTGCAGAACAAGTGGTTTCTGAAGCCCACTCTGCAATAGTGATTCTGGACAGTCGGGGAAATATCCAGCGTTTTAACCGGTTATGTGAAGAGTACACGGGGCTGAAAGAACACGATGTCATCGGGCAAAGTGTGTTTAAACTGTTTATGAGTCGTCGTGAAGCTGCGGCATCCATGCGCAATAACCGTGGATTTTTTCGAAACGGCAATGCATATGAGGTAGAAATCTGGATACCCACGCGTAAAGGCCAGCGGCTGTTTCTGTTTCGCAACAAATTCGTGCATAGCGGCAGCGGCAAAAATGAGATCTATTTAATCTGCTCCGGTACCGATATCACCGAAGAACGCCACGCCCAGGAGCGCTTGCGAATTCTGGCTAACACCGACAGCATTACAGGGCTGCCGAATCGTAACGCTATGCAGGAATTAATCGATCACGCCATTAATCAGGTGGATGAAAGTAAAGTCGGCGTGGTTTATCTCGATTTAGACAATTTTAAAAAAGTGAACGATGCCTACGGGCATTTGTTTGGCGACCAGTTGTTACGCGAGGTTTCACTGGCCATTTTAAGCTGTCTTGAGCCGGATCAGGTACTGGCGCGCTCTGGCGGCGATGAATTTCTGGTACTCGCACCAAACACCTCACAAAGTGCCCTGGAAGCAATGGCATCGCGGATTTTGACCCGCCTGCGTCAGCCTTTTCGCATTGGTTTAATCGAAGTTTATACTGGCTGTTCGATCGGTATTTCACTTTCACCGCAACATGGCCCAGACAGTGCGGCAATTATTCGCCACGCCGATACGGCAATGTACAGTGCCAAAGAAGGCGGTCGAGGGCAATTTTGCGTTTTTTCACCAGAAATGAATCAACGGGTATTTGAATATCTGTGGTTGGATACCAACCTGCGTAAAGCACTGGAAAACGATCAGTTAGTTATTCACTATCAACCGAAAATCACCTGGCGCGGTGAAGTGCGCAGTCTGGAAGCTCTGGTGCGCTGGCAGTCGCCCGAACGCGGACTAATTCCCCCACTGGACTTTATTTCCTATGCGGAAGAGTCCGGTCTGATTGTGCCTCTGGGTCGTTGGGTTATTCTTGACGTCGTTCGCCAGGTGGCAAAATGGCGAGATAAAGGCATCAATCTTCGGGTGGCAGTCAATGTCTCAGCACGCCAACTCGCTGATCAAACTATTTTCACTGACCTGAAACAGGTACTCCAGGAACTTAAATTTGAGTATTGCCCTATTGATGTCGAGCTGACTGAAAGCTGCCTGATTGAAAACGACGAGCTGGCGCTTTCCGTTATTCAGCAATTCAGTCAATTAGGCGCACAGGTTCACCTGGATGATTTCGGCACTGGCTACTCTTCCCTTTCTCAACTGGCACGATTTCCTATCGATGCCATTAAACTCGACCAGGTTTTTGTCCGTGATATTCACAAACAACCTGTCTCACAGTCGCTGGTACGGGCAATTGTCGCCGTAGCTCAGGCCTTGAACCTGCAGGTTATTGCCGAAGGCGTAGAAAGCGCAAAAGAAGATGCTTTTTTAACCAAAAACGGCATCAATGAGAGACAAGGATTCTTGTTTGCCAAACCGATGCCCGCCGTAGCGTTTGAACGCTGGTATAAACGTTATCTGAAACGCGCATAAAGAGACGAATATATATATTTAACGGTATATAATTCCATTACATATCGTATTCGTGAATGATAATTAACCTTTGCCGTTAAGCACTTCTCTTTTAGCGGCAATTTTTGCATTATTTATTTTCACCTTTTTTGCCTTAAGGATACCCTTGATGTCTGAATTTGATGCCCAGCGCGTTGCCGAACGTATTGATATTGTGTTAGATATCCTTGTGGCAGGCGATTACCACTCTGCGATCCATAATCTTGAGATACTTAAAGCAGAACTCTTGCGCCAGGTTGCTGCATCTACGCCAGACATCCCGAAGGCACCATGGGAGATTTAACAATCGTGCTTTCAGTTTTCCCTATTTAAGGATGCCCGGCGCGTCAGCATTTTTTATTGAGTATTATAACGTTATAAGAATTACAGCGATGAATTCCCGACAACAAACTATTCTACAGATGGTCATTGACCAGGGTCAGGTTAGCGTAACCGATCTGGCGAAAGCCACTGGAGTTTCCGAAGTTACTATCCGCCAGGATCTCAACACCCTCGAAAAACTTAGCTATCTACGCCGTGCACATGGTTTTGCTGTTTCGCTTGATAGCGATGATGTCGAAACCCGTATGATGAATAATTATACGCTGAAACGTGAACTCGCTGAGTTTGCCGCCTCACTGGTTCAAGCGGGAGAAACCATCTTTATCGAGAATGGCAGCAGTAATGCCCTTCTGGCCCGCACATTGGGTGAGCAAAAGAAAAATGTCACCATCATTACGGTCAGCAGCTATATAGCGCATTTATTGAAAGACGCCCCTTGTGAAGTCATTTTACTTGGCGGTGTGTACCAGAAAAAAAGCGAAAGTATGGTTGGTCCTCTGACACGTCAGTGTATCCAACAGGTGCATTTCAGTAAGGCATTTATTGGTATCGATGGCTGGCAACCTGAAACCGGGTTTACAGGTCGCGACATGATGCGTACCGATGTGGTCAATGCTGTACTGGAAAAAGAGTGCGAAACCATTGTCCTGACTGACAGTTCAAAGTTTGGTGCCGTACATTCTTACCCCATCGGCCCTGTTGAGAGAATCAAACGCGTTATAACCGATTCAAAGATTAGCGCCAGCGATCTGATGTCTTTGGAACACAGTAAATTAATCGTTCACGTCGTTGACATATAATCACTTTCCTTCCTTACGGATGATTTGCTCTAACGCAAATCATCCGCACTAAGATGATTCCTGGTTGATAATTAAGACTATTTACCTGTTATTAACACCCTAACGTTATAAACTTATTATCAGCGATATAACAGGAAGTCACTATCACCTGCGTGATATAACCCTGCGCGCGAGAGGATTTCACGGAATAATTTTACATGGCCTATTCTGAACTATTATAGTTATAGAGAGCTTACTTCCGTGAATCATAAATTCAGGAGAGAGTATTATGTTTGTAACGAGCAAAAAAATGACCGCGGCTGTTCTGGCAATTACACTGGCAATGTCTCTAAGTGCCTGTTCTAACTGGTCTAAACGGGACCGAAACACCGCAATCGGTGCAGGTGCAGGGGCTTTAGGCGGTGCAGTACTGACTGATGGCAGCACGCTGGGTACATTAGGTGGTGCAGCAGTTGGTGGTATTATCGGTCACCAGGTCGGTAAATAATCGTAAATAAATGTCGATTAGCAACTCGCTATTATAATACGCTTGACTCGGTTCAGTACGAAATAACTGAATAATACACACAGTGAAATAAACGAAAGCCACGAAAATATTTCCGTGGCTTTTTTTGTTAACCGCCTGCGAGTTTTACCTTCATCCCTTTCGCTTCAAGCAGTGATTTTAATAAATCACGCTTATCCCCCTGGATTTCGATAATTCCATCTTTTACTGCCCCGCCGCAGCCGCATTTTTTCTTCAGTTCAGCCGCCAGCCTTGTCAGTTCGGCATCATCGAGATCGACGCCGGTAATCAGGCATACGCCCTTACCTTTACGCCCACTGGTTTGCCGTTGGATGCGCACCACTCCGTCGCCTTTTGGTCGTACAGGGGTCGCTTTGGGTTCATCAATACGTCCAGTTTCCGTTGAGTAGACCAGACGGCTGTTAGAATCACTCATCATGCACTCCGTTGTAACGAGGTGTTGATCGCTTTCAGCGTTTGCGCCGGGGCCGCCGATTGCGTTACCGGGCGACCAATCACCATATAATCAACGCCTGCCGCCAGCGCCTGTTCCGGGGTCATGATGCGGCGCTGATCGCCAGCGTCGCTCCCCTGCGGGCGAATACCCGGCGTCACCAGTTTGAAATCCTGACCAAATGCTTGTTTAAACCGCACAGCTTCCTGGGCTGAACACACAACACCGTCAAGGCCGCATTTTTGCGTCAGCGCCGCCAGACGCTCTGCATAATCTGCCGGTGACAGTGTCACACCAAGATCGGCCAGATCGCTGGCTTCCATACTAGTGAGTACAGTCACAGCGATTAATAGCGGCGCATCTTTGCCAAACGGAACCAACGCCTCACGTGCTGCGGTCATCATACGTGCGCCGCCAGAGGCATGAACGTTTACCATCCACACGCCTAAGTCAGCCGCCGCTGCCACGGCGTGCGCTGCGGTATTGGGAATATCGTGGAATTTCAGATCGAGGAAGATATCAAAACCACGTTGTTGCAGTTCACGAACAAACTGCGGCCCAAACAGGGTAAACATCTCTTTGCCTACTTTCAGACGGCAATCGCGTGGGTCGATCTTGTCGACAAACGCCAGCGCAGCGTCACGATTATTATAATCAAGGGCAACAACAACAGGAGAATGAGTAACAGCGCGGGAAGGAGATGAAGCAGTTAACGTCATGACCAGACCTTCTTGATGATGGGCACCGGAAGTGGCGCAAAACAGGTAAACGGCGTGCATTCTACCCGTGGAAATAAAAAATTAACAGTTACGATTTTCCCCCTGCCAGTCTTTTTCTGCTCAGGCGTTACCGAAGCTATTTGTAAAAATAACCCTTAGTATGTTGTAACTAAAGATAGTTTTTTTTATAAATTACAGTCCATCCAGGCCACGAATCGGTTTAATGGTTGACCAGGCACGGCAGGACGGACAATGCCAGTAAAGCGTGTATGCAGTAAAACCACACTTCTGGCAGCGGTAACGCGGCTTACTACGCACCTTCTCGCCCACCATGTCACGCAACACCATCAGGCTCTCTTTGGCGCGCCCTTCTTCCGCTTCGTTAAGGTGGTAATCCATCAACTTGTGGAACACGCGCATCGTCGGATGGCGTTGTAGCTGGCGCGTAATATAGACCTGTGCGGCTTCGCTGCCATCGCGCGCTTCAATGATGTCGGCAAGCATCAGTTCAGCATCTGCCCCCGTATTCTCCTCCACCGCACGCTGGAGAAACTCTGCCCATTCGGCAGTTTTATCCAGTTGCTGATAGCAGGTTTGCAGCATTTCCAGCGTTTCGCTGACCAGCTCTCTGTCCTGGGAGATGACGCGTTGCAGGCTCTCGACCGCTTTTGCGTACTCCCCTTTTGCCATGAAAACACGTCCCATCATAATGGACACGCGGGCACTGTTTTTGTCGGCTGCCGCCCCTTTTTTCAACAAGGCCATAGCGCGATCGAGATCGTCACTGGCCATGTGCTGAAGGGCTAATTCACAGTAGAAATGGGCGATTTCGACTCGCTGTTTATCTTTACCAAGCTTCACCAGGCGTTCTGCAACATCAATTGCTTTCTGCCATTCACTGGTGGACTGATAGATTTGCAACAGTTGTTGCAATGCGCCAACTCGGAAGTCGGTTTCATCAGTCAGTTGATTAAACATATCTTCCGCGCGATCGTATAAACCCGCCGCCATGTAATCACGCCCCAGTTGCTGAATTGCCAGCAGACGCTGCTCATAGGTCAACGAGGCACTTTCCATTAAGGTTTGATGAATACGAATAGCGCGATCGACTTCGCCACGCGAACGGAATAAGTTTCCGAGCGTAAGGTGGGCTTCAACGGTGCCTGTATCCTCTTTCAGCATATCGAGGAACAGATCCACCGCTTTGTCCTGTTGATTACTAAGCAGGAAGTTAACCCCTGCTACGTAATCACGTGACAGGCGGTTGGCTTCATCTTGCTTGTTTTGTTGCGCACTTCTGCGGCCCATATACCAGCCATAGGCAGCGGCTACAGGCAAGAGCAGAAACAACAACTCCAGCATAGAAAGTTATTCCTTCGCTACTGACGAATCAGGCGCTACCGCCACGCCAGTCGCAGGTGAAAGCTGGTTTTCCAGTCGCTTTATTTTACGTTCAGCGCGTGCCAGAGAAACACGAATTCGCAGCCAGAACAGGCCGCAAATCAACCAACCGATAGCAAACCCCGCAGCAAACAATACCGCCAGCAAAGTAGAGATACGATACTCCCCTTGCGCTAACAGATAATTAAACGTTACCTGCTGATCATTCTGCGCACCTAACGTGACAGAAATCACAAAAATCGCTAACACCAGTAAGAAAATGAGTAAATATTTCACATTACTTCCCGTTATGTGGTTAGAGCGAATAAATTATGGTCAACTTACCGCAATAGCCCTTTAAAGTACCATTTTCACGACGTCTGCGAAATGGTAGCCACAATCATTGTTGATGATTTGAGGGTTAAATTCGGAAATTCAACCAGTTTTAACTTTCTTGTTCTCGCTGCGCTATCTCACGATTTTCTTCCGGCGGTGGTGTTAATGGCCCACAAATACGTTGCGCGAGCCAGGTTGCCACCGCCACCAGCGCCCACGAAATCAACGTAGCCACCACCAGATCGCGCGGCCAATGCATCCCCAGCAGCAAGCGGCTTCCCATTACTCCCGTTGCCCAGACCAGCAAGAGCGCAATGGTTAAAGTTCGCCTACGTGGCCACAACAGCCCAACGGCGAGCAAGGCCCAACTGGCGGCAAACATCGTGTGGCCGGAAGGAAAGGCAAACCCCGTCTCTTTCTGCCAATGAGAACGTAAATATTGCGGGATATTTTTTTCTTCAGCCAACTGTTCTTTCACTAAATTACCGCGCTCTGCTCGCTTTAAAGTGTAGAACTCATCAACCGGAATATGATGTGTTTTTTCCAGCCAGATAACAAAAGGGCGTGGCTCCTGAACTTTACCTTTGATCCAGGATTTAACTCCCTGTCCGACAAGAATTGCCGCTGCCAGAATAGCAAATAACATAACTGCGGCTTTGAGGCGAAAACGCAGACACCAGAGAAACCAGCCGAATAAAATAAGATGCGTAATGACGCCCCAGGGCTGAGTGACGGTTTCAGTGACCCAAAAGGCCGCTTTTAACAGCCAACTTTGATCTCCAGGTTGCCAACGCCAGCCAGAAATCCATACCGCTACCGGCATGATAAGTAATAGTGCTGCTCCAACTGCGGTACGTCTGGCAATCGAACGCATGGTCTCTCCTTCCTTATAAGTCTCACAATCATAACTGAAAATGCTCTGACCTGGAAAAATTGACAGATTTGTGCCATTCAGTGAACGATTGACGCGTCGTGATTAGGTGAACACCTTCGCGTTATGGCAAAATAAGCCGATACAGAACCAGCATTATCTGGAGAATTTCATGCAGCTTAAACGTGTGGCAGAAGCTAAACTGCCAACCCCCTGGGGCGATTTCCTGATGGTGGGATTTGAAGAACTGGCAACCGGACACGATCATGTCGCGCTAGTCTATGGCGATATTTCCGGGCATACCCCGGTACTTGCGCGCGTCCATTCCGAATGTCTGACCGGTGACGCCCTGTTCAGCTTGCGCTGCGATTGTGGCTTCCAGCTTGAAGCGGCACTGACACAAATAGCCGAAGAAGGCCGTGGTATTTTGCTGTATCACCGTCAGGAAGGACGTAACATTGGTCTGCTGAATAAAATTCGCGCTTACGCGTTGCAGGATCAAGGCTACGATACCGTAGAGGCTAATCACCAGTTAGGCTTCGCCGCTGATGAACGCGATTTCACTCTTTGCGCCGATATGTTCAAGTTACTTGGTGTCAACGAAGTCCGTCTGTTAACCAACAACCCGAAAAAAGTCGAAATTCTGACCGAAGCAGGGATTAACATTGTTGAACGCGTGCCGTTGATTGTCGGTCGTAACCCAAATAACGAGCATTATCTCGATACCAAAGCGGAAAAAATGGGCCATTTGCTGAACAAATAATCCTCGTTTAATGCAAATTCGGCCTGCTTGCCGGATGCCCCTCATCCGGCAAGTAAAGCACAGTTACTTCAACATATTACGAATGACATAATGCAAAATACCGTCGTTCTGGTAATAGGTTAATTCCGTCGCGGTGTCGATACGACAACGGCACGGCACAACTTCCTGACTCCCCTCCGCTCGCGTTAGCGTCACCGGAACCGTCGCGCCCGGTTGTAGACTTTGTAGATCGGTAATATCAATCTTTTCTTCCCCGCTCAGCCCTAACGTTTTACGCGTCACGCCTGGAGGGAACTCCAGCGGCAGAATACCCATACCAATTAGATTCGAACGGTGAATACGTTCAAACGATTCGGCAATAACCACACGAATACCGAGCAGACGCGGACCTTTTGCTGCCCAGTCACGGCTGGAACCAGATCCATACTCTTTCCCGGCAATCACCGCCAGCGGTGTTTTCTCCTGCTTATAGCGCATCGCTGCATCGTAAATAGAGACAACCTCGCTGGCAGGCAAATGGCGCGTCATCCCTCCTTCAACGCCAGGCACCATTTCGTTACGAATGCGAATATTGGCAAACGCGCCGCGCATCATCACTTCATGGTTACCACGCCGCGAACCGTAGGAGTTAAAGTCTTTACGCTCAACGCCACGACCCTGCAAATATCGCCCTGCCGGGCTGTCGGGCTTAATACTGCCTGCCGGAGAAATATGGTCAGTGGTAACCGAATCCCCCAACATTGCCAGGATTCGCGCACCGTGAATGTCTTCCACTGGCGCTGGTGTTACCTGCATCTCATCAAAGAAAGGCGATAACCGAATATAGGTCGAATCATCCTGCCATCCGTAGGTATCTGATCGCGCAACGTTAATCTCTTTCCACTCCGCCGTACCTTCAAAAACTTCCGCATATTCTTTACGGAACATTTCTGTTGAGACTTGCTCAACCGCGCGAGCAATTTCTTGTGCTGATGGCCAGAGATCTTTCAGATATACCGGATCGCCTTTGCGATCATGTCCAAGTGGATCGGAAGCGAGGTTGATGTTCATATTGCCCGCCAGCGCATAAGCAACAACCAGCGGCGGCGAGGCCAGCCAGTTGGTTTTAACCAGTGGATGAATACGCCCTTCAAAGTTACGGTTACCAGACAGCACCGCTCCAACGGTTAAATCACCTTTTTTGATCGCCGTTTCGATAGGATCGGGTAATGGGCCAGAGTTACCGATACAGGTTGTACAGCCATAGCCTACAAGATTAAAGCCAAGTTCATCGAGATACGGTGTCAGTTTGGCTTTTGCCAGATAGTCAGAAACCACTTTCGAGCCGGGAGCCAGCGACGCTTTAACCCACGGTTGTCGTTTCAGCCCCAGAGTTACGGCTTTTTTCGCCAGCAACCCGGCAGCCATCAACACGCTGGGGTTAGACGTGTTGGTACACGATGTTATTGCGGCAATAACCACTGCGCCATCAGGCAACTGATACTGATGCCCGTTCATAACATAATCGACGGGCTGGCGATCTTTATGCGTGGCATTCACTTCCAGTTCGTTACTGGCGGCAAAAGCTTTTGGTACATCTGCCAGCGCAACGCGATCCTGCGGCCGTTTTGGTCCGGCAAGACTGGCTTCAACGTCATTCATATCCAGTTCTAATGTACTGGTAAAAATCGGTTCATCGCCCGGGTTACGCCACATTCCTTGCGCTTTGGCGTATTTTTCGACCAGTTCGACCTGATCTTCACTGCGTCCACTTAAACGCATGTAATCGAGGGTAACCGAATCTATTGGGAAGAAGCCACAGGTCGCGCCGTACTCCGGTGACATGTTGGCAATTGTCGCGCGATCTGCCAGCGGCAGCGAATCCAGTCCATCGCCGTAAAATTCGACGAATTTACCCACTACGCCATGTTTACGCAGCATCTGAGTGACGGTAAGAACCAGGTCTGTGGCGGTGATACCTTCACGTAATTTTCCGCTGAGTTTAAAGCCCACAACATCCGGGATAAGCATGGAAACCGGCTGACCTAACATTGCTGCTTCCGCTTCGATCCCACCAACACCCCACCCCAACACGCCAAGACCGTTGATCATCGTGGTGTGCGAGTCGGTGCCGACAAGCGTATCCGGGTAAGCAATCCACTCACCGCCCTGCAATTCGCTCCACACCGCTTTACCGAGATACTCGAGGTTAACCTGATGGCAAATCCCAGTGCCTGGCGGCACCACCCTAAAACGACTGAACGCCTGCTGTCCCCATTTCAGGAATACATAACGTTCGTGATTGCGCTCCATTTCCAGGCGCACGTTTTCCTCGAAGGCCTCATCATCACCAAACCGATCGACGGTCACCGAGTGGTCAATCACCAGATCGACGGGTGAGAGCGGGTTCACCTTCGCGGTATCGCCGCCGAGACGTTTTACCGCTTCACGCATCGCCGCAAGGTCAACGACAGCAGGCACGCCGGTAAAGTCTTGCATCAGCACTCTTGCCGGACGGTAAGCGATTTCACGGTCAGCATGGGCATTTTTCAGCCATCCTGCCAGCGCATGTATATCTTCTTCGGTAACAGAGTTGCCATCCTGCCAGCGCAGCAGGTTTTCGAGCAAAACTTTGAGTGACTTAGGCAGACGGGTAATATCGCCCAGTGATTTGGCAGCAAGCGGCAGACTGTAGTAGTGGTAGGTTTTATCTTTAGCCTGCAACGTGTCCTTAGTGGCTTCTCGTAGGGTTGACGACATAGCTCCTCCTTAATGACAGGGTTGCGATACCCTGATTCTCCTCAGGGTGAATATTAAAGATAACACAAACACTGCGTAACGATTTGATAACAACCCAAATTGATAAAAGAGGAGAGGCCTTACAGGGATAAATCGGGATAGGAGCTGATCTCACGATCAGCTTCCTCCCACACCACCGTACGTACGGGGCCGTATACGGCGGTTCGGTTATGTTGATCGTCGCCTGCCTATACTTCTGGCAGGCCCAGTCTGGAGAACAGCTTATTGGGGAGTGCTATATTCAGTGCCGGACTACAGCTTATCCGCCACTCTTTATGGCAGCTTCCTGCTGTTTGCGCCGCAAGGTCCTTGATTACGCCTCGACTGCGCAACTCCCTGAAGCGGTTGCGGCCCGTTTTCCACTGTTTCCAGAGTATGCTTCGCAGCCTGCGCCTTATCCATCCGTTCAGCTCTCGCATCAGCGATGGCCTCTGGTTCAGCCCGTAGTAACTTTTCCAGCCCGTCAGATATCGTCTTAGCGGCTGGGTTAGCTGTTCAAGGCTTCTCCCTGTGTTGCGTCCGGTCAGTGCTCTTATCCGCATTTTGAACCGTTTTATCGACTCCGGCGATACCACGCACCATACCTTCCGCCCCCTTATGAAGCTGTATCCAAAGAACTTGCGCGTTTCAGGGCGTGCTACAGCACTCTTCTTCGCGTTGACCTTCAGCTTCAGTTTATGGCTCAGCCAGTGCGTCAACCCCGCCATGATCCGGTTGCCTGCCCGTTCGCTTTTCACGTAGACATTACAGTCGTCTGCGTACCGCACGAACTTCAGACCACGTTTCTCCAGTTCCTTGTCGAGGTCGTCAAGCAGCAGGTTCGATAGCAGCGGCGACAGTGGGCCGCCCTGCGGCGTTCCTTCTGTCACCGGCCTTACCAGACCTGCGTCCATCACCCCTACATTCAGGAACCTGCGGATAAGTGACAACACCCGTTTATCCGATACTCGTTTCTCTATCCGGCTCATCAGCACATCGTGATTTACCCGGTCGAAGAACTTCTCCAGATCGAGGTCGACCACCCAGTGATACCCGGCCCCGATATGTTCCCGGGCTTGTATCACTGCCTGGTGGGCCGAACGACCGGGACGGAACCCGTAGCTGCTGTCGCTGAACGAGCTATCCCACTGTGCCTGCAATACCTGCATCATCGCCTGCTGGATGAAGCGATCCACCACCGTCGGGATGCCCAGCAGACGTCCGCCGCCGCCGGGCTTCGGTATGGACACTCTTCTCACAGGAGATGGGCGGTATCTGCCGGACAGCAGTTGCGCTTTCAGCTCTGGCCAGTGGTGCCTCAGGTAGTCCGGCAGTTCGCTTACGCGCATACCATCGACTCCCGCTGCACCTTTGTTGGCTTTAACTCTTTTCAGGGCTTGCCTGAGATTGACTGGTTCACAAATGGCTTCCATCAGCCACACTGTTGACGACGGACTTTCTCTGTTCGTCGGTGCCTGCACGGTTTCAGCCCCCGGAAGGGCGGCGTTCGGGGCTTCACCCCGTTCCCCGGCCTCAGGGTCGCGATGCGTTTTCTGCTGCATGACCGTTCAGAACCTCCGTTGATACTCGTCACTCATTACCGTTCGGGCCTTCGGGTGTCATGCCCTACTATGCCCTCTGCTGACTCCTGTCCGCCGGTCAGCGCCCCTTACGGTACGCTCAGTTCTGGATACAGAACGACGGACAGGCCTCCCGGGGTAAGTTCAGCCGCCTTCACCACACACCTGTCCGATTTACCACCCCGGTTCTTGATGGTTATGGCCTTCGCAATTCTTTGCTTGCTCCGCCAACCGGGTAGGCCTCGTATCGGATTTCTGTTCGTCAGGTCATGGATTTGCTTCACGCTTCCTTCAGACCCCGCCTCACGACGACGCCCTTGCGCTTCGCTAGTCCTTCGCCACCATCAGGCTGGACAGGGGACTTTCACCCCCGAGCTGCTGAACATGCCCGGCACACAAAGAAAAACCTCGCCGCAGCGAGGTCAGAGATTAGTGAGCAACTATCCAGATGAGTTCGGACCAGAAGAGTATCGACAGAGAAAATGCGCCCATCCAGGACCAGTATTTCGTATTTGTGATGATCATAGGCTACACCCTTTATTTGTTATTACTTTATGTTGAAATTACTCAACCTTTTATTGCAGTGGTGTATTAAAAAGCGTTTAATTCACGAATATATCGGATAATAAGAATGATGATAATTATTGTTTCTGCTGATCATCTTCAGCAAACATCTCTATAAAGGCTTGCTGCTGCGACGTTAGTTTCCAGTCATCTGGAATAACGACGGAACATTCTCGTTTCGTTTCCATTTCGTTGTCACTATGCTGACATAATGGTGACGATTCCTGATGCTGCTCCTGAACAACCATCGTTATCCCCACACTTTCCATATCAGTAGTGCGACAACCACCCAGAAGAGTGCAGAACCAAGAAATACTGCACGCCAGGCTTTGCGTTTTAATTCAGGGTCCCGGCGGGGTTCCTGATTTCCAGAAGGCATTGCTAACCTCATATGATCGCCATCACTTATCAGTAAGACGCTAACCAATTGGTAAAATTAATCAAACGATGAGACAAATCCTAATGAAACTTTAGCCAAAAATCCAGCTAATTTACGAATCGTATCCAGTGAATAATTCAATCTTTTGACCTGATATAGATATTTGAAGATTGAAGTTTGCGAGGCGGGTAATTAGGCACTACTTTATGATCGATTTACCATAAAGATTTCAGGGGTAATTATATTGTGGGTGCGTACGAATAAGAAGGAGCAGAGAATATATTCCGGCCCCTGGTAACATAAAGGTGCCGGAAATAACGCAGGTAATTATTTTTCAGGCAACTTGATATCTTTAAACATGACCTCAATTTCTTCATTAGAACGCAGTGCCACAGCGGCATCAACGACGTCTCGCGTTAAATGAGGGGCAAAACGCTGAATGAAATCATACATATAACTGCGTAAAAACGTACTGCGACGAAAACCAATTTTGGTTGTGCTATGGCTGAAAATGTCGTGTGCATCGACACGAACCAGGTCAGGGTCAGCAACCGGGTCGACCGCCATGCTGGCAATCACCCCTACCCCCAGTCCCAACCGGACGTAGGTTTTAATGACATCAGCATCCGTTGCCGTGAAGACGATACGCGGCGTCAACCCTGCGCGGTTAAAAGCGGTATCCAGTTCAGAGCGTCCGGTAAAACCGAAGGTATACGTCACCAACGGATACTGCGCCAGTTCTTCAATGGTGATTGCATTTTTGCCTGCCAGTGGGTGGTCCGGGGTCACTACAATAGCCCGGTTCCAGTGATAGCATGGCAGCATCACCAAATCTTCATACAAATGAAGTGCTTCCGTGGCAATAGCGAAATCGGCATTACCTTTAGAGACTGCATCGGCAATTTGTGTCGGTGATCCCTGGTGCATATGCAAAGAAACGCGAGGATAACGCTCAATAAAACCTTTGATGACGTTTGGTAACGCATAGCGTGCCTGAGTGTGAGTAGTGGCAATATATAATGAGCCTTTATCTGGCCAGGTGTGCTCTCCGGCAACCGATTTAATGGCATCTACTTTCGACAGGACTTCACGAGCAATACGAATTATTTCCTGCCCGGCTGGAGTAACCTGCGTCAAATGCTTGCCGCTGCGGGAAAAAATTTGAATGCCCAACTCATCTTCCAGCATTCTGACTTGCTTACTGATCCCAGGTTGTGATGTGTAAAGTCCTTCAGCCGTTGATGAGACATTCAGGTTATGATTGACCACCTCAACAATATAGCGAAGTTGTTGTAATTTCATGTTAAACCATCCACTTAGACGCCATCTGAACATCGTTTTTTCGTCACACCTGGCGGGTGACTAATACGATTTAATAATAAAAAAAGCGATAACTATAACCACTATATCATTTATAGCTTTAGTGTATAGGTGTGCAGAAAAAATAATATGTAATAAAAAAGGGCCGTTTTCGCGACCCTTTGTTTATAAAAACCGGAAAAAGTTAAAGGTTATTTTTTCCCTTCAACCCATTTGCCATCTACATAAAATGCTGACCAGCCAGTTGCCTTTCCATCTTTTTCCGAAGAGACATATTGCTGTTTGGTTTTACGGCTAAAGCGAACCATTGTCTTATTACCTTCCGGATCCTGCTGCGGCGCATCGGCCAGATAACGCAATTTTTCCGGTAAACGGTCGCGGAAGCGATAAAGCTCTTCCACCAACGGTGCACGCGTTTCACGTGATTTCGGGAAGGTATTGGCAGCCAGGAACACACCGGCAGCACCATCACGCAGCACGAAATAAGCATCCGATTTTTCGCACGGTAATT
Organism: Escherichia sp. KTE52; assembly: GCF_000408325.1. Classification (NCBI taxonomy): domain Bacteria; kingdom Pseudomonadati; phylum Pseudomonadota; class Gammaproteobacteria; order Enterobacterales; family Enterobacteriaceae; genus Escherichia; species Escherichia sp. KTE52. Next base: position 170,960 of record NZ_KE138677.1, read on the forward strand.
CTGGCAGCGGAACCGGATCTTCTTTCGGCGGCGCGACTTCACCGTTACGTAAAATCTTACGCGTGTTTTTACACTCTTCGTTAGTGCAGGCCATGTATTTACCGAAACGCCCCATTTTCAGATGCATTTCAGAACCACATTTTTCACACTCAACGATCGGGCCGTCATAACCTTTAATGCGGAATTCGCCCTCTTCGATCTCGTAACCGTCGCAGGTTGGGTTATTACCACAGACATGCAATTTACGTTTCGGATCGATGAGATAGCTATCCATCGCCGTGCCACACTTCTGGCAACGACGTTTGGCGCGCAGCGCGTTGGTTTCAGCATCTTCGCCTTCCAGCACGTTAAGCACTTCGTTTTCCGGCACCAGGTTGATGGTGGTTTTGCAACGCTCTTTCGGCGGTAGCGCATAGCCGGAACAGCCGAGGAATACCCCGGTACTGGCAGTACGAATACCCATTTTGCGGCCACAGGTCGGGCAATCGATACTGGTCAGAACCATCTGGTTCGGCCGCATACCGCCCTCTTCCGGATCTTTTTCCGCTTTATCGAGCTGCTGGGTGAAATCCGAGAAGAAGTGATCCAGTACGGCTTTCCACTCTGCTTCGTGATTCGCCACCTGGTCGAGGCTGTTTTCCATCTGCGCGGTAAAGTCGTAGTTCATTAACTCACGGAAATTTTCTTCCAGGCGATCAGTTACGATCTCACCCATTTTTTCCGCATAGAAACGACGGTTTTCTACGCGCACATAACCACGATCCTGAATGGTCGAAATGATCGACGCATAGGTGGAAGGACGACCAATACCGCGTTTTTCCAGTTCTTTAACCAGCGAAGCTTCACTGAAACGGGCTGGCGGTTTGGTAAAGTGCTGAGCAGGTGTCAGCTCAACAAGCGACAGTGAGTCACCTTTATCGACAGCCGGTAAAATACGATCTTCATCGCCTTTACGCAGCGCGGGCATCACTTTCGTCCAACCGTCGAAACGCAAAATACGTCCGCGCGCTTTCAGGCGGAAATCACCTGCGCCAACGGTCAGCGTGGTGGAGTCATATTTCGCCGGGGTCATCTGACATGCAACGAACTGACGCCAGATTAACTGGTACAGTTTCTGCGCATCCGCTTCCATATCTTTCAGCGATTCTGCCATTACATTGACGTCAGAAGGACGAATCGCTTCGTGCGCTTCTTGAGAGTTTTCTTTGCTGGCGTATTGGTTCGGGCTTTCCGGCAGATATTTCTTACCGAAATTATCGCTAATATATCCACGAACCATATTTACCGCGTCCTGACTCAGGTTAGTGGAGTCGGTACGCATGTAAGTGATATAGCCAGCTTCATACAGACGCTGCGCCATCATCATGGTTTTTTTCACGCCAAAACCAAGACGGGTACTGGCAGCCTGTTGCAATGTGGAAGTAATAAAAGGCGCGCCAGGTTTACTGGTTGTCGGTTTGTCTTCACGTTCCAGCACGCTATAGCGCGCTTTTTCCAGCAGACTTACCGCTGCCTGAGTTTGTTCTTTAGTCGCCGGGCGGAACGGTTTGTCGTTCTGATGGGTCACCTGCAAGGCCAACGCTTCGCCTGATGGTGTGGTCGTGCTGGCATCCACCTCCCAGAACTCTTCCGGTACGAACGCTTTAATTTCTCGTTCACGCTCGACCACCAGGCGAACCGCCACTGATTGCACACGCCCGGCAGAAAGACCGCGAGCAATCTTTTTCCACAGCAGCGGAGAAACCATATAACCCACCACACGATCCATAAAGCGACGCGCCTGCTGGGCATTAACACGATCAATATTCAGCTCACCAGGTTTGTTGAAAGCCTGGCGGATCGCGTTTTTAGTAATTTCGTTAAACACCACCCGGCTATAGCGCGCATCATCACCACCAATCACTTCCCGCAGGTGCCATGCAATGGCTTCCCCTTCGCGGTCAAGGTCGGTTGCGAGATAGATGTGGTCGGCTTTTTCAGCCAGTTGTTTCAGTTCAGAGACGACCTTCTCTTTACCAGGCAACACTTCATAGTGCGCCTCCCAATTGTGCCACGGGTCAACCCCCATACGGTTGACGAGAGCGCCACGTTCATCCTTTTTAGGCTTTTTAGCCGTCTTGGTGGAGGTAGAGTCGGCACTCTTTTTAGTAGTTGAGCCACTGGTCGGCAAATCGCGGATGTGACCGACGCTGGATTTCACCACGTAGTCACTACCCAGATACTTGTTGATCGTTTTGGCTTTTGCCGGGGACTCAACGATGACAAGAGCTTTACCCATATTCACCTTACCTAATTTGATTCTTCCAGGAATGCGTCGCACATTGATAAACCTTCCACTGGCAACGAGTTACCGATATGGACTCGCTCTCTGCGGATATCAACCCCTTGTCGTGACTCTGTTCACGAAAATTCAGGTGACTGAGTTAGCAGGTCTTTGCCTACAGGCGCTATAGCACGACGGAATTTTGGTCGAATGTCAAGCAAATCTATTGCCAGATTGACGAAAGCGTCACACTGTACCTGATAAAATCCGTTACGCAACTTTATTAGCATGCAAAATCCAAAGTTGCCAGTAAGGCGCACCTGACGCCAGCGTGGTATATTTGTCTGCAAGCCATGCCTGGCGTAGACTAATGTCCTTGTTTAAGGAGTAAATAATGAACAAAGAGACACAACCCATCGACCGCGAAACGCTGTTGAAAGAGGCCAACAAAATCATTCGTGAGCATGAGGATACGCTCGCAGGAATTGAAGCCACCGGCGTTACGCAGCGTAATGGCGTACTGGTGTTTACCGGCGATTACTTTTTAGATGAACAAGGATTGCCGACTGCGAAAAGCACCGCGGTGTTTAATATGTTTAAACACCTGGCTCACGTGCTCTCGGAAAAATATCATCTGGTAGATTAAAGCAAAACGCGAGGCCTGAACCTCGCGTTTGTCTTTTACATCAAAGGCTTTTGCCCGCGCTGCCACCAGCGTAACAACAATCGGTCGACGCTCTCTGCCGCACTGCCGGTAAATCGGTCTATTAACCGTTTACGCTGCATATAACGCACGTTAACCACTTCACGGCCTTCCATCAGACTCAGAATCACTTCATCACTGGTGTTTATTTCGTCAACCAGACCTTTCTCTACCGCCTGTTGCCCGTACCAGTGTTCGCCAGTAGCCACCTCTTCAATATCCAGAGACGGACGCATACGTTTTACAAAAGCTTTAAATAGCTGATGTGTTTCGTTCAGTTCTTCACGGAATTTCTCACGCCCTTCTTCGGTGTTTTCACCCAGCAATGTCAACGTCCGCTTATATTGCCCGGCAGTATGCAGTTCGATATCAATATCTTTACTTTTCAGGAAGCGGTTAAAGTTGGGCATTTGCGCCACCACACCGATGGAGCCAACAATGGCAAACGGTGCGGAAACAATTTTATCCGCAACACAGGCCATCATGTAGCCGCCGCTGGCAGCCACTTTGTCTACCGTAACGGTTAAAGGAATGTTTTTATCGCGCAGACGCTGCAACTGCGAGGCTGCCAGACCGTAACCATGAACCATACCGCCGGGGCTTTCCAGACGCAAAACCACCTGGTCACGCGGCTTAAATGCCGCGAGTACCGCAGTGACCTCTTCACGCAGCGAGTTCACTTCATGCGCGTCCATGCTGCCTTTGAAATCCAGCACCCAGACACGGGGCTTACTGTCAGTCACCACCTCGCCCAGTTTGGCTCTCGCTTTCGCTGCTTTCGCTTCTTGCTTGTGCTTTTTCTTCTGCGCTTTATGCCACTGTTTTTGCTGATGTGTATCCATCAGCGCTGCGGCCAGTTCTTCTTTCATCTCCTTATATTGTTCGCTGAGATTATTAACCCGTAACTCGCCACGCTGGCGCTTATTACGTTGGGCAACATTGACAATAATGGCGGCAATAGCCGCAATCGCCACCACAACAGTGACAATTTTCGCCAAAAACAAACCATATTCAGACAACAATTCCACGAGTCCCACCTTGGTTAAACAACGCTTTGCTTCACAGTTTACAACAGGCATGTTAAGCCGTCTCGCAGAGATATTCTTGACGAGAAAGTATGACAAAGTATTCATTTTACGGCGTTATCGCTCCTGGCTGATTGAAATGCGCCTCTGTTTAAGGCATAACCCCTCAAAGTCATAAGTACACTGGCAACGCGACGGATAATGTCGTTGAGGAGTAGCCATGCATTACCAACCAAAACAAGATTTACTCAATGATCGTATTATCCTGGTGACCGGTGCCAGCGACGGAATTGGTCGTGAAGCCGCTCAGACTTATGCGCGTTATGGCGCGACGGTGATTTTGCTGGGTCGTAACGAAGAAAAATTACGTCAGGTCGCCCGGCGTATGTTCGAAGAGACCGGACACCAGCCACAGTGGTTTATTCTCGATTTGCTGACCTGCACATCCGAAGATTGCCATCAACTGGCACAGCGCATTGCCGTTAATTATCCGCGTCTGGACGGCGTTCTGCATAATGCCGGATTGCTTGGCGAAGTTTGCCCGATGAGCGAACAAAATCCGCAGGTCTGGCAGGATGTCATGCAGGTCAACGTAAATGCTACCTTTATGCTGACCCAGGCACTTCTTCCTTTATTACTCAAATCGGACGCCGGTTCGCTGGTCTTTACCTCATCAAGCGTTGGACGTCAGGGGCGTGCCAACTGGGGCGCATATGCTGCCTCTAAATTTGCCACCGAAGGGATGATGCAGGTACTGGCCGATGAATATCAGCAGCGTCTGCGTGTGAACTGCATTAACCCGGGCGGTACGCGCACCGCCATGCGTGCCAGTGCCTTCCCTACGGAAGATCCGCTGAAGCTCAAAACACCCGCCGATATCATGCCGCTATACCTCTGGCTGATGGGCGATGACAGCCGCCGTAAAACCGGTATGACCTTTGACGCCCAACCGGGCCGTAAACCAGGAATTTCCCAATGAGTGACGAACGCTACCAACAGCGTCAGCAACGTGTTAAAGAAAAAGTGGATGCCCGCGTGGCGCAGGCCCAGGATGAGCGCGGCATTATTATTGTTTTTACTGGCAATGGAAAAGGCAAAACCACTGCGGCATTTGGTACGGCAACACGCGCGGTAGGTCACGGAAAAAAAGTGGGCGTCGTGCAGTTTATTAAAGGCACCTGGCCTAACGGCGAGCGCAATCTACTGGAACCACACGGCGTCGAGTTTCAGGTGATGGCAACAGGTTTTACCTGGGATACGCAAAACCGCGAAGCTGATACCGCTGCCTGCCGTGAAGTCTGGCAACATGCAAAGCGAATGCTGGCTGATTCCTCGCTGGATATGGTTTTGCTCGATGAGCTGACGTATATGGTGGCGTATGACTATTTGCCACTGGAAGAAGTGGTGCAAGCCTTAAATGAGCGTCCACATCAGCAAACGGTGATTATCACGGGTCGTGGCTGTCATCGGGATATACTTGAACTGGCAGATACCGTCAGTGAATTACGCCCCGTCAAACATGCGTTTGATGCAGGAGTTAAGGCACAAATCGGGATTGATTATTAAGTGAAAGCACCTCAAAAGATTGCCTCTTGAGGTGCTTTAATCATAATTATATTCAAGCGGCAATAGCGAAATTCAGAATGCGTTTAATCTCATTCAAATGTCCCGGATATGCTTCATGATTCTCAGCGTCAACATCTTCAATAAATAATATCAGTTCAGTAATTAACGCATTCGCATCTTCATAACTAATTCCGCTTAACTCTGGTGAGGTTTCAGAACCATAGTTAATCGTCAGGTTGTTCATAATCGAGAGGATAAGGATAAAATATTTATGACAAACCTTACATGTGGTTTTATTGCCCAGGGTATTATACAGCATGTCGAGTAATGCCAGTATTCTACGATTTTGTACATCGTTCATAAAAAGCCTCCTATAACATTATTCCGCTAGCAATAAGTAGTTTTGCCAGCCCCTCAGACGCCTTTAACCCACTAATTACTTGTGCACGTAATATTTCATTTAGCCTTTTTTGTTCAGCCGCTGTGCGTGTTTTATTAGTGTATAAATCCTTAAGGTGATTCCCCTCGTCAAGAAATGAGTTCAGTGCTTGTATTGCTGGAATTGCAGGATCTGCTGCACGAAGACGTGTTTCATTAATGCTGATAATCGCAGCCAGGAATTCTTGTCTGCTCTTCAATGTCTTAAATTCATTACCTCCTCCTTTTTTTAAGGAGGCATTGTAATAAACGAGATTATTATGTACCGTCGCAAAGGTATTTCTTCCGGTTTGTTTACCTTTTGTCGCGATATCGTTTCGTATATCAGTTAGATCATTTTTTATTCTTTGCCAATGATTATTTACCGTACTACCTATATTCCCTGCGCTTACCCTGGTATTATACAACCCATTGAAATAAACCACTAAATCTTTAACCGCTGCTGCAGATTTTGTTAATGTTCCACCATCATTGATGCCCAGAAGTGCCCCCGCATTATTCGCGTGATCCAGAGCTTGTTTAAGCAATATGAACTGTTTGCTGTCTTTTACATCTAAATCCTCATTCAAAAGTTCGACATAAGAACTCATACTGCTAATGATTTCCATAGAAGCCAGCAATCTTTCTTTTTCAGTAGTGACTATCTTTGTAGTAAAAAGATCTTCTTGAGATTTTTTGTGCTTATCTCCAGGTTGCTGACACAATGACTCATTACTGGTACTGTTTTCAATAACTACCTCATAATCTGGTCGGGGTGCACACTCCGGATTAGTCGCATAAAAATTAACAAGAAAGTTTTCACGAGAAGCATAGTATTGTTTAAAGAAACTTGCATTCGCCGCCACCGCCTTGTTACCCGCAGTAATAACAGTTTCAGCTTGTTCATTTTTCAAAGCATCGGTTGCACAACCTGAAATCATTAACAGCGATAGAAATACTCCACTATATCTAATCATAACCCACCTCTTGACGTTGAGTTTATCTCAGATAATTAAATAGTAATGTGGCTATTTCCGGGCATTATTCATAAGCAAGTATGAAATTAAATTAAAATGCTGCGACTATTTATCATGCTTCAAATGAAGAAAAGGCCCCGCAGGGCCTTTATTTTATACTTAACGTAAATTAACCGTTATTATTACGTCCGCCAGAACGACGACCGCCACTCACCTGACTGTGACGTTTCACCGCACGTCGAATTTGATTCGCCTTCATACGACGACGATCTTTTTCTACGGCAACTTTAGAACTGGTTTCTGGCGGCAGTTCCACCAGTTCACGCAAATAGTTAGTCTGAGCGAGATCCAGCTCCGTCCAGCCACCGCGTGGCAGGCCTTTCGGCAGTGGAATATCACCGTAGCGCACACGAATCAGGCGGCTAACCTGCACGCCAACCGCTTCCCAAAGACGACGAACCTCACGGTTACGGCCCTCGGTAAGAGTGACGTTATACCACTGGTTGATCCCTTCACCGCCACTGAACTTGATGGTTTTAAAGGCTGCCGGACCATCTTCCAGTTGCACGCCGCGACTCAAATCACGCAGTTTTGCATCGTCAACCTGACCAAATACACGCACGGCATATTCACGTTCAACTTCACGGCTTGGGTGCATTAAGCGGTTTGCCAGTTCACCATCGGTGGTGAACAGCAACAGACCACAGGTGTTAACGTCGAGACGGCCAACGGCAATCCAGCGCGCCCCACGCAGCTTCGGCAGACGATCAAACACGGTCGGACGCCCTTCCGGGTCATTACGAGTACACAACTCGCCTTCTGGCTTGTAATAGGCCAGAACGCGACAAATTTGTTCAGCGGACTCGCGTACCGAAATCAGGTGACCATCGATACGGATTTTCAGCCCAGGGGTAACTTCAACGCGATCGCCGAGTTTAGCAATTTTGCCATCAACACTCACACGACCGGCTTCAATAATAGATTCAATTTCACGGCGAGAACCGTGGCCGGCACGCGCCAGCACTTTCTGTAGCTTTTCGCTCATAGAGCTTCCTTTTGGTGTCGCCTTCCCAGGCGTCTGATATGCTTTTGTGCAACAATGAGTCAGAACTTACATCTGACTCACTGATAGTAAAGTCTGTTTGAACTCTTCAGGCCTTAAGTAAACGACTCGACGTTTTAACTGGCCTGGCTTTGAGGCGCAACATACTACACTATCTTTATGGTTAAAGCTTGTTTCGATTAACATCGGTTTGGTTACCAACCACCACCGCCTCCACCTCCCGCACCGCCACCAGCGCCAGAACCACCACCGGAATAGCTCCGCCCCAACAAACTGGTATAGGCCCCGCAACTCAGGTGCGTCTGTAATGAGAATAAAACGCCGTTACGGGCAATCTCTGGAGCGCGAATAGCCGAAGAGAGCGAAGGGGCGATGCGTAACACCCATTCCCTCCCCAAATTTGCCGATATAGCCCAACCTAACAAAGCGTAATCCAGTTTCCGTGTTTCCCCTTTCCGCCGCCGCCCACTGTGCGTTGCCGCCTCTTTACGCGCAAGATAGTTAACGATAGCTTCACCATGGGCATAACGTTGCTGCCCAGTTTGGGTAAACTTTGGCAGAAAAATATACCCCATGCCAGTGAGATAACCGGTCAGGAAAACAGCGCTAAAATAACCCGCTGGCATATACCAGTAAAAGAATACATCTCCGACATTGATGTAGAGAGAATAGAAGGCCACGCCTGAACAAATCAGTGGTAAAAACAAAGTGATTATTACACGATTAACGCAAGGCTTGTCATCATCGCGGGCCAACAAAAGCTCAAGGGAACAAAATAAAAAAGGAAGAAGCCAGCAGATCATAATAAACATATCGCCCACCAGACTCATTCCTGCCCAACCTATGGGACTCAGATTACCGTAGAGAATGACCGCCAATATCGCCATTCCCCCCCATTGCAAAAACGCATCAGGTCGGTAAAAGGAAGACTTTTTACGCGGCAGATAAAATTTCTGCATCCGTAAAAATGCTCTGCGTAAGACGCTGTTGCGTCTCCCCGTGAGAACGACCTTATCGCCTTTACGAAATAACGCTTCCAGTAATAACTGCTCTGCGGGCAGTAATACCGCATTATTTCTGGTGGCGCCTTCATTAACATGGATCAGGGTTTGCTGATTTTTGTCATACTGATCTTCCAGATGAATTTTTCCTTTCACAATCAGATTTACGATATCGGCACAAAAACCTTTATCGTCGTAAACCAGCTTCGCATCGAGACGTAACATTCCGGGCGTGTAATCTGGCGGAATGACATCGGTTTCAATCACATCTACCGGCGTAAATTGCGGCCTGCGCTTCCAGAGATATAACCATCCACACGCCAGGAGCAAACACGGTAACCAAATGATAAGAGACGATGTTGAGGGTCCAAAAAGATGGCTAAAAATATTCGTCGTGTGTTGTGCCGGGGCATTATCCAGCAAGGCATGAGGCCAACGGTAGAGAACCGTGAAGTCTTCTCGATAAAACGGATCGCGAGATTCAATTCTTCCGTCCTCAAGGATGCGGCCATTTCGATATGTGTCGCCCTCATCTCCGGTAAAGATATCGATTTCACTAAATGGATTACCCGCAATATTAGAGAACTTGAGTGAAAATCGGGTCTTATAGATTTCAAACGGCCAGTTACTACCGGTCACGTTCCAGATTAGCAGGTCAGAATCTCCCTCACGCAGGAAAGCATTTTTAACCTGATAATGAATTTGATAATGATAGTCGCCTTGAGGCAAGAAACGTTGTTTATCGCCCACGACAATACTCATTAACCCAATATGCCAGTCAAGATGCCAGGGTTCAGGAACGCCGTCACGGGTAACGGCAACAATACGATAGTTCAGCAGTGCAGCGTCCCCATTAGACTGCATCCATAGTCGTGGTAAATCACGAGAAAATCCGTGCTTAATCTGCTGATTTCGCGCCTGAAAATAAATATTCTCTTTGATGTCGAGCACCCCATCCGGTTGCAGAGTGGCTTCAACATCAAAGAGCGAGATCCCTTCTTCATATGAAGGGATCTCCGTGTTTTTCGCATAACTCAACGAAGAGAAAAAAAGCCCAACTATCAACAGCAAAATGCAGCGATATATCCCTGCCATAATCTTCCATCCGTGGAACGCAATTTCTTATAAGAAAGGTTTCACATCACCTACGCCTTCACGCACTACGACTGGTGTGTCATCGGTGAGATCGATAACCGTTGTCGGTTTCTGTCCGAGGTAGCCGCCGTGAATAATCAAATCTACCTGTTTTTCCAGACGATCTTTAATTTCTTCCGGATCGGATTCGGTAAATTCACTGCCAGGTAGCATCAGCGAGGTAGAAAGCATCGGTTCACCCAGCACCTCAAGTAATGCCTGGGCGATGGGGTTAGATGGCACGCGCATACCAATGGTTTTACGTTTTTCCTGCAACAGTCGGCGCGGCACCTCTTTCGTTCCCTTCAGGATGAAGGTGTAGTTACCTGGCGTGTTGTTTTTCATCAGGCGAAACGCGACGTTATCAACAAAGGAATAGGTCGAGAGTTCGGAAAGATCACGACACATCAGGGTAAAGTTGTGACCGTCCGGCAACTGGCGAATGCGACAAATACGCTCCATCGCGTTTTTATCTTCAATTTTACAGCCCAGTGCGTAGCCTGAATCGGTAGGATAAACAATCACCCCACCTTTACGCACAATCTCCACCGCCTGGTTGATCAGACGCTGTTGCGGATTATCTGGATGGATATAAAAAAACTGACTCATACTTCCCTCTCTGTCTTGTTCTGTGGCTGTTCCCAAAGCTGCCAGACGCCTTCAACGCCTGCGGGCAGCCAGAGTTTACGCCCCAGTTCAATCCACGGGCACGGCTGATGAAAATCAGAGCCTTGTGATGCCCATAAATGGTGCTGGCGTACAAGTGTCGCCAGTTGGGTGCGTTCATTGGGCGATTGCTGGCATTGCGCGACTTCCATCGCGTCGCCGTGATGTTCGGCAAAATGCGCAACCAATCTTTTCAGCCATTTAGCACTAAGATTGTACCGCCCTGGATGAGCCAGCACCGCCTTACCGCCAGAATGATGAATGACATCAATAGCTTGTTCTATTGTACACCACTGTGGCGGAACGTATCCGGTTTTCCCGCGCGCCAGATATTTTTTAAAGACGTCCGCCATTGAACTGGCTTTGCCACACTCGACCAGAAAACGAGCAAAATGTCCGCGAGTTACCGCGCCGCCCTGCGCTAGTCTTCGCGCCCCTTCCAGCGCGCCCGGTATTTGCGCTTTTTCCAGCCTTTCTGCGATTAACTGCGCCCGCTGATTACGCCGTTCAGTTTGCTGTGCCAGGAATTCACACATTGCCGGATGAGAAATATCAATATTCAACCCGACAATATGAATTTCATGATTTTCCCATACGGTGGAAATTTCCACGCCAGGAATAAGATTCAGTGCCAGTCCCGAACGTGAAATTTCTTCTCTTGCTGGCGAGATCCCTGCCGTGGTGTCATGGTCGGTGATCGCCAGGGTGCCGACGCGCATTTCTGCGGCACGGTGTACCAGCGCTTCCGGTGTCAGGCAGCCATCGGAAGCCGTAGTATGGCTGTGCAGGTCATAAATGACTGCGTAATTCGTGTCGCTCAAGGCGCACTCCCATTTTGGATAATGTTTTTTGCGTCGTCATCATAACGGTTCTGGCAAATATTCTGAAATGAGCTGTTGACAATTAACCATCGAACTAGTTAACTAGTACGCAAGTTCACGTAAAAAGGGTATCGACAATGAAAGCGATTTTCGTACTGAAAGGTTGGTGGCGCACTTCCTGAAACGGGCAGTGTATTCACCATGCGTAAAGCAACCAGATACCCAGCCCGCCTAATGAGCGGGCTTTTTTTTGAACAAAATTAGAGAATAACAATGCAAACACAAAAACCGACTCTCGAACTGTTAACCTGCGCAGGTGCTTATCGCGATAATCCGACCGCGCTTTTTCACCAGTTGTGCGGAGCACGCTCTGCTACGCTGCTGCTGGAATCGGCAGATATTGACAGCAAAGATGATCTGAAAAGTCTGCTGTTAGTGGATAGTGCGCTGCGTATTACCGCATTAGGTGACACTGTCACAATTAAAGCGCTAACTGACAATGGGACATCTCTGCTTGCATTGCTGGATAGCACTCTGCCTGCTGGCGTAGAAAATGAACAATCGCCAGATTGTCGCGTGCTGCGTTTTCCGCCCGTCAGCACTCTTTTGGATGAAGATGCCCGTTTATGCTCCCTTTCGGTTTTTGACACTTTTCGTTTGTTGCAGGATCTGGTGAATGTGCCGAAGGAAGAACGAGAAGCGATGTTCTTTGGCGGCCTGTTCTCTTACGACCTGGTCGCAGGATTTGAAGATTTACCGCAACTGGCGGCTGAAAATAACTGCCCTGATTTCTGTTTTTATCTTGCTGAAACGCTGATGGTGATTGACCATCAGAAGAAAAGCACACGCATCCAGGCCAGCCTTTTTGGTCAGAATGAAGAAGAAAAACAGCGCCTCACTGCTCGCCTGAACGAACTTCGCCAGCAACTCACCGAAATCGCGCCGCCACTGCCAGTGGTTTCCGTGCCGCATATGCGTTGTGAATGTAATCAGAGCGATGAAGAGTTCGGCGGTGTTGTGCGTTCGTTGCAAAAAGCGATTCGCGCCGGAGAGATTTTCCAGGTCGTGCCATCTCGCCGTTTCTCACTGCCCTGCCCGTCACCGCTGGCAGCTTATTACGTGCTGAAAAAGAGTAACCCCAGCCCGTACATGTTTTTTATGCAGGATGATGATTTCACTCTGTTCGGCGCGTCGCCGGAAAGTTCACTCAAATACGACGCCACCAGTCGTCAGATTGAAATCTACCCGATTGCCGGAACACGCCCACGCGGTCGTCGCGCCGATGGTTCACTGGACAGAGACCTCGACAGCCGGATTGAACTATCGATGCGTACCGACCATAAAGAGCTTTCCGAGCATCTGATGCTGGTGGATCTCGCCCGTAACGACCTCGCGCGCATTTGCACCCCCGGCAGCCGCTACGTAGCCGACCTCACCAAAGTTGACCGTTATTCCTACGTGATGCACCTCGTCTCCCGCGTGGTCGGTGAACTGCGCCACGACCTTGACGCCCTGCACGCTTACCGCGCCTGTATGAATATGGGCACGTTAAGCGGTGCGCCGAAAGTGCGCGCCATGCAGTTAATTGCCGAAGCAGAAGGTCGTCGACGCGGCAGCTACGGCGGCGCGGTAGGTTATTTCACCGCGCACGGCGATCTCGATACCTGCATTGTCATCCGTTCGGCGCTGGTGGAAAACGGCGTCGCTACCGTGCAAGCCGGTGCTGGCGTGGTGCTTGATTCTGTTCCGCAGTCGGAAGCCGACGAAACCCGTAATAAAGCCCGCGCTGTACTGCGCGCTATCGCCACCGCGCATCATGCACAGGAGATTTTCTGATGGCTGACATTCTGCTGCTCGATAATATCGACTCTTTTACTTACAACCTGGCAGATCAGTTGCGCAGCAATGGTCATAACGTGGTGATTTACCGCAACCATATTCCGGCGCAAACCTTAATTGAACGTCTGGCGACGATGAGCAATCCGGTGCTGATGCTTTCACCCGGCCCCGGTGTGCCGAGTGAAGCCGGGTGTATGCCGGAGCTACTCACCCGTCTGCGTGGCAAGCTGCCGATTATCGGTATTTGCCTCGGTCATCAGGCGATTGTCGAGGCTTACGGCGGTTATGTCGGCCAGGCGGGGGAAATACTCCACGGCAAAGCTTCCAGTATTGAACATGATGGTCAGGCGATGTTTGCCGGGTTAAGCAACCCGCTGCCGGTGGCGCGTTATCACTCGCTGGTTGGCAGTAACATTCCGGCCGGTTTAACCATCAACGCCCATTTTAATGGCATGGTGATGGCGGTGCGTCATGATGCAGATCGCGTTTGCGGTTTCCAGTTCCATCCGGAATCGATTCTCACCACCCAGGGCGCACAACTGCTGGAGCAAACGCTGGCGTGGGCGCAACAGAAGCTGGAACCGGCCAACACGCTGCAACCGATTCTGGAAAAGCTGTATCAGGCACAGACGCTTAGCCAGCAGGAGAGCCACCTGTTGTTTTCAGCCGTAGTTCGCGGCGAACTGAAGTCCGAACAACTGGCGGCGGCGCTGGTGAGCATGAAAATTCGCGGCGAGCACCCGAATGAAATCGCCGGGGCGGCAACTGCCCTGCTGGAAAATGCTGCGCCGTTCCCGCGACCTGATTATCTGTTTGCCGATATCGTCGGCACCGGCGGTGACGGCAGCAACAGCATCAACATATCTACCGCCAGTGCTTTTGTCGCCGCGGCTTGTGGACTGAAAGTTGCGAAACACGGCAACCGCAGCGTTTCCAGTAAATCCGGTTCGTCCGATCTGCTGGCAGCATTTGGTATTAACCTGGATATGAATGCCGATAAATCGCGCCAGGCGCTGGACGAGTTAGGTGTCTGTTTCCTCTTCGCGCCGAAGTACCACAGCGGTTTTCGCCACGCGATGCCAGTTCGCCAGCAACTGAAAACCCGCACCCTGTTTAACGTGCTGGGGCCATTGATTAACCCGGCGCATCCGCCGCTGGCGTTAATAGGTGTTTATAGCCCGGAACTGGTACTGCCTATTGCCGAAACCCTGCGCGTACTGGGGTATCAACGTGCAGCAGTGGTGCATAGCGGCGGAATGGATGAAGTTTCTTTGCACGCGCCAACGATTGTTGCGGAATTGCACGATGGAGAAATCAAAAGTTATCAACTGACTGCTGAAGATTTTGGCCTGACGCCCTACCACCAGGAGCAACTGGCTGGTGGGACTCCGGAAGAAAACCGTGACATTTTAACACGCTTGTTACAAGGTAAAGGTGACGCCGCTCATGAAGCAGCCGTCGCGGCGAATGTCGCCATGTTAATGCGCCTGCATGGCCATGAAGATCTGCAAGCCAATGCGCAAACCGTTCTTGCGGTACTGCGCAGTGGTTCCGCTTACGACAGAGTCACCGCACTGGCGGCACGAGGGTAAATGATGCAAACCGTTTTAGCGAAAATTGTCGCAGACAAGGCGATTTGGGTAGAAGCCCGCAAACAGCAACAACCGCTGGCCAGTTTCCAGAATGAAATTCAGCCGAGCACGCGACATTTTTATGATGCGCTGCAGGGCGCACGCACCGCGTTTATTCTGGAGTGCAAAAAAGCATCGCCGTCAAAAGGTGTGATCCGTGATGATTTCGATCCTGCACGTATTGCCTCCATTTATAAACATTACGCTTCAGCAATTTCGGTGCTGACTGATGAAAAATATTTCCAGGGGAGTTTTGATTTCCTCCCTATTGTCAGCCAAATCGCACCACAGCCAATTTTATGTAAAGACTTTATTATCGACCCTTACCAGATCTATCTGGCTCGCTATTATCAGGCTGATGCCTGCTTATTAATGCTTTCAGTGCTGGACGATGAACAGTATCGCCAGCTCTCCGCCGTCGCCCATAGTCTGGGTATGGGCGTGCTGACCGAAGTCAGTAATGAAGAGGAACTGGAACGCGCCATTGTGCTGGGAGCAAAAGTCGTTGGCATCAACAACCGCGATCTGCGTGATTTGTCGATTGATCTCAACCGTACCCGTGAGCTTGCGCCGAAACTGGGGCACAACGTGACGGTGATCAGCGAATCCGGAATCAATACTTATGCTCAGGTGCGCGAGTTGAGCCACTTTGCTAACGGCTTTCTGATTGGTTCGGCGCTGATGGCCCATGACGATTTGAACGCCGCCGTGCGTCGGGTGTTACTGGGTGAGAATAAAGTGTGTGGCCTGACTCGTGGGCAAGATGCCAGAGCGGCTTATGACGCTGGTGCTATTTACGGCGGATTGATTTTTGTTGCCACATCACCGCGCTATATCAGCGTTGAACAGGCGCTGGAAGTGATAGCTGCAGCACCATTGCAATATGTCGGCGTGTTCCGCAATCACGATATTAATGAGGTCGTTGATAAAGCGAATACCCTGGCATTGGCGGCAGTACAACTGCATGGCAGTGAAGATCAGGAGTATATCGACGCCCTACGTGACGCTCTGCCTGAAAATGTTGCCATCTGGAAAGCATTAAGCGTCGGTGAAGTCCTGCCTGCACGCGATCTTCAGTTCGTCGATAAATATATTTTCGACAACGGCCAGGGCGGCAGCGGACAACGTTTCGACTGGTCACTGTTACATGGTCAATCGCTAAGCAACGTTCTGCTGGCGGGTGGTTTAGGCGCAGATAACTGCGTGGAAGCGGCACAAACCGGCTGCGCCGGGCTTGATTTTAATTCTGCTGTAGAGTCTCAACCGGGCATTAAAGATGCACGCGTTTTGGCCTCGGTTTTCCAGACACTGCGCGCATATTAAGGAAAGGAACAATGACAACATTACTTAACCCCTATTTTGGTGAATTTGGCGGCATGTACGTGCCACAAATCCTGATGCCTGCTCTGCGCCAACTGGAAGAAGCCTTCGTCAGCGCGCAAAAAGATCCTGAGTTTCAGGCGCAGTTTAACGACCTGCTGAAAAATTATGCCGGGCGTCCGACCGCACTCACCAAATGCCAGAACATCACGGCGGGAACTAACACCACGCTGTACCTGAAACGTGAAGATTTACTCCACGGCGGCGCGCATAAAACCAACCAGGTGTTGGGGCAGGCATTGTTGGCAAAGCGGATGGGTAAAACCGAAATCATCGCGGAAACCGGGGCCGGTCAGCATGGTGTGGCTTCTGCGCTTGCCAGCGCCCTGCTAGGTCTGAAATGTCGCATCTATATGGGTGCCAAAGATGTCGAACGCCAGTCGCCAAACGTTTTTCGGATGCGTTTAATGGGTGCAGAAGTGATTCCTGTACATAGCGGTTCCGCAACACTGAAAGATGCCTGTAACGAGGCGTTACGCGACTGGTCTGGTAGCTACGAAACTGCTCACTATATGCTGGGTACTGCTGCCGGCCCGCACCCTTACCCAACCATTGTGCGAGAGTTCCAGCGGATGATTGGCGAAGAAACGAAAGCGCAAATTCTGGAAAGAGAAGGTCGCCTGCCGGATGCCGTCATTGCCTGCGTTGGCGGCGGCTCGAATGCTATCGGTATGTTTGCTGATTTCATTAATGAAACTGACGTCGGTCTGATAGGTGTTGAGCCAGGTGGTCATGGCATCGAAACCGGCGAGCACGGTGCACCGTTGAAACATGGTCGCGTGGGCATCTATTTCGGTATGAAATCACCGATGATGCAGACCGAAGACGGGCAGATTGAAGAGTCTTACTCCATTTCTGCCGGTCTGGATTTCCCGTCCGTCGGCCCGCAACATGCGTATCTCAACAGCATTGGGCGCGCAGATTACGTTTCAATTACCGATGATGAAGCACTGGAAGCGTTCAAAACACTGTGCCTGCATGAAGGGATCATCCCGGCGCTGGAATCCTCCCACGCCCTTGCCCATGCACTAAAAATGATGCGCGAAGCCCCAGAGAAAGAGCAACTGCTGGTGGTTAACCTTTCTGGCCGCGGCGATAAAGACATCTTCACCGTTCACGATATTTTGAAAGCACGAGGGGAAATCTGATGGAACGCTATGAAACTCTGTTTGCCCAATTGAAGGAGCGCAACGAAGGCGCATTTGTTCCTTTTGTTACCCTCGGTGACCCCGGCATTGAACAGTCGCTGAAAATTATCGATGCCTTGATTGAAGCAGGTGCCGACGCGCTGGAGTTGGGCATTCCTTTCTCCGACCCGCTGGCTGATGGGCCAACTATTCAAAACGCGACCCTGCGGGCTTTTGCCGCAGGCGTAACTCCGGCTCAGTGTTTTGAAATGCTGGCGCTGATTCGCCAGAAGCACCCAACCATTCCCATTGGCCTGCTGATGTATGCCAATCTGGTATTTAACAAAGGCATTGATGAGTTTTATGCGCAGTGCGAGAAAGTCGGCGTCGATTCAGTGCTGGTTGCTGATGTACCTGTAGAAGAGTCCGCGCCTTTCCGCCAGGCCGCGTTGCGCCATAACGTCGCACCTATCTTCATCTGTCCGCCGAATGCCGACGATGATTTGCTGCGCCAGATTGCCTCTTATGGTCGTGGCTATACCTATTTGTTGTCGCGTGCGGGTGTGACGGGTGCGGAAAACCGCGCGGCATTACCGCTTAATCATCTGGTCACGAAGCTGAAAGAGTATAACGCTGCGCCTCCATTACAAGGGTTCGGTATCTCCGCGCCGGAACAGGTAAAAGCGGCGATTGAGGCAGGCGCTGCGGGGGCTATTTCTGGGTCAGCAATTGTGAAAATCATTGAGCAACATATTAATCAGCCAGAGAAAATGCTGGCAGAGCTGAAAACGTTTGTTCGCCCGATGAAAGACGCCACGCGTCTTTGAGACTGATGACAAATGCAAAACTACCTGATGCGCTACGCTTATCTGGCCTGCATACACCATACAATACATTGATTTTTCAATATTTTGTAAGCCAAACAAGACGTTCACACCGCATCCGGCATCAACAAACCGCCAGAAAGTATCTGGCGGTTTGTTGATAGCAAAGAATTAAAAACGATAACCCGCAGAGAACATAAACACCCACGGGTCAAGGCGCACATGGTCAGAATAATGTCCTGCCGGCAGTACTGCGCCGTTGGATTTATATTTCACGTCGGTATCGATATCCATGTACCAGACCGACATATTAAGCAACCAGTCACGGTTGATGAGATAATCCAGACCAACTTGCCCCGCCACTCCCCATGAATCCTTCAGACTAAGATCGGATAATCCAAGACCTTCACCGGTATCATTGAAGTCATTATTAAAGAAGGTGGTGTAGTTAATACCAGCACCGACGTAAGGACGGAATTTACTGCTGGCATCACCAAAATACCACTGCGCCATCAATGTTGGCGGTAAATGGTGGACTGTCGCAATATCTCCGGTCGTGGCTGTGCCAACTTTATGGCGGAACGGTGATGCTGCCAGCAGTTCAACGCCAATGTTATCGGTCGCCATATAGGTAAAGGTCAGCCCCAGTTGGGTGTTATTGGTCACACTAAATCCACCCAGGCTTCCCAGAGTCCCACCCGCGCCTTCAGTTGGACGTACAGTCGCTGAACCTGCTCGAATGAAGAACTCACCTGCTTCATGCGCATAAACGCTGCCAGAGAGAAGTGTACTTACTGCCAATGCCGCCACTGTTAATTTTTTCATGCTCGCTCCGTCGTTATGGTTATAAAAACGTGACGAATATACCCACATTGGAGTAACAAGTGATCCTACACAGATCACACTACATTTTCTAAATCACCATTTATTGATCTGGATTAATTTAGAAGTTGCATTGCAAATCCTGGTTAATGTGATGTAAATCAATTCCACCGTATTTCACTCCAAATACATCCTTTTGCTACCTTATTGCCTCTTGAATCTGGTTCCTTTTTGCTCTGCCACCCCAAAAAACCGTCAGTGTGTCGCTCTGAAAAGCACCTCTGGAAAACGGTAAACTGCGGTATTTATGCAAACAGACCGTCCATATGGCAGAAATTTGCCATATCAGGAGAAGTCTGGGAAATCAACGAAACCTGTAATCGCGCCCACGCCCTCGGCGGATTACCAGTGCTTTACAAAGATATGCTTTTCCATACATGTCCTGATGCTGCCACTGAGAGGCTAACCAGGGTACAATTGCCCGCTAATTAACACCTGCATAAAACTCAAGGAGAGTGCATGTCTATCACGGCGCAGTCCGTATACCGTGACACCGGAAATTTCTTCCGTAATCAATTTATGACCATTCTGCTGGTATCACTGCTATGTGCATTTATCACAGTGGTGTCAGGACATGTTTTCTCACCCAGTGACGCACAACTTGCGCAGCTCAATGACGGTGTTCCCGTTAGTGGCAGCGGTGGGTTGTTCGATCTGGTACAAAATATGTCCCCGGAACAGCAGCAAATTTTGCTGCGTGCGTCTGCCGCGTCCACCTTTTCAGGATTAATCGGTAACGCCATTCTCGCGGGCGGCGTATTATTAATTATCCAGCTAGTGTCCGCAGGTCAGCGGGTCAGCGCATTACGGGCAATTGGCGCGAGCGCTCCGGTATTACCGAAGTTATTCTTGCTAATCCTTCTGACGACGTTAATTGTGCAAATAGGCATCATGCTGGTGGTCGTTCCTGGTATCATCATGGCCATCCTGTTAGCACTGGCCCCCGTGATGCTGGTCCAGGATAAAATGGGCGTTTTCGCCTCCATGCGCAGCAGTATGCGACTGACATGGGCGAATATGCGTCTGGTGGCACCTGCGGTATTGAGCTGGTTACTGGCAAAAACATTGTTGTTGCTGTTTGCCTCTTCGTTTGCCGCATTAACCCCAGAAATTGGCGCTGTACTGGCGAACACCTTGAGCAATCTGATTTCAGCCGTATTGCTCATCTATCTGTTCCGCCTGTACATGTTAATTCGCCAATAATCCTGAAGCATTTGATTACGGAATCGTAAAATGAAGCAGTTTCTTGATTTTTTACCGTTGGTTGTCTTCTTCGCGTTCTACAAGATTTATGACATCTATGCGGCAACTGCGGCGCTGATCGTCGCCACGGCGATTGTGCTTATTTATAGCTGGGTTCGCTTTCGTAAAGTTGAGAAGATGGCCCTGATCACCTTTGTTCTGGTGGCCGTCTTCGGTGGTCTGACGCTGTTCTTCCACAATGATGAGTTTATTAAATGGAAGGTCACCGTCATTTACGCTCTGTTTGCCGGTGCCCTGTTGGTTAGCCAATGGGTAATGAAGAAACCGCTGATTCAACGTATGTTGGGTAAAGAGCTTACTCTGCCACAACCGGTGTGGTCGAAGCTGAATCTGGCCTGGGCAATCTTTTTTATCCTTTGTGGGCTGGCGAACATCTACATCGCATTCTGGCTGCCACAAAATATTTGGGTCAACTTCAAAGTGTTTGGTCTGACCGCCCTCACCTTAATCTTCACACTGTTAAGCGGTATCTATATCTATCGCCACATGCCACAGGAAGATAAATCATAATCTGCCAGCCAGTCCTGCGGGACTGGCGCTGCATCTCCTCTGTTCTCATCAGGAAAATCATAGTAGCATCGCGCCTGTGATTTTCCTTTTTAGTCGGTTTTACCATGTCAACAACACATAACGTCCCCCAGGGCGATCTGGTTTTACGAACTTTAGCCATGCCTGCCGATACCAATGCTAATGGCGATATTTTTGGTGGTTGGTTGATGTCGCAGATGGATATTGGCGGTGCCATTCTGGCAAAAGAAATTGCACACGGTCGCGTCGTGACCGTTCGCGTGGAAGGCATGACCTTTCTGCGACCTGTAGCAGTCGGTGATGTGGTGTGCTGCTATGCACGCTGTGTCCAAAAAGGGACAACATCGGTCAGTATCAATATTGAAGTGTGGGTGAAAAAAGTGGCGTCCGAACCGATTGGGCAACGCTATAAAGCGACAGAAGCGTTATTTAAGTATGTCGCTGTTGATCCTGAAGGAAAGCCTCGCACTTTACCCGTTGAGTAATAGTCAAAAGCCTCCTGTCGGAGGCTTTTGAGTTTTTGCTTACTGAATTTCGGTAGTGCCATTAATTTTAAACAGAATGTTTACCACAATTCCACTCCCTGGTTTACCCGGCTCGTAACGCCATCTGCGCATCGCGTTTTTCACTTCACGCTCAAACATATTCGCAGGTTTGGCAGAAAGAATTTGTACGTTATCCACCCGGCCATCCGGTGTAACGTCAAACTTAACCTTGACCTGCCCTTCAATGCGCAATGCCTGCGCGCGCGCTGGATACTGCGGCTGATTACGGCTTAGTGCGCGCGGACCTGACGCCACACTGGTAACTGGCTTGCTGCTTGCAGCCGTTGCCGTACTGGATGTCGGGCGAGTCGGTGCCGTATTTTCAAACGGTGACGCCGGGCGCGATTCTACCGGTTTAACATCGCGTTTTGGCTGTTCCTGCACCTTTTTCACCGGCTTCGGTTTCGGCTTAGGTTTCGGCTTCGGCTTTTCAATGACCACCGGCGCTTCTTTTGGCGGCTCTGGTATCGGCTCAGGTTCCGGTTCCGGCTCCACCACCGGCTCTGGCGGCGGTTGAACAGCTTGTGGCGGTTCAAGATCCGCTGGTGCAACCATGGTGACAGAAATCGGCTGCGCAGGCGCAGGTAGTTCAATAACCTGATGTACCGAGGTATAGAGTAGACCCGCCACAACAGCACCATGAATGCAGACCGAAAGTAACGTCGGCCAGGGGAAGCGGCGAGGTAAATCAAGGGTCATTGAAGTCATAATCGTTTCAGTAGAAAAACCAGGCCTCGATTTTAAATGCAAATAGCAATCATATTCAATAAGGCAAGGCGATCAGGATCAGTGAAAATGCATTTTTTGGCTCAATTGACCTTACTTTAAGTACAGCCTTAACAAAGACATCATCTTTCCGTTGCAGATCTTTGTCCTTTCAAATAACGTACTTTACAACTTTTCCGAACAAGGAGTTGCGCCCGTGTTGTATGTTATTTACGCTCAAGACAAAGCTGATAGCCTCGAAAAACGTCTTTCCGTTCGTCCGGCACATTTAGCACGTTTACAATTACTGCATGATGAAGGCCGTTTACTGACGGCAGGACCAATGCCTGCGGTTGATAGCAATGATCCGGGTGCCGCGGGTTTTACCGGATCGACGGTGATTGCTGAATTTGAATCTCTGGAAGCAGCGCAAGCCTGGGCCGATGCCGATCCTTACGTAGCGGCCGGTGTATATGAACAAGTATCAGTGAAACCCTTCAAAAAAGTATTCTGAACATTTTCTCTTCTTCTAAGGGGCACGATGGTGAAAATCGTGCCCTTATTTATTGTTTCCTGGCTTAGGTACACCACACAATGATTGCTCCAGCAGCAACAAACAGTTAATAACTTTATCTGTATATCCTGATATATCATCAGCATATTCAGGGGAAAAATACATAATATCCTCCCCTTATGCGACAGAGCGCCTTAAAACCTTTGATTGCGACGGATAAAGTCATCTACTATTGATTAACACATTCATGAGTCGTATGTATGTTCACATTATGTACGCGTAAAGATAATTAAACAAAATTGTGGTTACAGAGGTATCAGTGAGTCACTGGGCTACATTCCGGCAAACAGCGGTAAATTTATGGGTGACACTACGGCACGATATTATCGCGTTGGCCGTCTTTCTAAATGGATTGCTTATTTTCAAAACAATCTATGGCATGTCGGTCAATCTGCTCGATATTTTCCATATCCAGGCATTTTCAGAACTTGACCTCTCCCTTCTGGCGAATGCACCTCTGTTTATGCTGGGTGTCTTTCTTGTACTGAACTCAATCGGCTTGCTGTTTCGGGCAAAACTGGCGTGGGCGATCAGTATCATTTTATTGCTGATTACACTTATCTACACCCTACACTTCTATCCCTGGCTGAAATTCAGCATTGGGTTTTGCATCTTTACACTGGTGATTTTGCTGGTGCTGCGCAAAGACTTCTCCCACAGTAGTGCCGCAGCCGGAACAATTTTCGCTTTTATTAGTTTTACGACGTTACTGTTTTATTCCACCTATGGCGCGCTTTATTTAAGCGAAGGTTTTAATCCGAGAATAGAGAGTCTGATGACGGCCTTCTATTTTTCGATAGAAACGATGTCAACGGTGGGCTATGGCGATATTGTCCCTGTTTCTGAATCGGCACGTCTGTTTACTATTTCGGTTATTATTTCCGGCATTACTGTTTTCGCCACCTCCATGACGTCTATTTTTGGTCCGCTTATCCGCGGAGGATTCAATAAACTTGTGAAAGGAAACAAGCATACGATGAATCGTAAAGATCACTTTATTGTTTGCGGGCACTCCATTCTGGCAATCAACACGATTCTGCAACTGAATCAACGCGGACAAAATGTGACTGTTATCAGTAATCTGCCAGAAGATGACATCAAACAACTCGAACAGCGATTAGGTGACAATGCTGATGTTATTTCCGGGGACAGCAATGACAGTTCGGTATTAAAGAAAGCGGGAATCGATCACTGCCGGGCTATTCTGGCGCTCAGTGATAACGATGCAGATAACGCTTTTGTCGTCCTGTCGGCTAAAGATATGAGCAAAGATGTCAAAACAGTGCTTGCCGTCAGTGATAGCAAAAATCTCAACAAAATTAAAATGGTACATCCGGACATCATTCTCTCGCCGCAACTGTTCGGCAGTGAAATCCTGGCGCGTATTCTCAATGGTGAAGAAGTTAATAATGATATGCTCGTCTCAATGTTGCTGAACTCCGGGCATGGTATTTTCAGCGATAAGAACGACGATGATGGCAACGAAACTGTGAAAAAATAAAACCGGATGGGCACCGTGATGGTGCCCGGCTCATTCAGATATTGTAGATCGCAAACAATAACGAGTTACGCTGTTTGTTTAGAAGGCACTTCCTGATGCTGTGGATACGCATATTTCGGCGCGACTGCCCCTCAAGCCAACGCGATTTCCGTCGGCTAGCCTGACGCTGCATGCGCCAGCGCCCCACTTCCGTTCTACTCCGCTTCATGTTAACTACTCTATGCAATAACAGAGTGGTCATTATACCTCCGCCCCCGACGCTGACCAGTGCTTTTCCGGTGTTTTTATTTGCCAGATGAATCCATATGCGTAAACTCATAACAATGCGCTTTCAAAAGGATTTCTAATCTATGACAACCGTTTATACGTTGGTGAGTTGGTTGGCCATTCTGGGATACTGGTTGCTCATTGCAGGCGTAACATTACGCATTCTAATGAAACGACGCGCCGTTCCCTCCGCTATGGCCTGGCTGTTGGTCATTTACATTCTGCCTCTGGTCGGAATTATTGCCTATCTGGCAGTCGGTGAACTGCATTTAGGCAAGCGCCGCGCCGAACGTGCAAGAGCGATGTGGCCTTCTACGGCTAAATGGCTTAACGATCTTAAAGCCTGTAAACACATTTTCGCGGAAGAAAATAGCAGTGTCGCCGGGCCGTTATTTAAGCTCTGCGAGCGCCGTCAGGGTATCGCGGGCGTTAAAGGTAACCAACTGCAACTGATGACCGAGTCTGATGATGTGATGCAGGCGTTGATCCGTGACATCCAACTGGCTCGCCATAATATTGAGATGGTGTTTTACATCTGGCAGCCCGGCGGCATGGCAGATCAGGTGGCTGAGTCGTTGATGGCCGCAGCCCGCCGCGGTATTCATTGCCGACTGATGCTCGACTCTGCCGGGAGTGTGGCTTTCTTTCGCAGCCCGTGGCCGGAGCTGATGCGTAATGCTGGTATCGAAGTGGTCGAATCCTTAAAGGTTAACCTGATGCGCGTATTTTTACGCCGCATGGATCTGCGCCAGCACCGCAAGATGATCATGATCGATAATTACATTGCCTATACCGGTAGCATGAATATGGTCGATCCACGTTTCTTCAAACAGGATGCGGGAGTAGGACAATGGATTGACCTGATGGCCCGCATGGAAGGTCCTATTGCTACCGCCATGGGGATTATTTATTCCTGCGACTGGGAGATTGAAACCGGAAAACGCATTCTGCCACCGCCGCCTGATGTCAATATTATGCCGTTTGAACAGTCCAGCGGTCATACGATCCATACCATAGCTTCTGGCCCCGGCTTCCCGGAAGACCTGATTCACCAGGCGTTACTCACCGCTGCATATTCAGCACGCGAATATTTAATCATGACGACGCCCTACTTCGTGCCCAGCGATGACTTACTTCACGCGATTTGCACAGCAGCACAGCGCGGAGTTGATGTCAGTATTATTCTGCCGCGTAAAAATGACTCAATGCTGGTAGGCTGGGCCAGCCGCGCATTCTTTACTGAACTGTTGGCCGCTGGGGTTAAAATTTATCAGTTTGAAGGCGGGTTATTACATACCAAGAGCGTGCTGGTCGATGGCGAACTAAGTCTGGTGGGGACTGTGAACCTTGATATGCGCAGCCTGTGGTTAAATTTTGAGATCACGCTGGCGATCGACGATAAAGGTTTTGGTGCTGACCTGGCTGCTGTTCAGGACGATTATATCTCGCGCTCACGTCTGCTTGATGCGCGGCTGTGGGCAAAACGACCGCTCTGGCAGCGCGTTGCCGAGCGACTGTTTTACTTCTTCAGTCCGTTGCTGTAAAACGTCGCCAACAGATGTTAAACGGGTAGTGACTATGGATATGGATTTAAACAATCGCCTGACTGAAGATGAAACGCTTGAGCAGGCTTATGATATTTTTCTCGAACTGGCCGCAGATAATCTCGATCCGGCGGATGTTCTGCTGTTCAATCTTCAGTTTGAAGAACGTGGCGGTGCGGAGTTATTCGACCCGGCAGAAGACTGGCAGGAACATGTTGATTACGATTTGAACCCGGACTTTTTTGCAGAAGTGGTGATTGGTCTGGCGGACAGTGAAGATGGTGAAATTAACGATGTTTTCGCCCGTATCCTGTTATGTCGCGAAAAAGATCACAAACTTTGCCATATCATCTGGCGTGAATAAATATCGCTTTTGGTGTGAAAAAGGGCTGACGGTTGTCAGCCCTTTTATTTTTAAAGCGGATCGACTTTCAGACAAGAGACCGCATGTCTGAAACTGCCCTCCAGCACCGGGCGCGTTTTGGCACATTCCGGGCCGGCGATCGGGCAACGTGTGCGGAACACACAACCAGACGGAGGATTGATGGGCGAAGGCAATTCCCCTTCCAGTAACTGGATGGATTTGTTCTTCTCCAGATCCGGATCAGGAATTGGCACCGCCGACATCAAGGCTTTGGTATAAGGATGCAGCGGATTGTGGTAGACCTCATCATACGTCCCCAGCTCCACCGCGTGTCCGAGATACATCACCAGCACGCGATCGGAAATGTGTTTTACCACTGCCAGATCGTGAGCAATAAAAATTAATGACAATCCCATCTCACGTTGCAACTGCTGGAGCAGGTTCACTACCTGTGCCTGAATTGACACGTCCAGCGCCGAAACAGGCTCATCGCAGATAATCAGTTTCGGTTCAAGAATGAGTGCACGTGCAATTCCGATACGCTGGCACTGCCCCCCGGAGAACTCATGCGGATAGCGGTTAATCAGGTTAGGTAGCAAGCCGACTTTCATCATCATCGCCTTCACGCGCTCACGGACTTCCTGGCGTGACATTTTCGGATGATAGGTACGCAGCGGTTCAGCGATGATCTCGCCAATCGTCATACGTGGGTTAAGAGACGCCAGCGGGTCCTGAAAAATCATCTGGATATCACTGCGAACGGCACGCCATTCATCAGGCTTCATCCCTAACAACTCTTTTCCTAACCACGCGACGCGCCCATCGGTCGCTTTAACCAGGCCGATAATAGCACGGGCAAAGGTGGATTTACCGCAACCGGATTCCCCTACTACGCCTAATGTCTCCCCTTCATAAAGTCGAAGTGTGACTCCATCAACGACTTTCAGGGTTTTCGCCGGTTGCCAGAACCACTGTTTGCCATCTTTAATCTCAAAGTGAACTTTCAGATCAGCAATTTCCAAGAGAACTTTTCTTTCTTCCGTAACAGCATTCATAACAGTTCCCCCACTGGTTTAAAACAGGCGCGCAGGCGACCTGGCGTGAACTCTTCCAGCGGCGGCGCACTGCTACAAATTTCCATCGCATGTGGACAGCGCGGCTGGAACGGGCAACCTTTTGGTAAACGTAGCAGGTTTGGTGGATTTCCCGGTATGGTCAACATAGCTTCACCTTCCGCATCAAGACGCGGCACCGCATTGAGTAAACCGATAGAGTAAGGATGAACGGGCTGATAAAAGACATCGCGCGCGTTGCCGTATTCCATGGTGCGCCCGGCGTACATCACCAATACTTTGTCACAGATCCCCGCCACCACACCCAGATCGTGGGTGATCATAATGATGGCAGTATTGAATTCCCGTTTCAGGTCATTCAATAGCGTCATGATTTGCGCCTGCACAGTCACGTCCAGCGCAGTGGTAGGTTCGTCAGCAATCAGCAATTTAGGCCGACACAACAATGCCATCGCAATCATTACACGCTGACGCATACCGCCAGAAAATTCATGCGGGAACATCTTCATGCGCTTACGCGCTTCCGGCATTTTTACGGCATCAAGCATCCGCACCGACTCTTCAAACGCTTCAGCCTTGCTCATACTCTTATGCAGCATCAGCACTTCCATCAACTGCTCACCGACGCGCATATACGGGTTCAACGAAGTCATCGGGTCCTGAAAAATCATCGAGATTTGTTCAGCGCGCAGTTTATTGAGTTCGCGTTCTGGCAGGTTGAGGATCTCACGACCATTAAAAGTGGCCGATCCACCAATGTGTCCGTTCGCGGCCAGCAGCCCCATTAAAGCAAACGCGGTTTGCGACTTACCGGAACCAGACTCACCCACGATACCCAACGTTTCTCCGGCACGCAGAGAAAAATTCAAATCATTGACCGCTGTGACGTCGCCGTCCGGGGTACTAAATGTCACTCGCAAATCCTTCACGTTCAGCAGTGCGTTAGCCTGTTGCTGTGCAAGCGGTACGGTTGCAGTTTCAATTACGCTCATGGCTGCACTCCTTAACGATCTTTCGGGTCGAGGGCATCACGTAAGCCATCCCCGATAAAGTTGAAACAAAACAGCGTCACCACAAGGAAACCGGCCGGAAACAGCAGCAACCAGGGCGAGACTTCCATCGAGTTCGCACCATCACTTAGCAATGCGCCCCAACTACTTAACGGCTCTTGCGTACCCAGCCCCAGGAAGCTAAGGAAAGACTCAAAGAGGATCATGCTTGGCACCAGTAGCGATGCGTACACCACCACTACGCCGAGCACGTTCGGCACAATGTGGCGAATCACGATACCGGGCGTAGAGACTCCACCAACTTGTGCTGCCTCAATAAACTCTTTGCGCTTCAGACTAAGGGTTTGCCCACGTACGATACGCGCCATATCCAGCCAGGAAACCATGCCAATCGCCACGAAAATCAGCAGAATGTTTTGGCCAAAGAAGGTCACCAGCAAAATGACGAAGAACATGAATGGGAAGGAATTGAGGATTTCCAGCAAACGCATCATTACCGAGTCCACCTTGCCGCCAAGATAACCGGAAAGCGAACCGTAAAGCGTACCTACGACTACAGCCACCAGCGCCGCAGCAACCCCGACCATGAGTGAGATACGCCCACCAATTGCAACACGTACCAGCAGATCGCGTCCGGATGAGTCAGTACCAAAGTAGTGACCGGACTCCATATCTGGAGCGCTGGACATCATCGCCCAATCGGTATCGTCATAGGCAAATTGCGAAAGCATCGGTGCCAGGATAACAAACAGAGCAATCAGCACCAGTACAATGAGACTGGCGACCGCCGCACGGTTATGCATAAAACGACGGCGTGCGTCCTGCCATAAACTGCGCCCTTCGACCTCCAGCTTTTCACTGAAATTTTCCAGCGTCTCGCTGTTTTTCTTACTTAACATCATCGCGAGCTCCAGTATCAGTAACGGATTTTCGGGTCGATAACCGCATATAGCACATCGACAATGGCATTGAACAAAATGGTTAATGCACCAACCAGAATGGTCA
Source organism: Escherichia sp. KTE52 (assembly GCF_000408325.1). Taxonomy (NCBI): domain Bacteria; kingdom Pseudomonadati; phylum Pseudomonadota; class Gammaproteobacteria; order Enterobacterales; family Enterobacteriaceae; genus Escherichia; species Escherichia sp. KTE52. The sequence continues at coordinate 200,658 of NZ_KE138677.1, forward strand.
GGCTTAAAACCAATGAATAGTCACGGTTCAACGCGCCATTAACAAACAATTGCCCGATCCCAGGTAAACCATAAATGGTTTCGATGACCATAGAACCGGTAATAATGCCGACAAATGCGGGTCCCATATATGAAAGTACGGGTAACAGCGCAGGTTTTAATGCGTGGCGAAGGATAATTCTGCGCATAGGTAAACCTTTCGCGCGGGCAGTGCGAATAAAGTTGGAGTGTAAAACTTCAATCATTGAACCACGGGTAATACGCGCGATACTGGCGATATAGGCGAGTGACAACGCCACCATCGGTAATATCATGAATTTCAGCGCCCCGCCATTCCATCCGCCGCCGGGTAGCCAATGCAAAATGATCGCGAATATCATGACTAATAATGGCGCAACCACAAAACTGGGGATAACCACCCCGGTCATTGCCAGCCCCATCACGGTATAGTCCCATTTGGTGTTTTGTTTTAATGCGGCAATAACGCCAGCACTCACACCCAGCACCACCGCGAGGAAAAATGCAGCGGCACCCAATTTTGCAGAAACAGGAAAACTGGATGCTACCAGGTCATTGACCGAATAATCTTTATATTTAAAAGACGGACCGAAATCGCCATGCGCCAGTTGTTTCAGGTAGCTGAAATACTGTGTCATGATCGGATCATTAAGATGATATTTCGCTTCGATATTGGCCATCACTTCTGGCGGTAACGTGCGTTCACCAGTAAAAGGACTTCCCGGGGCGAGGCGCATCATAAAGAACGAAATAGTAATAAGAATAAATAGCGTCGGAATCGCTTCCAGACAGCGACGTAGAATAAATTTTAACATTGCCGTACCTTCTGGCCTGTGCCTTCTGTAATGCGATAAAAACCAGACACCGTGGAGCAGGACTCGCCTACCCCACGTATTGCCATTAGTGCTTCACAATGTACATATTTCTGGTGTAGGTGTTATCCAGCGGATCTTTACCGGTATAACCTCCAACCCACGGTTTTACCAGACGCGCGTTCACGTAGTAATAAACCGGAACAATGGCCGAATCTTTATCCAACTGTTGCTCTGCTTTGGTGTACAACGCCGTGCGCTGCGCCTCGTCAGTGGCTTTCAGCGTTTCCGCCATAATACTGTCAAACGCCGGGCTCTTATAATGCGCGGTGTTCATCGAGCTGTTCGACAGCATGGTGTTCAGGAAGGAGGTCGGTTCGTTGTAGTCGGCACACCAACCTGCACGAGCCACATCAAAAGTTCCCTGGTGACGGGTGTCAAGGAAGGTTTTCCATTCCTGGTTAACCAGTTTGACGTTAACACCTATGTTTTTCTTCCACAGCGAAGAGGCGGCAATGGCCAGCTTTTTATGCAGATCGGACGTGTTATATAGCAGGTTAATCGTTAACGGTTTGTCTGCAGTATAACCCGCTTCGGCCAGCAGTTTTTTAGCTTCTTCGTTACGTTTTTCCTGGCTCCAGCCAAACCATTCCGGCTGAGTTAATTTTGCACCATCAGTATAAGGAGGTGTGTAACCATAGGCTGGCATATCGCCCTGTGCTTTAACTTTATTAACGATGATATCGCGGTCCATACCCAGTTTCAGCGCTGTACGCACGCGCACGTCGTTGAATGGCGCTTTCTGGTTATTAATTTCGTAATAGTAGGTACACAGATATGGGTCGACGTGAACTTCGTCCGGGATCTCTTTTTTCAGTTTCTGGAACAGCTCGATCGGCATGTTGTTATAAGTCATATCGATTTCACCGCTGCGATAGCGGTTTACATCAGTAACTTCAGAAGCGATCGGCAAATAAGTCACCTGATTAATAACCGTTTTCGCATTGTTCCAGTAAGTCGGGCTGCGCTCAAGAACGATACGTTCGTTAACGACCCAATCTTTTAATGTATAGGCACCGTTGGTGACGATATTACCCGGCTGAGTCCATTTTTCGCCAAATTTCTCAATGGCGGCTTTTGGCACCGGAGAAGTAGAAGGGTGAACCAACAATTTATAGAAGTACGGAACAGGCTCACTTAATGTAACTTCTAACGTGTGATCATCGATGGCTTTCACGCCGAGATCGGTAATCGGTTTTTTCCCTTCGAGAATTTCATCAATACCGGCAATATGCCCATATTGCAGATAACTTGCATAGGGAGACGCCGTGTTCGGATCAACAGAACGTTGCCAACTATATACAAAGTCTTGCGCAGTGACTGGCGTGCCATCAGACCATTTCGCATCTTTACGCAGATGGAATGTCCAGACTTTAGCGTCTTTATTATCCCAGGATTCAGCAACGCCCGGAGCCGGATGGCCGTCGAGATCGCTGACCAATAAGCCTTCAAACAAGTCGCGGCTGATATTAGACTCCGGAACCCCTTCAATTTTGTGCGGATCTAATGATTGAACTTCAGAACCATTATTGCGCACCAGCGTTTGTTTTTCTGCGAGCTGAACACCCGCGGGCACATCAGCCGCCAACGCGACATTCCCTGCCATAAGCGCAGCCAGAACGCCTGCTGCGACTAAACTTCTCTTGGTGATGTTGGTCATTGTTTTTTGGACTCCCTCATTATAATTACTGGTTTGAACCAGCATGTGTAATCCCGGATTGGGACCCTGGACAGATTCGGAGACTTTCTGCTGCCAGGTTACTTTATCGTTACGCTTTACTATCACCGACTTTGTTTATTCTGGTGATTCGGACGACCACCTTACGTCGATTCTTACTGTGCCTCCCCTGTCGAGACACATTTATTTACTGCAGCAATTTTTATTGTTAATAATTCCCATTACCAATAAAATTGCCTGATGGTTGGCCGGAAAGTATCAAATGCGCTTCTTGCTCGCCAATACATTTTGCAAAATTGTTAAGCAATTCTCTTTTATTGACCATGACAGTACCTAAACCCCCCATCAAGCTGCCAATAAAATCATTTAAAAACATAAAGATAGAAAATCAGGAAGCAAGACTGTCTTTTCTGGTAACCATTATGATAGAGAAATGCACAATAATTTAACAACAGCTCATTATTTAGCACATTCCTCTACCAAATCCAGTGGAATTACTAATATCATTTCAATTATTCTTCAGCAAGACCCTGAATTATGATGTCGCGAAAATAACATGATGAGGAGGAGCGCGAGGTAAGGATATTCTTATAACTGGCTGTAATATGAGAAAAAATATTTATCTATTTCGTTTGCTTCTGATAACTGCGTTGGGCCAAAGTAAAAATAATGACGAAAAAACGGAGCACTATGACTCCGTTTCGGATGAAAGGAATTAATTGAGCAGGCCAGGGAAAATCCCTTTGATTCCATTAACAATAAATTCAATCCCTAATGCCATCAGTAACAACCCCATAATACGGGTAATCACGTTGATGCCGGTCTGGCGCAGAACCCTTACCAGCCAGGGAGCCATACGGAATAAGCCCCAACAACATAAAGCAAACAACGCGATTGCCACAAAAAAACCGAACAAGTAACCAATGCTGTGATAACGCGTTCCCCAAACGATAGTTGAGCTGATCGCTCCCGGCCCTGCCATCAAAGGCAATGCGAGCGGTACAACGCCGATGCTTTCACGAATTGCGGTTTCTGATTTTTCTTGTTTGTTCTGTTTATCCTCGCCAAGTTTGCCACTGATCATCGACATCGCAATTGTGACCACCAGAATGCCGCCCGCGATACGGAACGAATCAATCGAGATGCCAAAAAGTTGCAGAATCGTGTCGCCAAGAAAAAGCGCAATCCACAAGATGATCGCTACCGACAGGTTGGCGGTCAGATTTGTTTTGTTTCTCGCTGCCGCGGTCTGATAGCTGGTCATACTGATGAACACAGGGATGATCCCAACAGGGTTAACCAGCGCAAATAACCCGATAAAAAACTTAAAATAAACGGGAAAATCAAAGAGTGTCTGAATCACAGTTAGCTCCGAAGCAAAGGCCGGATAATGTTAGTCATAACCAAGGGTAAAAAATACGCGCTGACAATACGCCTTTTGGCAGCATTTTTCACCTCCTAACTGCTTAAAATCACTATCATTCATTATTGTTATCTAGACGTACAAAACATGCTAATGTAGCCAACAATAAATACTACAATTTATTAACTATTAGCTTTTGTAGCTAAAAGCGGAGCTGAAAGGTGTCAGCTTTGCTGAATTTTGATCTAGATCACGAAATCAGTACCCAGAAGTGAGTAATCTTGCTTACGCCACCTGGAAGTGACGCATTAGAGTTCAATGACTCTAATGTTTAAACTCTTTTAGTAAATCACAGTGAGTGTGAGCACGAGTAAGATTTTGATTTTCAAAGGTTAAGCAAATCATCATCGCACTGACTATACTCTCGTATTCGAGCAGATGATTTACTAAAAAAGTTTAACATTATCAGGAGAGCATTATGGCTGTTACTAATGTCGCTGAACTTAACGCACTCGTAGAGCGTGTAAAAAAAGCCCAGCGTGAATATGCCAGTTTCACTCAAGAGCAAGTTGACAAAATCTTCCGCGCCGCCGCTCTGGCTGCCGCAGATGCTCGAATCCCACTCGCGAAAATGGCCGTTGCTGAATCCGGCATGGGTATTGTTGAAGACAAAGTGATTAAAAACCACTTCGCTTCAGAATATATCTACAACGCGTATAAAGATGAAAAAACCTGCGGTATTCTGTCCGAAGACGACACTTTCGGTACTATCACTATCGCTGAACCAATCGGTATTATTTGCGGTATCGTTCCGACCACTAACCCGACTTCAACCGCTATCTTCAAATCGCTGATCAGCCTGAAGACCCGTAACGCCATCATTTTCTCTCCACACCCGCGTGCAAAAGATGCAACTAACAAAGCTGCTGACATCGTTCTGCAGGCTGCTATCGCTGCTGGTGCGCCGAAAGATCTGATCGGCTGGATCGATCAACCTTCTGTTGAACTCTCCAACGCGTTGATGCACCACCCTGACATTAACCTGATCCTTGCAACCGGTGGTCCAGGTATGGTTAAAGCGGCATACAGCTCCGGTAAACCAGCTATCGGCGTAGGTGCAGGTAACACCCCAGTTGTTATTGATGAAACTGCTGATATCAAACGTGCTGTTGCATCTGTACTGATGTCCAAAACCTTCGACAACGGCGTAATCTGTGCTTCTGAACAATCTGTTGTTGTGGTTGATTCTGTTTATGATGCTGTGCGTGAACGTTTCGCGACCCACGGCGGCTACATGCTGCAGGGCAAAGAACTGAAGGCAGTTCAGGACGTTATCCTGAAAAATGGCGCGCTGAACGCAGCTATCGTTGGTCAACCGGCGTATAAAATTGCTGAACTGGCAGGCTTCTCTGTTCCAGAAAATACTAAGATTCTGATCGGTGAAGTGACTGTTGTTGATGAAAGTGAGCCGTTCGCTCATGAAAAACTGTCCCCGACTCTGGCAATGTACCGTGCGAAAGATTTCGAAGACGCGGTAGATAAGGCAGAGAAACTGGTTGCTATGGGCGGTATCGGACATACCTCTTGCCTGTACACCGACCAGGATAACCAACCGGCACGCGTTTCTTACTTCGGTCAGAAAATGAAAACTGCCCGTATCCTGATCAACACCCCGGCGTCTCAGGGTGGTATCGGTGACCTGTATAACTTCAAACTCGCACCTTCCCTGACTCTGGGTTGTGGTTCCTGGGGTGGTAACTCCATCTCTGAAAACGTTGGTCCGAAACACCTGATCAACAAGAAAACCGTTGCTAAGCGAGCTGAAAACATGTTGTGGCACAAACTTCCGAAATCTATCTACTTCCGCCGTGGCTCCCTGCCAATCGCGCTGGATGAAGTGATTACTGATGGCCACAAACGTGCGCTCATCGTGACTGACCGCTTCCTGTTCAACAACGGCTATGCTGACCAGATCACTTCCGTATTGAAAGCGGCTGGCGTAGAAACTGAAGTCTTCTTCGAAGTTGAAGCAGACCCGACTCTGAGCATCGTACGTAAAGGCGCAGAACTGGCGAACTCCTTCAAACCGGACGTCATTATCGCGCTGGGTGGTGGTTCCCCGATGGACGCTGCGAAGATCATGTGGGTTATGTACGAACACCCGGAAACTCACTTCGAAGAACTGGCGCTGCGTTTTATGGACATCCGTAAACGTATCTACAAGTTCCCGAAAATGGGCGTGAAAGCGAAAATGATCGCAGTCACCACCACTTCCGGTACAGGTTCTGAAGTTACTCCGTTTGCGGTTGTAACTGACGACGCTACTGGTCAGAAATATCCGCTGGCAGACTATGCGCTGACCCCGGATATGGCGATTGTTGACGCCAACCTGGTTATGGATATGCCGAAGTCCCTGTGTGCTTTCGGCGGTCTGGATGCAGTCACTCACGCTATGGAAGCTTATGTTTCTGTACTGGCTTCTGAGTTCTCTGATGGTCAGGCTCTGCAAGCGCTGAAACTGCTGAAAGAATACCTGCCAGCGTCCTACCACGAAGGGGCTAAAAACCCGGTAGCACGCGAGCGTGTTCACAGTGCGGCAACTATCGCAGGTATCGCGTTTGCGAACGCCTTCCTGGGTGTATGTCACTCAATGGCGCACAAACTGGGTTCCCAGTTCCATATTCCGCACGGTCTGGCAAACGCCTTGCTGATTTGTAACGTTATTCGTTACAACGCAAACGACAACCCGACCAAGCAGACTGCATTCAGCCAGTATGACCGTCCGCAAGCACGCCGTCGTTATGCTGAAATTGCAGACCACCTGGGTCTGAGCGCACCGGGCGACCGTACTGCTGCTAAGATCGAGAAACTGCTGGCATGGCTGGAAACGCTGAAAGCAGAACTGGGTATTCCGAAATCTATCCGTGAGGCTGGCGTTCAGGAAGCTGACTTCCTCGCGAACGTAGATAAACTGTCTGAAGATGCATTCGATGACCAGTGCACCGGCGCTAACCCGCGTTATCCGCTGATCTCCGAGCTGAAACAGATTCTGCTGGATACCTACTATGGTCGTGATTATGTAGAAGGTGCACCAGCAGCAAAGGAAGCAGCTCCGGCTAAAGCAGAGAAAAAAGCGAAGAAATCCGCTTAATCAATAACTCTGTATAACAGTATAAACGGTCCCTTTTGGGGCCGTTTTTTGTTTTTGTCATAAACCGATACTATGCAAGATCAAATAACTCAGCAGCGTTAGTATTCTCATATTTATACTGTTATCTAATGTGCGAAAACTGCGATAACCTGTAAACGACTCTACTTCGTAGATGACGAAGCATCGGAGCACTAAAACCGTTTGGTTACACTTTTAGCGATGGTTAAGAGTAGGGAAGGATTTATGACTCGGAAGAAGTTAGTAAAACGAACTGACAGGATAAAGGCGTCCCGTTCATCCTGTCAGTAAAGAAAATCTTATTAATCGTGTTGGTGTTTTTCCTGAATAGCCGTCAGAGAGCCGACTTCTAACGCTTCTTTATAGTGTTTACGGCAAACTGAGACATAACGCTCATTACCACCAATAACCACCTGCTCGCCTTCGTTATAAGGTCTACCCTCCTGATCGAGACGTAACACCATGCTTGCCTTACGGCCACAAAAGCAGATGGTTTTTAATTCGACCAGTTTGTCTGACCATGCCAGTAAGTATTGGCTGCCGGTAAATAATTCACCGCGAAAATCGGTACGTAAACCATAACAAAGTACAGGTATATCGAGTTGATCGACAACCTCCGATAATTCATATACTTGTTGTCTGCTTAAAAACTGGCATTCATCAACCAATACACAATGAATTGCCTGTTGTTCATGCTCCGCACGAATCTCATCAAATAATGATGAATTTTGGTTAAATAATTTTGCAGGTGATGACAAGCCTATACGCGAACTGACTTTCCCAGCTCCGAAACGATCATCAATTTCCGCCGTATATACGACAGTGCGCATACCGCGTTCCTGGTAATTGTATGAAGATTGCAACAATGCCGTAGACTTACCCGCATTCATTGCGGAATAGTAGAAATATAGCTGTGCCATCAGCCACAGACCCTCAATGATATGAAATAAAGTTGGTTGAAGTTTATCATAATTCGCCAGTTTTACAGTGCAACAGTACGCGCAGAAGAGGTATATACGTCATTCTTTTAGAAGGATGGCATAATCCTTCAGAGCTATCATTGCGACTGCTTTGCTTGTTATAACTGCGTAAATGACTCCTGGTAACTATTCACAATCTTTAACTTGTTGCACAAGTAATAACCCCCTGTTGACCTCCAGCATACGGCAATACAAAGTCCCTGCACTTATTGCAACTGTTCTACTTTTCATCATTCGCTTAATAGGGGATTTCGTAAACATGACTAATACCGAAGAGTAAAAGGTGCCAGCACATGTTAATCCCTACATAAAATGTGACATGAATCAGGAAGTTTTAACCTTAGGTGGTGCAAAAGTACCGATGCAAATAGGGCTATATGCCGCGTCTTTTCTGACTAATTTTATGAAAAGATATTTATTGGCGGCACAAAATAAAGAACAATTTTGAATTCCTTACATTCCTGGCTATTGCACAACTGAATTTAAGGCTCTATTATTACCTCAACAAACCACCCCAATATAAGTTTGAGATTACTACAATGAGCGAAGCACTTAAAATTCTGAACAACATCCGTACTCTTCGTGCGCAGGCAAGAGAATGTACACTTGAAACGCTGGAAGAAATGCTGGAAAAATTAGAAGTTGTCGTTAACGAACGTCGCGAAGAAGAAAGTGCGGCTGCTGCTGAAGTTGAAGAGCGCACTCGTAAACTGCAGCAATATCGTGAAATGCTGATCGCTGACGGTATTGACCCGAACGAACTGCTGAATAGCATGGCTGCTGTTAAATCTGGCACCAAAGCTAAACGTGCACAGCGTCCGGCTAAATATAGCTACGTTGACGAGAACGGCGAAACCAAAACCTGGACTGGCCAGGGTCGTACTCCGGCAGTAATCAAAAAAGCAATGGATGAGCAAGGTAAATCCCTCGACGATTTCCTGATCAAGCAATAATCTTTTTTAGATTCAGCTTGCTTAAAATCCCGCCATTGGCGGGATTTTTTATTGTCCGTTTTAAGACTATCCAATAAGAATAAGCTATAAAAAAACGGCATTGATAACTCAATGCCGTTCCGTAGAAAACATCGCTATAGATGTTACTTCTTAATGCCCATTTCTTCTTCAAGCCAGGCTTTAAATTCAGTACCCAGTGTATTGTGACGAATACCGTATTCGACAAATGCCTGCATGTAACCTAATTTATTACCACAGTCATGGCTCTTCCCTTTCATATGATAGGCTTCAACCGTTTCTTTCTCGATCAGCATATCAATAGCATCGGTCAGTTGAATTTCATCGCCTGCTCCCGGAGGAGTTTTTGCCAGCAGCGGCCAAATATCAGCGCTAAGTACGTAACGACCAACAATAGCGAGATTAGATGGTGCAACATCTGCTTTCGGTTTTTCTACTACACCAACCATCGGCACACTTTCACCAGGCGCTAATTCCACACCTTTGCAATCCACAACACCATATGCTGTCACATCAGCAACAGGTTCAACCATGATCTGGCTATGACCAGTTCCATCAAAGCGGCGGATCATCTCTGCAAGGTTATCCTGCGACAAATCGGATTCGTATTCATCCAGAATAACGTCTGGCAAAATAACAGCCACAGGTTCATCACCAACGACCGGGTGAGCACACAATACCGCGTGCCCCAGACCTTTCGCCAGCCCCTGACGAACTTGCATAATAGTCACGTGCGGCGGACAAATAGACTGCACTTCATCAAGCAACTGGCGTTTTACACGTTTCTCCAGCATAGCTTCCAGTTCAAAACTGGTATCAAAGTGGTTTTCAATAGAGTTTTTAGATGAGTGAGTAACCAGCACAATTTCAGTAATGCCAGCCGCAATACATTCATTCACGACGTATTGAATTAATGGCTTATCGACAAGCGGTAGCATCTCTTTCGGGATAGCTTTTGTCGCCGGCAACATCCTGGTTCCTAATCCCGCTACCGGGATAACGGCTTTTTTGACTTTCGTGTTAATGGCAGCCATTTAAATTCTCCTGGACTGTTCGTGTATTGAACGTGTTCATATTTCTGTATCACATCCCAGTATATCAGTACCCTGACAAGGCCTGGTTCCGAAAAGGATGTGAGTTAACATAATTAAGACAATTACTTATACGAATGGCGACGATAGTACCACCAGCCAACATTAGCGGGTAATGCAATTTTATCCAAAATTATCGTTTGCTCATTCCGCAGACAACATCAACCGCAGCCTTCCACCGGTTCCCCAAATTTGGCATTGCCAGGCATCACATCGCTGACTCAATTGATTCAAATAGGCATTACCTAATGTCCCTAACGGAACGCCATTACTGATTTGAATCTGGTGTTCGCCCGCATTCAACGTCGCATTCAAGCCTGCGGAAACCAGAATGAGATTTTTCAATTCACGATGGTAATAGCCGACTAATAGCGGAAACTGACCAGGCAAATTGGCCTGGCGTAGTAAATGGTTTACCTGCTTCAATAACGCGCCTAACTCTGGCAAACGTTGATTTTGGTGCGCAAGCTGTTCCTGTAATAAGCCATTAAACAGCGCACGTAATAACAAAGCGGCAAGGACGCCATTATGTCCAGCTCGGGTTACATCAAGACAATAAAAAGCCAGATCATTTTCCGATAGTGCTGCAATATCAAGTACCAGACCAGGTTTATCAACAGCTACGAGTTGGCGATAATTAACCCGGCAATGGGAAATCACCTGCTGAACCGGTGGTTGTAATTCTTGCAATAATTTCGCGGCAGCGGTGGGATTATCCACCATTGCATCCCAGTCGCGAAAAAGTCTTTCTTCTTCCTCAACCCGGGAGTTAAACATGCTGGGATAAAGACAAGCAAAAACCATCTCACGCAGGCGATTAAGATCTTTAACCGGTTTCAGCAAAACATCTTCTACCCCCAGGCGTAACGCTTTCGCAATATCTGCCATATTTTCCGTAGCAGAAATCACCAGGACAGGAGTTTGGTCCCCCCGGTTACGGATATGCTCCAGCAGTTTTAAGCCATTCATTCTTGGCATTGCAATATCACATATCATCAGATCGGGTGTGAAACCTCCCAGTAGCTCAAGGGCATCCACCCCATCAGCCGCCAGTACCGTTGTCGCTCCCAATGAGGAAAACCACGAATCCAGAAGCGAGCGAAAGACTGGCTCATCTTCAACTATGAGAATCTGTTTTCCGACCAATGGCTGCGTCATGTTCTCTCCCCTGACTGGCTTTATTCAATAGTGACATGCTATTGCCATCAGTGCCTGTCAGAATTAACTTAAGTGTAGATAAAAAATCAGATTAAAACGTTAGTTCGAACCAGCGGTAAAAGTTCATCCATTTTCTTTTCTACCGCCAATTGTCCTGCCGCAATCGCGGCGTTGGCACGATGAAAATCCAGGGTAGATATCTGCGGACATAAAGGTTGAATCAGAATATCAGGCGGGTCTCCAGCCATGCGGTTTCGTTTGAGGCGGTTTTCCAGCACCTGGATTGAGGTAGTCATAATTTCTGTCGCTGTCGGTGCCGTGACAGCCCGGCGCGCAGTAAAACTGCTTAACCGCTCTTTCAGCCGTGCATGCCACGGTAAAGCATCTTCAGTGTCATCATTTTCAGTACTGACATTGAATGAAAGAAGGTCTTGTTGCATCAAGTGCGCATCGTGCTGGAGATCAACCGCTATTACGATATCAGCGCCCATCGCACGCGTGAGGGAAATAGGAATCGGATTAACAACTGCGCCATCAACCAGCCAATAGCCGTTATGAGCAACCGGTGCCATCAGGCCGGGAATGCTGCATGATGCTCGAATAGCAAGATGGAGATCGCCTTCGGTAAACCACAGTTCTCTCCCCGTACTTAAATTTGTGGCGACCGCAGCGAAACGGCGTGAACAATTTTCTATCTCTGTTTCCGGCATAATTTCGCGATACCGATTGAATACACGCTCACCGCGCAGCAATCCGCCACGCTGCCAGGAGAGATCCATCAGCCGTAAAACATCCCAGTAGCTAAAAGAGGTGACCCACTCTTCCAGCGCGGACAGGCGATCACATGCATAGGCTGCGCCCACCAGCGAACCGATTGAACATCCTGCAACGATATCTATTTCAATGCCCATTTCTTTTAGCGCGTTAATGACGCCAATATGCGACCATCCTCGCGCCGCGCCGGATCCTAGCGCCAGCCCTATTTTTATCTTTCTCATTATTCCTGCAAGCTTCCCCTGGAATGCAGCCGTAGCCACATCGCTACTGCTCGGTTAACATAGTGCTACGCAGGCGATTAATACGCCGTTATTGTTTCCAGGGAGATTATTTGTGTCTGAGCTTTGTCCCTGTGGTAGTGCTGTCGAGTATAGCCTATGTTGCCACCCTTATGTGTCTGGTGAAAAGGTTGCACCTGATCCTGAACATCTCATGCGTTCGCGTTACTGCGCTTTTGTGATGCAAGACGCAGATTATTTAATAAAGACCTGGCATCCATCCTGTGGCGCTGCAGCGTTGCGTACCGAATTGATGGCCGGATTTGCGCATACCGAATGGTTGGGGCTGACCGTATTTGAACGCTCATACCATGAAGGTGATGACGTAGGTTATGTTAGTTTCGTCGCTCGATTTACCGAACAGGGTAAAACAGGAGCGATAATTGAACGTTCGCGATTTTTGAAAGAAAACGGTCAGTGGTACTATATTGACGGTACACGTCCACAGTTTAGCCGCAACGATCCCTGCCCTTGTGGTTCAGGTAAAAAATTTAAAAAGTGCTGCGGCCAATAATGGTTGACGGTACGGTTAAGCAAACACTCTCAACAAGGTTTTTCCAGCAATGCATTCACTCCAACGAAAAGTTTTGCGTACCATTTGCCCGGATCAAAAGGGTCTGATCGCGCGTATTACTAATATTTGCTACAAGCACGAGTTAAATATCGTGCAGAACAATGAATTTGTTGATCACCGCACCGGGCGCTTTTTTATGCGCACGGAGCTGGAAGGCATATTTAATGATTCCACCCTGCTGGCGGATCTCGATAGCGCATTGCCGGAAGGTTCTGTGCGTGAGCTCACTCCCGCCGGTCGTCGTCGGATAGTCATTCTGGTCACTAAAGAAGCACATTGCCTTGGCGATCTGCTGATGAAAGCCACTTATGGCGGACTGGATGTGGAAATAGCGGCAGTCATCGGCAACCACGACACTTTGCGTTCACTGGTGGAGCGTTTTGATATCCCGTTTGAACTGGTCAGCCATGAAGGATTAAGTCGTAACGAACACGATCAGAAGATGGCAGATGCTATTGATGCTTATCAGCCTGATTACGTGGTGCTGGCGAAATATATGCGTGTATTAACGCCGGAGTTCGTGGCGCGCTTTCCGAATAAGATTATCAATATTCACCATTCATTCCTGCCGGCATTTATTGGCGCACGCCCGTACCATCAGGCGTATGAGCGCGGGGTGAAGATTATTGGTGCAACAGCACACTACGTAAATGACAATCTGGATGAAGGTCCAATCATCATGCAGGACGTTATTCATGTGGATCATACTTACACTGCTGAAGATATGATGCGGGCAGGTCGTGATGTCGAGAAAAATGTATTAAGCCGCGCGCTTTACCAGGTTTTGGCCCAGCGCGTTTTTGTTTACGGTAACCGGACGATTATTCTTTAATCGCCAGCCAAAAGAACTGGTTGCCTTTAATCCGTTACGGATGAAAATTACGCAACTAGTTCATTTTTCTCAACGTAACACTTTACAGCGGCGTGTCATTTGATATGATGCGCCCCGCTTCCCAATGAGGGAGCAGGCCAGTAAAAAGCATTACCCCGTGGTGGGGTTCCCGAGCGGCCAAAGGGAGCAGACTGTAAATCTGCCGTCATCGACTTCGAAGGTTCGAATCCTTCCCCCACCACCATCTCAAGCGTTACTTTCCCCTGGTGGGGTTCCCGAGCGGCCAAAGGGAGCAGACTGTAAATCTGCCGTCATCGACTTCGAAGGTTCGAATCCTTCCCCCACCACCATCACTTAGTTCTTATCTCAATTCTTAGGCTTCTCACCCATTCGCCGTAAAAATTGCTGCTGTAGCCCCAACAAATCCGATAACGTCAGTAACTGGTAATCCAGCCCCTTCTGCTTTGCGATATCCGCAATAATGCGACTTAACGCCGGATAGTGGCGATGATTCCAGTGGGGAAAAAGATGATGGGTAAGATGCAAATTAATCCCGCCCAACCAATAGCCAAGCGATGCCGGTTGTGGCGTCCAGTCAAAGGTTGTAGCGAAAGTATGAGCCAGCCTGCCCACTGCTATTTTCCCCTCTTCTGGCGGCAACTGGGTATTCCCCTTTGCCCAATGTGTTCCTATGATCAGCATGACAAAGATCAGAGAAGCGAGCATTTGACTGAGCAAATAAATCAGCAGAATAGCCCTAAAACTAAACACATCGGACAATAGCCAGAAAGGAAGCAGCAGGCACATGGCGAAATGCGCCAGTTTGCCGCCTAAAAAATACCCCCAGCCAGTAAAACCACGCAATGCCAGATGCGGCGTTACCGGCGTGAACCCTCCACGATCGAGCCAGTCCACTACCCAGATATACCAGGGAAAGGTTAGCGCCGCGACCAGCGGCCAGTAGCGATGTTGCTGGCGCATAAAAGGTCGCCACCGTTGCCATGGCGTCTGGCGAAGAATGCCATTTTCTGCGGTGTCAGGATCGTAAAATTCGATATTGGTAAAACCGTGATGAAAGCGTACATGGCGCACCCGCCAGCAGTCAGGATCAAGCCCTATCGGAAAAGCAACCATCCGATTAAGCCAGGCATTGGCCTTTTTACCACGCCAAAATGCATCGTGCGAAGCGTCATGCACCACATTGACTGCTAACAACATGGCGCAAAATATCATCGCCAGATACCACAATAGATATAACACCCACTGGCTTTGAGACAACGCCAGTGAATAACAGGATAGGCAAGCAATAATCAGTGTCACCATTTTGGCAAATGCCCATCCGTCGGCATATCGATGATCACCTGATTTTGCCAGATACGCTTTCGTACCCTTTTGCAACTGTTTTACCAGGTGCGGATCATCGGCAGGAAAAGTGATTAACCTGTTGGGATTAAACAGGTTCATAGTGTTTCCTTAGCGACTTACGCCCCACACCACTCACGAATAACACACAATGGGCCAGCAAAACGCCAGCTAATCCCTTCCAGACCAGAGTGCTCCATGAACACATATAAAGAATAAAATAAAGCAGTGACAACGTCACAGAGCACCACAAAATCATTCCCCAACGTTGTCCATCGCCCATGCCCCCCAGAGCTACTGAGCCTGCCACCAGTAACACGAATAATACAGCCTGCTCACTGGTAATATACTCAATGCCATAGCCATATTGCTGGATGTAGCCCAGCACCATCATAAACAGCAGAATAACCCCTGCACCCACAGCCCACGGAGAACTCTGGTATCGGCGTTCAATCGCTTTGCCAACAGAGTGAAAACCCATTAAGCGTAAAAAAGGCAGATTACTTTCGCGCATCGGATTACAGGATAATCGACTATTTTTTACGCCATAGGCAACATTGCCATGATCCGGCCCGGCGCTATACGAACCAAAAAGTTTATCCCACAACAAAAAGGTGCCACCGTAATTGGTATCGGCATATTGTTTTTCATTCAAATGATGGATGCGATGGTGAGAAGGCGTGATCAGCACCTTTTCCAGCCAACCCAGTTTCGGCGTTAGCGCATTATGGTTAAAAAACTGCCAACTGTAATGCGCGATGGAAACTGCCAGAAAGACACTTAGTGGTACTCCAAGCAGCGCCAGCAGCATAAAAAACGGAATTGAGGTCAATGAGGAGTACCACGAGTTACGTACACCTAATGACAGGTTGTAGTGTTCCCCTTGATGATGCACTACATGAACCGCCCACAGCGGGCGCACCTCGTGATGCCATCGATGTAGCCAGTAAAAACCGAAATCCCACACCAGCAAAGTAAACAGCCACAGCAGGATCACGGGCGCATTATCAAACAGCCCAAAGCTAAAGTGATTGACCACCAGGCTATAGCAGAGTACTTCCAGGCAGCGAAATAGCCACAGCATCATATGTCCGGAGTTGATATTGAAAATAACGTCCAGCCAGTCGATTTTCTGTCGTCCTGATACTTGCAATACTCCGGCTTCGACTAACACAAATAACATCATCAGGATAATAGGGGTTAATAAGTCACTCATGATTCATATTCCTTTCTCGCCTGTCGCGCATATCCAGCCACGCAGCTATCCAACCGCAAATCAACGCCAACATCACGCCACCGACTAAATCAATAAATAAATGCCTGCGTAATTGCAGAATTGAAAAGGCGATAGCTATCGCCCAAACCACGCTCATCAGCGTCAGCCAACGGTTCCCCTTTTTGGCTATTGCCCATACTGTCAACAGCGTGAGCGCAGCGTGTAAAGAAGGGAAACAGTTCTGGCTTGAGTCAATCGCTATCAGCCCGTTTAGTGCACCCGCAGATACCCCAGACTGCACAAACGGGGGATATTGCATTGTTGTGGGCCAGAGAAGATAAAACACACCAGCCGCCAGTGCCGAAAGTTGCATTGACCGGGCCAGCCAGCGCAGGTGGGAAAGTGGTGTTGATAAATAGCCTAACGGTACAACAAGAAAAAACGAGAGATACAACCACACGGCTGAAGGGGAAAATGGAATCAGATTATCAATCACGGAAGGCGTTAATTGACATCCCTCACCTTGCAGGCGATCGCTAAAGTTGTAGATAACCCCAACAGTTCCCCAGCCAAACAGCATCTGTTTCAGGCGTCGCAACAGATTGCTCATTCCCGCCCCCACTGACGCACAATCCGCCGCCGCTTGGCTGTAAAAGCAACGGGCACAGTTTGCGATTCCAGCGACCATATCAGTTGCTCTACCGCGATATTCTGGCGCATAAACAAGGCATTCAACGCCTCCCGACAATGCTCCAGCATCCGCAGTTCGCAATCAGCTAATAACGTCAACTGTGCTGCTCCGGTTTGTAGCAGTCGATAATCGGCTGTTAGCGGCAACGTCATCGCCAGCACACGACTACAGGCATCGGCAAAAACGGTCTGAACATCACCAGATCTTGTCGGCAGTTGCAGTTGATCATCCTGCCGCCCTTCGATACGCGCAATCGCCATTGTCGCGCTGCCACAGGGGCATGGCTGTTCGCTTGCCACCAACACGTCATCAAGTCGATAACGCACCACCGGTTGTGTGGTGCGAGTAAAGTCAGTGACGATCGGTACGAAACGGCGTTCATCCAGCCATTGTGGTTCAACGTGAATAAATTCTTCATTGAGATGTAACGTGCCACAACGGCAGGTAGAAGCGAGAAACCCTTCTGTCGCCTGATAAATTTCGCCCACATTGTTGAACACGCTGCGCAGTAATTCCCTGTCCTGCGGCTCCAGAACTTCCGCCACCGAAACCACTTTTTTGACCTTCAGCGTCAAATCTCCCGCAATGACCGCCAGCGCGAGTGCGCGTAATACCTGAGCTGGTGCGACAATGATCGTAGGCGAACGTTGTTCCAGCCGTTTGGTTTGCGCCTGGAATGGCGCTAACAGATCGTAAAAATCGAGGCTTAACCAGCGATTATTCACACTTTGATAGAGGTTGTTATCTGCTCGCAGAAACAGTGCTACTCGCTCTTTGGCAAACAATCCATCGGGCAACACTTTTGCCAGCACACCTGCGGCCCAAATCTGCTGCTCCTGTGGGCTAACGACAAAAAGCCCACGACGCCCCGATGTGCCAGATGAAAGTCCAACGCTGAACTTGCCAACACAGGGTTTAAAATCACGGCTCTGCTCACTGCGCATCGCACAGGCGAGAAGCTCATCGCGCTTTAAACCTGCGGTATTCATCTCATCGAAATGCGTCATCATTAACGCTTTGTCCATCAATGGCCACTGGTTAAAGGGCAACGCCAGATAACGCTGAAACCACAGACTTTTAGACAAGGTATTTTGCCGGAACAAATGCAACCTTTTTGCCTGCCAGTTTTCCAGCGCCTGGCGATCGGTAAAATGCAGCCTGCGGGTACGAAAGTAGCGCCAGAGCAACGTCAGCGGGATCATAGTTCCCCCTCGTGGCATAATCGAATATCCACTGCGCCGTTTTGCCAAAGCTGATGTAATTGCCCAAGCGTGCGGTAGTAGGCGTGGCTGTCAGACATAACCAGATGCGCCAGCGGTGACGGTCCACGCAGTTCCCGATAACTAGCAGGTGCCCACGCGGCATCGGCAGCCAGTAAAATCCAGCCGTCATCAGTAAGAACAAACGCCCCAATGTGTCCGGCAGCATGGCCCGGCAGCGGTACAAGAATGACTTCACCACGGCTTTCTGGTAGCAAGTAACCATGCTCAAACGGTGCCAGTTGTGCGGGCAAACTTACCGCTTCAAAACTTTCAATAAAACGGAGTGAGGACTCAAAACTCTCCGGGATTAGCCCTGGCACAAAGGCCTGGCGCAGCGCAGCGACACCACGCAGAGTTCTTACCTGCCGCCAGCCTTCACCAGAACAGATGCAGGCGACATTAGGGAAATCTCGCAGGCCAGCAATATGATCGGCGTGAAAATGCGACAGAATAATCGTATCAACATCTTTCGCCATCAGTCCCTGTGCGGAGAGTTGCCGTACCAGCGCTTGTTGCGGCTCGAAATATACCGGAGTGACCTGACGATAAAAGCGAAATACGCCGGCTTGCGTGTAATGTGCAAACCACGAAGAATAGCCGGTGTCCCACAGCCAGCGTTTCTCACCCGCTTCCAGCAGCCACGCACGGGCGGGGAATTTACACACTTTCAGCCCTGCCCCTTTCAGCGCAATACAGCCAATATGTGTACACCAGCCCGTTTCAAATGCGGTTATTTTTGCCATGTTCCCTCAGCCATTGTCCCGTGATTGCAATACCTTGTTCCATCGAAAAGCGCGGGTGATATCCCAGCTCTGTAATGGCCTTTTGCGCACTCAGCGTCATATCAAAACAGAGTGTTCCGGCGCTGTAACGTGTGATGACAGGTTCCTGATTAACGCATTTCCCGTACAGTTCCAGGCCTCGCGCAACCACAGAAAGCAATGGCCAGGGAACGGCAGCAATTCGGTAGCTCAAGCCCAATTGCTGGTGCAGCAAGGCGTCAAGCATTACAGATAATTTCTGCGGCTGATGATTGCTGATGTTGTAAATACTGCCCGAGCGTAAGCCTGCAACCTGCGTTGCCAGTTGCATGGCATACACCACGTTCTGCACGAAAGTGAGATCCAGTAACGCTTCACCACCCCGCGGCAAACGTAAGCAGCCGCCGCCCTGTTGCAGTTGCTGCATCAGACGGGGAACAATCACCTGGTCATGAGGGCCAAACAAACCACGGGGACGCAAAAGAATAAACCTCGTGGCAGGATATTGAGCTACTGCCCTGGCAATAGCCTGCTCAGCGGCGTATTTACTGCGGGCGTAATGGCTGGAGAATGCTCGCGCAAGATAGGTTTCTTGCAAGTCATAGTGATGTTGAAAATCAAAGTAAACCGCAGGCGTAGAGATATGGATAAACCGGGGGATCCTCAGCCTGCCTGCCGCCTGTGCCAGAGTGTGGGTCGCTTTGACATTGGCGAGCCAGAATGCCGTTTTGTTGCCCCAGGGCGAAGACTTCGCCGCACAGTGCCAGACAGCATCGCAGCCTTCTACCAGCCGTGCGCAATCATCCTCAGTTGCCAGGGTTAAATCGAGAGCCACAAACTGTGCGCCTGCGCTTGTCAGATTTTTACCGACCTCGCAATTTCGCCCTGTTGCCACTACCGACACACCCGATTGCAACAAATATTGCACGGCATTTCGCCCCAGGCCGCTGGTTGCCCCCGTCACGAGGATCTTCACGGTAAAAGCACCAGACCAGCCAGTGTTAATCCTGCTGCCGTGCCAATCAACATCGCAGGTCTACCTGCAGTGAAACGACCGCTAATCACCGCTTCATGCAGCGCCGTGGGTATAGAGGCCGCCACCTGATTGCCGTAGAAACGGTAGACATCGACGAGCGCGGGTCCCGGCACTTGCAGCCGTTTTCGCATATGTTCAAGGGATAGATGACTGGCCTGGTGAGGAACGACCGTGCCGATATCACTCAGTCGCAGGTCGCTTTTTTGCAGTAAGCGCGAAAAATAATCTTCAATAAGCGAAGAGGCAAAACGAAACAGCGGTTTCCCCTGCATATGAAAAAGAAAGTCGCTGTTACTGACGCCTGAGCGTGGATTACACCGCGTGCCGCCAGCGCGTATTTCACATAGTTCGCTGCCTTCGGGGTACATTTCGATCAGGCTGGCAATAATCCCGCTGCGACCATTGCCCCGCTCAACAATCGCGCACGCCGCACCATCACCAAAAATTAATGACGATTCTTCATGGTTCCAGTCAATACCGCGTGAAGCGATATCCGCCGAAACGATGGCGATCCGCCGATATGCTCCGCTGTTTAATAATCCGGCAGCCACTTCCAGTGCAGAAATAAAGCTAACGCAACTGCTGTTGATATCAAACCCAGCAATGCCTGCAGGCATGGCTGCGGCTTTGAGAATATGAATTGCGCTACAGGGTAATGCCTGTACAGCAACGGCTGACGCACAAATTAACAGATCAATATCACACGGTTTTAACGCAGCAGTCGACAACGCATTATGCAAAGCTTCTGCTGCCAGTTCGGCCTGACTGGCGTCGTTACTGGCGAAATAACGCCAGCAAATGCCGGAACGTCGCTCAACATAGCCCGCAGGTTTATTTAGCTGAACATCCAGTTGTTGAGAAGTGATTTTATTCGGTGGTAAGGCGATCCCCGTGGCGATTATTTTTAACGCCGCGGAGATCGTCGGTTGATTAGGTCGATCCACGGTCAGTGCTCCTTCACTGCTCCAGGGGGACCTATCATAGAGGTGGGATACGTTTCCCTACAATCCGAAAAAATTGACAGTGTGTAACTGGCAATTTCAGCAGGCTGACAACGTACTCTGCGTTATGCCGGATGCGGCGTGAGGCCTACAAAAATGAGCTAATTCCATATATTGCAGAATTCTCGTAGGCCTGATAAGCGCAGCGCATCAGGCACTTTGCCATTTTGCGCCAGACGACTTATTTTTCTGGCTTAGTGGCGAGCACGCACCAACTGATACTTACGCGTCAAATACTCTACCGGTACGCTCCAGATGTGTACCAGACGCGAGAACGGGAACAGCAGGAATAAAGTCATCCCCAGCACCAGGTGCAGACGGAAAATAAACGCCACGCCGTCGAGGTGTTGAGAAGCGCCACCGTGGAAGGTCACTACTGACTGCGCCCAACCAACCAGTTTCATCATCTCACTACCGTCCATATGCTGAGCGGAGAATGGAATGGTCAGCAAACCCAGTGCACACTGGATGACTAACAGTGACAGGATCAGGATGTCTGCTCCGGTAGTGGTTGCACGCACGCGCGGGCTGAACAGACGGCGTTTCAGTAACAGCACACCACCAATCAGGCACAGCACGCCGCTGGCACCACCAGCAAACATCGCCATTTTCTGTTTCACTTCAATCGGCAGCCACGCTTCGTAAACCCAGTGCGGCGTCAGCATACCGAGGAAGTGACCGACAAAAATCCCCAGAATCCCGATATGGAACAGGTTCGACGCCAGGTTCATCCCTTTGCGATCCAGCATCTGGCTGGACGCCGCGCGCCAGGTGTACTGCCCGTAGTCATAGCGCAGCCAGCTACCAATCAGGAAGACCGCCCCTGCAATGTACGGGTAGATATCAAAGAAGAACATATTCAGGAATTGCATTAGTGCTGTCCTCCGGTGGTGATATTCAGATATTGCGGCGCGACGGCACCCGCAAAGCGACGTTGATGGGCAGTGATTGCCGAATCACCGCAGCCTTTGTCAGCAAAGAACTTAACCTGCTCTTCTTCCCAGACGGCATCCAGCGCCTGCGGCGTATCATCGCGTGCTTCATCGGCAATTTTTTCCGCCACTTTGTCGCTGTCGATAGCGGTATTCGCCAGTTTGAGCAGCAAATCAAACAACACCGCGTAGCGGCTCTCACGCTGTTGCAGACGAGCACTCAGCAACGCCAGAATCGGCGCAATGTCCTGCAAGCCCCCTACCGCTTCGCTTTTCGGCAACTGCGCCAGATACTCCAGATACAGCGGCAGATGATCCGGCAATTCACGGCTATTTAGCTGCAAGCCGTGCTGCTCGTACTGCGCCAACAGGTCAACCATTGCCTGGCCACGATCGCGGGATTCGCCATGAACATGTTCGAACAGCAGTAGCGATGTGGCGCGACCACGGTCAAACAGTTCGCTGTACTGCGCCTGCGCATCCAGCGGATCAAGCGCAGTTAAATCACGCAGGAAAATGCCCAGCGCATGGGCATCTTCTTTCTGTAAGTTTTCCGACGCGGCAATAGCCTCAAACATCTCTTGTTGATGCTGCCACAAGGCAGCATCCGGATATTCAAGGAGGCGCGAAACAATCACGAGTTCGATCATGGATGCGGCTCCGTTTTGCTGGTCACGTCGATGGCATCGATACGGCGGCTGTTGAACAGATTAAATTTCGTATCTGAGCCGTGGCAGCCGTCACCAAAGGTAAAGCCGCAGCCATTTTTCTCCGGGAAAGCTTCCCGCGCCAGTTCACGATGGCTGCTCGGCACCACAAAGCGATCTTCATAGTTAGCAATCGCCAGATAACGGTACATCTCCTGCGCCTGAGCTTCGGTCAGACCGACCTCTTCCAGCGCACGGGTATCGACTTTACCGTCAACGGTTTCAGCTCGTTTGTAATGACGCATTGCCAGCATACGTTTCAGCGCGAGCAGCACCGGTTGGGTATCACCGGCGGTCAGCAGATTCGCCAGATACTGAACCGGGATACGCAGACTTTCAACGTCTGGCAGAATGCCGTTGCTACCCAGTTCGCCCGCATCTGCCGCAGACTGAATCGGTGACAGAGGCGGAACGTACCAGACCATCGGCAGCGTGCGATATTCCGGATGCAGCGGCAGCGCCAGCTTCCACTCCATCGCCATTTTATAAACCGGCGACTGCTGTGCCGCTTCAATAACACTCAGCGGAATACCGTCCTTAATTGCCTGCTCAATGACTTTCGGATCGTTCGGATCGAGGAACACTTCCAGTTGGCGCTGGTAGAGATCTTTCTCGTTCTCGGTGCTGGCTGCACGTTCAATAGCGTCCGCATCGTACAGCAGCACGCCGAGATAACGGATACGACCCACGCAGGTTTCTGAACACACGGTCGGCTGACCCGCTTCAATACGCGGATAACAGAAAATGCATTTCTCAGACTTACCGCTCTTCCAGTTGAAGTAGATTTTTTTGTACGGGCATCCGGTGATGCACATACGCCAGCCACGGCATTTATCCTGATCGATCAGAACAATGCCATCTTCTTCACGCTTGTAGATCGCACCGCTCGGGCAGGTCGCCACACATGCCGGGTTCAGACAGTGTTCGCACAGGCGCGGCAGATACATCATGAAGGTGTTTTCGAACTGGCTATACATCGCCTTCTGGATGTTGTCGAAGTTCTTGTCTTTCGCCAGTTTGTCAAATTCGCCGCCCAGGTCATCTTCCCAGTTCGGCCCTTTTTCGATTTTCGCCATCCGTTCGCCAGTAATCAGCGAACGCGGACGAGCAATCGGCTGCGATTTGCTGCCTTCCGGCGCGGTATGCAGGTTCTGATAGTCAAAATCGAACGGCTCGTAATAATCGTCGATCCCCGGCAGATGCGGGTTAGCGAAGATTTTACCCAACAACATGGCGCGGTTACCCATGCGCGGTTGCAGTTTGCCGTTGATTTTACGGATCCAGCCGCCTTTATATTTTTCCTGGTTTTCCCAGTCGGTCGGGAAACCCTGACCCGGCTTGGTTTCAACGTTGTTGAACCACGCGTACTCCACGCCTTCGCGGCTGGTCCAGACGTTTTTACAGGTAACTGAACAGGTGTGGCAGCCGATGCACTTATCGAGATTCAGCACCATGCCGACTTGTGAACGAATTTTCATTTTACGCTCTCCTGTACCTGGTCATTGCCTTCGCCATCTAACCAGTCAATGTTCTTCATCTTACGCACTACAACAAACTCATCGCGGTTAGAACCTACGGTGCCATAGTAGTTAAAGCCGTATGCCAGATGGGCATAGCCACCGATCATATGCGTCGGTTTCGGCGTAATACGGGTGACCGAGTTATGGATGCCCCCACGCTGTTGGGTGATTTCTGAACCAGGCAAGTTAACGATACGTTCCTGCGCGTGGTACATCATGGTCATCCCTGCCGGAACACGCTGGCTGACAACCGCACGGGCAGTTAGCGCACCGTTGCTGTTGAAGACTTCAATCCAGTCGTTATCGGCAATACCCAGCTCTTTCGCATCAGCTTCGCTCAGCCAGACCACCGGGCCACCGCGACCTAAGGTCAGCATCAGCAGGTTGTCGCTGTAAGTGGAGTGGATCCCCCACTTCTGGTGCGGCGTCAGGAAGTTGAGGGCTTTTTCCGGATTACCGTTGGATTTCTGCCCCATCACTTCTTTCACCGAACGGGTGTCGATCGGCGGACGATAAACCAGCAGGCTTTCACCGAAATCACGCATCCACTGATGATCCTGATACAACTGCTGACGACCAGAGAGCGTGCGCCACGGAATCAACTCGTGAACGTTGGTGTAACCGGCGTTGTAAGAAACGTGTTCGTCTTCCAGACCAGACCAGGTCGGGCTGGAGATAATTTTACGCGGCTGTGCCTGAATATCGCGGAAGCGGATCTTCTCGTCTTCTTTATTCAGCGCCAGATGCGTATGGTCACGACCAGTAAACTCACTCAGTGCCGCCCAGGCTTTCACGGCCACCTGACCGTTGGTTTCTGGTGCCAGTGTCAGGATCATTTCTGCCGCATCAATCGCCGTGTTGAGCATCGGCTGGCCTTTCGCCGGACCTTCCGCTTTGGTGTAGTTGAGCTTACGCAGCAGATCCATCTCGCTCTGGGTGTTCCAGGCGATACCTTTACCACCGTTGCCGATTTTCTCCATCAGCGGACCGATAGAGGTAAAGCGTTCGTAAGTTGCCGGATAATCGCGCTCTACGACCATAATGTGCGGTGCGGTTTTACCTGGGATCAGGTCGCATTCGCCTTTTTTCCAGTCTTTTACATCCAGCGGCTGCGCCAGTTCAGCGGCAGAATCGTGCTGGATCGGCAGCGTGACGATGTCGGTTTCTTTACCCAGATGACCAACGCACACTTCGGAGAATTTCTTCGCGATGGCTTTGTAGATTTCCCAGTCACTTTTCGCTTCCCAGGCCGGATCGACCGCCGCAGACAGCGGGTGAATAAACGGATGCATATCCGAAGTATTCATGTCGTCTTTTTCGTACCAGGTTGCAGTCGGCAAAATGATGTCGGAGTAGAGACAGGTGCTAGACAGACGGAAGTCCAGCGTCACCACCAGATCCAACTTGCCTTCCAGACCGTTGTCCTGCCAGTCCACTTCTTCCGGCTTCACTCCGCCCTGCTGCCCCAGATCTTTGCCCTGGATACCATGTTCCGTCCCCAGCAGGTACTTGAGCATAAACTCGTGACCTTTACCGGAAGAACCCAGCAGGTTAGAACGCCAGATGAACAGGTTACGCGGATGGTTTTTGCCGTTTTCCGGCTGCTCCGCAGCAAAACGAATGGAACCGTCTTTCAGGGATTTCACCGTATAGTCAACCGGATTCATCCCGGCTTTTTCTGCTTCACGTGCGATGGTCAGCGGGTTAGTGCCTAACTGCGGAGCAGATGGCAGCCAGCCCATACGTTCAGCACGCACGTTAAAGTCGATCATGTGGCCGGTATAACGGGATTTATCCGCCAGCGGTGACAGCAGCTCTTCCGCCGTGACGGTTTCATAACGCCACTGGCTGGAGTGGTTATAGAAATAAGAGGTACTGTTCATATGACGTGCCGGACGCTGCCAGTCAAGGGCAAACGCCAACGGCTGCCAGCCGGTTTGCGGACGCAGTTTTTCCTGACCTACGTAGTGTGCCCAGCCGCCGCCGCTCTGACCGACACAACCGCAGAAAATCAGCATGTTGATCAGACCACGATAGTTCATATCGAGGTGATACCAGTGGTTCAGACCGGCACCAACGATAATCATCGAACGACCGTGCGTTTTATCAGCGTTGTCAGCAAATTCACGTGCTATACGGATAATTTGCGAACGTGAGACACCGGTGATCTTCTCAGCCCAGGCCGGAGTGTAGGCTTTCACATCGTCATAGCTGGTTGCGCAGTTGACGTCGTTCAGACCACGTTCCAGGCCATAGTTTGCCAGCGTCAAGTCATAAACCGTAGTCACCAGCGCGGTGCTGCCATCAGCCAGTTGCAGGCGTTTCACCGGCAGTTTGTGCAGCAGAACGTTTTCCAGTTCCACTTTGTTAAAGTGTTCAGTGCCGTCGCCGCCAAAGTACGGGAAGCCCACTTCAGCAATCTCATCCTGGCTACCCAGCAGGCTAAGTTGCAGTTCGGTTTCTTCGCCGGTTTTGCCGTCACGTTGCTCCAGATTCCATTTGCCCTTCTCGCCCCAGCGGAAGCCAATAGAACCATTCGGCGCGACCATTTCGCCTTGCGTATTAAAGGCCACGGTTTTCCATTCAGGATTGTTTTCCTGGCCCAGCGCGTCAACCAGATCGGCGGCACGCAGCATACGACCCGCAGCGTAATAACCATCGCGTTCTTCCAGCATCACCAGCATCGGCATGTCGGTGTAGCGACGCACATAGTCGGTGAAATACTGACTTGGGTTATCAAGATGGAACTCACGCAGCATTACGTGGCCCATCGCCAGCGCCATCGCCGCATCGGTGCCTTGTTTCGGTGCCAGCCACAGGTCGCACAGTTTAGCGATCTCAGCATAGTCAGGTGTTACGGCAACGGTTTTGGTGCCTTTGTAACGCACTTCGGTAAAGAAGTGAGCATCTGGAGTACGGGTCTGCGGAACGTTAGAACCCCAGGCAATGATGTAGCTGGAGTTGTACCAGTCAGCAGATTCCGGCACGTCAGTCTGCTCACCCCAGGTTTGCGGAGAAGCTGGAGGCAGGTCGCAGTACCAGTCATAGAAGCTTAAGCAAGTACCGCCAATCAGGGAGAGATAGCGGGCACCCGATGCGTAAGAAACCATCGACATTGCCGGGATTGGCGAGAAACCAGCAACACGGTCCGGACCGTAGTTTTTGATGGTGTAAACGTTAGACGCGGCGATCAGTTCGTTCACTTCCTGCCAGGAAGAACGAACAAAACCACCGCGTCCACGCGCTTGCTTAAAGCTTTTCGCCTTATCGGCGTCTTCAATAATAGAAGCCCATGCCTCAACCGGATCGCTATGCAGCGCTTTCGCTTCACGCCACATTTTCATCAGGCGTTTGCGCATCATCGGGTATTTCAGGCGGTTGGCGCTATAGAGATACCAGGAATAGCTGGCACCGCGCGGGCAGCCGCGAGGTTCATGGTTTGGCAGATCCGGACGGGTACGCGGATAGTCAGTCTGCTGGGTTTCCCAGGTCACCAGACCGTTTTTAACGTAGATTTTCCAGCTACAGGAGCCGGTGCAGTTTACCCCGTGGGTAGAGCGGACGATTTTGTCATGCTGCCAACGCTGGCGATATCCATCCTCCCAGTCACGGTTGGTATTGAGAAGCTGGCCATGCCCATCGGCAAAGGTTTCACCCTTCTGTTTGAAGTAGCGAAACCGGTCCAGGAATTTACTCATCGGTTTTCTCCTGTGGGAGCCTGTCGGCTCTCTGATAAATCGACATTGCTAATGTTTAAAATGAAGGTAACGCTCTGAAACGTCGTGGGAATTGATAACGATCAAGTGTGGAGGGGATGAAAAATAAAGTAATTTCCTAATATACCCCTTTGGGGTAATTAAAATGTTTCACCTAACATATTGTAAGTTAATGACTTTTACATCTAAGCACATTTAAACGCTTCGGATTTTTATACAGGTGGGTATTAAGGAGTATCCCCCATGGATGACATATTAATGATGCTTAATGACGCCGTTGAAATAATTATCTCTCTGGAAGGATGTTGTAACTAAATGACAAATAAAAAAAGCGCGACATTACGCCGCGCAAAGGATAATCAAATATTACGATTTATTTTTTAGAATGCCGACCATATACCACCCAGGTAATTACCACGCAGGCGATATAGAAAATCAAAAATACTTTCATTGCACCGACTGGCGAACCCGTTAATGCCAGTGAGCTACCGAACGCTTTCGGGATAAAGAAGCCACCGATAGCACCAATGGCAGAGATAAAGCCCAGCGCCGCTGCAGTGTCGGTTGCAGCCTCACGCATAGCGCGTTCGTCAGAACCACCTTCTGCTTTCACGCGATCCATCGTCAGTTTACGGAAAATCACGGAAATCATCTGGAAGGTGGAACCACTCCCCAACCCCGCCGTCAGGAACAGCGCGAGGAAGACCGCGAAGAACGCCATGAAACTTCCGCCCTGCCCGTCAGTCGGTAAGGTGAGGAACAGCAGGCCGCTGAAAATCGCCATCAGGACAAAGTTCACCAGCGTTACACGGGTGCCGCCGAGACGGTCAGACAGAGCCCCCCCCGCAGAACGTGCCAGTGCGCCAATAAACGGTCCGAAGAAGGCGTAGTGCAGAATCTGCACATCCGGGAACTGCGTTTTTGACAGCATGGCAAAACCCGCAGAGAAGCCGATGAAGGAGCCGAAAGTCGCCAGATACAGCAGGCTCATAATCCACAGATGACCCCGTTTGAGTACCGGCAACTGCTCCTTGATGGAGGCTTTCGAGGTAGCAAGGTCGTTCATGCCAAACCACGCCGCAATGGTGAAGATGGCTAGGAACGGCACCCATATCCAGGAGGCGTTAGCCAGATACAATTCGCTGCCATCCGGTTGTGTTACGCCCTGGCTACCAAATGCAGCAAAAATCGACAGTGATACCACCAGCGGAGCAACCAACTGCATAACGCTGACGCCCATGTTACCCAGACCACCATTCAGGCCCAGCGCGCCACCCTGTTTCTGCTTCGGAAAGAAGAAGCTGATGTTTGCCATACTGGAAGCGAAGTTCGCGCCAGCAAAGCCGCACAGCAGAGAAATGATGATAAATACGCTGTATGGCGTAGTGGTATCCTGCACGGCAAAACCCAGCCAGACACAAGGAATAATCAGAATACCAGTACTAAACGCCGTCCAGCGACGCCCACCGAAGATTGGAACCATAAAGGAGTATGGCACCCGCAATAATGCGCCAGAAACCGAAGGTAGTGCGGTTAAAAGAAATAGCTGATCGGTCGTAAAATTAAAGCCGACTTTCGGTAAGTTCACCGCGACAGCACTGAATAACATCCATACGCAAAACGCCAGCAGCAGACAGGGAACGGAAATCCACAGGTTGCGGCTGGCAATACGTTGACCGCGTTGTTGCCAGAACGCAGGATCTTCCGGTCGCCAATCTGTAATGACAGCTCCAGTAGCCCTTTCGGGGGCGGATGAGTGACTCATAGACACCTCTGATACTCGTTTCGATGTCTGCCACCTTAGTGGCTGTAGCTAAAGGTAATTTGATATAAATCAAACGACAATATAACTTTATCTATCATTGATATTTATCATTACCCATAGTGAGTACAGAGATTTCATAAAAATTATGAGATTTTTCACGGCGCTGTAAAATCCCTACCCTTACTGATGTAAAACGCCTAACCACACGGCAAATAAGGAGTAACTCTTTCCGGGTATGGGTATACTTCAGCCAATAGCTGAGAATAATGCCATTTCAGAATGTATCATCACATTCATTAAGGTTATTGCTCATTCAAAGCCTGAAGGAAGAGGTTTACATGCTTAAACGTTGTCTCTCTCCGCTCACCCTGGTCAATCAGGTTGCGCTTATTGTTTTGCTTTCTACCGCTATTGGACTGGCGGGGATGGCGGTTTCTGGCTGGCTGGTGCAAGGCGTTCAGGGCAGCGCTCATGCCATCAACAAAGCAGGATCGCTGCGTATGCAAAGTTACCGCCTGCTGGCAGCGGTGCCATTAAGCGAGAAAGACACGCCGTTGCTAAAAGAGATGGAGCAAACCGCCTTTAGCCCAGAATTAAGCCGTGCCGCAGAACGCGACGGGCAACAGGAACAACTAAAAAGTTTGCAGGAGTACTGGCGCAATGAACTCGTTCCAGGACTATTACGTGCGCAAACCAGAGAAACCGTATCGGCAGACGTCAGTCAGTTTGTTGCCGGGCTGGATCAGTTAGTCTCAGGTTTTGATCACACCACTGAAATGCGCATTGAGACGGTAGTGATGGTCCACCGGGTGATGGCGGTGTTTATGACATTGCTCTTGGTCTTCACCATTATCTGGCTGCGAGCGCGACTGCTGCAACCGTGGCGGCAATTGCTGGCGATGGCGAGTGCGGTAAGTCACCGTGATTTTAGCCAGCGGGCACATATCAGCGGTCGCAATGAAATGGCGATGTTAGGAACAGCGCTGAACAATATGTCTGCGGAACTGGCGGAGAGTTATGCCGTACTTGAGCAGCGAGTACGGGAAAAAACCGCCGGTCTGGAACATAAAAATCAGATCCTCTCTTTTTTGTGGCAGGCTAACCGTCGTTTGCATTCTCGCGCCCCGCTGTGTGAACGCCTGTCTCCCGTACTCAACGGCTTACAAAATTTAACCCTACTGCGTGATATCGAACTGCGGGTGTATGACACTGAAGATGAAGAGAACCATCAGGAGTTCACCTGCCAGTCGGATATGACCTGCGACGACAAAGGCTGCCAACTCTGCCCGCGCGGCGTATTACCTGTTGGCGATCGCGGCACGACCCTGAAATGGCGACTGACCGATTCTCATATGCAGTACGGAATTTTGCTGGCGACTCTGCCGCAGGGCCGCCATCTAAGCCATGATCAACAGCAACTGGTGGATACGCTGGTTGAGCAATTAACCGCCACTCTGGCACTGGATCGCCATCAGGAACGCCAGCAGCAGTTGATCGTGATGGAAGAGCGTGCCACCATTGCGCGCGAACTGCATGATTCTATTGCCCAATCTCTCTCTTGCATGAAGATGCAGGTGAGTTGTTTACAGATGCAAGGCGACGCGCTGCCAGAAAGCAGCCGCGACCTGTTAAGCCAGATCCGTAACGAACTGAATGCTTCCTGGGCGCAGTTGCGTGAGCTGCTCACCACATTCCGTTTACAGCTCACCGAACCGGGGTTACGCCCGGCACTGGAAGCAAGTTGTGAAGAATACAGCGCCAAATTTGGCTTTCCGGTGAAGCTGGATTACCAATTGCCACCGCGCCTGGTGCCTTCGCATCAGGCAATCCATCTGTTGCAAATTGCCCGTGAGGCATTAAGTAACGCCCTCAAACATTCGCAAGCGAGCGAGGTCGTGGTAACAGTGGCGCAAAACGATAATCAGGTCAAATTGACCGTCCAGGATAACGGCTGCGGAGTGCCTGAAAATGCCATCCGCAGCAATCACTACGGCATGATAATTATGCGTGACCGTGCGCAAAGTCTGCGTGGCGACTGCCGCGTCCGCCGTCGTGAATCAGGTGGCACCGAAGTGGTGGTCACTTTTATTCCCGAAAAAACTTTCACAGACGTCCAAGGAGATACCCATGAGTAATCAGGAACCGGCTACTATCCTGCTGATCGACGATCACCCGATGCTGCGAACTGGCGTAAAACAGCTTATCAGCATGGCCCCCGATATCACCGTGGTTGGCGAAGCAAGTAATGGCGAGCAGGGTATTGAACTGGCGGAATCTCTCGATCCGGATCTGATTCTGCTTGATCTGAATATGCCCGGCATGAACGGTCTGGAAACGCTGGATAAACTGCGTGAAAAATCTTTATCCGGTCGCATTGTGGTATTCAGCGTCTCTAACCATGAAGAGGACGTGGTCACCGCCCTGAAACGCGGCGCAGATGGCTATCTGTTAAAAGATATGGAGCCGGAAGATCTGTTGAAAGCGTTACATCAGGCTGCTGCTGGCGAAATGGTATTAAGCGAGGCGTTAACCCCCGTTCTGGCCGCCAGCCTGCGTGCTAACCGCGCGACTACTGAACGCGACGTCAACCAGTTAACGCCGCGCGAGCGCGATATTTTGAAGCTGATTGCTCAGGGCTTACCGAATAAGATGATTGCCCGCCGCCTGGACATCACAGAAAGCACGGTAAAAGTACATGTGAAGCACATGCTGAAAAAAATGAAGCTCAAATCTCGTGTGGAAGCCGCGGTATGGGTGCATCAGGAACGTATTTTCTGATTATGGTTCCCAGCGCAGTTCGTCCTTTGCCATCGCATCGAAAGGTTCGGCAAGCGTTAGCGTGATCTCATTGGAGGAGACACGCTGTCCCTGGTTATCTTCCACCACCACCGACAATCGCCAGTGATTGCTCGCCCCTTCCCCGCTCTGCCAGTCCGGCATGATCAGCGTCCAGCCATCCGTACTGTTGGCAGTTGCTCCCGACGTCAGACTTAACATCTGCGTATCTCCCTGCCAGATCAATTGGCGAATACCGTAACGACTGTGGATTTGTAATTTCAGCGGTACAGATTCGCCGGGTTTAAGATCCCAGGGCGGCGTCGCCAGAAACACCGTTAAAGTTTTACGCTGATGATACTCAATAACCGGCAAATTATTTCGCTGCGGATTGTCATAGCGACTACCGCGCAGCGACTGACTTTCCGCAACTTCACCAGCAGACAGTTGTTTATTGAGCGGCACGCCAAAACGGTAGTTAATATTCAGTCCGAGGTTATTTTGGCGTTCTCCACTTTCGCCTTGTTTATGCTGGGCGGTCACTGTGACGAGTGGCACAGGTGTGTAATTTAGCCCCAGACTCAAGGCAACTGGATTGTGATACCCCGTGCCAGAGTTAAACAGATCAACACTCTGGCCAAAATATTGTTCGACGCTGACGCTGGTGTTGATATGTTGGTAAAACGGCATTCGCATTCGGGCGGTCAGATCGTAACCGCGCGCCATACGTTGCTCAAGCGAAGCTGTCTGTTCACGCCATGAGGCAAAAGGCTGATAATAATTTGCCGACAGGCGCAGATATTCTCCCCAGGCTTCAGCACCAAAGCCTGCCCGCTGAAGATTTTCATCCAACAAGTTGTCATAAAACGTGTTGTATCCCATCAACCACGAGCCATGCTTCCAGCGTTGACCCACGCCAAGATTACTTACCAGACCATCGTCCTGCTGGGTCAGTCCAACCTGGCTCCATGTGAGATAGCGCTCGTTATCCAGCAACGGTACAAACCAGCTTCCCCGACTTCCGGTGAAATGTCCTTCGTTATCCACTTTGACGTCAACACTGGCGTTCCCCCACGGCGAAAGCCAGGATTCTACATGCTGATTAACCTGCTGGCTAAGCGCATCACGGACTTTTCCCAGCGCAAAGGCTTTCGCTTGTTCGCCTGTATCCTGACCGTTATCAGTCATACTGGTTTCGCCAAAATCTTTCACAATTTCAGCGAAGTGTTTTTCACCGTCATGATTTTCCGGTGCCATTCCTAAATCCGGCAGACCATCATTATCGTTATCAAAAGGATTTGTCGATTGCTGCTCAAAGGATGGCTGTGCATCAGCCATACCGCCTGCCAGCAGCAAGAGTAAAAAAAGCGGGATAACACGAAAGACGATACGGCTCAAAACGTCAGTAGTTTCCGATAAAAATGAACACTCATTACTTTATAGAATAACGATTACTGGTAACTTTTCTCGTACTTTCTCACGCTTTATGGAAAATCCTAAAAATGCGGCAAATTGGTCAGACAGCACAAAAACAGTAAGATATAAATAGAAAGTCTAATTCTCTGAATACAGGAGTGAATAATGCAAAAAATCGTGATCGTTGCCAATGGAGCCCCCTACGGGAGTGAATCCTTATTTAACAGCCTGCGGCTGGCCATTGCGCTACGAGAGCAGAAGAGCGACCTGGATCTGCGTCTGTTTCTGATGTCTGATGCGGTCACTGCCGGATTGCGCGGACAAAAACCAGGGGAAGGCTACAATATTCAGCAAATGCTGGAGATCCTCACGGCGCAAAATGTACCCGTGAAACTGTGCAAGACCTGCACCGATGGTCGCGGCATCAGCCCACTTCCGCTGATTGACGGGGTTGAAATTGGCACTCTGGTCGAACTGGCGCAATGGACGCTGGCAGCCGATAAAGTGCTCACATTTTAATGTCTGGCGGGGCGTCCGACGCCCCACTATGACAGATGTTTCATCAGGCAAATCCTGGCCGTAACACACCATCCGGAAAATTATCCGCCAGCAGTTTTTTCACCGACACTAGCAAATCATTTAACCCGTCATCCTGCATCCCCAGCTTGATAAGCTCTTGTTCCAGTGAAAACAGGTATTGTGCGTTGGTTCCCAGCGGACCGCTCGCTGCCGCAATCAACGGCGCGATGACCTGAGCACGAGTGTCGGATTCATATTCTGGATGCCGTGGATCCATAATAAATACCAGTGCGTTTACTGTGCGCCCGTCATCAAGATCAAGCTGGCACCAGGTTGGCAGATAACAGCCAGTAATCATCTCCCGCTTCCACAGCAAAGTCAGTTCCTGCTCGAGCGACCCTTCCGGTAAGCGATACGCCACCCCTGTGGTGCGACCGCCCTCTTTCAGGGCAAGCATCCGTCCCGGCTGGTGCACTGTCCCGCGCCCCGCGGTCAGACGCAGACAAAACGCCCGGTGCCACCCAACCAACGTACCGGTACACGACTCGATAAACTCCAGCGCCGGATTCCACATCAGCGACCCATAGCCGAAGATCCACACCGGTCCGTTATCAGGACGGCAAGCCAGCGTCGCCGCCAGCGAGGCCGCCCGTTGTTCTGCTGACCATAAGAGTGATTCTTCAATGGCACCAAATGCCGTTTTACAATCGGCATTCATTAAGAAATCACGCGTTATCACCTTATACCTCCGCCACTGCATACTTCCTTGCGACAACTTATTGGTGTCTTCCGGACATTTTTACTGCTCATTTTGAAACCACTCTCGGGACAATATGCATTTCTCAGACCACTTGCAAGGCGACGCCGCACGAATAGCTTTAGTTCATCTCCGGGGATTACTCTTTTTTATGCCATTTATCATCATCCCCTTTGGCATATTCATGTTTCACTGCGGACCAGGCCACTTTATGCGCTGTCTCTTCACGACTGGCGTCATCACGCCGATCTTCTTTATCTTTATATTGATCCCAGGCGCTGTTGAATGCCTCTTTATAGATATCCTGGGCATGAGACGGTAGAACGTGTTTTACATTTTCTGGCAGATCGCTTTTTGTTTTATACGGCATTATTGACTCCTTTTTAAAGGTGAACTTTAAGTGTGGTCAACAATACCCACGCTTGCCAGCGTATAAGAATTCCCACGTTAGAATCTTCTTAAGAGACGCTAATACAAACATTGGCTAAACGCGTTGATTATTTTTATCCCCCAAAGAGTAAAAAAGCGGCAGCGGGGTAAAATTTCGTAAAATGTTACCGATATCCAGACACTTTCTGTTATTTTTTCCACCGATTTATTACATTTCCGACAAATTCATCTGCAAAGGGATAACCATAATGACAAATGCTCACGAGGCGGTAAAAACCCGCCACAAGGAGACCTCGCTTATTTTCCCGGTTCTGGCGCTGGTGGTGCTGTTCCTGTGGGGAAGCGCTCAGACACTACCAGTGGTCATTGCCATCAACCTTCTTGCGCTTATTGGTATTTTAAGCAGTGCCTTTAGTGTTGTCCGTCATGCTGACGTATTAGCGCATCGCCTGGGTGAACCTTATGGTTCTCTTATTCTTAGCCTTTCAGTGGTTATTCTTGAAGTCAGTCTGATCTCAGCCTTAATGGCGACCGGCGATGCCGCGCCGACGTTAATGCGAGATACGCTCTATTCAATCATTATGATTGTTACCGGTGGGCTGGTTGGTTTTTCATTACTGTTGGGCGGACGCAAATTTGCCACCCAATATATGAATCTGTTTGGTATTAAACAGTATTTGATCGCCCTGTTTCCGCTGGCAATTATTGTGCTGGTATTCCCGATGGCTCTGCCTGCGGCGAATTTCTCAACCGGTCAGGCGTTACTGGTGGCTTTAATTTCCGCGGCAATGTACGGCGTATTTTTGCTGATTCAGACCAAAACGCACCAGAGTCTGTTTGTCTATGAGCACGAGGATGACAGCGATGATGACGATCCGCACCACGGCAAACCGTCTGCCCATAGCAGTCTGTGGCATGCTGTCTGGTTGATTATCCATCTGATAGCGGTGATTGCAGTCACCAAAATGAACGCCAGCCCACTGGAAACGCTCCTCACCAGCATGAATGCCCCGGTGGCCTTTACCGGTTTCCTGGTGGCACTGTTGATTCTTTCGCCGGAAGGTTTAGGGGCGTTAAAAGCCGTATTAAACAACCAGGTCCAGCGTGCGATGAATCTGTTCTTTGGTTCGGTATTAGCGACAATTTCACTGACCGTACCTGTCGTAACGCTGATCGCCTTTCTGACGGGCAACGAATTGCAGTTTGCTCTTGGTGCACCGGAGATGGTGGTGATGGTGGCCTCTTTAGTACTGTGTCATATCTCATTCTCCACCGGGCGTACTAACGTCCTCAACGGCGCAGCGCATCTGGCTCTGTTTGCCGCCTATTTGATGACGAT
This sequence comes from Escherichia sp. KTE52, assembly GCF_000408325.1. NCBI lineage: Bacteria > Pseudomonadati > Pseudomonadota > Gammaproteobacteria > Enterobacterales > Enterobacteriaceae > Escherichia > Escherichia sp. KTE52. Next base: position 237,583 of record NZ_KE138677.1, read on the forward strand.
ATTTGCCTGACATTGATATCTCCCCTGATGACAGAGATCGGGGGAGATAAGAAAAACCCCTCCGTGTTTCATCTCTTTTGACCTTCCTGAGTAATTCATTAATCAGAACTGCGAGCCTGCGCCACCGCTTGCACGAAATCACTGCAACAGTTGGTGAAAATCCGGAATGTACTCTTCATTACGAACGTTTCAGGGGTGAAGTAAAGAAGATTTGAAGTGTAGTATCCACGCCAAGCCGGAGTTATCCGGTGAGGCGCAATGTTGTGGGGGCTTTATCCCTGGCGGCATTGGTTGCTGGAAAGAGAAAACCCCCGCACGTTGAGAGGTCAAACCTGACAACAGAACGGGGGCTAATCTTGAAACCAGACACTTCAAGAATAGCCGCAAAACGTTGTCATTACAACAAAAAGGCGGCTATATGACGCTCGCGCAGTTTGCCATAACTTTCTGGCACGACCTGGCAGCACCGATCCTTGCGGGAATTATCACCGCAGCGATTGTCGGCTGGTGGCGTAACCGGAAATAAGGTGAAGACGGGTGTCAGGCTGCCGTGATGGCAATATGCGCCCGAAACCGGCCGCAGGAGTAACAACCTGCGGCCTTTTTTGTATCCTTTGGCCATAAAAAACTGCACCTTAATCAGTTGGGTGTCCAACTTTTGGGGTGCAGCCAAAACGCTAAGGCTTTTGTTTTTAAGCAAAAAGATTACTTGCTGGTATCGAGTTCTTCGAAACCTTTAACCAGCTCATCAATTGCTTTCATCTGCTTGAGGAATGGTTCCAGTTTCGCCAGCGGCAGCGCGGATGGACCATCGCATTTCGCATGTTCCGGATCCGGATGCGCTTCAATAAACAAACCAGCCAGACCTACTGCCATACCGGCACGTGCCAGTTCGGCCACCTGGGCACGACGACCACCGGAAGCTGCACCAAACGGATCGCGGCATTGCAGTGCGTGGGTAACGTCGAAAATTACCGGCGAGTTGCCAGACACTTTCTTCATTACGCTGAAGCCCAGCATATCGACAACCAGGTTGTCATAACCGAAGTTAGCGCCACGATCGCAAAGAATAACTTTTTCGTTGCCGCCTTCTTTGAATTTATCAACGATGTTACCCATCTGGCCTGGGCTGACAAACTGTGGTTTCTTGACGTTAATTACCGCACCAGTTTTCGCCATGGCTTCCACCAGATCGGTCTGGCGAGCAAGAAACGCCGGTAGCTGAATCACATCCACAACATCAGCAACAGGCTGTGCCTGGCTTGGCTCGTGAACGTCGGTGATAATTTTTACGCCAAAAGTTTGCTTCAGCTCCTGGAAGATTTTCATCCCTTCTTCCAGGCCCGGCCCACGATAAGAGTGGATGGAGGAGCGGTTGGCTTTGTCAAAAGAGGCTTTGAACACGTAAGGGATACCCAATTTCTGGGTCACGGTTACGTAGTGCTCGCAAATGCGCATCGCCAGATCGCGGGATTCCAGCACGTTCATACCGCCAAACAGCACGAACGGCAGGTCATTTGCTACGTTGATGTCGCCAATGCTAACCACTTTTTGTTTCATAGGATCGCCTTAATCTTAAGTAAAATGTCGATTAATTAATGCAGCACAATATGTTTATGCGCGATGTTATTAATTTGCGCACGGATCATTTCGCTGATCGGGTCTTCCGGACACTGTTCAACGAAATAACTTAAATCATTCAACGCAACGTGTTCGCAATCCAGTTGCGCGTAAATCAACCCGCGATCGCGAATTTCATACGGATCTTCCGGGTTGAACTGTAACAAGGCTTCGCTGGTGCGTAATGCAAGTTCCATCTGGTTTTCTTCCATCAGTGATGCTTTCAGCGTATCCAACAGCTTGCGGATAACCTCAATGTTATCTGCTTCATCCAGGTCTTCATAAAACAGTTCCGCAGATGGGCTGATATTTCCCTTTAACCATATATCCAGCATATGTTCGCTTAACGATTCGCCGTTAAAAGGGTTAATCAGCCAAATTTCGCCATCCGAACATTCAATGCGCAAAATAAGCTGCGTCGGGAAAATCACCGGCAGTAGCGGCAAATCGAGACGATTAGCGACCCACAACAAAATGGCACCTAACGATACCGCACTGCCCTGCCTGTTCTTCAACACATGGTCAAGCCATAAAGCATCGGAGAGGCGATAAACACCGCGTGAGGCTTTAAACCCCCATTCGCCGTAAAACAGCGCGATCAATTTTTCCAACTGCTCTTCTAAAGGTAGAAGCTGGTTAATTTCTTCCTTCGCCAGACTAACGAGACGCTCCAGTTCGTCGTATACATCTTGCGAGGGAAAATCGCGGCGGATTACTTCGCAAGCCAGGATCATGCCTTCGCACAGCGGCGCTTTATTAAATTCGAAATCAGCTAACGATCTCATGACTTACCCCAGTAACGGTACTTTTGTGGTGGCGAGTTTAATGATGATGTACAGCACCACCAGCGCCAGCGGGAAGGTAATAATGCGCACCTGCTGACTGTGCACCCGACGGTAATCGAGAGCAATAAAACCCAAAACGATATAAATGATAACTCCAAACAGCTTTTCAGTCAGCCATTGTGCCTGCCCGGAAAATGGCAGGATGTGCGCTTTAGCCATCAGCGCAACGCCGCTGAACAATAACACTGTATCAATAACTGGCGGCAATACTCGCGTCCAGCGAGCAAATGCCAGTGAATGCTCCTGGTAGCGTAACCAAAAACGCAGGGCTAAAAAGCCGACAGAAAGCACGATACTGATGAGATGAACGCAAAGCAGCGTGTTGAAACTTGTCATCGATAATAGCGACCAAGCGTCACGCGCTCGTTATCACCGTAGTCACGACAGGTTTCGACATCACGATAACCCGCCTGCATAAATGCCTGCCGCACCACTTCACCCTGCTGCCAGCCATGTTCCAGAAGCAGAAATCCGCCGGATGCAAGTGCATTACGCGACTGTTCGATGATGTGAACGATATCAGCCATACCGCTGTCTGCCGCAACCAGCGCCGACAACGGCTCAAAGCGGACATCGCCTTGTTGAAGATGTGGATCCTGCTCGTCGATATACGGTGGATTGCTAACAATCATCGCAAACTGCTGCTCGTCAAGTGCACTAAACCAGTCGCTTTGCAGGATATGGATATTTTTAATCGCCAGATGCTGTGCATTGCGCTTTGCAAGGGCAACTGCATCAGGCATTCGGTCAACCGCCGTAACATCACAATCCGGGCGTTCACTGGCCAATGCCAGGGCTATCGCCCCGGTGCCAGTACCAAGATCGAGAATGCGACAAGGCCGTTCAGGCAAGCGTGTCAGCGCCTGTTCTACCAGACATTCGGTGTCCGGACGAGGAATCAAAGTCGCTGGCGAAACAAACAACGGCAACGACCAGAATTCACGCACACCGGTTAAATGAGCAACGGGTTCACCGGCGCGACGACGCGCCAGCAGCGCGTCGAGTTGCTCTCGTTGCTCGTCAGTCAGGTGCGTTTCACCAAAGGCGAGAATGTAAGTGCGTCCCTTGCCGGTAACATGTTCCAACAAAATTTCAGCATCGCGTCGCGGGCTTTCACTCGCCTGAAGTTGGTTTATTGCTTCGCGCAACCAGTGTTGATATTCCATTATTCTTGCTCGGACAACGCCGCAAGTTGGTCAGCCTGATGTTCCTGAATAATCGGTTCAATCAGCATATCCAGCTTACCTTCCATCACTTCATCCAGACGGTAGAGCGTCAGGTTGATACGGTGATCGGTGACGCGCCCCTGTGGGAAGTTATAGGTACGGTTACGGTCGCTGCGATCGCCACTCCCCAGCAGGTTACGGCGGGTCGAGGCTTCCGCCTGCTGGCGTTTTGCCATTTCCGCCGCATGGATGCGAGCACCGAGCACTGAAAGCGCCTTCGCTTTGTTTTTATGCTGTGAACGTTCATCCTGACATTCAACAACGATGCCGGTCGGCAAGTGGGTAATACGGATTGCCGAATCGGTGGTGTTAACGTGCTGACCTCCCGCTCCTGAAGAGCGGAAAGTATCAATGCGCAAATCCGCCGGGTTGATATCTGGCAGTTCCGCTTCTGGCAGTTCCGGCATTACAGCAACGGTACAAGCAGAAGTATGGATCCGCCCCTGCGATTCCGTGGCAGGGACACGCTGCACGCGATGACCACCGGATTCAAATTTCAACCGACCATACACACCATCGCCGCTGATTTTAGCAATGATCTCTTTATAACCACCATGTTCACCCTCACTGGCGCTCATGATTTCCACACGCCAGCGACGGGTTTCCGCGTAGCGGCTGTACATGCGGAACAGATCGCCAGCAAACAACGCGGCTTCATCGCCGCCGGTTCCGGCGCGCACTTCGAGGAAGGCGTTGCGTTCGTCATCAGGATCTTTTGGCAGCAAAAGAACCTGAAGTTGTTGTTCCAGTTGCTCGCTTTTCTCTTTCGCTTCGCGCAGTTCATCCTGCGCCATCTCACGCATTTCTGGATCGTCGAGCATCATCTGTGCGGTTTCGATATCTTCCTGCACTTGTTGCCAGTCGGTGAAACAGCGCGAAACATCACTTAACTGCGCATATTCACGAGATAATGCGCGAAAACGATCCTGGTCAGCGATGGTTTGCGCATCACCCAGCAATGCCTGAACTTCTTCATGGCGTTCATGCAGGGCTTCCAGTTTGGCAACGATAGAAGGCTTCATAGGCGTAAATGCACCCTGTAAAAAAAGAAAATGATGTACTGCTACTCCAGCCCGAGGCTGTCGCGCAGAATATTCAGGCGTTCGTTATCCCCGTCACGGGCGGCCTGTTGGAGTGATTTCGTTGGCGCATGGATCAGGCGGTTAGTCAGTTTCCATGCCAGATCCTGCATAATGGCTTGCGCGTCGCCGCCCTGTTCAAGGGCCGCTAACGCTTTGGCGGTTAACTCATCGCGAACCTGCTCTGCCTGACTGCGATAATCGCGAATGGTTTCACTGGCGCTTTGTGCACGCAGCCACGCCATAAATTCGCTGGCTTCCTGAGCGACGATGGTTTCCGCCTCCACGGCGGCAGCTTTACGCTGTGCCAGATTGTGCGAAATGATGCTTTGCAGATCATCAACGCTGTAAAGGTAGGCGTTCGCCAGTTTGCCGACTTCCGGCTCGACATCGCGCGGAACGGCAATATCCACCAGCAGCATCGGTTGATTGCGACGACTTTTTAATGCACGCTCCACCATGCCTTTACCGATGATCGGCAATGGGCTGGCGGTAGAACTAATGATGATATCGGCTTCACGCAGACGTTCATCGATGTCGCTCAATGCAATCACTTCCGCGCCAACTTCATCTGCCAAAATTTGTGCTCGTTCGCGAGTACGGTTGGCGATAATCATCTTCTGCACTTTATGTTCGCGCAGATGACGTGCCACCAGCTCAATAGTTTCGCCCGCCCCCACCAGTAATACCGTCACCGTAGAGAGTGATTCAAAGATCTGTCGCGCCAGTGTACAAGCCGCAAAAGCGACAGACACGGCACTGGCACCAATATCTGTTTCGGTACGAACGCGTTTCGCTACAGAAAAAGATTTCTGGAACATGCGCTCCAGTTCGCTCGCCTTCATATGGCCTTTTTGCGAATCGGCAAACGCTTTTTTCACCTGGCCGAGAATTTGCGGCTCGCCCAGAACCAGTGAATCCAGACCACTGGCGACACGCATTAAGTGGCTAACCGCATCGTTATCCTGATGCCAGTAGAGGCTATTACGCAGATCTTCTTCATTAAGATTATGGTAATCGCACAACCAGCGAATAAGCGCCTCTTGCAGGTTATCCTGTTCTTCAACGCTAAGATAAAGTTCTGTGCGGTTACACGTCGACAGCACCACGCCGCCCTGCACCATCGGCTGCGCGAGCAGGCTGTCCAGCGCCTGATCGAGCTTATCCGGCGAAAACGATACACGTTCTCGCAGCGATACAGGTGCCGTTTTATGGTTGATACCGAGTGCTAAAAGGGTCATGTCTGCGGGAAATAATACCAACGTTGATATGGTTAGTCTGCTCGCATCATACAGGATGCGCGGGATCAATAAAAGAGAGCGCCCCCTTTTGGAGTAATTGCCGAAACCCGTTAGATTCTGGCAATTAAGACAACTTGAACATAGACGATAGCGGACGGTAACGCTAGCATTAAGGGTTATAACTGCAACGTATCTCAAGGACTTGTCATCATTATGCCCCTGCCCGATTTTCGTCTTATCCGCCTGCTACCGCTGGCAGCCCTCGTGCTCACTGCCTGTTCCGTTACCACGCCCAAAGGTCCAGGCAAAAGCCCGGATTCGCCACAGTGGCGTCAGCATCAGCAAGACGTTCGTAATCTTAATCAGTATCAGACTCGCGGTGCGTTTGCTTATATTTCCGATCAACAGAAAGTCTACGCCCGCTTTTTCTGGCAGCAAACCGGTCAGGATCGTTACCGTCTGCTGCTGACTAACCCATTGGGCAGCACCGAGCTGGAGCTGAATGCGCAACCAGGTAACGTGCAGTTAGTGGATAACAAAGGCCAGCGCTACACCGCTGATGATGCCGAAGAGATGATAGGCAAATTGACCGGAATGCCAATACCGCTCAATAGTCTGCGTCAGTGGATTTTAGGTTTGCCGGGAGACGCGACCGACTACAAACTGGACGATCAATATCGCCTGAGTGAAATCACCTACAGCCAGAACGGCAAAAACTGGAAAGTGGTATACGGTGGTTATGACACTAAAACGCAACCCGCGATGCCTGCCAATATGGAGCTCACCGACGGCGGTCAGCGCATCAAGTTAAAAATGGATAACTGGATAGTGAAATAATGCGGACTCAGTGGCCTTCTCCGGCAAAACTTAATCTGTTTTTATACATTACCGGTCAGCGTGCGGACGGCTACCACACGTTGCAAACGCTGTTTCAGTTTCTTGATTACGGCGACACCATCAACATTGAACTTCGTGACGATGGGGAAATTCGCCTGTTAACGCCCGTTGAAGGCGTGGAAAACGAAGATAACCTGATTGTTCGCGCGGCACGCTTGCTGATGAAAACAGCAGCCGCCAGCGGGCGTCTTCCGGCGGGAAGCGGTGCAGATATCAGTATTGACAAGCGTTTGCCGATGGGCGGTGGTCTGGGCGGCGGTTCATCCAATGCCGCGACTGTTCTGGTGGCGTTAAATCATCTCTGGCAATGTGGACTCAGCATCGAGGAGCTGGCGAAAATGGGGCTGACGCTGGGCGCTGATGTGCCTGTCTTTGTGCGTGGTCATGCTGCTTTTGCCGAAGGCGTTGGCGAAATATTAACACCGGTGGATCCGCCAGAAAAATGGTATCTGGTAGCGCACCCTGGTGTGAGTATTCCGACACCGGTAATTTTTAAAGATCCCGAACTCCCGCGCAACACGCCGAAAAGGTCAATAGAAACGTTGCTAAAATGTGAATTTAGCAATGATTGCGAGGTTATCGCAAGAAAACGTTTTCGCGAGGTTGATGCGGTGCTTTCCTGGCTGTTAGAATACGCCCCGTCGCGCCTGACTGGGACAGGGGCCTGTGTCTTTGCTGAATTTGATACAGAGTCTGAAGCCCGCCAGGTGCTAGAGCAAGCCCCGGAATGGCTCAATGGCTTTGTGGCGAAAGGCGTCAACCTTTCCCCATTGCACAGAGCCATGCTTTAAGCCGGGCAAGCTGAGTTTCGGTGACAACGTCACCTTGTTCCAGACGTTGCATCGCGCTCTTTAATACACCGCCTGGAAAGAATATTGCCTGGCCCGCACAGTTTTCGGCAGATTCTTTCCACCAATGGACGCATGCCTGAGGTTCTTCTCGTGCCTGATATGAAGCTTTTTGCTGGTAACGCCACCCCGGAACTAGCACAACGTATTGCCAACCGCCTGTACACTTCACTCGGCGACGCCGCTGTAGGTCGCTTTAGCGACGGCGAAGTCAGCGTACAAATCAACGAAAATGTACGCGGTGGTGATATTTTCATCATCCAGTCCACTTGTGCCCCTACTAACGACAACCTGATGGAATTAGTCGTTATGGTTGATGCCCTGCGTCGTGCTTCCGCAGGTCGTATCACCGCTGTTATCCCCTACTTTGGCTATGCGCGCCAGGACCGTCGCGTCCGTTCCGCTCGTGTACCAATCACTGCGAAAGTGGTTGCAGACTTCCTCTCCAGCGTCGGTGTTGACCGTGTGCTGACAGTGGATCTGCACGCTGAACAGATTCAGGGTTTCTTCGACGTTCCGGTTGATAACGTATTTGGTAGCCCGATCCTGCTGGAAGACATGCTGCAGCTGAATCTGGATAACCCGATTGTGGTTTCTCCGGACATCGGCGGCGTTGTGCGTGCCCGCGCTATCGCTAAGCTGTTGAACGATACCGATATGGCAATCATCGATAAACGTCGTCCGCGTGCGAACGTTTCCCAGGTGATGCATATCATCGGTGACGTTGCAGGCCGTGACTGCGTACTGGTCGATGACATGATCGACACTGGCGGTACGCTGTGTAAAGCTGCTGAAGCGCTGAAAGAACGTGGTGCTAAACGTGTATTTGCGTATGCGACTCACCCGATCTTCTCTGGCAACGCGGCGAACAACCTGCGTAACTCTGTAATTGATGAAGTCGTTGTCTGCGATACTATTCCGCTGAGCGATGAAATCAAATTACTGCCGAACGTGCGTACTCTGACCCTGTCAGGTATGCTGGCCGAAGCGATTCGTCGTATCAGCAACGAAGAATCGATCTCTGCTATGTTCGAACATTAATCGAACCCGGCTCAAAGACCCGCTGCGGCGGGTTTTTTTGTCTGTAATATCCATTTGTATGACCTATGCCTCCTTCACCTGCCATTTAGTTGACAGATGATGCGCTCACGGATGAAACATTATTGTGAACAAAATATTCTCCTCACATGTGATGCCTTTCCGCGCTCTGATCGACGCTTGCTGGAAAGAAAAATACACTGCCGCACGGTTTACCCGTGACCTGATTGCCGGGATTACCGTCGGGATTATTGCTATTCCGCTGGCGATGGCGTTAGCAATTGGCAGTGGCGTAGCTCCACAGTACGGTTTATACACCGCTGCTGTTGCAGGGATTGTCATTGCTCTGACGGGTGGGTCGCGCTTTAGCGTCTCCGGTCCGACTGCGGCATTTGTGGTAATTCTCTATCCTGTTTCGCAACAGTTTGGACTGGCAGGCCTGCTGGTTGCGACATTGTTGTCTGGGATCTTTTTGATCCTGATGGGGCTGGCACGCTTTGGCCGCCTGATTGAGTATATTCCGGTTTCCGTTACCTTAGGCTTCACCTCGGGTATCGGGATCACCATCGGTACGATGCAGATTAAAGATTTTCTCGGTCTGCAAATGGCTCATGTCCCGGAACATTATCTGCAAAAAGTTGGCGCATTATTTATGGCTCTGCCGACGATTAACGTGGGTGATGCCGCAATTGGTATTGTTACGCTTGGGATCCTGATTTTCTGGCCGCGCCTGGGCATCCGTTTACCTGGTCACCTTCCAGCATTGCTGGCCGGTTGTGCGGTGATGGGAATTGTTAACCTACTCGGCGGGCATGTTGCTACCATCGGCTCGCAATTCCACTACGTTCTGGCCGATGGCTCCCAGGGTAACGGTATCCCGCAACTGCTGCCGCAGTTGGTGCTACCATGGGATCTGCCCAATTCAGAATTCACGCTAAGCTGGGACTCCATTCGCACTCTTCTGCCTGCAGCATTCTCAATGGCAATGCTCGGGGCGATTGAATCTCTGCTCTGCGCTGTGGTACTGGATGGTATGACCGGGACGAAACACAAAGCGAATAGTGAGCTGGTCGGCCAGGGGCTGGGGAATATCATTGCCCCATTCTTTGGCGGTATTACCGCTACAGCCGCGATCGCGCGTTCTGCCGCTAACGTCCGTGCCGGGGCGACTTCCCCCATCTCGGCGGTAATTCACTCTATTCTGGTTATTCTTGCCCTGCTGGTACTGGCACCGCTGCTTTCCTGGCTGCCGCTTTCCGCCATGGCTGCCCTGCTGCTGATGGTGGCGTGGAACATGAGTGAAGCGCATAAAGTGGTCGATTTGCTGCGTCATGCGCCGAAGGATGACATCATCGTCATGCTGCTGTGCATGTCACTGACCGTGCTGTTTGATATGGTTATTGCCATCAGCGTAGGGATCGTGCTGGCATCGCTGCTGTTTATGCGCCGTATCGCCCGTATGACTCGCCTGGCTCCGGTAGCAGTAGACGTGCCTGACGATGTACTGGTTCTGCGTGTTATCGGCCCGCTGTTTTTCGCTGCGGCTGAAGGTCTGTTCACTGAACTGGAATCACGTCTGGAAGGAAAACGAATTGTTATTCTGAAGTGGGATGCCGTTCCGGTGCTTGATGCCGGTGGTCTTGATGCGTTCCAGCGTTTTGTGAAGCGACTGCCTGAAGGGTGTGAACTGCGCGTGTGTAACGTGGAATTTCAGCCTCTGCGCACAATGGCTCGATCCGGTATTCAACCGATTCCGGGACGCCTGGCGTTCTTCCCGAATCGCAGCGCAGCGATGGCTGATCTGTAAGAAAGGCATTAAATTGACCAGTCAGCGCAAACTGACTGGTCAGTAAACTGCATTATACATTAGCTATGACGACGATTATCGCTACGGCGGCAACGTTTGTCATAGTGGCGAACCCACCAGTAACGGTCGCACACCTGTTCATGCCCACCAACACGGGCACCCGCCAGCCAGAGAATGGCACCGACGAAAATACTCAGCACTGCACCATGTGCGAAATACTGGGGCATATTAAACTGTGGTAACTGGTTGAGGATTGAATACCCCACGCCAACCACCATCACCACCAGACCCAACCCCATGAGCACGTTACCGAGTAACGAAGCGTTTTTGCGTTTCATATGTCACCTCCGGAACTTTCTGGGTTGTAACAGGGAATACCCCTCATCCTTATGTGTAAAGTATAGACAACACCCTGTGGCTTATGTGCGGGTGTGATCACAATTACCCCCTTTATTTCAACAAAACTTTACAAATAACCATCTGAACACCCTGACTTTCTAATAGTCTGTAGAGGCAATTATTGTGTTGTCAGCATATAAGGCGCTGTTTTTTGTCAAGCGGGGCCGCAACCAGTAAACTACGCGCCAGTTATGTACTCACTCAGGACAAAAAAACGTGACGATTAAATTGATTGTCGGCCTGGCGAACCCCGGCGCTGAATATGCAGCAACGCGACATAATGCTGGTGCCTGGTTCGTTGACTTACTGGCGGAGCGTTTACGCGCCCCTCTACGGGAAGAAGCTAAATTCTTCGGTTATACCTCACGAGTGACTCTCGGAGGAGAAGATGTCCGCCTGTTAGTCCCGACTACATTTATGAATCTCAGCGGCAAAGCAGTCGCAGCGATGGCCAGTTTTTTCCGCATTAACCCGGATGAAATTCTGGTCGCCCACGACGAACTGGATCTGCCTCCTGGCATCGCCAAATTTAAATTGGGCGGTGGCCACGGTGGTCACAATGGACTGAAAGACATCATCAGTAAATTAGGTAATAACCCTAACTTTCACCGTTTACGCATCGGAATTGGTCATCCGGGCGATAAAAACAAAGTTGTCGGCTTTGTGTTAGGCAAACCACCTGTTAGTGAACAGAAGTTAATTGATGACGCCATCGACGAAGCGGCACGTTGTACTGAAATGTGGTTTACAGATGGCCTGACCAAAGCAACGAACCGATTGCACGCCTTTAAAGCGCAATAAGTCGTTGTCTGCGGCATTTTTGCCGAGTGCCGTGTATAATAGGCAAAGTTATTTCCATTTCTACAATCTGTTTACGATAACAGGTTGATTATTAAGATATTAAGGTGATTTAAATCATGGGATTCAAATGCGGTATCGTCGGTTTGCCCAACGTCGGGAAATCTACCCTGTTCAACGCGCTGACCAAAGCCGGTATTGAAGCGGCCAACTTTCCATTCTGCACCATCGAGCCGAACACCGGCGTCGTACCAATGCCCGATCCACGCCTGGATCAACTGGCTGAAATCGTAAAACCGCAGCGCACGCTTCCCACCACCATGGAATTTGTCGATATCGCCGGTCTGGTAAAAGGCGCGTCGAAAGGTGAAGGTCTGGGTAACCAGTTCCTGACCAACATCCGTGAAACCGAAGCGATCGGCCACGTTGTTCGTTGCTTTGAAAATGACAATATCATCCACGTTTCCGGCAAAGTTAACCCGGCGGACGATATTGACGTTATCAATACCGAACTGGCACTGGCGGATCTCGACACCTGTGAACGTGCAATTCATCGCGTACAGAAGAAGGCCAAAGGTGGCGATAAAGACGCGAAAGCCGAACTGGCGGTTCTGGAAAAATGTCTGCCACAGCTAGAAAACGCAGGTATGCTGCGCGCGCTGGATTTAAGCGCAGAAGAGAAAGCGGCTATTCGTTACCTGAGCTTCCTGACTCTGAAACCGACGATGTACATCGCCAACGTCAACGAAGACGGTTTTGAAAACAACCCGTATCTTGACCAGGTGCGTGAGATTGCGGCGAAAGAAGGCTCTATCGTGGTTCCGGTTTGTGCTGCTGTTGAAGCAGACATTGCCGAACTGGACGACGAAGAACGTGACGAGTTTATGCAGGAACTGGGACTGGAAGAGCCGGGTCTGAACCGTGTGATCCGTGCTGGTTATAAACTGCTGAATCTGCAAACTTACTTCACCGCTGGGGTGAAAGAAGTGCGCGCATGGACCATTCCGGTTGGTGCAACGGCTCCGCAGGCTGCTGGCAAAATCCACACCGATTTTGAAAAAGGCTTTATCCGTGCACAAACCATCTCGTTTGAAGATTTCATCACTTACAAAGGTGAACAAGGCGCGAAAGAAGCGGGCAAAATGCGTGCAGAAGGTAAAGATTACATCGTTAAAGATGGCGATGTGATGAACTTCCTGTTCAACGTCTAATTCCGCGTAATACCCGAGCGGTTAATAATGAGCCATTATGTGAGTTGCACATAATGGCTTTTTTTTACCTGCTACGCTGCTGCTTCCAATTCTGAGTTACAGAAATTCATAATCAGACTCCTGGCAATATTAACAATATGGCTTTTATGTGATAACAATCACAGTGCATTAACCGTTCAAGAGTTTGTCATGAAAAAAACATTTACCTTCAGCCTGTTAGCAATTGTCTTCGCCAGCCTGTTAAGTGCTTGTGTTCCTCACCATCATCACCGCCACAGCGATGGCCCTCGTGGCCCTGCGGCCTCCGGTAAGCCAATGCCCCCCTCAAATGGTGGGCCAAATCATGGCAGCCCTGGTCATAGTCGCTATTAATTAGTAAGTCATAGACGGGAGAGTACATACTCTCCCACTATCCACGGCGTTTGAACTGACTCGCATCAATGCCATGTTGCTTCATTTTTCGCCACAGCGTAGTGCGACCAATCCCCAGTAATGCAGACATTTCCTGAATACGTCCGCCCGTAACCTGAGCTGCATTAATAATTGCCTCTTTTTCGACTTCCGCAAATGACAGACTGGTTGAAAGACGTGTGGCGCTGACATCATCTGTCGCCTGTTCGGTAAACAGATGTTCAGGCAAATCACTGATGCGAATTCGCCCGTTATCGCTGCTCAGGGCAAGGTTCTCGATGACGCTGTACAGTTCAAAATCATTGCCGGGCCATGCACAAGAAACCAGGCGGGCAAGCGCATCGTCATCAATTTTCAGGCGGGTTGAGAAACGTTTTTCGAGATTGCGCAGCTTGTTATTCACCAACGCCGGAATACTGCCGCGCCGCATACGCAGCGGCGGGATAGTAATTTCAAACGCATGCAGCGCGTAATAAAGTTGCCGGCTAAAGCGATTTTGTTCCACCAGCATTGCCAGATCCGCGGTCGTTGTAGCAATGACTTTGACATCAATCGGTATTAAACGCCGCGCATCCAGCCGCGTGATAACCCCCTGCTTGATAACCTGTAATAAAGCAGACTGTAACTCCACTGCCAGATATTCAATTTTTTCAAGAAACAATGTGCCGCCGTGCGCCAGTTCCAGCCGACTCAGGCGACCATTTTCGTTCTCCGGGCGATCGCTGCCAATAAGCTCGTCCGCCAGCGTCGCATCACCGTATAACTCGCAATTGACGGCGATATAAGGCCCTGCTGCCCGCTCGCTTTCATTATGAATTGCCTGACTTAACAGGGCTTTACCAACGCCCTCTTCCCCACAAAGTAGAACAGGAAAACTGCTGCGCGCCGCCTGACGGCCAAAATGAATCAAGCGGCGGGTTTGCGGATCGTCCTGCGGCATATGGGCAAATGTATGACTAACTTTGCCTAATTGACTGGTCATCAATTGCCGCATCTGTTCCACCGGATGCAGCAACAGAATAAAGCTGGTTCCCTGCGTTTCTATTATCGGTTTAAGGGTAATGACCGCATCAATAAACTGATGCTGGCTTTCAAAGGTCGCTTCCACATGTTTGAGCGGATGCGCCTGTTTTATTGCCTGTTGCAAAACGGCGGGTAACGTTAACAGTTCAGTGATCGCCTTGCCCTGACTTGCCGTCGCGTCCAGACGCAAAACACGCGCCGCCTGAGCATTGATAAATTGCAAATTACCCTGCTCGTCCCAGCTAATCACCCCATCGTCCATACTTTCTAACAGGGCGTTAAGCTGATTTAAATGCCGATTAGTTTCAGCAAGCAAACTGTCCGTCAGCAGTAAATTCCCCACCTCGCGAGCAATTGCCAGCGTCAACGGCAAATCGGCTGCCGTTGATTGTTCAGCCGGACACGCCAGGGCTATCGTCCCCGTCAATCGCCCTTTGCTGTCAAACAGTGGCGTTGCACAAAATGCCCAATCCCAAAGCATCTGCTTAAAATGTTGATCGGCCTTCGTTTTCACAGCCTGACCGGAGATAGCCGCTAACGATAATGCACAAGTGCCAATGATCCCTTCAGCACAATATGTACCGTCGCTGAATCCCAGCAGACTGAGCTGGCGCAACGTCTGCGGATCCCCATAACGGCTAAGAATGCAGGCCGTTTCATCAAGGATAAACAGGGCGCACTCTCGGGGTGCCATATATTCCCAGGCATCTTCCAGCGCCGCTTGCCCGAGCGTCAGCATCGCCTTTTTACGCCGACAAATAGAAGCAAATGTTACGCCCTGTGCCTGGTGCGGTTTGCTCCATAACTCCCGTTTCATCAGCTTACAGCATCGCTCCCAGGAGGCTGCAATTAAGGGAGAAAGCCCCCGGCTATCGTCGTTAAAACCGCCATTCATATTCCGCTCACTTATGACAAAAGGTGTTCCGGCTCGCAATTTTTAGTATTAAGACACATACAAGTTTCAATATGAAACATTCATTAAAGCATATGTTCCATTATGAAACACAATTTGGGTTAATTTTCTTTTCCCTTGCCTGATGCACAATGGATTCATCGGCAGTCAGTGGTCGCCGTATCGTTGAACATCATCCATGCCCTACCGTAAATGCTGGAGCAAAATAATGAAAAAATTGATCAATGATGTGCAAGACGTACTGAACGAACAACTGGCAGGGCTGGCGAAAGCCCATCCTTCGCTGACGCTGCATCAGGACCCACTGTATGTCACCCGAGCTGATGCACCCGTTGCAGGAAAAGTCGCTCTACTGTCGGGCGGCGGCAGCGGACACGAGCCGATGCACTGCGGTTATATCGGCCAGGGAATGCTCTCGGGGGCATGTCCTGGCGAAATATTCACCTCTCCGACGCCAGACAAAATCTTTGAATGCGCCATGCAAATTGATGGCGGCGAAGGTGTGCTGCTGATTATCAAAAATTACACCGGCGATATTCTTAACTTCGAAACAGCAACAGAATTACTGCACGACAGCGGCGTAAAAGTCACCACAGTGGTTGTCGATGACGACGTTGCGGTGAAAGACAGTCTTTACACCGCCGGGCGGCGCGGCGTTGCCAACACGGTATTAATTGAAAAACTGGTGGGTGCGGCGGCGGAACGTGGCGACTCACTGGACGCCTGTGCAGAACTGGGGCGTAAGTTGAATAATCAGGGTCACTCAATTGGTATCGCCCTCGGTGCCTGTACCGTTCCTGCCGCAGGCAAACCGTCTTTTACGTTGGCGGATAATGAGATGGAGTTTGGCGTTGGCATTCATGGTGAACCAGGTATTGACCGTCGCCCCTTCTCTTCCCTTAATCAAACCGTCGATGAAATGTTCGATACCCTGCTGGAAAATGGCGCATATCATCGCACGCTGCGTTTCTGGGATTATCAACAAGGAAACTGGCTGGAACAGACGCAAACCAAACAGCCGCTACAGTCTGGCGATCGGGTGATTGCACTGGTCAACAATCTTGGTGCCACACCGCTTTCTGAGCTATACGGCGTCTATAACCGCCTGACCACGCGTTGTCAGCAAGCGGGTTTGACTATCGAGCGTAATTTAATTGGCGCGTACTGCACCTCACTGGATATGTCCGGCTTTTCTATCACCTTACTGAAAGTTGATGACGAAATGCTGGCACTATGGGACGCCCCGGTTCATACCCCGGCACTCAACTGGGGTAAATAAGGAGATGATGATGTCACTGAGCAGAACACAGATTGTTAACTGGCTCACTCGCTGTGGAGAAATTTTCAGCAAAGAGAGCGATTATCTCACCAGCCTTGACCGTGAAATTGGTGACGCTGACCACGGGCTGAATATGAATCGTGGCTTTAGCAAAGTGGTGGAGAAACTACCCGCCATCGAGGACAAGGATATTGGTTTCATCCTCAAAAATACCGGTATGACGTTGCTTTCCAGCGTCGGCGGTGCCAGTGGTCCGCTGTTCGGTACGTTTTTTATTCGCGCCGCACAGGTAACTCAGGCACGACAAAGCCTGACGCTGGAAGAGCTTTATCAGATGTTCCGCGATGGTGCGGATGGCGTAATCAGCCGGGGAAAAGCCGAGCCCGGCGATAAGACCATGTGCGATGTCTGGGTGCCGGTGGTTGAGTCGTTACGTCAGTCCTGCGAGCAAAATCTCTCTGTTCCGGCGGCGCTCGACGCTGCCAGCAGCGTCGCTGAATCCGCTGCACAAAGCACGATTACGATGCAAGCCCGCAAAGGCCGTGCCAGTTACCTCGGTGAACGCAGTATCGGTCACCAGGATCCTGGCGCGACCTCCGTGATGTTTATGATGAAAATGCTGGCTTTAGCCGCGAAAGAGTAAGGAATTGGTGATGGTAAACCTGGTCATAGTTTCACATAGCGCCCGACTGGGAGAAGGTGTTGGTGAATTAGCCCGTCAGATGCTGATGAGCGATAGTTGTAAAATCGCCGTTGCCGCGGGGATTGATGATCCACAAAATCCCATCGGCACCGATGCCGTCAAAGTGATGGAAGCCATCGAATCTGTTGCCGATGCCGACCATGTGCTGGTCATGATGGATATGGGGAGCGCGTTATTGAGTGCAGAAACCGCACTGGAATTGCTTGCGCCAGAGATCGCCGCAAAAGTACGGTTGTGCGCCGCACCGTTGGTTGAAGGGACGCTGGCTGCGACGGTCAGCGCGGCGTCAGGTGCAGATATCAACCAGGTTATCCATGACGCAATGCATGCGCTGGAAGCCAAACGCGAACAACTGGGTTTACCGTCATCCAACAGTGAAATCTCTGACATATGCCCTCCGCACGATGAAGAAGCTCGTTCTCTGGCGGTGGTGATTAAAAACCGTAACGGCCTCCACGTGCGCCCTGCCTCCCGACTGGTCTATACCTTATCGGTATTTAATGCGGACATGTTGCTGGAGAAAAACGGTAAATGCGTCACGCCGGAAAGTATTAACCAGATTGCGCTGTTACAAGTCCGCTATAACGATACTCTGCGCCTGATTGTGAAAGGGCCTGAAGCTGAAGAGGCGCTGGCCGCTTTCCGCCAGTTGGCTGAAGATAACTTTGGTGAAACGGAAGAGATAGCGCCACCGACTCTGCGCCCAGTCCCTCCTGTCACGGGTAAAGCCTTCTATTATCAACCGGTTTTATGCACAGTGCAGGCGAAATCAACTCTGACAGCGGAACAAGAACAGGAACGATTACGCCAGGCGATTGACTTCACATTGTTAGATTTGATGGCCTTATCGGCAAAGGCAGAGGCAAACGGGCTCGACGATATCGCCGCGATCTTTTCCGGCCACCATACTCTGTTAGACGATCCTGAGCTACTGGCGGCGGCAAGCGAACTCCTTCAGCATGAACACTGCACAGCAGAATATGCCTGGCAGCAGGTTCTTAAAGAACTTAGCCAGCAATATCAGCAGCTTGATGATGAATATTTGCAAGCTCGCTATATTGATGTAGACGATCTTCTGCATCGTACCCTGCTCCACCTGACACAGACGAAAGAAGAACTGCCGCAATTTAGCGCGCCGACTATTTTACTGGCGGAGAATATTTACCCTTCCACCATGTTGCAACTGGACCCGACTGTCGTTAAAGGCATCTGTCTTAGCGCCGGAAGCCCGGTATCCCACAGCGCCTTAATTGCCCGTGAACTGGGCATTGGCTGGGTTTGTCAGCAGGGCGAGAAACTGTATGCGCTACAACCTGAAGAGACATTAACCCTGGATGTAAAAGCACAACGCTTCAGGCATCAGAGTTAAATTAGATTCTCCGTCAGATTTGTCTGTCAGTTCGCAGAATAAGATTTCAATCATGTCCTTACGGCGATCCTGAACTAAGGTTTTCTGATACTTGAATACCGTTTTGTTCGGTATCGCCAAAGGAGAATGATTGATGAAACCACGTGTCCCTCGTCATCCACAAAGAATGGCGTTAATTCCCACCACACTTTTTTTGTGTTTTGCCGCGCTATCGGCACAAGCGGAAGAAATTGCCGTCACACCACAATCGCCTGATATTTTGTTGGGACCGTTGTTTGACGATGTACAAAACGCCAAACTTTTTCCGGATCAAAAAACCTTTGCCGACGCCGTGCCAAACAGCGATCCGCTGATGATCCTCGCTGATTACCGGATGCAACAGAACCAGAGCGGGTTTGATTTGCGTCACTTCGTGAAAGTCAATTTCTCCCTGCCAAAAGAAGGCGAGAAACACATCCCACCAAAGGGACAGTCGCTACGTGAACATATTGATGGGCTTTGGCCGGTATTAACCCGCACAACCGAAAGCACCGAAAAATGGGACTCTCTGCTGCCGTTGCCGAAACCCTATGTCGTGCCGGGGGGGCGTTTCCGGGAAGTATATTACTGGGACAGCTACTTCACTATGCTGGGGCTTGCTGAAAGCGGTCACTGGGATAAAGTTGCGGATATGGTGGCGAATTTTGGCTATGAAATAGACACTTACGGACATATTCCAAACGGTAATCGCAGCTATTATTTGAGCCGTTCACAACCACCCTTCTTTGCCCTGATGGTGGAGTTACTGGCACAACATGAAGGCGATGCAGCGTTGAAACAGTATCTGCCGCAACTGCAAAAAGAATATGCTTACTGGATGGACGGCGTTGAAAACCTGCAAGCCGGGCAACAGGAAAAACGCGTTGTAAAGCTCAAGGATGGCACTATCCTTAACCGCTACTGGGACGACCGCGATACACCGCGTCCGGAATCGTGGGTGGAAGATATCGCCACAGCTAAAAGCAATCCCGGTCGCCCCGCTACGGAAATCTATCGCGACCTGCGTTCCGCCGCCGCATCTGGCTGGGATTTCAGCTCGCGCTGGATGGATAATCCACAGCAGTTAAATACCTTGCGCACCACCAGCATTGTGCCGGTCGATCTTAATAGTCTGATGTATAAAATGGAAAAAATTCTCGCCAGCGCCAGTAAAGCCGCCGGGGATAACGCGATGGCCAGTCAATATGAAACATTAGCCAATGCCCGTCAGCAAGGGATCGAAAAATACCTGTGGAACGACCAGCAAGGCTGGTATGCCGATTACGATCTGAAGAGCCATAAAGTACGCAATCAGTTAACTGCCGCCGCCCTGTTCCCGCTGTATGTCAACGCTGCGGCGAAAGATCGTGCCAGCAAAATGGCAACGGCGACCAGAACGCATCTGCTGCAACCTGGCGGACTGAACACCACCTCGGTGAGAAGTGGACAGCAATGGGATGCGCCAAATGGCTGGGCACCGTTGCAATGGGTTGCTACCGAAGGATTGCAAAACTACGGGCAAAATGAGGTGGCGATGGATATTAGCTGGAATTTCCTGACCAATGTTCAACACACTTATGACCGGGAGAAAAAGCTGGTCGAAAAATATGATGTCAGCACCACCGGAACAGGTGGCGGCGGTGGCGAATATCCGTTGCAGGATGGCTTTGGCTGGACCAACGGCGTGACGCTGAAAATGCTGGATTTGATCTGCCCGAAAGCGCAACCGTGTGACAACGTTCCGGCAAGTCGCCCACTCAGTAAATCAACAACACCGCCGGTTAAACAAAAAGAGGCGGAACCTACGCCTTAAATTTACTGTATATCGGGCAATGTCATTCCGCACATTAAATTGGCATTGCCCATTTTTTCCATGAAATATCAAAAATCGCTCATTATACGTTCTATACCTTAGCCGCCTTATATCAGAGCAAGCGTTAAATCTTGCATTATCAATTTATTAATCATTACGATTCTATTTATATTTTTGTCTGTCTCCCATTCTCCCTGATAATTTTTCTTGTTAAACAAAATGCTGTTTAGCAAATAAGCAGACCAATCTGTTTCTTTAAATAAATCTTGATATCAAACATGATCTTTATCGATATATATCTAAATATATAGCGGTTTTGATTGTCAGGATATTACTCATGCCACTAACCAGACGGATGTTTACGCAGGCTCTTGCATCCACCCTGCTCCTGTATCATTTGCCGTCCTTTGCACAACCCGTTAAATTCTGGGCCTCACCGATGCTCCCCGACGCAAAAAAGATTACGCGCATAGTCAGCGCTGGTGCGCCTGCGGATCTGCTTTTGCTGGCTGTCGCTCCGGAAAAACTGGTCGGTTTTTCTTCCTTTGACTTTGCCCGCGAAGCGGCTATTCCATTACCCCCGGCGATTCGCCATTTACCTAAACTTGGGCGGCTTGCCGGGCGCGCCAGTTCGCTCTCGATGGAAGGGCTGATGGCATTGCAGCCCGATCTGGTCGTTGATTGCGGCAATACAGATGACACCTGGATCTCCCAGGCCTGGCAGGTTAGCGAGCAGACACAAATCCCCTGGTTATTGCTTAACGGGAAACTGGAGCAATCCGCAGAACAGTTAACAACGCTGGGCAAAACGTTAGGCGAAGAAAACCGCGCCGCAGAACAAGCCAGTCTCGCCAACCGTTTCGTTCGTGAAGCTCAGGCGTTCGCCGCCTCGCCCGCTGCCAACATTCGCTTTTATGCCGCGCGTGGTGCCCGGGGGCTGGAAACAGGTTTACAAGGTTCGTTGCATACTGAGGCGGCAGAATTATTAGGTCTGCACAATGTTGCACAAATTGCCGATCGTCATGGGCTGGCGCAAGTATCCATGGAAAACCTGCTGCGCTGGCAGCCGGATATTATTCTGGTTCAGGATCCCGTCACTGCTGACTTTATCCGTAACGACACGCTCTGGCAGGGGGTAAAAGCTGTCGCGGAACGACGCATCTTATTTTTAACTGGTTTGCCCTTTGGCTGGCTGGATGCCCCACCAGGAATCAATCGCCTTTTGGGGTTACGCCGATTGCATGCCTGGCTCGATCCCGTAGTCAACAGCCAGTTTAAAGATGATATGCAGCGTTACGCCCAACTGTTCTGGCATAGCACATTAAGTGACGCCGACTATCAAAAAATGGTGGCGAGCTAATGAGAACAGTGAACGGGTTTATTTTGCTTTTGCTGCTGGCAGCCATCAGCATCACTTTTGCTGCCGTAAGTGGGGCTTATCACCTCGATATGCAGCAGTTGCTGGCGCTCATTCTTCGTCAAGAAGATGTCCCAGTGCAGGAACACATTGTCTTCTGGCAAATCCGCGTACCGCGCATTCTTGCTGCGCTGTTACTGGGCGCTGCGCTGGCGGGGGCGGGAACCACCTATCAGGGTATGTTCCGTAATCCCTTAGTTTCACCAGATATTCTGGGTGTCTCCACGGGTGCCGGACTCGGAGCCTGCGCGGCAATCCTGTGGGGATTATCGATTGTTTACATCCAACTGTACGCGTTTTGCGGCGGACTGTTGGTCGTCGCGGGTGTCTGGTTGATTACACGCCGGGTTACCCGCCACGATCCGGTCTTAACTCTGGTACTGGTCGGTATTGCGCTGGGTACGCTATGCGGAGCCGGTATTTCGCTAATAAAAACTCTGGCCGATCCCTACACCCAGTTACCTTCAATAACCTTCTGGTTGCTGGGAGGGCTGTCCACCGTAACCTTGCGTGATCTTTACTACGCTGCGCCGATCATTCTAATTGGCTCCCTGCCCCTGTTTTTCCTCCGCTGGCGCATGAATTTACTCACACTTTCCGACGATGAAGCCAGCTCGCTGGGGCTGAATGTTGCGCGCCTGAGGTTAGGGTTGATTATCTGCGCCACGCTAATCACCGCCAGCACAGTGGCAATAGCAGGAATTATTGGTTGGATCGGCCTCGTCGTCCCACATATTGCCCGCTTGTTGACTGGTCACAACCATCAGCAACTATTGCCTGTGGCGATGTCTACAGGTGCCATTCTGCTTCTGCTCACCGACACACTGGCGCGAAGCATTGGGACAACAGAAATCCCGCTCGGCATTCTGACCGCTTTTGTTGGTGCACCATTTTTTCTGCTGTTGTTGTTACGCGGAGGTCGCCAGTGACTTTGCTTGCCGTCCGTCATGCTTCTCTGGGTTACTCCCGCCATCCGGTGCTACACGACGTTTCCTTCAACCTGTCTCAGGGATCAATTTGTTGCCTGCTGGGAGCCAATGGCTGCGGTAAAACTACGCTGATGCGCACCATTCTTGGCGTGATTCCATTGTCAGGTGGCGAGATTTTGCTGGATGGCGTACCTGTTCAGAAACTTAGCCATCACCAGCGCGCGCAAGCTATTGCCTGGGTGCCGCAAGCGCACGACGGTGTTTTTGCTTTCAGTGTACTGGACATGGTGTTAATGGGACTGACTCCAATAATGGGGACGTTTTCCGTCCCCGGTAAGCAAGAACGCCTGAAAGCCACAGAGCAACTGGAAAGGCTGGGTATTTCGCATCTGGCGACAAGGCGCTGGAATACCCTTAGCGGCGGTGAACGCCAGATGGCATTAATCGCCCGCGCCCTGCTTCAGCAACCACGCTTGTTGTTACTGGATGAACCTGCCTCCAGCCTCGATTTTGGTCATCAGATCCAACTGCTGGACACCCTGGCGCAGCTAAAAAATAACGGAATGACGATGCTGATGTCGACCCATCATCCGCTACATGCTAACGCCATTGCCGACAGCGTTATCCGGGTTGAGCCAGATGGACGCGTAACACAAGGCTTACCGGCTGAACAACTGACAATGGACAAACTGGCAGCCCTGTATCGGGTTTCCGCCGCCCAGATTCATCATCACCTCTCTGCCATTAAACGCTAAGGAACAATCATGCTCATTGATGATATTGATTTTGCAGACCTTTATCTTCAGCAATTAAAGCTGGCTCACCGAACAGAAAAAACGCCAGATCACTGGGATCAACGGGCGGAAAAAATGGCCGAGAATTGCGCCTCGCCAACGGACAGCTATCTGCAACAACTGATCGCTAAAATTGACCTGCAGGGCGCAAATTCCTTATTCGATATGGGCTGTGGACCGGGCACTGTGTCACTGGCACTGGCTGATAAAGTCACTACCGTTTATGGCGTTGATTACAGTCAGGGGATGCTGAACGTTGCCGCCCGTCGCGCCGCCGCGATGAAGGCCGACAATGTCCACTGGATCCAACGCGCCTGGGAAGAGGACTGGAGTGACCTGCCACGCTGCGATATTGCCGTGGCTTCCCGATCCACGCTGGTGGCTGACATGCGCCAGGCGATGACCAAACTGAATAATCAGGCACGGTTACGCGTCTATACCACCCATCTTGTCAGTACCTCGTTCGTCTCCCCTGCCATCCAGCGGGCGGCAGGTCGGGAAGTGATCGAATTACCCAACTATATCTTTGCACTTAACGTGCTGTATCAGATGGGAATTTATGCTCACGTTGATTTTATCCGTGGACAAAATTGCCAACAGGATAACAGTACCTGGGAACGTTTTGAGCAGAACGTCAGTTGGAGTCTCGGCACGCTTAACGACGATGAACGCGAACGGTTATATCGCTGGTATCAACAACAGGATGCTCGCGCCCTCGCCCCTGCCAGCCGCGACTGGGCACTCATCTGGTGGGACAGCGTGCCACAGGAGGCACTGCGATGATTTTCATTTCTCAGGCACAAATCGATGCGTTACTTCTGGAGGATATCCAGGGCGGTGACCTGACCACACGCGCATTAGGCATCGGTGAACAGCCTGGTGTTATTGATTTTTTTCACCGCAAGGGCGGCTGCGTCAGTGGCGTGGCGGTGGCTTGCAAGATGTTAACCACGCTGGGATTAACCATCGATGATGCTGTCAGCGACGGTTCACTAGCGAACCCGGGTCAGCGTCTAATCCGGGCACATGGCAATGCCGCTGCACTTCATCAGGGGTGGAAAGCAGTCCAGAACGTGCTGGAGTGGAGTTGCGGCGTGTCTGATTATCTCGCTCAAATGTTGATGCTGCTTCGCGAACGTTATTCCGATGGCAATATTGCCTGCACCAGAAAAGCGATCCCCGGCACCCGTTTACTGGCAGCGCAGGCAATTCTGGCCGCAGGGGGATTGATTCACCGTGCCGGATGTGCGGAGACCATATTATTGTTTGCCAACCACCGTCATTTTCTTGCCGACAAGCAGGACTGGTCGGGCGCAATCGCTCAGTTACGTCGCCACGCACCGGAGAAGAAAATCGTTGTTGAAGCCGATACGCCTGAAGAGGCAATTGCCGCGTTACGCGCGCAACCAGACGTACTTCAGCTCGACAAATTTAGTCCGCAGCAGGCAACGGAAATTGCGCAAAAAGCACCGTCACTGGCTCCTCACTGCACGCTGGCTCTGACGGGTGGAATTAATCTGACAACTCTCAAAAATTACCTCGATTGTGGCATCCGACTGTTTATTACCTCCGCGCCTTATTACGCGGCACCGGCTGATATCAAAGTCAGTCTGAAACCCAAAGCCTCTTTTTAATTCTTTATTAAACGGAATTTATTTTATGAGATTCAAAAAACATTATCTCTGCACAGCATTATCAATTGCACTTGCCCAGCAGGCCGTAGCAGCTCAAGAGAGCGATACACTGACTGTATGGTCCAGCCCTGTATCATCGACGACGACCACCATTCTCGATCAACCCACCATAAAGGCGTTGGATAAACAAAATGTTGCTCAGGCATTAAGTGTCGTTCCCGGCGTGGTGCTGCAAAAATCAGGCAGCCGCAACGAAGAACAGGTCAAAGTTCGTGGTTTTGATAGCCGTCAGGTGCCGGTCTATTTCGACGGCGTCCCCATTTATGTTCCCTATGATGGTAACCTCGATCTGGCGCGGATTTTAACCAACAATCTGGGCACGGTCGAAGTTTCCAAAGGGTATTCCTCACTGCTACAGGGGCCTAATCAGATGGGGGGTTCCATAAACATCATCACTCAGAAACCGACCAAACCGCTGGAAGCGAGTCTGGGATATCGTCAGGGATGGAGCCGTAGTCAGGACAACGCCTACGATATGCACGCTTCATTTGCCGCCAGCAGCGATCTGGGATACTTGCAAGTCAGCGGCAGCCAGCTAAAACAGGATTTTCTCGGCCTGCCACACGGTGTTAATAATGATATTGCAGGCAAGCACGGCAAGATGATTAACTCATCTGCCGATGACAAACGCGGCATTGTGAAGCTCGGTTTTACACCGCGTGAAAACGATGAATACACGCTGACTTACATTAAGCAGGATGGCGAAAAAGACAACCCGCCATACAGCGGAAACAGTGGCCAAAAGTCACGCTACTGGCAGTGGCCGGAGTATGACAAAGAAAGTTTTTACTATCAGGGAACCACACAGCTAAACGACCGTTTTACCCTGAAAAGCCGGCTGTATCGCGACACCTTTGAAAATACGCTCATGATGTACAACTCGCTGGCCGATCTGAAAAGTAAAAACGGTAGCTATAGTCACTATTCCGATTACAGCGATGGTGCCGGATTACAACTGGCGGCCGATGTACGTGAAAACGATCTGCTGTCGTTTGCCGTTAACTGGAAGGATGACGTACACCGGGAAAAAGGTGCACCTCACGCCGCTTACGATCGCTATGAAGATCGTACCTGGTCGCTCGCCAGTGAATATCAATGGGCTGCTGCTGATAATTTGGATGTTGTGGCCGGGATCAGCTATGACTGGCGTGATAGCGTAGAAGCGAAAAAACACGAAAAAGATGGCAGCATCACCCATTATGACGACAACAATCAGTCAGCTTTTAACTGGCAGGTGATGGGGAAATACCACTTTGCCAATGAAGACACGCTGGCGCTTTCATACTATGACCGCACGCGCTTCCCGACACTGAAAGAACGCTATACCACGTCCAAACCGGCGTATAACCAGATAGCCATTGTTAATCCACAACTTAAGCCAGAACGCGCTCGCGGAGTGGATTTAACCTGGAATGGCGCTTTCACCCGCGCCTGGGGATTTGAAGTCAGCGTTTACTATAACCGGGTAAGTGACGCCATCCTTTCACACAATATCGATGCCGATACCATTCAAAACCAGAACAGCGGCACGGTAGATTACAGTGGCCTGGATGCCGGTATTAAGGGGAAAATCAGCAATGTACTGGATGTAGGATTGAGCTACGCTCTGATTCATGCCGATGCCAAACGCAAAGATATCGGCAAGATAACCGATCTGCCGACACAGACAATGACTGCATGGATGACACTCAAACCGTGGGAGCCGTTAAGCGTAACGCTGTCGGAAGAGGCGCGTTCTTCCAGTTACAGCAACAGCGACGGTTCACAAAAAGCCGCCGGTTTTGCGGTGACCCACATTCGTGCCGATTACGCCTTAGGTCATGGCTTCAGCGTCAATGCGTCCGTCAATAACCTGTTTGATACGAAATATGCCTACAGCGAAGGGTTTATTGAAGAAGGGCGTAATTTCTGGGCAGGTGTGGAGTATACGTTCTGATTTGAAAGCGGATAGCGGCGTCAGCACCGCTATCCGCCTTATGAAAATCTTATTCTCTTCGCAGAAGGCGAAATACCCCCAGAACCAGGATAGCGCCGACCACCGCCACCAGGAAGCTGTGCAAATTAAAACCGCTGATGGAACCGCCAATGCCAAACATGGTCGCCAGCCAGCCGCCGACAACCGCACCGACTATCCCGAGAATACAGGTCATGAAAAATCCACCACCATCACGCCCTGGCATGATCAGCTTGGCGATAATGCCGGCTATCAGGCCAAAAATAATCCAGGCAATAATTCCCATGTTCAGGCCCTCGTTTCGATGAATCGGACGCAGAAAATGTTTACGTCAACGCTCTAAGTATAGGCAAGGGCTGGATCGATGCTGGCGTCTGTCGGTTGATTTAAGATCAACGTGTAAAAAATATTCACGCATTTGTATTAAGTTTTGTTAATCACTACCGATAAACCAAAGACAGTTTGTCGGTCAGGAGTTTTTCCGCGTGAGTCATTACCATGAGCAGTTCCTGAAACAAAATCCGTTAGCAGTCCTGGGCATTTTACGCGATTTGCACAAAGCCGCTGTTCCCTTGCGTATCAGTTGGTCAGGCGGTCAGTTGATCAGCAAAATACTGGCAATAAGCCCTGATAAACTGGTGCTGGATCACGGCAGTCAACCAGAAGACAATAATGCAGCGCTTAAAGCGCAGCACATTACTATTACCGCCGAAACTCAGGGGGCGAAAGTCGAGTTTACTGTTGAACAATTACAGCAAAGTGAGTATTTGCAGCTTCCTGCGTTCATCACCACACTCCCTCCCGCCTTATGGTTTGTACAACGACGCCGATATTTTCGCATCTCCGCCCCACTTCATCCGCCTTATTATTGCCAGACCAAACTGGCAGATAACAGTACGTTACGTTTTCGCCTGTATGATTTATCGTTAGGTGGCATGGGCGCATTGCTGGAAACGGAAAAACCAGCCGGGTTGCACGAAGGCATGCGCTTCGCACAGATTGAGGTCAACATGGGACAATGGGGAGTTTTTCACTTTGACGCCCAGTTACTGGCTATCAGCGAACGCAAATTGATTGATGGCAAAAATGAAACCATCTCCACTCCCCGTCTGAGCTTTCGTTTTCTTAACGTCGGCCCGACGGTGGAGCGGCAATTACAGCGAATTATTTTCTCACTCGAACGGGAAGCCCGGGAGAAAGCGGACAAAATACGCGACTGAGTTACATCGCATCCAGTGCCTGCTCGAGTTTGTAGATATAGCGCGGTGCCTGCGGTGCGGGGTGATTTTTCGCTACATGCTCGAGGAACTCGTCAGCGTCCAGATCGTTGATTTTACTGATCGCCTTTTTCCGATCTGATGAGAAAGTCCGTAACAGCGCGCCAGCTCCGTTGGCGTATGACACCACCAGTGCATATTGCAGTACCTTCGGATCTTCAATTCCTGCCAGCGGGCCGGTTTCCAGAATATTCAGGTAAGCCGCCCCCATTGAGATATTGCGCTCCGGGTTTTTCAGTTCGCTGGTTGTCGGTTCGCCACTCCACCCCATGCGGCGATAAACATCACGTCCGGACGTTGAGGCTTTCAACTGCATCAGACCAATCGCATTCGACTTACTGACCGCGTTTGGGTTACCGCCCGATTCAATAGCGATAATCGCCGTGATCAATTGTGGATCGACACCCCAGGCCGCACCGGCCTTCTGGCTTATTGGCATCCACTTCATTGCACGTTGTACCGGAACTTTCGCGTTCCACGGCGGGTTCGTGTAGTCATGCTTAGATGAACAACCCGCTAATAACACAATCAAAAAGGCAAACCATCTCAATTTCACTTCATCTATCCTTATAGCCTGGAATCGCCGTTGAGGTGACAACAGCACACCTAAGCGGCATGATATACAATTCGTTTCTGTTGTCAGCAAGGAATTGCCATGTCTCAGTTTCACTTAATCGCCCCGTCGGGTTACTGCATTAATCAGCACGCCGCGCAGCGCGGTATTCAACGCCTGACGGATGCAGGTCATCAGGTCAATAACGTAGAGGTCATTGCCCGACGCTGTGAGCGTTTTGCTGGTACGGAAACGGAGCGACTGGAGGATATCAATGCCCTTGCCAGGCTGACGTCACCCAACACTATCGTACTGGCAGTACGCGGCGGTTACGGTGCCAGTCGCTTACTGGCAGACATTGACTGGCAGGCACTGGTAACTCGCCAACAACATGATCCGTTGCTCATCTGCGGGCATAGCGATTTTACGGCCATTCAGTGCGCTCTTCTGGCGCAAGGCAATGTCATCACCTTTAGCGGACCGATGCTGGTGGCGAATTTTGGCGCGGATGAGTTGAACGCCTTTACCGAGCACCATTTCTGGCTGGCGTTACGTAATGAAACGTTCGCCATTGAATGGCAAGGGGAAGGCCCGGCGTGTCAGAGCGAAGGCACGTTGTGGGGAGGCAACCTCGCGATGTTGATTTCGCTGATTGGTACGCCCTGGATGCCGCAAATCGAGAACGGCATTCTGGTGCTGGAGGATATCAACGAGCATCCTTTCCGCGTCGAGCGCATGTTGTTACAGCTTTATCACGCAGGTATTTTACATCGTCAGAGCGCGATCATTCTCGGTAGTTTCAGTGGCAGCGCGCCAAATGATTATGACGCGGGTTACAACCTGGAGTCAGTTTACGCGTTCTTGCGCTCTCGTCTGTCGATCCCACTCATCACCGGCCTCGATTTTGGTCATGAACAACGCACGGTTACACTGCCGTTGGGCGCACATGCCATACTCAATAACGATAAAAGAGGCACACGGATGACAATAAGCGGTCATCCTGTTCTGAAAGCGTAAAAAAATCACGCTTCAGGGCCAAGTAAAACGCTGTTTCTGCCGTGAATATGGTAGGGTTTATAGTACGAGACAGCGTAATCAGGAGTAACCGACCGTTGGATGCCGCAACAATCATTAGCCTTTTCATCTTAGGCTCCATCCTTGTCACCAGTAGTATTTTACTTAGTTCATTTTCTTCCCGCCTTGGCATTCCGATTCTGGTTATTTTCCTGGCGATTGGCATGTTGGCGGGCGTCGATGGCGTCGGCGGCATTCCGTTTGATAATTATCCTTTTGCCTACATGGTAAGTAATCTGGCGCTGGCAATTATTTTGCTCGACGGCGGGATGCGAACCCAGGCCAGCTCATTTCGCGTTGCATTAGGTCCGGCGCTTTCACTGGCGACAGTCGGCGTGCTTATCACCTCCGGTTTAACCGGCATGATGGCGGCGTGGTTGTTTAATCTTGATTTGATTGAAGGCTTATTAATCGGTGCCATTGTCGGCTCCACCGACGCCGCAGCGGTCTTTTCTCTGCTTGGCGGCAAGGGACTTAACGAACGTGTTGGCTCAACGCTGGAGATAGAATCCGGCAGCAATGATCCGATGGCCGTCTTTCTGACGATTACCTTGATTGCGATGATCCAGCATCATGAAAGCACTATTAGCTGGATGTTCGTTGTCGATATTCTGCAGCAATTTGGGCTGGGAATTGTGATCGGTCTTGGCGGTGGTTATTTACTGCTGCAAATGATTAACCGCATTGCTCTGCCTGCGGGCTTGTATCCATTGCTGGCATTAAGCGGCGGTATCCTGATTTTCTCTTTAACCACGGCGCTGGAAGGCAGCGGTATTCTGGCAGTTTATCTGTGCGGTTTTCTGCTGGGTAATCGCCCGATTCGCAACCGCTACGGCATTCTGCAAAATTTCGACGGCCTCGCCTGGCTGGCACAAATCGCCATGTTCCTCGTGCTCGGCCTGTTGGTTAATCCGAGCGACCTGCTGCCTATTGCCATTCCGGCGCTCATATTGTCCGCATGGATGATTTTCTTCGCCCGTCCCCTGTCGGTATTTGCCGGATTATTACCGTTCCGCGGCTTCAATCTGCGCGAACGGGTGTTTATCAGTTGGGTGGGATTACGCGGCGCGGTGCCGATCATTCTGGCAGTATTCCCGATGATGGCGGGGCTGGAAAATGCGCGCTTGTTCTTTAACGTCGCCTTCTTCGTGGTGCTGGTTTCACTGCTATTACAGGGAACATCACTCTCGTGGGCAGCGAAAAAAGCCAAAGTCGTGGTTCCGCCCGTCGGACGTCCTGTATCACGCGTTGGCCTGGATATTCACCCGGAAAACCCGTGGGAGCAGTTTGTTTATCAGTTAAGTGCCGATAAATGGTGCGTGGGTGCGGCACTGCGCGATCTGCATATGCCAAAAGAGACGCGTATTGCGGCACTGTTTCGTGATAACCAGTTGCTTCATCCCACCGGCAGCACCCGACTGCGCGAAGGCGATGTGCTGTGTGTAATTGGTCGGGAGCGCGATCTTCCGGCGCTCGGTAAACTGTTCAGCCAGTCGCCGCCAGTCGCGCTGGATCAACGCTTCTTTGGTGACTTCATTCTCGAAGCCAGCGCCAAATATGCTGATGTGGCGCTGATATATGGTCTGGAAGACGGCCGGGAATATCGCGATAAACAGCAAACACTGGGTGAAATTGTTCAGCAGTTGTTAGGCGCGGCACCGGTTGTCGGTGACCAGGTGGAGTTTGCCGGGATGATCTGGACGGTGGCTGAGAAAGAAGATAATGCCGTGTTGAAGATCGGCGTTCGGGTGGCAGAGGACGAAGCCGAATCTAAAATTTGATGTAGTTTGTATCGCCGGATGCGACGCTGTGCGTCTTATCCGGCTAACAGCAAGTTACACCGTCACAACTGGCACGCGTAACGCCAGCGCGCACATCAACTCATAGCCTACCGTTCCGGCAGCGGCGGCGACATCATCAATTTTGATCTCCTTGCCCCACAGCTCAACCGGCGTACCAATTCCCGCTTGCGGGCAGGGCGTCAAATCAACCGCCAGCATATCCATCGAGACTGTCCCTATCGTCATGGTGCGTACTCCGTCCACTAAAACAGGTGTACCGGTTGGCGCATGACGCGGATAACCATCGGCGTATCCGGCGGCGACAATGCCAATTCGCTGCTCATCGCGCGCGGTATAGTGACCGCCATAGCCCACACGATCTCCTGCTTTTAGTGTCTGGATACCAATAATCTCGCTGCTTAATGTCATTACCGGACGTAATCCAGTATTGGCAATATCCCGCCACTGACCGGACGGCGAAGCACCATACAAAATAATGCCTGGTCGAACCCAGTCAAAATGCGCTTCCGGATGCCACAGGGTTGCCGCCGAGTTAGACAACGAACGCCGACACTCCAGCCCTTCTGCTGCTCGCTCAATACGCGCCATCGCCGTAGAAATCCCATCAGGATGCTCCGCATCGGCAAAATGCGACATCAGCGTCATTTCGCCAACATTCGCCATCGCCCGCAATTGCTGCCAGACGGTAAGCATACGCTCAGGCATGAAGCCCAGCCGATTCATCCCGCTGTTCACTTTAAGATAAATATCCAGCGGTGCCTTTAGTCGCGCGTTTTGCAACGCTTTGAGCTGCCAGTTGCTGTGTACACAGGTGGTCAGCCGGTACTGGTCATAAATTTCCAGATCCTGAGCATGGAAAAATCCCTCCAGCATCAGGATCGGCCC
Source organism: Escherichia sp. KTE52 (assembly GCF_000408325.1). Taxonomy (NCBI): domain Bacteria; kingdom Pseudomonadati; phylum Pseudomonadota; class Gammaproteobacteria; order Enterobacterales; family Enterobacteriaceae; genus Escherichia; species Escherichia sp. KTE52. The sequence continues at coordinate 270,500 of NZ_KE138677.1, forward strand.
TTTCCAGCCGCGCTCGCGTAACGTTATCGCCTCTTCCAGATTAAGTAATGCAAAGCCATCGGTGGCCCCGAGCGCGCTCCAGATACGCTCGACACCGTGACCATACGCGTTGGCTTTTACCACCGACCAGACACGCGCATGCGGCGCGGCCTGGCGAACAATGGTCAGATTCTGTTTTAATGCCTGCAGATCGAGGCTGGCCTGTATCGGTCTGGTCATCTCGCGTCCTTAGCTGTGCGCGCCATGTAAATGACCCGGGCGCGATGGCGTAAATCCACGGCTGTAGCGCGCCACGCTTAAATCCTCATACGGGATAGCGGGCGTGCGACCAGAGAGCAGATCGCTTAACAACTGACCAGAACCGCAAGCCATCGTCCAGCCGAGCGTGCCGTGACCGGTATTCAGCCACAAATTTTTAAAGCGTGTACGCCCCACAACCGGCGTGCCATCTGGCGTCATCGGGCGTAGCCCCGTCCAGAACGTGGCCTGCTCAACATGACCGCCGCGCGGATAGAGATCGCGAACCACCATCTCCAGCGTTTCACGACGCGGCTGTAGCAGTTCAGTATTAAAGCCAACAATTTCCGCCATTCCGCCGACACGGATGCGATTATCGAAACGTGTAATGGCAATTTTGTAGGTTTCATCGAGAATAGTGGACACCGGCGCACCATCTTCTTGTGCAATAGGAATGGTCAGCGAGTAACCTTTCAGCGGGTAGACCGGAATATCAGCAATGCCTTTGAGCATCGCTGTCGAGTAAGAACCAAATGCCATCACATACGCATCGGCCTTAATCACTTCATCACCACACTTCACGCCATAGATCTGCTCACCGTCGCAAAGCAGTTGATCGACAGGCGTATTAAAGCGGAATTTAACCCCCGCCTGTTCCGCCATTCGCGCTAAATTCTGGGTAAAGAGCTGGCAATCGCCGGTTTCGTCATTGGGCAGTTGCAGGCCACCGGTGAGTTTGTGTGCCACTTCGGCCAGCGCTGGCTCCACTTCCGCCAGACGGCTGGATCCCAGTAGTTTGTACGGCACACCAGCATCTTCCAGAACGGCAATATCGCGAGTCGCGTTTTCATATTGTTGTTCGGTACGGAACAGTTGCAGCGTCCCGCCCTGCCGCCCTTCATACTGGATGTTAGTCTCAGCACGTAATGTTTTCAGGCAATCACGGCTGTATTCCGCCAGGCGCACCATCCGCCCTTTGTTTTCCATGTAGTGGCTGGTGTCGCAGTTACGTAACATTTGCCACATCCATTTCAACTGAAATTGCGTACCGTCGAGACGAACCGCCAGCGGTGCATGGCGCTGAAACATCCATTTAATCGCCTTCAACGGCACACCTGGCGCCGCCCACGGTGCCGCATAACCAGGCGAGATTTGCCCGGCATTTGCTGCGCTGGTTTCCAGGGCTGCTCCCGGTTCCCGATCAATAATGGTGACCTCATGTCCTGCCTGATTTAAATACCAGGCGCTGGCAACGCCTACCACACCACTTCCCAGTATGACAACTCGCATAGCCACTCCGATAACGGTAGATACAGTAAAAGAACAATAATCTAATTACATCTTGATAACCTAGATGAAAGTATTATTCAACATATGGCTTTTTTATGGTGAGCTGGCTCACATCTCCCTGACGCTGCGGGAATATGCCGTCTTTGGTATCTCCTGCTGAAGGTGCTTTTTATCCAGCAGAAAATTCCGTTCAGAGGCTGATTATTGGCACTACGATAATAAGAAATCGCAAAGAAAAAAATTCTCCGGCGACGCGGTTTTTAACGGGTGTTCTATGCTTGAAATGAGGTCCTCCACACAGAGAGTACCGACAACAATGAGGTGCGCGTATGGCGACGATCGATTCTATGAATAAGGACACCACACGTTTGAGCGATGGACCCGACTGGACGTTCGAGCTGCTGGATATTTATCTGGCAGAGATAGACCGGGTGGCGAAACTCTATCGGCTGGATACCTACCCGCACCAGATTGAAGTGATCACCTCAGAACAGATGATGGATGCCTACTCCAGCGTCGGTATGCCGATTAACTATCCGCACTGGTCATTTGGTAAGAAGTTTATCGAAACTGAGCGCCTGTATAAGCATGGCCAACAAGGGCTGGCCTATGAAATTGTCATAAACTCTAACCCGTGTATCGCTTACCTGATGGAAGAGAACACCATTACCATGCAGGCGCTGGTGATGGCGCATGCCTGTTACGGCCATAACTCTTTCTTCAAAAACAATTATTTATTCCGTAGCTGGACCGATGCCAGTTCGATTGTCGATTACCTGATTTTCGCCCGCAAATACATTACCGAGTGCGAAGAACGTTATGGCGTTGATGAGGTAGAAAAGCTGCTGGACTCGTGCCATGCGCTGATGAACTACGGAGTGGATCGTTACAAACGCCCGCAAAAAATCTCGCTGCAAGAGGAGAAAGCCCGGCAGAAAAGCCGCGAAGAGTATCTGCAAAGTCAGGTCAATATGCTCTGGCGTACCCTGCCGAAACGCGAAGAAGAGAAAACCGTTGCCGAAGCGCGCCGCTATCCTTCCGAACCACAAGAAAACCTGCTCTATTTTATGGAGAAAAATGCCCCACTGCTGGAATCATGGCAGCGTGAAATCCTGCGCATTGTGCGTAAGGTGAGCCAGTATTTTTATCCGCAAAAACAGACTCAGGTGATGAACGAAGGCTGGGCCACCTTCTGGCACTACACCATCCTTAACCATCTGTACGATGAAGGGAAAGTGACCGAACGCTTTATGCTGGAGTTCTTGCATAGTCACACCAATGTGGTCTTCCAGCCACCGTATAACAGCCCGTGGTACAGCGGCATTAATCCGTATGCTCTCGGATTCGCCATGTTCCAGGATATTAAGCGGATTTGTCAGTCACCAACGGAAGAAGACAAATACTGGTTCCCGGATATCGCCGGTTCTGACTGGCTGGAAACGCTGCATTTCGCGATGCGTGATTTCAAAGATGAGAGCTTTATCAGTCAATTCCTGTCACCGAAGGTAATGCGTGATTTCCGCTTCTTCACCGTGCTGGATGATGATCGGCATAATTATCTGGAAATTTCTGCCATTCATAATGAGGAAGGTTATCGGGAGATCCGTAACCGATTATCGTCGCAATATAACTTAAGCAATCTGGAGCCGAATATTCAGATCTGGAACGTGGATTTGCGCGGCGACCGTTCGCTGATTCTACGCTACATTCCGCATAACCGCGCTCCGCTGGATCGGGGACGTAAAGAGGTGCTGAAACATGTGCATCGTTTGTGGGGATTTGATGTGACGCTGGAGCAGCAAAACGAAGATGGCAGCGTCGAGTTGCTGGAACGTTGCCCGCCAAGAATGGGAAATCTGTAAAAAGTCCTCCTCATTTGAGGAGGACTCATTTTTGCCTGATGTGGCGTACAAAGTATCGAAAATTCAATATATTGCAAGAACAACGTAGGCCTGATAAGCATAGCGCATCAGGCAATTACGCGTTTGTCATCAGTCTGGATGGATTATCGCCCCTGAATGGCTAAATCACCTGGCAAGTTCTTCTGCATCCGGTGCCAAATCTCGCCACTCTCATGCCCATAGCGACGCACCGTTTCGTAAACCTGATCGTGCGCGCCTTCACTGCACAATGCCGACAGCTTGTGGTAGAAACCCAGCGCCAGACTGCGCGCTTCCGGATTAGCAAAATAGTGACGACCAATGCGCGTGTACAACCCTTTCATCCCGTTAATGATCAGGCCGTAAATCGGGTTGCCAGAGGCAAACGCCAGACCGCGGAAAATGTTGTAATCCAGATCAGCAAAAGCATCGGCGTGATCGGCCACTTCATTGGCGGTTGCCAGCACTTCCTGCGCTTTATCAGGGTGCTGACGAAACGCGGTGCGAATAAAAATAGTTGAAATATTGGTACGCACAGACAGCAAATTATCAATAAGTTGCGGCACACTTTCGTGGTCGAGTCGCGCCAGTGTTTCAAGGATATTTAAACCGGAGGTTTCCCAGAAATTATTCACCTTCGTTGGCTTGCCATGTTGAATAGTCAACCAGCCATCTCGTGCCAGTCGCTGCAACACTTCACGTAACGTCGTACGCGTTACGCCAATTAATTCTGAAAGTTCACGTTCTGCGGGCAAAATAGTCCCGGGTGGGAAGCGGTTATTCCAGATACTTTCAATAATGTACTCTTCCGCGAAACCTGCCGGGCTTTGCGCCTTAATGACCATAGTGAGATTTCCATAACACAGCAAAACAAAGTTGGACTCATCATACCAGAGGGCTAACTACGCTGATAGCAGACAAAAAGAAGAAAAAAGGGATCAGGGCTTCATTTTCCGCATCTCTTTCCGCTTGACTATCAAGACTTGCCTCACTCCTGCCTGGCCGTTAAGCTTTGTGTTCTAACATAAAAACATCATTTATTATTTGTAAGGTAAGGGAAACCATCATGGAGATCTCCTGGGGCCGCGCGTTATGGCGCAATTTTTTGGGCCAGTCACCTGACTGGTACAAACTTGCCCTCATTATTTTCTTAATTGTTAACCCGTTAATTTTCCTCATCAGCCCTTTTGTTGCTGGCTGGCTGTTGGTAGCGGAATTTATTTTCACCCTGGCGATGGCGCTCAAATGCTATCCGCTACTGCCTGGCGGCCTGTTGGCTATCGAAGCGGTATTCATAGGCATGACCAGCGCGGAGCACGTCCGTGAAGAGGTGGCGGCGAATCTTGAAGTCTTGCTGCTACTGATGTTTATGGTGGCGGGTATCTATTTTATGAAACAGCTATTGCTGTTCATCTTTACCCGCTTGCTGTTAAGCATTCGCTCCAAGATGCTGTTATCGCTCTCTTTTTGTGTGGCGGCTGCGTTTCTCTCCGCGTTCCTGGATGCCTTAACTGTAGTGGCCGTGGTGATCAGCGTTGCGGTGGGTTTTTATGGTATTTATCACCGAGTGGCTTCTTCCCGTGCCGAAGATACCGATCTGCAAGACGACAGCCATATCGACAAGCATTACAAGGTGGTGCTGGAGCAGTTCCGTGGTTTTCTGCGTAGCCTGATGATGCACGCGGGTGTCGGTACTGCATTAGGCGGTGTGATGACCATGGTCGGTGAACCGCAAAACCTGATTATTGCGAAAGCTGCTGGCTGGCATTTTGGCGATTTCTTCCTGCGCATGTCACCGGTAACCGTCCCGGTTCTGATTTGTGGTTTGTTAACCTGCCTGTTAGTGGAGAAAATGCGTTGGTTTGGCTACGGTGAAACGCTGCCGGAGAAAGTCCGCGAAGTGCTGCAGCAGTTTGACGATCAAAGCCGTAACCAGCGTACACGTCAGGATAAAATTCGCCTGATTGTCCAGGCGATTATCGGCGTCTGGCTGGTCACCGCGCTGGCGTTGCATCTGGCGGAAGTCGGCCTGATTGGTTTGTCTGTCATTATTCTGACTACATCACTGACCGGTGTCACTGATGAACATGCTATCGGCAAAGCCTTCACCGAATCTCTGCCATTCACTGCACTGTTGACGGTCTTTTTCTCGGTAGTTGCGGTGATTATCGACCAACAACTGTTCTCCCCAATTATCCAGTTTGTATTGCAGGCATCAGAACACGCCCAGCTATCGCTGTTCTATATCTTCAACGGTTTGCTGTCTTCCATTTCGGATAACGTCTTTGTGGGAACGATTTATATCAACGAAGCCAAAGCAGCAATGGAGAGCGGCGCTATCAGTATGAAGCAATATGAACTGCTGGCCGTCGCCATTAACACCGGGACCAACCTGCCATCCGTCGCCACGCCGAACGGACAAGCTGCGTTCTTGTTCCTGTTAACCTCCGCTCTCGCGCCATTGATACGTCTTTCTTATGGCCGCATGGTATGGATGGCTCTGCCCTACACCCTCGTACTGACCCTCGTCGGGCTACTCTGCGTAGAGTTTACTCTTGCCCCTGTAACTGAATGGTTTATGCAAATGGGGTGGATAGCAACGCTTTGATAACAACTTACCGGGCATATTCATGCCCGGTTTGCCTTTCCGCCCGATAATTGTTCAATTACATCCTATTTTTACTCCCTCCTGGTGGCGCAACGAATGAATTGGTTTAAACTGCGCATTCGATGCATATTGCAGGGAAATTATTATGTTGCGATTTTTGAACCAATGTTCACAGGGGCGGGGTGCTTGGTTGTTAATGGCGCTTACCGCTCTGGCACTGGAACTGACGGCGCTGTGGTTCCAGCATGTGATGTTATTGAAACCTTGCGTGCTCTGTATTTATGAACGCTGCGCGTTATTCGGTGTTCTGGGTGCCGCGTTGATTGGCGCTATCGCCCCGAAAACGCCGCTGCGTTATGTGGCGATGATTATCTGGTTGTATAGCGCGTTTCGTGGTGTGCAGTTAACTTACGAACACACCATGCTCCAGCTCTATCCTTCGCCGTTTATGACCTGTGATTTCATGGTTCGCTTCCCGGACTGGGTGCCGCTGGATAAATGGGTGCCACAAGTGTTTGTCGCCTCTGGTGATTGCGCTGAGCGTCAGTGGGAGTTTTTAGGTCTGGATATGCCGCAGTGGTTGCTCGGTATTTTTGTTGCTTACCTGATTGTCGCAGTGCTGGTGGTGATTTCCCAGCCATTTAAAGCGAAAAAACGTGACCTGTTTGGTCGCTAATCAATCAGGCGCTCCTGCGGGAGCGCCTGTCTCGATTCATCCTGTCAATAATTCAATGCCAGATGCGACGTTAACGCTTTATCCGCTCTACGGCATTTCTGGCGGTGTAATCCCGAAGTGGTTCCACGCCCGCACTGTCGCCATACGCCCGCGCGGTGTACGCTGCAAAAAGCCTTGCTGAATCAAATAAGGTTCCAGCACATCCTCAATGGTTTCACGCTCTTCGCCAATGGCTGCAGCCAGGTTATCCAGGCCAACCGGACCACCGAAGAATTTATCGATTACCGCCAGCAATAACTTGCGATCCATATAATCGAAACCTTCTGCATCGACATTAAGCATATCCAACGCCTGGGCGGCGATATCTGCCGAGATGGTGCCATCATGCTTCACTTCGGCAAAATCACGCACACGACGCAGCAAACGATTAGCGATACGTGGCGTACCTCGTGCCCGGCGAGCGACTTCCAGTGCGCCATCGTCACTCATCTCAAGCCCCATAAACCGTGCGCTACGACTGACGATATATTGCAGATCAGGCACCTGGTAAAACTCCAGGCGCTGCACTATACCGAAACGGTCACGCAATGGCGATGTCAATGAGCCAGCACGCGTGGTCGCGCCAATCAGGGTGAACGGTGGTAGATCGATTTTTATCGAACGCGCTGCCGGGCCTTCACCAATCATAATATCCAACTGGTAATCTTCCATCGCCGGATACAGCACCTCTTCCACGACTGGCGAGAGACGATGGATCTCATCAATAAACAGCACATCGTGCGGTTCAAGGTTGGTCAGCATTGCCGCCAGGTCACCCGCCTTTTCCAGTACCGGACCAGACGTTGTGCGTAAATTGACGCCCATTTCATTGGCAACGATGTTGGCTAACGTGGTTTTTCCCAGGCCAGGAGGACCAAAAATCAATAGATGATCGAGGGCATCGCCGCGCAGTTTCGCCGCTTTGATGAAAATCTCCATCTGCGAACGGACCTGCGGCTGACCAACATACTCTTCCAGTAATTTGGGGCGAATAGCGCGATCTACCACATCTTCCGGCAAGGTCGTACCGGCAGAAATCAGACGGTCTGCTTCAATCATCCTTTACCTCATAACGCGGCGCGCAGGGCTTCGCGAATTAATGTTTCACTGCTGGCATCAGGACGAGCGATTTTGCTCACCATGCGGCTGGCTTCTTGTGGTTTATAGCCCAGCGCCACCAGCGCAGCAACCGCTTCCTGCTCGGCATCGTCGGTTGCCGGGCTTGCCGGTGAGGTCAACACCAGATCGGCAGCCGGTGTAAACAGATCGCCGTGCAGGCCTTTAAAGCGATCTTTCATTTCAACAATCAGCCGTTCGGCAGTTTTTTTACCTATGCCAGGTAATTTCACCAGTGCTGCAGGATCCTCACGCTCAACGGCATTAACAAACTGCTGCGCTGACATACCAGAGAGGATCGCCAGTGCCAGTTTCGGCCCCACACCGTTGGTTTTAATCAGTTCTTTAAACAGCGTGCGTTCTTGCTTATTGTTAAAACCGTACAGTAACTGCGCGTCTTCACGTACTACAAAGTGGGTGAAGACTATCGTTTCCTGGCCCGCTTCAGGGAGTTCATAAAAACAGGTCATCGGCATATGCACTTCATAGCCTACGCCGCCCACTTCAAGTAACACCAGCGGGGGTTGTTTTTCCAGAATGATGCCTCTCAGCCTGCCTATCACATGACGCTCCTGCGTAATGAATCAAAGATAATGCTGTATGATAAAAAAATGCTGGATAGATATCCAGCGAAGGATGCAGAAAAATTGCGAGGCGTCTCGATGAACGGAGAATTGTCACTGCATAATTCATTCTCCAGGTCATATTGAGAGCAAATATTTTATATATTAAATATTCAGGTAAAAGACCCCAAAAAAAATAAACTTGACTATACCTGCGATAAAAAAGATTTTATGTTATTAAACATATTCAAATTTATTTCGATGGAATGATAAAGTGAATATTAATTATCCTGCTGAATATGAAACTGGTGATATTGTATTTACATGTATAGGTGCCGCATTATTCGGCCAAATTTCTGCCGCATCGAATTGCTGGAGTAATCACGTCGGGATCATTATCGGTCATGACGGCGATGATTTTCTGGTCGCAGAAAGCCGTGTTCCCCTCTCCACCATCACCACACTGTCCCATTTTATTAAACGTTCTTCTCACCAACGCTATGCCGTAAAGCGATTAGGTGCAGGGCTGACAGAACAGCAAAAACAAAGGCTGATAGAACAGGTTCCCTCTCGACTGCGCAAGCTCTATCACACCGGGTTTAAATATGAGTCATCTCGCCAGTTCTGCTCAAAGTTTGTCTTTGATATTTATAAAGAAGCATTATGTATTCCGGTAGGCGAGATAGAAACTTTTGAAGAGTTATTACACAGCAATCCACATGCAAAACTTACTTTCTGGAAATTCTGGTTTTTAGGCTCAATTCCGTGGGCGCGAAAAACCGTAACGCCAGCGAGTTTGTGGCATCACCCGGGTCTGGTGTTGATTCATGCCGAAGGAGTAGATACGCCTCAGCCTGAACTGACCGAGGCAGTATAATTTAACGCAGTCGCCCGCGAGCCAGATTCAGCCGCGATTCGCTCATCTGCATCGCATTCTGACTGATATGGCAGTGGGTGATGGCAATTGCCAGCGCATCAGCGGCGTCTGCCTGCGGGTTAGCGGGAAGTTTCAGCAAGGTGCGAACCATATGCTGCACCTGGCTTTTCTCGGCACTGCCAATACCCACCACGGTTTGCTTTACCTGGCGAGCGGCATACTCAAATACCGGCAATTCCTGATTCACCGCTGCCACAATCGCCACACCACGCGCCTGCCCCAGTTTCAGGGCAGAATCGGCGTTCTTCGCCATAAAGACTTGTTCGATTGCGAAATAATCTGGCTGGAACTGGGTGATGATTTCCGTCACGCCTGCATAAATGAGCTTCAGACGAGACGGTAAATCATCCACTTTGGTGCGTATGCATCCGCTACCCAGGTAGGACAGTTGTCTGCCCACCTGGCGGATAACGCCGTAACCGGTAACGCGTGAACCCGGGTCAATGCCGAGAATAATCGCCATCACGCGTCTCCGTTTTGTTGTTTAGCCGGCCTCATCAGAGGGTCGCTGCAACCTCATCAGAGATCTCACCGTTATGGTAAACTTCCTGCACGTCGTCGCAGTCTTCCAGCATATCGATCAGACGCATCAGTTTCGGTGCGGTTTCTGCATCCATATCAGCTTTGGTTGACGGGATCATAGATACTTCCGCGCTATCTGCTTTCAGACCTGCCGCTTCCAGAGCGTCGCGTACTTTACCCATCTCTTCCCATGCGGTGTAAACGTCAATCGCGCCGTCATCATAGGTCACAACGTCTTCAGCACCTGCTTCCAGCGCCGCTTCCATAATGGTGTCTTCGTCACCTTTCTCGAAGGAGATCACACCTTTTTTGCTGAACAGATAAGCCACGGAACCGTCAGTACCGAGGTTGCCACCACATTTGCTGAATGCGTGACGCACTTCAGCAACGGTACGGTTGCGGTTGTCAGAGAGACATTCAATCATGATTGCAGTGCCACCAGGACCGTAACCTTCGTAGATGATGGTTTCCATGTTCGCATCATCATCACCGCCCACACCACGTGCAATTGCGCGGTTCAGGGTGTCACGGGTCATGTTGTTAGACAGTGCTTTATCAATGGCAGCACGCAGACGCGGGTTAGCATCCGGATCGCCACCACCCAGTTTAGCTGCGGTCACCAGCTCACGAATGATTTTAGTGAAGATTTTACCGCGCTTAGCATCCTGCGCAGCTTTACGATGTCTGGTGTTGGCCCATTTACTATGACCTGCCATAAAAATATCTCCAAAATAACTATACACTTGATCCTTCAGGCTGCCTGCGTTAGCGGCTCTCGTTTACCACCTTGATACAGCTCGAAGGATTTTGTGTATACGCCTTCTCAGGCTAAGTTAATTACAAATTGTTCAATCGCCTGTCGGTTGCTCCACGACTTAGTAAGCGCCGCCGCAGCGGGCGCATCAAGCCATTGGTATGCCAGATGTTCAGTAAAAACAATCTGGCGCTCGTGTGGTAGCGCAAGACAGAACCATGATTCCGTATTACGCGTCACGCCCGGCGCATAGCGATGACGCAAATGTGAAAAAATTTCAAACTCTACCGTGCGCTGACAGTCAATTAAGGTCAGTTGTTCAGCAACAACATCAATGGTGACCTCTTCCTTTACTTCGCGCATAGCAGCTTGCGGCGCGGTTTCACCCTCCTCCACACTGCCGGTTACCGACTGCCAGAAGTCAGGATCGTCACGCCGCTGTAACATCAGCACCCGTTTCGTATCTTGTGCGTAAATGACCACTAAGATCGAAACGGGACGCTTATACACTTTATCCTTCACGCTGCCTCTTCGTTGGCTGCTTTCGCTCATCCCATTCACATAGTTATCTATGCTCATGGGAGTTCACTCAGTTGCCGCCTCGATGCACCGCAAATGATTTCGTGTATTTTATTCATATCAGTTATTCTCAGCCTTCTTGACAACCTGAATGCTCAGCTCAGCCAGTGCAGTCGGGTTGGCAAAGCTCGGGGCTTCAGTCATCAGACACGCTGCCGCCGTTGTTTTCGGGAAGGCGATAACGTCACGGATGTTGTCGGTGCCGGTCAGCAGCATGGTCAGACGGTCAAGACCGAATGCCAAACCTGCGTGCGGCGGCGTACCATATTTCAGGGCATCGAGCAGGAAGCCGAATTTCTCGCGCTGTTCTTCTTCGGTGATACCCAGAATGCCAAACACCGTCTGCTGCATATCACCATTATGGATACGCACAGAGCCACCGCCCACTTCGTAACCATTGATGACCATATCGTAAGCGTTCGCCACCGCATTTTCCGGTGCCGCTTTCAGCTCGGCGGCAGTCATGTCTTTCGGTGAGGTGAACGGATGGTGCATTGCCGTCAGGCCGCCTTCGCCATCGTCTTCAAACATCGGGAAGTCGATAACCCACAGCGGTGCCCATTTGCTTTCGTCGGTCAGGCCGAGATCTTTACCGACTTTCAGACGCAGTGCGCCCATCGCGTCGGCAACAATTTTCTTGTTGTCGGCACCGAAGAAAATCATATCGCCATCTTGTGCGGCGGTACGATCCAGGATGGCTTCGATGATTTCAGCGTTGAGGAATTTCGCTACCGGGCTGTTGATACCTTCCAGACCTTTCGCGCGTTCGTTGACTTTGATGTAAGCCAGACCTTTCGCGCCGTAGATTTTGACGAAGTTACCGTATTCGTCGATCTGCTTACGGGTCAGCGATGCCCCGCCCGGAACTCGCAGAGCAGCAACACGACCTTTCGGATCGTTCGCTGGCCCCGCGAATACCGCAAACTCAACGGATTTCAGCAGGTCGGCAACGTCGGTCAGTTCCATCGGGTTACGCAGATCCGGTTTATCAGAACCATAACGGCGTTCAGCTTCCGCAAAGGTCATTACCGGGAAATCGCCCAGATCTACGCCCTTCACTTCCAGCCACAGATGACGCACCAGGGCTTCCATGACTTCACGCACTTGCGGCGCGGTCATGAACGAAGTTTCCACATCGATCTGGGTAAATTCAGGCTGACGATCAGCACGCAGGTCTTCGTCACGGAAACACTTAACGATCTGATAGTAGCGGTCGAAACCGGACATCATCAGCAACTGTTTGAACAACTGCGGAGACTGCGGCAGCGCGTAGAATTTACCTTTGTGCACACGAGACGGCACCAGGTAGTCACGTGCGCCTTCCGGCGTCGCTTTGGTCAGCATCGGAGTTTCGATGTCGAGGAAGCCGTGGTCATCCATAAAACGGCGCACCAGGCTAGTAATTTTAGCGCGCGTTTTCAGGCGTTGAGCCATTTCCGGACGACGCAGGTCGAGGTAGCGGTATTTCAGACGCGCTTCTTCGGTGTTGACGTGGTTAGAGTCAAGCGGCAGAACGTCTGCGCGGTTGATGATGGTCAGCGAAGACGCCAGCACTTCGATTTCGCCGGTCGCCATATCGCGGTTGATATTTTTTTCGTCACGCGCACGCACGGTGCCCGTTACCTGAATGCAGAACTCATTACGCAGTTCGGAGGCCAGCTTTAACGCGTCCGCACGATCCGGATCGAAAAATACCTGCACGATACCTTCGCGGTCGCGCATATCGATGAAGATCAGGCTACCAAGATCACGACGACGGTTGACCCAACCACACAGAGTCACCTGCTGCCCCACGTGGGACAAACGGAGCTGTCCACAATATTCTGTACGCATGAGATATCCCTTAACTTAGCTGCCGGCGGATGTCCCCTGCTGCGCAGGTGACCTAAGTCGCAGCGTTAGCTGTATGTCACAACTGAATGAAAAAAGGCGGCTATTATACTGGAAATTCTGCCGCACCGTAAGAGTCTGGCCCGCTCTGGAACGACTCGTTACCACTTTATATCAGGCCTGGAATCAGACTCTACCCTTGTTTGCTATAAAGGTGTTGCCTGAACACATAAAAATTAACAAAATTTGTCATCCTGCCATCGGCTAATCGCATTAAGGTGAGAGGTACGATTTTGTTTTATCAGGAGAGATCATGCTTGAGCTTAATGCTAAAACCACTGCGCTGGTGGTGATTGATTTACAGGAAGGCATTTTGCCTTTTGCCGGTGGCCCACATACTGCCGAGGATGTTGTTAATCGCGCCGGAAAACTGGCGGCGAAATTTCGCGCAAACGGACAGTCCGTATTTCTGGTGCGCGTCGGCTGGTCTGCCGATTATGCCGAAGCATTGAAACAGCCGGTTGATACGCCTTCGCCTGCCAAAACGTTGCCGGAGAACTGGTGGCGGCATCCTGCGGCGTTAGGTGCAACTGACAGCGATATTGAAATCATTAAACGTCAATGGGGTGCGTTTTACGGTACGGATCTGGAGTTGCAATTACGCCGTCGTGGCATTGACACCATTGTCTTGTGTGGGATTTCAACCAATATCGGCGTTGAGTCCACCGCCCGTAACGCGTGGGAGTTAGGGTTTAATCTGGTGATCGCTGAAGACGCCTGTAGCGCCGCCAGTACCGAACAGCACAACAACAGCATCAACCATATCTACCCGCGCATTGCCCGTGTGCGTCGCGTGGAAGAGATCCTCAACGCGTTATGATTTATATCGGTCTGCCGCAATGGTCGCATCCAAAATGGGTGCGGTTGGGGATCTCCAGCCTGGAAGAGTACGCCCGCCATTTTAACTGCGTGGAGGGCAACACGACCCTTTATGCTCTGCCAAAGCCGGAAGTGGTTCTGCGCTGGCGCGAGCAAACCAGCGATGATTTTCGTTTTTGTTTTAAATTTCCGGCGACCATTTCGCACCAGGCCGCATTGCGACATTGCGATGATTTAGTAGCAGAATTTTTAACCCGCATGTCACCGTTAGCGCCGCGCATTGGGCAATACTGGCTGCAACTGCCCGCCACATTTGGCCCCCGGGATCTGTCTGCACTGTGGCACTTTCTCGATTCCCTTCCTCGCGAATTTACCTATGGTGTGGAAGTTCGTCATCCGCTGTTTTTTGCCAAAGAGGTAGAGGAACAAACGCTTAATCGCGGTTTGCATCAGCGCGGCGTTAATCGGGTGATTTTAGACAGCCGTCCGGTTCATGCAGCGCGTCCGCATAATGAAGCCATTCGCGACGCGCAACGGAAAAAGCCCAAAGTTCCGGTTCATGCCGTATTAACAGCGACAAACCCACTGATCCGTTTTATCGGCAGCGATGATATGACGCAAAATCGGGAATTATTTCAGGTCTGGTTACAAAAATTAGCACAGTGGCACCAGACCACCACACCTTATCTTTTTTTACATACGCCAGATATTGCCCAGGCACCGGAACTGGTACATACCCTTTGGGAAGACTTACGTAAGACACTTCCAGAGATCGGAGCAGTTCCGGCTATTCCACAGCAATCTTCTCTTTTCTGAAATTGCCACCTATCATAGACAGGAGCCATCGGCCATTTTAAAGGGAGTTTGTATGGTAAGCGCGCTGTATGCCGTTTTAGGTGCGTTGTTATTAATGAAGTTCTCTTTTGATGTTGTTCGCCTGCGAATGCAATATCGCGTTGCCTATGGTGACGGCGGTTTTAGCGAACTGCAAAGCGCCATTCGCATTCACGGTAACGCGGTGGAATATATTCCCATCGCGATTGTATTGATGCTGTTTATGGAAATGAATGGCGCAGAAACCTGGATGGTACATATTTGCGGCATTGTTCTGCTTGCCGGGCGTCTGATGCATTATTACGGTTTTCATCACCGTCTGTTTCGCTGGCGGCGTTCCGGCATGAGCGCCACCTGGTGTGCGCTGTTGCTGATGGTGCTGGCGAATCTTTGGTATATGCCCTGGGAGTTGGTTTTCTCCCTGCGTTAGCGCACAATACGCCACTTTCTTTTTCCCGGATTTTTACGTTATGTCTCACCGCGACACGTTATTTTCTGCCCCTATCGCCAGACTGGGCGACTGGACCTTTGATGAACGGGTAGCCGAAGTCTTCCCGGATATGATCCAGCGTTCCGTTCCCGGCTATTCCAATATTATTTCAATGATTGGCATGTTGGCCGAACGCTTCGTACAACCTGGTACGCAGGTTTACGATCTGGGCTGTTCTTTGGGCGCGGCGACGCTCTCGGTGCGTCGCAATATTCATCATGATAATTGTAAAATTATCGCCATCGACAACTCCCCGGCGATGATTGAACGCTGCCGTCGCCATATCGACGCCTATAAAGCGCCAACACCTGTAGAAGTGATCGAGGGTGATATTCGCGATATTGCCATTGAAAACGCGTCGATGGTGGTACTGAATTTTACCCTGCAATTCCTTGAGCCTTCTGAACGTCAGGCATTACTGGATAAAATTTATCAAGGACTGAATCCTGGCGGTGCGCTGGTGCTTTCGGAAAAATTCAGTTTCGAAGATGCCAAAGTCGGTGAACTGCTGTTCAACATGCACCACGATTTTAAACGCGCCAACGGTTACAGCGAGCTGGAGATCAGCCAAAAACGCAGCATGTTAGAAAACGTGATGCTGACCGATTCTGTGGAAACCCATAAAGCACGCCTGCATAAAGCCGGATTTGAACATAGCGAGTTATGGTTCCAGTGCTTTAACTTTGGCTCACTGGTGGCATTGAAAGCAGAGGACGCTGCATGATCGACTTTGGTAACTTTTATTCTCTGATTGCCAAAAATCATCTTTCGCACTGGCTGGAAACCCTCCCTGCACAGATTGCCAACTGGCAACGTGAACAGCAGCACGGTCTGTTTAAACAGTGGTCCAATGCGGTGGAATTTCTGCCCGAAATTAAACCGTATCGTCTTGATTTACTGCATAGCGTAACGGCGGAAAGCAAAGAGCCGCTGAGTGCCGGGCAGATTAAACGCATTGAAACACTGATGCGCAACCTGATGCCGTGGCGTAAAGGGCCGTTCTCGCTGTATGGCGTTAACATCGACACCGAATGGCGTTCTGACTGGAAATGGGATCGTGTTCTGCCGCATCTCTCTGATTTGACCGGGCGCACGATCCTCGATGTTGGCTGCGGCAGCGGTTATCACATGTGGCGCATGATTGGCGCAGGCGCGCATCTGGCGGTGGGGATTGACCCTACGCAACTTTTTCTCTGCCAGTTCGAAGCGGTGCGTAAGTTGTTAGGTAACGATCAGCGCGCGCATCTGCTGCCGTTAGGTATTGAACAACTTCCGGCGCTGAAAGCCTTTGATACCGTCTTTTCGATGGGCGTGCTGTACCATCGCCGCTCACCGCTGGAACATCTGTGGCAGTTAAAAGATCAACTGGTGAATGAAGGCGAACTGGTGCTGGAAACGCTGATTGTTGATGGCGATGAGCACACAGTACTGGTGCCAGGCGATCGTTACGCGCAAATGCGTAATGTCTATTTCATTCCATCAGCACTGGCGCTGAAAAACTGGCTGAAGAAGTGTGGGTTTGTTGATATCCGCATTGCGGACGTGAGCGTTACCTCTACAGAAGAGCAGCGCCGTACTGAATGGATGGTTACCGAGTCTTTGTCTGATTTCCTCGACCCGCATGATCCGAGTAAAACGGTAGAAGGTTATCCTGCGCCTAAACGCGCGGTGTTGATTGCGCGTAAGCCGTAACCCGTTTCCGAGCGCTGAGATTGATGACAAACGCCAAAACCGCCTGATGCGCTACGCTTATCAGGCCTACCCGTCTCCTGCAATATGTTAAATTTGCACAAATTTGCAGGCTGGATAAGGCGTTCACGCCGCATCCGGCATGAATAAAGCACACTTTATCTGCAATTTAGCGCCCGTTTCCGGGCGCTATTTACTTCTTATGCCTGAATGGCTGGCTGATCAAACGCCGTCAACTTCGGCGCATTGCCCGTGTATTTTTCGATATACACCAGCGAGGTGTTACCGGCGCAGGCATTCGCCAATTGAGAGCTTGGAATATCCGCCGTTAACACGTTTGCGCAGCCGTTTTTACACAAGCTATTTTCCAGATCCGGCCATGCGCCTTCATGCACGCACACCACGCCTTTTTTGATCCCATCAGTCACCACAGCGCCAGTCAAAATCTGACCGCGTTTGTTCCAGACACGCACCAGATCGCCATTCGCAATACCAAAGCGAGCAGCATCTTCGGTGTGAATGGTGATCGGCTCACGATCGGCAACCGCATATTTTTTACGCAACTCCGCATAGTTAAGCTGGCTGTGTAAACGGTGTGCCGGATGCGCGGTCAGAAGCTGCAACTGCTTCTCGTCGGCGGTGCCTCTCCACTCATCAGGTGCAAGCCAGGTTGGGTGTGCCGGGCAATCCTTATAAGCAAATTTTTCCAGCGTTTTGGAATAGATCTCAATTTTTCCGCTTGGCGTACCCAGAGCATTCTTCACCGGATCGGCGCGGAAATCGCCATAGCGAACATATTGCTCGTTCTTCTCGCTGCGGCGCATTTCAAGCAGTTTATTTTGCTGCCAGAAGGCATTAAACATCGGCATAGTGACGCGCTGCGCACGGGCACCTTTCTGAGCGGCATCATAAAAGAATTTCAGCCACGCCATTTCATCTTTACCTTCGGTATAGATCTCTTTTCCGCCAGGTTTCAGTAATTCAGCAAGGTCAGCAAATACGTCAAAATCGTTACGTGCTTCAAATTGTGGGTCAACAACCTGCTTCATCGGCACAATATGTTGGTTGCTGTAATCGCCGGTCATCGTCAGGTCATTGCGCTCAAACGATGTGGTGATCGGTAATACGATATCCGCGTGTTTGGCTGCCGCCGTCCAGTAGCATTCAGAAACGACGATCAGCTCTGGTTTCTGCCAGGCTTTTATCAGACGGTTAGTGTCCTGGTGATGGGTGAAATTACCGCCGCCAGCCCACCAGATCATTTTGATATTTGGGTAAGTTTGTTCTTTACCGTTGTGTTGATATTTGCCACCAGGATTTTCCAGCGCATCGACAATACGGGCGACAGGAATCGCCGTCATTCCACCATCATCAGCGGCCTCGCTGGCCTGTCCGGCAATCGCCGCAGACATTTCCGGCAGCACACCGCCAACGCGTGTTGGGTTGCCGCCGTTGGAGTAATGATAAGAGAAACCAAAGCCGCCGCCCGGCGTACCAATCTGTCCTAACATCGCCGCCAGGGTCACCAGCATCCAGTGTTTCTGCTCACCGTATTGCTGCCGCTGAATTCCCCAGCCGGCCATCAGCATCGTGCGATTCGCCGCCATCAGTTCGGCAAGTTTGACTATTTGCGCTTCTGGCACACCGGTAATTTCCGCCGCCCAGGGGGCGTTCTTCGGCGTATTATCTTTCTTGCCGGTCAGATACTCTTCAAATTGCGGATAGCCGGTTGTGTATTTTTCAAGGAACGCTTTATCGTGTTTGCCTTGTGTCATCAGGGTGTGCGCAACCCCTAACATCAGCGCCACGTCGGTGCCCATATTCGGCGCGATCCAGGTAGCGTTATCGCCAAAGAACTCGATCGTTTCAGAACGGATAGGGTCGATGGCAATCACCGGTTTGCCAGATTTCTTCAGTTGATGGAAGTATTCCAGCCCTTGCTCATCGGTACTACTCCAGGCAATTTTTAAGGTATTCAGCGGGTTCATGCCCCACAACACCACCACCTGACTGTTTTCCAGAATCAGTGGCCAGGAAGTCTGCTGTTCATAGACCTCCACAGAACCGACAACGTGCGGCATGATCACCTGCGCAGCCCCGGTTGAGTAATCGCCGCTATGTCCTGAATAACCGCCCGCCAGATTCATATAACGTTGCAGTAAAGTTTGCGCTTTATGCAACACGCCAGAAGAACGCCAGCCGTAAGATCCGGCAAAAATGGCCGAAGGACCGTTGGCCTTGCGGATGCGATCGTGTTGCTCATGAATCAGTTTTAATGCCTGTTCCCAGCTCACCTGAACGTAACTGTCTTCGCCACGACCTTTTGCCGGTTGCAGTGGATTGTCGAGATAACTTTTTCTCACCATCGGATGCTGAATACGCGCCGTAGTGTGTACCTGATCCGCCGCCGTAGACTGTAAGGAGTTCAGGATGGTCTTCGCCAGCGCGCCTGTAGAAGAAACAATCTTACCGTCCTTCACTTCTACGTTCATCGCCCCCCAGCGGCCTGCGGTAAGAATTTTACCGCCCTTCTCATCTGCCCATGCAGGTAACGGTACAGCCGATGTCACCACCAGCGCCCCTGCCGCAATACCGCTATGTTTAATAAACTCACGTCTTGTTAATGTCATAACTTCCTCCCTGATCAACGAGGATCACTGTTTCTCGGTAATATCTTTGGCGTTGTACTGGAAGTACCGCGTCAAAATATCCAGTTCGTTTTCGCTCATGCTGGTTCGCGTCCCCATCCCTTTCGCAATGGACGGCCAGGCATTGACGGTGTAATGGTCGGCGGCAACCGGCGCGTGGCAACCAGCACAATAGGTATCGTCGAGTTTTTCAGCGTATTGCCATAGCGGTTTACGGTCCGCTAATGCGGGATCGATAAGCGCCCCTTGTAATGACGCCTGACGCCATTGATTACCGTATTCGTCAGCTTTCCATTCCCCGTTTACCGTTAGCGCCTTGATACCTTCTTCACTTAGTGTGGCTAACGCCAGTCGTTGAGCTGCCGCCAGGTAGAGCGTGTTTTCACTACCCTGCATTTGATAGCCCTGTAACAGAACGATCGGCTGTTTACCGCTGGCATCAGCAACCGTGAGATCGGTGCCAGGATTTACAGTAGCCAGCTCGCCTATGCGGGAAGGTTTGAAAGGATAAATATGCGCACCATTAGTCACTGATGTGACGGCCTGACTTTCCAGTTCATGTGCCGCGTTGTCATCCATTTTTATTTCTGGCGGAAAATGGGCTATTCCTTTGTGGCAATCAATACACGTTTCGCCGTCTTTTTGCGCTTTGGTGTGCATTTTCTGTGCAGATTCACTTTGTGAAGCAATATCCATGGCTTCAAAAGTATGGCAACTACGGCACGTTGCAGAGTCTGAGGCTTTTAATTCTTTCCACACTGTTTCGGCCATTTCCTGACGATGGGATTCGAACTTATCGTCGCTGTCTATTTTGCCGCTAACAAATTCATGATAAATATCTTTAGATGCTTTTAATTTAGCAAATAAATAATCCACTCCTGACTTTGGAATATGGCAGTCGGAACATTCAGCACGAATACCTTTTTGATTAGAAAAATGGACAGTTCCCTGATATTCCTCAAACGGTTTGCTCATTGAGTGGCAGGAAAGACAAAATGTCGTTTCCGACGTTTTGTGCAACGTTTTTTGCGCCAGCAATAACCCACCGCCACCCACCGCTACTGCCATGAGCAAAAAAAAATAACCAAATGCGTTTTTTCCCTCGCATAAATTCCTCTAATTAAATTCCAGTACACCGAACCAGTTGTATAAATAAATACACAACGAATTAATAACTCACTAAATTCGGCACAACACTGCCTGAAATAATCGACAAAAAATATGATTTATTGCAATTTAACCATTAATTATTAAAGAAGAAACCAGTCGTTATTTTTAATATATATTTGGCAGTTTTAAAAATTTAAATCACATAATTAATATGAATATATAAAACATTTTTAGCAGCATGATTTTGCACGCTATTACACGATGACTGTTCATTTTTTATACTAATCAAGGATAAAAAAAGGCCCCTGTTGAAATTGCAGGGGCCTGGTACGAGCAAGCATCATATTGGGCGACATGATGCAACGGTAAAAATCATTTGGCCTGATGGCGTTCAATGATTCCTTTCATTTCAGCAACCGCCGCCCCGTCTACGACATAACGCGAATACTCGTCCGCGAGTGCATCTGATGACATGGACAATCCTTGATTACGATAACGCATCGGTGAGGCTTGCCACGCTCCCGCGGAGCTATGGACTTCCAGCACTCCGGCATCGAGGAAGTGGTGCAGGTTTTCTGCACGAACTCCAGCTCCGGCCATGATGATTGGAGCATCACCATAGGCAATAAGTTCCATAATTTTTAATAAACCTTGCAGCGCGTCTGATTTTTGCCCCGATGTCAGCACCCTGGCAATGCCTAATTTCGCAAGATTATTCAGTGCATTTAAAGGGTTAGCGCACATATCGAAGGCGCGATGAAAAGTGACGGCCAGCGAACCGGCAGCCGCCATTATTTTTTCCATTCGTGGCATATCGACATTACCGTCAACATCCAGAACCCCCGTCACCAGTCCAGGAAATCCCAATTCGCGTACTGTGCGGATGTCCTCAAGAATGGCGGCAAACTCGCCGTCGCTGTAGCAAAAATCGCCACCGCGAGGACGGATAATCGGATGCACAGGGATAGTAACCTGCTGACGCACAGACTTCAGCACGCCCAGCGACGGCGTTAAGCCACCTTCTTTCGGTGCCGCACACAGCTCTATTCTGTCGGCACCGTTTTGCTGCGCCGTCAGCGCGCACTCCATGCTGTAACAGCAAATTTCCAGTAATGCCATTTTTACTCCTTAATTACGCCGACTGCTCACTGGCGACGATCTCTTCAATGGACCACGGATGAAACTTAATCGTGGTTTTACCGTCGGTGACGGCCAGCGTTGGATTGGGTAATCGCTCATGCTCACCTTTTGGCGAACTGGTTTTAACCGAGATCCCCGGCTGACTAAGCCCTTCATCAGAAAGTAATGCCAGTGCACGGACGTTCAGTGTCTCTGGATCACCAGGCAGAACGATTTCGATATGTTCCCAGCCTTCGTGCGGGTAACGTTTTTCCCCAGGCCACGGTAACTCAACTATCGAAAACTGCCAGTGAGCAACCTGTACCGGTTCATGCAATTTAAACAGGCAAATCGGTCTGCCATTGATCATATTTTCTGACAGGAGTTCGCCGCACTGTTCAAACCCACGACGCCAGCGTTCAGCGGTGGCGTTTTGATGACAACGCAAGGAAATGTGATCGGCATTCAGCAGAGTAATATCCAGCCCCAGACGACGGGAAAGTTCGTCTAATGCGTGGGTAAATCGCGGTAAATCCGTTGCAATATCCTGCAACTCGTCGACAGATTGCCAGTTAGCCATAATCACTCTTCGTCTTTCAGCAAAAGCGTTAATTTACCTTGTTGCCCTGCGCCAACCAACTGCTGATTTCGCGCAGTCCCCGGTGCAATAGTGAAAACGGCAATACGCCACGCGCACGTTGCTGACGAAAACAGCCATTTGCAGTATACTCCCGCCCTAATTTCTTTAACTGGTGCGGGCAATTCTCGCTCGCTTCATCAATGTAAGGTATTCCGGTGAATATTCAGGCTCTTCTCTCAGAAAAAGTCCGTCAGGCCATGATTGCGGCAGGCGCGCCTGCGGATTGCGAACCGCAGGTTCGTCAGTCAGCAAAAGTTCAGTTCGGCGACTATCAGGCTAACGGCATGATGGCAGTTGCTAAAAAACTGGGTATGGCACCGCGACAATTAGCAGAGCAGGTGCTGACTCATCTGGATCTTAACGGTATCGCCAGTAAAGTTGAGATCGCCGGCCCAGGTTTTATCAACATTTTCCTTGATCCGGTATTCCTGGCTGAACATGTTCAGCAGGCGCTGGCGTCCGATCGTCTCGGTGTTGCTACACCAGAAAAACAGACCATTGTGGTGGACTACTCCGCGCCAAACGTGGCGAAAGAGATGCACGTAGGGCATCTGCGTTCCACCATCATTGGTGACGCGGCTGTGCGTACCCTGGAGTTCCTCGGTCACAACGTAATTCGCGCTAACCACGTCGGTGACTGGGGCACCCAGTTCGGTATGCTGATTGCGTGGCTGGAAAAACAGCAGCAGGAAAACGCCGGTGAAATGGAGCTGGCAGATCTCGAAGGTTTCTACCGCGATGCGAAAAAGCATTACGACGAAGATGAAGAGTTTGCCGAACGTGCACGTAACTACGTGGTAAAACTGCAAAGCGGTGACGAATACTTCCGCGAAATGTGGCGCAAACTGGTCGACATCACCATGACGCAGAACCAGATCACTTACGATCGTCTGAACGTAACGTTGACTCGCGATGATGTGATGGGCGAAAGCCTCTACAACCCGATGCTGCCGGGTATCGTGGCAGATCTGAAAGCCAAAGGTCTGGCAGTAGAAAGTGAAGGCGCGACCGTTGTATTCCTTGATGAGTTCAAGAACAAGGAAGGCGAGCCGATGGGCGTTATCATTCAGAAGAAAGATGGCGGCTATCTCTACACCACTACCGATATCGCCTGTGCGAAGTATCGTTATGAAACCCTTCATGCCGATCGCGTGCTGTATTACATCGACTCCCGTCAGCATCAGCACCTGATGCAGGCATGGGCAATCGTACGCAAAGCAGGTTATGTACCAGAATCCGTACCGCTGGAACACCACATGTTCGGCATGATGCTGGGTAAAGACGGTAAACCATTCAAAACCCGCGCTGGCGGTACGGTGAAACTGGCAGATCTGCTGGATGAAGCACTGGAACGCGCGCGTCGTCTGGTGGCTGAGAAGAACCCGGATATGCCAGCCGACGAGCTGGAAAAACTGGCCAATGCGGTCGGTATCGGCGCGGTGAAATACGCGGATCTCTCCAAAAACCGCACTACCGACTACATCTTCGACTGGGACAACATGCTGGCGTTCGAGGGTAACACTGCGCCGTATATGCAGTATGCCTACACCCGTGTGCTGTCCGTGTTCCGTAAAGCGGAAATTAACGAAGATCAACTGGCTGCGGCTCCGGTTGTCATCCGTGAGGATCGTGAAGCGCAACTGGCCGCTCGCCTGCTGCAATTTGAAGAAACCCTCACGGTAGTTGCCCGTGAAGGTACACCGCACGTGATGTGTGCTTACCTGTACGATCTGGCTGGTCTGTTCTCTGGCTTCTACGAGCACTGCCCGATCCTCAGCGCAGAAAACGAAGAAGTGCGTAACAGCCGTCTGAAACTGGCACAACTGACCGCGAAGACGCTGAAACTGGGTCTGGATACGCTGGGTATTGAGACTGTAGAGCGTATGTAATCGCGTTATGTGTCAAAGGCCGATGTCGCAGTTACGGACATCGGCTTTTTTATCACCGCCGATAATTCACAATCACTTCATTACGCTGCACCTTCAGCGGCGGAATTAACCTCCCGCCGCCTGGAACTTCCCAGATAAAGCGCAACGGTTCTGTCGCAGGTACGCCGGTAAATGCCACCGTACTCCCGCTCTGCCCGTCTAATTCGACACAACGAGATAGCGAACACAAGCGCACGCGCAGCCCTACAGGTGTCGGGCCGATAAGCTGATAACGCCAGGCCACCAGCGTCACCAATCCTGAAACCGGTTGTCGCGAAGCCAGAGACGCTGACGACATCGATTCACCACGATGATTCAGCGTCACGCCCGCGCTACTTGCCTGCCACATGCCCTCCCCGGCAGCCTGCACAAGCATCGGAAACAACAAAATAGCTAATAAGCTCCTCATTATTTGCCGCCAATCGTCGCCGTCATACGGATTTGGCGGTTATCAGAGAGTTCGAGATTCGAAAGCACCACCAGTTGCGGCAGGCTACGGCGCAGAAAACGAGATAATAATGGCCGCAGCGCATGGTTCACCAACAGCACTGGCGGCGCGCCCAGCATCTCCTGACGGGATAATGCCTCCTGAGTTTGTGCCAGCAAACGATCCGCCAGTCCAGGCTCCAGCCCGCCCCCGCCCTGCAATGCCTGTAACAGCAAACGCTCCAGCGGCGTGTCCAGGCCAATAACGTGAACTTCATCTTTGCCGGGAAACCATTGCTGGGTAATCGCCCGACCAAGCGCCACGCGGACGACGGCGGTTAATTCATGTGGATCGCTCTGGATGGGCGCATGTTCCGCCAGCGTTTCGAGGATGGTGCGCATATCGCGAATCGGCACTTTTTCATCAAGCAGGTTTTGTAGCACCTTGTGCAGCGTGGTGAGCGTGACGACGCCAGGAACTAAGTCCTCCGTTAGCTTTGGCATCTCCTGGGCGACGCGATCCAGTAACTGCTGCGCCTCCTGACGACCAAACAGTTCGGCGGCATGTTGGCTAATGAGGTGGTTAAGATGCGTTGCGACCACCGTGCTGGCCTCAACCACGGTATATCCCTGAATCTGCGCCTGTTCTTTTAGCGCGCTTTCGATCCAGATAGCATTCAGACCAAACGCCGGGTCGACCGTCGCTTCGCCGGGTAATGTTCCGGCGGCTGTCCCCGGGTTGATCGCCAGCCAGCGCCCCGGATAGGCATCGCCACTACCAATTTCAACGCCTTTCATTAGGATACGATAGCGGGCAGGTTGCAGATCCATATTGTCGCGAATGTGCACCACCGGCGGCAGAAAGCCCATCTCTTGGGCAAATTTCTTACGAATACTGCGAATACGCCCCAGCAACTCGCCATCCTGCTGAAAATCGACCATCGGGATCAGCCGATACCCCACCTCCATTCCCAGCGAGTCTTCCAGTTGCACATCGTTCCACGTCGCTTCAACAACGGCATTATTCTCCGCCATTTTTACCGGCTTCGGTTCGGCAGGCGCTTTTTGTTCGCGTCCACGGATCCACCACGCCAGCCCCAGCAGTCCCGCCGTGAACAGTAAAAAGACCAGGTTTGGCATTCCTGGCACCAGACCAAGTAACCCCAGTACTGCGGCACTTAACAACATGACTCTGGGGTTACTGAAAAGCTGATTCACCATCTGCTCGCCAACATCCTGATCGGTGCTGACACGCGTGACGATGACCCCCGCAGCGGTAGAAATAACCAGCGCCGGGATTTGCGCCACCAGGCCATCACCGATGGTCAACAGCGTATAACTTTCTGCCGCATGGCCCATGCTCATGCCATGTTGCAGCACGCCGACCAGCAATCCGCCGACGACGTTAATGACCATGATGAGGATCCCGGCAATAGCATCACCACGAACAAACTTACTCGCCCCGTCCATTGAGCCGTAAAAATCGGCTTCCTGGGTCACTTCGGAACGACGTTTTTTCGCCTCATCTTCACCAATCAATCCGGCGTTGAGATCGGCATCAATCGCCATCTGTTTACCCGGCATACCGTCGAGAACAAAGCGCGCCCCCACTTCCGCAATACGCCCGGCACCTTTGGTGATAACCATAAAGTTGATGATCACGAGGATGACGAATACCACAATGCCGATTGCAAAGTTACCGCCAACGAGGAAGTGACCGAACGCTTCAACGACCTTCCCCGCCGCCGCCGCACCAGTATGACCTTCCATCAAAATGATACGGGTTGAAGCCACGTTGAGCGCCAGACGCAACAGCGTGGTAAACAGCAGGATGGTCGGGAACGCGGCAAACTCGAGCGTGCGCTGGGTAAACATCGCCACCAGCAACACCATGATCGACAGGGCAATATTGAAGGTAAACAGCAGGTCGAGAATGAATGCGGGCAGTGGCAGCACCATCATCGACAAGATCAACAGGATCAAAATCGGTCCGGCAAGGATCTGCCATTGTGTCGATTTCAGGTTTGCGGGTAGGCGCAGCATTGCGACCAGATTACTCATGGGGTTGTTTCTCGTTGATAAAATCCAGGGCTTCCGGCACCGGAAGATGTGTGGGTTGTACAGGGCGTTGCCCACCGGCCAGACGCCAGCGTTTCAGTTGCCAGACCCAGGCCAGTACTTCTGCCACAGCGGCGTATAGTTGGCCTGGAATTTGTTGGCCTATTTCACCATGTCGATACAGCGCACGCGCCAGCGGCGGTGCTTCAAGGGTCGGGACGTTATTTTCAGCGGCAATTTCACGAATGCGCAGTGCTACCAGCCCTGCACCTTTGGCGACCACTTTCGGCGCACTCATTTTGTTTTCGTCATATCGCAATGCCACTGAGTAGTGAGTTGGGTTGTTAACAATGACGTCCGCTTTCGGTACATCGGCCATCATCCGACGCCGCGCCGCAGCTCGCTGCATCTGACGAATTCGCCCTTTGACATGGGGATCGCCTTCGCTTTGTTTGAACTCATCACGAATGTCCTGCCGTGACATACGCAGCTTTTTCAGGTGGCTGAATATTTGAAAAAAGACGTCAAATCCCACCATTGGGATGACCCCAAGCACCACTAAAAGCGCGCAGAATCCCACAACATCCATCGCGTTAGCCATTGCAGTAATGGGCGACTGCGCCATTAAGCGCATCATCTGCGGCCAGTGATGCCAGAGATAAAAACCAGTCACACTGCCGACCAAAGTGGATTTCAGTATCGCTTTCAGCAGCTCTGCGCCGGTTTGCGCTGAGAACATGCGTTTAATACCTGGTAACGGGTTGATTTTGGAAAACTTCGGCTGTAATGATTTGCCGCTAAATACCAGACCACCCAACATGACTGGTGAAATGAGTGCCACCAGCACCACGCCGCTAATCAGCGGCAACAGAGCCAACATGGCTTCTCTGATTAACTGAATAATCTGCCCCAGGATTAGGTTGGGGTCATTGATGATGTTGTGATCAAAATGCAGCCCGGCGGAGAGCATCCCAGACAACCGGTGAGCCAGAGACGCGCCACCAAACCAGATAACACACACGCCCACCAGCAAAATCAGCAGTGAGGTTAGCTCACGGGAGCGCGGGATCTGTCCCTCTTCCCGTGCTTTTTCAAGTCGGTGAGGTGTGGGGGCTTCTGTTTTGTCGTCGCTCTCGTCAGACACGTCGCCAATCCTGGAAATAGTGATAAGCGTGAATAATGCCAGAGCGGAAAGCGTTCAATGGTTAGAGTAAGGGGCAAAACAGGCGGGATTTAGGGCTTTTACCGCAGCACATCAGGCGTGGTGCCGCGTTTGTCGGATGCGGTGTAAACGTCTCATCCGGCCGCCTGATACGACGGGTCACGTCATATCAGGCAATACAAATTAAAAACCGAGACTATCCAACAAATCGTCGACCTGATCCTGGCTGGCTACCACACCCGCTTTGCTGCTATCAACCTGTGGCCCATTAAGCAGACTCTGGCTTTCACGCTTCGGACGCGCATCCTGTTCCGGAATGTTTTCCAGCAGCACCATCAACAACTGGCGTTCAATCTCCTGTATCACATCCATCATCCGTTTAATCACCTGGCCGGTGAGATCCTGAAAATCCTGTGCCATCATGATTTCCAGCAGTTGCGCATTGGTGAAACGGGTATGAACAGGCACATCCGCCAGAAATTGCCGCGTATCGGTCACCAGTTCACGGGCATCGGCAAGGTCAATCGGATCGGCAAACCAGGCATCCCAGCGTTGGGTTAATGCTTTTGCCGACTTCTCCATTTCATCCTGATGTGGCTGTGACGCCTCAACACTGTTCAGCGCACGCTCCGCAGCCTGGGCAGTCATCTGCACGACGTAGTACAAACGATCGCGGGCATCGGGGATGGCTTCAGCGGCCTCAGCTATCGCCTGCTCCAGTCCAAGCTCCCGCAGACTGTCACGCAACATACGCGTCAGGCTGCCAATGCGCGCAATGATATCGCCAGCGGCATGTTCATCAGCCGGTTTGATTGATGGTTGCATCATAATCGCATCCTCACATGCCCAGTTTCTCAAAGATTTTGTTGAGTTTTTCCTCCAGCGTCGCGGCGGTAAATGGCTTAACCACATAGCCACTGGCCCCCGCTTGTGCTGCGGCGATAATGTTCTCTTTCTTCGCCTCTGCGGTCACCATCAACACCGGTAACGCCGACATCGCGCCATCAGCACGAATGGTTTTCAGCAGTTCCAGACCATCCATATTCGGCATATTCCAGTCGGAGATCACAAACCCATAACCGCCCGCCTGTAACTTGTTGAGAGCATCGGCACCATCTTCCGCTTCCTCAACATTGTTGAATCCCAGCTCTTTCAGCAGGTTACGCACAATGCGTCGCATGGTGGAAAAGTCATCCACAACCAAAAATTTAAGCTCTTTATCCGCCATCTCACACTCCTGATTTAAATACGTATCGCCTGTCCGGCACTGATTTTTGCCAGCATTTGCTGGCTTACCTGACTAAGATCGACCACTTCGCAGACGCCCCCCAAATTGATGGCCTCACGCGGCATACCGAAAACCACGCTGCTTGCTTCGTTTTGCGCGAGGGTCCATGCCCCCGCCTGACGCATCGCCAACATTCCCGCCGCGCCGTCGTTACCCATGCCCGTCAGGATCACCCCAACAGCATTACGCCCCGCCTGTTTGGCAACAGAATGGAACAACACATCTACCGAAGGCCGATGACGGTTAACCGCCGGGCCATCGTGAATTTTGATTTGATAGTTCGCGCCACTGCGCGCCAGTTCCATATGCCGATCGCCCGGCGCGATATAGGCATGTCCCGGTAAGACGCGTTCACCGTCTTCAGCCTCTTTAACGCCGATCTGACACAGCTTGTTAAGTCGGTCAGCAAAAGAGCGGGTGAAACCGGGCGGCATATGCTGGGTGATTAACAGCGCCGGGCTGGAAAGTGGCAACGATTGCAGTACGTGACGAATCGCCTCTGTTCCGCCCGTTGAGGCACCAATTGCAATCAATTTTTCTGAACTCAACAGCGGGCCAGCCTTCAGCGTTGCCGGTGGCGATAACGGTTTATGCGCGGCCAGGCTCGCTCTTGACGCCGTTCGTACCTTTTCGGCAATCATTTCGCTATACGCCAGCATTCCTTCGCGAATACCCAGTTGTGGTTTGGTGACAAAATCTATCGCCCCTAACTCAAGCGCGCGCAGCGTGACTTCGGAACCTCTGCCGGTCAGAGAAGAAACCATCACCACCGGCATTGGTCGCAAACGCATTAATTTTTCGAGGAAATCCAGCCCGTCCATCCGCGGCATTTCAACGTCCAGCGTCAACACATCAGGGTTGAATTTCTTAATCAAATCACGCGCGACCAGCGGATCAGGAGCCGTCGCAACCATTTCCATGTCGCTATGGCTGTTGATGATTTCCGTCATGATCTGGCGCATCAATGCCGAATCATCGACAGACAACACCCTGATTTTGCTCATCGTTATTCCTTACTTAGCGCATACACCGTCTGACCTCGCAACGTGAAGCTGCGCTCAAGATGGCTAAAGTTTTCAGAGTGACCCGCAAACAGCAATCCGTCGGGCTTAAGTAGCGGTACAAAGCGACGCAAAATCTCCTGTTGAGTCGTTTGATCAAAGTAGATCATGACGTTACGGCAGAAGATCGCATCAAACGGCCCCGGTACGGTGTACTGTTTCGCCAACAAATTCAGCGGCGAAAAATCGACATAATTCGCCAGTTCCTGACGCACGCGCACCAGCCCTTCATGCGGTCCCGTGCCGCGCATGAAGTAACGCTGGAGTTGTTGTGGCGTCAGGTTTTTCAGCTCTTCATGGCGATAAATGCCGCTTTTAGCTTTCTCCAGGACTTCGGTATCGATATCACTGGCAAAGACTTTCCAGCGTCCGGGCGCAGTGCCCAATGTATCCGCCAGCGTCATCGCAATGCTGTACGGTTCTTCGCCTGTCGATGCCGCTGCACTCCATACGCGATATTCCCCAGAACAGCGGCGGGCGTGAGTTGCGATCAGCGGAAAATGATGCCCTTCACGAAAAAATGCCGTCAGGTTGGTCGTCAATGAGTTAATAAATGCCTGCCACTCGCTGCTGCACTGATTAGATTCCAGCATATTCAGATAATGCCCAAAATCTGCCAGTCCCAGCGAACGCAAACGGCGTACCAGCCGGTTGTAGACCATGTCACGTTTGTGATCGGCCAGAACGATCCCCGCACGTTGGTAGATCAATTGACTTATCCGCCGAAAATGAACGTCGGAAAGCGCGAGGCGCTCGGTCATCTGTAACAATAAAGACGTTTGCCCACAGGGCAGAGATGATGTCATAGCGCCTTCTCAGTCACTTCAGGAAACCACTGGCACAGCCTGTAACTGCGCCGATTGTGTCGTATAACCACTTGTAAATAGCGCCATCAGAGACGATACGCGCGACGTTCTGTTGCATCATCTGATCAATCTGGCAACAATGGTGCTTGAGTAAATAGCCATCAAAATGTTTCCCAGTTTGGAGCTTGTTCAGCGATATGCCGGCGTGGTTGTGTTGGTGGTTTTTCACTGGCTGGCCGGGATTGAAGCGGTGGTTTTTGGGATTGCGGGCTGGCAGCCAGACGAAACGCGGATACTGCCTGCGTTAAACGACTGGCCTGCTCTTCCAGCGCGGCGGCTGCAGCGGCTGACTCCTGCACCAACGAGGCGTTCTGTTGAGTCACACGATCCATTTCCGACACGGCCTGCGCCACTTGATCAATGCCACGGCTCTGTTCATCGGAGGCTGAAGCAATTTCCCCCATAATGTCGGTAACGCGCGTAACCGCATTAACGATGTTGGTCATCGTCTCTCCGGCGCTTTCAACCAGCACCGAACCGGTATCGACGCGGGATACTGAGTCTTCAATCAGGGCTTTAATCTCTTTTGCCGCCTGGGCGCTACGGCTGGCAAGATTACGCACTTCACCCGCAACCACGGCAAAACCACGGCCCTGTTCACCGGCACGGGCAGCTTCTACGGCGGCGTTCAGCGCCAGTATATTGGTCTGGAAAGCAATACCGTCGATAACGCTGATGATGTCAGCAATTTTCTTCGAACTGTCAGCAATTTCGTGCATGGTTTTCACCACGCCATCCACCACTTTACCGCCGTGCATGGCAGTGTCGGAGGCACTTTGCGCCAGTTGCGAGGCCTGGCGGG
Organism: Escherichia sp. KTE52; assembly: GCF_000408325.1. Taxonomy (NCBI): domain Bacteria; kingdom Pseudomonadati; phylum Pseudomonadota; class Gammaproteobacteria; order Enterobacterales; family Enterobacteriaceae; genus Escherichia; species Escherichia sp. KTE52. The sequence continues at coordinate 302,531 of NZ_KE138677.1, forward strand.
CATTATCGGCGTTCTGTTTCACCGTGGCGGTGAGTTGTTCCATGCTGGCAGCAGTCTCTTCCAGTGCCGAGGCCTGCTGTTCAGTTCGGGAGGAGAGATCGGTATTACCTGCAGTAATTTCACGCGTACCAACGTAGATGGCATCTGAACCTTCGCGCACGTGGGTGACTGTATCAGTCAGAGAACGTTGCATATGCGAAACGCTCTGCGCCAGCTCGCCCATTTCACTGCGTCCAGCAATGGCCAGGTTATTCGCCAGGTTACCACCCGCAATTTCACGGATGTGGGTAATGATTTTTGCCAGCGGGTTAAGCAACATGCGGCGAATGCCATACCATGCCACCAGAAGAATCAGTACCACCACCAGCGCGATAACGGCCAGTTGCCACTGGGCAAAACGGTAATCACTGGCATTGTCGACAACGATATTGCGGTACAATTTTTCGCTGCTACGGGCGTACTGCCCAAAAGCCTCTCCCATCGCATTTTGCATTCCCTGGGTTGGCTGGGCAAAATAGGCTCCGGTGTTACCATAATCAAGATAATCAATCAGTTCAGTTAATGCCGTGTGGTAATTTTTGTATTTTTCATCAATATGACTACTGGCGGCAGCCATTTCGGGTAACGGTGCCATGCTTTTGAATTTTTTATAATGAACAGCCGCCTGCGCCAACGTTTTCCTGGCGCTATCAAGCAATTCAATTTTTGCACTACTTTGTTGATTGGATGGGTCCATCATCATCCGCACCGCTGAACGACTCAGGTTAATGCGCGTTTGTAGCATGAGATCCCAGGTTGAAGTTAACTCGCCCTGTTGTTCCCGTAGTTCATTGGAAACCACAAAGCTTTGCTGGCTATGGTGCAGCGAAGAAAAAAACAGACTGCCGGACATGAGCTGTAACAGTGCAAATACCCCCAGCACCATCATCAGCAGCGTAACTACGCGGATACGGTTAATCATAAGGCACCTTCCTGAAAACAAGTTGATCCCGTTATCGGCAGGAAGGTGGGAAACTTTATTGCTTAGATCAATCGTAGAGAGATGACTTAAAATAAAAAACCCGATGTGCGCATCATCGGGTTCTGCCTTTATTTATTGCTGAACGCGAAATTACGCGACGTCTGCGGTCGCATTATCTAACAGCGCCATCTCTTCACTATTTAGCAGTTTTTCGATATTAACCAGAATCAGCATGCGGTCACTCAGCGCGCCCAGTCCCGTAAGATATTCAGTGGAAAGCGTCACGGCAAATTCCGGTGCCGGGCGAATTTGTTCCGCCGTCAACGAAAGAACGTCCGATACGCCGTCAACCACTATGCCGACCACGCGCTGGCCAAGATTCAGGACGATCACGACTGTGTTGTCGTTATAGTCCACATCGACCTGGCTGAACTTAATGCGTAAGTCGACAATTGGCACAATGACGCCGCGCAGGTTAGTGACGCCTTTGATAAACGCTGGCGTATTCGCAATCCGCGTGACCTGGTCGTAACCACGGATCTCCTGCACTTTCAGAATGTCTATGCCGTACTCTTCATCACCAAGGGTAAATACCAGAAATTCCTGGCCTGACGGTTCGCTGGCCAGTTTTGTTACATTTGTCATACCGGTCATATTTATTACCTTTTTACTCAATCAGGCGGCGGTGTTCGCCATACATTGTTCGCGGTTTATTGCCTGCAAGGCTGAGACATCAACAATCAGTGCTACGCTTCCGTCGCCAAGAATTGTTGCGGCGGATATTCCAGGAATTTTGCGATAGTTACTTTCAAGGTTTTTCACCACCACCTGGTGTTGACCAATTAATTGATCCACCAGCAAGGCATAACGACGACCACCACTTTGCAGGATCACGACAATCCCCTGGGTGGCTTCAGTTTTCGCACCAGCGACATTAAACACTTTCCACAGTTCGACTATTGGCAGATATTCACCACGCACTTCAAGTACCCGCTCGCCACCTGCCAGCGGATGCAGATCGACTTCACGGGGTTGCAGTGATTCCATGACAGCATTCAGCGGCAGAATGAAAACTTCATCAGCAACGCGCACGGACATACCGTCGAGGATCGCCAGTGTCAGCGGTAGTAAAATGCGGATCGTTGTACCTGTGCCCGGCTTCGACTTGATTTCGACATGGCCGCCCATCTCCTGGATATTACGTTTAACGACATCCATGCCGACGCCACGCCCGGAAACATCGGTAACCTGCTCCGCCGTGGAAAAACCCGGAGCAAATATCAACATCGCCACTTCGTCGTCGCTCATGTTGTCGCTGACAGGCAGCCCTTGCGAGGCGGCTTTTGCCAGAATCCGCTCACGATTTAGTCCCGCGCCATCGTCGGTCACTTCGATGCAGATGTTACCGCCCTGATGTTCGGCTGACAGGATCAAATTTCCGACGCTATTTTTACCTGCGGCGAGGCGTTTTTCCGGCAGTTCTATACCGTGGTCAAGGCTGTTGCGTACCAGGTGGGTCAGCGGATCGATAATGCGTTCTATCAGACTCTTGTCGAGTTCGGTGGAGCTGCCTATAAGCGTGAGTTCTACTTGTTTGCCGAGTTTACCCGCCAGGTCGCGCACCAGCCGCGGATAGCGGCTAAAGACATATTCCATCGGCATCATACGAATCGACATCACCGATTCCTGCAAATCACGGGCGTTACGTTGTAACTGCCCCATGCTGGTAATCAAATCCCCATGATTTACCGGGTCCAGTTCACTGGAGCGCTGAGCGAGCATTGACTGGGTGATGACCAGTTCACCGACCAGGTTTATCAGTTGATCAACCTTTTCTACCGCCACACGGATGCTGGTCGATTCGCTACCGCGCGTCGTTTTTTCCCGCTCTACGCGTCCGGCTGGTGCTTCTGTTGCGGCCAGTTCCAGCACTGGCGGGGTCGATACTGTTGGTGCAGGCTCTACCGCTTCAAAGGCAATCTGATCGGCTTCAATCACAAAACAGAGCACGGCGGTAATGTCGTCTTCCGCAATATCTCCCGACATTGTTGCAGATAATGAATCCGCACCTTTAACCACGTCAGTTAATGTGGTCAACTGCTCCAGTTCGTCTTCCAGCAGATCGACTTCATCCGCCTTCAGGCGTGAAAGGATAATTCGTCGCGGCGACTCACTGTTACTCTGCTCATTTTGCGGTTCACTTTTGGCAACCACACTTAACCGGGTCACTGCGGGCACCGTTTCGCCTTTCGCTTCTAATGCCAGTTGACGCAAGGCCTGGCAGATATAATCGAAGCTGGCGGCATCCGGCTCTTGCGACTGTTTATAAGCGTCGAGCTGTTCCTGCATGATATCTTTCGTTTCCAAAAACAGATTGATAATGTCGGTATTAAGCTGCATCTCACCGCGTCTGGCTTCATCGAGCAGGTTTTCCATCAGATGCGTGGTTTTCTGTAACACGGTAAAACCAAAAGTTCCTGCCCCTCCTTTGATGGAATGGGCCGCACGAAAGATAGCATTCAATTGTTCGGCATCTGGCGCTTCTGGCTGCAAATCCAGCAGATGTTGCTCCATATCGGCCAACAATTCGTCCGCTTCATCAAAAAATGTCTGATAAAAATCGCTTATATCCATGCTCACGCTGTCACCTCGGTTCGGCTGATGGCATTGTGGGAACACTGACCTGCGGAGCGCCCCCAGTTTTTTCCAGTACACTTACCGGCTCATTCTGGCTTTCAGCGTTTTCATGCAAAATGGCCTGCTCGGCCTGTCTGTTCAGGACCAGCAGACTGATTCGACGGTTGACAGCATCATCAGGTCCGCGATCGCTTAAACGCATGGTCGCCGCCATGCCGACGACGCGCAGAATTTTGCCATCAGCCAGCCCCCCCACCATTAGCTCACGGCGCGACGCATTAGCGCGTTCGGCAGAAAGCTCCCAGTTGCTGTAGCTTTGCTCACCATTGGCGTAAGGGAAATCATCGGTATGACCGGAGAGACTGATACGGTTAGGAATACCATTCAGCACTGGCGCAATACTCCGCAGAATGTCGCGCATATAGGGTTCGACGTCAGCACTGCCGGTTTTAAACATCGGGCGATTCTGGCTGTCGATAATCTGAATGCGTAAACCTTCCTGTACCAGATCGATTTTGAGATGTGGACGCAGCGCCCGTAGTTTCGGGTCTGACTCTATAAGCTGGTCGAGATCGCCACGCAATTTCCGCAACCGACTTTGCTCCATGCGTTTTTTCAGTTCTTCAATGTCCGGCTGCTTATTCACTTCTCCCTGACTCTGAGTGTAATCATCACCGCCGCCGGGAATTGGGCTTTCGCTATTAGAAATGCGATCACCACCCGTTACCGCGGTCGCCAACGGCGTGCGGAAATATTCCGCTATCTGTATCAGCTCTTTTGGGCTGGAAATGGAGATCAGCCACATCACCAGAAAAAAAGCCATCATCGCGGTCATAAAGTCAGCATAAGCAATCTTCCACGATCCATGCGCCGAGCCGTGGCTTTTTGCTTTGCGTCGTTTGACGACAATTATTGGGTGCGCGTGATTCTTCATACTTCCTCGGTTGTCGTCTGCTGTTGCGGATTTTTTACCGCGCGAACGTGTTCTTCCAGCTCAACAAACGATGGTCGTTCACTGGAGTAGAGCGTTTTACGACCAAATTCAACGGCAATTGGCGGTGCATAACCGTTCAGATTAGAAAGCAGTATGACTTTGACGCATTGCATCATTTTGCTGGTCTCTGCGCTTTTCTGGCGCAAAACACTCGCCAGTGGGGAAATAAATCCGTAAGCCAGTAAGATACCGAGGAAAGTCCCTACCATCGCATGAGCAATCAGCGCCCCCAGTTCGGCGGCAGGCCGGTCAGCCGATCCCAGCGCGTGAACCACCCCCATCACTGCCGCGACAATACCAAATGCCGGGAGCGAGTCACCGACCAGCGCCAGGCTGTTAGCGGGAACTTCCGACTCGCTTTCGTGGGTTTCAATTTCTTCATCCATCAGCGCTTCGATTTCGAAGGTATTCATATGGCCACTGATGATCAGGCGCAGATAATCAACGATAAAATCAAGCATAACGGTATCCGCGAGGATGCGGGGATAACTGGCGAAGATCTCGCTTTCGCGGGGGTTTTCAATATCGCGCTCCAGCGAAAACATGCCCATCTGTCGCGATTTCGCCATGAGTCGGTAAAGCAGTGCCAGCAGATCCATATACATCGCTTTGGTGTATTTGGAGCGGCGAAACAGTAACGGCAGCGCTTTGAGCGTGCCTTTGATTGCTTTACCGTTGTTACCGACAATAAACGACCCAATACCTGCACCGGCAATAATCACCAGTTCAGCGGGTTGATAGAGTGCTCCAAGGCTTCCGCCGGTCATCAAATAACCGCCGAAAACTGTACCGAGAACAACCAGGTAACCTAATAAGATAAGCACGACATCATCCTTTCACTGTTGACCATGACAGGATGTTCAGTCGTCAGACGCTAACTTACCGTTGGGAAAAAAAAGCAGCGGCAATCACTTACCGCTGCTGGAGTGTTTCGCCACATCGTGTGAGTTAAACAGCCTGTACTCTCTGTTCATCCAGCAGTTGAGGGATAATATCGGCAGGGTTTTGAGAAAGTTTACGTCTTTTTACCGCACGTGATGGCGGTTGACATAAGCTGCAGGCAAAGCTGCCAACAGGCTGATGGGCATGGGTGATAAAATTACCGCCGCAACATTTGCAACTGGAAAGTTGTAGTAAACCACTTTCAACAAATCGCACCAGTGTCCAGGCACGGGTCAACGCCAGTAGCGGACCGTCTTCGGCTTGCGGACACTGTTCGAGGTATAAACGATAGGCTTTGATCACTGCATCGACGCCGTTACATAACCCTGTTTTCAGTAAAAACTGCCATGCATTACAAAACATCGACGCATGAACATTTTGTTCCCAGGTCATAAACCAGTCGGTGGAGAATGGCAACATGCCTTTCGGTGGGGGGCTTCCGCGCAGTTCTTTATAGAGTTTGATCAGCCGTCCACGACTTAATTGTGTTTCACTTTCCAGCATCTGCAAACGAGCGCCAAGGGTGATCAACTCCATTGCCAGTTGAATATCCCGGGCTTCCTGAACAATGCTTTTTTCGCTCATTGTCAGGCCCTTTTTTTACGTAGCACTTCTTCGGGCTGATTAACATCATTCAACAAACGCGTAGATAGCATGATGCCGGTATGAACTTGCTGGAGATCGTCAACGCGGGAATCCTGCGTTAGCTGATTAATAGTCTGGTGGCTGTCAAAGCGGAAATGGCAAATCAGTTGATTGGTTTCTGCCAGTTTAACCATTTGAGGAAGAGTCAGCGTCGCTAACGTTGTTGCCATTTCTTCATTAATACCGAGACGAAACATGGCGGACGCTTTGTCCTGAACGATCAGACGTTGTGCAAGAAGTAAATATGACAAATTAATGTCATAAATATGTTTCAGCAACTCGGAGGTATGCATTATTCCCATCCAGAATAACTAACTTTATTTTTATGCGGTATCACCGCACCCCGTGATGTCGCCGGGAAATCCCGGTAAAAAGTAAAGAACAATGGAATAGTTGCGATCAACGAAAAAACACACAGGCAGTGTAAGAGATGAAACAATCCCTTACAGAGAACAGTGTTTTTTACACTTATCTAAGATTTTTCCTAATTCGACGCAACTGTACTCGTCACCACTCACACATACAACGGAGCGGTGTTGCGATTTTCGATAATGTGTGACTCAGATCACACAAAACAATCAATTACTTAACATTAATGTATAAGTCATACTTTTGTTTTGGTCATATTTCATTCTGTTAAAAAGTTTTTCAGCTTGCCTGGCTTCAAAAATGAAGTGGGTAGATAAAATGATGATGTTGCGCACTGTTAATATAAATCACCGTAAATAACCACCTGCTACATATAAAATAAATATATTCACCTCCTATAACTTATTTTCAAACAGAGAGTTACATAACATGAGTTTCTTCAAGTGAAAATAAATCCGGGAACATCTCATATGTTACAACAATGTTCTATAAATATTATCCATTTGTTCTATACGGGGAATTGATAATTTTAGTTTTTATAACCTCATCTGTAATCATGTGATAACTGTACGTTATTAATTAGCCTCACTTACTAATAACCAGCCTAATATTTACTGTTTTGACTGAGTTGTTATTGCATCAGTACCTCATTCAGAGTAAAGCTGTAATAACACCTGAAGTTCACAGAATAAGGAGCAGGTTATGAGCTATACCAATATTCTTGTTGCTGTTGCTGTCTCACCAGAAAGTCAGCAACTGTTAGCAAAAGCGGTTTCTATCGCCCGTCCGGTAAATGGGCGCATAAGTTTAATCACTCTTGCTTCCGACCCGGAAATGTTCAATCAATTAGCCGCGCCGATGCTTGAAGATTTACGCAGCGTGATGCAGGAAGAAACACAAAACTTTCTTGATAAATTAATTCAGGATGCGGGATATCCGGTAGAAGAGACATTTATTGCTTACGGAGAGTTAAGCGAACATATTCTGGCAGTATGCCGTAAACATAAGTTCGATTTGGTGATTTGCGGTAACCATAATCACAGTTTCTTTTCGCGAGCGTCCTGCTCAGCGAAAAGTGTGATTGCCTCAAGTGAGGTTGATGTGCTGTTAGTTCCACTTAAAGGGGATTAATTCCACTTACGCCAGCTTTGGAAAGGTAGCGACTTTATCGCGTTGCTGACTTTCCGCGCTTCGCGGTACTACCTGCTTTAGGTCGCGGATAAAGCACTCCTGCCAGTGTTTAATATCGTTTTTGATAATAACTTCCAGCATTTCTGCATGGCGGGAAATACGTTCCGCCAGCGACATGCTCAACGCCCGATTGAGCGCCGCCGCGACTTCATCACGATCGTATGGGTTAACAATTAGCGCTGACGTCAGTTCGTTTGCCGCACCGGCAAACTGAGAAAGTACCAGTACGCCCGGATTTGCAGGATCCTGAGCGGCGACATACTCTTTTGCGACCAGATTCATCCCATCACGCAGCGGCGTCACTAACCCGACATCGGAATAGCGGAAGATTTTCATCAATAATTTACGATCAAAATGCTGATTCAGATAATAAAGCGGCGTCCAGCCTAATTGCCCATATTTACCGTTAATTCTCCCGGCTTCATTTTCCAACTGATGACGAATATCCTGATACGCTTGCACATCACCACGCGAGGTCGGCGCAATCTGGGTATAACGAATTTTACCATGATGTTGCGGATATTTTTCCAGCAGCGCTTCATAAGCAAGAAAACGTTCTGGCAAACCTTTGGAATAATCCAGCCGCTCGACAGAAAAGATATTCTGCACATTTTTCAGTTCCGCTTTTAATTGCGCCAGTTTTGCCGGTAGCGGCCCGGCAGCCTGTTTAGCAATCTCATCCGGTTCAATACCAATCGGGTAAACTTCTGTACGAAATGCTTTGCCCCAGGCCGTGTGATTGCGCGAGCTACGTGTCGTGACCCGCGTCAAGTTGGAAAGGCAATCCAGGAACGCCAGACGATCGTTTTCTGTCTGAAACCCCAGCAAATCATAATCACAAAGCTGTTCCAGCAATGTGTCATAAATTGGTAGCGCATTAAAGATTTCCGGTGTCGGAAAAGGAATATGCAGGAAGAAACCGATGCGATTGTTCACGCCGCGTTTACGTAATTCCTGCGCAAATGGCAACAAGTGATAATCGTGGATCCAGATAATGTCATCATCTTCCAGCAGCGGCAGTAATTTGTCTGCCAGTAACGCATTCACGCGTAAATAGCCTTCCCACGCTGAACGCTGAAATTGCACCAGATCGAGTCGGTAATGGAATGCCGGCCAGAGAACGGCATTGGAGAATTGGTTGTAGTATTCGTCGAGATCTTTTTCACTGAGGTTAAAAGAGGCCCAGGTAATATTTCCTTTTTTCACCTTTTTTAGCGGCTGATCCTCATTCCCTGTTTCGCCACTCCAGCCAAACCACAGTCCACCTGCAGTTTTCAGTGCCCCCAGTATGCCGACAGCAAGGCCACCGGCACTGGCGGCGTGCTCGTCTGGTGGTGCAATTCGGTTAGATACTACGACTAAACGACTCATAGTCATCACTCCTGTTATTTTCTCTTTTTTGTTTTTGTAATGCGTTGGTTATCAATTCAAGCCAGCCCCAGACATCCGGCACGCCCGCCAGCCGCCATGATGCCTGGGTTGCGCCTGTACCAATTTTTACTGACATTCCCCCCAGTCGATTAATAACCGCGAAGCCAGATTCATCGGTTAAATCATCGCCCAGAAACACCGGCTTCCGACCGATGAAGGGAACTTCCTGCATAAATGCAGCAATAGCCTCCCCTTTACTGGTGCCTCGCGGTTTAATCTCGACGACACACTTTCCCTGTTGTAATGCCATTTGCGGCCAAATCTGAGTAATACGTTGCGCTAACGTCAATAAGGCGTCTTCATGCTGCGGTGCCTGACGATAATGCAGTGCAAACGCCATCCCTTTGGATTCCAGCTCCGTGCCGGAAAGTTGGGCAATCGCCGTATGCAGTTGCACACTAATATCACGAGCAATCGCTTCCGGCAGGTGAACGATATGCGTTTTACCATTGATGTCACGGCGCTCCGCCCCATGCACGCCCGCTAACGGGAAGCGATAAGGTTTTGCCAGTGCGTCAAGTTCCACCATTGAGCGCCCTGATATCAATGCCAATGCACCATCACTTGCGGTTGCCAGTAGCTGAAGTCCTTGCAGAATAGTGTCAGGCACGACGACCTGATCAGGATGCGGTTTGATTTCCGCCAGCGTTCCATCGAGATCAAAAAACCAGGCATATTTCGCGGATAGTTCAGGGGGTTCGGTTAACGGTTCTGTCACCCGGTACTCCTCCTTATCTTTTTATAGTTCGCGCAGAACGCGCTTTACAGACATGTAAGTATAGACAGTGTGACGTAGCTCGCCATTTGCAAAAAAGAACAGCCAACCTTTGTGGCGGTTGGCTGTGGAGGAAAGTCGAACTAAATTTATGCTGAAAAAAACATCAGACAGTGCGTTTCGCTTTTTGCTTATAACGGTCGAAGATCACCGCCGCCAGCAGGATTAAGCCACGGACAACGTACTGCGCAAACGGAGAAATATTGAGCAGGTTCATGGCGTTTTCTACAGTGCCTAAAATTAAGATACCCGCCACTACATATGAGATTTTTCCGATGCCACCTTTCAGAGAAACGCCGCCTAAAACGCAGGCGGAGATAACAATCAACTCATAGCCTATCGAAGTCATCGGCTGACCGCTGGTCATACGTGAAGCCAGAACAATCCCGGCAATTGCCGATACCAGACCAGAGAGAACAAAGATAATGATTTTGGTGCGGACAACGGGTACACCAGCCAGACGCGCCGCCTCTTCATTACCACCAATCGCCAGCGTGTTGCGCCCAAAGGTGGTTTTGTTCAGCAGCAAACCGAAGACAATCAGACAAGCCACCGTAAGCCAGATTGGCGCAGGCAGGCCGAACCAGTTGGCATAACCAAGAGCAAAGAAACTTTCATCTTCGATACCGACCGCTTTACCATCAGAAATGATGTACGCCAGACCACGAACAATCTGCATCGTCGCCAGCGTCGTAATCAAGGCGTTGATTTTTAGTTTGGCGATAACAAAACCATTCACCAGACCACAGAGGACGCCCAGCAGCAAGCCTGCCGCCACGCCAATCCACAGGCTTTCGGTCAGATTGATAACCACCGCCGTCGTGACACCTGCGCAGGCAATTACCGAAGCGACGGAAAGGTCAAAGTCCCCCGAAGCGAGGCAGAACAACATGCCGCAAGCCACCATTCCCGACATGGAGATTGCCAGCCCGAGACCTTTCATATTAATGAAGGTGGCAAAGTTCGGTACAAAAATGGCACAGGCGATAAACAGCACCGCAAACACCACCAGCATACCGTACTGATCCCAGATACGGCCGAGGCTGAATGACGACTTAGGCGCGCCAGACCCCGATGTAGAAACAGAAGACATCATACTCTCCTTACTCAGGCAACAGCCTGGCTGACTTTAGGCATAGCAAGGCTTAGTGCCTGACGCTCATCTGCCTGTTCGTGTAGCAATTCACCGGCGATTTCGCCCTCACGCATAACGACAATACGATCGGCTACGCCAAGGACTTCGGGCAGATCGCTGGAGGCAAACAGCACCGCCACGCCCTGCGCCGCCAGCGTATAAATCACGTTGTAAATTTCGTGCTTAGCGCCCACATCAATGCCGCGCGTTGGTTCATCCAGCAAAATGACCTTCATATCTTCCGATAACCAGCGCCCAAGAATGGCTTTTTGCTGATTACCACCAGAGAGATTCATGATCAGTTGCTCTGCGCCCGGCGTTTTGATGTTGAGCGAACGAATGTGGTGATCAGCATTGTTTTCTTCCCAGCCGTTGTTGATCACACAACCGCCGAGCACATGCTTGCGACGGGCGCTGATGTTGATATTGTCACGAACGGAATGCACCGGAATAATGCCTTCCGCTTTGCGATCTTCCGGGCAGAGCATCATGCCAGCAGCAATAGCGTGGCCCGGTTTACGGATATCGATCGGCCTTTGGTCGATATAAACCTGACCGGCAGTGATTTGCGTACCGCCAAACATACCTTTCATTAATTCGCTACGCCCTGCCCCTACCAGCCCAAACAGACCGACGATTTCGCCACTGCGAACAGTCAGGCTTATTGGCGTGCGTACACCTGGTGCTTTCACTGCATCCAGACGCAGCCGCTCCTCACCATAGCTGCGCGGTTGCCAGCCGTAGATATCACCGAGATCGCGACCAACCATCGCCTGTACCAGTGACTCATGATTTACTTGCTGCATATCAGTGAAGGTTTTGACATAACGCCCATCTTTGAAGACGGTAATAGCGTCACTTAGGGCAAATATTTCTTCCATACGGTGAGAAACGTATAAGATCACTCGCCCCTCTTTTCGCAGTTCACGAATGACGCGGAAAAGGTTGTCAATTTCTCGTGCCGACAGAGAACTGGTTGGCTCATCAAAGGCGATAATTTTGGCGTTACGCGCCAGCGCTTTGGCTATTTCAACCATCTGCCACTGGCCGATGGAGAGATATTTCAGTGGCGTACCGGGGTCAATATCCATCCCCAGATGTTTAAGTTGTAAACCCGCTTCATAGTTCAGCAGCGAACGATTCACTATGCCGCCTTTATGAGGAAGCTGGCCGAGATAAATATTTTCCGCGACGGTCATTTCCGGCACGAGATGCAGTTCCTGGTAAATAATCGCAACCCCCGCGTTAAGCGCAGCGGTAGTGTCGGAAAAGGATATTTCCTGTCCGCTAATTGCGACAGAACCCGTGGTTGGCGCATAGTTGCCGCTAAGGATTTTTAAGAGTGTTGATTTACCGGCACCATTTTCACCCATCAACGCATGAACCTGACCGGCATAGCAGTCAAAACTGATGTCCGTAAGCGCCTTAACGCCGGGAAAGGTTTTACCAATGCCGCGAAATGAGAGATACGGGGTAGACTGTTGCATAACGTCTCCGTGAATCACTGGTCATTCACACCCCCTCTGCATCACGCAGAGGGGAATTTTTTCGGCAGATTACTTACCGCCTAACCCTTTTTTCTCCAGTTCTTCTTTAAAGTTGTCGCGCGTAATCAGAACGACATCGGTAACTTCAGTGAATTTCGGTGGTTCTGCGTCTTTCGCTACCCAGTTGTAGAGCATTTCGCTGGACTTATAACCATGTACGTCCGGGCTTGGCAGCAGTGAACCGTAGAAACCGGTAGCCTGGGCTTTGGACAACTCGCTTACTGCATCCACGCCGTTGATACCGATACCGATGATATCTGCCGCTTTAAAGCCCTGACCTTCCGTCGCGCGCACGCCGCCAAGCACAGTGCTATCGTTCATCCCGACGATCAGCCAGTGTTTAACTTCAGGATGCTGAACCAGCATGGAGTTGGCGGCGTCAAATGCCCCCGGGATATCGTTAGATTTGGTAGGAACCTGATAAATTTGTTTTTCCGGGAATCCGGCAGCTTTCAGCGCGTCCATAGAGCCTGTAGTACGACGACGAGCGGTATCCAGTTCGTTAGCTGTAATCGCCATTACGGCACTTTCTTTTACATCCCAACCTCGTTTCTGCATCTCTTTATACAGTTCCTGGCCCTGACGCTCGCCAATTTTGGTCGCCGCCATCATCACCAACGGCACGGTATCCATCGGCTTACCTTTGGCATTTACAAACTGATCATCCACGGCAATAACTTTCATACCATAGCCACGTGCTTTCGCCACAATAGCGGAACCCAATTTCGGGTCTGGCGTACAAATGACAAATCCTTTCGCGCCACTGGCCGCCAGGCTGTCGATAGCGTTCAGCGTTTTTTCACCATCCGGTACGGCAATCTTAATAACTTCAAAGCCTAAATCTTTCCCGGCTTTATCGGCAAATTTCCATTCGGTCTGGAACCACGGCTCTTCGGGTTGCTTTACCAGGAAACCGAGTTTCAGGTTTTCTGCCATAGCGGATTGTGACATAACAGCAGCCAGACCGATGGCCGCAAGAGCTTTAGTAAATTTGTGCATGGTTATCTCCAGCTTTAGCATCATTTTTTGTAGGGTAAAAACTAAGAACTTTAGTTAATTTAATCGGAAAACAAAGCATTACCTTTAACGAAAAGATAATTGGCCGTGTTGGCATAGTTTTAGCGAGAAATTAATTCTCCATAGGAGAGCAATATCACATCGCAGAATTACAGTCAGAACGTGCATGAATTTAGCGAGAAATGACATACTGGAAACAACAATTGTCTGACAAATAAAAAGTGCATTAGCAGATTAGTCCATGACATTAGCCTGGAAGTCCTTGTGGTATGCGTTGAGTGGTCTGGAGTGTCTTTTTTTTAATCTAATTATTACCGGACAGAAGTCTGTCCATTTTAAGCTGAATGGTAAAATGGGTAAGCGCTTGTACAAAATTCATTTCGGCGTTAATTATCACCACCATCATTAATTAATGAGTAAATCGATAATGAGAGCCACCTCTCATAGTCAGGAAAAGTTTTAAAATATCACATCGTCATCATGTCATTAATATTTTAATTTAATATCAATGAGATACACAAATGCACAGCATTGACAATTATTGCAAACCCATTGCTCTTATCAATGAAATGTAAAAAATTATAAACTTGGTGATTTAAGGATTTTCTTATATTCGTTCAGACGTTATGCTTATTTCAGATCATCGTCAGAATTGACTCCACGATCACATTTCGGACATGCAGAAAGGAATTATTCTGCAAACAGTAATTACGGTGTTTTGATTCATCTTGCACCTCACGTCTTCTGGATATAAGGATATTAGGTATGGCAACCACTGGAATGCTTCTCAAACTCAACACCCAAATGAACCGCGAGTTTTACGCATCCAATCTCTACCTTCACCTGAGCAACTGGTGTTCTGAACAAAGTCTGAATGGCACCGCTACTTTCCTTCGCGCCCAGGCACAGAGTAACGTGACCCAAATGATGCGCATGTTTAATTTTATGAAAAGTATCGGCGCGACGCCCATCGTTAAAGCTATTGATGTGCCAGGTGAAAAGCTTAACTCTCTGGAAGAACTCTTCCAAAAAACGATGGAAGAATACGAGCAGCGTTCAAGCAAGCTGGCACAATTAGCCGATGAAGCTAAAGAATTGAATGATGATTCAACCGTCGATTTCCTGCGCGATCTGGAAAAAGAACAGCAGCACGATGGCCTGTTACTGCAAACCATTCTTGATGAAGTACGCAGCGCGAAACGTGCCGGTATGTGCCCTGTCCAGACCGACCAGCATGTTCTTAATGTTGTGTCGCATCAGATACACTAATAAAAATCGACGCCTTAAATCACGCGCCGGATATAAAAATTGTTGAGAAAACCGCTGCTTCATACTCTTGAAGCAGCGGTTTTTTTAATGGGATTCACTTTGTGGGGTAAACTTGAGTTCAATCAATGCGATAGCTTTCTGGATAGCACGCATCGTAACCGGATCGGCTGCGGCGGGATGGTTAGTAAAATCAATATTCTTCAACTGGCCAGACATTTTTTCACGAACCTCAACAGGTGCAATCACATCGAGTACGTCGAGAATTTGTTTGATCACCAACTGGCAAGCGACAACATCAGAAACCAGTTCCTGATCGGCATTCAGCGGCTGGGACATTGTAAACTCCTGATAGCATTTGAAAGCCGATATAGTAGCGGCTTCACTTCTTCAGCGATAGTCACATCCACCGTCCTCAGGATACAAAAAACCTGCCGGAGCAGGTTTCTTGTTATCTGAACATATTGCCTGGCGGTACATCTTTGAACGTCTTGCAATAGTTATTAAACATACTTTTCAGGATTTTGCGCAGTTTCATCGCGGCACTCCGACCATTTGTTATGCAGGTGTTATCGTCTTTGCACTTATAATATGACAATCATCACAAAAATCAATCTTTATGTGATCTGAATCACACAAATACCCCTTTAATGTTATAAAAATGATAACCATAAAGTCACCGCTAACTGTCTGACCTCTGGAAAAAGCAAGGAATAGCACCGATCCGTCGTCTTTTCTGTCCATAGCCTGGTCGTATCCGCAAGTACAATACCTGTTTCTTCTTCCTCTTCAGGCAGTGACATGAAACATCTGATAATTGTTCTTTCACTTTTAACATTAGCGGGCTGCACCGTAACTCGTCAGGCTCAATTGAGCGAAGTCAACGCCACGAGCGGTATTGTGCGCCTCGTTTACGATCAGGCATTTTTACAAAACGCCCGTACTGACAGCTATCTCAATCAGGAAATAGCGCAACGTGCATGTCAGCAGGCAGGGTTTACCCGCGCCATTGCGTTTGGGCAACCTGTAAGTAACTGTAGTGTGTTTGCGGGGTCGTTATGTCTGAATACGGAATTTACACTGTCGTATCAGTGCCAAATTTTAATACCCTCGACTTATCAATAAAGACCTTAATCAGCGAGGGAGGCTTCGCTGGTTAATTGATGCCATAAATAGCAGTAATGCGTTTTATTCCCATTCGTATTTTTAATAATTGAATTTAATATTTTACCTTTTGCAAATAATAAAATAACAAATTATAGTGGCGCCACAGAAACAAAAATAACCTTTGTGGAGCACTATCATGCTGAAACCAGAAATGATTGAAAAACTCAATGAGCAGATGAACCTGGAACTGTACTCTTCACTGCTTTATCAACAAATGAGCGCCTGGTGCAGCTACCATACCTTTGAAGGCGCGGCCGCGTTTCTGCGCCGTCACGCCCAGGAAGAGATGACGCATATGCAGCGTCTGTTTGACTATCTGACCGATACCGGAAACTTACCGCGTATTAATACTGTTGAATCCCCGTTTGCTGAATATTCTTCACTTGATGAATTATTCCAGGAAACTTATAAGCATGAACAATTAATCACGCAGAAAATTAACGAACTGGCTCATGCTGCCATGACCAATCAGGATTACCCGACATTTAATTTCCTGCAATGGTATGTTTCTGAGCAACATGAAGAAGAGAAATTGTTCAAATCGATTATTGATAAATTAAGCCTGGCAGGTAAAAGCGGCGAAGGTCTTTATTTCATCGATAAAGAACTCTCTACCCTCGACACGCAAAACTAATCTTCTCCGGCGGCAGATTTTCTGCCGCCGTTGCATATCAGTGACGGCAAATTTTACTTGTATCGGTTGAGAACCCTTCTTCGCTGGGAATAAATTTACCTTTCGCCGCCAGAAACGCCACCAACTCGCCCGCAGTCATCCCTTCTGCTGAGCAGGTATGAAAACGCGCCTGTTCACCAAAACGCGCTTTAATCGCCGCCTCCAGACTGGCGTGCGTATATTGCTCACCTGATTCAATCATCATATTTAACACTTCATGACCGTGAATAGATTCCATCGTTCCTCCTCAAAAAAGGCATAGCGTAGCGATAGCCGCTCATCAAGGCTTTGCGCCAGCGCAGTTCTGAATGCATTTTATCGTACAGTTTTATTTACATCTAATGTAACGTCGATTTGACGAAAAATGTAGAATGCCTTAACCTGCGCCGCAGATATCACTTATAAAGATCGTCAGGACAGAAGAAAGCGTGAAAAACAGAACTCTGGGAAGTGTTTTTATCGTGGCAGGAACCACAATTGGCGCGGGTATGCTGGCAATGCCGCTGGCAGCGGCAGGTGTCGGTTTTAGCGTCACGTTAATCTTATTGATTGGGCTTTGGGCATTGATGTGCTACACAGCGCTGTTACTGCTGGAGGTGTACCAGCATGTCCCGGCAGACACCGGTCTGGGCACGCTGGCAAAGCGCTATCTGGGGCGTTATGGGCAGTGGCTGACTGGCTTCAGTATGATGTTTTTAATGTATGCCCTGACGGCGGCGTACATCAGCGGTGCAGGTGAATTACTTGCCTCCAGCATCAGCGACTGGACAGGCATTCCAGTGTCGGCAACCGCTGGCGTGTTGTTGTTCACTTTTGTTGCCGGTGGTGTGGTTTGTGTCGGGACGTCGCTGGTCGATTTGTTTAACCGCTTTCTGTTTAGCGCCAAAATTATTTTTCTGGTGGTGATGCTGGTACTGCTGTTGCCGCATATTCATAAAATGAATCTTTTAACCCTGCCGCTGCAACAAGGACTTGCGTTGTCTGCGATCCCGGTAATTTTTACCTCGTTTGGCTTCCACGGTAGTGTGCCGAGCATCGTTAGTTATATGGATGGCAACATTCGCAAGCTGCGCTGGGTGTTTATTACTGGTAGTGCGATCCCCCTGGTAGCGTATATCTTCTGGCAACTGGCGACGCTGGGCAGCATTGATTCAACAACCTTTATGGGGCTGCTGGCTAATCATGCCGGGTTAAACGGACTGTTACAGGCGTTACGCGAAGTGGTGGCCTCACCGCATGTCGAACTGGCGGTGCATTTATTTGCTGACTTAGCCCTCGCAACATCCTTTCTCGGCGTAGCGTTAGGCTTATTTGATTATCTGGCAGATTTGTTTCAGCGTTCAAATACCGTTGGAGGGCGACTGCAAACTGGTGCAATTACTTTTCTGCCGCCGCTGGCGTTTGCGCTGTTTTACCCACGTGGCTTTGTGATGGCGCTGGGTTACGCCGGTGTGGCGCTGGCGGTGCTGGCGTTAATTATCCCTTCCCTGCTGACCTGGCAGAGCAGAAAGCATAATCCACAAGCTGCTTATCGAGTGAAAGGTGGCCGTCCGGCGCTGGTGTTAGTGTTTCTCTGCGGCATTGGCGTGATTGGTGTGCAATTTTTGATTGCGGCAGGATTGTTACCCGAAGTGGGATAATCGCCTTGATAACAACGTTGGGTGCCGGAAACATCTCCAGCACCCAATATGCCCTCTTAATGCAGGCAGCACTGCTTAAATTTCTTACCACTGCCGCACGGACAAGGATCGTTACGGCCCGGCTTTTCTTCTGCTTTGATCGGTTGCTGAACAGGTTTTTCCTGCGGATGCGCCATCCAGTAAGCATGTAAATCAAGCGCTGCCAGTCGAATGGCTTCTACGCTTTCTTCAAATGCTTCTGGCGACAACTTCTCTACCCGCGCAAAGTTTTCTTCTGTACCGTGTAGAGCTATCGCCTCAAGCGCCGGTTTTAACGAATCTGGCAATGCCGACCAGTCAGCGAGGGCAACGCCACGCATATAGCCAAAGCACCACTCCTCAACAATCGTCAGCTCGCTACCGTCAACTTCTCGCAGGCCAAACAACGGTTCAAACTGCTCAGGAAATTCGTTCAGACGTTCTGCGGTATCGGCCATATGTTGAAAAGCCAGATTCATAAAGCGCGTCATCTCTTTTTCTGACGCCCAGCGCGGCACATAATCCGCCCCGCCCCAGACAGCAACCAGCCACTGTTCTGGTTCAATTTCTTGCGGAGAACTCAACACCGCCGTCAATAAACCGTCCAGCTCAGCCACATCAAGGATGGCGTGTTCAGTGTTGTATTTGGTCAGGATATCATCCAGCCATTCCAACTCACTTTCGTTTAACGGTCCAGTTTTCATACGCTTTTCCTTGTGGATCTCGACTCGCCAGCGCCTATCTTACATGTCGGTCTGGCAGAGAGATACTTTTTGAGTGGATTACCCGGTGATTAAAAATAAGAGGGGTGTAACGACAAGTTGCAGACACAAAAAAACCACCCGAAGGTGGTTTCACGACACTGCTTATTGCTTTGATTTTATTCTCATCTTTCCCATGGTACCCGGAGCGGGACTTGAACCCGCACAGCGCGAACGCCGAGGGATTTTAAATCCCTTGTGTCTACCGATTCCACCATCCGGGCTCGGGAAAAAAGTGGAGGCGCGTTCCGGAGTCGAACCGGACTAGACGGATTTGCAATCCGCTACATAACCGCTTTGTTAACGCGCCAAATTCTTCAGGCTTTTCAGCCAGACACCCGCTTAAGCCGATGTCTTTTAAACTGGAGCGGGAAACGAGACTCGAACTCGCGACCCCGACCTTGGCAAGGTCGTGCTCTACCAACTGAGCTATTCCCGCATTCATCAAGCAATCAGCTAATCACTTGATTTTATTATCGTCTGGCAATCAGTGCCGCCGTTCGATGCGTTGCATTCTACTTACCTGACGCGATGAGTCAACGATATTTTTCACCAGTTTTGATCGTTTGCTGAATTTTGCGTCGAAACGATCACTGATCAAGCAGATCTGCGCGCGCAGCGCTCAAATATTGCAACATTGACCACAAAGTCAGTACCGCTGCCACAAAGAAAAGTGCAATACCAGCGTATTCAACCCAAATGTTCGGGCGCCATAACAGCCAGGCCAACGCTACCATTTGAGCAGTAGTTTTAACTTTACCGATCCAGGATACGGCCACGCTGCTGCGTTTACCCAATTCAGCCATCCATTCGCGCAACGCGGAGATGATAATTTCACGGGCAATCATCGTTGCTGCCGGTAAAGTCACCCACCAGCTATGGTAATGTTCTGTTACCAGCACCATAGCGATGGCTACCAGCACTTTATCTGCTACTGGATCAAGGAAAGCACCAAACCGGGTACTCTGGTTCCAGCGACGCGCCAGAAAACCGTCGAACCAGTCAGTCACCGCTGCGACACAGAAAATGAGCGCAGCAGCAAACGGTGACCAGGTAACAGGCAGATAAAAAACCAATACAAAGAATGGGATAAGGATGACACGGAACAGTGTGAGCAACGTAGGGATATTAAATTGCATAATGACGGGTAACTATCTGTTGTCAGTAAGATTACCCCTATGTTGCTACAGAGACATCAATGTTTCAACGACCAGAAGATCTTTTCTGCCAGACCTTGCGAAATACCCGGCACTTTTGCAATTTCCTCGACGCTGGCGTTACGTAAACCTTGCAAACCGCCCATATATTTCAACAACATTTGCCGGCGTTTTGGCCCGACACCTTCGATGGTTTCCAGGGTGCTGGTATTTTTGACCTTTGCCCGTTTTTTGCGGTGACCGCCAATCGCATGATTGTGTGATTCATCGCGAATATGCTGGATGACATGCAGCGCAGGTGAATCTGGCGGCAGGCTGAATCCCTCTCCTTCCGGCTCGAAGAACAGCGTTTCCAGACCAGCCTTACGATCGGCCCCTTTCGCTACCCCAAGTAACAGCGGATGGTTTTTATCCCATGAGACATCCAGCTCAGCGAAAACATTTTTCGCCTGCGCAAGCTGTCCTTTGCCGCCGTCGATAAGGATCACGTCCGGGATCTTACTGTCGTCGATAGCTTTTCCGTAACGCCGACGCAGCACCTGATTCATCGCCGCATAATCATCGCCCGGCGTAATACCAGTAATGTTATAGCGTCGATACTCCGCTCGCAGCGGGCCGTTAGCATCGAACACCACACACGAAGCGACTGTTTGTTCGCCCATGGTATGGCTGATATCAAAACACTCCATCCGCTTCACTTCCGGCAGTTTCAACACGCTGGCAAGCGCAGACAGACGCTGGTGAACAGTAGATTGCTGCGAAAGTTTGCTGGTTAACGCAGTCGCCGCATTGGTGCGCGCCAGCTTCAGGTAACGTGCCCGATCGCCACGTGGTTTGGTCTGAACGTTAATCTTTCTCCCCGCCAGTTCCGAAAGAGAATCGGCAAGCAGCGTTTTATCGCTAAGATTAAAGTCGAGCAGGATCTCACCCGGCAAAGTGCGCATCTGACTACCCTGTAAATAGAACTGGCCGACAAAAGTTTCCACCACTTCGCCCAA
Organism: Escherichia sp. KTE52; assembly: GCF_000408325.1. Classification (NCBI taxonomy): domain Bacteria; kingdom Pseudomonadati; phylum Pseudomonadota; class Gammaproteobacteria; order Enterobacterales; family Enterobacteriaceae; genus Escherichia; species Escherichia sp. KTE52. The sequence continues at coordinate 323,855 of NZ_KE138677.1, forward strand.
TTCCGTACCGCCAGGTACTTTCGGGAAATAACTACGGCTACCGAGCACCTTGCCCTGACGAATAAACAGGACGTGGACACAAGCCATGCCTGCATCAAACGCCACGCCAATAACGTCAAGATCATCACCAGTATTGGAGACAAACTGTTTTTCGGTTACGCGCCGCACCGCCTGGATTTGGTCGCGAATACGTGCAGCCTCTTCAAATTCCAGATTCTGGCTGGCTGTTTCCATGCGGCTAATCAGTTGGGTAAGCACCTGATCGTCCTTGCCGGATAAAAACAGGCGCACATACTCTACCTGCTGGGCGTATTCTTCTTCACTCACCAGCCCTTCAACGCACGGCCCCAGACAACGCCCTATCTGATATTGCAGACACGGACGCGAGCGGTTGCGATAAACACTATTTTCACACTGGCGAATCGGGAAAATTTTTTGTAGCAGCGCCAGGGTTTCACGCACGGCATAACCGTTTGGGAACGGGCCGAAATATTCACCTTTGGCATGTTTCGCGCCGCGATGCATAGCCAGACGCGGATGGGTATCGCCACTCAGGAAGATAAAGGGATAAGATTTATCATCGCGTAACAGAACGTTGTAACGCGGTTGATAGAGTTTAATGTAGTTGTGCTCCAGCAATAACGCTTCTGTTTCGGTGTGGGTAACCGTGACATCGATTTGCTGGATCTGGGCGACCAACGCTTCGGTTTTGCGCGAAGCGAGGTTGCTACGGAAATAACTGGAAAGCCGTTTTTTCAGGTCTTTCGCTTTGCCGACATAAATAACCGTACCACCAGCATCATACATGCGATAAACGCCCGGCTGGCTGGTTACGGTTTTTAAAAACGCTTTTGCGTCAAACTGAACACTCACTGACTTGTTAATGTCTCCGCATTACACAGACCATGGCGAATTGCCAGGTGAGTCAACTCAACATCGCCATGTATGTTTAATTTACTAAACATACGGTAGCGATAGCTGTTCACCGTTTTCGGGCTGAGATTAAGCTGTTCTGAGATCTCATTGACCTTCTGGCCTTTGGTAATCATCAGCATAATCTGCAATTCACGTTCCGACAAACTGGCAAACGGGCTTTCTGTTTTTTCTGGTTCGATTTGGCTTAACGCCATTTGTTGAGCAATGTCAGAAGCAATATAACGCTGCCCTGAATAAACAGAACGAATCGCGCTCACGACTTCCTGCGGGGCTGCGCCTTTGCTGAGATAGCCCGCGGCACCGGCCTGCATCACTTTCGCTGGTAAAGGGTTTTCGGTATGAACCGTAAGCATGATGATTTTGACATCGGCTGTCGAGCGGGCGATTTTACGCGTCGCCTCAAGACCACCAATGCCAGGCATACTCATGTCCATTAGCACAACGTCAACGGTATTTGCCCGGCACCACTTAACGGCGTCTTCACCGCAGGATGCCTCACCGACAACTTTAATACCCTTTATATCTTCCAGAATGCGTCGTATCCCTGCGCGCACCAGTTCGTGGTCATCAACAAGTAGAACGTTGATCAAAGGAATATCTCCAGAAATAGGGATAACGCTACTGATAGTTAGTCATTAGTATATTAGCGGGTTTTATTGCAACTTTGAAACGTTAAAAATGGTGGGTATTCGATTTTTCTCTCGTTTTTGTAAATTCGATTGTCCACAGTTATGATCACGCCCGTCATCAAAGGTTTGCCGGTTCGTTTCACAGCACAACCAACGGCGAGATGTGACAAAAATTGACTTTATTCAGCACAAATGAAAAATCAGCGGTATGAATATGTAACATTAATTAACCCGAACAATACGTGCAAAAAACATTCATGATAAAAATATTTATTGGTCATTATATTGACTGAATTAATATAGTTGACGATACAGCGCACAAAAAACAACCACTAATATTTTTAGCAAAGCTTATGGTATACTCCGCCGCCTTAACATTTTTCACCGCAAATTTTTATTGCAACATGACGAGGAAAATAAATGAGTACGCCTGATTTTTCTACTGCCGAGAATAATCAAGATCTGGCAAATGAAGTCTCCTGCCTGAAAGCGATGCTGACGCTGATGCTGCAGGCGATGGGACAAGCTGACGCGGGCCGCGTGATGTTAAAGATGGAAAAACAGCTTGCGCTGATCGAAGACGAAACCCAGGCTGCAATATTTTCCAAAACGGTTAAGCAAATTAAACAAGCCTACCGTCAGTAATATAAAACCGGCTGAAAGCGCGCCTTTCAGCCGGTTTTGCATCTGGCACGCAGAATGTAATTGATGTCATATTAAGCCAGTTGCAGCAGCGTAGCAGGCAACCTGTGTCTTATTTGGTGCATTGATTTTTTTCTGCATGTTTTTCTGATGAAAATTGACCGTATTTTCAGAGATTGACAAGATCATCGCTATCTCTGCTGACGTTTTTCCTTCCGCGGTCCATTTCAGAATTTCTTTTTCCCGCTTGCTGAAATTCATCTCTGGCGTCATCACTATTTCATCATTTAAGCGTATCAACGCCATCAGACTTTCGCGCACCGATAACTGCATTTTTAATTGCAGTTCATCACTAAGGCCAGGTATTTCACGCGTACTACTACGGGAAAAGGACAAAAAACCCAGCGCCCGGTTTGGCAGCATTAAATACTGAGTGACACCACGGCGTATACCATGTGCACGCGCGGCTTCCCATAGCGGCTGCGCTTCGCTAAATAAGTCATCATTCCACAATAAATGCCCCTGACTGAAGTTTTCATGGTTAAGCACCGGATCAATGGCAAGAAAGTTTTTTGCCTGATAATAACTAATCCATGATTTCGGGTAATTGGTGTAGAAGGCCACTTTCGGTCGCGTGAATGGCACCGGGTGACGCACACATAATGAATAGAAATCGTACTCGAGTTGTTGAGCCTGCCGCTCTATTTCATGGTAGACCTCTTCCGCGGCCTCCATTCTCTGAAAACGTAACAGCATCGTGCGACGCCAACTGAAAAAATCCGTATCCTGCATAGTTAACCGCAACGCTCCTGAGAGTGAGTATCATTTATATTGATAACTCAAACTATCACATAAATAAGATTTATATATAATTTATATTATTCAGACAATGAATTACTTTTGCAAGACATAGCATTCTTTTATGTTATTAATAAGTTATGCTGATTTGTTAAGCAATTCACCAGATTGAGAGCGCGTTCTCGCCCCGTCTGGAAAGCCGACGGGGCTGATTTTTTCTTATTATTGCAACAGAAACTTCTCAAGGAACTGGCGGGTACGGGGCTGCTGCGGATCAGCAAATAACGCTTTTGCTGGCCCCTGCTCGACTATCCGCCCCTGGTCCATAAAGATCGCGCGGTCAGCAACGTCACGAGCAAAGCTCATTTCGTGCGTCACAATGACCATCGTGCGCTTTTCCTGTGCCAGTTGGCGGATGGTATTCAGGACTTCGCCCACCAGCTCCGGATCCAGCGCCGAGGTAGGTTCGTCAAACAGAATGACTTCCGGGCGCATCGCCAGCGCACGCGCAATCGCCACACGTTGCTGTTGACCGCCGGACAAACGACGCGGATAGCTGGTCTCTTTCCCCGTCAGCCCGACCTTCGCCAGCAGTTCGCGGGCGCGTGTCGTGGCCTCTTCTTTCGGTTCGCCTTTAACGATCACTGGCCCTTCAATAATGTTTTCCAGCACCGTACGATGCGGGAACAGATTAAAGTTCTGGAACACAAACCCGACGTGCTGGCGCAACTGGCGAATCAGCGATTTTTGCTGACTTAACGAACGTGCGGTATCAATAGTAATATCGCCAACGGTGATGGTCCCCGCCTCTGGCTGTTCCAGCAAATTTATGCTGCGTAGCAACGTGGTTTTGCCGGAACCACTCGGGCCGATAATTGCCACCACTTCGCCGGTGTTGACCTCCAGATCGATACCGTGCAGCACCGTCTGACCGTGGAATTTTTTCACCAGGTTTTTAACTTCAATGGCACTCATTTTGGCTCTCTCTCCTGGCGATTTAGTTGATTCTCAAAATGGTTCTGCAGCGTCGATAACACTGTCGCCATAATCCAGTAGATGAGCGAAGCCGCCAGATACATGGTGAACACTTCCAGAGTACGCGAGGTTATCAACTGCGCCTGACGAAACAGTTCCGGCACCTGAATCGTCGCGGCCAGTGAGGTATCTTTCACCAGGCTGATAAAGCTGTTCGACAGCGGCGGCAGTGCCACCCGCGCCGCCTGCGGCAAAATTGCGCGACGCATAGTTTGCCACGGCGTCATGCCAATACTGGCAGCCGCCTCCCACTGACCTTTATCAATAGACGAAATCGCTGCCCGCAGCGTTTCGGCAGCATAGGCGGCGGTGTTCAGTGACAGTCCAATCATCGCTGACGGAACCGGATCTAATTCAATGCCAAACTGCGGCAGACCGTAGTAGATCATAAACAGTTGTGCAATGAGCGGCGTACCGCGAAAAATGGAGATGTAAAAACGCGCCAGCCAGCGTACGGGCCATATGGGTGACAGGCGCATCAGCGCGAGAATAAACCCCAACAGCAAACCGAAAAACATACCGCCGATGCTGAGTTGCAGCGTATACCCAGCCCCTTTTAGCAGGAACGGCAAAGAATCAATAACCAGTTGTATACTTTCTTGCATGAGCGTTTCCGGAGCTAGACGTGAGGATGATAGGCGAACAGCGCAGGCGCGCCGCCAGTATGAATAAACAGAATCGGCCCTTCGTCTTTGAAGCGTTTCTGACTGATGCCATCAATCAGCCCCGCCATCGCTTTTCCGGTATACACAGGATCAAGCAGAATGCCTTCCAACCGCGCCAGCAGTTTCACCGCTTCCATGCCTTCGTCATTTGGCACGCCGTAGCCAGGGGCAAAGTAGTCATCCCAGAGTAAAATTTCTGCTGACGCGGTCAGTTCCAGCTCTTTCGCGATTGCCTGTTGCAGGCTAACCACTTTTGGCAACTGGTCAGCAACGGAACGTGACACGGTCACGCCAATCAGTTCGCTTTCTGGCATCAGTTGTTCCAGCCCTACTGCAAGCCCGGCATGCGTTCCGGCACTGCCCGACGCCACCACCACCGAAGAAATATTAACCGCCCCTTCACACTGTTGCGCGATTTCCAGCGCGCTCTCCACATAGCCCAACGCGCCTAAAGCATTGGAACCGCCAACAGGAATGACGTATGGGCGAAAGCCTTGTGCTTCGACGCGAGTCGCCAGCTCTTCCAGTTGGGCATTGGGATCGGTCAGCGCGTCGCACATTTCAATCTGGGTATTGAAGAGATCTAACAACAAGCGGTTGCCGTTGGTTAAATAGTTTTCTGCAGTAGTGCCAATGGGATTTTCCAGCAGCGCCACGCAATGCAGACCAAGTTTTGCGGCCACTGCGGCAGTCTGGCGCACATGGTTAGACTGAATCGCTCCGGCTGTAATCAGTGTGTCAGCACCTTCGCGCAAGGCGTCTGCTGCGAGAAATTCCAGTTTGCGTAACTTATTTCCGCCCATTGCCAACGGGGTGACGTCATCCCGTTTGATGAAAATGTCCCGACCGAGATAATCAGAAAAACGTGGCAGATATTCGAGCGGTGTCGGTGTGCCGATAAACTCCAACCGTGGAAAACGAGTTAAATTATGCAGTGGCATAAAAGCCTCCGATGTCTGTTGTTGTGATATTGTTATTATGCACGCTGAAAACGCTTAAATAAAAAAGGCGCCGATTAAAGCGCCCTTTTTTGTCATTATGCTGATTACCTGGTCACATCAGCGCCAAACCATTTTTCCGAAAGGGCTTGCAAGGTTCCATCTTTTTGCATTTCTGCGATGGCATCGTTGACTGCTTTCAGCAGATCTTCGTTGCCTTTACGCAGCGCGACACCTGACTCCTGGCGGGAAAAGGCTTCGCCGGTTACTGCCAGCGTATCATTGGTTTTCTTCACCAAATCCAGCGCCGCCAGACGGTCAACCAGGATGGCATCAATACGGCCTACGCGCAAATCCTGGTACTTGGTCGGGTCATCATCATAGGTGCGCACATCAACACCCTGAACATTCTGACGCAGCCACTCTTCATAGTTGGTGCCTAAACCAACGCCAACTTTTTTACCTTTCAGGTCGTCTGCGGTTTTTATTGTGCCTTCATTACCTTTTTTCACCAGCGCCTGAATACCGGAAATGGTGTAAGGGGTAGAGAAATCGTATTTTTTCTTACGTTCATCTGAGATGGTAACCTGATTAATCACCACATCGATGCGCTTAGAATCCAGGGACGCCAGCATACCATCCCACTTGGTCGGTTTTAATGCGGCTTCAACGCCCAGATGTTTTGCCAGTTGTTGAGCAAACTCCACTTCAAAACCGGTCAATTTACCGTCATCGCCCTGAAAGCTAAACGGCGGGTAAGTCCCTTCCAGTCCCACCAGCAACGTGCCACGCTCTTTTACTTTATTGAGCAGGCCTTCGTTGGCAAAACTTTTCACGCTCATACCCGCAACCAGCACCACGGCCATAACACCCATCAACGCCTGACGCCCCAGATGTACTAATTTCATATTCACCCCGAATGTTGTTATGTTGGTTTGCAGTGTAGAGCCATTGTTCGTAGACACAAAAACAACTCTGCTACATCTTATTCTTATTTAATATATATCAGAAGCTGACAGACTGGGGGATTTCTGCGCAAGGTCGCCGCGGGTTTGCATCTGGTAACACTGGTACTTACGTAATGCGATGCGATAATTATTGGTGCTGGTGGTGGGCAGCCAGGGTGCGAGGTTTTCATCAAGAAAACCATCCTGCAACAGGTCAGAGGAAATATCGTGTTCGCTTAAATAATTACCCAAACGACGTAGACGAACCACATATTCGCGCACTGTACCGGGGCTCATTTCAGTATGGTCAAAAAGAAACTGCTTAAAGCCGATAATATCAAAAAAATCACTCTGGGTTTTGCAGTGTAAATCACCGCAGAAACGGCATAACGCTGCCCATGATTTTTGTTCCTCATACCAGCCATTTTCATCAAGCAGCGTATCAAGACGGGAAATCTCGATTTTATTGACTATTTTGCCATCGTGAACCAGGGTAATGCGATCGAGTAATTTACGGCAATATGCGCAATGAGTCTGGCTGTGTTTAAAATCTTTAAGATAGCGGCTTAATGGCCGCCTTTTCTGGTGCTGCATCATTATTAAGAACTCCTGGTATTCAAAATTAATGTGCGGCATTTACCTGAGTTATAACTTACCCAGTTTGGTGCGTAACCGTTTAATAGCCTGGCTGTGTAACTGACTAACCCGCGATTCACCGACCTCAAGCACCGCGCCAATCTCTTTGAGATTAAGCTCTTCCTGGTAATAGAGCGTTAATACCAACTGTTCGCGCTCCGGCAACATTTCGATGGCTTCCATTACCCGCTGGCGCAAATTACTGTCCAGTAACTGCTGTAACGGGTTATCCCGCTGATGATCGTCAGTAACCAGTTCGATGCTATCACCGTGCTCTTCGCGCCACTCATCATAAGAGAAAAGTTGGCTGTTATTAGTATCAAGCAACATTTGCCGGTAATCAGCGATTTCAATCCCTAAACGTTCTGCCACTTCCGTTTCTGTGGCGTTGCGGCCAAGTTCCTGCTCCAGTTGCCCTATTGCCTGCGCCACTTCACGTGCATTGCGTCGCACGCTGCGCGGCACCCAGTCACGGCTGCGAAGTTCATCCAGCATAGCACCACGGATACGCTGCACTGCGTAAGTTGTAAATGCCGTTCCTTGCAGGGCATCATAACGTTCAACAGCATTAAGTAATCCAATGCCGCCTGCCTGTAGCAGATCGTCAAGTTCTACACTCGCGGGCAGTCGAACCTGCAGGCGCAATGCTTCGTGACGCACCAGCGGGATATAACGCTGCCACAGCGAATGTTTATCCATTACACCTTCAGCGGTATAGAGTGATTTCACGATAAACAGCCCTGCGTTATATAAATAATCGGCATAATTATCCGTTTCTGCAGGTTTTTTAATCGGACGATTAATGGGTGAAATAAGGGGTTATTTGGGGTAATCGGTAAATAGCGAGCAGAATAACCCCGCTGGAGCGGGGTTAAGATAGCTGACAAAGTCCGCCTCATCTTGCCGGATGCGGCGTAAACGCCTTATCCGACCTACGCGAATATGCAAATTTAATTAATTGCGATTCACCTTGTAGGCATGATAAGCGTAGCGCATCAGGCAATTTGGCGTTTGCTGTCATTATATTACGACGATTAGCCCTGCAGCAGAGACAGAACTTGCTGCGGCACCTGGTTAGCTTTAGACAGCACAGAGTTACCCGCCTGCTGGATGATCTGCGCTTTCGACATGTTAGACACTTCGGTCGCATAGTCGGCGTCCTGAATACGGGACTGCGCTTCAGACAGGTTGGTGGTGGTGTTGTTCAGGTTGGTTACCGCAGAGTCCAGACGGTTTTGAACGGCACCGAGGGAGGAGCGGAAAGTATCAACCTGTGCAATGGCTTTGTCTAAAAGTGCCAGTGGATCAGCAGAAGAAGCCCCTGAGAACTGCGCAGTCGGAGTTGCTGTAGATAATTCAACAACAACTTTGTTCGCTGTGGCTGTTGCCGTAGTGTCATCATTAAGCGCCGCTGGAGCCGTTGTAGCGTAGTTTTTACCCTGGAATGTTACATATCCCGCAGCCGCGCCGTCAGAGTCAGCGGCAACTTTAATCAGCTGATCTTTCTGAGTAGCTGCAGTCGTTAGTCCATTATCGGTGTCTTTGTATTCGACATCGGCTTTATTCAACGTCACTTCACCACTTGCATGGTCAATGGACGCGGAGTAGAAATCACTACCGGATTGAACGACGAACTGTGCGGTGGCAGCCCCTTTCGCATCCAGGGTGTTGTGTAACGTCAGGCTGGAAACATCGACAGTTTTACCTGTCGCAGTAGTCAGATCTTTCGCAACAGCAGTGAAATCAACACCAACAGGTTTTGTCCCAGCGGCTCCTGTAATTTGAGTAATTGAATCACCAACGTTAAGTGATTGAGCAGAAACGGAGAAACCATTCAACCCTAATGTAGAAGAGTCAATTTTCTGTAAATCAATGCTAATAGTCTGGCCATCATTCGCGCCAACCTGAATCTTCATCGAACCGTCTTTTGCCAGTACATTCACGCCGTTGAACTGGGTCTGACCGGAAACACGGTCAATCTCATCCAGACGGGATTTGATTTCGTCCTGAATAGATGACAGGTCAGAATCAGAGTTAGTACCGGTCGTCGCCTGAACGGTCAACTCACGCACACGTTGCAAGTTGTTGTTGATTTCAGACAACGCACCTTCTGTGGTCTGCGCCAGAGAAATACCGTCGTTGGCGTTACGCGCAGCCTGAGTCAGGCCTTTAATGTTAGAGGTGAAACGGTTAGCTATCGCCTGACCGGCAGCGTCATCTTTCGCACTGTTAATACGCAGGCCAGAAGAGAGGCGTTCGATAGAAGTCGACAGCGCAGACTGGTTTTTGTTGATGTTGTTTTGAGTGATCAGCGAGAGGCTGTTGGTATTAATGACTTGTGCCATAATTCATTTTCCTGTTTTCAAGTCTACGGTTTAAGTATTGGGCTTCCACCCTTCGGCTTCGTCGCCGTCAACCCTGTTATCGTCTGGTCACTCACAACCTTTAGAATTTTTTTCTAGCGGTCGAAATACTCCCCTTCCTCGTTGCTGTTCGTGTCATTAAGCCCAAAAATAAATCGTAAACTTTGCCCCACTTACGCCGATAACCCCGGTATTCGTTCTACATGTCGCATGATTAAGGAATCTATATGGCGAGTATTTCAACGCTTGGGGTTGGGTCGGGGCTGGACTTAAGCAGCATCCTCGACAGTCTGGAGGCGGCAGAAAAATCTACCCTGACGCCGATATCGAAACAGCAAAGTTCTTACACCGCGAAACTGAGCGCTTACGGGACGCTGAAAAGCGCGCTGGAGAGTTTCCAGACGGCCAATACAGCACTGAATAAAGCCGATTTATTTACCGCCACCTCAACCACCAGCAGTTCATCAGCTTTCAGCGCCACGACCACGGGCAGCGCAATTGCCGGGAAATACACCATTAGCGTCAGCCAACTGGCGCAGGCGCAGACGCTGACCACCCAAAATAGTCAAAAAGACAGTAAAGCCGCCATCGCCACCAGCGATAGCGTACTGACCATCCAGCAAGGCGGCGGTAAAGAGCCGGTCACGATTGATATCAGTGCGGCTGATTCGTCGCTCTCCGGCATTCGCGATGCCATTAACAACGCCAAAGCTGGTGTCAGCGCCAGTATTATCAATGTGGGTAACGGCGAGTATCGTTTGTCCATCACCGCCAATGATACCGGTAGCGACAACGCCATGAAGCTCAGCGTCAGCGGTGACAGCACCCTGCAAAGTTTTATGGGTTACAACGGAACTTCGGGTGATAGCAGCAATGGCATGGTTGAAAGCGTCACCGCGCAGAACGCCAAACTGACGGTCAATAACGTTGAGATTGAAAACAGCAGCAATACTATCAGTGACGCGCTGGAAGATATCACCCTCAACCTGAATGACGTCACCACCGGTAATCAGACACTGACCATCAGTAAAGATACATCCAAAGCTGAAAATGCGGTTAAAGCGTGGGTGGATGCCTATAACGCATTACAGGATACCTTCAGCAACTTAACGAAATACACAGCCGTCGATGCCGGTGCTGAAAACCAGGATTCCAGCAATGGTGCATTACTCGGTGACTCCACACTGCGTACCATCCAGACTCAGCTTAAAACCTTGCTCGCCAATACCCACAGCAGTTCAAACTATAAAACGCTGGCACAAATTGGCATTACCAGCGATGCCAGTACCGGAAAGCTGGAAATAGCGACCGACAAACTGCAAACAGCGCTGAAAAAAGATGCTGCTGGCGTCGGTGAAATGTTTATTGGTGACGGTAAAAGTACAGGCGTAACCACCAGCATTAGCAGCAACCTGACCAGTTGGCTCTCCTCCACAGGGATAATCCAGGCCGCAAAAGATGGCGTCAGCAAAACGCTGAACAATTTGACCGATCAATACAATGCCGCCAGCGAACGCATCGATACATTAATGGCGCGCTATAAAGCCCAGTTCACCCAATTAGATGTGTTAATGAACTCGCTGAACTCCACCAGCAGCTATCTGACACAACAGTTCGACACCTCAAATAGCAGTTCGAAATAATCTCAGGAGAGACAATGTACAGCGCAAAAGGCACCCAGGCCTACGCACAAATTGGCGTCGAAAGCGCCGTAATGAGTGCCAGCCAACAGCAACTGGTCACCATGCTATTTGACGGCGTGTTGAGTGCGCTGGTAAGAGCGCGCTTGTTTATGCAGGACAACAATCAGGAAGGCAAAGGCGTCTCTTTGTCAAAAGCGATCAACATTATTGAGAACGGGCTGAGACTCAGTCTTGACGAAGAAAGTCAGGACGAATTAACCCAGAATTTGATTGCACTCTATAGCTATATGATCAGGCGTTTGCTGCAAGCTAATTTACGCAACGATGTCTCCGCAGTCGCAGAAGTGGAAACTTTAATGCGCAATCTTGCCGATGCCTGGAAAGAGTCTCTACTCTCCCCTTCATTGATTCAGGACCCTGTCTGATGAACCATGCACCGCACTTGTATTTTGCCTGGCAACAACTCGTCGAAAAAAGCCAGCTCATGTTACGCCTGGCGACAGAAGGACGGTGGGATGAACTCATCGCCAGCGAAATGGAATATGTCAATGCGGTGCAAAAAATTGCACACTTAACGGAAGAAATGGAACCCTCTGCCATGATCCAGGAGCAACTCAGACCTATGCTGCGCCTCGTTCTGGAAAACGAAAACAAAGTAAAACAGTTATTGCAGATTCGGATGGATGAACTGGCGAAACTGGTCGGTCAGTCATCAATGCAAAAATCGGTGTTAAGCACCTACGGCGATCAGGGTGGCTACGTGCTGGCGCCGCAGGAAAATCTCTTTTGAAGCTTAAAGAGCTGATTGCTCGCGAATAATCCGATTACGGCTACGCTTCTAATGTTCCCCTTGAGCGGAGTCGAAGAATGCGTAACCCCACGCTGTTGCAATGTTTTCATTGGTATTACCCGGAAGGCGGCAAGCTCTGGCCTGAACTGGCCGAGCGCGCCGACGGTTTAAATGATATTGGTATCAATATGATCTGGCTGCCGCCCGCCTATAAAGGCGCATCGGGCGGGTATTCTGTTGGCTACGACTCCTATGATTTATTTGATTTAGGCGAGTTTGATCAGAAAGGCAGCATCCCCACCAAATATGGCGATAAAGCACAGTTGCTGGCGGCCATTGACGCACTCAAACGCAATGACATTGCCGTACTGCTGGACGTGGTCGTCAACCACAAAATGGGGGCTGACGAAAAAGAAGCCATTCGCGTACAGCGCGTCAATGCAGATGATCGCACGCAAATTGATGATGAAATCATTGAGTGCGAAGGCTGGACCCGTTACACCTTCCCGGCTCGTGCCGGTCAATACTCGCAGTTCATCTGGGACTTCAAATGTTTTAGCGGCATCGACCATATCGAAAATCCAAACGAAGATGGCATTTTTAAAATCGTCAACGACTACACCGGCGAAGGCTGGAATGACCAGGTTGATGATGAGTTAGGTAATTTCGACTATCTGATGGGCGAAAATATCGATTTTCGCAACCATGCCGTCACGGAAGAGCTTAAATACTGGGCACGCTGGGTGATGGAGCAAACGCAGTGCGACGGTTTTCGTCTCGACGCAGTAAAACATATTCCAGCCTGGTTTTATAAAGAGTGGATCGAACACGTGCAGGAAGTCGCGCCAAAACCGCTATTTATTGTGGCGGAATACTGGTCGCGTGAAGTAGATAAGCTGCAAACATATATTGCCCAGGTAGAAGGCAAAACCATGCTATTTGATGCGCCGCTGCAAATGAAATTCCATGAAGCATCCCGAATGGGGCGCAACTACGATATGACGCAGATATTCACCGATACGCTGGTGGAAGCCGATCCTTTCCATGCCGTTACACTGGTCGCCAACCACGATACCCAACCGTTGCAAGCCCTTGAAGCTCCGGTAGAACCGTGGTTTAAACCGCTGGCGTATGCCCTTATTTTGCTGCGGGAAAATGGCGTCCCTTCAGTGTTCTACCCTGATCTGTACGGTGCTCATTACGAAGATGTCGGCGGTGACGGGCAAACCTATCCGATAGATATGCCAATAATCGAACAGCTCGATGAGTTAATCCTCGCCCGCCAGCGCTTCGCCCACGGTGTACAGACGTTATTTTTCGATCATCCGAACTGTATTGCCTTTAGTCGCAGCGGCACCGACGAATATCCAGGCTGTGTGGTGGTGATGTCAAACGGTGACGATGGCGAAAAAACCATTCATCTGGGAGAGAATTACGGCAATAAAACCTGGCGTGATTTTCTGGGCAATCGGCAAGAGAGCGTGGTGACCGATGAAAATGGCGAAGCGACCTTTTTTTGCAACGGCGGTAGCGTCAGTGTGTGGGTTATCGAAGAGGTGATTTAAACACATCCCCGGCGGCAAACCGGGGATATTTCATTACGGTAGTGGCGTCGGCAACGGCGCTTTTTCCAGCACGGCAGCACATTCAGCCGTTGGTCGATCCACGCGTTCCATCGTCATGCCATCGTATTCAATAGTGTTACCGTCACGCTCAATCTCGTACAGTTCACGTTTGACAGTAACGTTAGTGAGATCATCAGATATCAGCGTCAACTTACCCGGTAAAGCAATCACCCGCTGCCACTGACGGCAATCCAGCGTATCACCCTCTTTAGTGACAATCAGGCTACCTATCGCTTCCGGGCTGACCAGAGCACGTTGCGGCCCTTTAGTCTGCCAGTAGCCCGCCAGCCAGTCTGGCGCGGGCGTTTTCACAACATTGTTATAATTTTCAACTTCGGCACAGCCAGCCAGCAGCATAAGTGCGCCTGCAATTGCGAGTTTTTTCATCATTCATCCTGCATGAGAAGAAAAGAAGATTGTGGCATTAATGCCTTGATGCTGCCAGCCTTTCCAGGCCCAAAGAGAAATTTGATCTAACCATTATTTTTGTGAATTATTACCACGAAAAAGAATTTGTCTGGTGTATTATTCGCGGCTCTTGTTTCAAACCTTCTGAGTTCAGAGGCTATATACATGTCATGGCAGCAATTCAAACAAGCCTGGTTGATTAAATTCTGGGCCCCCATCCCTGCGGTCATCGCGGCGGGTATTCTCTCCACTTATTATTTTGGCATCACCGGCACCTTTTGGGCTGTTACCGGCGAATTTACCCGTTGGGGTGGTCAGCTCCTGCAACTGTTTGGCGTCCATGCCGAAGAGTGGGGCTATTTTAAAATTATCCATCTGGAAGGATCGCCATTAACCCGCATTGACGGGATGATGATTCTTGGTATGTTTGGCGGCTGTTTTGCCGCGGCTCTGTGGGCCAACAACGTTAAATTACGTATGCCGCGCAGCCGTATCCGCATTATGCAGGCTATTATTGGCGGGATTATCGCTGGTTTCGGCGCGCGTCTGGCGATGGGCTGTAACCTGGCTGCATTTTTCACTGGCATTCCGCAGTTCTCACTGCACGCCTGGTTCTTTGCCATCGCTACCGCCATTGGCTCATGGTTTGGTGCACGCTTTACTCTGCTGCCAGTCTTCCGTATCCCGGTAAAAATGCAAAAAGTCTCTGCCGCCTCACCGCTAACACAAAAACCAGATCAGGCACGGCGTCGTTTCCGCCTCGGGATGCTGGTCTTTTTTGGCATGTTGGGCTGGGCGCTGTTAACGGCGATGAATCAACCGAAGCTGGGGCTGGCAATGCTGTTTGGCGTCGGCTTTGGCTTACTGATTGAACGCGCGCAAATCTGCTTTACTTCGGCGTTCCGCGATATGTGGATCACCGGGCGTACCCATATGGCGAAAGCGATCATTATCGGTATGGCGGTAAGTGCCATCGGTATTTTCAGTTACGTACAGTTAGGTGTAGAACCGAAAATCATGTGGGCTGGCCCGAACGCCGTCATTGGCGGGTTACTGTTTGGCTTTGGTATTGTGCTGGCGGGCGGCTGCGAAACTGGCTGGATGTACCGTGCAGTGGAAGGCCAGGTGCACTACTGGTGGGTTGGGCTGGGTAATGTTATCGGCTCAACGATTCTGGCTTATTACTGGGATGACTTCGCCCCGGCACTGGCCACCGACTGGGACAAAATCAACCTGCTGAAAACCTTTGGCCCAATGGGCGGCCTGCTGGTGACATATTTACTGTTGTTCGCTGCCCTGATGTTGATTATCGGCTGGGAGAAACGCTTCTTCCGCCGCGCGGCGCTGCAAACTGCTAAGGAGATTGCATGAAAAATATCGTTCCTGATTACCGTCTTGATATGGTGGGCGAACCCTGCCCTTATCCGGCGGTCGCGACCCTTGAGGCGATGCCGCAGTTAAAAAAAGGCGAGATCCTCGAAGTGGTCAGCGACTGTCCGCAGTCAATTAATAATATTCCACTGGACGCACGTAACCACGGCTATACCGTACTGGATATCCAACAAGACGGGCCGACCATTCGTTATTTAATTCAGAAGTAATCTTTTCTCCCGCTGTTTCAGGCAGCGGGAGTATCTTTGCTACGAATTCTCCATTGTGGACGTACAGAAAGTCCGTGGTATATCAGAAAAATAGTCTCAATATTTTATGACCACGCAGGAATGAATTAGTGGTGAAGCATCTCATCCACAATTTCTTTCGTCTGTAACTGATAAGGATAATAAGTTGGCCAGTTGTCCATTTCTTCAAGTAACTGCTGTTGTGACGTATTCCCCATAAATATATGAAAATGGGATGATTTACGAGGGGCAATAATATGATCACTAAACTGCACAAACTTAGGGGCTTTACTGGCTGGTTCCCGGCACTCAAACAGATAACGCACACCTTTCTTCCCTGATTTATATGTCAGTATTTTAAACCCACTGTAATTATATTTACAGGAAGTCATCTCCTCCCCTCGATGGAACTCCATAACACCATTTTCGATGCCAATTGTGTCAACATCTGTTATGTATCCCTTCTGATAGTAGGCTTTAATATCTGCGAATGATTTACCCGGTTCTTTTTCTGCTTTCATTTTAAAGACAGGATCAAGATCACCACTTTGAAGCAAGGGGTACACCGATTGCCAAATACCCTCCCAATCAGCGAGGGATCTATCCTTCACGTTATTATCATCAAAAATACCCTCTGCTGCTTTTTGTTCCATTTCTGTCAGTGGTGCCCCATGTGAATGATGCCCATGAGCAAGTGCATAGTTGCCTGCTAATAGTAACCCCAGAGCAAAAGCCAATTTATTAACAATCATCATCCAGTTTGTCCTCCCGCTTTAACATCACATAATGTTATAACATAACATTTAATAAAAACAACACTGAAGAACGAATAGCAAAACCTAACCAAACACACGCACCATAACCCTACATTTAGTACGTCTTCATCACCAACTACAACCGTTGAAAAAATGCGCCGTTGAAAGCTTTTATTGTAATGATTTTGTCTTACTGCGCTGCCAGTAATAACGGGAAATCATGAATGCAGTACAGAGACAACATTAAGTCATCGGATCTGATTGAAGGAATAGCACCAATCATGCAAACTACAAACTCTCACAACCAACAAGAGATTATTCCCCCTGATGGATCAGGTTGCTATTTTCCAAAAGATGTTTGAGCAAGTGAGAACGGAGCTAAACTTTTCCTGGTTTTACACAGAGTTAAAACGTCATCATATTGCGCATTACATTTACTATCTTGCTACAGATAACATTAGGATCGTTACACACGATGACAAGGTATTGTTAATAAGAGGAAGCAGAAATCTATTAAAAGTCAGTGCCACTAAGAACCCTGAGAAAGTAATAAAAGCAGCCCGGACTCACATTGCCAGAAGATCTACTTTTCGGGAATATTGTATAACGCTCGCGAATGCGGGTGTCTTCCGGTGGGTTACTGACGTTAACGATAATAAACGTCGTTACTATTCTATCGATAATACACTCTTATATATTGAAGATGTTGAGAACAATAAACCCTTAATTTAGATGTATTAGCTCATTTCAGATCTGACAGTTATCCGTACAGGTATCTGTCAGATTATCTCTGGCTTGATTTTCTCTTCTCTGACACCACTCACGCTCATAGCAGCTCCCAGACGGGAAGTTCATGGAAAATGCCTGCCAAAAGTTGTTATATTATAACAGCGAACAGTTTTACCCTGACTGAGGAGAACACACATGAAAATCAATGCCATAGGTAAAGCCATTTTTCTTTTTGCACTGCTAACCTCAACGGCCTCTGCCGCTGGCAAGGACATTAATGTTGAGTTCAGAAAGGGGCATAGTAGCGCCCAGTACTCAGGAGAGATAAAGGGGTACGATTACGACACATATAACTTCTATGCCAAAAAAGGCCAGAAGGTGCATATCAGTATCTCCAATGAGGGGGCTGATATTGTCCTCTTTGGGCCAGGAATTAGCGACTCTGTTGATCTCTCCAGATATTCTCCCGAGCTTGATGACAATGGTCAGTACATCCTTCCCGCTTCCGGTAAATATGAGCTAAGAGTGCTTCAAACCCGTAATGACGCTCGTAAAAACAAAGTTAAAAAATACAGCGTCAACATACAGA
Source organism: Escherichia sp. KTE52 (assembly GCF_000408325.1). Lineage (NCBI taxonomy): Bacteria > Pseudomonadati > Pseudomonadota > Gammaproteobacteria > Enterobacterales > Enterobacteriaceae > Escherichia > Escherichia sp. KTE52. The sequence continues at coordinate 341,602 of NZ_KE138677.1, forward strand.
TTGAGTAAACAGAAATTGACGGGGCTATCCCCGTCATTGCTTTCCTGTACCTGAGGATAACTGTCAGTAACAGACAGAGGCTGTCTATGACGCTGTTCCTGCCACATGAAATATGACCCGGAGTCTTCCCACCCGATTGAATCTGCTGGCATAAGGGACACCCCCGCGCCCTGTTTACGCGCTAAATACGGCTTCTTTAACCGTCTGAATGCGGTGAGGATATGTCGGTAAGACTTACCTGAAAATACGGTTAATTTTTTAGTTTAAACCTTTTTTAGTTATTAGTAAGATGCATATGCTTCAACAGAAGCTGGGAAATTCAACAACTCTTAGATAATTTTGGACCTTGTCCCGCGGCTCCAATCCGACAGCCGCGCTTCTTTTCACTCTCATAGTCAACAGGTTACAAAACCTACACCTGCATGGACATCACTTCCTGATACGCCGCCACCAGCTTATTACGCACCTGAATCCCCATTTGCATCGAAACCGACGCTTTTTGCATCTCGGTCATCACATCGTTTAGCGCTACGCCGGGTTCACCGAGGGTAAATTTTTCTGCCTGTGTGCGGGCGGTGGTTTGCGTATCGCTAATGCGATCGAGCGCAGCATGAAGCTGTCCGGCAAAATTGATGGTCGGTTGCGGCAGAGTCCCCTGCGCACGCGCACTCATCGCCGTGGCCTGTAACTGGCTGATAACCCCTTCAATCCCCTGTATCGCTGACATATTCATCTCCCGGACAATTCTTGGTAGCAGAGCCTACCAGTAAGTCAATAAGATAAAGGCGCTAAATAGAGACAAAAAAATGGGTTAATTGGCGCATAGAAAAAAATAAAACCACAAATAATGAGGCCGTTAATTTTTCGAGTTTGCTGACCCGGGAGTGCGTCTTGTTCCACTTTGCCAATACCGCTGTCTATCATCTGCCACGAGGTGCGCGATGAATGCGACTGCAGCCCAGACAAAATCTCTTGAGTGGCTTAATCGCCTGCGCGCAAATCCGAAAATACCTTTGGTTGTTGCTGCTTCCGCGGCGGTTGCAGTGATGGTCGCGTTAATTCTGTGGGCAAAAGCCCCTGATTACCGCACGTTATTCAGCAATCTTTCCGATCAGGATGGCGGTGCGATCGTCAGCCAACTGACACAAATGAATATTCCTTACCGCTTCAGCGAAGCCAGCGGCGCGATTGAAGTTCCGGCAGATAAAGTTCACGAGCTACGTCTGCGTCTGGCACAGCAAGGCTTGCCTAAAGGCGGCGCGGTCGGTTTTGAACTGCTCGATCAGGAAAAGTTTGGTATCAGCCAGTTCAGCGAACAGGTGAATTATCAGCGAGCGCTGGAAGGTGAACTTTCCCGTACCATCGAAACTATCGGCCCGGTAAAAGGAGCGCGCGTGCATCTGGCGATGCCGAAACCGTCTTTATTTGTCCGTGAACAAAAATCCCCTTCGGCATCAGTGACGGTAAATCTTTTACCTGGTCGCGCGCTGGATGAAGGGCAAATCAGTGCCATTGTGCATCTGGTTTCCAGTGCGGTAGCCGGATTGCCACCGGGTAACGTCACGCTGGTGGATCAGGGTGGGCATCTGTTAACCCAGTCCAGCACCAGCGGGCGCGATCTTAATGACGTCCAGTTAAAATATGCCAGTGATGTTGAAGGTCGCATTCAGCGGCGTATTGAAGCGATCCTGTCACCAGTTGTCGGCAACGGCAATATTCACGCTCAGGTGACGGCACAACTGGATTTCGCCAGTAAAGAGCAAACCGAAGAACAGTATCGCCCTAATGGCAATGCGTCACAGGCGGCGCTCCGTTCCCGTCAACTGAATGAGAGCGAACAAAGCGGTTCCGGTTACCCTGGCGGCGTGCCTGGCGCATTATCGAATCAGCCCGCGCCTGCCAATAACGCGCCAATCAGTACGCCTCCGGCAAATCAAAACAACCGTCAGCAACAAACAAGCACCACCAGTAATAGCGGCCCGCGCAGCACCCAGCGTAATGAAACCAGCAACTACGAAGTCGATCGCACTATTCGTCATACCAAAATGAACGTAGGCGACGTGCAACGTTTGTCGGTCGCCGTCGTGGTGAATTACAAAACGCTGCCGGATGGTAAACCGCTGCCACTGAGCGCCGAACAGATGAAGCAGATTGAAGATCTGACCCGCGAGGCGATGGGCTTTTCTGAAAAGCGCGGAGATTCACTCAATGTCGTCAACTCCCCCTTCAACAGCGGTGACGAAAGCGGTGGAGAACTGCCGTTCTGGCAACAACAAGTGTTTATCGATCAACTGCTGGCTGCCGGTCGCTGGTTGCTGGTGCTACTGGTGGCGTGGCTGCTGTGGCGTAAAGCGGTACACCCGCAGTTAACACGCCGCGCCGAGGCGGTGAGCGCCGTACAACAGCAGCCACAGGCTCGCCAGGAAGTGGAAGATGCGGTGGAAGTACGCCTCAGCAAAGACGAACAATTGCAGCAACGCCGTGCTAACCAACGTCTGGGAGCGGAAGTAATGAGCCAGCGTATCCGTGACATGTCTGATAACGATCCGCGCGTAGTAGCGCTGGTCATTCGCCAGTGGATAAATAACGATCATGAGTAACCTGACAGGCACCGATAAAAGCGTCATCTTGCTAATGACCATTGGCGAAGATCGGGCGGCTGAAGTGTTCAAGCACCTCTCCCAGCGCGAAGTGCAAACCCTGAGCGCAGCGATGGCAAATGTCACGCAGATCTCCAATAAACAGTTAACTGAAGTGCTGGCGGAGTTTGAACAAGAAGCTGAACAGTTCGCCGCTCTGAATATTAACGCCAACGATTATCTGCGTTCGGTGCTGGTGAAAGCGCTGGGCGAAGAGCGTGCCGCCAGCCTGCTGGAAGATATTCTCGAAACCCGCGACACCGCCAGCGGCATAGAAACGCTCAACTTCATGGAGCCGCAGAGTGCCGCCGATCTTATTCGCGATGAACATCCACAGATTATCGCCACCATTCTGGTACATCTGAAGCGCGCCCAGGCCGCCGATATTCTGGCGTTGTTCGATGAACGTCTGCGTCACGACGTGATGCTGCGTATCGCCACCTTTGGCGGTGTACAGCCTGCCGCGCTGGCGGAACTGACCGAAGTGCTGAATGGTCTGCTCGACGGTCAGAATCTCAAACGCAGCAAAATGGGCGGCGTGAGAACAGCAGCCGAAATTATCAACCTGATGAAAACCCAGCAGGAAGAGGCGGTTATTACCGCCGTGCGTGAATTTGACGGTGAGCTGGCGCAGAAAATCATCGACGAAATGTTCCTGTTCGAAAATCTGGTGGATGTCGACGATCGCAGTATCCAGCGTCTGTTGCAGGAAGTGGATTCCGAATCGCTGCTGATCGCCCTGAAAGGTGCCGAACAGCCACTGCGCGAGAAGTTCCTGCGCAATATGTCGCAACGCGCCGCCGATATCCTGCGCGACGACCTCGCCAACCGTGGTCCGGTACGTTTGTCGCAGGTGGAGAACGAGCAGAAAGCGATTCTGCTGATTGTGCGCCGCCTTGCCGAAACTGGCGAAATGGTGATTGGCAGCGGCGAGGACACCTATGTCTGATAACCTGCCGTGGAAAACCTGGACGCCTGACGATCTTGCGCCGCCACAGGCAGAGTTTGTGCCGCTGATGGAGCCGGAAGAAACCGTCACTGAAGAGATCGAACCCCGCCTTGAACAACAACTGGCACAACTGCAAATGCAGGCTCACGAGCAAGGTTATCAGGCGGGGATTGCCGAAGGTCGCCAGACAGGCCATGAACAAGGCTATCAGGAGGGTCTGGCACAGGGGCTGGAACAAGGACTGGTGCAGGCGAAATCTCAGCAAGCACCGATTCATGCGCGGATGCAGCAACTGGTCAGCGAATTCCAGACCACCCTTGACGCGCTGGATAGCGTGATAGCTTCGCGGCTGATGCAAATGGCTCTGGAGGCAGCGCGTCAGGTGATCGGTCAGACGCCCACGGTGGACAGCCAGGCACTGATCAAACAGATCCAGCAGTTGCTACAGCAGGAACCGTTATTCAGCGGCAAACCACAGTTACGCGTGCATCCGGATGACCTGCAACGCGTCGATGAGATGCTTGGCGCAACGTTAAGCCTGCACGGCTGGCGGTTGCGCGGCGATCCAACTCTGCATCCCGGCGGCTGTAAAGTCTCTGCCGATGAAGGCGATCTCGATGCCAGTGTCGCCACCCGTTGGCAAGAACTCTGCCGTCTGGCAGCACCTGGAGTGGTGTGATGACCACTCGCCTGACACGCTGGTTAACCTCGCTGGATAGCTTTGAAGCCAAAATTGCGCAACTTCCTGCGGTACGCCGCTACGGGCGATTAACCCGCGCCACCGGGCTGGTGCTGGAAGCTACCGGATTACAACTACCGCTCGGCGCAACCTGTGTGATTGAACGCCAGAACGGCGCTGAAACTCACGAAGTGGAAAGCGAAGTGGTTGGCTTTAACGGTCAACGGCTGTTTTTAATGCCGCTGGAGGAAGTGGAAGGTGTACTGCCTGGCGCACGCGTTTATGCCAAAAACATCTCCCCACAAGGGTTGCAAAGCGGCAAGCAATTACCGCTCGGTCCGGCGTTGTTAGGTCGCGTTCTGGACGGTAGCGGTAAACCACTCGACGGCCAGCCCTCTCCCGATACGACTGAAACCGGTGCATTAATTACCCCGCCGTTTAACCCATTGCAACGTACGCCGATTGAGCACGTGCTGGATACGGGCGTGCGTCCAATCAATGCCCTGCTTACCGTCGGACGCGGGCAGCGTATGGGGCTGTTTGCCGGTTCCGGCGTCGGCAAAAGTGTGTTGCTGGGGATGATGGCGCGTTACACCCGTGCAGATGTGATTGTCGTTGGTTTAATTGGTGAACGTGGACGCGAAGTAAAAGATTTTATTGAGAATATCCTCGGTGCTGAAGGGCGTGCGCGCTCGGTGGTGATTGCCGCACCAGCCGATGTTTCTCCGCTCCTGCGAATGCAAGGTGCCGCCTATGCCACGCGCATTGCCGAAGATTTTCGCGATCGGGGTCAGCATGTGTTGCTAATTATGGATTCCCTCACCCGCTACGCGATGGCTCAGCGTGAAATTGCGCTGGCGATTGGCGAACCGCCTGCCACCAAAGGCTATCCTCCATCGGTATTCGCCAAACTACCGGCATTGGTCGAGCGTGCCGGAAACGGCATCAGCGGCGGCGGCTCGATTACCGCTTTTTATACCGTGCTCACCGAAGGTGATGATCAGCAAGATCCGATTGCCGACTCCGCGCGGGCGATCCTCGACGGGCACATCGTACTGTCTCGTCGTCTGGCGGAAGCCGGACACTATCCGGCAATTGATATTGAAGCGTCAATCAGCCGTGCAATGACAGCACTGATCAGCGAGCAACATTACGCGCGGGTGCGCACATTCAAACAGTTGTTGTCGAGTTTTCAGCGCAACCGCGACCTGGTCAGCGTTGGTGCTTATGCCAAAGGCAGCGATCCCATGCTCGATAAAGCCATCGCCTTATGGCCGCAGCTTGAGGGCTATTTGCAACAAGGCATTTTTGAACGCGCGGACTGGGAAGACTCTCTCCAGGGGCTGGAGCACATTTTCCCAACGGTGTCATAACTCAGGAGATAACAGCAGATGGCAGAACATGGCGCACTGGCGACCCTGAAAGATCTGGCAGAAAAAGAGGTGGATAACGCCGCACGACTGTTGGGTGAAATGCGTCGCGGATGCCAGCAGGCAGAAGAGCAACTCAAAATGCTGATCGATTATCAGAATGAATATCGTAACAACCTGAATAGCGATATGAGTGCAGGAATGACCAGCAATCGCTGGATTAACTATCAGCAATTTATCCAGACGCTGGAAAAAGCCATTACTCAGCACCACCAGCAACTTACACAGTGGACACAGAAAGTTGATGTTGCCCTGAATAACTGGCGGGAAAAGAAACAACGTTTGCAGGCCTGGCAGACACTGCAGGAACGGCAATCCACGGCGGCACTGTTAGCAGAAAACCGCCTCGATCAGAAAAAGATGGATGAGTTTGCCCAGCGCGCCGCCATGAGGAAACCAGAATGATTCGCTTAGCGCCCTTGATTACCGCTGACGTTGACACCACCACGCTGTCCGGCGGTAAAGCCACCGATAGCGCACAAGATTTTCTCGTTTTGTTGAGCGGAGCATTAGCAGGCGAGACAACAAACAACAAATCTACGCCCCCATTGTTGGTGGCGACAGATAAACTTGTCATCAAAGTCGAGCCGCTGGTCAGCGATATTCAGAACGACGCGCAACAACCAGATTTACGGATCTCTGTGGATGGAACACAGCCCGTCATCAACGACGAACAATCCACATCAACACCATTAATCACCGCTCAGGCGATTACGCTGGCTGCGGTGCCAGACAAAGACACGGCAAAAGACGAAAAAGCGGATGATCTTAATGAAGACGCCGCGGCCAGCCTGAGCGCCCTTTTCGCAATGTTGCCGGGTTTTGACAATACGCCCAAAGTAACTGACACACCATCAACCGTGTTACCGACAGAAAAGCCAGCACACCCCACAAAACTGACTTCTGCGCAACGCACAACAGCACAGCCTGGCGACACCGCTGAAGCGTCAGTCCAGCCATTAACACCGCTGGTAGCTGAAGCCCAGAGCAAAGCGGAAGTCATCATCACACCTTCGCCAGTGACTGCTGCTGCCAGCCCGCTAATCACTCCACACCAGACGCAGCCTCTGCCCACCGTCGCAGCGCCTGTTTTGAGTGCCCCGCTGGGTTCCCATGAATGGCAACAATCCTTAAGCCAACATATTTCACTGTTTACCCGTCAGGGGCAACAAAGCGCTGAATTGCGTTTGCACCCGCAGGATTTAGGTGAAGTGCACATCTCCCTCAAAGTGGATGACAACCAGGCGCAAATCCAGATGGTTTCGCCGCATCAGCACGTGCGCGCCGCCCTGGAAGCGGCTCTTCCGGTACTGCGTACACAACTGGCAGAAAGCGGTATTCAGTTGGGGCAGAGCAATATCAGCGGCGAAAGTTCTAGCAGTCAGCAACAGGCGGCGTCTCAGCAACAGCAAAGCCAGCGCACAATAAACCATGAACGCAAGGCTGGCGAAGATGACGATGCACTGCCAATTTCTGCCTCTTTACGAGGGCGTGTAGCAGGCAACTGTGGCGTTGATATTTTCGCCTAACGTCAGAGGTAACCCCTTAACCTGCGTCTTTTCCCCGCTTTGTCGCGATCAAGACACAGGATAATTAACCGATAAGCAGTAGCGACACAGGAAGACCGCAACACATGACTGATTACGCGATAAGCAAGAAAAGCAAGCGATCGCTTTGGTTCCCGATTCTGGTATTCATTACTCTCGCGGCCTGCGCCAGCGCGGGGTACAGCTACTGGCACTCGCATCAGGCGGCGACTGACGACAATGCGCAGCAACATGTCATGCCCTCACCGGTCTTCTACGCACTGGACACTTTTACGGTCAACCTGGGCGATGCGGATCGTGTGCTTTATATCGGTATTACTCTGCGACTAAAAGATGAAACCACCCGTTCGCGCCTGAGCGAGTATTTGCCGGAAGTTCGTAGTCGCTTGCTGTTACTGTTTTCGCGTCAGGATGCCGCCGTGCTGGCAACCGAAGAAGGCAAGCAAAAGCTGATTGCCGCGATTAAAGCCATACTCTCCACCCCGCTTGTTGCCGGGCAACCGAAACAGGATGTCACCGACGTGCTGTATACCGCTTTTATTCTGCGATAACGACATGGGCGATAGTATTCTTTCTCAAGCTGAAATTGATGCACTGTTGAATGGCGACAGCGAGGTCAAAGACGAACCGACTTCCGGCGTGACCAGCGACAATGACATTCGGCCTTACGATCCCAATACGCAACGACGGGTTGTGCGCGAACGTTTGCAGGCGCTGGAAATCATTAATGAACGTTTTGCCCGACATTTCCGCATGGGGCTGTTTAACCTGCTGCGTCGTAGCCCGGACATCACCGTCGGGGCGATCCGTATCCAGCCATATCATGAATTTGCCCGCAACCTGCCAGTGCCGACCAACCTTAACCTTATCCACCTGAAACCGCTGCGCGGCACAGGACTGGTGGTGTTCTCGCCAAGCCTGGTATTTATTGCCGTGGATAACCTGTTTGGCGGCGATGGTCGGTTCCCTACCAAAGTGGAAGGTCGCGAGTTTACCCATACCGAACAGCGCGTCATCAACCGCATGTTAAAGCTGGCGCTTGAAGGCTATAGCGACGCCTGGAAGGCGATTAATCCGCTGGAAGTCGAGTATGTACGTTCGGAAATGCAGGTGAAATTTACCAATATCACCACCTCACCAAACGACATTGTGGTTAATACGCCTTTTCATGTCGAAATTGGCAACCTGACCGGTGAATTTAATATCTGCCTGCCATTCAGCATGATCGAGCCGCTGCGGGAATTGTTGGTTAACCCGCCACTGGAAAACTCGCGTAATGAAGATCAGAACTGGCGCGATAATCTGGTGCGTCAGGTACAGCATTCACAACTGGAGTTGATCGCCAACTTTGCCGATATTTCGCTGCGCCTGTCGCAGATTTTGAAACTGAAACCCGGCGATGTCCTGCCGATAGAAAAACCCGATCGTATCATCGCGCACGTTGACGGCGTTCCGGTGCTGACCAGCCAGTACGGCACCATCAATGGCCAGTATGCGTTACGGATAGAACATTTGATTAACCCGATTTTGAATTCTCTGAACGAGGAACAGCCCAAATGAGTGACTTGAATAATCCGGCCGATGACAACAACGGCGCAATGGACGATCTGTGGGCTGAAGCGTTGAGCGAACAAAAATCAACCAGCGGCAAAAGCGCCACTGAGGCGGTGTTCCAACAGCTTGGTGGCGGCGACGTCAGTGGAACATTGCAGGATATCGACCTGATTATGGATATTCCGGTCAAACTGACCGTCGAACTGGGTCGCACACGAATGACTATCAAAGAGCTGTTGCGCCTGACGCAAGGATCAGTGGTGGCGCTGGACGGTCTGGCTGGCGAACCGCTGGATATTCTGATCAATGGCTATTTAATCGCCCAGGGCGAAGTTGTGGTCGTTGCCGATAAATATGGCGTGCGGATCACCGATATCATTACCCCGTCTGAGCGGATGCGCCGCCTGAGCCGTTAGTGATGAATAACCACGCCACCGTGCAACCAACCACGCCGGTTTCCACCGCGCCGCTCCTGCAGGTGAGTGGCGCATTAATTGCCATTATTGTCCTGATTCTCGCTGCAGCGTGGCTGGTGAAACGGCTGGGATTTGCCGCCAAACGCAGCGACGCCCGCGGGTTAAGAGTCAGCGCCAGCGCTTCACTTGGCGCGCGCGAGCGGGTAGTGGTGATCGATGTGGAAGATGCACGACTGGTACTCGGCGTCACCGCAGGGCAAATCAATCTATTGCATAAACTTCCCCCTTCTGCGCCAACGGAAGAGATGCCACAGACCGATTTCCAGTCGCTAATGAAAAATTTGCTCAAGCGTAACGGGAGATCCTGATGCGTCGTCTGTTATCTGTCGCTCCTGCTCTTCTCTGGCTGGTCAGCCCCCTCGCCTTTGCGCAACTGCCTGGCATCACCAGCCAACCGCTGCCTGGCGGAGGACAAAGCTGGTCGCTTCCGGTGCAGACGCTGGTGTTCATCACCTCGCTGACGTTTATTCCGGCGATTTTACTGATGATGACCAGTTTCACTCGCATCATCATCGTTTTTGGTTTACTGCGTAACGCGCTGGGAACCCCCTCCGCCCCGCCCAACCAGGTATTGCTGGGACTGGCGCTGTTTTTGACCTTTTTTATTATGTCACCGGTTATCGACAAAATTTATGTCGATGCGTACCAGCCATTCAGCGAAGAGAAAATCTCAATGCAGGAGGCGCTGGAAAAAGGGGCGCAACCGCTGCGTGAGTTTATGCTGCGTCAGACCCGCGAGGCAGATTTAGGGTTGTTTGCCAGACTGGCAAATACCAGCCCCTTGCCGGGACCGGAAGCCGTGCCGATGCGCATTTTGCTACCGGCCTATGTGACCAGCGAGCTGAAAACCGCATTCCAGATAGGCTTCACGATTTTCATTCCTTTCCTGATTATCGACCTGGTGATCGCCAGCGTGTTGATGGCGTTGGGGATGATGATGGTGCCCCCCGCGACCATTGCTCTACCATTTAAACTGATGCTGTTTGTGCTGGTGGATGGCTGGCAATTGCTGGTCGGTTCGCTGGCGCAGAGCTTTTATAGTTAGAGAGGGCAAAATGACACCTGAATCGGTCATGATGATGGGGACGGAAGCGATGAAAGTCGCTCTGGCGCTGGCCGCCCCGCTGCTACTGGTGGCGCTGGTGACTGGCCTTATTATCAGCATTTTGCAGGCTGCCACGCAGATTAACGAAATGACGCTATCGTTTATTCCGAAAATCATCGCCGTATTTATCGCCATTATTATTGCCGGGCCGTGGATGCTCAACCTCTTGCTGGATTACGTCCGCACCTTGTTCACTAACCTGCCGTATATCATCGGGTAGCGCGTGCTATGTTGCAGGTAACAAGCGAACAATGGCTTTCCTGGTTAAGTCTGTATTTCTGGCCATTGCTGCGCGTGCTGGCGCTGATCTCCACCGCGCCCATTTTAAGCGAACGTAGTATACCGAAACGGGTGAAACTGGGACTCGCGATGATGATCACTTTCGCTATTGCCCCGGCATTACCAGCCAACGATGTTCCCGTTTTTTCGTTCCATGCCCTGTGGCTGGCGGTGCAGCAAATCCTGATTGGCATTGCCCTTGGGTTTACCATGCAATTTGCCTTTGCCGCTGTGCGAACTGCTGGAGAAATTATCGGTCTGCAAATGGGGCTTTCATTTGCGACATTCGTCGATCCAGGCAGCCATCTTAATATGCCCGTTCTGGCGCGTATTATGGATATGCTGGCTCTGCTGTTGTTCCTGACATTTAACGGCCATTTATGGTTGATTTCGCTGCTGGTCGATACGTTTCACACTCTGCCTATTGGGGGCGAGCCGCTTAACAACAATGCGTTTCTGGCGCTCACCAAAGCAGGAAGTTTAATTTTTCTCAACGGATTGATGCTGGCATTACCGATTATTACCCTGCTGCTGACACTGAATCTGGCGCTGGGATTACTTAATCGTATGGCTCCGCAATTATCAATTTTCGTTATCGGTTTTCCATTAACTCTGACGGTCGGTATTTCATTAATGGCAGCATTAATGCCGTTAATTGCTCCGTTTTGCGAACATTTATTCAGTGAAATTTTTAATTTGCTTGCCGATATTATTAGCGAATTTCCAGCAATATGATTCCGTAATGTTTATCGTGTTATCCTAAGGATTATCCGAAAAATAAAATCAGGCTACATCTTCCAGGATACTCCGCTGGCGCAATATTTATTTTAGTCTCACTCACATATCACAACATTTACTTTACTTTAAGACAATTCCAGGCAAATTATAAAGAACTTTACGGGATAGTAAGTCCGCCTGAAAAATCGCGAGAGTGCCGCATTAGGTGATGCTTGTTGTTCCGTTTAGTCATGATGAAATATTCAGGTAAGGGGAATTATCGTTACGCATTGAGTGAGGGTATGCCATGTCAACGATTATTATGGATTTATGTAGTTACACCCGGCTAGGTTTGACCGGGTATCTGTTGAGTAGAGGGGTTAAAAAAAGAGAAATCAACGACATCGAAACCGTTGATGACCTTGCCATCGCTTGTGATTCACAGCGCCCTTCAGTGGTGTTTATTAATGAGGACTGTTTTATCCACGATGCTTCTAACAGTCAGCGTATCAAGCACATCATTAATCAACATCCCAATACGTTATTTATCGTTTTTATGGCAATTGCCAATGTTCATTTTGATGAATATCTGTTGGTCAGAAAAAATTTATTGATTAGTTCTAAATCAATTAAACCGGAATCTCTCGATGATATCCTTGGCGATATTCTGAAAAAAGAGACAACAATGGCCACTGTTTTAAATATGCCGACGTTATCATTGAGTCGAACCGAATCGAGTATGTTACGAATGTGGATGGCTGGTCAGGGAACCATTCAGATCTCCGACCAAATGAATATCAAAGCCAAGACCGTTTCATCGCATAAAGGCAATATTAAACGTAAGATCAAAACGCATAATAAACAAGTTATCTATCATGTCGTCCGACTGACGGATAATGTGACTAATGGTATTTTTGTCAACATGCGCTAACACATTCTGACTGGTGGTTTCCCACCAGTCAGGCTGAATGAAATTACTCTGCTTTCTCCACAAAGATACCGTCCTGATGCCCTGCCTCATTAAAGAACCAGATGCCGAGCGGGTAGTCTTCCAGCGAAACCAGGTACATTGTGCCTTCACTAAACTCCTCAACTGCCAGTACCACGCCAGGACGACGCGGACCGCCATCCGTTTTGACTGTTACCCGATCATTCACCTTCATCATTTTCCTCCTGTGGCTTTGTGCCAGTGTAGAACAATTTCTTTTTGCTGGCAGCGCCGGATGAGCGCGAGTGCTGATTTTCTCGACGGTCTATACTTAAAAGATGCCAGGCGTGCATCACGGTCAGCAGCATCAAATGAGTAACGGTTGCGAGGAAAGATGATGAAAACCGCAAAAGAGTACAGCGATACCGCAAAACGTGAGGTCAGCGTCGATGTCGATGCCCTGCTGGCGGCGATCAATGAAATTAGCGAAAGCGAAGTTCATCGCAGCCAGAGTGATTCAGAACACGTCAGTATCGATGGTCGTGAATACCATACATGGCGTGAATTAGCGGATGCCTTTGAACTGGATATTCATGACTTTAGCGTCTCGGAAGTAAACCGCTAAATGCGACATAAAAAAATCCCGGCCCTTGTGGGGGTCGGGATCAAACTTGCTTAAGCAAGAAGCACTTAAAAAATTCGTTACACCAGGAAATCTGATGTGTTCATCACCTTATCTGCAATTTTTTTCGCTGACAAGGAAATATTCTTTGCATGAATGATTAATATCACTAATGAATGAAATTGTGACTTTCGTCACCCCTTATGGCCTCTGCTACGGGCGGGATCGCTCCCAAAAAATGATCAAATACAAATCGTGCTATTTTGAGAAACATCCTGGTAAAGGGAGTATGCGCTACCATGCTTTCAATTCAACAACCACTGCTGATTTTCACCGATCTCGATGGCACCCTGTTGGACAGTCATAGCTATGACTGGCAGCCTGCCGCTCCCTGGCTAAACCGTTTACGAGAAGCAGACGTTCCAGTGATTCTCTGCAGCAGTAAAACGTCGACGGAAATGCTGTACTTGCAAAAAATCCTGGGTCTGCAAGGGTTGCCGCTGATTGCCGAAAACGGAGCGGTGATCCAACTGGATCATCAATGGCAAGATATAGATGGTTTCCCCCGTATCATCTCGGGTATTGCCCATAGTGAAATTAGTCTGGTGTTGAATACGTTACGCGAGAAAGAACATTTCAAATTCACCACTTTTGATGATGTCGATGAGACAACCATTGCTGAATGGACTGGATTAAGCCGTAGCCAGGCGGCGCTGACGCAATTGCATGAAGCCTCGGTCACGCTCATCTGGCGCGACAGTGACGAGCAAATGACGCAATTTACCGCTCGCCTGAACGAGTTAGGGTTGCAGTTTGTCCAGGGCGCTCGCTTCTGGCATGTGTTGGACGCCTCTGCCGGAAAAGATCAGGCCGCCAACTGGATCATCGCGGCATATCAACAATCAGGCGGAGAACGTCCGACGACGCTTGGCTTAGGCGATGGTCCAAATGACGCGCCATTACTGGAAGTGATGGATTACGCGGTCATTGTGAAAGGGCTAAACCGGGAAGGCATTCATCTGCAAAATGAGGATCCGCCTCGTGTCTGGCGAACGCAGCGAGAAGGTCCTGATGGCTGGCGCGAGGGGTTGGATCACTTTTTTACCGTCCGTTAAGGGGTATCACTGGCGCAGACCCGATTACGTCCTGCTTGTTTAGCGAGATACAGCCGACGATCGGCCAGCGATTGCAATTGTTCAAAATCATAATCACCGGTTTCTTCACTGCTGCTCACCCCCAATGAAGCACTGATGCGGATAGTCTTGCTCTTGGCAATCAACATCTCTTTTTCATTCAGCTTCAGACGAATATGTTCGGCAACTTCTTTTGCCTGCTCCAGGCTGGCGCCAGGCAGAATCACACAAAACTCCTCACCACCAACCCGTCCGGCAACATACTGGGGTCGTAATGAACGACTAATTAATCCGGCAGCATGTGACAACACACGGTCGCCCGCCTGGTGACCAAAGCGGTCATTAATCGCTTTAAAATGGTCAAGGTCGACCTGAATGACAGAAAAAGGATGTTTGTGTGTCTGGCACATTTTGGCCAGCGGACGCGCTTTTTCGAACAGTGCGCCACGGTTATACAGGCGGGTTAAAGTGTCGTGCCACGCCTGCCATTGCAACGAGCTTTGCAGGACAAACATATTGCTGACCATCTGGCGAATCACATACCAGGAGATAAGTAACATGGTTGTGAAGAGCGCCCACAACAGGGTTAATGCAATGCTGATACTGCCGAAATCACCACGCACACCTTCGCTAAGCGTATGGATTCGCACTAATACCCCGTCAAAATGATCCAGCCGTTCCCAGCTAACATAGCGACTGTTCATCCGGATTCCACCGCGCGTATCGTGTTCAATGGCCTGCGCAAGTGATGCCAGTTCGCGAGGATCAAAGAGATCTTCGGTAGGATTCTCCGGGTTGGAAGAGGTCAATAATTTCAGTTTACTGTCGTAGAGTTGATATTCACCGTCGAGATTTTTATCGATAGCATTTTGTAAAAATTGCTGCATTGAACGCACGGGAATACTCATTCCCAGCACGCCATACCAGTAATTATTGCTGTCAACCGGCACGCTTACAGTGACTTGTGGTTCAGTAACATTGTTATGGTCATGCTGAGAGGTAAACCAACGCACCGCACGTTGGCGGTTTTCTCGTTGTGAATGACCGATAAACCAGGGTTGGGTGACAAATTCGTAGTAACGCCCGGGCACACTTCGCATAAACAGCGTCGGCTGCGTAGAAACGTAAAATCCGGCGCGCGAGACATACATCGCCTGTTCAACCATCGACGAGGAGTTGTGCGCCAGTCGCAGCAAGTAACCGACTTCCAGCGCGGCGGTAATTTCGTTGTCCAGGGATTCATTTTCGCGAGAAAGCAGATCCCCCTCGCTGACTAACGCATCAGAGACGCCATTTACCGGCAGGGTACGTCGTCTGTTGAGTTCTATCTGCCAGGCATGTTCATCGCGACGTTGTTCGAACTCGGTAACGGCATTGCGCAGAGAGGTGAAATCGAGCGGCGCAACGAGGGCTTCGCGCATCCCGTTACGCAAAAATAATAACTTATCAACGTTATATTGCAGTTGTTTATCAAGCGCGTTGGCAACATTTTCCAGATGGTTACGCTGACTTGAAATATAGGCATCTTCCAGTACGACGACTTCACGCCATGTGAGTAAAGTTGAGAAGATCAACACCACAATAAAGCAGAGATTAACGACATGACCAGGCCCCAGGCGGCGCGCGAGTTTTTTCAGCCAGCTCTGGTTTTCCATTTCTGTCTCGTGCAGCACCCTGACAACTCCCAACCTGCTTTCTTATGATTCTGGCATAACCTGGCAATAGCGTACCGCCAAACAACAATATTTTTATAACGAGGCATGATAAGACGCGCCAGCGTCGCATCAGGCTTTCAATGCCAACGTTGGCACAATCGCCGGATACGGCGTGAACGCCTTATCTGCCCTGGTGTTAATTATACGCTTTTAAACTTCTTCCGATGAACGACTCTTCTCCCCCGGAACAAGCTCAGTTTCATGAAAGGCTTCCCGTTTGACGCCGTAACCGTCATACCAGCGACACTCAACCATGCCGCTGGAATACCCGGTAACAATCATCCGCGGGCCGCCCTCTTTAACCGTTACTTCCTCACTCACCACAAAGCTCATACTCGCCTCCTTTTTTCGAGTGAAACTTGTTCACCTTAGTCGAGAATGGCGAATTTTGCATACCAGCCAGTGAGAATATTAATGTACCTGACCGCGCATTTTCGCTACTGCTTTCACTGCCAATACGACGATGCTACCGATGATAAAACCAAGAATCAGATTTAAAACAGTCGGTAATATCATCGCCACCAGCGCACTCTGCTGCCCGGAGAAATGTTCAATAGCATGATGCAGCGGCGCAATACCATGTACCACAATGCCACCACCGACGAGAAACATCGCCAGCGTGCCGACGATCGATAACGCTTTCATCAGCCAGGGCGCGATAATCAATAACCCCTTGCCCAGCGCCTGTATAACCGTACTGGATTTTTCCGCCAGCCAGTAACCCAGATCATCAATCTTAACGATGATCCCCACCAGACCGTAGACGCCCACGGTAACCACCAGTGCGATCCCTGAAAGTACCAGCACCTGATTAAGCAACGGCGCTTCCGCCACAATCCCCAGCGTGATAGCGACAATTTCCGCAGACAAAATAAAATCGGTACGAATCGCCCCTTTTATTTTGTCCTTTTCGAACTTCAGCGGATCCTGCGCTGCCAGTTTTTCCAGGCGCTGCTGACTCTGCGCCGGATCCTCTTTATGCTTACGCGCCTCCAGCATATGCAGCACCTTCTCTACCCCTTCAAAGCAGAGAAATGCACCGCCAATCATCAACAGCGGTGTAATCGCCCACGGGATAAACGCACTGATGATCAGCGCCAACGGCACCAGAATCACTTTGTTGATGAGCGATCCCTTCGCCACGCCCCAGACCACGGGTAATTCCCGGTTGGCACGCACACCTGAAACTTGTTGCGCATTGAGCGACAAGTCATCCCCTAATACACCAGCGGTTTTCTTCGCCGCCAGCTTGCCCATCACGGAGATATCGTCCAGCAAAGTGGCGATATCATCGAGCAACGTCAATAAACTACTCCCGGCCAAAAGCATTCCCTCTCATTTTTATTGTTGACGGTGCTAAGTATGAAGCAAAATCGGCTTGTCTGATACTTGCTTCACAAGTCAACATTTTATTAACAATCAATTACGATTATATCTCTCGCCAGTGAAATGATTTTCACGTTTACTATGAACCGCCTTTTTATTTCCATCGTGAGGGATTATGCGTTTCCGCCAGTTGTTACCGCTTTTTGGCGCACTGTTTGCGCTGTATATCATTTGGGGCTCAACCTATTTTGTCATTCGGATTGGGGTAGAAAGCTGGCCACCGTTAATGATGGCGGGCGTGCGCTTTCTGGCAGCCGGTATTTTACTAATGGCATTTTTACTGCTGCGCGGGCACAAATTGCCGCCGCTACGTCCACTGCTTAATGCCGCGCTTATTGGCCTGTTACTGCTGGCTGTCGGTAACGGCATGGTAACGGTAGCCGAACATCAAAACGTCCCTTCCGGCATTGCCGCCGTGGTGGTGGCAACGGTGCCACTCTTTACCCTGTGCTTCAGCCGCCTGTTTGGCATAAAAACGCGCAAACTGGAGTGGCTTGGCATCGCCATTGGGTTAGCGGGGATCATCATGCTCAACAGTGGCGGTAATTTAAGCGGCAATCCGTGGGGCGCGATCCTGATTTTGATCGGGTCTGTGAGTTGGGCATTTGGTTCAGTTTATGGCTCACGAATCACTCTGCCAGTGGGGATGATGGCGGGAGCCATTGAAATGCTGGCGGCAGGCGTGGTGTTAATGATCGCATCGATGATTGCGGGTGAAAAACTGACGGCGCTCCCTTCTCTTTCGGGCTTCCTGGCGGTCGGCTATCTGGCGCTGTTTGGTTCGATCATCGCCATCAACGCTTATATGTATTTAATCCGCAATGTCAGCCCGGCTCTGGCGACCAGCTACGCTTATGTTAACCCGGTGGTCGCGGTATTACTGGGTACGGGGCTGGGTGGCGAAACGCTATCGCGGATTGAATGGCTGGCACTGGGCGTGATTGTCTTCGCGGTGGTGCTGGTAACGCTGGGGAAATATCTCTTTCCCGCAAAACCCGTTGTCGCCCCCGTCATTCAGGACACATCAAGCGAGTAAATGAATCCCCAGAGAGTCGATCTGCGCGCTGGCACCCTCGCTGCAGATCCACTCTTCCAGACGCTCGGTCAGCGCCGCGTCCGTCAACTTCTCTCGCCCACGTAACGCACACTCCCAGACAATCAATACACGCCAGCCGAGTTCCTGCAATCGATTAATATCACGACGATCGCGCTCGACATTTTTACCTATCTTCTCCAGCCAGAACTCCGTTCGTGTGGCAGGAACTTTGAACAAATGGCAATGATGATGGTGCCAGAAGCAGCCGTGGGTAAATATCACGCAGCGATACTCATCGAGGACAAAATCCGGACGTCCGGGTAGACTGGCACCCTGAACGCGAAACATCAGCCCCTGTCCGGTTAACAGACTGGCCAGGCGCTTCTCGATTGCTGTATCGTGCGTGGCAATCGCGCGCATATTTTTGCTACGCGTGGCCTTATCGTGAACGTCGGCCATGTTGTGCCTCTTGCTGACGCAACGCTACCGCCTGTTTGATTTTTGGCTCGAGCAGTTTTGCCACCGCGGCAAAGACCGGTACGACTACCGAGTTGCCGAACTGGCGATAGGCCTGAGTGTCAGAAACCGGAATGCGGAATTTCGCTTCATGCGGCGCTTCAAAGCCCATCAACCGTGCGCATTCACGAGGTGTTAACCGACGCGGACGATGTTGCTGATTCTGCGGATCGTCAAAGTCTTTCTCACCTGTTGCCATATCCCAGCCGCGATCGATTAAAATTTCTGCGCCATCTTTGTAATAGCGGGCAGAAAGCGTGCGCGTGACACTTTGCGGATTGTTCGGATAAACCATCCCGTACCCGAAGCCGTTACCGCGCGCCTGATGTTTTTTCGCATAGCGATAGAGGTACTTCCACAGCACCGGCGTCAGAATATATTTCGCTTCGACTATCGGATCCAGCAACTCCGCCAGCGTCACTCGCTGCGCAGGGAAACAATCGCTGATATCACGCAGGGTAAAATCTTGCTTCAGATTAAGATCGCGACGGAAACCCACCAGCACAATGCGTTCACGGTGCTGCGGTAAAAAATGTTTGCCATCAATGATCTTCGGATCGTTCGGGCCATTATCTTCTGCATCGGCTACGTCATAGCCCAGTTCGTCCAGCGTCTGCATGATGATGCGGAACGTTTTGCCCTGGTCGTGACTTTTCAGGTTTTTGACGTTTTCAAGTACAAAAATCGCCGGACGGCGGGCGTCGATAATGCGTACCACATCAAAAAACAACGTCCCCTGGGTATCGCAGGCAAAACCGTGCGCGCGACCAAGAGAGTTCTTTTTCGATACGCCAGCCAGGGAAAACGGCTGGCAAGGAAAACCGGCCAATAAAACATCATGTTCAGGGATGTGCTGACGAATATGTGCCGCCGCTGCTTCATCGCTCACGCCCTCTTTATGGCTCAGGGTAATGTCGCGGATATCTTCATTAAAGTGATGCGTAGCCGGGTCGCAATAATGATTCGCTTTGTAGGTGCGTACCGCATGTTTATTCCATTCACTGGTAAACACGCATTGACCGCCAATCGACTCAAAACCGCGACGGATGCCACCAATTCCGGCAA
This sequence comes from Escherichia sp. KTE52, assembly GCF_000408325.1. Taxonomy (NCBI): domain Bacteria; kingdom Pseudomonadati; phylum Pseudomonadota; class Gammaproteobacteria; order Enterobacterales; family Enterobacteriaceae; genus Escherichia; species Escherichia sp. KTE52. The sequence continues at coordinate 361,378 of NZ_KE138677.1, forward strand.
ACAGATCGATAAAACGAAACGCATAGTGCGGATGATGTGCAGGTGGTTTGGGTAACAACGTTTGCAGATGAGCGAACTCTTTCTCACTTAAACGGTGCCATGCCGAATCATTCGCCAGCGCACGTTTTAAAATCGCCGCGCTCCAGTGATTCTCACCCACACCATTAAGTTGCGCCACCAATGTTTTAACATCATAAATTTGCAGCAGTTTCTCCAGCATTGCCTGTGCGGCATTCCCGGTGCTGTATGAATCGGTTACTGATATATTTTCCTGCATAGATTTAACCGGCCATCTGAGATGGCCGACAGGTTAACATAATTACTTCAGTTTAGGGCCACGCGGTCAGCCTGCAGGAGAAAAGGCACGAATCACGTCATGATCCACACCTTCATTCTCGCCCGCCAGTTCAGCGCTGAGTTTAGCCATAAACTCCACCTGAAAACGGGCGTTGTGTTGCGCCAGTTGTTTACCTTTTGTCGTTTGCATGGTTTGCGGTAGTTTCAGCAGCTTAGTCTGGAAATGATCCAGCGCGTAGCGTTTATCATCAAGCGGGCGATGCTGCGCGAACGGGTCTTCACCGTCAAACAGCGCCACACCCAGCGAGCCTGAGACCGCAAACACTCGCGCCAGACCAATCGCGCCTAAAGCTTCCAGCCTGTCTGCATCCTGCACGATTTTGGCTTCCGCCGTTAAAGGTGTAATTTGTGCGCTGAAACTGTGTGCCGCGATAGCATGGCAAATGGCGTCTATTTTCTCTGGCGGAAAATCGACAAATTCCGCACTTAAAATGCGACGCGCCTCTTCTGCCGCCAGTAATGAGGAGCGCTGCCGTTGCGGATGATTTTTCGCCAGGCTCACAATATCGTGAAAATAACAGGCGGTTAAAATGACCAGCATATCGACGTCTTCATCTGACGCCAGTTTCTGCGCTGTCGCCCAGACACGACGAAAATGACACAGGTCATGGGCCACGTCCTGGTGCGTTTGATGGTTTTTAAACCAGTTTTCAAACTGTGCCTGCCAGTGTTGTAAATCCATACACGCTCCGCTGCAAATGAGTCGCAACCTTAGCAGTTTTTACTCATAGCGTCTGCTACGCACGGGTCGTGGTCGGGTGTACCACGCAATACCACCTAACAACGCTCCGACCAGGGCCATAAACAAAAATCCCACTAATGCCCCTAACCACTTTCCTGCGGTAGAGCCTAAATCACTTTCAAATCCCGACACGGGGGCATCCGGGATCCTGCTCATCACCCAAATGTAACGCGCCATTACCCAGACGAAATAGCCACACCATGTATAGAAAGCCCATAAAGCCAGTTTGCCGCCAGGGCTGCGAGAAAGTCTCTCTTCCATCGTTGTCGAACCGTACTCCATTTTGAGATAACCCGGGAAATTCAGACTTAGCACTATTATGTGATAAAAGTCACATTTTTCCACATTAGTTGAGACAGTCAAGTCTCACTCATTTTTTGAACAAATATATAAATCTTAGCCAATGGCTATTATTTGCAGAAAAAACAAATAAGAAAGTATTTTTCTTTCGGCAGTGGATAATTAATTAATTCACATATTGAATATATTAGCACTGAATACAATTATACCTTTTTCGTTTTCTGTGTCATGATAACTCCGTTATTAGCCTTTATCGTCTTGTTTATATTTTTGGGCCGGCATGATGCCGGCTTTTTTTATGCCATTCATAATGTGCGCAAGATCACTCAGGGTCTTTGGTGCAACACTCATTGACACAAACTATCCTTCCGCAAAATCAATAATATATTGATATACAACCATAAATAACATGAATTTTTGTATCTGCAATTCATAATTTTGAATTATATTAAATAAGATAGAAACATTTTGAAATCTTTTAAATATATTTGTTACATGTAATCTTTAAAATAAAATGAACTTCATAGAATAGTATCCAAATGTGCTTTTTTTTGGATAATGGCACTTATTGATATATTCATGAAGATTATAATCACAAGGGAATACATAATGAAAAGAAAAGTTCTGGCAATGCTGGTCCCGGCGTTATTAGTTGCTGGCGCAGCAAATGCGGCTGAAATTTATAATAAGAATGGCAATAAAGTTGATTTTTACGGCAAGATGGTTGGCGAACGCATCTGGTCGAACACTGATGATAATAACAGCGAAAACGAGGATACCTCCTATGCTCGTTTCGGCGTTAAAGGTGAAACTCAGATTACCAGCGAACTGACTGGTTTTGGTCAGTTTGAATACAACCTTGATGCCAGCAAGCCTGAAGGTTCTAATCAGGAAAAAACCCGTTTAACCTTCGCCGGTTTGAAATATAACGGATTTGGTTCTTTCGACTACGGTCGTAACTACGGTGTTGCCTATGATGCCGCAGCTTATACCGATATGTTAGTTGAATGGGGCGGCGATTCCTGGGCTTCCGCTGACAACTTTATGAACGGTCGTACCAACGGTGTTGCAACCTACCGCAACTCTGATTTCTTTGGTCTGGTCGATGGACTGAATTTTGCAATTCAGTATCAAGGCAAGAACAGCAATCGTGGCGTTACTAAACAAAACGGTGATGGCTATGCGTTATCCGTAGACTACAACATTGATGGTTTTGGTATTGTCGGTGTTTATGGTAAATCTGATCGTACCAATGAGCAAGTTGCTGATGGAAACGGTTCAAATGCAGAAGTATGGTCATTGGCAGCAAAATATGATGCGAACAATGTCTACGCTGCTGTGATGTATGGTGAAACTCGTAATATGACACCGACATCAGTTAATACAGGCGGCTTCGACAAAGACGGCAACTCGATAATGCATGATCAACTGCTCAACGAAACTCAGAACTTTGAAGCAGTTGTTCAGTATCAGTTCGACTTTGGTCTGCGTCCTTCCTTAGGTTATGTCTACTCCAAAGGTAAAGATATTAAAGGCGTCCCAGGCCATAGATATGTTGACGCTGACCGCGTGAACTACATTGAAGTTGGTACTTGGTACTACTTCAATAAGAACATGAACGTTTATACTGCATATAAATTCAACATGCTGGATAAAGATGACGCGGCAATTACTGAGCAACTGATGACCAGTTTGCAGTTGGTATCGTCTACCAGTTCTAATCAGCCAACGCGCCACGGCACGTTACTGTAAAAACTCATCCAGCCTGAGTTCGTCCCTCATTGAACTCGGGCTTTTTTATCCCCCTCGTCAAATCACCAGCAGCGGCACTCTCAACCGCTGTAGCATGTCGACAAAACTCAATTCCTGGGTGACTCCCGGCACAATAACATCTGCCAGTTTCTGTTCAACCAGAGTCGCTAAACAGTGCAAAGCCTGATCACGTAGTGCATCTTTAAAACGATGCATGTCAGAAACATATCTACGCTCCAGGATTCTTACATATTCCGGAATAAAGCCAGGTAAATGAATATGCCCTGAAGAAACGTTAGCGAAAAACTACGCATAATAAAGCGATAGTTCCCTATCATCCCGAGAAAGACATTCACCGGAATAACAATATTTCAGTACATAGAAAATCTCTGAAAACATCTTAATATAAAAAAGACTATAAATTATTATTAATTTATCTGTTAAAAATTATAGTTATGCCTTAAATATTTGGTGCATTATATCTGCTGTAACCTTAGCCACTCCTCGCACACCTGTTTCTGGTTGCTACTGTAATTAGAGAATCTGATAGCATGTAATTAACCATATCTGTCATTAGTTAATGATTAATCTGATTCATCATTTTTCCACGACTAACGGGCATACAGAACGGCTGCATCATTATTTTTTGCTAAAAATCTCATTTATGATTCTTACAGTCACCCTATGTAACGAGAGTATGCAATCTCATCTTTTCTGAAAAATGAACTAAAATATATTGCTACGCTTTACGTTTTTTATTGCAAATAAGGTTGATTCGATGAGAACACTATTCGTGAACTGTGATGTATTTTCCCTGACGTGTTTAACGCAACCCTCTACCGCTTTAGGTATATTGACTCGTTTTACGTTCCTGGTTAAATATAGCATCCAGCTCAGTCGCGAATATAGTGACTAACCTACCGAAGTAACAATAAGGAATACACTATGACTGTTCAAACAAGTAAGAACCCGCAGATTGATATTGCTGAAGATAATGCGTTCTTCCCTTCAGAATATTCGCTTAGCCAATATACCAGTCCTGTATCTGATCTTGATGGTGTGGACTACCCAAAACCGTATAGCGGTAAGCATAAAATTCTGGTGATCGCCGCTGACGAACGCTATTTGCCGACCGATAACGGTAAACTATTCTCGACGGGCAACCATCCCATTGAAACGTTGCTACCGTTGTATCACCTGCATGCTGCTGGTTTCGAGTTCGAAGTTGCGACCATCTCTGGCCTGATGACGAAGTTTGAATACTGGGCTATGCCACACAAAGATGAAAAAGTGATGCCATTCTTTGAGCAGCACAAATCTCTGTTCCGCAATCCGAAGAAATTAGCGGATGTTGTCGCCAGCCTCAACGCAGACAGCGAGTACGCAGCAATCTTTGTCCCAGGTGGTCATGGTGCTCTTATTGGCTTACCTGAAAGCAAAGAAGTTGCTACCGCTCTGCAATGGGCAATTGAAAACGACCGCTTTGTTATCTCTCTTTGTCACGGCCCGGCTGCGTTTCTGTCGCTCCGCCACGGTGATAACCCACTAAACGGTTATTCAATTTGCGCATTCCCGGATGCAGCAGACAAACAAACACCAGATATTGGTTATATGCCGGGTCATCTGACCTGGTACTTCGGTGAAGAACTGAAGAAAATGGGAATGAACATCATCAATGATGACATTACTGGCCGGGTACATAAGGATCGTAAACTTCTCACCGGAGACAGCCCTTTTGCAGCGAATGCGCTGGGCAAACTTGCTGCACAGGAAATGCTGGCGGCATACGTGGGTTAACCGGACATCACTTACGGTGTAATAAAAAAGTGGGGGTTTATCTCCCCCACTGAATAAACGAGAGATGTTCACCACCAGTTGTTGACGCTTTATCTCTTGTCTTACCTCCATTTTTGCATCAGCTTCATGCATTGAAGAATGCAATACAATCCTTTGTTGAAATAACAAGTATAATTCAAGCAAATCATTAACACATAAAATATAAGGACATGTTATGTGGCATTACGTTATTTATCGATTTTAGAAAACGACTATCTCTGATAAACTCCATCACGTTTTAACCAGTAGGGAAGCGAGGTTAGATATGTCGTTAACGTCAATTTTTAGACGCATTGCATTTAGCTATTATGATTATTCATGTGAAGATATTGATATTGCAAATACTGAATTTGCAGTCATTCACATTCCAGATCAAATTGGTGATGCAATGGCTATTTACCCAATAATTAGATCGCTGGAATCACATAAAATAAAACATTTATTAATTATCACATCTACAATTAATAAATCTGTTTTTGATGCGCTTCATCTTAAATACACCAAATTAACATTAGTCAGTATGACAATGCAGGACTATGCCAGCTTAAATGAAATAAAAAAACTGGCGAAGAGTATAAGAGAGCAACACGGTACACCAGATCTCTGTATTGAAGCGATGCGCAAGAAAAACTTGAAAACAATGCTATTCATAAGTCATTTAAAGGCGAAAACGAATTTACAAGTTGTGGGTTTAACGATGACATGTTATTCCCCATTATGTAAATCGGCATCAACAATGGATCAGTCTCTTCGAGCGCCAGTACCAATGACATGGGCTTTCATGATGCGAGAAGCAGGTTTCCCACCCGTCCCCCCTTTATTTGAATTACCGATCCACGAAGAGGTAATAGACGAGGTACATTATGAACTGGATCCATTGGGTTCTTACATCGCTCTTAATCTTGATGGCAGTGCCCAGGAAAGAACCTTTTCAGAAACAATAGCTCAAAAGCTAATAGCTATGATTAAAAATGAAACAAATATGCCAATTGTCATTGTTCATGGACCCAATGGTACTGAAAAAGCAGTAGAGCTAACCCAGTATTTTGACAATGTCTATCATTTATCGTTGGCTCCTTCAATAGCACGTTCTGCTGCCGTCATAAAAAATGCTTCTCTCGCGATAACGCCAGATACCTCTATTTTGCATATGACAAGTGCTTATAATGTTCCTGTCATCGCCGTGTATGCCGATTATAAAACACGCTGGCCTGCAATGGCGGATATTTCAGAGACAATTGTAGTAGGGAAAGAGATTGATCGCATCAATCTGGATGAATTCAGAAACACGGTGAAAAGAATTATCGTAAAAATTCAATCCTGATGTAATTATCAGATTTAAGAGATTTTAGATATGTCTGTTATGATTTGGCGCTAAATAGCAAAAAGCCTGCTTAAAGCAGGCTTTTTTGAATTTGGCTCCTCTGACTGGACTCGAACCAGTGACATACGGATTAACAGTCCGCCGTTCTACCGACTGAACTACAGAGGAATCGTGAGAACGAGGCGAATATTACTGAGTGGTGCAGCGAGTGTCAACACTAAAATTCACAAGCCATTTCAATCGGTTAATTAAGCAACAAAATTGATATTTAATGAACATCTGGTGCTGAATATGCGTCCCTTTCATTAGCATTTCGCAGTCTTTGCAGTGGATCCTGCTGATAAAATTGGCAGAAACGTTGCCACAGCGAGGGGAAGCGAGGCGCAAAAAGCTCCGGAGCACTAAAAAAGTATTCGGAAAGCACGGCAAAACATTCGGCAGGATCACTGGCAGCATAAGCATCGATGCTGGAGGCATTCTCCCCCACTAACTCAATTTCTTCCTGAATGTTATCCATCGCAGCGTGAAGATCGTGTTCCCAGCCCGCGACTTCGCGTAAAGAAATAAAGGGGACGCCACTGGCGCGATCGCCATTTCGGGTGTCCAGTTTATGTGCAACTTCATGGATAATCAGATTAAATCCCGAGGCATCGAAAGAATCCTGTATATCGAGCCAATTCAGCACGATGGGACCTTGCTGCCAGCTTTGACCTGACTGAACAATACGTTGATTATGAACCAGCCCTATATCGTCTTCCCATTCATCGTCTACCACAAATGGTGCCGGGTAAATTAACACTTCATGAAATCCATCCAGCCATTCCAGTCCCAGTTCCATAACAGGTAAGCAAAACAGCAAGGCAATGCGACCACTTTTCAATGCATCAAGTTCAACGCCTTGTAAAGGAACCAGCCGTTTTTGTTGCAAAAAACGTTCAGCCAGAGTGACTAATTTGTTTTGCTCTTGCTCAGTCAAACATGTCAAAAGAGGTATCGCCAAAGCTTCCTTCCACGGAATTGCATCATCATGGGCGGTTTCTTGTACTTTCCAGGGCCACTTAATCATCGTTTTGCTCGCAAACTCGTCACTTGAACAAAATTGCACGGACAGAGACTGTTAAAATGCCAAATTTCCTGGCATCATGGCAACAATCTGAACGGAGAGATGCCGGAGCGGCTGAACGGACCGGTCTCGAAAACCGGAGTAGGGGCAACTCTACCGGGGGTTCAAATCCCCCTCTCTCCGCCAATCATTCAAACAGCTAGTCCGCCCCATGTCAGTGACACAAATCCCATTGAGAAAATTCGAAAAATTCATCCGCGAAAAATAACGCCTGTAAGTAACCTGCACTACTTTAGCAATCACATTTTTCTCGCTGTTTTTGAATTTCTAATACGCGCCTGAACCCACAATTCTGTTTCGTTTCCGCACATTACAGTGATGCCCCTACCCGTCCCCCATAGTCATTTTCTGACATAAAAACATTTGCAGATGCTCTCTGTCGCGGTAGTCTCATAAGGCTCGTTTATAGTTCGACGGCAATGTGAGTTACCTTTTCCATACTAATTATAAAAAGACAGTACAAACAGGAACATTATGGACTCCACGCTCATCTCCACGCGTCCCGATGAAGGCACGCTTTCGTTAAGTCGCGCCCGACGAGCTGCGTTAGGCAGTTTCGCCGGTGCCGTCGTCGACTGGTACGATTTTTTACTCTATGGCATTACCGCCGCACTGGTGTTTAATCGCGAGTTTTTCCCGCAAATAAGCCCGGCAATGGGAACGCTCGCCGCATTTGCTACTTTTGGGGTCGGTTTCCTTTTCCGTCCGCTCGGAGGTGTCATTTTCGGCCATTTTGGTGACCGTCTGGGACGTAAACGCATGTTAATGCTGACCGTCTGGATGATGGGCATCGCAACAGCTTTAATTGGTATTCTCCCTTCGTTTTCGACTATTGGCTGGTGGGCACCGATTTTACTGGTGACGCTGCGTGCCATTCAGGGTTTTGCCGTCGGCGGAGAGTGGGGAGGCGCTGCATTGCTGTCTGTTGAAAGCGCGCCGAAAAATAAAAAAGCCTTTTACAGCAGCGGCGTACAAGTTGGTTACGGTGTAGGGTTACTACTTTCAACCGGACTGGTTTCACTGATCAGCATGATGACTACTGATGAGCAGTTTTTGAGCTGGGGCTGGCGCATCCCTTTCCTGTTTAGCATCATACTGGTGCTGGGCGCATTGTGGGTGCGTAATGGCATGGAGGAGTCCGCTGAATTTGAACAACAGCAACATAATCAAGTGACCGCGCAAAAGCGTATCCCGGTTATCGAAGCCCTGTTACGACATCCCGGCGCTTTCCTGAAGATTATTGCACTACGCCTGTGCGAGTTGCTGACAATGTATATCGTTACCGCCTTTGCACTTAACTATTCAACCCAGAATATGGGGTTACCGCGCGAATTGTTCCTTAATATTGGTTTGCTGGTGGGTGGGTTAAGCTGTCTGACAATTCCCTGTTTTGCCTGGCTTGCCGACCGTTTTGGCCGCCGTAGGGTGTATATCACTGGCGCGTTAATTGGAGCGTTAAGCGCGTTTCCTTTCTTTATGGCGCTTGAGGCACAGTCCATTTTCTGGATTGTTTTCTTCTCCATTATGCTGGCGAACATTGCGCATGACATGGTGGTTTGTGTGCAACAACCGATGTTCACCGAGATGTTTGGTGCCAGTTATCGCTACAGCGGCGCGGGGGTCGGATACCAGGTTGCCAGTGTGGTAGGGGGTGGATTTACACCTTTTATTGCTGCAGCTCTCATTACTTATTTTGCTGGAGACTGGCATAGCGTCGCCATTTATTTGCTGGCAGGATGCCTGATTTCCGCAATAACTGCTTTGTTGATGAAAGACAATCAACGCGCCTGAGGGTCTGGCGAAGATCATTCGATCTTCGCCTTCCACTTTTGTTTCACATTCCTGTGACATACTATCGGAAACGCGGTAATTGTATGGAACAGGAGACACACATGAATAATAAGGGCTCCGGTCTGACCCCAGCTCAGGCACTGGATAAACTCGACGCGCTGTATGAGCAATCTGTAGTCGCTTTACGCAATGCCATTGGCAAATATATTAAAAGTGGCGAATTGCCTGATGAAAACGCCCGCAAACAAGGTCTTTTTGTCTATCCATCACTGACCGTGACCTGGGACGGCAGCACAACCAATCCCCCCAAAACACGCGCTTTCGGTCGCTTTACTCACGCTGGCAGCTATACCACCACCATCACACGCCCTGCTCTCTTTCGTTCGTATCTCAATGAACAACTTACTTTGTTGTATCAGGATTATGGCGCGCATATCTCCGTGCAACCGTCACAGCATGAAATCCCCTACCCCTATGTCATTGATGGCTCCGAGTTAACGCTTGATCGCTCAATGAGCACCGGGCTAACGCGTTATTTCCCGACAACAGAGCTGGCACAAATTGGCGATGAAACTGCAGACGGCATTTATCATCCGGCGGAATTTTCTCCGTTATCGCATTTTGATGCACGCCGGGTAGATTTTTCCCTCGCGCGGTTACGCCATTATACCGGCACACCTGTCGAACATTTTCAGCCGTTCGTCTTGTTTACCAACTACACACGTTATGTGGATGAATTCGTTCGTTGGGGATGCAGCCAGATCCTTGATCCTGAAAGCCCTTATATTGCACTTTCTTGCGCTGGCGGGAACTGGATCACTGCCGAAACAGAAGCACCTGAAGAAGCAATTTCCGACCTCGCATGGAAAAAACACCAGATGCCCGCCTGGCATTTAATCACTATTGATGGTCAGGGCATCACTCTGGTGAATATTGGCGTGGGGCCGTCAAATGCAAAAACCATCTGTGATCATCTGGCGGTGCTACGCCCGGATGTCTGGTTAATGATTGGTCACTGCGGTGGATTACGTGAAAGCCAGTCTATTGGTGATTATGTACTTGCGCATGCTTATTTACGCGATGACCACGTTCTCGATGCGGTTCTGCCGCCCGATATTCCTATTCCCAGCATTGCTGAAGTGCAACGTGCGCTTTATGACGCGACCAAGCTGGTCAGCGGTAGACCGGGTGAGGAAGTTAAACAGCGGTTACGTACTGGCACTGTGGTAACCACAGATGACAGAAACTGGGAGCTGCGCTACTCGGCTTCTGCACTGCGTTTTAACTTAAGCCGGGCCGTGGCGATTGATATGGAAAGTGCAACCATTGCAGCACAAGGATATCGTTTCCGCGTGCCATACGGGACGCTACTGTGTGTTTCAGATAAGCCGTTGCATGGTGAGATTAAACTTCCCGGCCAGGCTAACCGTTTTTACGAAGGCGCTATTTCCGAGCACCTGCAAATTGGCATTCGGGCGATAGATTTGCTGCGCGCGGAAGGCGATCGACTGCATTCGCGTAAACTGCGAACCTTTAATGAGCCGCCGTTCCGGTAATGAGTTCAGATCCTTTGCGTCAGGAAAAAATGTGAAGGATTTGATAAGTAGCAAGGCAAAAAGCCCGCTATCAAATCGGGCTTTTCAGAATTTGGCTCCTCTGACTGGACTCGAACCAGTGACATACGGATTAACAGTCCGCCGTTCTACCGACTGAACTACAGAGGAATCGTGAGAACGGGGCGAATATTAACTATGCCCATCCACAATGTCAAAGCCTGTTTTTTAATTTTGAAAGCGTTTGCTGAAATATTCTGCGTTTTGCCGTTTATTCCGACACAACTGGCTTTTTTTCACACTTTTTATGTTCAGCGCGAGGATATTTCCATAGCCAACGCCCAGTCACCATCCGCCAGTAAAACAGCACGGCACGCACGGCCCAGTCGGCAAACATCCCCATCCAGACGCCAACCACGCCCCAGTCAAGCATAATTCCCAGCGCATAACCCACAACCACGCGGCATCCCCACATGCTCAGCATAGAAACCCACATGGCGTAGCGTGCATCACGAGCACCTTTAAAACCAGCAGGTAACACCCATGAGGCGGACCAAATAGGCATAAACAAAGCGTTTAGCCAAATCAGAATCACAACGACATGTTTAACTTGTGGATCCTGGGTATAAAACGACGCCATAACTCCGGCAAAAGGGGCAGTCAACCAGGCTATTGCCGTTAGTCCAATAGTGGACAGCCAGAAAACATGCCGCAACTGAATTTCTGCTTGCGCTATCTGCCCTACCCCCAGTCTTCGACCGGTGATTATTGTGGAGGCTGAACCGAGTGCACTTCCTGGTAAATTGATAAGAGCCGCGATCGAAAAAGCGATAAAGTTCCCGGCAATAACGCTGGTTCCCATCCCGGCGACAAACATTTGTGTTAATAACCGGCCACTGGTAAATAATACAGATTCAACGCTCGCAGGAATACCGATCCCCATTACTTCCCAGATAATGCTGAAATTCAAAGGTTTAAAATAGCTCTTTAACGAGATCCGTAGCGCAGGGTTAAAACCAATCGCCAGTACCCACAAAATTGCAATTGCGCCAATATAACGGGAAATAGTTAATCCCAGCCCAGCCCCGACAAAACCCAATCCCTGCCAGGAAAAAAGACCGTAAATTAATATACCGCTAATAATAATATTAAGAATATTCAGGCTGCCGTTTATAAGCAGCGGTATTTTCGTATTCCCTGCACCGCGAAGTGCCCCACTGCCAATCAAGGTGATAGCAGCCGCAGGATAACTGATTACCGTTAGCTCCAGATAAGTCAGCGCCAGTGCTTTCACTTCCGTCGAGGCATCACCTGCAACAAATTCGATAATGTGCTCGCCAAAATGATGAATAAGAACAGCCAACAGCACGGCAAACAACGTCATGATTACCAATGATTGCCGTGTCGCTACTCTGGCTCGCCGTCGATCACGTTTACCGAGACTAAATGCCACAACGACAGTAGTACCAAGATCGATAGCGGCAAAAAAGGCCATAATGACCATATTGAAGCTATCAGCCAACCCTACGCCCGCCATCGCATCTTTTCCCAGCCAACTGACCAGAAAAGTGCTCAGGACGCCCATCAACAGGACACAGGCATTCTCCATAAAGATAGGAACAGCAAGCGGAGTTATCTCACGCCAGAACAACACTTTGTAACTCTTGCGTTTTGCGTGCCAGCGAGTGTGGCGTAAAGCAGAGGAGATATTCAAAGCCGACCCTAATTGCAGAAAGTGAAACCACATTTCAAATAATGAGGGAGAATCAGCAAAGCTGCAAAGATTTTCGCTGTCAAATTGTCTGCAAATGCAACAAACTGTTGATAGAAACGGCAAACAGTTAGGTTTTTTAAAAATCGGGTTTGACAAAATATTTTTCGCCGTTAAGATGTGCCCCAACAGCGATTCCTCTGTAGTTCAGTCGGTAGAACGGCGGACTGTTAATCCGTATGTCACTGGTTCGAGTCCAGTCAGAGGAGCCAAATTTCTGAAAAGCCCGCTTTGATAGCGGGCTTTTTGTTATATCTGATAATCAATTACCTCTTCACTATTTTCCATCACCTGCCGCTTAATATCCTCAACCGACAATCCAGCGTTACACAGTTCCAGAAAGTGCCAGACGTAGTTACGCTGCAGTTGCCCTCGTTTCAGCCCCAACCAGACAGTATTGGCATCGAAAAGATGGCGAGTATCCAGACGAATTAAATTCTCTTCCTCTTGTTCACCGCTGGATTGTTCGGCTACTAATCCGATTCCCAGCCCAAGAGCGACGTAGGTTTTGATGACATCAGAATCCTGGGCGCTCAATACAATATCTGCCAGCAAACCTTTGCGGGTAAATGCATCATCAATACGCGAGCGGCCTGTAATCCCCTGCCGGTAAGTGATCAACGGCCACTTCGCTATTGATTCCAGCGTTAATGGCGTAATTTTTGTTAAAGGATGATTAACAGGAACAAGCAAACTATGATGCCAACGAAACCAGGGGAAGGCGACGAGTTGGAGGTCATTGCTCAAACGCTCACTGGCTATGCCAATATCAGCGCCGCCATTTTGTAGCAATGTGGCAATTTCCTGTGGCGTTCCCTGGATAAGCTCGAGTCGCACTTCCGGGAAAAGTTCGCGAAAGACTTTAATGACATCCGGCAAGCTGTAGCGAGCCTGAGTATGCGTCGTTGCGATAGTGAGTACGCCAGACGTATCGTTGGTAAACAGCTCGGCAAGCCGACGAACATTACTGGCTTCATTCAGAATACGTTCTGCAATAACCAGTAACGCTTTGCCCGGTTCAGTCATGCCAAGAAGCCGTTTGCCCCGACGAATGAATATTTCTATACCAAGTTCATCCTCCAGCTCTCGAATATGACGGCTGACACCAGACTGTGAGGTAAAGAGCATATTCGCGACCTCTGTCAGATTGTAATCCTGACGGGCAGCCTCGCGGATTATCTTTAGCTGTTGGAAATTCACGGTAAACTCCGGGCATATCAGACATCCACTATTGTTAGAGTCTAATGCCCGGCATAACAAATAATAAAAACCTGCATCTTATTCCATTCGGATATAACGTTTAGCTCACCAATTGCCATTGTCTTTTTTCCATGGCTGGATTACTAATCACTGACAACAGAAGCTCTTTCACTGCCTGCGCCTGTGGCGATAAATTCGATCTGGCGGGTAAATTTAATGACAATGAGAGACTCATTGAAGGTGTGGTAATACGTGACATCCAACCGTTAACAGCGTCACATAACGAACGCGCGGCCGATTCCGGCAATACTGCAACGCCCATACCGCTGGCAATCGCGGCGGTAAGTGTGGCGATAGACTCAATTTCACCGATAACTTTAGCTGTGAGTCGCCGTAGGGAAAAAGCCTCATCGACACGAAGTCTTACTGCACTGTAATCGCCGGGAAGGAAGAGGTTCATTTGCGCTATAGCATTAACATCAACGCTTTGCCCAGGACAATCCTGAGTACCGACAAGAAACAGATCTTCTTTTAACAAGGCCTGGCTGGATACGCCTGACACAGGGGAATGCTCGTAAATCACCGCCATATCAAGCTGACGATTAATAAGTTTATCGTTAAGAACAGCACCACTATTTTCATGTAGATAGATAACCACCTCTGGAAATTCGGCGCGAACCGCCTGTAATAAGGGCATGGTGATAGATGACGCGGCGATCCCAGGCGCAAAGCCAATCGAAACTTGACCCGATAATGTCTGTCCTACGTTATGTACCGCCAGTTGGGCCTGTTCACACTGACGTAAAATTGCCCGCGCATGGGTGTAGAGAATTTTTCCGGCGTCTGTCGGTGTAACGCCTCGTTTTGTGCGAATCAAAAGTTGTTGATTCAGCTCTCCTTCCAGCGTAGCAACCTGCTGACTGAGCGCAGGCTGTGCTATATGCAATACTTCAGCAGCCTGGGTCAGGCTACCAATGTCTACAATTTTTACGAAGTATTTCAGGCGTCTAAAGTTCATGGTGCCTCCGGTTTTTTAAAAGTCAGCCCAAGTGCCGACATTACTACAACCAGATTGCAAGATACTTGCCAGTTTCATTTTTCCGCTGGTACTAAAGCTAATAGCCTGTCAAATAAGAGATTATGATTGTTTTGCCCTTGCTCTTTTTTACAGAGCAAATGTCCCATGCCCCATGAAAGGGTGATATGCACCACGATGGAACATGATTAAAAAGATTGAAAGTTCATCGCTTTGTTGAAATTGGCAGCAAACGAACAAAAAAATGCATTTCCCCCTTTGACATCCCCTGGCCTCGCCATTAATATTCGCCCCGTTCTCACGATTCCTCTGTAGTTCAGTCGGTAGAACGGCGGACTGTTAATCCGTATGTCACTGGTTCGAGTCCAGTCAGAGGAGCCAAATTTCTGAAAAGCCCGCTTTTAACGCGGGCTTTTTGCTATTCACTCGGCAGTTATTTTAAAACCTCTGCCTTGCGCCAGGATTAATTTGCACAGGCATTCCCGAGCGACGTTGCAACGCAGCATTTGCACGGTTTACATCAACTTCTTGCCCGTTGATAAACGCCCGCAAAGAAGGCGTTACCGGCAATGGCACTTTTCTGTCAGACTCATATTCTGCTCGATTGCGCGACAGCGGTTCATGAACTTCCAGCCACTTTGAACCATCCGGTTCCGTTGTGTATTTCACAGGCTGATCAATAATTTGCACACGCGTGCCTACCGGAACATTATCAAACAGATACTTGATATCGTCATTACGCAGACGAATACAGCCCTGACTCACCCGTAGGCCAATACCAAAATTGGCATTAGTACCGTGGATGGCATATAACCTGCCGATATAAATAGCGTACAACCCCATAGGATTATCGGGTCCGGCAGGGACAAACGCGGGCAGACTCTCCCCACGTTTCGCATATTCGCGGCGAGTGTTGGGAGTTGGCGTCCAGGTTGGCGCTTCTTGTTTTCGTTCAACGGCAGTCACCCAGTTACGCGGGGTTTCACGCCCGGCCTGACCGATCCCGATAGGAAAAACTTCTACAGTATTACTGTCTGGCGGATAGTAATAAAGACGCATCTCAGCAACGTTAACGACTATCCCTTTACGTATAGTGTCGGGCAAAATCAGTTGCTGCGGAATGGTGAGTTGCGAGCCAGACTTCGGCAAGAAAACGTCAACGCCTGGATTCGCTTCCAACATATTACTCAGCCCTTGCCCGTACTGCGCAGCAAAAGTTTCAAGCGGCTGGATATTGCGATCGGGAACCGTAACCGTAAGAGACTGCCCCACTAAACGGCTACCCTCTGGAGGTAGTGGATAAGTTACCGCCAGACTATGATGGCTGGCAAAAAGCAGAACAAATGAACAAAGAATATTTACACGACGCATCATATCCCTTTCCTAAGTCGCGAAAGTTATCCAATAAGTATAGCTTTTGTCAGGCTTTCCGTTTTTAGCTGTTCAATCCAGAAGTTGTATTTCCGGGTAGAACAATATTACTGGCAGCAAGTTCGCCCATGCTGCTGTATATCGCACAAGCTGCTTCAACGATGGGCATCGCCAGTGCCGTGCCACTCCCCTCACCTAAGCGCATTTCCATATTGAGATAAGGCTCCATTCCCAAATGCGCCAGCGCAATACGCGCCCCTTTTTCTGCCGATAAGTGAGAAGGAATAAGATAAGGTTTGATAGCGGGTGACATCTGGCAGGCCGCAAGCGCGGCGGCATAAGATAGAAATCCATCCAGCAATACAGGTAAACCACAGGAGGCGGCACCTAACATCACGCCAGCCATTCCGACCAAATCAAACCCACCGACTTTTGCCAGTACATCAACACCATCCAGTGGATTCGGTTGATTCAACGTAATTGCCCGACGGACAACATTCACTTTATTAGCCAGTTTATCTGTTGGCAGGTTTGCACCAATACCCACCACAACTTCAGGATCATGTCCCGTCATAGCGCTAACTATCGCCGCTGCCGGAGTCGTGTTTGCCATCCCCAGTTCGCCCACACCAAACAGCGTTACGCCATTTTTCGCCAGTTCACGCGTATAACGGATGGTTTCCAGAAGCAACTCTTCAGCCTGGCAGCGGCTCATTGCCGGGCCTGAGGCGATGTTGCCACTACCTCGGGCGACACGCATGTTGATAAGTCCGGGGATTGGCTCTGCAGTATCTATCCCCACATCAATCACATGAACTTTAGCACCCGCTTGTGCTGCCAGCACACACACGCCTGTTGTTCCGCGTGTCATATTTTCAGCCTGAATGGCTGTCACCGCTTTCGGGGAAATAGCGACCCCCTCATCCCAGACGCCGTGATCGGCACACATGACCAGTACTGCTTTTTTGCCCACATGAGGTGTGCCATTCAGCCCCGGCATTCCCGCCAGTTGTATGGCAAGAGACTCCAGTCTTCCCAGACTACCGACGGGTTTTAGTAACCCGTCAATATACCGTTGTACGCGCGACATAGCGGCAGAATCGATAGCAGGGATTGTATTCAGTAAATCGACGAGTGTTTGCATGTCACTTCTCCTGGGTTATCTGTCTTACAGCAGCGCCAGCAGGAAAACCAGCTCACCAAGTTCAATGGCCGCTCCCAGCGTATCGCCGGTCTGCCCACCCAGAGTACGTTTGAGAAGCTGACCGAGGATGAAAATCACCACCATCGTCACCACCATAGCAGCAACACCGTGCATACCTGGCAATAATACGGCTGCAAAAATAACGGCTAAACCGAGGGTGACACAGGTTTGTCGTCCATCGATTTTACCAATAAACACATTGCCAAGCCCTTCTTCCCTGGCATAACGATGACGATACATTAATAACGCAGCGGCTCCGCGGCTGACCGCACACGCTGCTGCCAGAGATGCAAGGATCGGCTCACCACGTAATGCCAGCTCGCTTAACACCAGAATCTTTGCCAGCACAACAAAAATCAGTGCCAGACCGCCGTGGGTTCCTAAACGACTATCACGCATGATTTCCAACATGCGATCGCGGCTACGAGCAGAAAATACGCCATCACAGGTATCTGCAAGCCCATCCAGGTGGAATCCTCCGGTCATCAGCGCCAGAACCAGCACACTAAACAATGCCGCCAGCGGCACACCACACCATGCCTGCAACACCATGAAGACCAGTCCGCTAATAGCACCAAGTAATAAACCAATTAAAGGAAAAGTAATAATACCGCGAGAATAATGCTCAAAATCCAGCCCCTGGGACCAACGATGCGGTACAGGCAGACGCGTAATAAAAGAGAGCATCGCCCAAAATAATTTACTCATTTGATTTTTACTCCAATACCCGAAACCACCAGCCATACTTCATCTGCCGCAGCGGCCAGTTGCTGATTCACTCGCCCGGCAATATCACGAAAATGTCGCGCCAGGCGATTCTCCGGCACAATCCCCATTCCCACTTCATTGGTGACTACTACGACTTTTGCAGGGCAACATAGACAGGCGGCAATCAACGACTGAATCTCGTCATTAATCGCCAGCTCCAGCGCCATATAGTCCCATTCGTCAGGGTCTTTATCGCCGCCATATTCAAACAACAGATTAGTCACCATTGTCGTAATGCATTCCAGCAACACGGCGTGTTGCGGATTAATGTCCGCATTAATTAACTCATCAAGCTGTTGCCAGCGTTCCACTGTACGCCAGTGCACCGGGCGGCCTTGTCGATGATGCTCAATTCGTGCCGCCATCTCATCGTCAAGGATTTGCGAAGTGGCGATATACAGAACCTGTGGAGAATTCCCAATAAGCGCCTCAGCGTGCCGGCTTTTCCCGCTCCGTGCTCCACCCGTCACTAAAATCATCATACGGACTCCTGATTCAATTGTATGATGGTATTCATTGACCAGAACAATGGATACACCACCGTGCTGACCGTAATAACACTCCCTCGATTAATACTGCGCGTAATAAAAATAAAAATCCAGTATTCTCAATTCATTACGAATGAGGACGGCATTGTGAGATAGTCTGATTTCCCTGTGAAAACGCCCGACAAAATGCGTCATTAGCAACAGATTCTCTCCATCGACACGTCTCATTCAGATAATTGATTAATGCTACTGCTCCACCGGTCGGACCGGCCAACAAACGGGCATTGTGCTCTGCAATTAAGATTACCGTCGCACCATCAGGATGAGAAAAGCTTTCTGGTATGGATGCCCCGTTTTCAGCAATCAATAACAGCACTGAATAATCGCTATATGCATCTGACAACGATTGTACTGGTCCTCCGTTAAAAGGCAGAAAACCTTGCTGCCAGTCCTCACCAACAAAACAGGTCATTGGCAACATTTCAGCCAGATGTTTAGCCAATTCAATATCGCCAGTGGAGAGGCAAAAAAGTGCTATCGATTCGGGTTTCATCGTTTTCATACCCTCCGTCCTCCGCTTGGTTTCCTGCAATGACGGTCAGGTTGATATACCATAAAAAAAGATTGCTGCGCCTTGAGTGCAGCCCTGATGCCTGTCGGCACTACGATGAATAAACTAAATGATGCCGCCATCCCCTGATCCTTTCAGGGTGGTAGGGGTATAAAGACGCGTCAGTGCTCAAGCAGACGCTTCCGGGCAACCCACTTCCCACCGAAGTTGTTGGTATTGACTGGCAGGCTGGTCTTCTGGCTTAGCGTCATCCTCCCCCACCCTTCCCAATCTCGCGATCAGTGGTATTTTCGGGGTTGTCAGCATTACAGCAGCGGGGGCTGCGAGGGATTTACACCCACTTCCCAGGCACAAATGTGCCAAACCTGTCAGCGTATGTTATGAGCTGATTTCACTTTTCCCATAACACGTAAATAACGTTAATTATTACTGTCGGAATCTATTTAGTCATCCCTCATTTTTACATTCAATTTATGCTGTTTCCGCTGCTGTATTTTCGCTAATTTGCTGACGATATACCTGCGGTGTTACCTGATACGTCTGACGAAAAACTTTGCAAAAATAACTGGTTTGCGAAAAGCCTAAATTACGCGCAATGCTGGCGATGCTCCAGTCACTATGGCACAGCAACTCGCGGGCGCTGGCCATCCGTTGTTGGTTTACCCACGCATTAAAACCAATCCCATGATATTTCTTGAACAATTTACTGAAGTAATAAGGGCTGAGATAAACATGAGAGGCAACATCTTCCAGGCGCAAATCGTCTGATAAATGCGCATCAATATAGCGTAATGCTTTTTTCATTTTGTTATCGTGGGGATTAGGCGTGCGAGTCTGACGTAGCGGATCCGAATAAGGTTTATTCTCTTTAATAACAACAAAATTGAGTTGTTTTTTGAGGCAGTTTTCCACAATTAACTTCAACAGATCAGCAGAAGCCATAACTCGCGAGTAATCCATCTCCGGGACTTTGCGAAATTCATTAAGTAACTCGGGATCTGCCTGCCAACAATCATCGACATTCAGAATATCGACTAAATCGACATCATCATTACGCAGGCGGACTTGTCCACACAATACAAAACCGACTAAATGCCCGGCAATCACCAGAGGGATAGAAAAATCGGTTAATCCTGCATGGCAACGATAAATACAAGGTTGATCGGATTTAGAGGCTTCCAGCCCCCCACAACGATCGCTCATGCGGCAGCGTGTGCTAAGCTGAGGATGTCGCCGCATCATCTGACAAAATGAGGTGAAGTTAAACAGCTCGGAAATTTCATCACCGTGGATATTAACCACGACAACCGCAAGGCTGGTCGCCTGCGCAAAATCCTGCGCGATTTTATTAATGAGTTCTGAATTAAGTGTCGCCGCAGAAATCATGATAAAACCTCCCAGTTAATTTATTGTTATAGTAAAACAATTGTTTTACATTTAATCTTCACATCATCCCTAATGATTTACTGACGAGAAGCACAAAGGACAATAACAAAAGCCTCCGTGAGGCGGGAGACTTTTTAATAAGTTCTGAAAGCAGATCACAAACAGTAAAAAAATAAACGTTTATAACCGCTATGTTATTTCACTATTCGATGATGTCTTTAGGCGTAACACTATTGACAGGTAAGTTTTTTGCAATGAGAAAACGATAAATTGCTGCGCCAACACATGCCCCAATGATCGGAGCAATAATGGGGACGATGAAATAAGGAATATTACGCCCACCGGTCATCGCTATTTCCCCCCAACCAGCAAGCCAGGTGAAAATTTTTGGCCCGAAATCACGCGCTGGATTCATGGCAAAACCGGTTAATGGTCCAGTAGATGCACCAATAACAGCAACCAGAATGCCAATAAGTAAAGGAGCAAGAGGTCCTTTTGGTACGCCATTGCCGTCATCGGTTAACGCCATAATCAACCCCATCAACATGGACGTAATGACCACTTCAACCAACGCCGCCTGCCATACATTTAACGCGGCAGCCGGATAAGTGCTAAAGATACTGGCGAGTTGCAAACTTTCAGCGCTACCACGAACTATATTGTGAGTGGATTCAAAATCGGTAAACAAGCTGTTGTATAAAAAATACGCCAGAACGGCTCCACCAAAGGCCCCCGCCAATTGTGCCACACAATATGGCAACACTTTACGGGCAGGAAAAGCAGCAAACAACCACAGAGCAATGGTAACCGCCGGGTTCAGATGGGCGCCAGAAATGCCTGCCGTAAGGTAAACAGCAAGTGAAATACCTAACCCCCAAATGATACAAATTTCCCACAGACCCAGACTTGCCCCGGCAAGTTTTAGGGCGCATAAACAACCAATGCCAAAAAAGAGGAACAGTCCGGTGCCCAAAAACTCAGCAACGCATTGCGCCTTGAGTGAATCATTCATAGTGACACCTTCTTTACGGAGTTTGTTTCTTTATCAGTTAATCGTGCACTGATTGTCGTGTATATCGAGCGCAACTATAAAAATTGCGCCGGGGAAAATATTGCCAACATGCATGACCGGCACGCTGAAAAATCGTGTTGATATAGCAAATTATTGTCATTCAAAAAGTATTCAACTTAGATACAATCGCTATTGAGCTCGCCAACTCTGCCAGATTTCCACAATAAAAAATTGCCATCCTTATATAATAAAACTTAAACAAATATCACAATTCACTTCCGCAAAGCCCAACCCGACAAAGCATTAGTGCAAATTAAATCTACCGACCAATGCAATTAATTCACATTAAAAAAACCAGAAAACGACCAGTAAATTAATAACATATAGATAATTAAGGCAATTTTATAATATTTACCCTCTATTAATTTTGCTCATCGGATGATTAAGTCAGCCATTCTTTTTTCTCGCTTTTTTTTATAGTCATATCGTCAAAAAATCCAGGCGAGGTCTTTATGCAACAAGAAGCGTTAGGAATGGTTGAAACCAAAGGCTTAACTGCCGCCATAGAGGCCGCAGATGCCATGGTTAAATCGGCAAATGTATTGCTGGTTGGCTACGAAAAAATAGGTTCCGGGCTGGTGACCGTCATCGTTCGTGGTGATGTCGGGGCGGTAAAAGCGGCAACAGACGCAGGTGCCGCCGCCGCACGTAACGTCGGTGAAGTGAAAGCCGTACACGTAATTCCCCGCCCACATACTGATGTCGAAAAAATCTTACCAAAGGGAATTAACCCATGAGCAGCAATGAACTGGTCGAACAGATCATGGCGCAGGTCATCGCTCGCGTAGCGACGCCAGAGCATGAGGTTCTCCCGAAAACCACTCATCAAACACGAGAGACGGCTATGGCAGAAAAAAGCTGCACGTTAACGGAATTTGTTGGCACCGCTATTGGCGACACTGTAGGTCTGGTCATTGCGAATGTTGATAGCGCCCTATTGGACGCGATGAAACTCGAAAAACGCTATCGCTCCATTGGCATTCTGGGCGCGCGTATTGGTGCGGGGCCACACATTATGGCCGCGGATGAAGCAGTAAAAGCCACGAACACTGAAGTTATTAGCATTGAACTTCCTCGCGATACCAAAGGTGGTGCCGGACACGGCTCATTAATCCTCTTAGGTGGCAACGATGTTTCCGACGTGAAACGCGGTATTGAAGTTGCGCTGAAAGAACTCGACCGAACCTTTGGCGACGTCTACGCCAATGAAGCCGGACATCTTGAACTGCAATATACCGCCCGCGCCAGCTATGCACTGGAAAAAGCGTTTGGCGCACCACTGGGCCGCGCTTGTGGCGTCATTGTCGGCGCTCCGGCTGCTGTTGGTGTTCTGATGGCCGATACTGCGCTGAAATCCGCCAATGTGGATGTCGTGGCATACAGCTCCCCAGCTCATGGCACCAGCTTCAGTAATGAAGTCATTCTGATTATCTCGGGTGACTCCGGCGCTGTCCGACAGGCGGTCATCTCCGCTCGCGAAATCGGTAAAACCGTGCTTTCGACTCTCGGTGATACACCGAAAAACGATCGCCCTTCCTATATCTGAATTCCATGAGGCAGATTCATGAGATCGAAAAGATTTGAAGCACTGGAAAAACGCCCGGTTAACCAGGATGGTTTCGTTAAAGAGTGGATTGAAGAAGGCTTCATTGCGATGGAAAGCCCGAACGACCCGAAACCATCAATAAAAATTGTTAACGGCATCGTCACCGAGCTGGATGGAAAACCCGCCAGCCAGTTTGACTTGATCGACCACTTTATCGCCCGCTACGGTATCAATCTCGCGCGTGCCGAAGAAGTCATCGCGATGAGCTCGGTCAAACTTGCCAATATGTTGTGCGATCCAAATGTCAAACGTAGCGATATTGTTCCCCTGACCACAGCAATGACGCCCGCCAAAATCGTCGAAGTTGTTTCACAAATGAACGTGGTAGAAATGATGATGGCGATGCAGAAAATGCGCGCCCGTCGCACACCATCGCAACAGGCTCACGTCACCAACGTCAAAGATAACCCGGTGCAAATTGCTGCCGACGCGGCCGAGGGAGCATGGCGCGGGTTTGACGAACAGGAAACCACCGTTGCCGTTGCTCGTTATGCACCTTTCAATGCTATCGCCCTGTTGGTAGGTTCGCAGGTGGGACGCCCTGGCGTCTTAACCCAGTGTTCACTGGAAGAAGCCACTGAACTGAAACTCGGTATGTTAGGCCACACCTGCTACGCCGAAACGATTTCTGTCTACGGTACGGAACCCGTTTTCACCGACGGCGACGATACACCGTGGTCAAAAGGGTTTCTCGCATCATCTTATGCTTCTCGCGGCTTAAAAATGCGTTTTACTTCCGGCTCCGGTTCTGAAGTGCAGATGGGCTATGCGGAAGGAAAATCAATGCTTTATCTTGAGGCACGTTGCATTTACATCACCAAAGCCGCGGGTGTTCAGGGTCTGCAAAACGGTTCCGTAAGCTGCATCGGCGTGCCATCGGCTGTGCCGTCAGGCATCCGTGCAGTACTGGCGGAAAACTTAATTTGCTCATCGTTGGATCTGGAATGCGCCTCCAGTAATGACCAGACCTTTACCCACTCAGATATGCGCCGTACCGCACGTTTCCTGATGCAGTTTCTGCCGGGCACCGACTTTATCTCTTCCGGTTTTTCCGCAGTACCGAACTACGACAACATGTTTGCCGGCTCAAACGAAGATGCCGAAGACTTCGATGATTATAACGTCCTTCAACGTGACCTGAAGGTTGATGGCGGCCTGCGACCGGTGCGCGAAGAGGATGTTATCGCCATCCGCCATAAAGCCGCACGCGCTTTACAGGCTGTCTTTGCAGGTATGGGATTACCGCCCATTACCGATGAAGAAGTCGAAGCAGCGACCTATGCCCACGGTTCGAAAGATATGCCAGAGCGCAACATCGTAGAAGACATAAAGTTTGCCCAGGAAATTATCAATAAAAACCGTAACAGTCTGGAAGTGGTGAAAGCCCTGGCGCAAGGCGGTTTTACCGATGTCGCGCAGGACATGCTCAACATGCAAAAAGCGAAACTGACCGGCGATTATCTCCATACCTCAGCCATTATCGTCGATGACGGACAAGTACTCTCTGCGGTCAATGACGTCAATGATTACGCCGGACCGGCTACGGGTTATCGCCTGCAAGGGGAACGCTGGGAAGAGATCAAAAATATTCCCGGTGCACTTGATCCCAACGAAATTGACTAAGGGTGAGAAATGGAAATTAACGAGAAATTACTTCGTCAGATCATCGAAGACGTGCTGGCAGAAATGCAAACCAGCGACAAGTCCGTTTCATTTCGCGCACCTGTCGCCGCAACTGCCACTTCCGCGCCGGATGGCGGAAAATTTTTGACCGAAATTGGTGAAGCCCAACAAGGTGTTCAGCAAGATGAAGTCATTATTGCTGTAGGCCCGGCTTTTGGCCTGGCGCAGACCGTCAATATTATCGGCATTCCGCATAAAAACATTTTGCGCGAAGTGATTGCCGGTATCGAAGAAGAAGGCATTAAAGCCCGAGTGATTCGCTGCTTTAAATCGTCTGATGTCGCATTCGTAGCGGTCGAAGGCGATCGTCTTAGTGGTTCAGGCATTGCTATTGGTATCCAGTCGAAAGGCACCACAGTTATCCACCAGCAAGGGCTTCCTCCCCTGTCTAACCTGGAGCTGTTCCCACAAGCGCCATTGTTGACGCTGGAAACCTATCGCCAGATTGGCAAAAACGCCGCGCGTTATGCGAAGCGTGAGTCTCCACAACCCGTTCCGACCCTCAACGATCAGATGGCGCGGCCGAAATACCAGGCCAAATCTGCCATTTTGCATATCAAAGAGACCAGGTACGTGGTCACTGGCAAAAAGCCGCAAGAACTGCGCGTGACGTTTTAACAAAGGAAACCTTCATGAATACCGATGCAATTGAGTCGATGGTCAGGGACGTGTTGAACCGTATGAATAGTCTACAGGATGCAACTCCTGTTTCTGCGGCCCCCCACTCATCAACACTGAGCGCTAAAGTGACTGATTACCCGCTGGCAAATAAACACCCAGAATGGGTCAAAACGGCAACCAATAAAACGCTCGACGATTTCACTCTGGAAAATGTACTCAGCGATAAAGTTACCGCCCAGGATATGCGCATAACCCCTGAAACATTGCGTATTCAGGCCGAGATTGCCAGAGATGCTGGTCGTGATCGCCTGGCGGTGAATTTTGAACGTGCTGCCGAACTTACCTCAGTGCCGGATGATCGCATCCTTGAAATCTACAATGCGTTGCGCCCTTATCGTTCGACTAAGCAAGAACTCATTGCCATTGCCGACGATCTTGAACAGCGTTATCAAGCCCAAATTTGCGCTGCATTTGTCCGTGAAGCCGCAGAACTCTATGTCGAGCGTAAAAAACTGAAAGGCGACGATTAAGGACGAACTATGCGCTATATAGCAGGCATTGATATCGGCAATTCATCGACAGAGGTTGCGCTGGCAACGCTCAGTGCGTCTGGAGAATTGTCGTTCGTGAGCAGCGCTCTGGCAGAAACCACCGGAATCAAAGGTACGTTGCGTAACGTACATGGTATTCAGGAGGCGCTCGCACAGGCAACGAAAAAAGTCGGTATCACTGTCAGCGATATTTCGCTTATTCGTATCAACGAAGCAACTCCGGTCATTGGGGATGTAGCGATGGAAACCATTACGGAAACCATCATCACCGAATCAACCATGATCGGCCACAACCCGAAAACGCCAGGCGGAGTAGGTCTGGGAGTGGGACTCACCATCACTCCGCAAGAGTTGTTAACACGCCCGGCGGAAGCACCATACATCCTGGTCGTGTCATCGGCATTTGATTTTGCCGATATCGCGACCATGATAAACGCCTCCGTGCGTGCCGGATATCAACTGACTGGCGTAATTCTGCAACGCGATGATGGCGTGCTGGTCAGTAACCGACTGGAAATCCCTTTACCCATTGTTGATGAAGTCCTCTATATCGAGCGTATTCCACTCGGTATGCTGGCCGCGATTGAAGTTGCCGTTCCCGGGAAAGTTATCGAAACCCTGTCTAACCCGTATGGGATTGCCACTGTTTTTGCCCTCAATGCTGAAGAGACTCAAAACATTGTTCCTGTGGCACGAGCGCTTATCGGCAACCGTTCAGCAGTAGTAGTGAAAACACCGTCTGGTGACGTTAAAGCTCGTTCGATACCCGCCGGAAACATTGAGCTGCTTTCTGCCGGGCGCACAATGCGGGTCGATGTTGCCGCAGGTGCCGACGCCATTATGAAAGCGGTCGGTGAGTGCCCAAAACTGGAGAACGTGACGGGCGAACCGGGCACCAACATCGGCGGAATGCTGGAACATGTTCGCCAGACCATGGCGGTGCTGACCAATAAACCCAGCCACGAAATTTTTATTCAGGATTTGCTGGCGATAGATACGTCTGTTCCGGTCAGCGTAACCGGTGGTCTGGCTGGAGAATTTTCACTGGAACAGGCAGTGGGTATCGCCTCAATGGTGAAATCAGACCGCCTGCAAATGGCGATGATCGCCAGTGAAATTAAGCAAAAACTGCATATTGATGTTCAGGTCGGAGGCGCAGAAGCAGAAGCCGCAATTCAGGGAGCATTAACTACCCCGGGGACAACGCGCCCTCTGGCAATTCTGGACTTAGGCGCCGGTTCTACCGATGCCTCCATCATCAATCAGAAAGGGGAAATGATTGCCACTCACCTTGCAGGAGCAGGCGACATGGTGACGATGATTATCGCCCGGGAACTGGGCTTAAATGATCGTTATCTGGCTGAAGAAATCAAAAAGCACCCGTTGGCAAAAGTAGAAAGCCTGTTCCATTTACGCCATGAAGACGGCAGCGTTCAGTTCTTCCCTACTCCGCTATCCCCTCATGTCTTTGCCCGCGTTTGTGTGGTGAAACCCGACGAGCTGGTGCCGATTCCCGGCGATTTAACACTGGAAAAAGTGCGTGCCGTTCGTCGCAGTGCGAAAGAGCGCGTCTTCGTAACAAACGCTCTGCGTGCGTTACGTCAGGTAAGCCCAGGTGGAAATATTCGCAACATTCCATTCGTCGTGCTGGTGGGCGGCTCTTCGCTGGATTTTGAAGTACCACAGTTAGTCACCGATGCGTTGGCGCATTATCGACTGGTCGCCGGGCGGGGGAATATCCGTGGCAACGAAGGACCGCGCAATGCGGTAGCTACCGGGCTACTTATCGCCTGGCGCAAGGAGTCGGCTTATGGAAAGTAAAGGACGAGCCCCCGCCATTGTCGTCATGGTAATCGGTGCTTACACCAACGCATGGGATGAGGTGCTTTTCGGTATTGAAGAAGAGGGGATCCCCTTTAGCATTCAACAAATCCCGTCAGGTGAGGTGATCGATAGCGCCTGGCAGGCCGCTCGTCAGTCCCCCCTGTTGGTTGGCATAGCCTGCGACCGGGAAAAACTAATTGTACATTACAAAAATTTACCGGCATCAGCACCGTTGTTTACGCTGATGTATCAACAAGATAACTATGCCCGGCGTAGTATCGGCAATAACGCCGCCCGCCTGGTCAAAGGCATTCCCTTCAGGGAATACCACCCATAATCCACAGGAGAAATGCTGTATGAATAACGCACTAGGACTGGTTGAAACAAAAGGGTTAGTTGGCGCAATTGAAGCCGCGGATGCCATGGTTAAATCCGCCAACGTGCAACTGGTTGGCTATGAAAAGATTGGTTCGGGTCTGATTACGGTGATGGTCCGCGGCGATGTCGGCGCAGTAAAAGCCGCCGTTGATGCGGGGAGCGCAGCAGCAAGCGCCGTTGGTGAAGTGAAATCCTGCCATGTCATTCCACGACCGCACAGCGATGTTGAGGCCATTTTACCTAAATCTGCATAACCCCATTCGCTAAGGAGCACAGCGTGAAGCAATCACTGGGATTACTTGAAGTCAGTGGTCTGGCACTCGCCATCAGTTGCGCGGACGCTATGGCTAAGGCCGCGTCCATCACGCTGGTTGGCCTTGAGAAGACCAATGGTTCGGGTTGGACTCTCATCAAAATTATCGGTGACGTCTCCTCGATTAATGCAGCGATCGCAACAGGCGTCAGTTTCGCCAGACAGCGAAATGGTCTTGTCGCGCACAAAGTGATTGCCCGACCTGGAGAAGGAATACTGCCCCGCACAACAGAAGCATTGGATGCGACAGTCGAAGCAAGCGAAACACCTGCAACAACAGTCGCCGCAGAAATTATCAGTTGTAATTTGTGTCTTGACCCGGCGTGCCAACGGCAAAAAGGTGAACCCCGTTCACTTTGCCTGCATTCCGATAAGCGAGGGGTGTAGTAATGGATAAACAAACCTTGCAGGAGGCTGTTAGCCTGGTCCTGGATGAGATGCGCGAGCGCCCTATCCCTCTGGGCGTCTCCAGTCGTCACATTCATCTTTCAACGGCGGATTATGTGCGCCTTTTTCCTGAACAACCGATCAGCGAGAAAAAGTCGTTATTACAACCTGGTCAGTTCGCTGCTGAACAGGTTGTTACGCTGGTGGGACCAAAAGGCAAATTACACAACGTTCGCTTGTTGGGGCCATTACGTAACTCAAGTCAGGTGGAGATTTCCCGGACTGACGCCAGAACGTTAGGGATCGCCGCTCCGCTACGCATGTCTGGCGATCTCAGCGACACACCGGGAATTCGTCTGATAAGCCCTTTTGCAGAGCTGGAAATCGCTTCTGGCGTTATTGTCGCGCAACGGCATATTCATATGTCTCCGCTTGATGCCCTGATTTATGGCGTTACACATGGTGATAAGGTGGCGGTCGCCATTGAAGGGGATGAGCGACGACTGATATTCGATAACGTTGCCGTTCGCGTCTCACCGGATATGCGTCTTGAAATGCATATTGATACCGACGAAGCCAACGCCGCAGGCGCTGATAATCCTGACGTTTTTGCTACGCTGGTGTCGGTGCCATGAATAACGTGCTGATGCAACACATTGTTGACGAAGTGATTTTTCGCCTGAAACAGCGTGCGGGAAAAACACTCGCGCTAACTGTTTCGCAACTGCGAGAAGCCAGCGTTCACGAGATAGTTCATCAGTATGCATCGTTACAAATTCAATATGTCGATCTGCCGTTGTTGCGACAACTCGCGGAAAACGAAACGTCAGATCGTGCAGCAAGCCACATTCACGAGGCGTTAGCCTGGGGAATGCACATTCAATTGTCGTTGCAGCATCATTTTCTGAACGCCATCAAATTAAAGTCACTCGCCCGTCTACCGTTAACCTGGTGCGACGAACAAGGGCAACCGGTCTACCTTCATCGTGGTCGACTTTTAAGTTATGTCGACATAGCGCAGTTATGCACGGGAATACTGGTGCTGCAACGGAAATGTTGTGTGACCGCTCTTGCGCGTGAAGCGGCAATTACCCGAAACATTCAGTTAATCAGGCAGGAGTAACCCATGCATCTGGCTCGAGTCACTGGCGCGGTGGTATCCACGCAAAAATCACCTTCTCTGGTCGGGAAAAAACTGCTGTTGGTTCGCCGGGTCAGCGCTGACGGTGAACTGCCTCTCACGCCATTAACCGGTGACGAAGTTGCCGTTGATTCAGTCGGTGCTGGCGTCGGTGAGTTGGTACTCCTCAGCAGCGGTTCCAGCGCCAGACATGTGTTTTCCGGACCTAACGAAGCCATCGACCTGGCAGTGGTTGGCATTGTCGATACGCTTTCGCGCTAAGGAGTTGAAAGATGGCGATTTATACCAGAACAGGCGATTCAGGAAATACGTCCCTATTTACCGGGCAACGTGTCAGCAAAACTCATCTACGTGTCGAAGCCTATGGCACGCTGGATGAACTGAACGCGACACTCAGTCTGTGTTATTGCGCCACCACCATCGAAAGTCATCGCATCTTACTGGAAGCCATTCAGCAACAGATATTCTGGTTTAGTGCCGAGCTCGCCAGTGAAAGCGAACAGCCATCAGCGCAGCAACGTTACATCAGTACGGAAGAAATCGCCGCGCTGGAAAAAGCGATCGACAGTGCAATGAACGCGGTTCCTCCAGTTCGCAGCTTCATTCTACCTGGTCGTTGTGAAGCCGCAAGCCGCATGCATTTCGCCCGCACAGTGGCTCGCAGGGCCGAAAGACGTCTGGTTGAACTGACAACGGAAGCCACCGTTCGCCATGTTTTACTGCACTACATCAACCGGCTTTCCGATTGCCTGTATGCCCTCGCCCGCGTGGAAGACAATGTTGCTCATCAGAACCTGATGATTCAGGAAATAACAAAACGTTATCACGAAGCTAACCACACTCCAGCATTGAAGGAACGCACGATGCCGCTCACTTTTCAGGATCTTCATCAGCTCATTCGTAGCGCGGCAATGCGCGCAGATGAACTGCATATTCCCGTAGTCATTAGCATCGTTGATGCCAACGGTACGGAAAGCGTTACCTGGCGGATGCCTGATGCGCTGCTGGTTAGCAGTGAACTGGCACCGAAAAAAGCCTGGACCGCCGTGGCGATGAAAACGGCAACACACAAGCTTGCTGACGCCGTGCAACCCGGAGCGCCGCTTTACGGACTCGAAAGCCATATGCAAGGCAAAGTTGTCACTTTTGGTGGCGGTTTCCCCCTCTGGCGTGACGGAATATTGCTTGGAGGGCTTGGTATCAGCGGCGGTAGCGTTGAACAAGACATGGATATTGCACAAACCGCAATGGCAGCAATTAACGCAGGAGCAAACCTATGAATACCACTGAATTAGAAACGATTATCCGCAATATCCTGCGCGAACAAATGATGCCCACTGCGTCACAAACGCAAAGAAATGGTATTTTCCAGGCTGTCGATGACGCCGTCTGCGCTGCACACCAGGCCTTTTTGCGCTTTCAACAGTGCCCACTTAAAACCCGCAGTGCCATTATCAACGCCATTCGCGAAGAGTTATCCCCCCGCCTTACCGAACTGGCAGAAGAGAGCGCTATCGAAACGGGGATGGGAAATAAAGAAGATAAGTATCTAAAAAACAAAGCGGCTCTCGATAACACACCTGGAATTGAAGACTTAACCACCACTGCGCTAACCGGTGATGGTGGCATGGTTTTATTTGAATACTCTCCGTTTGGGGTTATTGGCTCAGTCACGCCAAGTACCAATCCAACGGAAACCATCATTAACAACAGCATCAGCATGTTGGCTGCAGGCAATAGTGTCTATTTCAGTCCTCACCCGGGAGCCAAAAACGTATCGCTGAAACTGATCGCCATAATCGAAGACATCACGTTTCGCTGTAGTGGCATTCATAACCTTATCGTTACCGTGTCTGAACCAACCTTTGCCGCCACCGAACAGATGATGACGCACCCTAAAATCGTCGTTCTGGCAATTACTGGCGGTCCAGGTATCGTCGCGATGGGGATGAAAAGTGGCAAGAAAGTGATTGGTGCCGGTGCGGGTAACCCGCCCTGCATCGTCGATGAAACGGCGGATATTGTGAAAGCCGCCGAAGACATCATCAACGGCGCTTCATTCGATTACAACCTGCCGTGTATCGCTGAAAAAAGCCTGATAGTCGTTGAATCAGTAGCAGATTACCTAATCCAACAGATGCAAAGTTTTGGCGCTTTTCTTCTTAACCGGGAACAAACTGACCAATTGCGTGCTATTTGCCTTCCTGGCAATGTTGCCAACAAAAAGCTGGTGGGTAAAAGTCCTTCAGCCATGCTGGAAGCAGCGGGAATTCCTTTACCGCAGAAAGCCCCTCGATTACTAATTGCTATTGTCGACGCCGATGATAGCTGGGTTACCTGCGAACAACTGATGCCAATGTTGCCCATTGTAAAAGTTAATGATTTTGATAGCGCCCTCACCCTGGCGCTGAAAGTGGAAGACAGCTTGCACCACACGGCAATTATGCACTCGCAGAATGTCTCTCGGCTCAACCTTGCCGCGCGCGTTATGCAAACCTCCATCTTTGTCAAAAACGGCCCCTCCTGGGCAGGCATTGGCGTCGGCGGTGAAGGCTTTACGACCTTCACCATTGCTACACCGACCGGAGAGGGGACAACGTCAGCACGGACTTTTGCCCGCTCACGACGCTGCGTGTTGACCACTGGTTTTTCCATTCGCTAGAGAAACGGAAATGAATACTTTTTCACTGCAGACGCGTTTATACAGCGGACCAGGAAGTCTTAAAGTGCTTAGCCGTTTCACCAATAAGCACATCTGGATTATTTGCGACGCCTTTCTGGCACGCTCACCACTGATTGACACGTTGCGCCAGGCGCTGCCTGACAGCAACCGCCTCAGTATTTTTAGCGAAATAACACCCGACCCAACTATCCAGACCGTGGTAAAAGGCATTGCACAAATGCAGACTTTACGCCCGGATGTGGTTATCGGTTTTGGCGGCGGCTCTGCGCTGGACGCCGCAAAAGCGATTGTCTGGTTTAGTCGCCAGTGTGCTATTGAGATTGACACCTGCGTAGCCATTCCCACCACCAGCGGCACCGGCTCAGAAGTGACCAGCGCCTGTGTCATCAGCGATCCAGAGAAAGGGATTAAATATCCCCTTTTCGATAATGCACTTTATCCGGATATTGCAGTCCTCGA
Source organism: Escherichia sp. KTE52 (assembly GCF_000408325.1). Lineage (NCBI taxonomy): Bacteria > Pseudomonadati > Pseudomonadota > Gammaproteobacteria > Enterobacterales > Enterobacteriaceae > Escherichia > Escherichia sp. KTE52. The sequence continues at coordinate 394,669 of NZ_KE138677.1, forward strand.
TCCCTCGCTGGTCGTCAGCGTGCCTCCCGCGATAACTGCCAATACCGGAATGGATGTTTTAACCCATGCGCTAGAAGCCTATGTTTCTCCACGCGCCAGTGATTTCTCGGATGCTCTGGTCGAAAAAGCCGTGCAAATTGTTTTTCACTACCTGCCTACAGCAGTGAATAAAGGCGATTGTCTTGCTACTCGCGGCAAAATGCATAATGCCTCGACGCTTGCCGGAATGGCCTTTAGCCAGGCTGGGCTTGGGTTAAATCATGCAATTGCCCATCAACTCGGCGGGCAGTTTCATCTGCCACACGGCCTGGCGAATGCTCTCCTGCTCACGGCGGTTATCCGCTTTAATGCTGGCGATCCGCGCGCCGCCAAACGCTACGTCCGGCTGGCAAAAACGTGTCATTTATGCCCTGATAACGCCAATGACACCGCCAGCCTGAATGCACTCATTCAACATATTGAACAGCTTAAAAAAGCCTGTGCAATACCGACTCTCGCTAATGCACTGAAAGAAAAAAAAGCAGAATGGTCAGCACGTCTTCCAGATATGGTTCAGGCAGCGCTGGCGGATGCAACATTGCGTACCAACCCACGAGCGGCTGATGCCTCCGCTATTGAGGAACTGCTTGAGGAGTTGTTATGAACGTCGAGTTAACGTCCTGTGACAGTCAGACGATCCGTGAGCGAGTTCAGGCAGCCGGGGTTGTGGGTGCTGGCGGCGCAGGCTTTCCAACACATATCAAGCTGCAGGCGTGTGTTGACACTTTCCTGGTAAATGCCGCGGAATGCGAACCAATGTTGAAAGTGGACCAGCAGTTAATGGCACAACAAGCCAGCCGCCTGCTGCGCGGTGTTCACTATGCGATGAAAGCCACCGGGGCTGCTAGCGGAATCATCGCGCTGAAAGAGAAGTATCAACCCGCAATAAAAGCACTTACACCATTACTTCCAACGGATATCCGCCTGCATATTTTGCCCGACGTTTATCCCGCTGGGGATGAGGTGCTGACCATCTGGATGGCAACAGGTCGTCGCGTTCCACCCGCCGCGTTGCCCGTTAGCGTCGGCGTGGTGGTGAATAACGTCCAGACCGTGCTGAATGTTGCCAGAGCCGTTGAGCAACAGTATCCGGTAACGCGCCGCACGTTAACCGTTAATGGTGCAGTTGCTAAACCAGTAACAGTGACCGTTCCCATCGGAATGTCTTTACGCGAGGTACTGGCGCTGGCGGGAGGCGCTACGGTAGATAATCCCGGTTTTATCAATGGCGGGCCGATGATGGGGAGTTTGATCCCATCGCTCGATACGCCAGTCAGCAAAACCACCGGCGGCTTGCTGGTCTTACCCAACTCTCATTCACTGATCCAACGTCGAATGCAGGATGATCGCAACGTACTTGCCGTCGCGAAAACCGTTTGTGAACAATGCCGCTTATGTACCGATCTCTGTCCACGTCATTTAATCGGTCACGAACTGTCACCACATTTGTTAGTTCGTGCGGTTAACTACCAACAGCTCACTACACCGCAACTGTTACTGACAGCACTCACCTGTTCGGAGTGCAACGTCTGTGCCAGCGTCGCCTGCCCGGTAGGTATTTCACCAATGCGCATAAATCGCCTGCTTAAGCAGGAATTACGCGCTAAAAATCTCCGCTACGAAGGCACCTTAAACCCTGCGGATGTCATGGCAAATTATCGACTGATTCCCGTAAAACGGCTGGTAACCAGACTGGGCTTAGCACCGTGGTATCAGGATGCGCCATGGTCTGAACACGTGCCACAGCCCGAAAAAGTGACGCTATTGTTACGCCAGCACATCGGAGCCAGCGCAATTGCGTGTGTCCAAAAAGGCGATCGTGTCGTTCGTGGGCAATGTGTAGGCCAAATTCCACACGGCACATTAGGTGCCCCCATTCATGCCAGTATTGATGGCACGATCAGTGATGTGACAGAAAACGCGATTACGGTTGTGAGAGGTTAACCATGTCAAAAGCGGTAGGTATTTTAGAACTTAGCAGTATCGCGAAAGGGATGGAAACCGGCGATGCCATGCTGAAAAGCGCCAACGTTGAGTTACTGGTCAGCAAAACGCTATGCCCCGGTAAATTTCTGCTGATGCTCGGTGGCGATGTCGGTGCGGTGCAACAGGCCATCGATAATGGCACGTCCCTTGCTGGTGAAATGCTGGTCGACAGTCTGGTTCTTCCTAATATTCATCCCACTATCCTGTCTGCAATCAGCGGTCTGAACCATGTTGACCAGCGACGGGCTGTCGGTGTAGTAGAAACCTGGAGTGTAGCAGCCTGCATTGACGCTGCCGATTGTGCAGTGAAAGCGGCAAACGTCACGCTCGTGCGGGTGCATATGGCCTTCGGTATTGGCGGTAAATGCTACATGGTAGTGGCAGGCGATATTTCTGATGTTAATAACGCGGTCTCTGTCGCCAGCGAGCGCGCGGGGGAAAAAGGTTTGTTGGTCTATCGTTCGGTGATTGCCCGTCCGCATGAAGCCATGTGGCATCAGATGGTGGAGGGATAATGTCAACTCAACACACGACTGAACGGATGATTCAGGAATATGTTCCCGGTAAACAGGTCACACTGGCGCATGTGATTGCGAATCCCGGAAAGGATCTGTTTAAGAAATTAGGTTTACCAGACACCGTTTCTGCCATTGGCATTCTGACGATTACCCCCAGTGAAGCATCTATCATCGCGTGTGATATCGCCACAAAATCAGGCGCTGTAGAGATTGGTTTTCTTGATCGTTTTACCGGCGCGGTAGTTCTGACTGGCGATGTTTCTGCTATCGAATATGCACTTAGCCAGGTTACACGCACGCTGGGCGAAATGATGCACTTTACCGCCTGTTCCATTACACGGACCTGACACTATGCAACGGATGATGCTCATCGGCCCCAGTCAGTGCGGAAAAACGTCACTCACACAATGCCTGCGCGGAGAGAATATTCAGTATCAGAAGACGCAGGAAATCGTCTGGTCACCGGCCACCATTGACACACCCGGGGAATACCTCGAAAACCGCAGCCTTTACAGCGCACTGCTGGTCTGTGCCTGCGAAGCGGACATTATCGCACTGGTACTTAATGCGAACGCACCGTGGTCCCCTTTTTCGCCAGGCTTTACTACATCGATGAATCGCCCGGTCATTGGGGTAGTAACCAAAGCGGATTTAGCCAGCGTAGAACAAATATCTTTGGTGAAATGCTGGTTACGGGAAGCCGGGGCACACAACGTATTAGTAACCAGCGCAATAAATAACATCGGGGTTGCAGAACTTTTTACCTTGTTGCATACAGAAGAGAGTTGTCGTTAATTTCGACATTTCAATATGTTATCAGATGGGAATGATGACTTGTGACACAGAGAAAGGAATCATGAACAATGAGGGTTGCCGGGCAACCCTCATTGAATAAAGCAGAAATTACTTCGCTTCGCCGTTTTTCATTTCACCCATAGCTTTCAGCTTTTTGGAGATATCGCGGCGTTCTTTGGAAAGCTCAGCATTTTTGATGATGTAATCATCAACGCGATCTTCATAGTCGCCTTTCATGCTGGCGATGATGCCCTGAATTGCTTCGACGCTCATACCCGGTTTGATGTAATCGCTCAGGTTGTCCAGCAGCAGAACGCGTTTCTGGTTGTCACGGATCTTTTTCTCAACGTCCTGGATTTCACGTTGCAGTTTGTTCTTACGACGGAACAGGCGAACAAATTCCAGTACGTCCTGGAATGAAGGCTTGGTAGTTTCCATTTTTATACCCCTGATAATGTGAGAGTCGGATTCGTTTAAGCAGCCGCTATTCGTTAGGGCCAACATTACTCATAGCTGCCGCAGATGACAATGCTTTTATCCCTTTTCACTATCATACCCTTTATCTTTGCTGAATCGAAGCAGCAAGATGATTCTGAAGATCGGGAATTATTTGCGCAAGGCCCGGCAAATCAGATTTGACAACAACTCCAGTTGATGCGCCGTTTCCATGTTAAGCCACACATAGCCATAAATCGGGGTCTCAACGACCTTGAGATCATGGTGGTTATCGAGCAACTGACGCAGCTCTTCCACAGCATCGTTCAATTTTTCCGTATTAGCAAAAACCGGCTGCGGATTACCTTCGTACAGGGCATGAACAAGGCTCAACACGATTTGCTGCATCATGTGCTGTGTATCGCGCAGTTTTTGCGCGTTCAATAACACGAAATGGCTGGGGCGCGTGGCCCAGTAAGCATTGATTTGCAGTTCCAGCATACAAACCAGATTACGGTTAATTGTCTGGATCCCTTCATATATCGATTTTGGGATACGGGTTTCTTTGCTGGCGGGCGCAATCAGCCCACGCATTTTCACGGCATCGGTCAGGAGTTTTTGCAGATGTTTTTCCAGACGTGGACGTTCGAGTAAGTTCGGTGAGAACGCTGACTGATAGACGCGATTATATTCAGTGAGACTTTTCGCCAGTTGAATGCGCCAGTGGATAAAAGCACGTTGCGGCCAGATGCCGGTAAACAACATTGCCAGTAAAGAGCCGAGGATCACATCGCCGCTTCGCCATAATGCGGTATCAATTTCACCGGCTGGCGAGCCAACAACAATTGCCAGCGTCACACCAATCAATAAACCTTGATATGGCTTCTTACCCAGCGCCAGCCAACCGCAAAGGAACATGGCTGCAGCACACCAGACTAACATCAACGGTAAAGAGATTAACTCCAGTTGCAGAGCGATAAGACCTAATATCGAACCCAACACAGTACCGCCAATACGTTCAAAGGCGCGAGGGACAACGTTGCCCCAGAACGAAATTGGCCCCATGATCACCACCATAGTGACCAGCGGCCAGGTGCTTTCCGGGATGGTAAACAAGCGAATGATGAGAAAGGTGAGCAAGAACGCCAGCGCAACTCGCGTACCATGCACAATGCGGTAATGGCGGTACACTCGAATTTCAAACGGGCTTAAGGACTTATCGGCACGCACGCGGGCACTCCGTGGAATAAGAGAAAAAACGGTCATAATGCAATCTGGCAGTCCGGGAACGATAACGCTATGTAACAAATCTGTCCGGCAAACCGGGAATAGCAGACGTTCCCGGTTTGGTTGTCAGAAAACTGCAGACGAATCTTACTCTTTTACATAACGAAAAACAGCGTAGCAATCGGGTTATCCTCTGATCCAGTGCCACTTATCAGCGCTGTTTAGGCTGCACCGCAACATACATTTCGATATCCCAATACCCCTCTTCCGCACCATTGTTCAGATAAACCTCAAAGCAGGGCTTTGGCAACATTTCGTAAGCGCTGTCCTGCAAGAGAGTATTAAAGAACTGATACCAGGGTTTAGCAAAGTCATCACCCACTACGCGTGCAACCGCCACCGCATACTGACCTCCAGAAATTTCCGTCAGGATGACGCCCTCACTGTTTTCGGGGAGAGTGAAGTCATCTGCCACCGAGACGACGGTGTCACAACGTAACTTTTCGGCGGGTGTTTCGTCTGGATTATCGTAATAGACCGCTACCCACTCCTTTGGCACGATATTTTTGTCGTCTACCCACATCATCAACTGCTCAAAACCTTGCTTTACCGTCTGTTCCCACGGGCCAACGAGATGGAAACCTGCAACGGTACGTTTATCTTCCTGTTTAATCTCGTAGTTCATGATGCCTCCATTAATACTGGTTTTATATACAGTACATTTGCAATATAAAAACCACAAGGAATGAGTGTTGATTATGCGAGCAGACTCGCACTCCTGCCAGTCTGCTGCAAAAGAAAGGTCAGGCCTTATGGTGGAAATAATCGCTCAACCGGGAAAACATGCCGCCTTCACTGACGGATTCCAGGGTGACCAGCGGCCAGTGCGCCACCTGTTTATCCCGATCGTAAAGTTCAATTTCCCCAACCTGCTGATGGGCATTAATTGGCGCGGTCAGTTCTTTATCATTAAGGGTGTATTTTGCTTTGATATTCGGAATCTCCGCTTTTGGCAGCACCATCCAGAACTCTTGTTCGGTTCCAAGCGCAATCTTTTCTTTATCGCCATACCAGATGCGTTCTGTGCCAATCTTTTTCCCACGATGTAAAATTTGCACCGTAGTAAAGTTCTGTTGTCCCCAACGCAGTAGCTTTCTCGCCTCTTCTTCACGACCTTTTGCGCTTTCAGCCCCCATCACCACCGCAATGAGTCGACGCTGACCATCCACAGCCGAAGCAATGAGATTAAACCCGGCCCCGGAAGTATGTCCGGTTTTCAGGCCATCGACATTCATGGTTTTATCCCATAATAAGCCGTTACGGTTTTGCTGGGTGATGCCGTTCCAGGTGAGGCTTTTCTCACTGTACATATGATAAAACTCAGGTTCACCATGAATGATGGCGCGCGAAAGTACGGCTAAATCGTAGGCTGAACTATGCTGACCCGGCGCATCCAGACCATGTACCGTTTCAAAATGCGTATCCTTTAGATGCAACTTCTCGGCGTAATTGTTCATCATTTCAACAAACTGCCGTTGCCCACCAGCAATATAATCAGCCAGCGCAACACAAGCATCATTGCCGGAGTCGACAATTAATCCACGGCTTAAATCACGTACCGATACGCGATCCCCCTCTTTCAAAAACATCAGTGAAGAACCGACAAATACCGGGTTATCTTTTGCCCACGCATCACGCCCCACAGTGACAATATCGTCTGGTGTAATGCGATGACTATCGATAGCACGATCAACGACATAGCCAGTCATCAGCTTAGTCAGGCTGGCAGGATTACGTTGTTGATGCTCATTACCCGCCGTGAGGATCTGTCCGGTTGTGTAATCCATCAATACCCATGACCCCGCATGAATTTCTGGAGGCTGGGGTGAAAAAGGAATATTTTCTGCTGCAAAAGCAGACGATAAATTAAAAACGAACAAAGAAGCAGCAATAACAAGACGGCGTTTCAACAGCAAATCCTCAGGAGTTTCAAATAGCTGTTCTTTTTACGGAAATCCTGATGAACTGGCTGGAATAAAGTGCAAGAAAATGTGACATTTATCTCATTTTAATCTGACATTATCTGTTTCCACACGCTGCCAAATTGTCGCTCTAAAGCTGATTAGCGTTGTGATATTTGGTACTCTGGCATACAGCAGAAATAACGGATTTAACCTAATGATGAATGACGGTAAGCAACAATCTACCTTTTTGTTTCACGATTACGAAACCTTTGGCACGCACCCCGCGTTAGATCGCCCTGCGCAGTTTGCCGCCATTCGCACCGATAGCGAATTCAATATCATTGGCGAACCAGAAGTCTTTTACTGCAAACCTGCTGATGATTATTTACCTCAACCAGGGGCGGTGTTAATCACCGGCATCACACCGCAGGAAGCACGGGCGAAAGGAGAAAACGAAGCCGCCTTTGCCGCCCGCATCCACTCGCTTTTTACCGTACCGAAAACCTGCATTCTTGGTTACAACAATGTGCGTTTCGACGACGAAGTCACGCGCAATGTTTTTTATCGTAATTTCTACGATCCCTATGCCTGGAGCTGGCAGCATGATAACTCTCGCTGGGATCTGCTGGACGTCATGCGTGCCTGTTATGCCCTACGTCCGGAGGGGATCAACTGGCCTGAAAATGATGACGGTCTGCCGAGTTTTCGTCTTGAACATTTAACCAAAGCGAATGGTATAGAGCATAGCAACGCCCACGATGCGATGGCCGATGTATACGCCACTATCGCGATGGCGAAGCTGGTGAAAACGCGTCAGCCACGCCTGTTTGATTATCTCTTTACCCATCGTAATAAGCACAAACTGATGGCATTGATTGATGTGCCACAGATGAAACCACTGGTGCACGTTTCCGGCATGTTTGGTGCGTGGCGCGGCAATACCAGTTGGGTTGCGCCGCTGGCGTGGCATCCTGAAAATCGCAATGCCGTGATTATGGTGGATTTAGCTGGAGATATTTCGCCATTACTGGAACTGGATAGCGACATGCTGCGCGAGCGTCTGTATACCGCAAAAGTCGATCTGGGCAATAACGCCGCAGTCCCGGTTAAGCTGGTGCATATTAATAAATGTCCGGTGCTGGCACAGGCGAATACACTTCGCCCGGAGGATGCCGACCGTCTGGGAATTAATCGTCAGCATTGCCTTGATAACCTGAAAATTTTGCGTGAAAACCCGCAAGTGCGCGAAAAAGTGGTGGCAATATTTGCTGAAGCCGAACCGTTTATGCCTTCAGATAACGTGGATGCCCAGCTTTATAATGGCTTTTTCAGTGACGCCGATCGCGCGGCAATGAAAATTGTGCTGGAAACCGAGCCACGTAACTTACCGGCACTGGATATCACCTTTGTCGATAAACGCATAGAGAAGCTGTTGTTCAATTATCGGGCGCGTAACTTCCCCGGCACGTTAGATTACGCCGAACAGCAACGCTGGCTGGAGCATCGCCGTCAGGTCTTCACTCCTGAGTTTTTGCAAGGCTATGCTGATGAACTGCAGATGCTGGCGCAGCAATATGCCGATGATAAAGAGAAAGTGGCACTGTTAAAGGCGCTTTGGCAGTACGCGGAAGAGATCGTCTGATACAAAAAAGCCGGAGCGTTAAACTCCGGCTTTTTGAGACTTACCGGATGATGACACCATCCGGTTTTATAAAATTATGCAACGTCTTCGTACTGCGGAACCGGGTTGCGGAAGCTCTTAGTTACGCAAGCCAGGTAAATCAGACCGATAGCCGCCCAGATCAGCCCCAGAACCATCGAGCTTTCTTCCAGGTTAACCCACAGCGCACCAACGGTCAGCGCACCACACATCGGCAGGAACAGATACTGGAAGTGATCTTTCAGCGTCTTGTTACGCTTCTCACGGATCCAGAACTGCGAGATAACCGACAGGTTAACGAAGGTGAACGCCACCAGCGCACCAAAGTTAATCAGCGCCGTTGCCATTACCAGGTCAAAGTTGATTGCCAGCAGAGCAATCGCACCAACCAGGATGATGTTCATCGCCGGAGTACGCCATTTCGGGTGTACATAACCGAAGAAACTTTTCGGGAACACGCCGTCACGCCCCATCACGTACATCAGACGCGCTACGCCTGCGTGCGCCGCCATACCAGACGCCAGTACGGTAATGGTGGAGAAGATCAGCGCGCCAACCTGGAACGCTTTACCCGCAACATACAGCATGATTTCAGGCTGTGACGCATCCGGATCTTTAAAGCGAGAGATATCCGGGAAGTACAGTTGCAGGAAGTAAGTCGCAAAGATGAAGATCATACCGCCGATCAGCGCGGTCAGGAAAATCGCACGCGGGATCACGCGCTCTGCATCTTTGGTTTCTTCCGACAGGTTGCTGATGCCGTCAAAACCGGTAAAGGAGAAGCACAGGATCGTCGCACCGGTAATCATCGGGATGACATGCGCATCGCCAGACCAGAACGGACGGGTGCTCGCCAGCGTACCAGCGCCTTCACCTTCAAATACGCCGTAGACCACCATGCCCAGAATCACCGCGATCAGCACAATCTGCAACACCACAATGACGGTGTTGAAGTTCGCTACGGATTTCAGGCTACGCAGGTTAAAGGCAGTCATAAAGGCCACCAGCGCCACCACAAACATCCACGATGGGATGGAAGGCACCAGAGCTTCAAAATAGATTTTCGCCAACAGGATGTTGATCATCGGCGCGAACAGATAGTCGAGCAGAGAAGACCAACCCACCATAAAGCCAACGGTCGGGCTAATAGATTTCTGGGCGTAAGTGTACGCAGAGCCAGCAGAAGGATAGCGGCGAACCAACTTCCCGTAGCTCAGAGCCGTGAACAGGATCGCAATCAATGCGAACGCATAGGCTGTCGGCACATGACCATCCGTGAGGCCTGAAACGATACCAAAAGTATCAAACAGCGTCATCGGCTGCATATAGGCAAGACCCATCATTACAACCGGAACTAACGTAAGCGTTTTACGCAATTCCACGCGAGAGGTGTTTGGAGTAACGTTATGCGACATGGTTATTCTCCTTTACGGTGATAACCGTCGCGTAAGCAAAAAATTGCCCCATTTTTTTGGATTCCTCAGCGACAACAACTGTCGATTTTTAGTAAATATCTATCCGGTACGAAGCCCGGCCTCTTGGTATGAATGATTGGTTTGAAGCAAAAAATAACCGACGCGGATAAAACGTCGGTTTTTAGTCATTTTTTGACAGCGGCGCATTGTGCCTAAATGGGGGGTAAATGACAAGAGAATGAGGGGCTTGACAGATGATTTTTTATTTAAATGGCTGATTTTCCGTCACCAGATTTTGCATAAACACCGGCGATAGCACTATTTGCTAAAATCTCGTCTCGCCACCACGCACTGGCAAGCCCTGCGGTTTGTTCGTTCCAGCCAATCCAGACAGGTTCAAAGAGGGTTTGCGCGACCACTTTCTTCTCGATTAATGCACCACTATCAAGAAAGCGTTGCGCCAGATAACGGGGTAAATAACCACAACCAAGACCACTGATTTGCAGCTCCAGCTTGGTTTTAAAATCAAATACGGTAATGGCTTCTTGTTCATCAAGTATTTGTGAAGCTGTAGACGCGGCTGCCTGCGCAGTGTCACCGACGACTATCGCCCGATATCGTTTAATGATTCGTCGATTTAACGGTTCTTCTTCCAGCGCTAACGGATGATGGGGTGCCACAACGAACACTTGCTCCAGATCACCCAGACGAGAAAAACCAAATTCGCTGGAAGATGGCGGCTCGTGCATAGCGCCGACAATAATATCTGCCCGGCCCTGGGTCAGCGCCTCCCAGGAACCACCGAGCACGCCATTGATAAATTTCAACCGCGTTACACTGTGATGTTGATAAAAGAGTTCAATAAGCGGCGCAAGCAGAGAAAAAGGAAAGGTGTCATCAACCCCGATAATCAGCTCGTTCTCCCAGCCTTCGTGAAGTTTTATTGCCTGTTTTTCCAGCTCATGAACAGTGTGAAGAATTTCCCGCCCTTTCTCTAATAACATTTTTCCGGTGCGGGTGAATTTAGCGCGGTGACCGCTGCGATCAAGCAATTGAATATTAAGATCACTTTCCAGCTTATGAACGGTGTAACTCAGCGCAGACGGCGTCTTGTACAGTTTGGCTGACGCCGCCGCAAAACTGCCCTCTTTTTCTAAGGCATCGAGGATCATCAACACATCCAGCAGTGGTTTCATACACGCCCCCTTGCGGTGTATGCGGCATTCTGCTGGCGTGATGCTTTACTCCAGCGGCATTACCAGTGGATCGGGATACTGGTATTCAAATCCCAATTCATTACAGATCCGGCTGCCATCAATAATTTTACCTTTGCCGCTGTCCAGGCTGTTTCTGAACTGCGGAGGTTCCAGCCCCAGTAAACGGGCCATCTGCGGATAGAAAACATTACGCGCAGGGTGAGCTGGCGCACATATATTATAGATGTGTCCGCCTTTAGGTGCCTGTAACAACAGAGTGATAGCGCCAATAACATCTTCCAGGTGAACTAAATTGACGCCGTGTTCACCGTCTGGCGCAGTTTTTCCGGCAAAGAAGCGCCCTGGATGACGCCCCGGCCCCACCAGGCCAGCAAGACGCAAAATATCGACCGAAGTACCAGGTAAATTGTGCAGCCAGTCTTCGAGTTCTTTTAACACTCGTCCACTGTTGGTCACGGGATTGCGTGGTGTGGTTTCTTTTACTATGCCTTGCGCATCGCCATAGACAGAGGTTGAACTGGTGAAAATAATGCGGGGAATATGGTGAGCCAGCGCGCTGTCTACCAGCTCTTGCACTGCCTGCAAATAGAACTCGTCGCCAGGACCGCTGCGTCGCGCCGGAAGCGTAATGACCAACGCATCAGCATCCATCAGGGCATCCAGATCGTCAGAATCGCAAACTAACTCGGGATCCATGCGAAGCGTATAGCTATCAATCCCACTCATTCGGGCCGCTTCGACGCCATCTTGTGTGGTTTTACTCCCGGTGACTTGCCAGCCCCGCGCTGAAAGTGACATCGCCAGCGGCATACCTAACCACCCTAACCCGACAATTGCGACCTTTTTCATCCGTTTTCTCCTGATACACCTTAGATCTATAAGGCTACGCCAGCGTATCAAAACTGACAATTCATTCTATGAATGAATCGAAACTGTTAGCAAATGTACAATTGCCTGATGCGCTCCGCTTATCAGGCCTACAAAAACACCAATATATTGAATTTAGGCAACATTTGTAGGCCAGATAAGGCGTTCACGCCGCATCCGGCATGAACAAAGGCCACTTTAGTTACAGAACACAATGTTCTTGAGGGTTTTAAAACATGTTTTCACGATTACTTTTTTTAACGTAGTCACTCTTAGCGCCCTTCTTTCCCTGCTCATTCATTAAACAAATCTATCACCGCAAAATATATAAAAAAGCCCTTGCTTTCTATCGTGAAAGTGGTTTAGGTTAAAAGGCATCCGTTGAATAAACATTCACAGAGATTTTTATGACACGCGTTCAATTTAAACACCACCATCATCACCATCATCCTGACTAGTCTTTCAGGCGATGTGTGCTGGAAGACATTCAGATCTTCCAGTGGTGCATGAACGCATGAGAAAGCCCCCGGAAGATCACCTTCCGGGGGCTTTTTTATTGCGCGGTTGATAACGATTCAGACAGGTTAAAAGAGGAATAAGAAAATGACAGACAACACTCGTTTACGCATAGCTATGCAAAAATCCGGCCGTTTAAGTGATGATTCTCGCGAATTGCTGGCGCGCTGCGGCATTAAAATTAATCTTCACACCCAGCGCCTGATCGCGATGGCAGAAAACATGCCGATTGATATTCTGCGCGTGCGTGACGACGACATTCCCGGTCTGGTAATGGATGGCGTGGTAGACCTCGGGATCATCGGTGAGAACGTACTGGAAGAAGAGTTGCTCAACCGCCGCGCCCAGGGTGAAGATCCGCGCTACTTTACCCTGCGCCGTCTTGATTTCGGTGGCTGTCGCCTTTCACTGGCAACGCCCGTTGATGAAGCCTGGAACGGCCCGCTCTCCTTAAACGGTAAACGTATCGCCACCTCTTATCCTCACTTGCTCAAGCGTTATCTCGACCAGAAAGGTATCTCTTTCAAATCCTGCTTATTGAACGGTTCTGTCGAAGTTGCCCCGCGCGCCGGACTGGCGGATGCGATTTGCGATCTGGTTTCCACCGGTGCCACGCTGGAAGCCAACGGCCTGCGCGAAGTGGAAGTTATCTACCGCTCGAAAGCCTGCCTGATCCAGCGCGATGGCGAAATGGAAGAATCCAAACAGCAACTAATCGACAAGCTACTGACCCGTATTCAGGGCGTAATTCAGGCGCGTGAATCGAAATACATCATGATGCATGCACCAACCGAGCGTCTGGATGATGTCATCGCCCTGCTGCCAGGTGCCGAACGACCAACCATTCTGCCGCTGGCGGGTGATCAACAGCGCGTCGCCATGCACATGGTGAGTAGCGAAACCCTGTTCTGGGAAACGATGGAAAAACTGAAGGAACTGGGCGCGAGTTCGATTCTGGTCCTGCCAATTGAGAAGATGATGGAGTAATAGCCATGAGCTTTAACACAATCATTGACTGGAATAGCTGTACTGCGGAGCAACAACGCCAACTGTTAATGCGCCCGGCGATCTCCGCCTCAGAAAGCATCACCCGTATCGTCCGTGAAATTTTAGATAACGTGAAAGCACGCGGCGATGACGCCTTACGGGAATACAGCGCGAAGTTTGATAAAACCAAGGTTACCGCGCTGAAAGTGTCTGCTGAAGAAATCGCCGCAGCCTGCGAACGCCTGAGCGACGACCTGAAACAGGCGATGGCGGTAGCAGTAAAGAACATTGAAACCTTCCACAATGCGCAAAAACTGCCGACGGTAGATGTCGAAACCCAGCCAGGCGTACGTTGCCAGCAAGTCACGCGCCCGGTAGCTTCAGTGGGTTTGTATATTCCTGGCGGCTCTGCCCCACTCTTCTCAACCGTATTAATGCTGGCGACTCCAGCGCGTATTGCCGGTTGTAATAAAGTGGTGCTGTGCTCACCGCCGCCGATTGCCGATGAGATCCTCTACGCGGCGCAACTGTGCGGCGTGCAGGATGTATTTAACGTCGGCGGCGCACAAGCCATTGCCGCACTGGCCTTTGGTACTGAATCCGTACCAAAAGTGGACAAAATTTTCGGACCGGGTAACGCCTTTGTGACTGAAGCGAAACGTCAGGTGAGCCAGCGTCTGGACGGTGCAGCAATCGATATGCCCGCAGGCCCGTCGGAAGTGCTGGTGATTGCCGATAGTGGCGCAACGCCGGACTTCGTGGCTTCAGATTTGCTCTCTCAGGCTGAGCACGGCCCGGATTCACAGGTGATCTTACTGACGCCCGACGCCGATATGGCACGCCGCGTTGCCGAAGCTGTAGAACGTCAACTTGCAGAGTTACCGCGTGCTGAAACTGCACGCCAGGCACTGCTCACCAGCCGCCTGATTGTGACCAACGATTTAACGCAGTGCGTGACAATCTCCAATCAGTACGGCCCGGAACACCTGATTATTCAAACCCGCAACGCCCGCGAACTGGTCGATAGCATCACCAGCGCCGGTTCGGTATTTCTTGGTGACTGGTCACCGGAATCGGCAGGTGACTACGCCTCCGGCACCAACCACGTTCTACCGACTTACGGTTACACCGCCACCTGTTCCAGCCTCGGACTGGCGGATTTCCAGAAGCGCATGACCGTGCAGGAATTGTCGAAAGAGGGTTTCTCTGCGTTGGCTTCGACCATTGAAACGCTGGCTACCGCCGAACGCCTGACAGCCCACAAAAATGCCGTGACTTTACGTGTCAACGCCCTTAAGGAGCAAGCATGAGCACCGTGACTATTACCGATTTAGCGCGTGAAAACGTCCGCAACCTGACGCCATATCAGTCAGCGCGTCGACTGGGCGGTAACGGCGATGTCTGGCTGAACGCCAACGAATATCCTACAGCCGTGGAGTTTCAGCTCACTCAGCAAACGCTCAACCGCTATCCGGAATGTCAGCCAAAAGCGGTTATTGAAAATTACGCGCAATATGCTGGCGTAAAACCGGAACAAGTGCTGGTCAGCCGCGGCGCAGACGAAGGCATTGAACTACTGATTCGCGCCTTTTGTGAACCGGGTAAAGATGCCATCCTCTATTGCCCGCCAACGTACGGCATGTACAGCGTCAGCGCCGAAACCATTGGCGTCGAGTGTCGCACGGTGCCGACGCTGGAAAACTGGCAACTGGACTTGCAGGGGATTTCCGACAAGCTGGACGGCGTGAAAGTGGTTTATGTTTGCAGCCCTAACAACCCGACCGGGCAACTGATCAATCCGCAAGATTTTCGCACTCTGCTGGAGTTAACCCGCGGAAAAGCCATTGTGGTTGCCGATGAAGCCTATATTGAGTTTTGCCCGCAGGCATCGCTGGCGGGCTGGCTGGCGGAATATCCGCACCTGGCTATTTTGCGCACCCTTTCGAAAGCTTTTGCTCTGGCGGGTCTCCGTTGTGGGTTTACGCTGGCAAACGAAGAAGTCATCAACCTGCTGATGAAAGTGATCGCCCCCTACCCACTCTCAACGCCGGTTGCCGACATTGCGGCACAGGCGTTAAGCCCGCAGGGGATCGTCGCCATGCGCGAACGGGTGGCGCAAATTATTGCAGAACGCGAATACCTGATTGCCGCACTGAAAGAGATCCCCTGCGTGGAGCAGGTTTTCGACTCCGAAACCAACTACATTCTGGCACGCTTTAAAGCCTCCAGCGCAGTGTTTAAATCTTTGTGGGATCAGGGCATTATCTTACGTGATCAGAATAAACAACCCTCTTTAAGCGGCTGTCTGCGAATTACCGTCGGAACCCGTGAAGAAAGCCAGCGCGTCATTGACGCCTTACGTGCGGAGCAAGTTTGATGAGTCAGAAGTATCTTTTTATCGATCGCGATGGAACCCTGATTAGCGAGCCGCCGAGTGATTTTCAGGTGGACCGTTTTGACAAACTCGCCTTTGAACCGGGCGTGATCCCGGAACTGCTGAAGCTGCAAAAAGCAGGCTATAAGCTGGTGATGATCACCAACCAGGATGGTCTTGGAACACAAAGTTTCCCGCAGGCGGATTTCGATGGCCCGCACAATCTGATGATGCAGATCTTTACCTCGCAAGGCGTGCAGTTTGATGAAGTGCTGATTTGCCCGCACCTGCCCGACGATGAATGTGACTGCCGCAAGCCGAAGGTAAAACTGGTGGAGCGTTATCTCGCTGAGCAGGCGATGGATCGCGCCAGCAGTTACGTGATTGGCGATCGTGCGACCGATATTCAACTTGCTGAAAACATGGGTATTAATGGTTTACGCTACAACCGCGAAACCCTGAACTGGCCGATGATTGGTGAGCAACTCACTAAACGCGATCGTTATGCCCACGTAGTGCGCAACACTAAAGAGACACAGATTGACGTTCAGGTATGGCTGGATCGCGAAGGTGGCAGCAAGATTAACACTGGTGTTGGTTTCTTTGATCACATGCTGGATCAGATTGCCACCCACGGCGGTTTCCGTATGGAAATCAACGTTAAAGGCGATCTCTATATTGACGATCACCACACCGTCGAAGATACCGGACTGGCGCTGGGCGAAGCGTTAAAAATTGCCCTTGGCGACAAACGCGGCATCTGCCGGTTTGGTTTTGTCTTGCCGATGGATGAATGCCTCGCACGCTGCGCGCTGGATATCTCTGGTCGCCCGCACCTGGAATATAAAGCTGAGTTTACCTACCAGCGCGTGGGCGATCTCAGCACCGAAATGATCGAACACTTCTTCCGTTCGCTCTCATACACCATGGGCGTGACCCTGCACCTGAAAACCAAAGGTAAAAACGATCACCACCGTGTAGAGAGCCTGTTCAAAGCCTTTGGTCGCACCCTGCGCCAGGCCATCCGCGTGGAAGGTGACACCCTGCCCTCGTCGAAAGGAGTGCTGTAATGAACGTGGTGATCCTTGATACCGGCTGCGCCAACCTGAACTCGGTGAAGTCTGCCATTGCGCGTCACGGCTATGAACCAAAGGTCAGCCGTGACCCGGACGTCGTGTTGCTGGCCGATAAACTGTTTTTACCCGGCGTTGGCACCGCGCAAGCGGCGATGGACCAGGTGCGTGAGCGCGAACTGTTTGATCTCATCAAAGCCTGTACTCAACCGGTGCTGGGCATCTGTTTAGGAATGCAACTGCTGGGGCGACGCAGCGAAGAGAGCAACGGCGTCGATTTGCTGGGCATCATCGACGAGGATGTACCGAAAATGACCGACTTTGGTCTGCCATTGCCGCATATGGGCTGGAACCGCGTTTACCCACAGGCTGGCAACCGCCTGTTTCAGGGGATTGAAGACGGCGCGTACTTTTACTTTGTTCACAGCTACGCCATGCCGGTCAATCCGTGGACCATCGCTCAGTGCAACTACGGCGAACCGTTCACCGCGGCGGTACAAAAAGATAACTTCTATGGCGTGCAGTTCCACCCGGAACGCTCCGGTGCCGCTGGCGCTAAGTTGCTGAAAAACTTCCTGGAGATGTGATGATTATTCCGGCATTAGATTTAATCGACGGCACCGTGGTGCGTCTCCATCAGGGCGATTACGGCAAGCAGCGTGATTATGGCAACAACCCGCTGCCGCGCTTACAGGATTACGCCGCCCAAGGTGCTGAAGTGCTGCACCTGGTGGATCTGACCGGGGCAAAAGATCCGGCTAAACGTCAAATCCCGCTGATTAAAACCCTGGTCGCGGGCGTTAACGTTCCGGTGCAGGTTGGCGGCGGCGTGCGTAGCGAAGAAGACGTGGCGGCGTTACTGGAAGCAGGCGTTGCGCGCGTGGTGGTTGGCTCCACCGCGGTGAAATCACCTGATGTGGTGAAAGGCTGGTTTGAACGCTTCGGAGCCGATGCGTTAGTGCTGGCGCTGGATGTCCGTATTGACGAGCAAGGCAACAAACAGGTGGCGGTCAGCGGCTGGCAAGAGAACTCAGGCGTTTCGCTGGAACAACTGGTGGAAACCTATCTGCCCGTCGGCCTGAAACATGTGCTGTGTACTGATATCTCGCGCGACGGCACGCTGGCAGGTTCTAACGTCTCTTTATATGAAGAAGTGTGCGCCAGATATCCACAGGTGGCGTTTCAGTCCTCCGGCGGTATTGGCAACATTGAAGATGTCGCGGCTCTGCGTGGCACTGGCGTGCGCGGCGTAATAGTTGGCCGGGCATTACTGGAAGGTAAATTCACCGTGAAGGAGGCCATCGCATGCTGGCAAAACGCATAATTCCGTGTCTTGACGTTCGTGATGGTCAGGTGGTGAAAGGCGTACAGTTTCGCAACCATGAAATCATTGGCGATATTGTGCCGCTGGCAAAACGCTACGCCGAAGAAGGTGCAGACGAACTGGTGTTCTACGATATCACCGCTTCCAGCGATGGCCGCGTGGTAGATAAAAGCTGGGTATCTCGCGTCGCGGAAGTGATCGATATTCCGTTCTGCGTGGCGGGTGGGATTAAGTCGCTGGATGACGCCGCGAAAATTCTTTCCTTTGGTGCGGATAAAATCTCCATCAACTCCCCTGCACTGGCCGATCCGACATTGATCACCCGTCTGGCAGATCGTTTTGGCGTGCAGTGTATTGTGGTCGGTATTGATACCTGGTACGACGCCGAAACCGGCAAATATCACGTTAATCAATATACCGGCGATGAAAGCCGTACCCGCGTTACGCAGTGGGAAACGCTCGACTGGGTACAGGAAGTGCAAAAACGCGGTGCCGGAGAAATCGTCCTCAACATGATGAATCAGGATGGCGTGCGTAACGGTTACGACCTCGAACAACTGAAAAAAGTGCGTGAAATTTGCCACGTCCCGCTGATTGCCTCCGGTGGCGCAGGCACTATGGAACACTTCCTTGAAGCCTTCCGCGATGCCGACGTTGACGGCGCGCTGGCAGCTTCCGTATTCCACAAACAAATAATCAATATTGGTGAATTAAAAGCGTACCTGGCAACACAGGGCGTGGAGATCAGGATATGTTAACAGAACAACAACGCCGCGAACTGGACTGGGAAAAAACCGACGGACTGATGCCAGTGATTGTGCAACACGCGGTATCTGGCGAAGTGTTAATGCTGGGCTACATGAACCCGCAAGCGCTGGATAAAACCATCGAAAGCGGCAAAGTCACTTTTTTCTCACGCACCAAACAGCGACTGTGGACTAAAGGTGAAACGTCGGGGAACTTCCTCAACGTAGTCAGCATTGCACCGGACTGCGACAACGACACCCTGCTGGTGCTGGCGAATCCCATCGGCCCAACCTGCCACAAAGGCACCAGCAGTTGTTTTGGCGATACCGCTCACCAGTGGTTGTTTCTCTACCAGCTTGAACAACTGCTCGCTGAACGCAAATCTGCCGATCCGGAAACCTCCTACACCGCCAAACTGTATGCCAGTGGCACCAAACGCATCGCGCAGAAAGTAGGAGAAGAAGGCGTGGAAACCGCACTGGCCGCGACAGTACATGACCGCTTTGAGCTGACTAACGAGGCGTCTGACTTGATGTATCACCTGCTGGTGTTGTTGCAGGATCAGGATCTGGATTTAACGACGGTGATTGAAAACCTGCGCAAACGGCATCAGTGAGTTACGGGGTAAGCGGATGCGATATTGTTGTCGCATCCGGAGCCATTGCCCGATGCGCAAGCTTATCGTGCCTACACATTCTCTCTGCACACGCAGGCTGGATAAGATGCGCCAGCATCACATTCGGCAAAAAAATGGGCAAGGTGTCACCACCCTGCCCATTTTGTTTAAAACCGAAAAGATTACTTCGCGTTGTAATTACGCAGCGCATTACGCCCCAGCACAATCCCCGCGCCAACCATACCGCCCAGCAGCACAGCCAGAATCAGAGTGATAGCCTTTTTCGGGCTATCGCGACGCACTGGCAGTGTGGGTTTCATAACGTAACGGTAGGCATGAATATCAAGATCATCAACCTTCAGACTTTCAATATCCAGCAGGTTTTGACGAGTCTGATAATAGTTTGGCGAGAACACCAACGGACGGGTCGCCTCGTGCTTAATCATCGACTCCAGCGCTTCGCTCCCCAACAGGAACATCGTATCTTGCGTCACGTCCTGCGTCTGTTGAATCTGCGGCTTTGCGACCTGCGCCTGATTCGCATACTGCAACGCTTCCTGAATCTGACGGATACGCAGATCTTTCTGCTCCTGTGCCACCACTTCCTGCGTCTTCAAAGAATCCTGCAAGTTTTTCACACGCAGTGCGATGTTGTCTTTCAGGTCTTTTTCCAGCTCTTCATTCACCTGTTCATCAACTTGCTGAATATATTGAGCTAGCTGTTTCTGCGCACCTTCAGGCGTTTGCCCGACATAAGAAACAACCAGGGGTAATGGCTGGTTTTTAACAGAAGGTTCGATAGTCAGTTTTTCGGGTTCTTCCTGATTATCCAGCGTTTCTGCTAATGCAGAAAATGTCGTACTGAAACGACCAACTAACGTCGCCTGGATATCAGACACTTTCGGCGCAGCCGTACCATAAATCACATTCATGGCATTGTTATAACCTGCGATTTGTCCCACATCAGGTTGAGTAACGATAGCTGTGGAAGTCCATTTTTCTTTGGCAACGGCCAGATACCCTATTGCCAGGGCAATCGCTACAATGACAGAGATGATGATAGTCATCTTGCCACGCCACAACTGCACCAGTAAATCAATCAAATCAATCTGTTCCGGGTCATGGTTTTGCCCAGGAATATTATTATTTTCAACTCTCATCATTACCCTAACTGACGGAAAATTTCAGGTTCGCATAGTGTAGCGATAATCTTCATGAATGCTATAGGATAAGTGATAAAAATAATGAATTATTACGTGGGTAACAAAAGACAATCAGGGCGAAAATCGCCCTGATTACAGAAGGTTAGTCGCTGCCAAACAAATCGCGGGTGTAGACCTTGTCTGCCACATCCTTAAGCTCTTCTGCCATTCGGTTGGAAATAATAACGTCGGCTTGTTGTTTGAAGGTGGCGAGATCACGTTCCAGGCGAGAGTTGAAGAATGAGTCTTCTTTCATCACCGGCTCATAAATGATCACCTCCACACCTTTCGCCTTGATACGCTTCATAATCCCCTGAATGGAAGACGCGCGGAAGTTATCTGAACCGCTCTTCATAATCAGACGATATATTCCTACTACTTTAGGTTTACGCGACAAGATAGCATCAGCAATAAAATCTTTACGCGTGCGGTTAGCATCAACAATTGCCGAGATCAGGTTATTCGGCACAGACTGGTAGTTCGCCAGTAACTGTTTAGTATCTTTCGGCAGACAATAACCACCATAACCAAATGACGGATTGTTATAGTGATTACCTATGCGCGGGTCGAGACAAACGCCTTCGATAATCTGACGCGTATTCAGACCTAAACTTTCTGCATAGCTATCCAGCTCGTTAAAGTACGCCACACGCATTGCCAGGTAGGTATTAGCGAAAAGTTTAATCGCTTCTGCTTCAGTGGAGTCAGTAAACAGAGTCGGGATATTTTGCTTAATCGCGCCTTCCTGTAATAACTCAGCAAAACGTTCTGCACGTTCTGAACGCTCACCGATGACAATACGTGACGGATGAAGATTATCGTAAAGGGCTTTACCTTCCCGGAGGAATTCTGGGGAGAAAATGATGTTCTCAGTATTGAATTTTTTTTGCATCGTGACCGTAAAACCTACCGGAACCGTGGACTTGATAACCATTACTGCACAAGGGTGTATTTCTGTAACATCTTTAATGACAGATTCTACGCTAGATGTATTGAAATAATTGGTTTTAGGATCATAATCAGTCGGGGTTGCGATGATTACGTAATCAGCATTCCGGTAGGCTTCTTTTTTATCTAATGTGGCATTAAAACGTATTTTGTCTGATTGCAAAAATTGCTGAATTTCTTTATCAACAATAGGAGATATCTTATCATTCAGCATAGCAACGCGTGACGGTAAAATATCTAATGCCACAACCTCATGATTTTGTGCGATTAGAAGCCCGTTTGACAAGCCTACATAGCCAGTACCGGAAATGGTGATTTTCATTTCATGCTCTCAGAATTAACTTAACTGTGAATCATGATGTTTTTAGCATCCTGATAAGAGTTAAAAGTTTTAACGCTACGATGATGACTGGTCAACGCAACGAAAAACAATTCAGATTTTCTTTATGAGAATAGCTGCCATTTATTAAGTTAGTATTAAGCAATGAAATTAAATCAATGAGATTGATAGCAAAAAAAAACCGGCGATTAGTGAACTACACCCCAAAAGTTGGACACCCAACTGAGTAAGGTGCAGTTTATGAAGCCGAAGTATTCACTTAAATTTCGTCATTCGGTCGTCAAGTTTTATCTTGAAGGAAATGGAACCAGAAAAACTGGCAAGAAATTTGACGTTTGCCGGGATACCGTCAGCCAATGGGTTGCTTCCTATGAGCAGCATGGAATCGATGGTATAACTTGGAAAAGTGACAACCATCCCCCTGAATTTAAGCTCTCCATCGTCCAGCTCATGCTTAAGGAAGGCCTCACCGTTCGTGAAGCCACTGCTCGTTTCAATATCTCCGATAAAAGCGTAGTAAGGCGCTGGCTCCGGGTGTATAACGCCTCAGGCGCTGAAGGCTTATTGAAACTAAAACGAGGTCGTGAGAAATCCTTGAATAAACAGAAAGATTCTCAGGAATCACAGGAAGTGACGGTTCGGTCTTTGGAAGAGCTTACTCCGGAGGAATTACGTAAAGAGCTACGTTATCTCCGGGCTGAGAACGCCTATCTAAAAAAGCTGAAAGTCTTAGTTCAAAGCAAAAAGCCAGAGAAAAAGCGCAAATAATCAATGAACTAAGGCAAGAGCATTGTCTGGGCGATTTGCTACGTGTAGCAAAAATGCCGCGTAGTACCTGGTATCATAATTTCAACAGGCTTAAGTGCCCTGATCCCTATGCTGACTTAAAAAAACAAATTAGTGAGATTTATCAGTATCACAAAGGCCGGTATGGCTATCGCCGGATCACGGTGTCACTGCGAAGAACAGGCCTCAGGATTAATCATAAAGTCGTGCAAAGACTGATGGAAGAGCTAAACCTTGAGGCCCTTATCAGAGTGAAAAAATATCGCTCATGGAAAGGAAATGTGGGTAAAACTGCACCAAACCTTCTCCAGCGTGACTTTAACGCTGAAAAAGCTAACGAAAAATGGGTTACCGACGTAACGGAGTTCGCAGTTGAAGGGAAGAAGCTTTATCTTTCGCCTGTACTGGATCTTTATAACAGAGAGATAATCGCCTACAACCTGTCCGAGAGGCCCAGAATGCAGATGATTAATGCGATGCTTGAACAGGCCATGTCGAAGCTTGGGCAAAATGATAAGCCTATTCTGCACTCAGACCAGGGGTGGCAGTACCAGATGAAACCATATCAGAATATTTTGGAGTCAAATGGGGTAGTTCAAAGCATGTCTCGTAAAGGAAACTGTCTGGATAATGCCGTGATGGAGGGATTCTTCGGAATGCTCAAGTCAGAATGTTATTACCTGAATGAATTTAAAAGTACAAAAGAGCTTCGAAGAGCAGTCGAGGAGTATATCGATTACTACAACAATGAGCGGATTAGCTCAAGGTTAAAGGGCCTGAGCCCGGTAGAATACCGGGCTCAGGCACTGCTAGCCGTCTAACAAATAACTGTCCAACTTTCGGGGGGCAGTTCATAGATGCCGGGTCTTAGTATATTGATAATTAAATCAGATTAATCCAGCCATTCGGTATGGAACACACCTTCTTTATCAATGCGCTTATAAGTATGCGCACCGAAATAGTCACGCTGTGCCTGGATCAGGTTCGCTGGCAGCACTGCGGCACGATAGCTGTCATAGTAAGCAACCGCTGCAGAGAAGGTTGGTACTGGAATGCCGTTCTGCACTGCATAAGCAACAACATCACGCAGGGCTTGCTGGTAGTCGTCGGCAATTTTCTTAAAATACGGGGCTAACAGCAGGTTAGCGATCTGCGGATTTTCGGCATATGCATCGGTGATTTTCTGCAGGAACTGCGCACGGATGATGCAGCCAGCACGGAAAATCTTCGCGATTTCGCCGTAGTTCAGATCCCAGTTGTACTCTTCAGACGCGGCACGCAGTTGAGAGAAGCCCTGAGCGTAAGAAACAATTTTGCCCAGATACAGCGCACGGCGAACTTTCTCGATGAATTCAGCTTTGTTACCTGCTGGCTGTGCTTGTGGGCCAGACAGTACTTTAGACGCGGCAACGCGCTGCTCTTTCAGAGAAGAGATATAACGTGCAAACACTGATTCAGTGATCAGCGACAGAGGCTCACCGAGATCCAGTGCACTCTGGCTGGTCCACTTACCAGTACCTTTGTTTGCTGCTTCATCCAGGATCACATCAACCAGGTAGTTACCGTCTTCATCTTTTTTGGTGAAGATGTCTTTAGTGATGTCGATCAGGTAGCTGCTCAGTTCACCGTTATTCCACTCGGTAAAGGTCTGCGCCAGTTCTTCGTTGGAGAGATTCAGGCCACCTTTCAGCAGAGAATAGGCTTCAGCAATAAGTTGCATATCACCGTATTCAATACCGTTGTGAACCATCTTCACATAGTGACCTGCGCCATCGGCACCAATATAGGTAACGCACGGTTCACCATCTTCAGCCACGGCGGCGATTTTGGTAAGGATTGGCGCAACCAGTTCATAGGCTTCCTTCTGCCCACCCGGCATAATGGAAGGACCTTTCAACGCGCCCTCTTCACCACCGGAAACACCCGTACCGATGAAGTTAAATCCTTCTGCGGAAAGCTCACGGTTGCGACGAATGGTGTCCTGGAAGAAGGTGTTACCACCATCAATAATGATGTCACCTTTATCGAGGTATGGCTTGAGGGAATCAATAGCAGCATCCGTGCCTGCACCTGCTTTCACCATTAACAGGATGCGACGAGGCGTTTCAAGAGATTCAACAAACTCTTTCACCGTATAGTAAGGAACCAGTTTCTTGCCTGGATTTTCAGCAATCACTTCTTCCGTCTTTTCACGGGAACGGTTGAAAATAGAGACGGTATAACCACGGCTTTCGATGTTGAGCGCAAGGTTGCGTCCCATCACTGCCATACCGACTACGCCGATCTGTTGCTTTGACATTGTGTACTCCTGTCAGGGTGAGAAACTATCGTCAATAATAGTCCAAATAGATCTATGTATTAGATCGTAGATTTCGTGAATAAAAGCCATAATTCAAATGAAACATCTGATATTAAATTAGATGTCTCATTTAAATTATAATTATTTTACAGATAAACCAACTCACTTATACTGGTCGCTCACATCCCCCATTAATAAATGAAAAATAATAATAATTAATTAAAATTTCTAAGTAGCAATAGTTTATAATTTCAACTGCGAATAATTTATATTTAATTTATAAGAGTGCGTCAATATTAGTCGAGATATGTTTTATATTATTAAAAGAGATTCGCGCAACGATCCAAGTTAATTTGATGCAATGCGTACTAAGTTAGTTTTTTAAAGATATTAGAGGCTTTGTATTTTTCTAATATAACATTCTCCACATGTTTGTATGGTAAACGCATAAATTCCTCAAAATCAGATGTGTACAGGTCATTCGGATTTTCAAAAATGAAAATCCTAGATTTATCATAAAAATCACAATTCATCAAATCAATATTGTTCGATATTAATTTTCTTGAATAAAAAATAGATTCCAAAGCACGCAATGTTAATCCAACTTGTCCGGTTTTATTTACTTCAAGAATATACTTATTCTCTTGTACTTTATTTATATTCTCTTGATAACTTATAACACGATTACTATAAAAATCCGAATGCTTATGAGAAGTTTCATCTCTAATAACAAAGAAAGATGATTTAATGCCATGATAACTAAGAGCTTGACTAATAGAATCAATTATTGATAATCTGTTTTTATCTAGCCCAACAAAATAACAACTATTATTTGTGAGTGAGCTACTTTTATGAACCTGAGATAATGGAAATATTTGCCGCATATGCTTAAATTTATACTTATCGCACTGAATTTTATCAAAGGAATATACTTCATCAAAACTCTCCTTAAAAGCCAAGGCTGTTTCAGATGTAATTATATTTCTAATAACCAAGATTTTTTTTTGCTGAAATAAATCTAAATGCCTATGGTAGCCATAGCCATCTGAATCTTTAAAAATCAGAATAGCATCAGATGGTAACGCTGAACTATGTAACTTTAAAAATGATCTTATAAGATTAAATCTTGTGATTTTGTTTAATCGAAAAAACAATCGTCCTTCTGGATAGGTAATGTTTTTTATTTCGAAATGATTTCTGAGTTGCTGTATCATCATACGGTCATAATCTGCCGTCCAGCCAAAAAAAACTATCATTTAAGCCTCAATATGATAATTAAAAACATAGCCGACATATTTATCAAAGAATATGCACTACTAGCGAAGGCTAGCCCATAAATCCCGGCATAATGATAAGATATGAATTTGAATGGAATAAAAATAGTAAATGTTACAATTGATAAACAAGAAGGCGTTTTGGTGTCACCTTTAGAATAAAAACTTGAAGATACGAGCGTTGCAATGAAATCACCAATGAACCCACCGAATAATGCCATAGTTAACCACCAAATAGTATGGGGATCAAATTTCTGAAGGTTAACCATTTGCAAAACAAAAGTTATTATCTGTTTTCCTGATATGAAGAATAAAAAATATAGAAATAGAGTCAAGGCAATTAAAATAAAAACCTTTTTCATTAACCAGTATTTAAAAATTTTATTCTCCCGAACGGCAAGCTTATTCATCATTGTTATATCAGGAATAATTATTGTTTTAGTGAAAATCAAGTTTGCCATTGAAAGTAATTGCTGGACTAAAACAAAAAGAGAGAGCGCCCCGGCAACTGAATAAGAAAGTATATGTCTATCAATAATGGGGCCTGATTTATAATAGACAGAGCCTAAAATTAAATATTTAATGCGAGAAAAAGATCCTTTGATATCTATATCGTTAAAAGATAGTTTAACTGGCCCTCCTATTTTCAGAATTTGTATAACAAATGTCAAAAATATTTTTGCTGCATAAATATACGTAACAGCCAACACGCCATAAGAAGTTATAGCAGGAAAAACAAACGGAAATACAATTAAAGAACATATTGCGGGTATAGCTTCCGCAGATATAAATTTTGAGTTTGCATTGAAAAAGGCAGTAAATATTGCTGATGCAATTGAAAAGGGAATTACGATAAATTGAACCGAAATGATATGTTGCGCTAGAGATAATGTTTTTCCATCAAAACCAGAAAATACATATCCTAACCATAATGGACTGAAGAGTGCTAATGGTAAAACTATAAATGCTGAGCCTATTGAAAATAAGTATACCTGCTCCCAAAGATCTTTTAAAACACATTTTGAAGATACAAATAATGGAACCAATACATTCGTTAGAGAACTGACTAATACAGACAAGATAACAGAAGGTATAGTCATACCGGCAAATAAAGCATCTGTATCGCTAGAAGGCCCTATTTTAATCAGTGTTATTAACTGAATAAGAACAATAAATAATAAGTTAGAAACAGAAAAAATAAATAAATATAAAGAACGCATTATATTCCTTTCATACTATGCAATTTCGAGTATATTTTCATTTTAAGAGCAATATAGATCTTACTCATAATTGATATTTTATTTTTGTGTGGATAAAGAACAAAAATTCCTTTCCCCGTTCTAATATCATTAACACCAATTTCCCTACAACACAACCCATTTTCTTTAAGAGCAATTGAAAAATAAAATTGATCTCGCCTTATATTTTTAAAATACAGGTCAAACCATGTTTTAAATAAATCATCTAGCTTTTTATTTCTTTTTTTCCTTATCAGAATACCACATTCAAAACCAACTTTTTCATTTAGATAATCTTTTAGTTTATGCTTTATCTTATACATGTCATACAAACCTATACGAGAAAAAACAAAACAATTTTCAATTTCCTCTCTGATAGTTGAATTTTTAAAATGTGGATAAGCATATAAATAATGATCATCAATAATGATTTTTTTTATTAAATTAGCTAAATAACCATTGATCATAATATTACCATCAAGGTATATACTATAGTCATAATCGTCAAATATAGTTGGCACACCCATTTTATAATACCGATTTTCCACAGCCGGAGAATCAAATTTTCTTGAAATTTGTATTAGTGTCCATGTATTTGGTACATCTATATTCTGGTCAGAAATGAGAAAATGGTCAAAACATAAAGAATCTGTACTTTCTGCTATCTTAAGGCTATCCAATGTTATTGGATCATAATCTCCAATTAAAACTTTATAGATTGCTATTTTTTTCATTTTATATACTTAACATATATGAGAGCAATAAGTAATAAATGCAATATATTTTGGCAGATAATCTGCCAAAATATAAAATAACAAATTAGAATTATATGTCATTCTGCATTTTTGAATAAGTTTATATACCAAGGCATGGCCTTTCTTAAGCCAGCTATAATATCAAACTGAGGTTGATAACCGAGCATTTCTTTAGCTTTGCTAATATCAGCTAGCGAATGTCTAACATCACCTTTGCGGAAATCCCGATATATAACATTCCCGGCATAACATATTCCATTTCTTCCTAGATGACTTTTTATCAATTCTACTAATTCGTTTAATGATGTTCTCTCACCGTAAGCAACGTTATAAATTTCTCCTTTTGCACTTTCATCTGCTGTAGCTGCGAGAATGTTCATTTGAACAGTATTTTCAATAAATGAAAAATCTCTACTAGTTTCCCCATCACCATTGATATAAATGTCTTCATCCATGAGCATTGCAGATACCCATTTGGGTATTACTGCGGCATAAGCGCCATTTGGATCTTGCCTTTTACCAAACACATTAAAATATCTCAATCCAATGCTTTTAAAACCATAAGTTTTTGCGAAAACTTCCGCATATAATTCATTTACATATTTTGTAATTGCATAGGGAGATAATGGTTTACCAATTGTATGTTCTATTTTAGGTAGTCCGGTATGATCGCCGTATGTTGAACTTGATGCGGCAAAAATAAAACTTTCTACATTTCTGCTCTTGGCAGCTTGTAACATATTCAAGAAGCCAGAGATATTAACTTCATTAGTTGTTATAGGATCATTAATTGAACGTGGCACAGACCCAAGTGCAGCCTGATGCAATACATAGTCAACATTATCGACGGCCCTCATACATGTCTCAAAATCACGTATGTCACCTTCGATCATCGTAAATTTTTTCCATGCTTCAGGTGTAACGATCCGCTCAACTTCGTCGAGATTTCGCTGATGTCCTGTAGCAAAATTATCCAACCCAACCACTGTCTGGTTTAAATTTAAAAGCGTTTCAAGTAAATTAGAACCAATGAAACCCGCAACCCCTGTTATTAACCAAGTTTTAGGCTTAACTTTTAATTTCTCTATAATTTTTTCATATCTAGTCATAGATATTCACCTAGTTAAAGTCTAATTGTTGTATCTGATTTATTAAGAATATATTTTAAATCATATATCACACTTTTTGTGGCTTGAAGTTCCCTGATTTCATTTTTATGCATTTTTTTAAATTGCTCATGGGCGACAGCAAAAATTATGCCATCATATTTCTTAGAAGGTTTAGTGGTATAAATTTTTATACCATATTCCTGCGATGCCTCATCTTCACTTACCCAAGGGTCATAAACATCAACATTTACATTATAGTCTTTTAATTCTGATACTATATCGATAATTTTCGTGTTGCGAATATCAGGACAATTTTCTTTAAAAGATAACCCCATAATTAAAATATTTGCATTATCTATCAGAATACCTGCCTTAATCATTTCCTTTATAAGCTGTGATGCAACATAACGTGCCATATCATCATTAATACGTCTACCAGCTAAAATAACTTCTGGATGATAACCAATTTCTTGAGCTTTATGAGTTAAATAATATGGGTCAACCCCGATACAATGGCCACCAACCAAACCAGGACGAAAAGGTAGAAAATTCCATTTAGTACCAGCAGCTTTTAAAACATCTTCAGTATCAATACCTAATTTATTGAAGATGATGGCCAATTCGTTTATTAACGCAATATTAAGATCTCGCTGCGTATTTTCAATTACCTTAGCAGCCTCAGCCACCTTAATAGATGATGCTTTGTATGTTCCAGCTGTTATAATTGAGGAGTAAAGTTCATCCACAAACGTTGCTACTTCTGGTGTTGAACCAGAAGTCACTTTCTTAATGGTTGTTACTCTATGATGTTTATCTCCGGGATTGATTCGCTCAGGACTATAACCTATAAAAAAATCCTTATTGTAAACTAATCCAGAACCATCTTCAATCTGAGGAACACAAATTTCCTCTGTTGCACCAGGATAGACTGTCGATTCAAATATAATTATATCGCCATTCTTGATAACCTTGCTTAACATTTTCGAAGCACTAACCAAGGGACTTAAGTCCGGCCGTTTATATTTATCAATTGGAGTAGGCACAGTAACAATAAATATATTACAAGCCTTGAGTGTCTCAATTTCACATGAATAGCGAAGAAATTTCGCGCTGGCAAGCTCATCAGCAGCACACTCCAGCGTACTATCTATTTGTTTTTTCAATTCGTCAATTCTGTTTTGTTTAATATCAAAACCAACCGTATTATATTTTTTCCCGAATTCTACCGCCAAAGGCAGACCAACATATCCAAGACCAATGATGCCTATTGTTATATTATCAATGTTCATAGAAATTCTCACTATTCACTCATATTTTAAGATATAAACAACCAATTATAAAAAAACACAATGCAAGAACATTTATATTATTCAGATACTATAAAAATACAACCCCCAACCAAGTTAAATAAATTTATATGGCATAATCACTTGAGCAATATTATATGTCATATATAATTGCAATGCTGAAAAAAATGTCACGCAAATAAGATAGACCCATCTTTGGTTTTTTATAATTTTATTATACACCCTTCCTATTAACAAAATTTGGTATATTAAAAAAAACTCACTAATTCTAAAAGATAGCACTGGAAAATGAAGGAATATATAGAATGATATTATTGACACTCCATAAAGTTTATAACAAAGGTTAAATAATCCATCATCATTCAGCCCTTTAGAGAAACTAAAAATAACAAATATGATTAAATTTATAATAGAAAGAATACTATATGGATTTACTTTAAAATCTGAATTTACACTCAAATAAACCAAATAATTAGCGGGTACATGTAATGTAATAAATAATGATGTAAGAATGCTTTTAATATCTAGTGCAGAAAATAGAATTGATAAAACAACAGTCCCAAGCCATATAGCACTATTTGCATATCTCTTATTGAAGATAAAAACTATCAAAAACATGATAGCGCTATAATGAAACAAAAAACCTACAAAAATGTAAAATAAACTTAATTTGTTTTTCTCGTTAATTCGATAGAACAATGCTATTAGGCAAAATGCAATTGCAACACCGGCTCTAATTTGTGTTAAATCCAATAGCAAATAAAGTTTAGAACAATACACAAGAAAAAATACCGAAATCGGGATGTTTAATTTAATTAACGCATTGTATTTAACCAGTACAGAGATAATTGCAAAAATCAAAAAACTTAATGTTATTGGCTGGTTTAATAGAAAAGACAATCTGAATATTATCTTGGATAACGGCTCAGTATATAATGAAGACGTTGTCAGATAATATCCATTCAAATAATTAAAATAATCCTGACTTACACCCGGCGCTATGAATCCAGCAATGATAATAGCAGCCAATACAATAATACTATTACCTATTTTCCCTTTTGCAATAAAAGCAGATGTAGATACATAAAAAAGCATTAACCAATAAAACATATATTATTCACTTATTTAATATTTTGAAATGAGACAATATCGTATAATGCTTTGAAGGTGCCACAAGAAATGTTTTGAAAACAAACGTCGGTTATTATGCGCAGCAAAGTGCAGTGCTTTCACCTCATTAATATAAAAAACCTTTTCACCTGTAACTGAATGAATACGACGACATAAATCCAAGTCTTCACAATACATAAAATAATGTTCATCAAATCCGCCTATCCGTTCATAGACTTCAACTAAAATCATTAAGAACGAACCTGAAGCCCAATCCACATATTGGTTATCATTTATATTCGACTTATCAATAATAGTCCGGTTTTTACCGAATATATAAGATTCAATAAAATCGAAAAAACCAGGATAAAAACGAATGTTATTATCATAGGTATTTCCCTCTTTCATCAAATTTATTGTTGATACCTTAACTCTTTTTTTCTTTATTAGAGATATAGCTTGTTCTAATTCTTTATCCTCTATATACACATCAGGATTTAAAACTAAAAAATATTCATCATCCCTCATCGAAAGCTTATTTTTGGCAAATTGAAAGTTTTGATTATTATTTTCACCGAATCCTTTTTTTTCATCATTCTTCAAATACCAAATACCATTACTCTTACAGAAATTTTCAAGAAGAACCTCTCCTGTATTATCTGTAATGATGATATTGTATTTTTTACTTAATTTTTCCACACTGCCCAGTTGCAATATAACATTGGCATGATTATGTGATACTATTGATATATATATCATTTTGATCCTTGGTGCTGGAGCATTAGATAATAAAGGCCGACTGTTTTAATTAATGTCGATTTTCTTAAGTCATACTTGCGCATCAAAGAAAATATAACGAATAAATTATCACTACCAAAAAAACACTTATTCCACGCTTTTATTTTATCTTTTGTATTTTGTATTTTGTGGTAAATTCTCATCAAACTTTTCAGAGAATGCATTCATTTGCAATATTGTTTCTTTTAGATTTTTTTCTGCTTTTTGTTTTAACTTATAAAAATCCTTTGCGATTTCAATGAATCCATTTTTTTTTGCACCTACCTGGTTATTTCCATGTTGCCTATATTTTATTAATTTATCTTTTAAAAAATAAACTTCCCCATGCAATGTTGCAACCAACAAAAGCCACCAATCATGCATAATGCATTCATCTGGGAGAGGTAATGCCATTGAAATTAATTTTTTATTGAAAAACATAGTACAGCCAGGTGCCACATTTTGAATTAAAAGATTGTTAATGTTTTTATGCCAATCATATGGTATTGATTGATACTCTTGAAATGACTCTGCAATAAGATTTAAATCTCTATCAACCACCTCAAGATCACTAAAAATCAGAAAAGATTTTTCTTCATTACACTTTTTTCTTGCATCCATACAAGCCAATAATTTTTCATTATTCCATACATCATCTTGGTCTGAAAGCATCACATATTCTGATTTAGATGCTAATATACCACGTTCGAAATTTTTGACCGGCCCCAAATTTCTATCTGTTGCATTTTTAAGTATGCATAGTTTTTCTCTTGGAACAATGGCTTTTATTATTTCCAATGTACGATCCGTTGAATTATCATCGCAAACAATAATACTATTAACATATATATCAAAGCCTGACATGTTAAGTATTGATTTTATTTGCTCTGAAATATATTTTTCGCCATTATAAGTTGCAAGCACTATGTCAACAGAATTATTTTTGTGAGACATTATATTTATAAATACCTAACCAATTATTATAAAGAGATATTTTATGATGTGAAATATTTTCTTTGAATACTTATTCAAAACATTGACAGTTTTGAAAAATAGGATGTTGCTGATCTTTATTTGACAAGTTTAATTCATTTTTTCTAGGCCAAATAATAGATAGATTCTCATCATTCCAAATAATCCCCCTATCACTCTCAGGATGATAATAATTCGTCGTCTTATAAACAAACTCCGCCGTCTCACTCAGCACCAAAAAACCATGTGCAAATCCTTCAGGTATCCACAACTGACGCTTATTCTCAGCAGATAAATTCACCCCAACCCACTTACCAAAAGTAGGTGAAGATTTACGAATATCAACAGCTACATCAAAAACTTCACCAACAACGCAGCGCACCAATTTTCCTTGTGCATAAGGTTCTAATTGATAATGTAGCCCGCGTAAAACACCTTTACTAGACTTCGAATGGTTATCCTGAACAAATTCAACCTTACGGCCTACAGCTTCTTCAAATACTTTCTGGTTAAAGCTCTCAAAAAAGAAGCCACGCTCATCGCCAAAAACTTTTGGTTCAAAAATCAGCACATCAGGAATTTCTGTTTTAATTACGTTCATTTTATTAATAACCTTTAATCATTTTCAGCAGATACTGACCATAAGCATTTTTTTTCAGCGGTTCAGCTAACACTTTCACCTGCTCAGCATCAATAAATCCTTTACGATAAGCAATCTCTTCCGGGCAAGATACTTTTAATCCCTGACGCTCTTCAATTGTAGCAATGAAGTTACTTGCTTCAATAAGGCTTTGATGTGTCCCCGTGTCCAGCCATGCATAGCCACGCCCCATCATAGCGACAGACAAGCGTCCTTGTTCCATATAAATACGGTTAATATCGGTAATTTCCAGTTCGCCACGGGCAGAAGGCTTAAGGTTTTTCGCCATTTCAACAACATCGTTGTCATAGAAATAAAGCCCAGTAACCGCATAGTTACTTTTTGGTTCCAGAGGTTTTTCTTCCAGGCTAATTGCCGTACCGTTATTATCAAATTCCACAACACCATAGCGTTCTGGATCATTTACGTGATAGGCAAATACCGTTGCACCGCTTTCTTTATTAACAGCAGTTTCCATTAACTTCGGCAAGTCATGTCCATAGAAGATATTATCGCCAAGTACGAGTGCACAATCATCACCACCAATAAAATCTTCACCAATGATAAACGCTTGCGCCAGGCCATCCGGGCTCGGTTGTACTTTATACTGTAGATTAAGCCCCCACTGGCTCCCGTCCCCCAACAATTGTTGGAAACGCGGTGTATCCTGTGGCGTACTGATAATCAGAATATCGCGAATACCCGCTAACATCAGTGTAGAGAGCGGGTAATAGATCATCGGCTTATCATAAATAGGCAGGAGTTGTTTACTCACTGCCATAGTCACAGGATAAAGACGAGTACCTGATCCGCCAGCTAAAATAATACCTTTACGCGTTTTCATTTCACCATTCCTTTTAATTTATCACGCCCAATATCATTGGCGAGATACAATAAATTTTTAAATTGCTGTAGTTGTAAATAATTCATTGAGCATACGTTTCACGCCTACCTGCCATTCAGGCAAGACAAGAGCAAAGTTCTGCTGAAATTTTTCTGTATTAAGACGAGAATTATGAGGGCGGCGGGCTGGAGTAGGATAAGCCGATGTCGGCACGGCGTTAAGTTTGTTAAGAGCAAGGTTAATCCCCGCTTTGCGCGCCTCTTCAAATACAAGAGCGGCATAATCGTGCCAGGTTGTTGTACCGCCAGCAACCAGATGGTACAAACCAGCAACTTCTGGTTTGTTTACTGCCACGCGAATGGCATGAGCGGTGCAATCGGCCAGCAATTCAGCTCCCGTTGGTGCACCAAATTGATCGTTTATCACAGCCAACTCTTCGCGTTCTTTTGCCAGACGCAACATCGTTTTAGCGAAGTTATTTCCCTTACCTGCATAGACCCAACTGGTACGGAAAATAAGGTGCTTCGCGCAATGTTCTTGTAATGCTTTTTCTCCGGCTAATTTTGTTTCACCGTAAACATTTAGCGGTGCTGTTGCATCCGTTTCCAGCCATGGCGTGCCACCGCTGCCAGGGAAAACGTAATCAGTGGAGTAGTGTATAACCCAGGCTCCAACTTCATTAGCTGCCTTTGCTATCGCTTCGACGCTTGTCGCGTTAAGTAATTGTGCGAAATCCGGTTCTGATTCCGCTTTGTCTACTGCAGTGTGAGCAGCAGCATTAACAATAACATCAGGGCGAATTTTTTTGACAGTCTCAGCCACACCTTCGGGGTTGCTGAAATCGCCACAATAATCAGTGGAGTGAACATCAAGAGCAATCAAATTACCCAGGGGAGCCAGAGAACGCTGCAGTTCCCAACCCACCTGCCCTGTTTTGCCGAAAAGAAGGATATTCATTACTGACGCCCCTCATAGTTCTGTTCAATCCATGACTGATAAGCACCGCTTTTCACATTCTCAACCCAATTTGTATTAGCCAGATACCATTCCACCGTTTTACGAATCCCACTCTCAAACGTTTCTTGCGGTTTCCAGCCCAATTCGCGGCTAATTTTATCGGCATCAATGGCATAACGGCGATCATGTCCCGGGCGGTCAGCGACATAAGTAATTTGCTCACGATAAGATTTTTCTTTCGGTACAATTTCATCCAACAAATCACAAATCGTGAGCACTACATCGATATTTTTCTTTTCGTTGTGTCCACCAATGTTATAAGTTTCACCCGCTTTACCTTCGGTTACGACGGTATATAACGCACGAGCATGATCCTCTACATACAACCAGTCGCGAATTTGATCCCCTTTACCATAAATAGGTAATGCCTTACCTTCCAGCGCATTAAGAATGACCAACGGAATCAATTTTTCTGGAAAGTGATAAGGACCGTAGTTATTCGAGCAGTTAGTCACAATGGTCGGCAAACCATAGGTGCGTTTCCACGCGCGGACTAAATGATCGCTGGATGCTTTGGATGCGGAATAAGGACTGCTTGGCGCGTAAGCTGTCGTCTCAGTAAATAAGGGTAATTCTTCTGTATTATTTACTTCATCAGGATGAGGTAAATCACCATAGACTTCATCAGTAGAAATATGATGGAAGCGGAAATTGTTTTTCTTTTCATCATCCAATGCAGACCAGTAATTACGAGCTGCTTCTAAAAGGACGTAAGTCCCCACAATATTGGTTTCAATAAAGGCTGCCGGGCCAGTTATTGAACGGTCAACGTGGCTCTCTGCCGCCAGGTGCATCACCGCGTCTGGCTGGTGCTGTGAAAAAATACGTGCCATTGCTACAGCATCGCAGATGTCTGCATGCTCAAATGAATAACGTTCAGAATCAGAAACTTCAGCGAGTGATTCCAGGTTTCCGGCGTATGTTAATTTATCGACATTAACAACACTGTCCTGCGTATTATTTATAATGTGACGAACTACAGCAGAACCAATAAATCCTGCGCCACCAGTAACGAGTATCTTCACTTTTTTATTCCATATTACTTCAGAGCATACTGTGAAATAAGCGGCTCTCAGTTTGATTAATAGAGGTATTAATGCACGCTACCGCCCCTGGCTTTACAGCTACCAGAGCACTGCATACATGCCTACGATGTGACGAGCGTTACCCACTCGCGCTAAACCCGAAAAATTCAAACGCTAATTGTCTTACCAATCAGCCCAGGAAACAAGGAAAATCCTGGAAAAGTTTGACTAAAATCCTATTGCTAACTCGTTGTTATTCTGAAAGTTTATAAAGCAATAACGGCAGGAAGATTCGCAACAAATTACTTTCGCCACGAATCTTCACTGCCGTTATGATTTTCTTATTAACCGTTACATCCGGTCAGATTTTCATTATTCGCTTAACAGCTTCTCAATACCTTTGCGGAACTTCGCCCCTTCTTTCAGGTTACGCAGCCCATACTTCACAAACGCCTGCATATAGCCCATTTTTTTACCGCAGTCGTAGCTGTCACCGGTCATTAACATGGCATCAACGGCTTGTTTTTTAGCCAGTTCAGCAATGGCATCTGTCAACTGTATACGTCCCCATGCACCTGGCTGAGTGCGTTCCAGTTCAGGCCAAATATCGGCAGAAAGGACATAACGACCAACAGCCATTATGTCTGAGTCCAGCGTCTGCGGCTGATCCGGTTTTTCAATAAATTCAACAATACGGCTAACTTTGCCTTCACGGTCCAGCGGCTCTTTGGTCTGGATGACGGAGTATTCAGAGAGGTCGCCCGGCATACGTTTTGCCAGTACCTGGCTGCGGCCCGTTTCGTTAAAGCGCGCAATCATGGCAGCAAGGTTGTAACGCAGCGGATCGGCGCTGGCGTCGTCAATAACAACGTCTGGCAACACCACGACAAACGGATTGTCGCCAATGGCAGGTCGCGCGCACAAAATGGAGTGGCCTAAACCTAAAGGTTCACCCTGACGCACGTTCATAATGGTCACGCCCGGCGGACAGATGGACTGCACTTCCGCCAGCAGTTGACGCTTCACGCGCAGCTCAAGGAGAGATTCTAATTCATATGAGGTGTCGAAGTGGTTTTCGACCGCGTTCTTGGACGCATGAGTTACCAGGAGGATTTCTTTGATCCCTGCAGCCACAATCTCGTCAACAATGTACTGAATCATTGGCTTGTCGACGATCGGTAGCATCTCTTTAGGAATCGCCTTAGTGGCAGGCAACATATGCATCCCAAGACCCGCTACAGGAATAACTGCTTTTAAATTCGTCATTATTTCATCCACCTGTAAAATGGTTGCTGAATTATAGCTTGTTCGATTTTTTTCGCCAGCATCAATTACCCTGAACTGATGACTGATTTACTTCCGATGTTACGCCGCTTCGCTCAGGATTGCAGTAGCGTTATTCTTAAGTATGGCTCCATTTTTCCAGGAATGGTCGCAATTCTACTTCCCCCGTTCCGGCAATCGAAAGTTAATCTTTTCCACATTAACAATGTGGTAATTAATCCTGTCGATATCGACTGAACTTTGTCCTTTTTCATTCACCGAATGAACATTTGCCAGTGACAGTAAGGTCTCGCTCTTTGCCATAAATGTGCCACGAACGTCTTTACGCAAGTCGAAGTTCATGGTCAATGCTGGCCCCACAGAGGATTCCTGCATCACTTTGATATTTCGCATAAAAAGATGTTGCGGTTTGTTGTGCAGTTCCAGCGACGCACACTTCATTTCAATGTTGGTCAGCGCCACAAAAGAAGTTGCATTGCCTGCCGAAATTTGTATTCCGCGCAATTTCCAGGCAAGGTGAGTATTATCAAGGTGAATATTATTCAGTTTGAAATTTTGCGGTATGGAGAGATACCTGCCTTTAATGACACCGTAGCCGATTAACATTCCGGCACTATTAACCATTTCTATCTGGTCAATAACAAAGTTATCACATCCATATATCGCAACTGTGGCATTATCAATACCCGCTTTCTTACTGAAATCCGGCGTAATATTACGCGCTTTGATATTACGGATAATGAAATGCTTGCCATTTTCAACATGAATTAGTTGCCGACAATCAGAGCCAGTGATATTCGCTACGACAAAGTTTTTCACTGCCTGGTCTTCCGGATAGTTGTTATCGTAAGTACTTCCCGCAAGGCCTATGCCAATACCCCAGTTGATTTTGCCATTAGTACAGTTGATGCGTTCTATTACGTGGTCGGAAATTAAAATATCGCGATCGTTAATCGCCACATTCCATTCGATGGCGTCGCCCTGTAAATCGCTGAACTTACAATGGGTGATGTTGGCACCGATAATCTGGTTATGAAATCCCTGGCGTAAGATGGCGTAGTTGGCGTGG
The DNA here is from genome assembly GCF_000408325.1 of Escherichia sp. KTE52. Classification (NCBI taxonomy): domain Bacteria; kingdom Pseudomonadati; phylum Pseudomonadota; class Gammaproteobacteria; order Enterobacterales; family Enterobacteriaceae; genus Escherichia; species Escherichia sp. KTE52. The sequence continues at coordinate 434,425 of NZ_KE138677.1, forward strand.
CTGACCGTGAGGTTGTCAATGACCAGATTGCGCATGACCCGCTTGTTTTTGCCGCCAATATAGATCTGCGTCACCGGGCCAAAACCGCTCATCGCCAGGTCTTTAATGACGCAATCAGAACCGCGCACATCCAGGGTGATGTTATGCATACTACCGCCCTTCCCCCCTGTCACCTTGCTGCCGTCCTGTAAGACAAATCGCCCTCTGCCGTTGCCGCGCAGGCTACCGAGGATGTGTAACGTTTTACCGGGAGGGATGAAGATGCCGGTGTTGATGTTGTCGCAAACAAATCCGCCAGGCACAACGACCGTTTGCCCTTCGCTGAAAGCCTGTTTAAACGAGGCTATCCAGTCTTTGGAATTGTAGTCATTGATGTTAACGCTTTGTCGGGCGGGAATTGCACGGGCAAAAGGAGTATGGAGGAAAGCAAGCGCGGAGCCTGCCGTCAGGAAGGTACGTCGGGAGAGTTTTTTAAATGGCATACGTTCTCCTCTATAAAGCCTGCAACAAGCTGGCGAGTTCTCGGTTAATCACCTGCTGGTTAAAATCATGTTCGACTTTTTCGCGCGCACGTTTGATAACCGGAGCCAGTTTGTCGGCGTCCAGTTGGCTAAACGCCGCCAGTCGTTGCGCCAGTGCGCGAGCATCGTTCTCAGGCACCAGCCAGCCGGATTTATCGGCCTCCACCAGTTCCGGTATTCCGCTATGCAGAGTAGAAACCACCGGAATGCCAACCGCCATCGCTTCCATTAGCGCCACCGGAATACCTTCCATATCGCCGTCCGCGCCCGTAACCGATGGCAGCAGGAAGACATCCGCGTCGTCGAGCATCGCCTTCACTTCGTGGCTCGGTTTAAACCCCGGCATCTCCACCATATCTTCCAGTTGATACTGTTCGATGAGCGTGCGTAAACGCCGTTCCCACGGGCCGATGCCAAGGATGCGATAGCGAAATGCCACGCCCTGTTCTTTCAACTGACGGCAGGCTTCGATTGCCACATGCAGGCCTTTTTTCTCGGTTAAGCGTGCGACGGAAATGATTTCCAGCGGCGTTGCGGGCGCTTTCACCGGACGCGGGCTAAAGCGCGTCATGTCCACGCCCATGCGCGATACGGCGATTTTTTCTCTGGGGCAGCCCATTTTTTGCAGCCTTCCGGCCCACAGATCGCTTATCGGTAACATCAGGTCGCCACGGCGAAACAGTTGTTGATATTCGGGAGTGTAGTGGTTGAGCACTTCCCGACTGGAGATATCAATGCCGTGGAAGATAGTAGCGATTTTGCCGCGAATCACCCCCAGTTCACGCAATTTGGCTGCGGTTACCCCCGCAGGGCCAAAATGAGCGATGAACACATCGGCGTGAAACGGTGTTGCAACCCGGCCGCAAATGGCAGACAAAATCAGGTTTCGTGACTCAGCGCCATAGCGTTTGATGTTAAGCGCCTGCCAGGTGTTTTTACGATGAATGCCGCGTAAAGTCTGGCTGGCACGATGGCGTAGTTTCGCTACTTTGCCCTGAGGTTCGTCCTGTAACCAGCGAGTTTTAGCGGCAAGGTTGTATTGCGTCCATGCCGCATGGGTGTTTTGCGTATCGCCTTTTTGCAGCGCGACAATCTCCACCTCAAAGCCCATATCAATAAACGCAGTAATTTGGTTGAGGACGAAGGTTTCCGACGACAGCGGGAATTTCAGTAAAAAGAAGCCGACCTTCATTTCGCCTCCCCGATGCGTTCCAGTACAGACTGCACCATCTGCATTCCCGCCTGACGTTCGCGACTGACGGCTTCGCTAAGTCGCGCGTTCAGCGCCGGAAGCTGGCCTAAGGTATCCGCAACCATCGCTTGCAGGCTGCCGTCTAATAAATGACGAATATCCATCGCCATCTCCGGAAGCCCCAGTTGTTGCATAATCCCGGCGGATTTATGTTCGTAGTTGATAGCAATTGCCGGAGTGGCAAAGTTCATAGAGATAATGGCGGAGTGCAGGCGCGTACCGACAGTGAGCTCACAGGCAGCGAGAATTTTGCCCATTTCCAGATCGTTAAGTTCATCCATCACCACGTGGTAACGGGAAGGATCGCTGATGTGCTGGCGCAGGTTGAGCGCCACCATGCGGTCATCTTTGTTGTAGCTGTCGATGCCCGTACAGGTGGAAAGCGCAATGACCTGATACCCTTCGTCGAGAATGCGATTGACCACCCCGGCAAAGGCTTGTTCATACGCTTGTTGAGTAGTGCCGAGGCGTTTATCAAACGGTGCCAGTTCGCGCAGAGTAATTGCCACGGTTTTCTGTTGGGATGCGACGCCCAGCCAGTGTTGGACGGCGTAGCTGGCGGTGTAATCTTCAGTGTGATGATCGACCAGCCAGGCGGTATCGACGCCGTGTTCGACTTTTGCGGTAGTGATATTGCTGCGTTTCATCAGCTCAAGGCTGACCGATTCGCGCAGGATCAATGCATCGCAGTGACCAAAAACGTAGTTAGCCAGTTGGTTAAATTGCTCATCCTGGAACGGGCCGACGCTGTGACCAATCATAAACAGCGGCTTTTTCGCCATAAAGGTGCACAGAGCGTGTTCAAATTGCGGTACGCCGTAGAGATCGACAAAAAACGAACCGCCGACCTGAATAATGGCGTCGTAACCTGAAAGCAAGCGCACGAAGTCGGTAAATCCCTGGGCGATGGCAATATTACGCAGCTTGCCGGTGTCGGTGACGCGAGAGAGCAATACCTGGTGTTGGTAGCGGCGACGGAGGACTTTTTTTACGCGCCCGACAACGCCAGCCGCGCTGTTGTGTCGTTTCATTTGCAGGAACAGCGGATCGCCCATTACCGGGCGATTAAGCAGCCAGGAAGAACTGACCGGATAGCGGCTCATCACGTCCACTTCGGCGTGTGGATTGAGGATGTTGATGGCATCAAGTAAGCCACGCAAAATGGCGCTGTCGCCGCGGTTGCCGCAAGTGTGGTTGCCCAGAATAAGTAATTTCATTTTTTCCTCATAAATTTGATGCCAGGTGAGGTTGTGTTCGTTGCCGCTTTTTGCCTGATGCGACGCTGACGCGTCTTATCAGGCCTACAAAATCCGAGCACTGAACCGTAGGCCGGATAAGGCGTTTTACGCCGCATCCGGCATTCAACGCCTGATGCGACGCTGACGCGTCTTATCAGGCCTACAAAATCCGGGCACTGAACCGTAGGCCGGATAAGGCGTTTTACGCCGCATCCGGCAACCGTTGCCGGAACCGAAAACAACAACTCACCCCGCCCGTAAAAGCATTTTCATTTTTTCGCTGCGACAAAACTGACGCTTCACTTCCACCACCAGCGGATGGCGCGACAGCACAATCATCACCACAAACGCCAGTGCGCCTGCGGTAATTTGCACCGCCAGCAGCGTCCCCAGTGCCAGTTGCCCTTTCAGCACCACGCCCAGCACATAACTGATCACCAGCGTCGGTAATGAGAGATAAAACGGTAGCCACAAGCTCAGGATGTACTGCCGATAACTGGAGCCGAGCACCGGTTTAATCATCACGAAATAACTCAGCACAGTGTTGATAATCTGCACCAGCAGGAAGCCCAGCGTGACGCCGATTGCGCCCGCCGTCTGCCCACCAATAACAATCGCCGGAATAAACAGAAATGTTTTGAATACATTGAATTTAAAGCTGATATCGACCCGCGCTTTCGCCATCAGCAGCGAACCAATCGGGTTACCCACTGAACGCAGTAGCCCCACCACGCACAGCAATTGCAGCACCGGAATGATGCTGTTCCATTTCTCACCAAATACCAGCGGCACAAAATTATTGGCTACCACCATCAATCCCAACAGCGCTGGAAAGTTGATAATCCCCACCACCGACAGCAGCTTGTAGAAGTTGACGCGCAGCTTTCCGGTGTCGTCCTGAATTTTGGCGAACGCTGGAAACAGCACGCGGGTGATTATCGGGTTCAACTTCATCGGCGGTACAACAGCCACGTTGTACGCCAGGTTGTAGCCCCCCGCCACGCCCGCGCCGAGAATACGTGCCAGCACCAGCGTTGAAAGGTTGGTATTGAGATAGTTGATGATGCTGTCTGCCGTCAGCCAGGCACCAAAGCGTAAGTTTGGTGCCACCGACGCCAGCGAAAAATGCAGGCCGGGACGATAAATTTTACGGCCAAAGTAGCCAAACAGCAGCGTTCTCACCGCACTATTGACCAGATAACCAAGGATTGCGGTCATCGCCAGTGGCCAGAAATGAGCGCTAACCACCGTAAAGGTAAAGCCCGCCAGCACGGCGCTGGTTTCGATCATGCCGATCTTGTTGAACTCCAGTTCCTTCTGCATCAACGCGCGGAACTGTTGCCCGTGGGGGATCACCACAAACGCCAGCGACAATGTTTTAATCAACGGCACCAAATCCGGGTTATTCAGCACGCCACCAATGGCGTCACTCAACAAAAACACCGCCGCGCACACCACGATCCCCAGCCCAACGTTCAGCCAGTACAGTGTGGTGAGTTCAAGGTGACTGATTTCTTTCCGCTGAATAATGGAGTTGGCGATGCCGAAGTCAGAAAGCGTATCTGCCAGCGTAATGATCACCAGCGACACGGTAAGCAGGCCGAACTGATGGTTATCGATAATCCGCGCCAACACGGTCATCTGTACCAGTCCCAGGCCGATGATGATCACCGTGGCAATCGCTGACCACTTCGCGCCACTGATGGTTTTTTCACGTAAGCTCATATCAATATGCCGCTTTGTTAACGAAGCCCTTGAACACCGTCAGGAAAACGATCCGGATATCGAACCAGACGCTCCATTCGCGGATATACTCAAGGTCAAACTCGACGCGTTTTTCCATTTTCTCCAGCGTGTCGGTCTCGCCGCGCCAGCCGTTAATCTGCGCCCAACCGGTAATGCCTGGTTTCACTTTATGGCGCAGCATGTAGCCTTCAATGAGCTGGCGATATTGTTCGTTATGCGCCACCGCGTGCGGGCGCGGACCAACAATCGACATTCCTCCCGTCAGCACATTGATAAATTGCGGCAGTTCATCCAGCGAGGTTCGACGTAGAAAGTTCCCCACTCTGGTCACACGCGGATCGTTTTGTGTCGCCTGGGTCACGACGTTGTCATTTTCCATCACTTTCATAGAGCGAAACTTCCACACTTTGATCGGCTTGCCATCCATGCCATAGCGGGTCTGGCGGAAAATTATTGGCCCAGGAGAACTCAGTTTCACTGCCAGGGCAATGCAGCACAGCACCGGGGAGATCAGCAGTAAGATCAAGGTAGCCAGCACAATATCTTCAGCGCGTTTGATCAGGCGGTTAACCCCAGAAAGCGGCGTGTCGTACAGCGGCACCACCGGTACGCCGTTCATCTCTTCGATACGTGAATGGAGAATGTTGAAAGTAAATACATCGGGGATCAGCAGCACCGAACAGGTGGTGTCTGCCAACGCATGTACCAGCTTTTTCACTCGCGCGCCGTCGCACATCTGCATGGCGATATAGACGTTATGAATCTTGCCCGCTTTAGCGTCCTCAACCAGTTGTTGCAGGTTGCCTGCCCAGTCATTAGAAACGCCGCCCGGCTTCGGATCGTGGTATACGCCCACCACTTCAAACCCCAGCCACGGCTGATTACGGAAGCTCTCGATCAGCATTTGTCCGGCGGCTAAGTCCCCCGCCACCGCGACCATGCGTTTGTTATAGCCATGATTACGCAACCATCCCGCACCGATACGAATGCATGAACGGCAAACCACCAGTCCGATGCTGGTCAGCAGATACCACGCCAGCCAGACCTTCAGTTGCGTATCGAAATCATTATTAAACGCCACCAGTCCGGCGCTAAAAATCACGCTTAGCGTCCAGTTTTGTAGCAGCAGGGCAAATTCTGTCGTTGCCCGAACACCGCGCCAGGAGCGATAAAAATCGGTGATGCCGCCCAACATCTGGAACACCACCAGCGTAATCAGCGCCACCAACAGATGCATGTAGAAGAATGACCGCCCGCTCACTTCGCAAACCAGCCATAGCCCGGCAAACATGATGGTGATATCTGAAAAGCGTTGCACCATAGAGATTAACGATGCATTGGTTTTCGCTCGCTCGCGCTTTTTTAGATTTGTCATCGTTGTTCCTGTTATTAGCCCCTTACCCGCAATGGGGTAAGGGAAAAACAGACATTACTCGTTCAGCAACGTCAGCAGAGTGCGCGTTCGCGCTTCCATCAGCGGCACATCGCCGCGCGATTCCACATTCAGCCGCACCACCGGTTCAGTGTTGGAGGAGCGCAGATTGAAACGCCAGTCGGCAAAGGTCATGCTGATACCGTCGGTGCGATCCACCGCCAGCGCCTCGCGCCTAAAGTGCTGTTCGACGCGGTTAATTGCCTCAGCGGGTTGCGCCAGCTTGCTGTTGATCTCCCCACTTGCCGGAAATGCCGTCATGCGGTCACGCACCAGTTCACCCAGTGTTTTCCCTTTCAGGCACACCAGTTCGGCTACCAACAGCCACGGGATCATGCCGCTGTCGCAATAAGCAAAATCACGGAAATAGTGATGGGCGCTCATTTCGCCACCGTAGATAGCGTCTTCCTTGCGCATACGTTCTTTAATAAAGGCGTGTCCGGTTTTCGACATCACCGGCGTACCGCCTGCAGCGGTCACCACATCGACAGTGTTCCAGGAGAGACGCGGATCGTGGATGATCTTCGCGCCAGGATTTTTTTCGAGGAACGCTTCTGCCAGCAGGCCGACGATGTAGTAGCCCTCGATAAACTGCCCTTTTTCGTCGAACAGGAAGCAGCGGTCGAAATCGCCATCAAAGGCAATACCCATGTCCGCACCGTGTTTGATAACCGCATTACGCGTATCGTCGCGGCATTCCGGCAGCAGCGGATTAGGAATACCGTTGGGGAAATTGCCGTCTGGCGTGTTGTGCACCTTGATTAATTCCACGGGGGCGTCGAGTGCTTTCAGACGGGCTTCGATAGCATCCACCACCGGCCCCGCAGCGCCGTTACCGGCGTTGATCACCAGCTTGAGCGGCGTGAGGTTTTTGTGGTTGATATAACCGAACAGGTGATCAACGTAAGCGTCACGCAGGTTGATTTGCTGATAGCGACCACGTGTTGTTTCATCGACAGGCGGGAAGTCATTGGCTTCCGCCAGACGCTGGACGTCGCGCAGTCCGGTATCGCCGCTGATCGGGCGAGCCCCTTCGCGCACCAGTTTCATGCCGTTGTAATCCATCGGATTATGGCTGGCGGTGACTTCGATACCGCCATCTACGCCGAGATGGAACGTGGCAAAATAGATCTCTTCGGTGCCTGACATGCCGATATCCAGCACATCGACGCCCGCGTCCTGTAAACCTTTTGCCAGCGCCAGTTTTAAGGTTTCACTGGTGAGGCGGACATCACCACCTAATACAATGGTTTTCGGTTTAAGAAATTCGCCATAGGCGCGACCAATACGCCAGGCAATATCTTCATTCAGTTCTTCGCCTAATTTTCCGCGAATATCGTAGGCTTTAAAGCAGGTTAATTTTTTCATGTCGATACCCTTTTTCAGGCAATAGTTGGCCCTGACCGAAGCGGCCAATTTTGTTTTTGTCGTTATTTACATCGCGATTCGGCATTCATTGCCTGATGCGACACTACCGCGCCTTATCAGGCCTACAAAACCCGAACCACAGGTCGGATAAGGCGTTTACACCCGTCCGTAGCGATCCGAAAAACGCACCACATCATCCTCTTCGAGATAAGAGCCGGAGCGCACTTCAATTAAATCGAGCGGAATTTTCCCCGGATTTTCCAGGCAATGCGTCGCCCCCAGCGGAATATAAATGGACTCGTTTTCACCAAGCAGTTTGATATCACCGTCAATGGTGACTTTTGCCGTTCCCGCCACCACCACCCAGTGTTCTGCCCGGTGATGGTGCATCTGTACCGACAACCCCTCGCCCGGTTTCACGGTGATGCGTTTCACCTGGTAGCGGTCGCCTGCGTCGATAGAGTCATATTTGCCCCACGGGCGGTACACTTCGCGATGCACCCGATGCTCATGACGACCATCAGCTTTGATCTGCTCGACCACTTTTTTCACATCCTGCACCGCGTTCCGATCGGCAATCAACACCGCGTCTTTGGTCTGCACCACGACCAGATCTTTCACCCCAACGGTGGTCACCAGGCCAGATTCGGCATACACATAGCTGTTTTCGGTTTTGTGATTAATCACGTCGCCGTGGCAAACATTGCCCTCGGCGGTGTGTGCGCTGATCTCCCATAATGAGGACCAGGAACCGACATCGCTCCAGCCCGCATCCATCGGCACCACAACGGCATCTGCCGTGCGTTCCATGACCGCGTAATCCACCGACTCTTCCGGGCAGGCGAGAAACGCTTCTTCATCCACACGAATAAAATCGAGATCCGGATCGATGGCGCTCATCGCTTTTTCACAGGCGTCGAGAATATCCGGACGATATTTTTTCAGTTCTTCGAGATAGCGTCCGGCGCGGAACAGGAACATGCCGCTGTTCCAGTAATAATCACCGTTTGCCACATAGCCCTGCGCGGTTTCCAGATTCGGTTTTTCGACAAACTGCGCCACTTCAAAGGCCACCATATCCTGCTCGCCGGGGGAAACGTCGCCGCGACGAATATAGCCATAACCGGTTTCAGGTAGATCCGGCACAATGCCGAAGGTCACCAGCTTGCCCGCTTCGGCATACGGCATGGCATTACGCACGGCGCTGCGAAAAGCGTCCTCATCGGCAATCACATGATCCGCCGCCAGCACCAGCATTAACGGGTCGCTCTCGGGGCTATGGCGTTTTGTCGCCAGTGCCGCCAGCGCAATAGCAGGTGCGGTGTTGCGCCCTACCGGTTCGAGAATAATGTTCTCGGTGAGTTTGTTTAGTTGACGCAATTGCTCCGCGACAATAAAACGATGTTGTTCATTGCAAATCACCACCGGGCTTTCGCACTCCACGCCATTCAGGCGGCAGATGGTGGTTTGCAGCATGGTGAGATCACCTTTCAGGCATAAAAACTGCTTGGGGTAAAGTACGCGGGAAAGTGGCCATAAGCGGCTACCGGAGCCACCTGCCATCACCACAGGATAGAGTTTCGACTGCGCCATAATTATCCCCGAATATCATTTATAAATTGACGTAACACGTTCTCTTTATCGAGCGTGAGTTCGGCATATTCACGTGCCACCGTGTTGTGTCTGGGCAGCAGGAGCGCCTGGCGGATCCCCGCCACCAGCGCCTCTACCGATTCCGGTTCTACGCAAACCGCAATACCTGGAAAGGTGGCGCAAAGCTGCCCCAGTTCTGTGTGGGCTTCTGCGGTAATCACCGCGTTACCGCCTGCCGCCAGAATATTGGTCAGTTTCGACGGCAATACGGCATCTGCCGCGCCGCGTTTTTGCACTACCAGATGGCAATCGCCCATCTTCAGCAGCGCGGGCAAGGCTTTATACGATTGCAGCGGGAAAAATTGCATGTTGCGCAGTCCACGCTGCTGCGCCATTTTTTCCAGCCGCGCTTTGCCGCCGCCCTGCCCGACAATGGCAAAAATCAACGGTTCATCGCGCAGGCGATCGGCGGCTTCAATAACGTTTTCCAGCCCCTGCTTTTCGCCAATATTGCCGGAGTAAAGAATGATTTTTTTGTTATCCGGCAGACCAAGCTGGTTACGAAGGGCGTCGACATCGGCCTGTGCAACGTGCTGAAAACGAGCGATTTCCGACCAGTTGGGGAAGAAGATGACTTTTTCCGCCGCCACGCCTTTTTCGATGGCTTTATTCATCATCGAGCGTGAAATCGTGGAGACATTATCAACGTTGTGCAGCCCGCTACGTTCGAACGCTGTTGCCAGGCGGGCCACTTTGCCGCCGTTGCCTTTTCCGGCAAGACCCAGCCCCAGCATGGCGTCCACTTCGTAATCCTGAATATGCAGCACGGTACGCGCGCCAGAGAGTTTTGCCAGCAGGCGCATTCCTGGCGTGCAAAACAGCGTTGGCACCACGCCGATAATGCGATCCGGCCTCCAGCGGCGTTGCGCCATCAGCGGGAAGAAACTGCTGACGGCAAAACTGCCAAGATGCAAAAGGCGTTTCAGGGTACTGGGCTGTTCTGGCACATACAGCGGGCAGCGCCACACCGTGGCTGCGCCCTCTTCCCGTTTGTACCGCCAGGCGGAATAGTTCTCGCCCACCTGCCACTGCGGATAGTAAGGTGGCGCGGTAATGACCCGCACTTCATGACCTTGTGCTGCCAGCCATTCCACCATCTCGCCAGTGTATTTGCCGATACCGGTTAGCTCTGGCGAGTAGTTAATGCCGTAGACCAGAATTTTCATAAGCCAGGCACTCCGGCACGCTTCTCAGCGAGAAAATAGGCGCGACTGTTCGCATGAACATCGTCACTGGCCAGCAGCGCGTCCGCCGTCAACCAGCGGTAATCGTCATGCTGTTCGTCCGGCAGCAACAGCTCTTCTTCCGCTACCCTGAAGCGAAAACCGAGCACCACATAGTGGGTGGTGAAATCTGTACCGGAGAAGTTATCGTCATAAAAATGCTGCCAGACGCCGTAAAACTGGCCTGCTTTCATCGGCAGTCGCAGCCCCAGTTCCGCCAGCGTCAGCCGCTCAAATGCGGCTTCCAGCGTTTCATCCTTCTGCACGCGCCCTCCCGGCACAAACCAGTAACCCTGCGCCGGGCGGTTGGTTCTTTTGCCAAGCAGGAACTCGCCGCGGCTGTTCTCGACAATAAAGTCGAGAGAGACAAGCGGGGTCGAGCGCACTACTGTGGCAAAGTCTTCCTGACGTAAAAACATCATTACCCCCGAAAACGCACTTGATTCTCAAGAAACCACTGGTAGGTGCTGGCAAGCCCCGCCTCCAGTGAGATTTCGTGATACCAGCCAAGTTGATGCAGGCGTGTCACATCCAACAGTTTGCGCGGCGTGCCGTCCGGTTTGCTGGCGTCGAAAACTACCCGACCTTTGTAGCCCACCACTTTAGCGATAGTTTGCGCCAGCTCGCGGATGGTGCAGTCAACGCCGGTGCCGACATTAATGTGCGACAGCATCGGCTGGGTGTTCTCCAACCAGACTTCGTGCGCCAGCTCCATCACATGAATGCTCGCCGCCGCCATATCATCGACATGCAGAAATTCGCGCATCGGTGTGCCGCTGCCCCACACCACCACGTCCGGCGCATTCTGTGCTGTCGCCTCGTGGAAGCGGCGCAGCAATGCAGGGATCACGTGCGAGTGACTCGGGTGGAAGTTGTCGTGTGGCCCGTACAGGTTGGTCGGCATGACCGAGCGGTAATCGCGTCCATATTGGCGGTTGTATGATTCGCACAGTTTGATCCCGGCGATTTTGGCAATCGCGTAGGGCTCATTGGTCGGCTCCAGCGTCCCCTGTAACAACTCGCTTTCTGCCATCGGCTGTTTTGCCAGTTTTGGGTAGATGCAGGACGAACCGAGAAAGAGCAGTTTGTTCACGTCGTTCTGATGCGCGGCGTGAATGATGTTGCTCTCAATCATCATGTTCTGGTAGATGAAATCCGCCGGATAAGTATTGTTGGCAACAATGCCGCCCACTTTCGCCGCCGCCAGATACACCTGGTCAATGCGCTCACTGGCAAAGAAATCATCCACCGCGCGGCTGTCCAGCAGGTTCAGTTCGTCGCGGGTACGCAATACCAGTTCCACATCGCCGCGCTGTTCGAGCTGGCGCTTGATGGCGGAACCGACCATCCCGCGATGGCCAGCGATAAAAATACGTTGTTTACTCATGCTTAAGACTCCAGCGCGATCGCCACGTCGTAGCCGTGAGATTTCAGCAGAGAGTGTTTTTTCGCTGCCTCAAGGTCGTTAGCCACCATTTCAGAGACCATCTCTTTGAGAGTGATTTCCGGTTTCCAGCCCAGTTTTTCGTGCGCTTTGGTCGGATCACCGAGCAGCGTTTCAACTTCAGCCGGACGGAAGTAACGTGGGTCAACGGCGATAATTACATCACCCGGTTTTACGCCTGGTGCGTCATGCCCGGTGACGGAAACCACTATGCCCTTCTCTTCAACGCCCGTGCCTTCAAAGCGCAGTTTGATACCCAGTTGTGCCGCCGCCATTTCCACAAACTGGCGCACGGAGTACTGAACGCCGGTAGCGATAACGAAATCTTCTGGCTGTTCCTGTTGCAGCATCATCCACTGCATTTTTACGTAATCTTTGGCATGACCCCAGTCACGCAGGGAATCCATATTGCCGAGGTACAGGCAGGACTCCAGCCCCTGAGCGATGTTGGCGATTGCGCGGGTAATTTTGCGGGTGACGAAGGTTTCGCCACGGCGCGGCGATTCATGATTAAACAGAATGCCGTTGCAGGCGTACATGCCATAGGATTCGCGGTAGTTGACGGTTATCCAGTAGGCGTACAGTTTGGCGACCGCATACGGAGAGCGCGGGTAGAACGGCGTAGTCTCTTTCTGTGGAATTTCCTGCACCAGACCGTACAGTTCAGAGGTGGAAGCCTGATAGAAACGGGTTTTCTTTTCCAGACCGAGGAAGCGGATCGCCTCCAGCAGACGCAGCGTGCCCATCGCGTCAACGTCTGCGGTATATTCCGGTGATTCAAAAGAAACCGCAACGTGGCTCATCGCGCCCAGGTTGTACACTTCGTCCGGCTGTACTTCACGCAAAATGCGCGTCAGGTTGGAGGTATCACTCAGGTCGCCATAATGCAGATGGAATTTCGGGTTGCAGGTGTGTGGATCCTGATAAATATGATCCACGCGCTCGGTATTGAATGACGATGCGCGGCGCTTAATACCATGCACCTCGTAACCTTTCTCCAGCAGCAGTTCTGCCAGGTAAGAACCATCTTGTCCGGTTACGCCGGTGATGAGAGCGACTTTTGACATGTCTTATTCCTCTGTATTTTTTGAATTTATTCAGTTTCAACGCGTTTGCGTATCACCACTGCGGGGTTCCCCCGGCAAACCACATTTGCCGGAAGCGATTTAAAAACACTGCTTCGCGCACCTACGACGGTGCCGTCGGCAATAGTGACGCCGGGCGCGACAAAAACATCCGTCGCCAGCCAGCATTTCTCGCCAATCACAATTGGCAAGGCGTTAATAGTGAAATAGTCACTTGCATGATCATGACTGCCGGTACACAAATAACTTTTTTGTGAAATTACCGAATGAGCGCCAATGGTAATTTCGCCAAGGGTATATAAATTAACCTCATCACCGATCCACGCGTAATCACCTAAAGTTAATTTCCACGGATAAGTAATTTTTACTGACGGGCGAATAACTACGTTTTTTCCTATTTTTGCGCCGAATAAACGTAACAAAAATGCCCGCCAGCGATACAATACTTGCGGTGACCAGGCAAATAATGTTGCCTGTACCGTCCACCATAATTGCACTTTAATCGCGTTGCCGCCCCGGAACCCTTTCGGCACCGAAAACCCACTTAAATCCTGCATCGTTTTCCCTTATATTCAGCTTTTGTTATATAAGGCTTTCGTCTTTGAGGTAGTACGCTGGCGTAAATGCCAGGATAATTCAGCCCAGAAGCCAGGCACATGTAATATTTGTCGTTGTACTTTTTTGGCGTCTGCACACAATTCCATATTATTGGTGGTAGAAATTCCGCCCATGGAAAATTCAGACACCAGGCCATTGAGTTTTTTAAATGCGTAACCGGCCTTATACATTTTGGCCGCCAGCGCGTAATCGGAAGAAACTTTATATTCCAGATCATAACGCCATTTTTTCAGACCAGAAACCGGGAAAAATATCGCCTGATGACTGGCGGGCAGACTGTGATAAATATACCAGCCAGGTTTGGCGCTACGTTTAATTTTATGGCCATCGCCAAAATCCAGCAGCGCATCGCCAGTGACCATCACGTTATCTTGTTGTGTTTTTAACTTACGCACAAAATTCGCGGCATTCGGGTGAAAGATATCGCCCGAGTTAAGAAACAAAGCAAATTTGCCTTGCGCCATCGCAATGCCTTTGTTCATGGCGTCGTAGATGCCGTTATCTGGCTCACTGACAAAGCGTAAGTTATGAACACCATTGAGATTTTCCAGATACTCACGGCTGCCGTCGTTCGAACCGCCATCGACAACAATCCATTCGAAGCTGATATCCTCCGCCTGCGCCAGATGCGTCAGGGAGGCGTGTGTTTTAACTATCCCTTCGAGATTACGAAACGCGACGGTGATTATGCTAAGCAACATGTTCTTTCTTACCTCGTAATACCCGTCATACTTCAAGCTGCATGTGCGTTGGTTTTCCTCGCTCCCCCCAGTCACGTACTCGTGTACGCTCCTGGGATTCGCTGTGTCACCAACTTCCTGCAACTCGAATTATTTAGGGTGTATATTTAACGCTTTTCGCAAAATAAACGGACAGACGATTAAAAATGCATATTCCGGGCTAAATATTGAACCGGTAAAAAACAGCGACACCGGAGTAAAAAGATATAATTGCACGCGAAAATTGCGGTTATCACCAAAAGCGTTGAGCATCATTTTTATCACTTTCCCCATGTACCACAGCGATAAAAACACCGCGAACCAGGAAAAATAAATAATCAGCAGATATAAACCATTGTCTATGGTTTTTCCGACATCCGCACCGTTAAATATTCCGAATGATGCGACATATTCATAAAGTGAGCCAAATCTGACCACACCGTCAATATGGGTCAAAGAATAACCGACCATCACCAGCGGACCAACAATACGATAATACGATGACGATCCTTCCGTACCTAAATCTCCCAGACGGGTGGAAATATAAGGAAACGCAATGACCACACCAACCAGGAATACAGCCAAAGAAATCAATGCCAGCGGTAATTTTTTCTTAATCGCCTCTTTATTCAGATACTGAAATGCCCACTCCAGCAAATAAAACAGGATAAAGGTCATAACCCCTGAAAACGATCCGGATAATATTATCCCTGCGAGAATCATAGCATCGGTTTTAGGGGTTTTGATACCAAACTGTTTGATACTGAGCCAAATTGAGATTAATGCCAGAGCGAAAAATGCCGGTTCGAAATAAAGTGCCGTAGTACGCTTGCCACCGAATTTAATGAAATTCAGTACATAGCTGTTACTGTAAATCAGGTATTTCGAAATCGACTCCATAATACTGCTGCCGCCAGTAAGGATAATTTGCGCCATCTCCACCGCCGCCAGCGCCACCACCAGCCCAACCACCAAATAAAAGAAGCGTAATATCTTGCGGTGGTTGTGTGGCGAAATGGTTTTAAAGCGAATGCTCCACACCATGCCAATAATGATCACGATATAGACAAACAGCATCGTCGAGGTAACGTATTTGCTGGCATCCAAAGACTGACCAAACAGGTAGTTAAACGCCGTGAGTCCCGCACCAATCCCTAACGCTATCATCAATTTTTTAACGCTGATGCGCTCTAAAAACAGCAACAACAAGACAGGCAAAAAGGTGACGATGGTGATGGGAAAACTTTCGCCAAGCTGGGCGATTTTGACGTTAACCAGCAGGTAAATCAGCGGCAACAGCAGGTAGCTACAGATCCTGATAGAACTTGACATACTCCTCCAGCATCTGTTGTCCACTGTAGGCGGTGCGACTGCGCTGGCTGAACCCGGTAAGTGTGGTGCCAAATATCGCCTGCGCGATTTCTGGTTTACTTAACTGCACCAGTTGCAGCACTTCTTCTTCGCTGACGGTTTTACCGCCAGACTTTTGCAGCACTTCCCACGCCGCGTCGCTGTGAGTGGCAATCACCGGCACACCGATGGATAACGCTTCACACAAAATCAGCGGGTAGTTATCGACGCGAGAGCTAAATACCAGCGCATCCATTTGATTAAGCGCACTCATCAGCTTACGTTTGTCGGTTTCAAAACCGTGATTGACCACGTTGCCTGCGCTAAACGGCGAGAACTTACCGAAGGTATGAAGTTCGATTTTATCGCCCAGCGCCATCATTTCGCGTACCAGTCGCTGGCTAGTTTTGCCGTCATAACGCAGGTCATGCGCCACCACAGCGATTTTCGGCTTGCCCTGGGTTTCGCGCACCGGTGGCAGTTCCGCCAGAATTGCCTCGGTTGCCACGTCAATCCCGTTATTGATAATCCGGCAACGTCCAGGCCCGTACAGACTATTGAAAGCGTCAGCCACATGCTGGCTGGGGGAAATAAACTGACAGCCCAGCGCCAGCATCTCACGGAACAACTGGCGTTTGCCTGTAACTCGCTGGTGCGCGCGATCAACCTTCACCGGCGGATAGTTATTTAGAGTCGGGCATTTCTGACAGCCCGTTTTCCAGCCTTCACAACCGTCGGTAAAGGCGCAGCGTCCGGTGACACTCCAGTGGTCGTGCAGCGTCCAGAGCAGAGTGACATCTGGCTTGTGGTTTTTCACTTTTTCGCAAAATCTCACCACGTTGTTGAGATTCAACCAGTAACTGTGCAGGACATGAAAATGCAGCACCACTGGCCCCTGCGTGCGGGTAATGGTGCGATATAACGCATTAAAATTGCCGAACACGTCGCGGTTAAACAGTGGAAACAGTGCGATATTCGCCATCGCCGTCAGGCGTGGGGTGTGTTTAATCACCTGCGGATAGTTTTGATGGCTGACACTCTCTTTGCCGCCCTTGCCGTAGCCGTAGACAAAATGTGACGCCAGCCCCTGTTGCAGTGCGCGCTGGTGGAGATCTAACGCCACGCCTGCCGCCCCACCCTCCGCCAGCCGCACATTAAATTGCAAAATATTCATTTAATTACCTTCACTCGCGCTTTTTCTCCCACCACCAGCGCGTTGTCCGGGACAGCATCGAGCACCACGCTGCCCGCGCCGACAGTCACGTTGTGACCAATGGTGATATCGCCAAGAATAATGACATTGGCACCGAGTTCGACGCCGTTGCCAATTTGGGGGCACGCCATGTTGTCGGCTCCTCGATTGCCAATAGTGACGCCGTGGCGAATGGTGAAATCATCCCCCGCCACCACGTTTTTATTGATCACCACCGCGTAGCCGTGATGGATGGTAAAACGACGTCCGATGGTCGCGGCAGCCTGGATTTCATAACCGAAAAAGCATTCAGTGATAATGCGATACAGCACCAGCAGCGGAACCGCCCACAGATTGTTGAGGACGTTCTTTTTGCGCCACACCGAGCAAAAATGGGCAACGCGATAGGCGAGAACCATGCAGCACGGGCGGAGACTCCAGCTATTGGCGCGCAGATCTTCCAGCATCCTTAGCGCCCCCGCAGCCCGTCCGCCAGACGTTTACCATTGCGCACTGACAACAGTGTCAGCAAAGTGCGCCAGGTCATGTGCTTATTGCGGATTTGATAGAGGGTAAACAGTTGATACTTTTTGCTGGCGCGGTCGAATTTGTCTTTGTGCTTGCGGTAAAAATGGAAGTATCCGGAGAATTTTTTCGGTGACGAGGTGATCTGCATTTCGCCGTGATTGATATGCAGGATCTGCGTCGCCTCTTCCACTTTCCACGGTTCGCCATACTCCACCACCATCCGCAGGAAGATGTCGTAATCCTGTGCCGCTTTCAGTTCGGTATCGAACAAGCACTCTTTGAAACGCCACGCCCAGGTAAAAACCTGGTTGCCGATGATGTTGCGCTTGTAGAACAGGCGGCGTGAATACGGCGATTTGGGATACAGCGGCAGGCTTGCCGGTTGGGAATAGACTTCGCCCTGGCAAACGTAGTCGTTAGCGTACAAAAAGGCGTGAGTGACCAGTTGCTGTTTATGGGCGAGGAAGACACTCAGGCGGTTGGGTGTCCACTCGTCATCGTCATCGATCCCGGTGATGTATTCCCCTTGAGCCAGCATAATCGCCTGGTTGCGTACCGCGCAGGCTCCACTGTTAATATCGTTGTGAATGTAGGTGATGCGTGGGTCATTGAGGGCTGTGACGTATTGTTGCAACTGTTCCCAGGACGTAGAGCAATCATCAACGATGATCATCTCCCAGTTGCTGTAGTCCTGGCGCAGGACCGATTTGATCGCCCGAATCGCCAGTTGTTGGCGGTTCCAGGTCGGCATATAGATTGAGATCAGCGGATTTTCTTTCATAGTTTGTTCTCCCGGCTTATGAGCTGGTTTGCT
Source organism: Escherichia sp. KTE52 (assembly GCF_000408325.1). NCBI lineage: Bacteria > Pseudomonadati > Pseudomonadota > Gammaproteobacteria > Enterobacterales > Enterobacteriaceae > Escherichia > Escherichia sp. KTE52. The sequence goes on from NZ_KE138677.1 coordinate 452,608, forward strand.
TGCCGGATGCGGCGTGAACGCCTTATCCGGCCTACGGGGCGGTGCGAATGCAGGTATCGGGAAACCGACCTCGTTATTTTGCATCCGACTTATATTCATATTCGTAGTAGCCATAATCCTGATACGCACTGGCGCGGCGGAAGATGGAGTTCAGAATCACCCCTTTCACCGTAATCCCGTTTTGCTCAAAACGGCTGAGGCTGGTTTCCACTTCTTTCAAGGTGTTGACCGCATAACGTGCCACCATCAAGGTGGTTCCGACATGACGCCCGACAATTGCCGCATCGGTCACCGCCAGAATCGGCGGCGTATCAATCAACACCAGGTCGTAGTTTTTACTCGCCCAGCTCACCAGTTCGGCAAAGCGTTCGCTCATCAGAAGTTCAGACGGATTCGGCGGCACCTGACCGCGCGGGATCAGGTCAAAATTAGGAATCGAAGTGGGTTTGGCACTGGCCGCAATATCACCCTTGCCAATCAGTAGCTCCGACAGGCCATTGACGTTATTGGTGCCGAGTAACTCGTGGGTATAGCCTTTGCGCATATCGCAGTCGATCAACAACACCCGTTTATTGGTCTGACTGATCACCGCGGCAAGGTTGGCACAGACAAAGGTTTTACCAATTGACGGGCTAACCCCGGTCAGCATCAGCACATTATTTTGCGCCTGCATCATCGCGAAGTGCAGGCTGGTACGCAGACTGCGGACGGCTTCAATCGCCAGATCGGTTGGATTCCCCACCGCCAACAACTGGCTCTGTTTGTAGCGTTTAATACCTTTAATCGTTTTGACACTATCGCGTGCTTTCTGCCATTCCGACAGTGGAATGCTGGCGTAAACGCTGATGCCATGTTCTTCCAGCACCTGCGGGCTTTCAATACCGCGATTAAACAGTGAGCGCAGCAACACGCCAACAATGGAGAGCATCAGGCCGAGGATAATCGCACCAAGAATAATCAACCCTTTCTTCGGTTTCAGTACACCAGGCTGGGTGATTGCCGGGTCAACAATACGTACATCACCGACGGTACTGGCTTCAGTAATTTTCAGCTCCTGCTCTTTATTCAGCAGTTGCATATAGACCTGTTGACCAGATTCCACATCGCGGGTCAGGCGCACAATCTCTTGCTGAGTTTTCGGCATCGCCGTCACCCGGCCGTTAAGTTTGGCTTTTTCGTCTTCCAGTGCCTGACGTTTCTCCAGCAAGGTACGGTAGGCCGGGTGGACTTTGGTATACAGTTTGGAGATTTCCGCCTCTTTAAAGGTCAGTTCGTTAAGCTGTGCGTCGATGTTGACCATCGAATCGAGCACTGCTTTTGCTTCCAGCGGTAAATCGACGGAATCTTTATCCTGACGGAAGGCATTCAGTTTGTTTTCAGCGACATCAAGGCGGCTGCGCACTTCCGGCAACTGCTGTGCGAGGAAGGCGAGGCTTTTCGACGCTTCTGCCGACTTACGTTCAATATTTTGTTCCTGATAGTTACGGGCGATGCTGTTAAGAATGTCGCGGATCTGTTCGCGATCTTCACCGGTATAAGTCAGGCTAAGTACACCAGCGTCTTTGCCGTTCTCCGTTACCGTCAGGCTATTTTGCAGTTGATTAATCATCCCGAGCGTGGAGTATTTCGTAACCGTAAACGCACTGCCCGGACTGGCGTGAATGGCTTCGACCATCAGCGCGACGCCCTCTTTTTTCAGCATCTGGCCTGCTTGCCCACGGGCGCTAAAGCCACCATCACTGATCAGGGTGTAGTTTTTGTTGTCCAGAACGTTAAGCGTAAATACCTGATCCGCCATCTCTTTTGGACGGTTAAAGGTGGTCACTTTCACCGTCTCGTTCTGGCGTCCCATCAGACGATCCCAACCCGCACCGAAAATCGGGAACGTGTTTTTGCTCACCGCAATATCAAGGTCGAGATCGTCAACCGTTTTGCCGAGCACCAGACGCGATCGAATCAACTGGATCTCGGCGTCCGATGCTGGCGGTTTGTTGGCTAACGCCGAACCGATGTCCTGCACCAGCGAATTACCGCCACTTTGTTCGATTTGAACCAGTGCATCGGCGCTGTAAATCGGCGTGGCGAAGAAGGTGTAAATCACGGCACAGAGGGCGAATACGGCAGTGATGCCAAGCACCCACCAGCGCGCTTCAATGACGGTGCCGACCAGACGACCAATATCGATTTCATCACTGCCCGTTACCGGAGCGGCATGTTGTTTTACTTTTTCTGTCATTCTTATACCTGCTCTGCGTTCAATGCCTGCGCCCACTGGCGGGCAGACCGTTCAAGTAATGTGTACACCGCTGCAAACGTTTCCCGACTTTTGCGATAGGGGTCGGGGATTTCACATTCGTTATCCCAGTGACCAAACAGCATCACTTTGCCGCGCATCTCCGGCGCTATCTCGCATAAACGGGCGATATGGCGCTTTTCCATGGTCAAAATCAGGTCGTAGTTGCGACACAGGCGGCGGCTGATTTGCCGGGCGCAGTGACCTTCCAGAGACAGTTGATGTTCTGCGGCGACGCTGATGGCGGTAGGATCAGCGCCTTTACCTACCAACGCACCGAGCCCAGCGGACTCCACTTTCAGCTCAGGGTGATAACGTTGCAGTAAGCGCTCCGCCGTCGGGGAGCGGCAAATATTGCCGACGCAGACAACTAAGATGTTGTTAAACATGACGATTACCAGTTATGAATGTCGCTGGCTGTATCCGTCATGTAACGGACACCGCTAATAGTTGGCAGCAACTGATTGATCAGGCGGTTCCAGCGGGAAACCGGGGCGGTGGTGACATACACCACATCGTAAGGCTGGAGGCGGAATTCCGTCGCCATCACCAGCGAAGTGGCATCGGACATATCCAACTGGTAGATATTGGCAATCTTGCCGCCGCGCCCGCCCTCGCCTTTCAGCGGACGAATGACAAAGATGCCGCTGGCGTTAGAGGTGGTCATATCAATACCTTCGGCATTGCCCAGGGCTTCAGTCAGGGTCATGCCGCTAAAGTCCATTTTCAGGGTGCTCTGTTTCTTCACTTCGCCCATCACGAACACTTTCAGATCGTCATTACGCGGCACGTAAAGAATATCGCCCGGATAAAGCAGTCGGTTCTGGTTGAGATCGCCGTTTTGCATCAGCGCCTGCAAAGAAATACGTTCTTCGCGGCCATTGTGTGTCAGAACGACGTTGCGCCAGTCGGCGGTGTCGGTCAGGCCACCAGCGGCGTTAATGGCATCGAGAATGGTCAGCGGCACGTTGGTAATGGCCTGCTGACCGGATTTATTCACCTGGCCGGAGATATAGGCTTTTTGCGAACGGAAGGCGGCGATATTAACGTCCACCTGCGGGTCAGCGATGTATGTCGCTAAGCGGCGGGTAATATCACTGCGAATTTCAGCGAGAGTTTTGCCCACCACGTGAACCTTGCCAATATACGGATAGAACATGGTGCCGTCAGGCTGTACCCAGTTACCGGCATCGCTGGAGCTGCGGTACTGACCGGCAGGCGTGGTGAGTTCAGGGTGATCCCAGACAGTGACGTTAAGAACATCGCCGGGTCCAACACGATACTGGTAATTAGCAATCTCACTTTCCAGCGTCATATTAGGGCGCGCCACGTTGGGGCGTGGGCGTAATTGATCAACCAGACGCGGGGTAAGCGGATAAACATTCACCATTTTGTCGAGATCGAAATCAGCGTCCTGCTGTTTGATGACGTCTTTACCCATCGTAGACATATTGCTGCCCGGAAGTACTGTGCAACCGCTTATCAAGGTTACTGACACCAATAATGGCATCAATTTCATTTTGGATTTCATCATTGTTTATTTATCACTTTGGCAGAGTCATTATCCTGTGCATTATTCGTCGCAATATCACTATGCACATTTACCTTGCAGTTAATTGAATAAAAATTTAACTGGCATCAGTCCTAAAAAAATTGATTTCATCCGCAGGCTATTGACAGAATAATTCAGACTCATCGTTCAGGCATCCAGACACGCTACCGCCCCTGGCTTTTTAGCTACCAATACACTGATTTGGTTCAAATTTTCTAACCCCTTCACCATGCAACAGTCTATGTGAAAGCATTATTCCGGAAATTATTTCCCCGACTATAAGATAGCATTATGGTAATTAAATATTTGCTCTCCAATAATTCAGGAAGAAGTGTTACAGCTAAAGGAATAGCAGGCAAGGTAACAAATCGGTAATTGACTATTTTTAAGAATTATATGAAGGCTATTTTTTGTATCTTTTAGGAGTTTCTTTATGTTGACAATATTTAATATACCACCTCCATATGCGATATTTCTTAAATATATTTGCGATAAGAGAGTTATTTTCAACACAAAATAAAGGGGATTGATTACCGGATTCATTGTGAATAAAAATCTGATAAGTCATGCCTGAGCATTGCAATTTGGCGCATCATTATCCATGATCGAATTGTGACATTTGTCATACAACGAATAGGTATTGCACTTACTATGGAATGGATTGCCGATCCGTCTATCTGGGCCGGGTTAATCACGCTGATAGTGATCGAACTGGTCCTCGGTATTGATAACCTGGTCTTTATTGCCATCCTCGCAGAAAAACTACCGCCGAAGCAGCGCGACCGCGCACGAGTTACCGGACTACTGCTGGCAATGTTAATGCGCCTGTTACTGCTGGCGTCAATCTCCTGGCTGGTCACTCTGACCCAACCGCTGTTTAGCTTCCGCTCGTTTACCTTTAGCGCCCGCGACTTAATCATGCTGTTCGGTGGTTTCTTCCTGCTGTTCAAAGCTACGATGGAGCTGAACGAGCGGCTGGAAGGGAAAGACAGCAATAACCCCACACAACGCAAAGGAGCGAAGTTCTGGGGCGTGGTGACGCAGATAGTCGTGCTGGACGCCATCTTCTCTCTCGACTCGGTGATTACCGCCGTTGGGATGGTCGATCATTTACTGGTAATGATGGCCGCCGTCGTTATCGCTATCAGTCTGATGCTGATGGCCAGCAAGCCGTTAACTCAGTTCGTTAATAGCCACCCAACCATCGTTATACTGTGCTTAAGTTTCCTGTTGATGATTGGCTTTAGCCTGGTCGCGGAAGGTTTCGGATTCGCCATTCCGAAGGGGTATTTGTACGCTGCTATTGGTTTCTCAGTGATGATCGAGGCGCTCAACCAGTTAGCCATCTTTAACCGACGCCGTTTTCTTTCCGCCAACCAGACGCTGCGTCAGCGCACAACCGAAGCAGTGATGCGCCTGTTAAGCGGGCAAAAAGAAGATGCAGAACTGGATGCCGAAACCGCGTCAATGCTGGTGGATCATGATAATCAGCAAATCTTTAATCCGCAGGAGCGGCGGATGATCGAGCGGGTACTCAATCTGAACCAGCGTACCGTCAGCAGCATTATGACCTCACGTCACGATATTGAGCATATTGATCTCAACGCCCCGGAAGAAGAGATCCGCCGGTTACTGGAGCGGAATCAGCACACGCGTCTGGTCGTTACCGACGGTGACGACGCCGAAGATTTGCTCGGTGTTGTTCACGTTATCGACCTGCTGCAACAGTCGCTGCGCGGTGAACCGCTCAACCTGCGGGTGTTAATTCGCCAGCCGCTGGTATTTCCGGAAACCTTGCCATTGTTACCTGCCCTCGAGCAGTTCCGTAACGCTCGCACGCACTTTGCTTTTGTGGTGGATGAGTTTGGCTCAGTGGAAGGGATTGTGACATTAAGTGACGTCACCGAAACCATCGCCGGGAACCTGCCGAACGAAGTGGAAGAGATCGACGCCCGTCATGATATTCAGAAAAACGCCGACGGTTCCTGGACGGCAAATGGCCATATGCCGCTGGAAGATCTGGTGCAATATGTGCCGCTGCCGCTGGACGAGAAGCGTGAATATCACACCATTGCCGGGCTGCTGATGGAATATTTGCAGCGCATTCCACAACCTGGCGAAGAAGTACAGGTAGGGGATTATTTGCTCAAAACGTTGCAGGTGGAGAGTCATCGCGTACAGAAGGTGCAGATTATTCCGCTGCATAAGGAAGATAATTTGGAGTATGAGGTGTGAGGGCATGTAGGCCTGATAAGACGCGTAAAGCGTCGCATCAGGCGTTTCATTCAACCGGGAGAGTATGTGACATTGAAGGCTGTTCCGTTCACTTTATGTTCCTCGCTACTTTGGAACGCTCAAGCCGGTGAACGTGCCAGGGTGGCTCAATCGCCACCACCCTGGCAACCCGGGCTCCCGGCGGTAAATCGCCGCTGGCGCGGTCCCCTCATCTTATTCCTTTCGGCTATCGGGTACGGGCGCGAGGTAACATCCCTGTAAAACGCGCCCTCAGCCCACATCCATGTGGGCTGCCCCGGCCTACAGGAAACGATTCGGCGATTTACAGCCGGACCAACACCCTCGCTGAAATACCTTACTTTTACTGATGATTCATCTTTGCTGAAAGTAATCTACGTGATTGCCTGATGCGACGCTTTACGCGTCTTATCAGGCCTACAAATTATGTCATCTGGAAACTTACATCTTCTCCAGCAACTTCTTCACATCTTTACCATTGCGGGAGTCTTTATTGCGCTCAGCCCAGTCGTTCAGGCGACGTTTGGCTTCGTCCTGTAGCTGTTTACGCAGCAACTGATCCACTTGCAGACTGTAATTGAGTTGCTGCCAGTTACCATAAACCCGCAGCGGAACCGGTGTTTCTTTGAAGAATTCAACCAGCTTGCTTTCTCCGTTCCAGCCGCCAACGACACGAATATCAAACTGGGTGTCACAGGTTTGCTCTGCCAGATTCAACGTACCAGCCCCTGTCAGCGCCAGCACTGGCGATTCACCCTGCATGTCGTTTAACGTCACGACGCCATTATTTAGCGTCAAATCCGTCGTAAAACGGTCAAGCCGTGTCACATTATCGAAGTTTTCAGCAGCCTTCACATCACCGCCGTTACGTTCTACCGCCTGCTGGATCATCTGCTGGAAGTTCATCCCTTCCATGCGCGTGTCGGCCATTTCAACATGCGCCTTCCCTTGCCAATTATGGCGGAAATCTTCCGCATCAATGTCAGCACCGGAGAAATCACCGGCCAGCGACATTTTGCCGGTCAACGAAATCGGATAGTTAAACGCCTTCAGAATAGTGCCAATCTCAACGTTCTCTAGCCGGGGTTGAAAGGATATCCGCGGATTTTTTACCGTCGAGTCCAGCGTGCCCGGCAGCGAAACTTGCCCACCGTTGAGTTTGCCTTGCAGTTGGATAATCTCCAACAAGCCCGACTTGTTGGTCATTTGCGTGGCGACATCGGTAAAATTCATTCCGCGCCAACGCACGTTATCAGCCTGCAACAATATATCGGCGGCAAAACCTTTTAACCCCTGGTAGGCTGGCTCATCAATACGCGAGGAAATAACGGGACGTGGTAACGTTGGTTGATTCTGCCCCTGCTGCGCAGCACCGATTTCACCGTTAACTGTTTCATTAAGCGGGATTAAGTTATCGAGATTAAGCTGCGGGAATTGCAGTCTTAACAACCATTCCGGCTTCTCTGTCAGCGTGACCTGCGCTTGCCCACTGAGCGTACTGTCGTTAGCGGTCAAATTGATTTGATGAAATGACAGACGTTTATGTGGCTCTTGCCACTGGGCCTGGAAACTCCCCTGCCCCTGAATACCTTGTTTTGGCAAGTCTGCGCCCTGCAACTGCCAGTTAATTTGTTCAATAGCCGCCGTTAAATCTTGCGGATAATCAGAGGCATCCACCGTGCCTTTGAGAGATAACGTGAGATCGCGCTGGTCGCGATTAACCCGCCCGGAGAACTCAAACGAGCCACGATGTTGGGGATCTTGCTCCATTTGCAGACGGATATTGCGAATCGTCACCTGCTCGTCATTTTCATGCTGGAACACCAGCACACTGTCAGCTACCTTCAGGCTGGAGATATCAAACGACCAGCCGCGACCTTCTGACAGCTCCGGCAACGTATTATCGCGCGGCGCAACGGGGGCATCTTCACTCCGCACCGCTTCTGTCTGCGGCGTCAGTTGAATGACTGCGCCTTTCAGCATCACCTGCTTAACGCTCAGTTGATGGCTCAGTAGCGGTAAAAGCGCCACATCAAGGCGCATATTATCGGCTCGTACCAGCGGCTGGCTGGCACCCTGGGCGGTAAGGGACATGCGCCCGGAGAGAATACTAAGTTGCGGCCAAACGTGCCAACGCAGTGGCCCGTCCAACTGCAATTGATAGCCGCTACGCGCAGCAACCTGCTTGACCATATAGTCGCGGAAATCATTCGGATTCACCAGCAACACTAGCGCAGATAACCCAGCCACCAGCACGACCAGGAGTATCATCAGCGTCGTCAGAAATCGTCTCATGGAATCCTCAATGGGCCTGAATTAGTCTTTATCGATTCGACTGGCGACCGCGCCCTGCTGGTTGCGATATTTCGCATCTTCACGGCGGTTGTATGGACGCGCTGCCGGGCCGGAAAGCGGCTCAAAGCTCAGCGCGCCAATTAACATCCCCGGGCGCAGCGCCAACGGCAGTTTACCGGAGTTGTAAAACTCCAGCACAATGCAGCCAGACCAGCCCGGATCGATACGGTGTGCGGTGACGTGCACCATCAGCCCTAAACGCGCCAGTGAAGAACGCCCGTCCAGCCAGCCCACTAAATCAGCAGGCAAGGTTACCGACTCCAGCGTCACCGCCAGCGCCAGCTCACCTGGATGAAGAAAAAACGCCTCGTTTTCATCGAGCACGATCTCATCACTCATCACGCGATCAAGGGCCGCGCTCACTTCGTCTTTAGGACCGCTCAGATCGATAAACGCTGCCGTGTGGCCCCGGAAGGTACGAAATTTATTGCCCAGGCGCACATCCACCGTCGCGCCATTAATACGTTCCACCGGCGGACGTGGGTTGATCGACAAACGGCCTTCATCAAGCCAGGCTTCAATATCTCGGTCACACAGACGCATGGCATTTTCTCCTTTCGCGCATCACTCCCTTAACGCCTTTTACGTCAAGGGCATACCAGGTTATCACTGAACGGTACACAATTTACCAGGCTTATTCAAAGAACTGACTTATTTTCGCTTTCAATATATCGATCGCGATGCGGTTTTTACCGCCGCGCGGCACGATAATGTCAGCATATTGTTTGGAAGGTTCAATGAATTGCAGGAACATTGGGCGCACGGTTTTTTGATATTGCGCCATCACCGAATCCATCGAACGCCCGCGCTCGTTAACATCGCGCTTGATGCGGCGCATCAGGCAGATATCCAGCGGGGTATCAACAAAAATGGAGAAGTTGAGTTCGTCACGTAAACGCGCATCCGTCAGCAGCAAAATGCCTTCGAGAATGATGACTTTCTTCGGTTCAACCTTCACCGTTTCTTTCATACGCGTATGTTCAACATAGCTGTAAACCGGCAGGTCAATAGCCGAACCACGTTTCAGCGCTTGTAAATGCTCAAGCAGCAGACTGTGATCCATCGCACTCGGATGGTCGTAGTTGGTCTTAACGCGTTCTTCCATCGACAGATGGCTTTGATCTTTGTAGTAGCAGTCTTCCGGAATAACGCCGATGTGTTCATCACCCACTTGTTCACGTAATTCACGATAAAGGGTACTGGCAATGAGACTCTTGCCGGAAGCCGATGCGCCAGCGATACCGATAATGACGCACTGATGAGACTGATCAGTCATAAATTTAGCGACCTGATTAACCTGGATGTTAGGAAGGGGGTGCCGAAGCACCAAACGCGGCAATTATAGGGATTTCATCCGCCTGATACCAGTCGAATAGCGTTGCCGCACATTTAGAGTTAATTGTTGACGATCCATTCCCTGACGCAAATTTAATTGTTTGCTTTTAACGCAATGTGAAAAATGTTATGTCCGGTTGTGCAAATTGCCGCCAATTACGTCACTTTATGAACAAACCGCATATAAAATGTAAAACTTTTGTACTAGCATAAACACAGATACTAATGCTGGCGACCTGGCCATATGGATAGAGCGGTAATGAGTAAACGATCACAACGTGTTTTAATTACCCTGCCTCATCCACTGCTTCACCTCGTCAGTTTAGGTTTAGTCTCGTTTATCTTTACCCTCTTCTCACTTGAACTTTCGCAGTTTGGTAGCCAGCTTGCGCCGTTGTGGTTTCCGACGTCCATTATGATGGTGGCGTTTTACCGCCATGCCGGGCGGATGTGGCCGGGAATCGCATTGGCCTGCTCGCTGGGAAATGTCGCCGCATCTGTACTGCTTTTTTCTACCAGTTCGCTCAATATGACCTGGACGGCCATCAACATTATTGAGGCCGTCGTGGGCGCAATGCTGCTGCGTAAATTATTACCGTGGTATAACCCACTACAAAATCTGGCTGACTGGCTACGTCTGGCATTTGGCAGCGCTATCGTGCCACCTGTATTGGGCGGCGTGCTGGTTGTCTTGCTGGTTCCAGACGACGATCCACTTAAAGCATTTCTGATCTGGGTGCTCTCCGAATCAATCGGCGCACTGGCGCTAGTCCCGCTGGGATTGTTGTTTAAGCCACACTATCTATTGCGCCATCGCGACCCGCGGTTGCTGTTTGAGACGCTGTTAACGTTATCCATCACGCTGGCGTTAAGCTGGCTCTCGATGCAGTATCTGCCGTGGCCTTTTACTTTCATTATTGTGCTGCTGATGTGGAGCGCCGTGCGTTTGCCACGGATGGAAGCCTTTTTGATTTTTCTTGCCACGGTGATGATGGTGTCGCTGATGTTGGCAGTCGATCCGGCTTTACTCGCCACGCCGCGAACCTACCTGATGAGCCATATGCCGTGGCTGCCATTTTTGCTGATCCTGCTGCCCGCCAATATCATGACCATGGTGATGTATGCCTTTCGCGCTGAACGCAAGCATATTTCCGAAAGCGAAACCCGCTTTCGGAATGCGATGGAGTATTCCGCCATCGGCATGGCGTTAGTGGGTATCGAAGGGCAATGGCTGCAATCCAACAAATCGCTATGCCAGTTTCTTGGTTACAGCCAGGAAGAGCTGCGTGCCATTACCTTTCAACAACTTACCTGGCCGGAAGATCTCAATAAAGATCTGCAACACGTTGAGAAGTTGATCAGCGGTGAAATAAACACCTATTCAATGGAAAAACGCTACTACAACCGTAATGGCGACGTTGTCTGGGCGTTGCTTGCCGTCTCACTGGTACGCCACACCGATGGCACACCACTCTATTTTATTGCCCAGATTGAAGACATAAACGATCTCAAACGCACCGAACAGATCAACAAACGTCTGATGGAACGGATAACACTGGCTAACGAAGCCGGTGGCATTGGCATCTGGGAGTGGGAGCTGAAGCCTAACATCTTCAGTTGGGATAAGCGGATGTTCGAGCTGTATGAAATTCCGTCACATGTCAAACCGAACTGGCAGGTGTGGTACGACTGTGTGCTGCCAGAAGATCGCGGGCACGCCGAGAAAGTGATTCGCGATTCATTGCAGGCTCGTTTGCCTTTTAAACTGGAATTTCGCATTACCGTAAAAGATGGCATCCGCCATATTCGCGCCCTCGCCAATCGTGTGCTGAATAAAGAGGGCGAAGTCGAGCGCCTGCTCGGCATTAATATTGATATGACCGAAGTGAAACAGCTCAATGAGGCGCTGTTTCAGGAAAAAGAGCGCCTGCACATTACGCTGGATTCCATCGGTGAAGCCGTGGTCTGTATTGATATGGCGATGAAAATCACCTTTATGAATCCGGTTGCCGAGAAGATGAGCGGCTGGACGCAAGAAGAGGCGTTGGGTGTTCCGCTACTCACGGTGTTGCAAATTACATTTGGTGATAATGGTCCCTTAATGGAGAACATTTACAGTGCCGACACGTCGCGTTCCGCTATCGAACAAGATGTCGTTCTCCACTGCCGTAGCGGCGGCAGCTACGACGTCCATTACAGCATTACGCCGCTAAGTACCCTTGATGGCAGCAATATTGGTTCGGTGCTGGTAATTCAGGACGTCACCGAATCACGCAAAATGCTGCGCCAGCTTAGCTACAGCGCCTCCCATGATACCCTGACACATCTCGCCAACCGTGCCAGTTTTGAGAAGCAGTTGCGGATACTTTTGCAGACGGTAAGCAGTACGCATCAACGACATGCTCTGGTGTTTATCGATCTTGATCGCTTTAAAGCCGTAAATGACAGCGCCGGGCACGCGGCAGGTGATGCCCTGCTGCGAGAACTGGCATCACTGATGTTAAACCTGTTGCGCTCCAGTGACGTGCTGGCGCGGCTCGGCGGTGATGAATTTGGTCTTTTACTACCTGACTGTAATGTTGAAAGTGCCCGCTTTATCGCGACACGCATTATCAGCACGATTAATGACTACCACTTTATGTGGGAAGGCCGTGTGCATCGGGTTGGAGCCAGCGCAGGAATTACACTGTTCGATAACAGCAATCATCAGGCGGCAGATGTGATGTCGCAGGCCGATATCGCCTGTTATGCTTCAAAAAATGCGGGCCGCGGCCAGGTGACGGTTTACGAACCACAGCAAGTTACCGCACATAGCGCACAGGCAGCGATGTCACTCGATGATCCGTGGATGATGATTAAAGAGAATCATCTGCTGCTGATCGCCCACGGCGTCGCTTCTCCGCGAATTCCGGAAACGCGTAATCTGTGGCTGATTTCGCTTAAGCTCTGGAGTCGTAACGGCGAGGTTATTAACGAACTGACATTTCGCCGTAGCTTCAGTGATCCGATGCTCAATCTCGCCCTTGATCGCCGGGTATTGCATGAATTTTTCCAACAGGCAGCAAACGCAGTTGCCAGTAAAGGCTTAAGCATCGCCCTTCCCCTTTCCGTTACCGGTTTAAGCAACACCACGCTGGTGGATGAACTGCTTGAACAACTGGAAAATAGCCCACTACAACCACGGTTATTACATCTGATTATTCCGGCAGAAACCATTTTCGACCACGCAGAAAATATGCACAAACTGCGGCTGGCGGGCTGCCGGATCGTGCTCAGTCAGGTGGGACGCGACCTGCAAATCTTCAACGCACTGAACGCGAATATGGCAGATTATCTGCTACTCGACGACGAGTTATGCGCCAGCGTACAAGGCAATTTGATGGATGAAATGCTGATTTCGATCATTCAGGGTCACGCCCGGCGGCTGGGATTGAAAACCATCGCCGGGCCAGTAACGCTGCCGCTGGTAATGGATACGCTTTCTGGCATCGGCGTCGATCTGATTTATGGCGAGGTGATTGCCGATGCCCAACCGCTGGATTTGCTGGTTAATAGCAGTTATTTCGCAATTAACTGAGTATTTTGCCGCCCCCATCGCCTGATGCGTCTACAATTCATCCATTTCGTCGGCCGCCTGGCGACCAGCATCATGCTTCATCTGGTTGCCAGCCTTCCGTATACCAGATATGCAACAGCGCATAAGAACGCCAGGGTTTCCAGCGTTCGGCATAACGGCGGATTTGTGCCGGCGTCATTCCCGGAAATCGCTGTTTAATTAAATAATCATCCGGTAGAAAAACATCTTTCGCTTGCCAGCCGCGCAAGGCGAAATAATTCGCCGTCCAGCGCCCGATTCCAGGAAAGGTTTGCAGCGTTTTCATCGCCTGCTCAACATCACCGGGCATTGTTATCGGTAAGGAGCCATCCAGTACCGCATTTGCCAGATGGATCAACGCCTCTGCCCGTTTCAGCGGCATCCCCAACGCTTTTAGCGCCTGCGAGTCGGCTGCTGCCAGCCGTTGAGGCGTGGGAAAGCAGATATAATCCGGGAAATCATCCAGACGTTCGCCATAAAGCTGCACCACTTTGGCGGTCAATTTCGCCGCCATCGCCACGCTCACCAGTTGGCCTAAAATGGCGCGCACGCCCTGTTCAAAAGCATCAACACAGCCAGGTAAACGCAATCCCGGCCGCGCCGCGCCTAACTCACCTAACGCCCCATTAACAATCTGCGGATTACATTGCAGATCAAACAGGCGGCTTATTTTCGCCAGGCACCCGGTCGCCACCGGTTCTAATCCCGAACTTAAGTTCACTTGCAACGTATTATTTTCGACATCAGGAACCACCGTTATCATGCCCCGATGTTCGCCCACTGCCAGACTGCGGGCATAATAATTGTCAGCGACCGTTTCCACACCGCTCACCGCACGAGTGGCAAGAAATCCCAACATCCACGACCAGTCATACGGCGGTTGCCAGTTCAGGGTATACATCGCATCTCCTTTTTTATCCGCTTTCAGCATAAACGTTATTCAGACGCAGCGCTTTGCTTTCATATTCCGGTTGTCGCGGCGACAACATTTCGCTAAAGTCACGCCCCTTCTTCACCGGCATGGGGATTATTTCGTGTTTATTGGTTTTGATTACGGTACAGCAAACTGTTCAGTAGCGGTGATGCGTGACGGTAAACCACAGTTGCTGAAAATGGAAAATGACAGCTCGCTGCTGCCTTCAATGCTTTGCGCACCAACGCGTGAAGCTGTAAGCGAATGGCTGTACCGCCATCATGATGTTCCGGCAAACGACGATGAAACGCAGGCGCTGCTGCGTCGGGCGATTCGTTACAACCGCGAAGAAGATATCGATGTTACGGCGAAAAGCGTGCAGTTCGGTCTTTCCTCACTGGCGCAGTACATTGATGATCCGGAAGAAGTGTGGTTTGTGAAATCACCGAAATCGTTCCTCGGAGCCAGCGGTTTAAAACCGCAGCAGGTGGCGCTGTTTGAAGATCTGGTCTGCGCAATGATGTTACACATTCGCCAACAGGCACAAGCGCAGTTACCTGAAGCGATTACCCAAGCGGTGATTGGCCGTCCGATTAACTTCCAGGGGCTGGGTGGCGATGAAGCTAACGCCCAGGCGCAGGGGATCCTCGAACGTGCGGCGAAGCGTGCCGGGTTCAAGGATGTGGTATTCCAGTACGAACCGGTGGCAGCCGGGCTGGATTACGAAGCGACCTTGCAGGAAGAAAAACGTGTACTGGTGGTGGATATCGGTGGCGGTACGACTGACTGTTCATTGTTGCTTATGGGCCCCCAGTGGCGTTCGCGCCTGGATCGTGAAGCCAGTCTGCTTGGTCACAGTGGCTGCCGTATTGGCGGTAACGATCTGGATATCGCACTGGCGTTTAAACACCTGATGCCACTGCTGGGCATGGGTGGCGATACAGAAAAAGGTATCGCCCTGCCGATTCTGCCGTGGTGGAATGCGGTCGCCATCAACGACGTACCTGCGCAAAGCGATTTCTACAGTAGCGCCAATGGTCGTCTGCTTAATGATTTAGTACGAGATGCCCGCGAACCGGAAAAAGTTGCCCTGTTGCAGAAAGTCTGGCGGCAACGTTTAAGTTATCGCCTGGTACGCTGCGCAGAAGAGAGCAAAATTGCGCTTTCCAGTGAAGTTGAAACTCGCGCGTCGCTGCCATTTATCCGCGACGAACTGGCTACGCTGATTAGCCAGCAAGGGTTGGAGAGCGCCCTCAACCAGCCGTTGGCGCGGATTCTGGAACAGGTGCAACTGGCGCTGGATAACGCCCAGGAAAAACCGGACGTCATCTATCTGACTGGTGGTAGCGCCCGCTCGCCGCTGATTAAAAAGGCACTGGCGGAACAGTTGCCGGGGATTCCGATTGCTGGCGGCGATGACTTTGGCTCCGTCACCGCCGGACTGGCACGCTGGGCGGAAGTGGTATTTCGTTAAATGAAGGATGGCTCAGCAACGGCTTAAATCTGCCTGCACCTGAGCCAGTTTCTCCGCCGCCTGACGTAACGGTTCCAGCAACGGCATAGTCCGTGCAGAAGCATGAAGACGGAAACGCTGCAATTCTGTCGCGCCGACAGTCAACGCCGATTCCAGTCGATGTCGTTTGGCGGCAATTTTCGCCATTACCGCCTGCCTGTCTGCTGGCGTTACCGCTTCATTCGGCCTGAACACAAATCGGCGTTCGCAGCTCGCTTTCCAGTCAATGACAGCCTGGGTCAGATGGTCGCCAAACCCTTTCACTTGCTTAACGCCGCGTCGGGTAACATCCGCCGCCGTTTCAATACCAAAGGAACGTAACGCCGCTTTACGAGCCGTGCCAACGCCTGGAATCGACGCGGTATCAATAAAAAATCCTTCGAGGAATTTGTGCTTCTGGCGTTCCCGTGCTGTGTCATGGAGTGCTGCCAACGCTTGCGTTTCTTCTTCCGGCAGACCGAGAAGCTCGCTCTTCATTTTTTCGAGCATCGTCCGTTTAGCGATAAAACCTTCCAGCCCACCTGCCTGCTGGATCTGGTTAACTAAATGGTCATAGTCCATTTTTGCGCTATTAAACGCCTCACGGCGTCGTTGGACTTCTGCTTTGTACGCTTTGCTTGCCAGACTGCCAATAATCCAGATAGCCGCCAGCACGGGAACCAAAATGATATAGCGCGGTTCCGCCTGAAGACCGCAAAGTAACAGCGATAACGCTGACAACGCGATCTCAATCAGAATGATGTATTTACTCCTTAGTACCCCAACAGGAAGCAGCCTGCCAGTAAGTTGGAAATGTCCCGGTAATGGTAACTGTAATGCTGGCGGTGGCACTGATGCCATTACCATCGCCCAGACTTTCGCCAGCACAAAATTTCCGCCGGTGGTAATGACCTCTTCACCGGGATCAATAAAATAGATAACGCCTTGATTATCGAGCGCACACCACGGGCAGTCAGTTAAATGATCCGGGTAAATATGCATTGCTGAAACGGTACATTTCTTTAACTGTTGGCGTAGAGAATCAAGTGCCGCTACCCATGTTTTTGCCGTCGGACGCGCGGTTGCCACGCCACTTTCGGTGAACGCCTGCTGAAACAGCGCTTCAATATGGGTTGGTAGAATCGATAACGGAATAGATCGTGGCGGCGGTTTTAATCCTCGTTGCTGACTGTCCGACGCGTAGGCATAACGGAAATGGGCAATATCCGTCTCCAGCGCATTACCCGCTTCAGGTATAAGCGGCACACCGGAATAAGGATGACGCCCACCAAATAAGACGTGAAAAATCAGCAACGCAAGGCCAAAATTATCGTGATTCACTGTGCGTTCAAAGCCAACAAATGACGGCAAGCTTTGCAGTTCTGGCGGCGTAAAATGCGACACGCCGACTTCGCATAAATGCAGCGTGCCATTGGCGTTAATCTGAAAGGAATCACTGTCGATCAATACAACTTTGCTATCGCGGCCTACCATAAAGCTATTCTGGTTTACGTCACCCACGACATGCCCGTGCTCGTGAATCGTAGCAAAAGATGAAGCTATATTACGCGCAACATAGAGTAGAAAATCCCACGCACAATGAGGGTAACTCTGGCGACGATGTGCCGGGCTATAGATCATATGAATCGGTTCTTTACCTGAAACCTTTGGCATCATAAAACCGATGGTTTTTCCGCCGCGCCCGGCGTGAAGCGTTGCCTGCGGCCAGGCGACATAATTCAGCAACTGCGCATCAACTGTCGCCGCCATAAAGGCAAGTTTGTCCTGTTTTAAGGCGGGTGGCGGCGTGTGATAAATCTTGGCGACGCTATCGACAAACTCCTCAATATCATAAACCGCACCTTCGCCACCTTTGCCCAGTTCACGGTCTGGCGTAACGCACTCGCCAGTAGCGGTATACAAGGTTGATTTCATGGTAACCAAATAGCCAGCGCCAGCGTTTTATCATCGTTCGTGCGTTCATTTACTGCCTCACTGAACAAAAATTGCTTCAATAAATCTGGCAGTAAATCGTATTGTTCAGGCGTAGCTGATTTGAGTCCATTGAAAAATGGCGCAAAGAAAGGCCCATGGGGCACGTTATCCAGCATATTTAATGCCAGCCGTTGAATGCCATCCGTAAATGTTGCCACTTTTACCGCCCGTTCAGTGCAGGTGTAAGTTTCCAGTCTGGAAACGGCATCTTCATCGGTAACGAAGTGCGTCATATTGGCATATTCACCCACCATCGGCATGAGCGGCAGTTGCAGGCCGTGACCAAAATCCACCACCACGCCACCATCGCCAATCTGCATAATCAAGGTGCCGTTAGCCGATGAAATCAATCCCAGAAACGTGCAGGCAAAATCGCGAACCGCTAATTCTTTGGCTTCAGCCTCGGCAAAAAGTCGCTGACGAATAGACAGCACAATATCCGTGGCGAGGACGTCATTAAGCCCCAATTCCCCGCCCTGCACTTTCTGCAACATATAAGCCATCGCTTCATTGACAGCAAGCATCGCGCCTTCACCACCCAGCGACACGCTACCTGCGCCATCAGCAAGAAACACCACCAGTAATGGCTGCTGGTCTTTTAGCCAGACAACCTGCATCTGGCAGGCATCCTGGCAAGGCAAGCCAGAGCTGATGTGCGACGTTCCGACGGCAGATGCATAAACCAGGCGCCAACTCACACTGACGTCCAACCTTTCGGTGCTTCCAGTACAACTTCCGTTCCCGGCGTGGAACGGGAAACCGAACGTAGCGAACTGGATAACCAACTAAACAATTCGCGGAATTGTAATCCTTGCAGTGTCAAAGGCTGGCGGACGCTGATTTGTGCCAGGGTCTTCATATCAGCCCCCTGAACACCAATGGTGAAAAAAGCAAACTTCTTAGCGTCTTCCCCCTGAAACACTTTGTGGGCGGCAGTCTGCCACTCATCGGTTGGCGCGCCATCGGTGATCAGGAAAATCCACGGACGATAATAGGAGATACCATTGGCACGATACTCCCGCTTACGTTCCTCAACCATATTCAAGGCTTTGGTAATGGCTGCGCCCATGGGTGTATCGCCCTGAGCAAACAGGATGGGCGGGAAAAAGTTAGCGGCGCTGGTAAATGGTTGTTCCACATACACCGGGCCGAAAGTCACAATACCCAGTTCGACTCTTTTTAATGCCAGCGGATCGGCAAGCAGTTCATCGCGAAAGGTAACCAATCCGGCGTTAAGTTCATTAATGGGTTTGCCGTTCATCGAACCAGAAACATCCAGCAGCAAAATGCAGGGGCAACGTGGTTCCGGATTACTGGCAAAATCGCTGGTGGCAAAGGTGATTTGTTCGCTCATAAGAGATCCTTTCTTAGAGAATTATTAAGGTTCGGTATCATACCGACTGCAATAATGAATTAAGAGCAGGTGAAACAACTTTCAGAATTCAGTCCAACTGCGTAGATAATTTTGCTATTCGCCTCGCAAGAACGAGGTCTTATAGATTGACAGTAAGGGGGGAGTGACATACTTTCAGGAGTGAGGGTTGAGCGGGGTTTCCCCCGCCCTGGTAGTCTTAGTAAGCCGGTAAGCTAATGACTAAGAGCACCACGATGATGATCCATTTCATCATGACCCTTTCCTTCTTTAAGGCCCCTTCTTCGGGAGGGGCTTTCCCGTTTCAGCATCCCGCTGAAATCGTCGGCTTACCTCCTTATCGCCACGCACGTAGTCTATCGCTAACCTGCAGATAAAATAGTTTTACATGTTATTACTGGATGCGCGCTCGCAAAGTGCACAACCATTCAGACGATTCGCGAAACTGTTTCATAATTCCTCCATTTTTCTCCCTGATTAGCTGGCTACACTAGTATCATTCCGCGAAACGTTTCAGGAAGAGAAACTCTTAACGATGAAAGGCAGTTATAAATCCCGTTGGGTAATCGTAATCGTGGTGGTTATCGCCGCCATCGCCGCATTCTGGTTCTGGCAAGGCCGCAATGAATCCCAGAGCGCAGCGCCAGGTGCGACGAAGCAAGTGCAGCAGCCGCCAGCCGGTGGCCGTCGTGGTATGCGCTCCGGACCGCTGGCTCCCGTGCAGGCAGCAACTGCCGTTGAACAGGCAGTTCCGCGTTATCTCACCGGGCTTGGCACCATTACCGCTGCAAACACCGTCACAGTGCGCAGTCGCGTTGACGGCCAGTTGATGGCGTTGCATTTTCAGGAAGGTCAGCAGGTAAAAGCGGGGGATTTACTGGCTGAGATTGATCCCAGCCAGTTCAAAGTTGCACTGGCCCAGGCACAAGGACAACTGGCAAAAGATAAAGCCACACTTGCCAATGCCCGCCGTGATTTGGCGCGTTATCAACAACTGGCAAAAACCAACCTCGTTTCCCGTCAGGAACTGGATGCCCAACAGGCACTGGTCAGTGAAACCGAAGGCACCATTAAGGCGGATGAAGCCAGCGTTGCCAGCGCACAACTGCAACTCGACTGGAGTCGCATCACCGCACCAGTCGATGGTCGGGTTGGCCTGAAACAGGTTGATGTCGGTAACCAAATCTCCAGCGGCGATACCACTGGCATTGTGGTGATCACCCAGACGCATCCTATCGATCTGGTATTTACTCTACCGGAAAGCGATATCGCCACCGTTGTGCAGGCACAAAAATCCGGAAAACCGCTGGTTGTTGAAGCCTGGGATCGCACCAACTCGAAGAAATTAAGTGAAGGTACGCTGTTAAGTCTCGATAACCAAATCGACGCCACCACTGGCACCATCAAAGTAAAAGCACGCTTTAATAATCAGGATGATGCGCTGTTCCCCAACCAGTTTGTTAACGCCCGCATGTTAGTGGACACTGAACAAAACGCCGTGGTGATCCCAACCGCTGCACTGCAAATGGGTAACGAAGGTCACTTTGTCTGGGTGCTGAATAGCGAAAACAAAGTCAGCAAGCATCTGGTGACACCGGGCATTCAGGACAGCCAGAAAGTGGTGATCCGCGCAGGTATTTCCGCAGGCGATCGGGTAGTGACGGACGGCATTGACCGCCTGACCGAAGGGGCGAAAGTGGAAGTGGTTGAAGCGCAAGGCACAAGCACACCAGAAGAGAAAGCCACCAGCCGCGAATATGCGAAAAAAGGAGCGCGCTCCTGATGCAGGTGTTACCTCCGAGCAGCACAGGCGGCCCGTCGCGCCTGTTTATTATGCGTCCTGTCGCCACCACGCTGCTGATGGTAGCGATCTTACTCGCCGGGATTATTGGCTACCGCACCCTGCCCGTTTCGGCGTTGCCGGAAGTGGATTATCCGACGATTCAGGTGGTTACGCTTTACCCCGGTGCCAGCCCGGATGTGATGACCTCTGCCGTTACCGCGCCACTTGAACGCCAGTTCGGGCAAATGTCCGGACTGAAACAGATGTCGTCGCAAAGTTCCGGCGGCGCGTCGGTCATCACTTTACAGTTCCAGCTAACATTACCGCTGGACGTTGCCGAGCAGGAAGTGCAGGCCGCAATTAACGCCGCCACTAACCTGTTACCAGGCGATCTGCCTAACCCACCGGTTTACAGCAAAGTGAATCCGGCAGATCCGCCGATCATGACGCTTGCCGTTACCTCAACCGCCATGCCGATGACGCAGGTGGAAGATATGGTAGAAACCCGCGTGGCGCAGAAAATCTCGCAGATTTCCGGCGTCGGGCTGGTAACGCTTTCCGGCGGTCAGCGTCCGGCCGTTCGCGTCAAACTTAACGCTCAGGCGATTGCCGCCCTCGGCCTGACCAGCGAAACTGTACGCACAGCTATTACCGGCGCGAACGTTAACTCAGCTAAAGGTAGCCTCGACGGCCCCTCCCGCGCAGTCACGCTTTCCGCAAACGATCAAATGCAGTCTGCGGAAGAGTACCGTCAGTTAATTATCGCGTACCAGAACGGCGCGCCGATTCGTCTTGGCGATGTCGCTACCGTAGAACAAGGGGCGGAAAACACCTGGCTTGGTGCGTGGGCGAATAAAGAACAAGCCATCGTCATGAATGTTCAGCGCCAGCCTGGCGCTAACATTATCTCCACCGCTGACAGCATTCGTCAGATGCTGCCGCAGCTCACTGAGAGTCTGCCGAAATCGGTAAAAGTGACGGTGCTTTCTGACCGCACCACCAATATCCGCGCATCGGTCGACGATACCCAGTTTGAGCTGATGATGGCTATCGCGCTGGTGGTGATGATTATCTACCTGTTTCTACGAAATATTCCGGCAACCATCATTCCTGGCGTCGCGGTGCCGCTGTCGTTAATCGGCACCTTCGCGGTCATGGTATTTCTCGATTTCTCGATCAATAACCTGACCCTGATGGCGTTAACCATCGCCACCGGGTTTGTGGTCGATGATGCCATCGTGGTGATCGAAAACATTTCGCGCTATATCGAAAAAGGTGAAAAACCGCTGGCAGCGGCGCTCAAGGGTGCAGGCGAAATCGGCTTTACCATTATCTCGCTGACCTTCTCGCTGATTGCAGTGCTGATCCCATTGCTGTTTATGGGCGATATCGTCGGGCGACTGTTCCGCGAATTTGCCATTACTCTGGCAGTAGCGATTTTGATCTCAGCCGTCGTGTCGCTGACCCTGACGCCGATGATGTGCGCGCGGATGCTTAGCCAGGAGTCGCTGCGTAAACAGAACCGCTTCTCCCGCGCCTCGGAAAAAATGTTCGAGCGGATAATCGCCGCCTATGGTCGCGGACTTACGAAGGTGCTGAATCATCCGTGGCTGACCTTAAGCGTGGCGCTCAGTACGCTGCTGCTTAGCGTGCTGCTGTGGGTGTTTATTCCAAAAGGCTTCTTCCCGGTGCAGGATAACGGCATTATTCAGGGCACCTTGCAGGCACCGCAATCCAGCTCCTTTGCCAATATGGCCCAGCGGCAACGCCAGGTCGCGGAGGTGATTTTGCAGGACCCGGCAGTGCAAAGCCTGACCTCATTTGTGGGCGTTGATGGCACTAACCCGTCGCTGAACAGTGCGCGTTTGCAGATCAATCTGAAACCGCTGGATGAGCGTGATGATCGGGTACAAAAAGTTATCGCCCGTTTGCAAACGGCGGTAGATAAAGTGCCGGGCGTCGATCTCTTCCTGCAGCCAACGCAGGATCTGACCATCGATACTCAGGTCAGCCGCACGCAGTACCAGTTTACATTGCAGGCCACGTATTTGGATGCGCTCAGTACCTGGGTGCCGCAGCTAATGGAAAAACTCCAGCAACTGCCGCAGCTTTCTGATGTCTCCAGCGACTGGCAGGACAAAGGACTGGTGGCGTATGTTAACGTTGATCGCGACAGCGCCAGCCGTCTGGGGATCAGCATGGCGGATGTTGATAACGCCCTGTACAACGCCTTTGGTCAGCGGCTAATTTCGACGATTTATACTCAGGCCAACCAGTATCGCGTGGTGCTGGAGCACAACACTGAAAACACACCAGGGCTGGCGGCGCTGGATACCATTCGCCTGACCAGCAGCGACGGCGGCGTAGTGCCACTCAGCTCGATAGCTAAAATTGAGCAGCGTTTTGCGCCGCTCTCCATCAACCATCTGGATCAGTTCCCGGTAACGACCATCTCCTTTAACGTGCCGGATAACTATTCACTGGGCGATGCGGTGCAGGCGATTATGGATACCGAGAAGACGCTAAATCTGCCAGTGGATATCACCACGCAATTCCAGGGTAGTACCCTCGCCTTCCAGTCGGCATTGGGTAGCACTGTCTGGCTGATTGTCGCGGCAGTGGTGGCGATGTATATCGTGCTCGGTATTCTGTACGAAAGCTTTATTCACCCGATCACTATTCTCTCGACGTTGCCAACGGCAGGTGTCGGCGCATTGCTGGCGTTGCTGATTGCCGGTAGTGAGCTGGATGTGATCGCCATTATCGGCATTATTTTGCTGATCGGTATTGTGAAGAAAAACGCCATCATGATGATCGACTTCGCGCTGGCCGCTGAGCGCGAGCAAGGCATGTCGCCGCGAGATGCCATCTACCAGGCCTGCCTGCTGCGTTTTCGTCCGATCCTGATGACCACGCTGGCAGCGCTGCTCGGTGCATTGCCGCTGATGTTGAGTACCGGAGTCGGCGCGGAACTGCGTCGTCCGTTAGGTATCGGCATGGTCGGCGGTCTGGTTGTCAGTCAGGTGCTGACGCTGTTCACCACGCCGGTGATTTATCTGCTGTTCGACCGCCTGGCATTGTGGACCAAAAGCCGCTTTGCCCGCCATGAAGAGGAGGCGTAAGTGAAGTTTTTTGCCCTCTTCATTTACCGCCCGGTGGCGACGATTTTACTGTCGGTTGCCATTACCCTTTGCGGCATACTGGGCTTCCGTATGCTGCCGGTCGCCCCGCTGCCGCAGGTCGATTTTCCGGTAATTATGGTCAGCGCCTCGCTGCCCGGTGCGTCGCCAGAAACGATTGCGTCTTCCGTTGCCACACCGCTGGAACGCTCGCTTGGACGCATTGCCGGGGTCAGTGAAATGACCTCCAGCAGTTCGCTCGGCAGCACGCGTATCATTTTGCAGTTTGATTTTGACCGGGATATCAACGGCGCGGCGCGCGATGTACAGGCGGCGATCAACGCCGCCCAAAGTCTGCTGCCCAGTGGGATGCCAAGCCGTCCGACTTATCGCAAAGCGAACCCGTCGGATGCACCAATTATGATCCTGACGCTGACGTCCGATACTTATTCGCAGGGGGAACTGTACGATTTTGCCTCGACGCAACTGGCTCCGACAATTGCACAAATCGACGGCGTCGGTGATGTCGATGTCGGCGGCAGCTCGCTGCCTGCGGTGCGCGTCGGGCTGAATCCACAGGCGCTGTTTAATCAGGGCGTGTCGCTGGACGATGTGCGCACCGCCATCAGCAATGCCAACGTGCGTAAACCGCAGGGGGCGCTGGAAGATGACACTCACCGCTGGCAGATCCAGACCAACGATGAGCTGAAAACTGCCGCCGAATACCAGCCGTTGATTATTCATTACAACAACGGCGGCGCGGTTCGTCTGGGTGATGTGGCAACGGTAACCGACTCAGTACAGGATGTGCGCAACGCCGGGATGACCAACGCCAAACCGGCTATTTTGTTGATGATCCGCAAACTGCCGGAAGCCAATATCATCCAGACGGTAGACAGCATCCGGGCGAAATTACCGGAGTTACAGGAGACAATCCCGGCGGCGATTGATCTGCAAATAGCTCAGGATCGCTCCCCCACCATTCGCGCCTCGCTGGAAGAAGTCGAGCAGACGCTGATTATTTCGGTGGCGCTGGTGATTTTAGTGGTCTTTTTGTTCCTGCGTTCAGGTCGGGCGACGATCATTCCTGCGGTTGCAGTGCCGGTTTCGCTGATTGGCACCTTTGCAGCGATGTATCTTTGCGGTTTCAGTCTCAATAACCTGTCGCTGATGGCACTCACCATCGCTACTGGCTTTGTAGTCGATGACGCCATTGTGGTGCTGGAAAACATTGCCCGTCATCTGGAAGCGGGAATGAAACCGCTACAGGCCGCACTGCAAGGCACCCGCGAAGTCGGTTTTACAGTTCTGTCGATGAGCCTGTCACTGGTAGCTGTGTTCCTGCCGCTGTTGTTGATGGGCGGCTTGCCGGGGCGCTTGTTACGCGAGTTTGCCGTGACGCTTTCGGTGGCGATAGGTATTTCACTGCTGGTTTCCCTGACGCTGACGCCGATGATGTGCGGCTGGATGCTGAAAGCCAGCAAGCCGCGTGAGCAAACACGGTTACGCGGTTTTGGCCGGATGCTGGTTGCACTGCAACAAGGCTACGGCAAGTCGCTGAAATGGGTTCTCAATCACACCCGTCTGGTAGGCGTAGTGCTGCTTGGCACCATTGCGCTGAATATCTGGCTGTATATCTCGATCCCGAAAACTTTCTTCCCGGAGCAGGACACCGGCGTACTGATGGGCGGGATACAGGCCGATCAGAGTATTTCGTTTCAGGCGATGCGCGGTAAGTTGCAGGACTTCATGAAAATTATCCGTGATGACCCGGCGGTGGATAATGTCACTGGCTTTACCGGTGGCTCGCGAGTTAACAGCGGAATGATGTTTATCACGCTGAAACCGCGCGATGAACGCAGCGAAACCGCCCAGCAAATTATCGACCGTCTGCGCGTGAAGCTGGCGAAAGAGCCAGGGGCGAATCTGTTCCTGATGGCGGTACAGGATATTCGCGTTGGCGGACGTCAGTCGAACGCCAGCTACCAGTACACGTTATTGTCTGACGATCTGGCAGCACTGCGCGAATGGGAGCCGAAAATCCGCAAAAAACTGGCGACGTTGCCGGAACTGGCGGACGTTAACTCTGACCAGCAAGACAACGGCGCGGAGATGAACCTGGTTTACGACCGCGACACGATGGCGCGATTGGGAATCGACGTGCAGGCCGCTAACAGCCTGCTGAATAACGCCTTCGGTCAGCGGCAAATCTCGACCATTTACCAGCCAATGAACCAGTATAAAGTGGTGATGGAAGTTGATCCGCGCTATACCCAGGACATCAGCGCGCTGGAAAAAATGTTCGTCATTAATAACGAAGGCAAAGCGATCCCGCTGTCATATTTCGCTAAATGGCAACCGGCGAATGCGCCGCTGTCAGTGAATCATCAGGGACTGTCCGCAGCCTCAACCATCTCGTTCAACCTGCCGACCGGGAAATCACTCTCGGACGCCAGTGCGGCAATCGACCGCGCAATGACGCAGCTTGGCGTACCTTCCACGGTGCGCGGCAGTTTTGCCGGAACGGCGCAGGTGTTCCAGGAGACGATGAATTCGCAGGTGATCCTGATTATCGCGGCCATCGCCACGGTGTATATCGTGCTGGGGATGTTGTACGAGAGTTACGTGCATCCGCTGACCATTCTCTCCACCCTGCCCTCGGCGGGCGTTGGAGCGCTACTGGCGCTGGAGCTGTTTAATGCTCCGTTCAGCCTGGTCGCCCTGATAGGGATTATGCTATTAATCGGCATCGTGAAGAAAAACGCCATCATGATGGTCGATTTTGCGCTTGAAGCCCAACGCCACGCTAATCTGACGCCGCAGGAGGCCATTTTCCAGGCCTGCCTGCTGCGTTTTCGCCCGATAATGATGACGACCCTGGCGGCGCTGTTTGGCGCGCTGCCGCTGGTATTGTCGGGCGGCGATGGCTCGGAACTGCGGCAACCATTGGGGATCACCATTGTCGGCGGCCTGGTGATGAGTCAGCTCCTGACGCTGTATACCACGCCGGTGGTGTATCTCTTTTTCGACCGTCTGCGACTGCGTTTTTCGCGAAAATCTAAAGAAACGGTAACCGAGTAAATGACAGATCTTCCCGACAGCACCCGCTGGCAATTGTGGATTGTGGCTTTCGGCTTCTTTATGCAGTCGCTGGACACCACCATCGTTAACACTGCCCTTCCCTCAATGGCGCAAAGCCTGGGGGAAAGCCCGCTGCATATGCACATGGTCATTGTCTCTTATGTGCTGACCGTGGCGGTGATGCTGCCTGCCAGCGGCTGGCTGGCGGACAAAGTCGGCGTGCGCAATATTTTCTTTACCGCTATTGTCCTGTTTACCCTTGGTTCACTGTTTTGCGCGCTTTCCGGCACCCTTAATGAACTGTTGCTGGCGCGCGCATTGCAGGGCGTGGGCGGTGCGATGATGGTGCCGGTTGGCAGGTTGACGGTGATGAAAATTGTTCCGCGCGAGCAATATATGGCGGCGATGACCTTTGTGACGCTGCCTGGCCAGGTTGGCCCACTGCTTGGCCCGGCGCTGGGCGGCCTGCTGGTGGAGTACGCGTCATGGCACTGGATCTTTTTGATCAACATTCCGGTTGGAATTATCGGCGCGATCGCCACACTAATGTTAATGCCGAACTACACCATGCAGACGCGGCGCTTTGATCTCTCCGGCTTTCTGTTGCTGGCGGTTGGCATGGCGGTATTAACGCTGGCGCTGGATGGCAGTAAAGGTACGGGCTTATCGCCGCTGGCGATTGCTGGCCTGGTTGCTGTTGGCGTGGTGGCGCTTATGCTTTATCTCATACATGCCAGAAATAACGCCCGCGCCCTGTTCAGCCTGAAACTGTTCCGCACCCGTACCTTTTCGTTGGGCCTGGCGGGGAGCTTCGCCGGACGTATCGGCAGCGGTATGTTGCCCTTTATGACGCCGGTTTTCTTGCAGATTGGTCTCGGCTTCTCACCCTTTCATGCCGGATTGATGATGATCCCAATGGTGCTCGGCAGCATGGGGATGAAGCGGATAGTCGTGCAGGTAGTGAACCGCTTTGGTTATCGTCGGGTACTAGTGGCGACTACGCTGGGCCTGTCGCTGGTCACACTGCTGTTTATGGCCACCGCGCTGCTTGGCTGGTACTACGTTTTACCATTCGTTCTGTTTTTACAAGGGATGGTCAACTCAACGCGTTTTTCCTCCATGAACACGCTGACACTGAAAGATCTGCCGGACAAACTGGCAAGCAGTGGCAACAGCCTGCTGTCGATGATTATGCAATTGTCGATGAGTATCGGCGTGACCATCGCCGGGCTGTTGCTTGGGCTTTTTGGTTCGCAGCATGTCAGCGTCGACAGCGGTGCCACACAAACCGTCTTTATGTACACCTGGCTAAGCATGGCGTTTCTTATCGCCCTTCCGGCGTTCATCTTTGCCAGAGTTCCGAACGATACACATCAAAATGTGGCTATTTCGCGGCGCAAAAGGAGCACTGAATGAAGTTCTGGCGGCCCGGCATTACCGGCAAACTGTTTCTGGCGATCTTCGCCACCTGCATCGTCTTGCTGATCACGATGCACTGGGCGGTGCGTATCAGTTTTGAGCGCGGCTTTATCGATTACATTAAGCATGGCAATGAGCAACGGCTGCAAATGCTTGGCGACGCACTTGGCGAGCAGTACGCCCAGCATGGCAACTGGCGCTTCCTGCGTAACAACGATCGTTTTGTGTTTCAGATCCTGCGTTCACTTGAACATGATAGCAACGACGATAAGCCCGGCCCCGGTATGCCGCCGCACGGCTGGCGCACCCAGTTCTGGGTGGTCGATCAAAATAACAAAGTGCTGGTTGGCCCTCGCTCACCTATTCCACCTGACGGCACACGGCGGCCTATTCTGGTCAATGGTCTGGAAGTCGGCGCGGTGATCGCCTCCCCTGTCGAGCGGCTGACCCGCAATACCGATATCAATTTTGATAAGCAACAACGGCAAACCAGTTGGCTGATTGTGGCTTTATCTACTTTACTGGCAGCGCTGGCGACGTTCCCACTGGCACGCGGCTTGCTGGCACCGGTAAAACGGTTAGTTGACGGCACGCACAAACTGGCAGCAGGTGATTTCACCACTCGCGTGACGCCCACCAGCGAAGACGAACTGGGCAAACTGGCACAGGACTTCAACCAGCTCGCCAGTACGCTGGAGAAAAACCAGCAGATGCGCCGCGATTTTATGGCCGACATTTCTCACGAACTGCGCACGCCTTTAGCGGTACTGCGCGGCGAACTGGAAGCCATCCAGGATGGTGTACGTAAATTCACGCCAGAGACAGTGGCTTCTTTACAGGCGGAGGTCGGAACGTTGACTAAACTGGTCGACGATCTCCATCAGTTGTCGATGTCTGATGAAGGCGCTCTCGCCTACCAGAAAGCAACGGTGGATCTCGTTCCACTACTTGAAGTCGCGGGCGGCGCATTTCGCGAACGTTTCGCCAGTCGTGGGTTGACTCTGCAATTCTCCTTGCCGGACAGCATTACCGTATTTGGCGATCGCGATCGTTTAATGCAGTTGTTTAATAACTTACTGGAAAACAGCCTGCGCTACACCGACAGTGGCGGTGGCCTGCATATTTCCGCCGAACAGCACGACAAAATGGTGCATCTGACCTTTGCCGACAGCGCACCGGGAGTCAGCGACGATCAGTTACAAAAATTGTTTGAGCGTTTTTATCGCACGGAAGGTTCCCGCAACCGTGCCAGCGGCGGCTCCGGGCTGGGGTTGGCAATTTGCCTGAACATTGTTGAAGCACATAATGGTCGCATTGTTGCCGCCCATTCGCCTTTTGGCGGGGTTAGCATTACAGTAGAGTTACCGCTGGAACGGGATTTACAGAGAGAAGTATGACCGAGTTACCTATCGACGAAAACACGCCGCGTATTTTGATCGTGGAAGATGAACCCAAACTGGGGCAGTTGCTCATTGATTATCTGCGTGCCGCAAGCTATGCGCCGACGTTGATTAGCCACGGCGATCAGGTACTGCCGTATGTGCGCCAGACGCCACCGGATCTGATCCTGTTAGATCTGATGCTACCAGGCACCGATGGTCTGACACTGTGTCGGGAGATTCGTCGTTTTTCTGATATTCCCATTGTTATGGTGACAGCGAAAATCGAAGAGATCGACCGCCTGCTGGGGCTGGAAATCGGTGCTGATGATTACATCTGTAAACCGTATAGCCCGCGGGAAGTGGTAGCGCGCGTCAAAACTATATTGCGTCGTTGCAAACCGCAGCGTGAGTTGCAACAGCAAGATGCAGAAAGCCCGTTAATTATCGACGAAGGTCGTTTTCAGGCTTCGTGGCGCGGCAAAATGCTTGATCTGACCCCTGCGGAATTTCGCCTGCTGAAAACACTCTCCCATGAACCGGGAAAAGTGTTCTCCCGCGAGCAGTTACTCAATCATCTTTATGACGACTACCGCGTAGTGACCGACCGTACCATCGATAGCCACATTAAAAACCTGCGCCGCAAGCTGGAAGCACTGGACGAAGAGCAGTCATTTATCCGCGCCGTTTACGGTGTCGGTTATCGCTGGGAAGCCGACGCCTGCCGCATTGTTTAACGTATCTTTGCCCTCGCGAGGGCTGAATTCCTTGTTTATTAATCCGTCATGCCCCTCTCTGAAAGGAGCTGTCTCTTGATCAGGAGATCTGATCAAGAGACAGCTCCTTTAGGGGGGTATTCCCCTGATTGGCAACCTTATGAATATCACCCATACTTAAATCGTTACATACTGTTTTCAATACGCAATTTCAATCAAGGAGTCATTATGGCTGGTTGGTTTGAACTCAATAAGAGCAGTGATAATCAGTTCCGGTTTGTGTTAAAAGCGGGTAACGGTGAGACTATTCTCACCAGCGAACTGTATACCTCAAAAGCCGCTGCGGAAAAGGGCATTGCCTCTGTGCAAAGCAACAGCCCGCAGGATGAACGCTATGAGAAAAAAACAGCGAGCAACGGCAAATTTTATTTCAATCTGAAAGCCGCTAATCATCAGATAATCGGCTCCAGTCAAATGTACGCCACCGCTCAATCACGCGAAATCGGAATTGCCTCAGTAAAAAACAATGGCGTAAGCCAGACTGTGAAAGATAAGACTTAATTGTTATGCCGGGCGCGGATAACGCGCCCGGCTTTATTTCTAATAAACACTTACTTATTGATGCTAAGGATCAAGCCGCGCCATTAAAATAATGGGAGGATAAGTTTCATATCAGGTGAAAGAATTTTTGTTCTTCTTTTTGAACGCCACGTTATTTATTTCCTGCAAGTGCCGAAGAAATTATCGTTATTCGTATCCTTACCAAAACCAGGACGCGACCAGACATTTGCACTGGAGCCAACCCCACCGATTGCGCTACAATGCCCGCCCTTAAAGTGGGGACACTCCCCTAACCGCTTCATCAGGTGAAGCGGATCTGACCTGTCATCAGAACGAGAGAATTATGTTTAAACCGGAACTCCTTTCCCCGGCGGGAACGCTGAAAAATATGCGTTACGCTTTCGCTTATGGCGCAGATGCTGTTTATGCGGGGCAACCGCGTTACTCCCTGCGTGTGCGCAACAACGAATTTAACCACGAAAATCTCCAGCTCGGCATCAATGAAGCCCACGCGCTGGGGAAAAAGTTTTATGTCGTGGTCAACATTGCGCCACACAATGCCAAGCTAAAAACCTTTATCCGTGATCTGAAACCGGTGGTGGAAATGGGGCCGGACGCACTGATTATGTCCGATCCGGGGCTGATTATGCTGGTGCGTGAACACTTCCCTGAAATGCCGATCCACCTTTCCGTGCAGGCCAACGCCGTAAACTGGGCGACGGTGAAATTCTGGCAGCAAATGGGGTTGACCCGCGTGATCCTCTCCCGCGAGCTGTCGCTGGAAGAGATTGAAGAGATCCGCAATCAGGTTCCGGATATGGAGCTTGAAATCTTCGTTCACGGCGCGCTGTGCATGGCCTACTCCGGCCGCTGCCTGCTCTCTGGCTACATCAACAAACGCGATCCAAACCAGGGCACCTGCACCAACGCCTGCCGTTGGGAGTACAACGTGCAGGAAGGGAAAGAAGATGACGTTGGCAACATCGTACACAAATACGAGCCGATTCCGGTGCAAAACGTCGAGCCGACGCTGGGTATCGGTGCGCCAACCGACAAAGTGTTTATGATCGAAGAAGCCCAGCGCCCGGGCGAGTATATGACCGCGTTTGAAGATGAGCACGGCACTTACATCATGAACTCGAAAGATCTGCGCGCCATCGCCCATGTTGAACGCCTGACCAAAATGGGCGTGCATTCGCTGAAAATCGAAGGCCGCACTAAATCTTTCTACTATTGTGCACGTACCGCGCAGGTTTATCGTAAAGCTATCGATGACGCCGCTGCGGGCAAACCGTTCGACACCAGCCTGCTGGAAACACTGGAAGGCCTGGCGCATCGTGGTTACACCGAAGGTTTCCTGCGTCGTCATACTCACGACGATTACCAGAACTACGAATACGGTTATTCCGTTTCTGACCGCCAGCAGTTTGTTGGAGAGTTTACCGGTGAGCGTAAAGGCTCTCTGGCAGCCGTAGCGGTGAAAAATAAATTCTCCGTTGGCGACAGCCTGGAACTGATGACGCCACAGGGCAATATCAACTTTACCCTTGAGCACATGGAAAACGCCAAAGGTGAAGCGATGCCGGTCGCGCCTGGCGATGGCTATACCGTGTGGCTCCCGGTTCCGCAGGATCTCGAGCTGAATTACGCACTGCTGATGCGTAATTTCTCCGGGGAAACCACGCGTAACCCGCACGGTAAGTGATTCATTTCGATTATTTTTCCCGGATAGAAAATTCTTAGAAACCGATCACATACGGCTGCATTTATTAAGGTTATTATCTGTTTCGCTGAAAAACATAACCCATAAAATGCTAGCTGTACCAGGAACCACCTCCTTAGCCTGTGTAATCTCCCTTACACGGGCTTATTTTTTTGTACCACGCTTTCATCCTGTTCTGACTCCGCCTTTTCTTTTCTGCTCTACACTATCTACAGACCAATCATAAAGGCAGACGACCATGGCAGATTTTCCCGCCAGCTTACTGATTCTTAACGGCAAAAGTGCTGGCAATGAGATATTGCGCGAAGCGATTATGCTGTTGCGTGAGGAAGGAATGACGATCCATGTACGAACCACCTGGGAGAAAGATGATGCCGCGCGTTATGTTGCTGAAGCCCGTCAGCTTGGCGTTGCAACGGTAATTGCCGGAGGTGGAGATGGCACTATTAATGAAGTCTCCACGGCATTGATTCAGTGCGAAGGTGATGACATTCCTGCTTTGGGAATATTGCCGCTAGGTACAGCGAACGATTTTGCCACCAGTGTGGGTATTCCTGAAGCGCTGGATAAGGCACTTAAACTGGCAATTGCCGGTAACGCCATTGCGATTGATATGGCGCAGGTCAACAAACAAACCTGTTTTATCAACATGGCGACGGGCGGATTTGGTACGCGCATTACCACCGAAACACCGGAGAAATTAAAAGCCGCGCTGGGTGGCGTCTCTTACATCATTCACGGCTTAATGCGCATGGATACGTTGCAACCGGACCGCTGCGAAATCCGTGGTGAAAATTTTCACTGGCAAGGCGATGCGCTGGTTATTGGTATTGGCAACGGGCGTCAGGCCGGTGGCGGTCAGCAACTGTGCCCGAATGCGCTGATTAACGATGGGTTATTGCAACTGCGTATTTTCACCGGTGACGAAATTCTTCCCGCTCTCTTCTCAACCTTAAAACCTGATGAAGAAAACCCGAATATTGTTGAAGGCGCTTCGGCATGGTTCGAGATACAAGCGCCGCATGAAATCACCTTTAACCTTGATGGCGAACCATTAAGTGGCCAACGTTTTCATATAGAAATACTTCCGGCGGCGTTGCGTTGTCGATTACCGCCGGACTGCCCGTTATTGCGCTAGTCAAAAATTTATTCTCTCCTGAACAGGGGTACATCAATTTTTGCCGGATGCGGTGCGAACGCCTTATCCGGCCTACGGGAGGTGTGTTGTTCGCAGGCCAGATAAATGAAGCGTATCAGGCAATCGTAATTTTGCTATCGAGATAAACGTCCTGCACGGCGTTAATCAGTTTCACGCCGTCGGCCATCGATTTCTTGAACGCTTTACGCCCGAGAATTAGCCCCATTCCGCCCGCTCGTTTGTTGATAACCGCAGTACGCACCGCATCGCTAAGGTCGGTTTCACCGCCCGCGGCACCGCCGGAGTTAATCAGCCCTGCGCGGCCCATATAACAGTTAGCTAACTGATAACGCACCAGGTCAATCGGGTTTTCGCTGGTTAACTTGCTGTAAACGCGATCGTCGGTATAACCGTAATTAATCGCTTTATAGCCGCCGTTATTCTCCGCCATTTTTTGTTTGACAATATCCGCGCCAATGGTCGCCGCCAGATGGTTCGCCTGACCGGTCAGGTCAGCGGAAACATGGTAATCGATGCCCTCTTTCTTAAAGGCGGAGTTGCGCAAATAAGCCCACAGCACGGTCACCATGCCCAGCTCATGTGCACGTTCAAAGGCCGCAGAAATTTCTTCAATCTGCCGACGTGACTCTTGCGAGCCAAAATAGATGGTCGCGCCAACTGCCACTGCTCCCATGTTGAACGCCTGCTCTACACTGGCATACAGCGTTTGATCGTAGGTGTTTGGGTAACTTAGCGTCTCGTTGTGGTTGAGTTTGACGAGGAATGGAATGCGGTGAGCGTAACGCCGCGATACCGATGCCAGCACGCCATAAGTTGACGCCACACAGTTACAGCCCGCTTCTATCGCCAGTTCAACAATGTTTTTCGGGTCGAAATAGAGCGGGTTAGCAGCAAATGAAGCCCCCGCGGAGTGCTCGACCCCCTGGTCAACCGGCAGAATAGAAAGATACCCGGTTCCGGCCAGACGCCCGGTGTTATACAGCGTCTGCATATTACGCAGCACCGCTGGCGGACGATTATTGTCAATCATCACGCGGTCTACGTAGTCATGTCCGGGGAGATAAAGCTGGTCAGAAGGAATAGTCATACAACGATGCTGTAAAAGGTTGTCGGCATCTTTGCCAAGCAACTGCGCAATATCTGTCATTACTATGCTCCCGTAAATTCCGATTGGATATCGGCTATGGATTGTCCTGGCCCACCTTTTGCGGGCAATTATAATCCTGGTCGTTATGAGCTATTTTTTCCATCTTTCGGCTGTTTTTTCAGCGTTTCCTGTTGGCACGACTCATCAGAAAAAGTGTTATCGCGGTCAAGATTTCACCATAAAGGTATTTAAAAGGTATCATCAAATGGTATTGTCAGCGCGTACCTTACATTACCTGTCATGAAGGAATCAAAAGATGAAAACAACAGCAAAGCTGTCGTTCATGATGTTTGTTGAATGGTTTATCTGGGGCGCGTGGTTTGTACCATTGTGGCTGTGGTTAAGTAAAAGCGGGTTTAGTGCCGGAGAAATTAGCTGGTCGTATGCCTGTACCGCCATCGCGGCGATCCTGTCCCCTATTCTGGTTGGCTCCATCACTGACCGCTTTTTCTCGGCGCAGAAAGTGCTGGCTGTATTGATGTTCGCTGGTGCAGTGCTGATGTATTTCTCTGCGCAACAGACCACTTTTGCCGGATTCTTCCCGTTACTGCTGGCCTACTCGCTAACCTATATGCCGACCATTGCACTGACTAATAGCATCGCCTTTGCCAACGTGCCGGATGTGGAACGTGATTTCCCACGCATTCGTGTGATGGGTACTATCGGCTGGATTGCCTCTGGTCTGGCATGTGGATTCTTGCCGCAAATGCTGGGTTATGCCGATATCTCACCGACTAATATTCCGCTGCTGATTACCGCCGGAAGTTCTGCTCTACTCGGTGTGTTTGCATGTTTCCTGCCCGACACACCACCAAAAAGCACTGGCAAAATGGATATTAAAGTCATGCTTGGCCTGGATGCACTGATCCTGCTGCGCGATAAAAACTTCCTCGTCTTTTTCTTCTGTTCATTCCTGTTTGCTATGCCGCTGGCGTTCTATTACATCTTTGCCAACGGTTATCTGACCGAAGTCGGTATGAAAAACGCGACCGGCTGGATGACGCTCGGCCAGTTCTCTGAAATCTTCTTTATGCTGGCATTGCCGTTTTTCACCAAACGATTTGGTATCAAAAAGGTATTATTACTTGGTCTGGTCACCGCTGCGATTCGTTATGGCTTCTTTATTTACGGCAGCGCGGATGAATATTTCACCTACGCACTATTGTTCCTCGGCATTTTGCTGCACGGCGTAAGTTACGATTTTTACTACGTTACCGCATACATCTATGTCGACAAAAAAGCCCCCGTGCACATGCGTACTGCCGCGCAGGGGTTGATTACGCTCTGCTGCCAGGGTTTCGGTAGTTTGCTCGGCTATCGTCTTGGCGGCGTCATGATGGAAATGATGTTCGCTTATCAGGAACCAGTCAACGGGCTGACCTTCAACTGGGCCGGGATATGGACTTTCGGTGCGGTGATGATTGCCATTATCGCCGTGCTGTTCATGATTTTTTTCCGCGAATCCGACAACGAAATTACGGCTATTAGGGTCGATGATCGCGATATTGCGTTGACACAAGGGGAAGCAAAATGAAAACAGAACGTATTCTCGGTGCTCTTTACGGGCAGGCGTTAGGGGATGCGATGGGGATGCCCTCCGAGCTTTGGCCGCGCAGCCGCGTCAAAGCGCATTTTGGCTGGATTGACCGTTTTCTGCCCGGCCCAAAGGAGAATAACGCGGCCTGTTATTTTAACCGCGCCGAATTTACCGACGACACCTCGATGGCGCTGTGCCTGGCGGATGCGTTGCTGGAACGCGAAGGCGAGATCGACCCGGATCTGATTGGGCGTAAAATCCTCGACTGGGCACTGCGTTTCGACGCCTTCAACAAAAACGTGCTTGGCCCGACCTCAAAAATTGCGCTTAACGCCATTCGCGACGGTAAACCCGTCGCTGAACTGGAAAACAACGGCGTGACTAACGGTGCGGCGATGCGCGTCTCACCATTGGGGTGTTTACTCCCGGCGCGTGATGTTGATTCCTTTATTGATGATGTGGCGCTGGCGTCCAGCCCGACCCATAAATCCGATCTGGCGATTGCGGGGGCGGTGGTTATTGCATGGGCGATTTCTCGTGCCATTGACGGCGAAAGCTGGTCAGCGATTGTTGATTCTCTACCCTCGATTGCGCGACATGCTCAACAAAAACGCATCACTACCTTCAGCGCCTCACTGGCGGCACGTCTGGAGATTGCACTAAAAATCGTTCGTCACGCCGACGGCACCGAATCTGCCAGCGAACAGCTATATCAAGTGATTGGCGCAGGCACCAGCACTATTGAGTCCGTTCCGTGCGCCATTGCGCTGGTTGAACTGGCACAAACCGATCCGAACCGCTGCGCTATTCTGTGCGCCAATCTTGGTGGTGACACTGACACCATCGGCGCTATGGCGACGGCGATTTGTGGCGCATTGCATGGCGTAAATGCTATCGATCCGGCATTAAAGGCTGAGCTGGATGCGGTTAATCAGCTTGATTTCAACCGCTATGCCACGGCGCTGGCGAAGTATCGCCAACAACGGGAGGCGGTATGAGCGGCACCAGGTTACACACGCTGCTGTCGCAATTAACTACGCGTCAACCGGTGATGGTTGTCGGTGCGGCTGTCATTGATGTGATCGCTGACGCTTACGCCCTGCCCTGGCGCGGGTGCGATATCGAACTGAAACAGCAGAGCGTAAATGTTGGCGGCTGTGCGCTGAACATTGCCGTGACGTTAAAGCGCCTCGGTATAGAAGCGGATAACGCCCTGCCGCTCGGTCAGGGGGTGTGGTCGGAGATTATTCGTAACCGGATGGCAAAAGAGGGATTGCTCAGCCTGCTCGATAACGCCGAAGGCGATAACGGCTGGTGTCTGGCGCTGGTTGAACCTGATGGTGAACGTACCTTTATGTCGTTCAGCGGTGTGGAAAATCAGTGGAATAGCCAGTGGCTGACGCGATTAACCGTTGCACCAGATAGCCTGCTCTATTTTTCCGGTTATCAACTGGCCTCGCCCTGTGGCGAATTGTTAGTGGAATGGCTGGAAGGACTGCAAGACGTGACGCCGTTTATTGATTTCGGCCCGCGGATTGACGATATCCCGGATGCATTGCTTGCGCGCATCATGGCCTGTCGGCCACTGGTGTCGCTCAATCGCCAGGAAGCTGAGATTGCCGCCGAACGTTTTGCTTTATCCGCAAATATCACAATGCTTGGCACGCAATGGCAGGAGAAATTTGCCGCGCCGCTGATCGTTCGTCTCGATAAAGAAGGCGCGTGGTATTTCAGCAACAACGCTTCTGATTGCGTTCCGGCATTTCCAACGCAAGTCGTGGACACTATTGGCGCAGGTGATAGCCATGCTGGTGGCGTGCTTGCCGGACTGGCCTCCGGTCTCCCACTGGCAGACGCCGTATTGCTGGGCAATGCGGTAGCGTCGTGGGTTGTCGGACATCGCGGCGGTGATTGCGCGCCAACGCGCGAAGAACTACTCCTCACACACAAAAACGTATAGATCGCTGCGACAGTGGCTGATGCTGTACTCAATAGGCCGTTGCTGTTGGTCAAGCGCCACTTGCTTGATCACCAGCACCGGTATTTTGCTATCTAACTGAATATGTGACTGAAACTCGGCATCCGGCATTCGGGCGCTAACGCGGGAACGGGTGCGCAGGGGAAAGATACGCTGACTGCGGAAATAGTCATAGAGAGAAATACCGATGGCATCAACATCATGAATTAAATGCACTGGAACCCACGACTCTTCTATCGATACCGCTTCTTCATCCACATAGCGAATACGCTTAAGCAAGAAGACATCGCTGCCCGCGGCAATCGCCAGTTGCTGCGCAACTTCTTCGGGACACTTTACCACTCGCTTATTAACCCACAACGTATCGGGTTTTTTCCCACGCAACACCACCTGCTGAGAAAAACCTCGCGCTTCTTTCAACGAGTATTCGAAGATGTTGTTGATCTGCGTTCCGTAGCCACGCGAACGCGTCACCACTCCCTCTTCTTCCAGCGCCTGCATCGCCTTGCGCACCGTAATGCGCGAAACGCCGGTTAACTGACTTAAATCACGCTCGCCGGGCAAAATATTTCCATGCTCCAGCACCCCACTGCGCACGGCATTTTTTACCGTTTCGGCAAACTTAATATAAAGCGGCGTGTTGTCCGCCGCTAAAATACGTTCGTTCAGTTGAGCGATAAGCTGGGTATGCGCTTGTTCCATTTGTCTTTTTCCAGGCGATGAGTCTGGAGGAAGTATATCACTGCTGGTTATTTAAGGCGTTTCTTTAATGCCATCAACAAATGCCTGCAGCTCCTCCACCGTGCCATTAAACACATTAAAATCCACCGGACCATTTACGCCATCCACCTGTCCACGGTCGGAATGCTGCCAGAAATGCCAGGCCTGGCCGTCATTGTCCGGGCGTCGTTGATAATAATGGGCCACCCACCACGGGTATTCATTGAAATATCCCGCCAGATTCGTGTGATAAAACGTCGCCCCCGCATAAATAATCGGCTTTTTGCCCGTGCTCTTTTCAACCATTTTTAGCCACTGACTTACCCGCTTGCGTAATTCTTTTGCCGATAATTTCCCACGTTCTTCTACGTCCAGCACCGCTGGCAGATCGCCTTGTGAGAAATCCACCGTTTGCAGAAATAATCGCGCCTGAACGGAAGCTGAGACCGACGGAGAAAAATAGTGATATGCCCCGCGCAATAAGCCATTTTTGTGGCTTTGACGCCAGTTACGCGAGAAATACGGGTCTACCAGATTTTCGCCTTCCGTAGCCTTAATAAAAGCAAACTGTAAGCGGATACCGTTGTCGCGCATTTTTGCGACACGTTGCCAGTCGATCCGCGCCTGCCAGCGTGAAACATCAATACCATGAATGGTGTAATTGGCAGGGATTCGAATAGCAAAAGATTTGACCGGGCGATAACCATAAAAGTGGATGTAGTCTTTAATCTGAATTGCTGTCGACCAGAAAAAATTCACCGTCTGACGAGGATAAATCGCCACGATGGAAATTAGCCCCAGAGCGCAGAACAAGGCGGTGAATTTTTTTCGACTGGCTATTTTTAGCTGCATTGGTTTCATCCCTGAATTTCAGCGCGAACACGCTGAAAAATGCCAAAGCAGCTATAGTATGATGCTCACCACCAGGCGTGAAAGTGGTGAACCGGACCATTCCCGTGGCCAACTTCCAGCGTGTCGGCCTGGGCTAACGCCGCTGATAGCCAGCTTTTTGCTTCCTGTACGGTGTCAGCCCAATTCGTGTGACGCGGACGCAGCGCTGCCAGCGCCGCAGATAATGTACAACCAGTGCCATGCGTGTTTTTGGTCATAATACGCGGTGCGGTAAACCGTTGTTCGCCGTCGCGGGTAAACAACCAGTCCGGGCTTTGCTCATCATCCAGATGACCACCTTTCATCAACACGGCACCACAGCCCATCGCCAATAATTCACGCCCCTGCTCCAGCATTTCCTGTTCATTACGCGCGTGTGGAGAATCGAGTAAAGCAGCAGCCTCCGGCAAATTTGGGGTGATTAATGAAACCTGCGGCAATAA
Source organism: Escherichia sp. KTE52 (assembly GCF_000408325.1). Taxonomy (NCBI): domain Bacteria; kingdom Pseudomonadati; phylum Pseudomonadota; class Gammaproteobacteria; order Enterobacterales; family Enterobacteriaceae; genus Escherichia; species Escherichia sp. KTE52. The sequence continues at coordinate 493,419 of NZ_KE138677.1, forward strand.
TTGACTGCGTAGCGTGGCAACCGCCGAAGGTGAAAGCAGCGGATCACCGCTTTTAGCCAGCATAACGGTATCCAGCACCACGTTTTGGATCTGGTAACGTTGCAGCCGTTCTGCCACCGCTTCAACAATATCCGTCTCTGCCAGCATGCCGATTTTGGTGGTATCGATTCGCACATCGCTGAACACTGAGTCGAGTTGTGCGGCAACAAAGTCAGGCTCAATGCGATACACCGACTGTACACCGCAGGTATTTTGCGCCACCAGTGCGGTGATTACCGAACAACCATAAGCGCCAAGTGCCGAGAAGGTTTTAAGATCGGCCTGAATCCCCGCACCACCACTCGGATCAGTACCGGCAATCGTCAGAGCGTTAACCCGTTTCATGCCTGCACCTCCTGCGTCAGTTGCCAGAGCGCATCAAGGAAATGGGGGATAAAACTGCCCGGCCCTTCGCTTCTGGCGACCGCACGTTCTCCGGCTTGTTTCATCCAGTGGCAGGCAGATGCAACATTTTCCAGCGTATCGCCCGGTAATGCACAACTGGCAGCGACAACTGCCGATAATGCACAACCAGTTCCTACCACTTTGGTCATTAACGGATCGCCGCCGTGAATGCCAACGATGCGACGACCATCGGTAACATAATCTACCTCGCCCGTGACCACGACGACAGCCCCGGTTTCATTCGCCAGTGTTTGTGCTGCGGGTAACGCGTTGGCTGCGGCGTCGGTGGAATCCACACCGCGACCACCATTGGCGATACCAGCTAATGCCATAATTTCAGAGGCATTACCGCGTATCGCCGCTGGCTTTAACGATAAAAGTTCGTGGCAAAAATGACGGCGATATTCGAGTGCGCCAACCGCGACCGGATCAAGCGTCCAGGGGGTTTGGGAGCGTGTTGCCTGTTCTACGGCAGCACGCATCGCTTGTGCTCGTAGCTGCGTCAGTGTGCCTACGTTAATCAACAAGGCACTGGCGATGGCCGCAAACTGACTGGCCTCTTCGGTTTCGATAACCATCGCTGGCGATGCACCGAGCGCCAGTAAGGTATTGGCAGTAAAGGTTTGCACCACATCATTGGTCATGCAATGCACAAGGGGAGAGTGTTGGTGAAAGAGGTGTAACATGCGCGCAGATTGCGCGGAACTCAGCAGGTCGACTTGCATAGTTTGCTCCTGCCATAACGTGAAGAAGCAATGACCTGATGGTCTGTGACTTCCCTACGCTGGCATTATCCAGATCAGGTGATACGGGTATTTCTCAGCCTTCACGCAGAAGGGCACCCCGAGTCGTTTGGTTGCGATGATGGATCGCAGATAAGGATGGTAAGGCCCCGCGCACACGTTGTAAACGAGGAAAAACGGCGATATTACAATAACGTTGTGAAATTATTTTATATAAGAATCCAGCACCTTCAGAACGACATCCAGATCTTCTTCACGCTTTAATTCATCGCCCTGATGAACAATGTGTTCCGTCAGATGGCCTTTAATCACTTCTCGCATCAAGCCGTTTACCGCACCACGAATGGCGGCAATCTGTTGTAGTACGGCAGCACATTCGTGCGGCTCGTCGAGCATTTTCTTGAGCGCAACAACCTGTCCCTGAATCTTACTGGCGCGCGCTTTCAGTTTCTGTTTGTCACGGATGGTATGAGACATGGCAACACCTGGGTAACAAGATAATGAAAAATCATAGCACTATTAATCTACTGGGGGGTAGTATCATGTACTGGGGGGGAGTAGAATCAGGGCGTCGATTTAATACTAAGAATTATTATCATGACCGAATTTACCACTCTTCTTCAGCAAGGAAACGCCTGGTTTTTCATCCCCAGCGCCATCTTACTTGGTGCGCTTCATGGGCTGGAGCCAGGGCACTCAAAAACGATGATGGCAGCGTTTATCATCGCCATTAAAGGCACCATTAAACAGGCGGTGATGCTTGGACTGGCGGCAACTATTTCACATACGGCGGTGGTCTGGTTGATTGCCTTTGGCGGGATGGTGATCAGCAAACGCTTTACTGCGCAGTCAGCGGAGCCGTGGCTTCAGTTGATTTCCGCGGTGATCATTCTTGGCACCGCATTCTGGATGTTCTGGCGTACCTGGCGCGGTGAAAGAAACTGGCTTGAGAATATGCACGAGCATCACCATCATGACCATGAACATCATCACGACCATGATCACGAACATCATCACCATCACGAGCATGGTCAGAGCGACGAGTATCAGGATGCTCATGCGCTGGCCCATGCCAGTGACATTAAACGACGCTTTGATGGTAGAGAGGTCACCAACTGGCAAATTTTGCTGTTTGGCTTAACCGGCGGGCTTATCCCCTGCCCTGTGGCAATAACAGTGTTGTTGATTTGCATTCAGTTGAAAGCCCTCACATTGGGTGCAACTCTGGTCGTCAGTTTCAGCATCGGCCTGGCATTAACGCTGGTCACCGTAGGCGTTGGCGCAGCAATCAGTGTTCAGCAGGTTGCAAAACGCTGGAGCGGATTTAACACTCTCGCTAAACGCGCCCCCTATTTTTCCAGTCTGTTAATTGGTTTAGTCGGATTGTATATGGGAGTGCATGGCTTTATGGGTATTATGAGATAAAACAATCACCTGGGCTTCGTTATCCCTTTAGCCCAGGATGATTCTTAAATCAGCTTATTCCGCTCACTTCTCGCTCAATGAGGATGCTTTTGCTGCATCCTTTCATTTACACTTTTTACGAAATCATGGGATCACTAACAAAATATCTCTTGTCGGTTATATTGTATGGCAGGAAAGATATGCGACTGATTTTACTGATCCCCAAAGTGGAGAGTATATGACCATAAAAAATAAGATGTTGCTGGGTGCGCTTTTGCTGGTAACCAGCGCAGCATGGGCCGCACCAGCCACCGCGGGTTCGACCAATGCCTCGGGAATTTCGAAGTATGAGTTAAGCAGTTTCATTGCTGACTTCAAGCATTTCAAACCAGGTGACACCGTACCAGAAATGTACCGTACCGATGAGTACAACATTAAGCAGTGGCAGTTGCGTAACTTGCCCGCACCTGACGCTGGAACCCACTGGACCTATATGGGCGGTGCATATGTGCTGATCAATGATACCGACGGAAAAATCATTAAAGCCTACGACGGTGAGATTTTTTATCATCGCTAAAAAAGGCCCCCTCGGAGAGAGGGGGAAATGCAGACACCTTATTATTTTTTATTATTAGCCACTTGCTCGTCTTGTTTGTTATTAGTCGTATTTCACGTTGATCAGTGCAGTTGCCTCAAGTGCACCCGATTTAACTTTATTTTTATCGTATACATAGTAACTGGCCAGGACAGGTATATTAATAATATTACTATTTAAAGGAGCTCCGGGTTTATCTGTTTTCCATAATGATGTCGCCGCGCCCTGATCGCCGCTAGCAGAAATTTTGATGGCTGCTTCAGTCCCTTTTGGTGGTTCTTTTAGATCCAAAACAAATCCTACACCATTATCTATGTTGCCACGCAAAATTGTATTGCTTCCTGTAACTAAGTCACTGCTGGAAAGATATACGACCATATTCCGCGATGCTTGTTTTGTGCCGCCGAAAAGATTATCACACTTCAACGTAATTATTCCTTCCTTACTGTTCGCCGTAATCTTTCCCTGACTTCTGAGTTGGGACAAGGCAATATCATCTACTTTTATTATTGTGTTTTCAGGCTTACAGGTCGTATTTTTAGGATAATAGGAAATACTTAACCCAAGCGTAAATGTATCCCCCGCCAGTTTACTGGTGAGATAACTTACACACCAGTTAATCTTCAATGTCTTACAAATGCCCAACCAAAAGTCAATGGATGAAGATGACTCACCGCCAATATTTGCAATCACAGTATCTGAAATAAACCAGGTAGGTTTTCTTTCTCCAGTAAAATCAGGTGTACCTTTGGATATTTTAACCACATAGGGTAATACTGCCTGCGCATTGCTGGATTTCCCAATCGTGTCACTGGTTTTACCTAAAGACTCTATTTTAACCTTTAACTTTTCGCCATTACCAAAAGGTCCAACTTCAACCCAATCACTTTGGATATTTTTATAGACTATTTTATCCGTGCTCGTATCACAAGATATCCCCGTAAACACGACACTTTTACTAAAGGAAACCTCATTCGCTAAAATCTCCCCCACATTAATACTATCAGTAATATTTAATGATGCAGTGGTACGACATCCAGCCCAGGTAAAATTAGCCCATAAAATAAAAATTAGTAACATTCCATTTCTGAAAATCATATTCCACCTCTCACCGACAGATATAATTTTTACTTTCATCAATCTCTTTACCGAAGGTGATTGTGCATGAAAGCCCTTGTTGCTTATCAATTGCCACATTAACCGCTGGTGGTATTTCATTGGTGCGAATAAAAAGCTGACTTCCCTGGCCGACAACGCCAATATTATGACCGTGGATATCATTGACTTCGTAGCCAAATGTTAACGGTTGCCCACCCACTCTTAATGCTTTTATAAACCAGGGTTTGCGTTGATCGGTGTCGAAATTGACCAGAACGACCGCGCCGCGATAAGGGGCGGCAATTTTACGGTTACCGCGTAATTCTGTTTCACTGTCACTTTGCGATACATCCAGCATCAGGTGATTTTCCCGATGAGGAGTTATTCCGTCGTATATCACGACACCATTACGGTTCGTGGTGCGATATTTTTGCCCATTCACATAAGCATCTTTAATTCCCGGCGCATGCATCACGGCAAAAGTTTCAGAAAGACGATTCGCCAGATTAACGCCACCCGACCAGGCGACAATGCCCCCTGAAACACTGGCTCCAGCCTGCCGATAATTACTCGACTGACTATAACTGCCATTCACTGTCGCCACAGGCGCGTTCCAGGTTAAATTCGCCCCTGCTGTCGTTTCATTTCCCTGATGTTGATGACTCAGGTTGACACCATAATTGAACTGATCTCGACTCCCTACTGTTCCTGATAATCCCGTATTATTTGAGGCAAAACCCTGATCATCAAACGTCGTTGAGTTAGACATATATATTTGCCGACGAGGCGTCGTAACGTCATCTCCCCAGTCAAAGGGTATCGATATAAAAATATTAAAGCGTTTCTCTTCATGATGATTCTCGTCATATGCCTGACTTGCCGCGAGGGTATAGCTTATCCGTTGCAAATTATTGGAATAACTCAACTGATAATCTTTACTGCTGCCGCTACGCCCCCAGTAATCCCGCCATAAAGTACTTAATGACACAGATCCCCAGCCTTCTGGCATTGACTGACTCATATTGGCGGAAAAGCTATTTTTGCGACCAAAATCATTCTGGTAATAATCGGCAATGTCATAGACATCGTTTTTATCACGACGATAATTATCTTTATTATTTGCCCACACATAATCGTTAAACGTCCGGTAATCACGCGACGAATAACGCCAGGCCGCCAGACCAAAACGTGTCGATGTTTGGCTCAAAAATTTGTTATAAGCAATTTGATAACTTTGCCCGTCAAACACATCACCATTGTCTTGCTTACTGTGCGATTTAGTTGCGTCGACTGAAATTGCGCCAATGCGCGTGTTCCAACCTGTTCCCAGGGTAAACGCGTAGTAATTATTAGCAATCATCGTGCCGCCATACAGCGTCAATAAGTTATTAAAACCATACTGATAACCTGCCTGGACAAAATCACTTTGCTTGCTCGCACCTTCAATATGACTACGGCCCGCTGCAAAATCATATTTCGACACGCCGGGTTGCAGCATATTAGGTACTGCCGCATAAGGCACCAGATATGTAGTAACTGAACCATCGGCTTCCTTAACACTCACATCAAGATCCGCACCTCCGCCCGCTAACTGCAAATCACTAATCGAAAACGGGCCTGGTGGAACCTCTTTCTGATAAACGACAAAACCGTTCTGTTCAATAGTTACCAGCGCGTTACTCTGGGCAATCCCCTGTACCCGCGGGGTAAAATTTTGTTTCGAGTTTGGCAACATCTGCATATCACGAAATAACCGAACTCCGCTGAAGCGAACGGAATCAAATATATCGGCTGACGTGTACATATCACCAATACGCAGCGTGCCGAGAATTTGAGAAAATCCACGTTCCAGATACAGTGTATTGCTTTTCCACTCCCCTGTATTGTTATCTGTTTTGCTAAAACTGGCATCAGAATGCAGTTGCCACCCCAGAAAATTTAACCCGCTGTTAAAACGTACATAGGTACTTTTGCTATTTCCCGACGCTTTATAGTCGCTGTAATACTGACTCACATAATAAGAGGTGTAAACCGCATTAATTCCCCGTTCCCAGTTTTCCGGTGGAACATAGCCACTTTCCAGCTCTTCCACCCAGGCTTGCGGAACACTGAAATCGAGACGAAAAACGCCGATATCCCAGGCATAACTCCCCCCCTGAACAAGTTGCTCTAATGTTAAACATTGCTTGTCGCTGGCAAAGTTATCGGTATTAATACCTAACCGTTTGATAATATCCCTCGATAAACACGTTTCTTGCGGATTATCTTTAACGCTAATTTCATATTTACCGCGCCATTGTTTATTAACATAAATATCGATTTCATATTGGCCAGGCAAAGGTTGATTATCATCCAGACGAATATGAGCAACCTGTTGGTCTTTCATTCCCCCCATCATAAAATGGGTATCAAAGGTTTCTTCAGCCGCATAAGCTTCAATGCCGAGCAATAACGCAACGATTGCTGATGCAAGTGGGGTCATTCTCAACATAGGCAGCTCCTGCAATTAAATTTTGTCACTAATATAGTTGCCATGATCATCAATAATGGTCAGATGCCAGCTATTTGCATTATTATTTTTTACGTTAACACTCTGACTTTCTAATGGTGCAATCATGATAGTTTCATAATTAACTTTGACATTATTGGCTTTTACATCAGAAATCGTTACCCAATTCGCTGAGTCATTTTTTATCACCAAATGATTACCACTGCGATTCACCAGCAATTTTTTAAATATTGCTTTGTTTACCGGTGGGATACCCGCCGGTCGATAAAACAATTTAATTCTGTTTTGCATCGCAAACTTCAGTACATTCTTGCCTTCTTGTTCTGGACTATTTGGTGGAATATCCAGAATATTCAGATAAAAAATACTCTCTTTATTAGTGGGCAGTTTATTCGGCATGATTTTAATTTTTACTTGCTGCCCGGAATTTGCCCCTATTTTTGCCACTGGTGGCGTTAACATAAAAGGAACCTGGATTTTTTCTGGTGGGAGTGAAGTATCACCATCATCAATCCACGCCTGAAGCAGCGAAGAGCGATCACCCTGATTCATCAACTGTACCATCACTTCTTTTTTTTCTGCCGGGTAAATAATACGTGTCCCGTAGATAACAACTCCGGCATGTGCAGGAAAAACCATCGAAGAGATGAGCAAGGGTAATAATCCTTTCATCTTAATTCCTCTTTAAATTAAAAGGCCGCCATGGGGATAGCGGCCATGTCTATTACCTGGAGAAACTTGCAAATTTATTTAATTATTAATCCTGGGCTACACGCATAACTAAAGAAGATACTACATCACCTGATTGCACTGAGTTTTCTGTCAGTTTCAGATATTTCGCTTTAAACGGGATCGCATATTGACCATCCGCTGTTTTATAATTTTCAATATTAAAAGGTGCAGAAACATCCAGGACATCGCTGTTATCACCTAAATAGAGATAGTAGCCCACGGTATCGTTACTACTGGCTATAGCTTTATCGTTGCCGGTTATTTTATCGTTGGTAATCAACGAAAGTTTTACACCAGCAACCTCTTTCGGACAGCTAATTTTTAACATGCTACTGGTTACACCGACCGCATCATCATAGGTAGAATATTTAGATTTACCATCAAAGACAGTAGTTGGTACAGTCGGCATATTAATACTTACTGAATCACCACCTGCTTCGAATTTACATGGGGACTCTGCAATATTCCCTTTAATGGTTAAAGTCCCGGTATCAACATCAGCAGCAAATACCTCAGCACTCATGAAAAAAGAAGAAAAGACAGCGGCAGCAATAATTGAACGTTTCATAACATGTTCCTTAATAGAATTTATTTTTGGTTGTTAAGAGTCTGTATCTCCTGGGAACAAATTTCTCACGCTTCAAAAGTTACCGCAATGTAAACACATTGTTTTATTGATTTAAAGCAAATTAACTATTGCAATATAAACGCAACAAATAGCTAATGATATTAAATATTTATCAAATCTATTAATTAATACGAATTACTGTAGCTGTCATTTTTAATATCAATAAAAAAGCTGAAATCATTCACATGAATGATTTCAGCTTTCTAAACTCTTTAACCCCGATATTGCCAGATTTAATCGTAGCGATTTAAAACGATTTGCCGTTTGTTCCCATTACCCGCAGCAACCAGCTCTGTCGTGACGCCTTTTACCGGTGAAGAAATCCGATGGCGGGAATCAACGCTTTGCAATACCTGACCGCAATGCTGTTGGGGCTGGCTATTAACAATATCCATACTGCATGTCGGGGGGCTGATCCTGCCATTGATAGTTAATGTGGCGGTATCTGATGAAAACGCGGGAGACGCCAATCCATAGGCGAGAAAAATAATTCCTGACAGCCAATACTTATTCATTGAACGTTATCCCTGTAGTAAAGGTTATGCCTGGATAGATTGAGTGCATAACAAACTATAGCTGTACATCCACTACACAGCCACGAAGGATGGTAAATGGGCATTGCCTGCACGATCAATCTACTTTGTTCAGTTTCGGACGAAGATCCGCAGAATATTCGCAGCATTAAAAAAGCTGTTCATTATAGCTGCAAAAATAAATACACCGCATCAATGTAACATTGCTGCGGTGTATGAAGTGTACCCAGAAAGGTTAATACGCGTTAGACTGCGCGGAAGGAGATCTCGCCAGGAATAACTTCTCCCTGCCAGTAGAGCTGGGCAGCAACGCGGTCAGCCAGTTGACGATAGATAGCGGTAAATTCGCTCTCTGGACGGCTGATAACGGTCGGTGTGCCTTTGTCGAGGTCTTCACGCAGGCTAATGTGCAACGGCATCTGACCCAGCAACTGCGTGTGATATTTCTCAGCCAGTTTCTCTGCACCACCGGTGCCAAAAATCGGCTCGTGATGACCACAATTACTGCAGATATGCACGCTCATGTTCTCGACAATGCCCAGTACCGGCACTTCGACTTTCTCGAACATTACAATGCCTTTTTTCGCATCAATCAATGCGATGTCTTGCGGCGTAGTGACCACTACAGCACCGGTCACTGGAATATTCTGCGCCAGTGTCAATTGAATATCACCGGTGCCTGGCGGCATATCAAGCACCAGATAGTCCAGATCGGGCCATAAGGTTTCTTGCAACATTTGCATCAGCGCCTTGCTGGCCATCGGGCCGCGCCACACCATCGCGTTGTCGTCAGTGACCAGATAACCAATCGAGTTGGTTGCCAGACCATGAGACATAATCGGCGCCATGTGAGTGCCGTCCGGCGAGGTCGGACGCTGATTTTCTGCCCCCAGCATGGTTGGGATCGACGGGCCATAAATGTCGGCATCCAGAATGCCGACTTTCGCTCCTTCCGCCGCCAGCGCCAGCGCCAGGTTTACTGCCGTGGAGGATTTACCCACGCCGCCTTTGCCGGAACTGACCGCGATAATGTTCTTCACGCCGTTAATTCCCGGCTGATTTTTAACGCGTTTCAGCGTGGCAATGCTATGCGACAGTTTCCAGTCGATAGCTTTTGCCCCGGTGATACGCAGCAATTCGGCGCTACATTGCTCTTTTAACTCTTCGAACGCGCTATGCCAGACGAACGGCATAACCAGTTCCACATGCAGCGTGTCGTCCATCCAGGCGACATGATGCAATGCTTTCAGCGTGGTGAGGTTATGCTTCAGGGTTGGGTGCTGAAAATTAGCCAGTGTCCCGGCGACCATTGCGCGCAAGGCTTCTGGTGATTTGGCCTGGGATTGTTCGTTCATCCCGACTCCTTATTTATATAGATAAACCATCAGCTAAATAGTTTACCTGAAGAAAATAGATAAGTACTTACTTAACATTTTCCCATTTGGTACTATCTAACCCCTTTTCACTACTAAGAAGTAATGCCTACTATGACTCAAGTCGCGAAGAAAATTCTGGTGACGTGCGCACTGCCGTACGCTAACGGCTCAATCCACCTCGGCCATATGCTGGAGCACATCCAGGCTGATGTCTGGGTCCGTTACCAGCGAATGCGCGGCCACGAAGTCAACTTCATCTGTGCCGACGATGCGCACGGTACGCCGATCATGCTGAAAGCTCAGCAACTCGGTATCTCCCCGGAGCAGATGATTGGCGAAATGAGTCAGGAGCATCAGACTGATTTCGCAGGCTTTAATATCAGCTATGACAACTATCACTCAACGCACAGCGAAGAGAACCGCCAGTTGTCGGAGCTTATTTACACTCGCCTGAAAGAGAACGGTTTTATTAAAAACCGCACTATCTCTCAGTTGTACGACCCGGAAAAAGGCATGTTCCTGCCGGATCGTTTTGTGAAAGGCACCTGCCCGAAATGTAAAGCGCCAGATCAATACGGCGATAACTGTGAAGTATGCGGTGCGACTTACAGCCCGACTGAACTGATTGAACCGAAATCGGTGGTTTCTGGCGCTACGCCGGTAATGCGTGATTCCGAACACTTCTTCTTTGATCTGCCCTCTTTCAGCGAAATGTTGCAGGCATGGACCCGCAGCGGCGCGTTGCAGGAACAGGTGGCAAACAAAATGCAGGAGTGGTTTGAATCCGGTCTGCAACAGTGGGATATCTCCCGCGACGCGCCTTACTTCGGTTTTGAAATTCCGAACGCGCCGGGTAAATACTTCTATGTCTGGCTGGATGCGCCGATTGGCTACATGGGTTCCTTCAAGAATCTGTGCGACAAGCGCGGCGATACCACCAGCTTCGATGAATACTGGAAGAAAGATTCCACCGCCGAGCTGTACCACTTCATCGGTAAAGATATCGTTTACTTCCACAGCCTGTTCTGGCCAGCCATGCTGGAAGGCAGCAACTTCCGCAAGCCGACCAACCTGTTTGTTCACGGCTATGTGACGGTGAACGGCGCGAAGATGTCCAAATCTCGCGGCACGTTCATTAAAGCCAGCACCTGGCTGAATCACTTTGACGCTGACAGCCTGCGCTACTACTACACCGCGAAGCTCTCTTCACGCATCGATGATATCGACCTGAACCTGGAAGATTTTGTTCAGCGTGTGAATGCCGATATCGTTAACAAAGTGGTTAACCTGGCCTCCCGTAACGCGGGCTTCATTAACAAGCGTTTTGACGGTGTGCTGGCAAGCGAGCTGGCTGACCCTGAGCTGTACAAAACCTTTACCGATGCCGCTGAAGTGATTGGCGAAGCGTGGGAAAGCCGCGAATTTGGTAAAGCTGTGCGCGAAATCATGGCGCTGGCTGACCTGGCTAACCGCTATGTTGACGAGCAGGCTCCGTGGGTGGTGGCGAAACAGGAAGGCCGCGATGCTGACCTGCAGGCGATTTGCTCGATGGGTATTAACCTGTTCCGTGTGCTGATGACGTATCTGAAGCCGGTTCTGCCAAAACTGACCGAGCGTGCGGAAGCATTCCTGAATACGGAACTGACCTGGGATGGTATCCAGCAACCGCTGCTGGCGCATAAAGTGAATCCGTTCAAAGCACTGTATAACCGCATCGACATGAAGCAGGTTGAAGCACTGGTGGAAGCATCCAAAGAAGAAGTGAAAGCCACCGCCGCGCCAGTTACTGGCCCGCTGGCAGACGATCCGATTCAGGAAACCATCACCTTTGATGACTTCGCCAAAGTTGACCTGCGCGTGGCGCTGATCGAAAACGCAGAGTTTGTTGAAGGTTCTGACAAGCTGCTGCGCCTGACGCTGGATCTCGGCGGTGAAAAACGCAATGTCTTCTCCGGCATTCGTTCTGCTTATCCAGACCCACAAGCGTTGATTGGTCGTCACACCATTATGGTGGCTAACCTGGCGCCGCGTAAGATGCGCTTCGGTATCTCCGAAGGCATGGTGATGGCTGCCGGTCCTGGCGGGAAAGATATCTTCCTGTTAAGCCCGGATGCCGGTGCTAAACCGGGTCATCAGGTGAAATAATTCCCCTTCAAGGCGCTGCATCGACAGCGCCTTTTCTTTATAAATTCCTAAAGTTGTTTTCTTGCGATTTCGTCTCTCTCTAACCTGCATAAATACTGTTAGCATCTGTATTCAACTGGATAAAAGCACAGGAATGCAGAATGAGACAGTTTATCTATCAGGACGAAAAATCACATAAATTCTGGATGGTGGAGCCGCATGGCAACGAGCTGCATATCAGTTGGGGCAAAGTTGGCACCAACGGACAAAGCCAGGTAAAAAACTTTGCGGACGCTGCAGCAGCGGAAAAAGCGGAGCTGAAGCTGATTGCGGAGAAAACGAAAAAAGGCTATGTGGAAGACGCTTCGGCAAATGTGAATCTCCCGCCAGCCACCAAAGCCAGAGTCACTCCTGAAGTTGAAACTCCTCCTGTAAATAAGAATAAATGCCCCTGGCTTGCTGATGATGCGACGATTCCGGTAACTGACGATATTAATCGATTTGCTTTTCCTCATCGCCGCAGGCCGAGAGAAATCGGTTACCTGTATAAAGATGGTGAAATATGGAAGCGCATCGCAGATAACACCAATATGTATCTTCCCTATAAACGGTACACTTCTTATCCTGAAAACTGGCAGCAGGCATTTGCTGAGTTACAAATGCGAATCCAGCAAAACCAAAACTCAGGGAGCTTGCAATCCGATGCCGCATTGCTCTGGCGCTTCTGGCACTCTTATTTTGCAGATGAACTTGTTGATGACTTAGTCGTTCACCGTGGTCTGGAAACTACTGTTGAGATCGCCATCCTGTCTTTGCAACTAATTGCAATATCTAATGAATTATCAAGAGAGTATGAAGTAAATGTGACAACAGATATTGCTCCTGATCTCGAAATTGAATCTCGACCAGACTGGCATCAGCGTCTATGCCATTATCTTTCACTCGCTTCAGAAGATGAGTGGCAACGCTGTGTAGATAAAGTACTTACCGCCATTCCCTCGCTCTCCCCGGCACGGCAACCTTTTGCGGCGTTACTGATCCCTGAACGCCCGGATATTGCCAATGCCATGGCGCTACGTTATGTAGATCAAAACGTTCCGGCAATGACCTGGTTAAGACTGGTGGTAACCGATAATGCAGCTCTGAGCACAGCGGAAAAATACGACTTCCCACCGTTGTATCGTGATTTTCGCGCTTACCTGGCAATGTTGCTGGCAAATCATGGGATATGCGGTGTAAGCCGGATACTTCTTGAGTTAACGGAAGACCATTCTGACAATCCCACTTATCTCTTCGAGCGCATCAGCGAGACTGAAAATCTTGTCAAATGGTTATGGAAAACGAATCACCCGGATGCGATTCAAATTCTGATCCTTGGTGTAATTGGCAAGAAAAAGCACCTGGAATACTTAAGCAAAGCCTGCCAAAAACATCCCGCTGCGGCTATTGCCGCTTATGCAACTTTACTGGCAATACATGAAGATGCACAGTGGCGTAACGCACTTGTCAAACTGATTACCGCCACGCCAGAGTTGGTATGTGACGTTATTCCCTGGGTTAATGCTAAAGCGGCAGGCATATTATCTGAATGTCGTCCGCAACCTGTGACTGATGAATGTGAATATGCCACTGCGGATATGTTGCCGGAGCTGTTTACCGCTCCACCGTGGGTAATAAATAAGAAAAAGAATGCAATACCCGTATTTGATTTACCGGTGCTTCCAGTTCCTGCCGTCACTGATATCACACCAGGAATTACAGAGTTAATCAGTCATACTGACATATCCAGATTCAGTGAAATCGCGAAATTTCAGGCATCACAGCAAACATTATTTACCGATCTGCCACTAATTGAAAAGGAAAGCTGGGAAACGTCTTTCATCCCTTTAACGCCAGAACAGCAAATCCTTTGGCGACTGGGGTTTAAGGAATGGCGCAGAACCGGAGAAGAACAATACGAAAAAAAAATAATGCCACAAAGCGCAGTTGATGCCCTGTTACGTTTCGATTTCCCCGCGCTGAAAGCAGAGTTTGCGCAATACCATAACAAAGGAAGCAGACACTGGCAGTTGTACGCGCTCTGCTTCCTACCCACTCAGCATGCTATTTATTTTCTCAATCAAATAATTAATGAAGAGCAATTCTCCGGCGAGAGAGAAATTCTGGCGATTTTTGGTGACGCGGCCATTCCTGCGTTTATGAAATGTCTGCAACGTAAGCCACAACAGTTGTGGATATTCACCCTTTTCCTGGGCGTCAGCGAATTAGCATTACCGATGGCGCAGCGATTACAGAAAAAAATGTCTGCTGAAGATGCCCGAAAATGGCTGGTTAACTTCCCACGCCATGCAACCGCCGGGCTACTTCCTGTGGCACTGGGCAAACAAGGAAAAGATCGTGATTGTGCCCGCCAGGCACTCCGCCTGCTGGTGAAATTAAACCAGCGAGAAACGATTGAGGAAATCGCCCAAGGGTATAATCAACCTGATGTTTTAGCTGCGCTGGCAACATTATTTGATAGCGACCCGCTGGAAGAATATCCCGCTAAAATCGCCCCACTGCCCGGCTTTTATCAGTTCAGCTTATGGCGCAGACCACGGCTTAAAAGTAACAACCTGCCTCTGCCAGATGACGCTATGCGCCACCTCGGCACAATGTTGAGCTTTCCTCGCGACATTACCCCCTACGCTGGGCTGGCGATCATCAAAGAAACCTTCACCCGCGAATCACTGGCTGACTTTGGTTGGGATCTGTATACCGCATGGACGGAAGCTGGCGCACCCGCAAAAGAAAATTGGGCATTTACCTCGCTGGGGATTTTAGGCAATGACGACACCGCGCGTAAACTAACCCCGCTCATCCGCGCCTGGCCTGGTGAATCCCAGCATAAAAGAGCTGTTTATGGTTTGGATGTGCTAGCCAATATCGGTAGCGATATTGCGCTGATGTTGCTTAATGGTATTGCGCAAAAGGTTAAATTCGTTGCATTACAAGAACATGCCAGCGACAAAATCAACATGGTCGCTGAAAATCGCGGACTGACAATGGCCGAACTGGAAGACCGCCTGGCACCGGATTTAGGGCTTGATATCAACGGCTCGCTGACACTGGATTTCGGCTCACGCCAATTCACCGTTGGTTTTGATGAAACCTTAAAACCCGTCGTGCGCGACGAAAACGGCAAAGTTCTGAAAGATTTACCTAAACCCAACCAGAGTGATGATAAAACACTGTCAACTGACGCAGTTATCCTCTTCAAACAGTTGAAAAAAGATGTTCGTGCTATCGCCAACCAGCAAATTACCCGTCTGGAACAAGCCATGTGCCAGCGCAGACGCTGGACGGCAGAGCAGTTCCGTCTCTTTCTGGTGGAACATCCGCTGATGTGTCACTTAACCCGACGGCTATTATGGGGAGTATATAACGATGAAAACACCCTTATAGCCTGTTTCCGCGTGGCAGAAGACAGCACCTACAGCGATGCACAAGATGAGCTATTCACGCTGCCAGCAGGAAACATCGGTATTCCGCATGTGCTGGAAATTCCCGCTGAATCCGCCGCTGCATTCAGGCAAATTTACGCTGATTACGAACTACTTCCCCCCTTCCAACAGCTCGATCGTGGTAGTTATCGTCTTGCTGATAATGAACGTAGCGCCCACGAACTGACGCGCTGGCAAGGACGTCTTTGCCAGGCCGGTCGCATTGTCGGACTGGAGCGCCGAGGCTGGCAACGTCTGGAAGAAAGCGGCAGCGTTTATGCGATGCGCAAATCTACTCCTTATGGCGATCTCGAACTTGAAACAGAACCTTTTTCATTGATTTACGGCGAAACGGGATATGGCGACCTGCTACCTGTTGAAAGCGTAAAAATGACTTCACCAGGGGAACGCTACAGTACACAGCCCTCGCTCACGTTCTCCGCGCTTGATGCCATCACCGCCAGCGAACTGATTAACGATATTGAATCACTGTTTGATTAAAAGGACTTTGCAATGAAAACCTATATTTATCAGGACGAAAAATCACATAAATTCTGGGCGGTTGAGCAACAAGGCAACGAGTTGCATATCAGTTGGGGTAAGGTCGGCACCAACGGGCAAAGCCAGGTCAAAAACTTTGCGGACGCTGCGGCGGCGGAAAAGGCAGAGCTGAAACTGATCGCGGAGAAAACAAAAAAGGGATATGTGGAACAAGCGGAGACAAATGCTAAATTAACAGCGGTGTCAGTGAAAAAAGAATCTGTCGCAGCGAAAAAACAGGAAGACACCATAAATGATCATCAGGTAGCGGCGAACAATTTTCCCTGGTTAGCAGACAACGATCCCATTATTCTTCCCCCAAATATTGCTCGCTATGCTCTCAGCCACCGCCTTTGGCCGGGAGATCCGGTAAAAAAACCAACCCAACCTGAGAAACAAAATTTAATTTCTCGGCTGGCAAATCGAACCTACAACTATTATAAGAATCTGACTTTCGATTACAGCTCATGCTCCGATGAATGGAGTAATGCCATCAGTCAGGCAATCAGCTTAATTAATGCACGAAAGCCTGAGATGTCTGCACGTACTATGGCTGTACTTACCTTACTGGAAATTTGTTTTTGTCAAAGCTGGAATGATGAAACCTCATCCGAGTTGTTGGATGAAATTGTAAGCACCTTCGGTATTGAATACGCAACTGAAACTGTCATCTACTGGTGGCAAATTGATTTCGATTTTGATTATAAAAAGGAACATTTGACCTTCTTTATTAATAATTCAGATTACAGCCAGAATAACTATAGAAGGAATAGAGACAACTTTAGTTTACGTCTGCGTAAACATTTATCGCTGACTGAAGAGGAAATCTGGCAAAATTGCATTGCCAAATTACTCGTTGCGTTGCCGCATATATCACTCTATCGCCAGCCGTTAATTGCCATTTTAATACCTGAAATACCCGAAGTGGCCCATGATATCGCACGCCAGTTGCATCAAGTGATGAACATTCCACAACTGGAAATGTTAAAACTTGTAGCGACAGATCCACAAATACTGGAAATATTAGAGCCATATCAGGATACTAATGTATTTGGAAGAAGTTGGTCTGCCACTGTACTGCGAGAACAAGGCATCAAGGCTCTTACTCGCCTGCTTCCCTATGCTGGAGAAGATAATTGCGGTGACGTACTGAAATGTATCAATCATCCGCTGGCTGTTACGGGACTCATAGACGCCGCAGATTATAATAAACGTTGTTATGACCGACTGATAAAAAGTGCCGAAAGTTTTCCTTCTGCCACAATAGCGGCATTAGCCGAAGCATTAATAAAAAATGACGATCAACGTAAACATACTTTGCTGGTTTCACTACTTAATGCAAATCCTTTATTGGTCGAAAAATTAGGCCAATGGCTATCGTCACAAGCTGCGAAATTAGTACATCAATGCCAACAATTGCTGAATAGTCGCGATGAAGATTTCGCAAACTCAGAAATTCTGCCAACGGTGTTAGTCTCGCCGCCGTGGGTGGTTCGAAATAAAAATGACGACAACAGTCCTTTGGCTAAATACCCGGCGAAAATTCCCTCTTTACCGCTATTTTATCAACCTTCGTTATGGACACGCCCGGTACTAAAAAATAGTAGCAAGATATTACCAGATAACGCCCTCCTCCACCTCGGTGAAATGCTTCGCTTCCCTCAGGAAGAAGCACTGTATCCGGGATTATTACAGGTGAAAGATGCCTGTACCCCAGACTCACTGGCTGAATTTGCCTGGGATCTGTTTATCGCCTGGCAGACTGCTGGCGCACCGTCGAAAGAGAGTTGGGCATTCAGTGCGTTAGGTGTTCTCGGTAACGATGACACCGCCCGCAAACTAACGCCGCTTATTCGCGTCTGGCCTGGCGAATCCCAGCATAAACGCGCCACCGTCGGGCTGGATATTCTCGCCGCTATCGGCAGTGACATTGCCCTGATGCAACTTAACGGTATCGCCCAGAAGCTGAAATTCAAAGCATTGCAGGAGCGGGCAAAAGAAAAAATTGCCAGCATTGCCGAAAGCCGCGAACTGACGGTAGCAGAACTTGAAGACCGGTTAGCCCCGGATTTGGGGCTGGATGATAACGGCTCCCTGCTGCTGGATTTCGGCTCGCGCCAGTTCACCGTCAGCTTTGATGAAACCCTAAAACCGTTTGTGCGCGATGCGTCCGGCAGTCGCCTGAAAGACCTGCCCAAACCGAACAAAAGCGATGATAAAACGCTGGCTGCCGATGCCGTTAACCGCTTTAAACTGCTGAAAAAAGATGCCCGTACCGTCGCCGCTCAACAGGTAGCAAGGCTGGAATCAGCCATGTGCCTGCGCCGCCGCTGGGCAGCGGAAAACTTTCAACTCTTCCTGGTTGAGCATCCGCTGGTTCGCCACCTAACCCGTCGCCTGATTTGGGGCGCGTATAACACCGACAACCAGTTGCAGGCCTGTTTCCGCGTGGCGGAAGATAACAGCTACAGCACCGCTGACGATGATCTCTTCACTCTCCCAGAAGGTGATATAGCGATTGGTATCCCTCACGTTCTGGAAATATCACCGACGGATGTCGCCGCTTTTGGTCAGCTTTTTGCCGACTACGAACTGTTACCGCCATTCCGCCAGCTTGATCGTAACAGTTACACCCTGACAGAAGCCGAACGCAATGCCAGCGAACTGACCCGCTGGACAGGCAGAAAATGCCCGAGCGGTCGGGTGATGGGGCTGGCAAATAAAGGCTGGTTGCGTGGCGAACCGCAGGATGCAGGCTGGATCGGCTGGATGATCAAACCTCTGGGCCGCTGGTCGTTAATCAT
This sequence comes from Escherichia sp. KTE52, assembly GCF_000408325.1. Lineage (NCBI taxonomy): Bacteria > Pseudomonadati > Pseudomonadota > Gammaproteobacteria > Enterobacterales > Enterobacteriaceae > Escherichia > Escherichia sp. KTE52. The sequence continues at coordinate 512,431 of NZ_KE138677.1, forward strand.
GGAAATCGATGAAGGTTTTGCTGTAGGCATGTCGCCAGTCGAACTCAGCGCTGAGCAACTCTTAAGCAAATTATGGTTATGGGATGGAAAAGCAGAGAGTTATGGCTGGGGAAGAAATTCTGCACAGGAAGCACTGTTCTCCGTGCTCGATGCCATCACCGCCAGCGAGTTGATTAACGACATCGAAGCACTGTTTGAATAAGGAAAGAACATGAACAAGGAATTACTGTGGCTGGCGGACGACGCGCAACTGGAACTGAAATTTAAAAAAGGCAAAACGCCGCTAAGCCATCGCCGCTGGCCGGGCGAACCGGTGCCCGCTGTCACTGAAAGTCTCATTCAGACATTAGGAGATGAATTACTACAACAAGCAGGCAAGAAGCAAAATATCACCTGGCATTACGATAAATGTTCACTGGAGTGGCAGTCCGCCATCCAGCAGGCGATCAATTTGATTGGTGAGCATAAACCGTCAATCCCAGCCTTTACAATGGCGGCTCTGATCTGTATCGAGAAAAATGATAGCCAGCAGTTACTTGATGAAATCGTGCAAAAATATGGGCTGGAATATGCGACGGATGTGGTGATAGCGCGTCAGTTCATTGTACAGAGTTATCATGCTGATCCATCAACAGTGTGTTTAATGACACCGAACGAGAATACGGGCTATGGCTATCGCTCAGAGACTTATAGCAATTTCGATTTTCGTCTGCGTAAACATCTTTCACTGGCAGAGGAAAATTGCTGGCAGCGTTGTGCCGACAAACTCATTGCCGCACTGCCAGAGATCCCCATAGTTCGCCGCCCTTTTATTGCGCTGCTGCTTCCGGAAAAACCAGATATAGCGAATGAGCTTGCCAGCCTTGAAAGCCCATCAACGAGTTTTTACTCAAAGGAGTGGTTAAAGGTCGTTGCTACTGATAATACGGCGGTAAAAAAACTCGAACGATACTGGAGCCTGGACGTATTTAGCGATCGTGAAGCCAATTATATGTCGCATGAAAACCACTTCGGTTACGCTGCCTGCGCGGCCCTTTTACGCGAACAGGGAATTGCAGCCGTTCCCCGCCTGGCGATGTATGCTCATAAAGAAGACTGTGGCAGCCTGCTGGTACAAATAAACCACCCGCTGGTCATCCGCATCTTGCTACTGGTGGCTGATAAAAATAAACCCAGCCTGCAGCGTGTTGCCAAATACAGTAAAAATTTCCCCCATGCAACGCTCACTGCACTGGCAGAACTTATCGCGCTGGAAGCACCACCTGCTCGCCCCGGTTATCCGATTATTGAAGACAAAAAACTGCCCGCACAGCAAAAAGCACGTGATCAATACTGGCGTAATCTGTTGCAAACATTGATTACATCGCAGCCACAACTGGCAGATGAAGTGAAGCCCAGGCTAAGTACAAAAGCACAAACCGTGCTGAATAGTTTTTTATCCGTGCCGCCGAAATCTGCCATTGATAGCCCTGATAGCAGTGCTCTGCCTGAAATTTTGGTTTCACCTCCGTGGCGTAGTAAGAAAAAATCGCCGCAACCACGTCTTGATTTGGTTCCGCTCGAATTAACGTCACAAGTCTACTGGCAACCGGGCGAGCAAGAGAGGCTTGCCACCACAGAGTCTGCCCGTTATTTCAGCACGGAATCACTTGCGGAACGCATGGAACGAAAAAGTAGTCGGGTTGTACTACAGGAGCTGGGTTTTGGGGATGATGTATGGCTGTTCCTGAATTATATACTGCCCGGCAAACTGGATGCGGCGCGCGAATCATTAGTGCTTCAGTGGCATTACTACCAGGGCAGAGTCGAGGAAATCTACAATGGCTGGCATTCTCCGGAAGCAAAATCAGCAGAACAGGCGCTTCGCAGCGGCGACGTTGAAACGTTAATTGACATCTGGGAAAAGGACAATCATTCGCCTTATCATCAGGAAAAGAGTGTCTGGAATCTGTATTTATTGGCACTGCTTCCGCGTGAGATGGCAGTGACTTTCTGGCTGCGTATCAATGAGAAAAAGCATCTGTTCGCGGGTGAAAACTATTTTCTCAGCATCCTCGGTTTGGATGCATTACCCGGCCTGTTGTTGGCTTTTTCACATCGTCCAAAAGAAACATTTCCGTTAATTTTAAATTTCGGCGCTACCGAACTGGCGCTACCCGTTGCTCGCGTCTGGCACCGTTTTACCACTCAGCGTAATCTGGCACGCCAGTGGATTTTACAATGGCCAGAACATACGGCTACCGCACTTATTCCTCTCGTCTTCACTAAACCCAGCGATAATAGCGAAGCCGCATTACTTGCCCTGCGTTTACTGTACGAACAGGGACATGGCGAGTTGCTGCAAACCGTGGCAAACCGCTGGCAGCGTGTTGATGTGTGGCCTGCCCTGGAGCAATTGCTTATACAGAACCCACTGGAAATTTACCCTCCGCGCATTCCGAAAGCCCCGGATTTCTGGCATCCGGCAATGTGGTCCAGGCCGCGACTTATCACGAATAATCAGCCTGTTACTAATGACGCTCTGGAAATTATCGGCGAAATGCTGCGCTTTACCCGGGGTGGACGTTTTTATAGCGGGCTGGAACAACTGAAAGCGTTCTGCCAGCCGCAAACGCTGGCCGCTTTTGCCTGGGATCTCTTCACCGCATGGCAACAAGCTGGTGCCCCCGCAAAAGACAACTGGGCATTTCTGGCGTTAAGTCTCTTTGGCGACGAAAGCACGGCACGGGCTCTGACGACACAGATCCTCGCCTGGCCACAAGAGGGCAAATCTGCCCGTGCTGTCAGTGGTCTGAATATACTTACCCTGATGAATAATGATATGGCGCTGATACAACTGCATCATATATCGCAACGGGCGAAATCCCGCCCCTTACGTGATAACGCGGCGGAATTTCTTCAGGTGGTCGCAGAAAATCGCGGGCTAAGCCAGGAAGAGTTAGCGGACAGATTAGTCCCAACACTGGGCCTTGATGATCCACAGGCGTTGATTTTTGATTTTGGTCCACGGCAGTTTACCGTTCGCTTCGATGAAAACCTCAACCCGGTTATCTATGATCAGCAAAACGTTCGCCAGAAAAGCGTTCCCCGTTTGCGAGCCGATGACGATCAACTGAAAGCGCCCGAGGCACTGGCCCGACTAAAAGGGCTAAAAAAAGATGCCACTCAGGTGAGCAAAAACCTGCTCCCGCGTCTTGAAACTGCCCTGCGCACCACCCGACGCTGGTCGCTGGCAGATTTTCATACTCTGTTTGTTAATCATCCCTTTACCCGCCTGGTTACCCAGCGATTAATATGGGGCGTTTATCCGGCAAATGAACCGCGTCGTTTACTTAATGCATTTCGCGTGGCCGTAGAGGGGGAATTCTGTAATGCCCAGGACGATGTTATTGATCTACCTCCAGATTGCCTGATTGGCATTGCGCACCCGTTAGAAATGCCAACAGAAATGCGTTGTGAATTTGCACAACTTTTTGCCGATTACGAAATTATGCCGCCTTTTCGCCAGTTGGCGCGGCGCACGGTGCTGCTCACACCTGACGAGTCAACCAGTAACAGCCTGACTCGCTGGGAAGGTAAATCCGCTACCGTTGGGCAACTGATGGGGATGCGTTACAAGGGCTGGGCATCAGGGGATGAAGACGAATTTATCTATGGCTTAGGTGAGTATCGTCTGGTGCTTGAGTTTTCACCCGGTTTTAACCACTACAATGTTGATAGCAAAGCGCTAATGAGCTTCCGTTCTCTTCGAGTATATCGTGACAATCAATCTGTCACTTTTGCTGAACTCGATGTATTTGATTTGAGTGAAGCCTTAAGTACGCCGGACATCATTTTTCACTAACACACTGCGGGTAGTAACAGAACTGCCCGCTATCTGACAACTGAGAAAATCCATGATCGTGCAAAGTGAACTGGTCGCTGTTTACGACTATCAGGTTATTGATCCCGAAGAACCCTTTTCCTTCCGACTTGCAATCCATAAGTACGCCCAATTATTTACTGGAACGGTCTATCGACTGGAACGATTCCGGCCACGTCCAATATTTAACCAACGTGAACAAGAAGATGCAGACACGCTAATAAATGATGCGTTGATTTATATAAGAGATGAGTTTATTGATGAGCGAAAATTACGAGGTAAATCACCAGAAACTATAATGGAAATTTTTAATGGTGAACTATAGAATATATTCAACCAGTAAATAGAATAATAGTTTATTAAAGGAGGAAGCGGTATTCCCCCTTAGATGCGTTTCAATTTTCCCGTTACTTCAACAAATCAATCAACCGTAACAGAGCCACTAATAGCTCCAGTACGGCAATGAGCACGGTTAACTTTCGTGTCAGCGTGTCCATCCGCTCTCCTTATTAAGGAGCGCAACACCAGCACCTTACCCTTACACTGCCTGTCGATACTGGTTTACGTATGTTGGACCACGATGTTGCACTCCGGATCAGGGCACCACCTGCAGCACCACCCGTCCGGTAGCCAGGACTTGAAATGGGTTCGATCCGGCGCAACGTCCCAACAGTCAGGATTATAAATCTCATTATCTTAATTGCAACGGGGTCCAGCGGTGGTTATAATTCGTTCGTTGGAACACGATGTTGCACAGGCTGCGGTGTTGGGCCTGAAAGTAGGAAATAAAAAAACCTGCCTCACCTGCAGGTTTTTTTATTTCCTGTGATCTGCTTTCCAGATATTTTATTACTATTTTCCGCTCAAACAACTAATGCGCCAAACAGTTATTGCGCGTAAAATATCGTTTATTTCATTAATACATTTCAGGGATGAATATATGTCACCGCAGAATAATCATCTGCAGCGTCCGCCTGCCGCTGTGTTATACGCCGATGAACTGGCAAAATTAAAACAAAATGATAACGCACCTTGCCCGCCCGGTTGGCAGTTAAGTTTGCCTGCAGCGCGTGCTTTTATTCTTGGTGATGAGACGAAAAACATCAGCCGTAAAGTCGTAATAAGCCCTTCTGCTATTGAACGCATGTTAGTGACTCTCGCCACCGGGCGCGGTTTAATGCTGGTCGGGGAACCGGGTACGGCCAAATCTCTCCTTTCTGAATTGCTCGCAACGGCCATTAGCGGCGATGCCGGTTTAACCATTCAGGGCGGCGCATCAACCACCGAAGACCAAATCAAGTACGGCTGGAACTACGCTCTGCTTATCAACCACGGTCCGTCAACAGAAGCGCTTGTCCCGGCTCCACTTTATCAAGGCATGCGCGATGGCAAAATCGTCCGTTTTGAAGAGATAACGCGTACACCGCTGGAAGTGCAGGACTGTCTGTTAGGCATGCTTTCTGATCGGGTGATGACGGTGCCGGAACTGGCCGGTGAAGAAAGCCAGCTTTATGCTCGCGAAGGCTTTAACATTATTGCCACCGCCAATACCCGCGATCGCGGCGTCAATGAAATGAGCGCCGCGCTCAAGCGTCGCTTCGATTTTGAAACCGTCTTTCCGATTATGGATTTCGCCCAGGAACTGGAACTGGTCGCCAGTGCGTCAGCGCGTTTACTGGCCCATAGTGGCATTCCGCATAGGGTGCCTGACGCAGTACTGGAGCTGCTGGTACGCACGTTCCGCGATCTGCGGGCCAACGGTGAGAAGAAAACGTCAATGGATACCCTGACGGCCATTATGTCCACCGCCGAAGCCGTTAACGTAGCGCACGCCGTGGGCGTCCGCGCCTGGTTTTTAGCAAATCGCGCGGGTGAACCTGCCGATCTGGTGGACTGTATTGCTGGCACCATCGTCAAAGACAACGAAGAAGATCGCGCTCGTCTGCGCCGTTACTTTGAACAGCGCGTTGCCACACACAAAGAAGCTCACTGGCAGGCTTATTACCAGGCTCGCCACCGCCTGCCGTGAGGAAAGATGCATGAGTGAGCCGTTAATTGTCGGCATCCGGCACCATAGTCCGGCCTGCGCCCGTCTGGTGAAATCGCTAATTGAAAGCAAGCAACCGCGATACGTGTTGATTGAAGGACCGGCCGATTTTAATGACCGGGTAGATGAACTGTTTTTAGTCCACCAGCTTCCGGTAGCCATATACAGTTATTGTCAGTATCAGGACGGTGTTGCCCCAGGGCGCGGTGCCTGGACCCCATTTGCCGAGTTTTCACCTGAGTGGCAGGCGCTACATGCTGCCCGCAGCATCCAGGCACAAACCTGGTTTATCGATTTACCTTGCTGGGCACAGAGTGAAGAAGATGAAGATGAACCTGTTGCGGCTAATGACCATCAGGCCTTACTGCTACTCGCTACCAGTATGGATAACAGCGATACCCTGTGGGATCACCTGTTCGAAGATGAAAGCCAGCAGTCCACACTTCAATCCGCTCTGGCGCAATACTTTGTGCAACTTCGTGGTAATGATGCGGGTGATTCGGTAAATCGCCAGCGCGAAGCCTTTATGGCCCGCTGGATTGCCTGGGCGATGCAGCAAAACAACGGCAATGTATTAGTCGTCTGCGGTGGCTGGCATGCCCCTGCACTGGAAAAATTGTGGCGCCAATATTCTCAGGAAGAGAGAAAACCCAGGCTACCCTCATTACCGGATGCAGTGACCGGTTGTTATCTGACGCCATACAGTGAAAAGCGCCTTGATGTGCTGGCGGGATACCTTTCAGGAATGCCTGCTCCGGTCTGGCAAAACTGGTGCTGGAAATTTGGTTTGCAACGCGCAGGTGAGCTGTTACTTAAAACGATTCTTACCCGTTTGCGCCAGCACCACTTACCCGCATCTACCGCTGATATGGCTGCCGCGCATCTACATGCGATGGCACTGGCACAATTGCGCGGTCACAGATTGCCGCTACGCAGTGACTGGCTGGATGCATTAGCCGGATCGCTTATTAAAGAGGCATTAAACGCGCCGTTGCCGTGGAGCTATCGCGGGATCATTCATCCCGATACCGATCCAATTCTGCTAACGTTGATAGACACATTAGCGGGTGCCAGATTCGGTAAACTAGCCCCCTCCACGCCACAACCGCCGCTGCCAAAAGATGTCACGTCTGAACTGGAACGTACCGAAATCACTCTTCCGTCCAACCTGGCGTTAAATCGCTTTACCCCCTGCGGGCTGGTACAAAGTCAGGTGTTGCATCGGCTGGCGATACTGGAGATCCCGGGGATAGTGCGCCAGCAGGGAAGTACACTGACGCTTGCGGGTAACGGTGAAGAACAATGGAAATTAACCCTGCCGCTTAGCCAACATGCGGCATTGATTGAGGCCGCCTGCTTTGGTGCCACACTCCTGGAAGCCGCACGCAATAAATTAGAAGCCGATATGCTGGACACAGGAGGAATCGGCAACATCACCACATGTCTTAGCCAGGCGGCGTTAGCTGGTCTGGAGTCCTTCAGTCAGCAATTACTGGAGCAACTCACATTATTAATCGCCCAGGAAAATCAGTTTGCCGAAATGGGTCAGGCGCTGGAAGTGCTTTATGCCTTGTGGCGTCTGGATGAGACTGGCGGTATGCAAGGGGCGCTAATACTGCAAACCACACTGTGTGCGGCGATAGATCGAACGTTGTGGTTATGTGAATCCAACGGCAGGCCGGACGAAAAAGAATTTCACGCCCATTTGCATAGCTGGCAGGCGCTGTGCCATATCCTGCGCGATCTCCATTGTGGCATTCAACTGCCAGGTGTTTCGCTTTCCGCCGCCCTGGCCTTACTGGAGCGCCGTAGTCAGGCGATTCATGCCACGGCGCTGGATCGCGGCGCGGCTCTCGGTGCGCTGATGCGTCTGGAACATCCCAACGCCAGTGCCGAAAGCGCACTGGATATGCTGGCGCAATTATCCCCGACTGAGTCAGGCGAAGCCCTACATGGTTTGCTGGCGCTGGCTCGCCATCAACTGGCTTCTCAGCCTGCATTTATCGCCGGTTTCAGCACTCATTTGAATCAACTTAGCGACGCCGATTTTATTAACGCTCTGCCCGATTTACGTGCAGCGATGGCCTGGCTACCGCCTCGAGAACGCGGGGCGCTGGCGCATCAGGTGCTTGAGCATTACCAACTGCCGCAGCTCCCCGTCCCGGCACTGCAAATGCCGTTACATTGTCCACCGCAAACCATTGCTCATCATCAACAACTGGAACAGCAGGCACTGGCGTCACTGCAACACTGGGGAGTTTTCCATGTCTGAACTGAACGACCTTCTGACTACCCGTGAGCTACAGCGCTGGCGATTGATTCTTGGTGAAGCGGCTGAAACTACCCTTTGCGGTCTTGATGGCAACGCCCGACGGATAGACCACGCCCTGGAGTGGCTATACGGGCGCGATCCTGAGCGCATTCAACGCGGTGAACGGCACGGAGGGCTGGGCAGTTCAACTCTCACAACGCCCGAGTGGATCAATGATATTCACACGCTCTTCCCACAGCAGGTAATTGAGCGACTGGAAAGCGACGCCGTGCTGCGCTACGGCATAGAAGATGTGGTGACAAATATTGAAGTGCTGGAACGTATGCAACCTTCCGAAAGCCTGCTACGCGCCGTATTGCACACTAAACATCTGATGAATCCCGAGGTGCTGGCAGCCGCTCGCAAGATAGTGCACCAGGTTGTTGAAGAAATTATGGCGCGGCTGGCCAAAGAAGTTCGTCAGGCTTTTTCTGGTGTGCGTGACCGCCGTCGCCGCTCGCATATTCCCCTGGCGCGCAATTTCGATTTCAAAAGTACCCTGCGGGCCAACCTGCAGCACTGGGACCCCAAACGCGGCAAGTTGTATATCGAATCACCCCGCTTTAACAGTCGCATTAAGCGCCATAGTGAACAATGGCAACTGGTTTTACTGGTCGATCAAAGCGGATCGATGGTTGATTCAGTGATCCACTCAGCAGTGATGGCGGCCTGTTTATGGCAATTACCCGGCATTCGCACCCATCTGGTGGCATTTGATACCAGCGTCGTAGATCTCACTGCCGACGTTGCCGACCCGGTAGAGTTATTAATGAAAGTGCAACTGGGCGGTGGAACGCATATCGCCAGTGCAGTGGAGTACGCCCGTCAACTTATTGAACAACCAGGTAAAAGCGTGATTGTTCTGGTAAGCGATTTTTATGAAGGCGGAACATCGTCATCACTCATCCACCAGGTGAAGCAGTGTGTTCAAAGCGGCATCAAGGTGCTGGGGCTGGCGGCGCTCGACAGCACAGCAACCCCCTGTTATGACCGGGATATGGCCCAGGCATTGGTCAATGTCGGTGCACAAATAGCTGCCATGACGCCGGGTGAACTGGCTTCCTGGCTGGCGGAGAATCTTCAGTCATGAATTCACTACGCCCGGAATTATTAGAACTGACGCCACAGGCACTGACAGCGTTAAGTAATGCCGGTTTTGTTAAGCGCAGCCTTAAGGAACTGGAAAATGGCAATATCCCAGAAATTAGCCATGAGAGCGGCACACTGATCGCCACTTTCAGTGACGGTACACGCAGCCAACTGGCAAACGGTCAGGCTCTGAAAGAGGCCCAGTGTAGCTGCGGGGCCAGCGGCATGTGCCGCCATCGCGTGATGTTGGTGTTAAGTTATCAGCGACTTTGTGCTACCCCTCAGCCCACGGAAAAAGCAGAGGAATGGCCCCCGGCAATCTGGCTGGAAGAACTGACTACCCTGCCCACTGCCACGCACAAACGCGCACAATCCCTCGCCGCCAAAGGTATAACTATTGAACTGTTCTGCGCGCCAGGCGAAATTCCCTCTGCCCGCTTACCGATGAGCGATGTGCGTTTTTATTCCCGCAGCAGTATTCGTTTCGCCCGTTGTGATTGCATTGAAGGAACGCTGTGCGAACACGTGGTACTGGCAGTGCAGGCATTCGTCCAGGCCAAAGCACAGCAGGCAGAATTTTCTCATTTGCTCTGGCAGATGCGCAGCGAACAAATCGCATCAAATGACGATCCATTTGCCAGCGATGAGGGCAAAGCCTGTCGTAAATATGTCCAGCAATTAAGTTACGCGTTATGGCTGGGGGGGATCAGCCAGCCGTTAATTCATTACGAGGCAGCATTCAGCCGCGCCCGGCAAGCGGCAGAAGCCTGCAACTGGCGATGGGTAAGTGAATCGCTACGGCAACTGCGTGCCAGCGTTGATGCGTTCCACGCCCGCGCCAGCCACTATCACGCAGGAGAATGTTTGCGCCAGCTTGCAGCATTAAACAGTCGGTTAGCCAGTGCACAAGAGATGGTACGACGTGACTGTGTCGGTGAAGTACCGCCCATGCCGTGGCGCACGGTCGTTGGCGCAGGGATTGCCGGAGAAGCAAAACTGGATCATCTGCGGCTGGTGTCATTAGGTATGCGTAGCTGGCAAGACTTCCAACAGTATGGTTTACGGATCTGGTTCACCGACCCCGACACCGGTAGTATTTTACACCTTTCACGCAGTTGGCCGAGAAGTGAACAGGAAAACGCGCCTGCGGCAACGCGTCGGCTATTTACCTTTCAGGCAGGGGCGCTGGCGGGAGGGCAAATCGTCTCACAAGCAGCGAAACGCAGTGCCGAAGGTGAGCTGTTGTTAGGTACGCGCAACCGCTTAAGCAGCGTCGTTCCACTGTCTCCGGATGCGTGGCAAATGCTGAGTGCACCACTGCGCCAGCCGGGAATCGTAGCGTTACGGGAATACTTACGCCAGCGCCCGCCAGTCTCCGTTCGCCCGCTTAATCAGGTGGATAATTTATTTATTCTGCCTGTGGCTGAGTGTATTTCACTTGGCTGGGACAGCAGCCGCCAGACACTGGATGCGCAGGTAATCAGTGGCGAAGGCGAAGATAATATTCTGACGTTATCACTGCCAGCCTCTGCCAGCTCACCCTTTGCCGTTGAACGCATGGCGTCCCTGTTACGCCAGCAAGATGATCCCGTGTGTCTGGTTTCTGGATTCGTCAGTTTTACCGAAGGACAGTTAACGCTGGAGCCACGGGTGATGATGACGCAATCTCGCGCCTGGGCGCTGGATGCAGAAACTGCGTCTGTGGCACCGCTACCTTCCGCCAGCGTTCTTCCTGTGCCGTCCACCGCACCTCAGTTGTTGATGCGCTGCCAGTCATTATTAATTCAGGTGCTACATAACGGCTGGCGCTATCAGGGGCAAAGTGTCATCAGTCAGGTCGGCTTGCTGGTAAATGAGTTGACCGGGGCGGGCTTTTACCGGCTGGCACATTTGTTGAATCAATTGCGTACTACAGAGGGAGAGGCTCTGGGTGAAACATTAAACAACTGCGTTTTACTCTGCGAACAGTTGTTACTGATGCTCGGGCAACAAGGGGGGAAAAATGCTTTTTATTAAGAGTTCTACTCCATTTCCGGACTGCTCAAGACGAGGTATAAAGAATATTCTATAGCGCCCTGGTGAGAGTCACCAGTTTTCTGATCTTGATAAAATGGAGTTTTACATGAAGGCTTTCAACAAGCTGTTTTCCCTCGTTGTTGCATCTGTTCTGGTTTTCTCTCTCGCTGGCTGTGGTGACAAAGAAGAATCAAAGAAATTTAGTGCCAATCTGAACGGTACTGAAATTGCCATTACCTATGTCTACAAAGGCGACAAGGTACTTAAGCAATCTTCAGAAACTAAAATTCAGTTCGCATCCATCGGTGCGGCTAACAAAGAAGATGCAGCTAAAACGCTTGAGCCGTTAAGCGCAAAATATAAAAACATTGCTGGCGTTGAAGAAAAATTAACTTTTACAGATACTTACGCACAGGAAAACGTAACTATCGATATGGAGAAAGTTGATTTTAAAGCCCTGCAGGGTATTTCTGGCATCAACATTTCTGCTGAAGATGCCAAAAAAGGCATCACTATGGCGCAAATGGAACTGGTGATGAAAGCCGCAGGCTTTAAAGAAGTGAAATAATCTGTCGGCGGCCATGTTCTTACATGGCCGCCATATCCGTCTTAGCTTTTCTTCACATGCTGGCGCGCTGCCAGCCCTCGCAGAAAATAACGCAAGAATTGATCACCGCATTCGCGGAAGTTTTTATGATCCGGTGCGCGCATCATTGCAGTAATTTCCGGCATGGAAACACGGAACTGCTGTTCGGTGAGGATCGCCAGAATGTCATCGGTTTTCAGCGAAAACGCGATGCGCAATTTTTTCAGCACAATGTTGTTATTAATACGACGTTCCGGCTCCAGTGCCGGTGCAGACTCATCCCTGCCGCGTTTTTCATAAATCAGGCCATTCAGGAATGAAGACAAAATAATGTCCGGGCAACGTTGAAATCCCTCTTCGTCTTCTTTACGCAGCCAGATAGCGATCTGATCGGCGGTAGCTTCAACATTGCTCAGCGCGAGAATACGCACCAGGTCGTTATTATTGGCTTTTAAAATGTAGCGCACGCTGCGCAGAATATCGTTACTTAGCATGAGGCCTTCAGGTGTTGATGAGGCAAAAAGCCATTTTAGCAGTCTTTTACAGGCCAATCGCCTCTTTTAAACTTTTCAGATAACGACGGCTGACCGGAACGGTTAAGCCATTACGCAAAATCAACTCCGCCTGGCCGTTATCCTCCAGACGAATCTCCTGCAAATGCGCGAGGTTAACCAGATACTGCCGATGACAACGCAGTAGCGGCGTACGACTCTCCAGGGTGCGTAAAGTCAGTTCAGTGAAGCCCTCTTTACCTTCGTGACTGGTGACGTAAACACCGCTCATCCGACTGCTGACAAATGCCACATCTTTCATTTGCAGCAAATAAATACGGCTGTGACCGGTACAAGGGATAAATTTCAGTCCTTGCTGATTCTCCGACAACAAGGAAACATCCTGCTTGCTGCGTTCCTGACGCAGGCGGGTCAGGGATTTCTCCAGCCGCGCTTCATCAATCGGCTTCAGTAGATAATCAAAAGCATGTTCTTCAAAGGCTTTAATGGCGTATTCATCAAACGCAGTCAGAAAAACGATATATGGACGATGTTCCGGGTCGAGCATCCCCACCATTTCCAGACCACTGATGCGCGGCATCTGGATATCGAGAAACAGCACATCCGGGCGCAGTTTATGCACCGCGCCAATCCCTTCCACGGCGTTTGAACACTCACCGACGATTTCAATATCGCTCTGCTCTTGCAAAAATACGCGCAGGTTTTCCCGTGCTAACGGTTCATCATCGACAATTAAGACTCTAATCATGCCTCATCCCTCCATGGCAGTCGTAACGTTATTCGGGTGTAACTATCAGGCTCACAGGCGACGCTGATCCCATAGTCATCGCCAAACCGTTCACGTAAACGCTTATCCACCAGATTCATCCCCAGCCCGCTGGCATTGGTTACCGGTTGATACAAACCGGCATTATCTTCGATCTCCAGCATTAAATGTTGCCCTTCACGGCGCGCGCTAATTGCCACTCTCCCGGTATCCAGTAGTTGCGATGTCCCATGTTTAATGGCGTTTTCGACTATCGGTTGTAGGGTAAACGCGGGCAACTGCTGCTGGGATAATTCCTCCGGAATAGAAATATTGACCTGCAAGCGCGACTGAAAACGCGCCTTTTCAATTTGCAGATAAGCGTTCACATGTTCAATCTCGTCAGCGAGAGTAACAAACTCCGAAGGCCGCTTTAAGTTTTTGCGGAAAAAAGTAGAAAGATACTGCACCAGTTGACTGGCCTGCTCACTGTCGCGGCGGATCACCGCTTTAATGGTATTAAGCGCATTGAACAGGAAATGGGGATTCACCTGGGCGTGTAACAGCTTGATTTCCGACTGCGTAAGCATCGCTTTTTGCCGCTCATACTGCCCGGCGAGGATCTGCGCCGAAAGGAGTTGTGCGATCCCCTCACCCAGCGTGCGGTTGATCGAACTGAACAGGCGGTTTTTCGCTTCATACAATTTGATGGTTCCCACCACCCGCTGATTTTCGCCACGCAATGGAATAACCAGCGTTGAACCTAACTTGCACTGCGGGTGCAGAGAACAACGGTAAGGCACTTCGTTGCCGTCGGCGTACACCACTTCGCCGGTTTCTATCGCTTTTAAGGTGTACGTAGAAGAGATTGGCTTACCGGGCAGATGGTGATCATCGCCAATTCCGGTAAACGCCAGCAGTTTCTCACGATCGGTAATCGCCACCGCCCCAATATCCAGCTCTTTATAGAGCACTTGCGCCACTTTCATGCTGTTCACTTCATTAAAGCCCTGGCGCAAAATCCCTTCTGTCGAGGCTGCCACTTTCAGCGCCGTGGCAGAAAAAGCCGAAGTGTATTTTTCAAACATCGCGCGCTTATCAAGCAAAATGCGCATAAACAGCGCCGCGCCCACGGTGTTGGTTACCATCATCGGCGCAGCGATATTACTCACCAGACGCACGGCGTCTTCATAAGGTCGGGCAATCGCCAGAATAATCAGCATCTGCACCATTTCCGCGACGAATGTAACAGCACCTGCGGTAATCGGATTAAAGACTTTATCGGTGCGCCCGCGACGGATCAGGATGCTGTGTACCAGCCCCCCGAGCAAACCTTCGACGATGGTCGAGATCATGCAACTCAGCGCGGTCATGCCTCCCATCGAGTAACGATGTAACCCGCCGGTCAGACCAACCAGCCCGCCCACCACCGGGCCGCCCAGTAAGCCGCCCATCACCGCGCCAATCGCCCGGGTGTTGGCAATAGAATCGTCAATGTGCAGCCCGAACCAGGTGCCCATGATGCAGAAGATGGAAAAGACGATATAGCAGAGAAATTTATGCGGCAGACGAACCGTGACCTGCATTAATGGTATGAATAATGGCGTTTTACTCATTAACCACGCGATAACCAGAAAAACGCACATCTGCTGAAGCAGCAGCAACACCAGATTAAAATCGTACATACCCGCAAACCACAGATCCCTTAAACATGCGTAACATACATTGCCTGCGTTTAACTTTCTTTGAACTCTTGCAGAAAAATGAGAATTCGTGATTACGATCACTCAAAACAATCTGGCAAAAACAAAATCACCCTGAAGATGAACAAAAAACGGGCAAAACTACCTGGTTCGCAAAACTACGTCTAAAGTTAAACCGGGACCTCGCGAGCAAGGGTGGTAGGATGGATGGCGCTTTACACAATTGGTGAAGTGGCGTTGCTTTGTGATATCAATCCTGTCACGTTACGCGCGTGGCAGAGACGTTACGGATTGCTGAAACCACAGCGGACCGACGGCGGTCATCGCCTGTTCAACGATGCGGATATCGACCGGATCCGGGAGATCAAACGCTGGATCGACAACGGCGTGCAGGTGAGCAAAGTCAAAATGCTACTCAGTAATGAAAATGTTGATGTGCAGAACGGCTGGCGCGATCAGCAAGAAACTCTGCTTAATTACCTGCAAAGCGGCAATCTGCAAAGTCTGCGAATGTGGATCAAAGAGCGCGGTCAGGATTATCCCGCTCAGACCCTCACCACACATCTGTTTATTCCTCTGCGCCGACGGCTTCAGTGTCAGCAGCCAACCCTCCAGACGTTGCTGGCGATCCTTGATGGCGTGTTGATCAACTACATCGCCATTTGTCTGGCCTCGGCACGTAAAAAACAGGGCAAAGATGCGCTGGTCGTCGGCTGGAATATTCAGGACACCACCCGCCTGTGGCTGGAAGGCTGGATCGCCAGCCAACAGGGATGGCGTATTGATGTTCTCGCTCACTCGCTCAATCAGCTACGCCCGGAACTGTTCGAAGGCCGAACATTATTGGTATGGTGCGGTGACAACCAGTCTCCCGCCCAGCAGCAGCAACTTACCCACTGGCAAGAGCAAGGACATGATATTTTTCCGCTTGGCATTTAATGATTCGTTAACAAATGCGCTTTACTGTACAATCCTTTCGTTAACATAAGGAGTGCATTATGCGCATAGCTAAAATTGGGGTTATCACCCTGTTCCTGTTGATGGCGTTAGGCGGTATCGGTGGCGTCATGCTCGCAGGTTATACCTTTATTTTGCGTGCTGGCTAAGTCGCTGCACCAGCCGTTCAAACAGGCGGTCTACGATGATCGCCGCCAGTGCCACCAGCAACGCCCCCTGAATGACATAAGCGGTATTAAATCCGCTAAGTCCGATGATGATCGGCGTTCCCAGCGTGCTGGCCCCGACCGTTGAGGCGATGGTCGCCGTGCCAATGTTGATAATCACCGAAGTCCGCACGCCAGCCAGAATCACTGGTGCGGCCAACGGTAACTCCACTTTACGCAATCGCTGACTCCGGCTCATTCCCATACCTTTGGCAACGTCTGTCACGCTATCATCAATCGCTCCCAGTCCGGCAAGTGTCGCCTGTAAGATGGGCAATACACCATAAAGGATCAGCGCAATAATCGCTGGCTGCAGACCAAACCCCATCACCGGAACGGCAATCGCCAGTACCGCTACGGGTGGAAAAGTCTGCCCAACGGCGGCTATGTTTTCCACCATCGGGCGAAACTCCGCGCCCCACGCGCGAGTGACCGCAATTCCTGCACCGACGCCAATAGCCACGGCAAACAAACTTGAGATCCCCACCAGCCAGAAATGGGCCAGCGCCAGGGAAGCAAAACTTTCTTGCTGATAAACAGGCCGCGGCAGTTGTGGGAATAAGGCACCGAACAGCGGCTGGCTGTATGGCAGCCAGAAAATCAGCGCCACAAACAGGGCAATCAACCAGAAAAGCGGATCGCGCACTATTTTCATGCGATTACGCCTCCATCAGCAGATCCTGAAAATGCAGTGTGCCGCAAGGTTGGCCTTGAGCGTTAACCACCGGCAGCACTTCACAGCCACGGGCGACAAACAATGAGAGTGCATCGCGTAGCGTCATCTCTTCTGCCAGCGCCTCACCTTCAGCACGTTCGTTGCGGCGCACATAATCGGTCACACTGCGTAACGATAACAGGCGCACGCCCAGCTCGCTGTGACCAAAAAACTGGCGCACAAAATCATTCGCCGGACGGGTAAGCATCGCCAGCGGATTGCCCTGCTGCACCACTTCACCATGATCCATCAGCACCAGATGCTCCGCCAGGCGCAGCGCCTCATCGATATCATGAGTCACCAGCACAATGGTGCGCCCCAGCAAACGGTGAATGCGCGTCATCTCTTGTTGCAACGCGCCGCGCGTTACCGGATCCAGTGCGCCAAACGGTTCATCCATCAGCAAGACTTGTGGATCGGCAGCCAGTGCACGGGCAACCCCCACGCGCTGCTGCTGACCGCCGGAAAGCTGATGCGGATAACGCTCGCGTAAATTTGCCTCCAGCCCCAGTAGCGCCATTAATTCGTCGATACGATCGTCAATTCGCGCCCGCGACCATTTTTGTAATTGCGGTACGGTGGCGATATTTTGCGCCACGCTCCAGTGGGGAAATAAACCTATCGACTGAATGGCGTAGCCCATTCGGCGGCGCAGCTCCAGCACTGGCAGCGAACGAATCTCTTCTCCGGCAAAACGGATCACGCCACTGTCGTGCTCCACCAGGCGGTTGATCATCTTCAGAGTGGTTGATTTACCGGAGCCTGACGTGCCAATCAGCACCGAAAAGCTCCCCTCCTGAAAATTGAGATTGAGATCGTTAACGGCCTTTTGCGTGCCGAACTGTTTGCTGACATGGCTAAATTCAATCATGACTTTTCACCTTCAGCAGTGCGATAACCAAATCGAACAGCGCGTCGATCAGCACCGCCAGTACAATCACCGGGATCACCCCCAGCAACACTAAATCAATGGCACTGCTTAACAGTCCCTGAAAAACCAGCGCACCAAAACCGCCCGCGCCAATTAACGCCGCAATCACCGCCATACCGACGGTCTGCACCATTACCACCCGCAGACTGCGTAGAAATACCGGCAGCGCCAGAGGTAACTGGACATGAAGGAGTCGCTGCCCCCCGCTCATGCCCATTGCTCTGGCGCTTTCCAGCACATCGCGCGGGATCTGGTTCAAGCCCACTACCACGCCGCGCACCAGCGGCAACAAGGCATAGAGCACTAGGGCAATCAATGCTGGCGTCATGCCTGTTCCTGCTATGCCGAGCGTCCCCAGCCACGGAAAGGTAGCGGCCAGTCCGGCAAGCGGTGCGATCAACAAACCAAACAGCGCCACCGAAGGCACGGTCTGAATGACATTGAGTAAAGAAAAAATCGCCCCCTGCCGCGCGGTGGAAAAGTAGCACCAGACGCCCAATGGTACGCCGATAACCAGCGCAGGCAGTACCGAACCAAACAGCAGTGCCAGATGTTGAGCCAGTGCATCATCGAATACATCCTGACGGTTGGCATACTCTTTCATTAACGAAAGATCGTTAAGCGTGCCAGAGAACAGTAACCACAACGGAATAATGGCGATCTGAATATGCAGCAACCAGCGCCATAGCGGATGCGTGGAAATTCGCCGGATAGCATCGCTACAGGCCAGCAGCGCCAACGCCGCAGCCAGCCAGAAGCCACTGCCGAGGCTGGTACGCGCCAGGGCGCTACCACTTTGCGCCAGTTGCGTCGCGGCTTTTCCTGCCCCCCATACCAGCAAAATAAACACCAGTTGCGCGAGGAGAAAAGCAAAAATGCTGCCTTTTCTTCCGGGAACGAAACAAGCAGTCAGCCATGCGCAACCAACGCCCACCAGCATCCAGATGGTTTGCGGCCACAACTGCCAGAGTTGTCGACCTTCACCAGAAACTAATCGGTTAGGTGCGTAACTGATAAACGGCAACGCCGCTGCTATTGCCATCAGTAACAGCAGCAACGCCAGAACAGAGTTAATACGAAGATGCGCCACGGGAAATTACTTCGTCCACCCTTTTTGTTTCAGGTAGTCGGCAGCCACTTTTTTCGCGTCCAGCCCTTCTACAGCAATACTGGCATTCAATTGCTGCAACGTCTTTTCATCGAGGCTGGCGAAGACAGGCTGTAGCCACTGCGCCATTTGCGGATACTCTTTCAACACCGACGCACGCACCACTGGCGCAGGCGCGTAAATTGGCTGGACACCTTTCGGATCGCTTAATGTTTGTAGCCCCAGCGCTGCTACCGGGCCGTCAGTACCGTAGGCCATCGCCGCATTAACGCCGGACGTTTGCTGGGCTGCGGCTTTAATCGTCACTGCCGTGTCGCCACCTGCCAGTGACAGCAACTGCTCCTGATCGAGTTTAAATTCATAGGCTTTTTCAAAAGCGGGCAACGCATCGGCGCGTTCAATAAACTCTGCCGAGGCCGCCAGTTTAAAGGTGCCACCGTCTTTCAGATAACGACTGAGATCGGCAAGCGAAGTGAGTTTGTTTTTTTCTGCCATATCCTGACGCACGGCGATGGTCCAGGTGTTATTCGCAGGTGCGGGCGTCAGCCAGATTAACTGGTTTTGCTCTGCATCGAGTTTTTTGACCTTCTCGTAGCCTTGTTGCGCGTTTTTCCATGCCGCATCGTTTTCATCTTTAAAGAAGAAAGCACCATTGCCGGTGTATTCCGGGTAAATATCCAGTTCGCCCGAAGTAATCGCCCCGCGCACCACTGGCGTGGTGCCAAGCTGGACTTTATTTACCGTGGGAACGCCGTGGTTTTCCAGCACCTGCAAAATGATGTTGCCGAGCAGTGCGCCTTCGGTATCGATTTTCGAACCGACTTTAACGGGGGAAGCCGCCTGTAGCGGCAGGCTCACGGCGGCTATCAAAACCAGTGAACCGGCCTGGAGCTTTGAGAGTGGCATGATGCTTTCCTCATTCTTTTACTGTTGTTTTCAGAGAATTAAGAAAAAAGCATAGTTGATAATGACGGGATTAGCCTGACAGGACGAATTCAGTGGCAGAATCAGATAAATACTGAAGAGGGAAATACTGCCCGCGTTTTCTTGCCGGATGCGGCGTGAGCGCCTTATCCAGTCTACAGGGTGTTTGCAACCTGTAGGCCTGATAAGCGCAGCGCATCAGGCAAAGGGCGCAAACGTCGCGCCCTTCATAAAGAGTTACAGCAACTCAAACTCGCCTTTCTTAACGCGTGCAGAATCAGTGCCGATAAAGACGTTGAACTTGCCGGGTTCGGCGTCATATTTCATCTGCTGATTCCAGAACTTCAACGCCTCAATATCGATCGGGAAGCTGACGGTTTGGGTTTCACCCGGTTTCAGGGTGATTTTCTCAAAGCCTTTCAGTTGTTTCACCGGACGGCTCATGGAAGCCGTCACATCCTGCAAGTACATCTGGACAACCGTCGCCCCTTCGCGTTTGCCGGTATTTGTCACCTGCACGCTGGCGGTCACTTTGCCGTCACGCTTCATGGTCGGCGCAGAAAGTTTCACATCAGAGACGGTGAAAGTGGTATAGCTCAGACCATAACCGAACGGATAAAGCGCCCCGTTTGCTTCATCGAAATAACGTGAAGTGTATTTGTTTGGCTTGTCGGCGTTATACGGACGCCCCGTGTTCAGATGGCTGTAATAAACCGGGATCTGCCCGACAGAACGCGGGAAGGACATCGGCAGCTTGCCAGACGGGTTGTAATCGCCAAACAGCACATCGGCAATCGCATTCCCGCCTTCAGTACCGGCAAACCAGGTTTCCAGAATCGCGTCGGCTTGCTGATCTTCTTTCACCAGCGCCAGCGGGCGACCGTTCATTAACACCAGCACCAGCGGTTTACCAGTGGCTTTCAGGGCAGCAATCAAATCGCGCTGGCTTTGCGGGATGGTGATATCGGTACGGCTGGAGGCTTCGTGCGCCATCCCCTGAGCTTCACCGACCACAGCCACCACCACATCAGCTTGTTTCGCGGTCTGCACCGCTTCATCAATCATCTCTTGCGGCGAGCGCGGATCGACTTTTACCGCTTCTTCATACTGATTCAGGAAGTCTATAATGCCTTTATCACTGGTAACGTTCGCACCTTTGGCGTACAGCACTTTACCGTTTTCACCAACGGCATTTTTAATCCCGGTTAGCACAGTCACGGATTGATCGACGACACCTGCTGCCGACCAGCTTCCCATTACGTCACGTTTGCTGTCTGCCAGTGGGCCAACCACCGCAATGGTTGCTGATTTTTTCAGCGGTAACGTTTCGAGACGGTTTTTCAGCAACACCAGGCTTTCGCGCGCCACTTCACGTGCTTCTTTGCGGTGCAAACGGCTTTCGGCATTGGTATCCGCCGGGTCAGACTCTTTCGGCCCAAGATGGCTGTACGGATCGTTAAACAACCCCATATCGTATTTAACGTTCAACACGTGGCGAGTGGCGTCATCCAGTTCTTCCATCGTCACTTTGCCGGATTTGATCAAACCAGGCAGATACTTCGAGTAATACTCGTCACTCATGCTCATATTGATACCGGACTTAAGCGCCACCCGCACCGCATCTTCCGGGTCTGCCGCCGTGCCGTGTTTGATCAGCTCTTTGATTGCACCATGATCGGAAACCGTGATGCCTTTAAAACCCCACTGATCGCGCAGAACATCTTTCAGCAACCAGGAATCGGAAGTTGCCGGTGTACCATTGAGCGAGTTCAGCGCCACCATCACCGCGCCGCTGCCTGCATCCAGCCCCGCTTTGTACGGCGGCATATAATCATTAAACAGACGCTGCGGACTCATATCGACGGTGTTGTACTCTTTACCGCCTTCTACCGCACCGTAAGCAGCGAAGTGTTTAACGCTGGTCATCACCGAGTAGCGATCTGCCGGACTTTTGCCCTGCATCGCTTCAACCATAGTTTTACCCATAATTGAGGTGAGATACGTATCTTCGCCAAAACCTTCGGAAGCTCGTCCCCAGCGCGGATCGCGCGAGACGTCGACCATCGGCGCCCAGGTCATGTTCAGGCCATCGTCTGCCGCTTCATAAGCTGAAACGCGCCCCACGGTTTTCACTGCATCGAGGTTAAAAGAGGACGCCAGACCAAGGCTAATCGGGAAAACGGTACGCTGACCGTGCAGCACGTCGTAGGCAAAGAAGAGAGGAATTTTCAGGCGGCTTAGTTCCATCACCTGATCCTGCATGGCGCGGATATCCTGGCGAGTCACGGTGTTAAAAATCGCCCCCACCTGCCCATCTTTGATCATCTCGCGGATCGCCTCTTTCGGGTTATCCGGGCCAACGCTGATTAAACGAAGCTGACCAATTTTCTCATCAACCGTCATTTTCTTGAGCAGATCGGTGACGAATGCATCCCGCGCTTCGGGCGTTAATGGATGGTTGCCGAACAAATCATCCGCCAGTGCTGGTTGTAGGGCCAGACTCACCGCGATACCTACTGAACATAGCCATTTCATATGGATTTTTCTTCCTCTGTTGCCCGACGTGGCAGCGAAAATGGTGCAAAAACCGTAGTTTGCCATAAGCATGATGGAGAGAGAAAAAGAATGCTCTGTTTATTGTCTGAATTTTCAAAATATTCACTCGCTGAATTGTCGTACAAGGCGCTATTCTAGTTTGTGATGTTTTTTCGCCACCACAAGGAGTGGAAAATGTCTTCCATGACAACAACTGATAATAAAGCCTTTTTGAATGAACTTGCCCGCCTGGTGGGTCATTCACACCTGCTCACCGATCCCGCAAAAACGGCCCGCTATCGCAAGGGCTTCCGCTCCGGTCAGGGCGACGCGCTGGCCGTTGTTTTCCCAGGCTCGCTACTGGAGTTGTGGCGGGTACTGAAAGCCTGCGTCACCGCTGACAAAATTATTCTGATGCAAGCCGCCAATACCGGCCTGACCGAAGGCTCCACGCCAAACGGTAACGATTATGATCGCGATATCGTTATCATCAGCACCCTGCGACTCGACAAACTGCACGTTCTCGGCAAGGGTGAGCAAGTGCTGGCATATCCTGGCACCACGCTTTATTCGCTGGAAAAAGCCCTGAAACCATTGGGGCGCGAACCGCACTCGGTGATTGGTTCATCCTGCATTGGCGCATCAGTCATCGGGGGGATCTGTAACAACTCCGGCGGCTCGCTGGTACAGCGTGGTCCGGCGTATACTGAAATGTCGTTGTTCGCGCGCATTGATGAAAACGGCAAACTGACGCTGGTCAACCATCTGGGGATTGATCTGGGCGAAACGCCGGAGCAGATCCTCAGCAAACTGGATGACGATCGCATCAAAGATGATGATGTACGCCACGATGGCCGCCACGCCCACGATTATGATTATGTTCACCGCGTGCGTGACATCGAAGCCGACACCCCCGCACGTTATAACGCTGACCCGGATCGACTGTTTGAAGCCTCCGGCTGCGCCGGTAAGCTGGCGGTATTCGCGGTACGTCTCGACACTTTCGCAGCAGAGAAAAATCAGCAGGTGTTTTATATCGGCACCAATCAGCCGGAAGTCCTGACTGAAATCCGCCGCCATATTCTGGCCAATTTTGAAAATCTGCCGGTTGCCGGGGAATACATGCACCGGGATATCTACGATATCGCGGAAAAATACGGCAAAGACACCTTCCTGATGATCGATAAACTTGGCACCGACAAGATGCCACTCTTCTTTAATATCAAAGGGCGTACCGATGCGATGCTGGAAAAAGTAAAATTCTTCCGCCCGCATTTTACCGACCGTGCGATGCAGAAATTCGGCCATCTGTTCCCCAGCCATTTGCCACCGCGTATGAAAAGCTGGCGCGATAAATATGAACATCATCTGCTGTTAAAAATGGCGGGCGATGGCATTGGCGAAGCCAAATCCTGGCTGGTGGATTATTTCAAACAGGCGGAAGGTGATTTCTTTGTCTGTACGCCGGAGGAAGGCAGCAAAGCATTTTTGCACCGTTTCGCAGCAGCAGGTGCGGCAATTCGTTATCAGGCGGTGCATTCCGATGAAGTCGAAGACATTCTGGCACTGGATATCGCTCTGCGTCGTAATGACACCGAGTGGTATGAGCATTTGCCGCCGGAGATCGATAGCCAGTTAGTGCATAAACTCTATTACGGCCATTTTATGTGTTACGTCTTCCACCAGGATTACATCGTTAAAAAAGGTGTGGATGTGCATGCGTTGAAGGAGCAGATGCTGGAACTATTGCAGCAGCGCGGCGCACAATATCCCGCCGAACATAACGTTGGTCATTTGTATAAGGCACCGGAGACGCTGCAGAAGTTTTATCGCGAGAACGATCCGACCAACAGTATGAACCCGGGGATCGGTAAAACCAGCAAGCGAAAAAACTGGCAGGAAGTAGAGTAAATACGGCTGGATGCCTGATGCAGATGTAGGCCAGATAAGATGCGCAGGCATCGCATCAGGCACGGGCACCTAAT